>JBGQAK010000012.1:0-139889 GCA_041494245.1 Thermoanaerobaculaceae bacterium
CACCCTTAGGCTAGAGGCATCAAAGCTGGAGCGGAAATGCTCGGGTGATAGGAGCGCTCAAGCAGGCCGGTGGCAGAGCGGGGGGGTGGGGGTGAAATCCGCCCCGCGGGCGATAGGAGCCATTCCGCCGGAGCGTGCGGGGACCGAGCTGCCAGACCGGCGGGTGGAGACGCTGGCCGAGCACGAGCGCTCAGCGCGAGGGCGAGGAACAGCGAGGGTCCGCACGCCGGTCTGGCAGCTCGGTCGCACGCGCAGGCGGGTCGCGGGGCTGCGCTCGATGCGCAGCCCGAGCGACCGCTCCCAGCCCGCGGGGTAATAAGAGCCACGCAGTGGAAGAAAGGGTTAGGCCGCGCACCCGCGGGGCAAACAAGGAAGCCGCAACGCAGTTGCACGGAACGGGGCCTGCTCGAACCGGCGGGGCGAGGCAACGCGAAAAGCTACCCGCCGGGCAGACAAGAAACAGAACTGGGAAAAGCAGGGAGACGGGACCGCGAAAGGGGTCCGGAGGCTAGGGCTGCGGGGCGCCGAGCGCCTTCTGGATCTGGAGGGCAAGCTCGACGTCGCGCGACGTGAGGGCCTTGGCGCTGTGGGTCGTCAAGCGAACCTCCAGCTTGCCCCAGCCGATCTGCATGTCCGGGTGGTGGTCGGCTCGCTCGGCCTGCGCCCCCACCCGTACCGCGGCCGACAACGCAGCGCCGAAGTCGGGGAAGCGCCACTTTCCGACGAGCTGCTCGTCCTCGAGCTGCCAACCGGCGAGCTCGGCCCTCACCCTGCTGCGAAGGGCCTTGTCTACCATTCCTTCGTCCTTCCCAGGAAGTGGAGGAACTCTCCGCGCACCTTGCGGTCTTCGAAGCAGCCGCGAATCGCGGAGGTGATGGTCAGAGCACCGGGCTTCTTGACGCCGCGCATCTCGACGCACAGGTGGCGCGCCTCGATCACCACCATGGCGCCCAGGGGCTCGAGCTGGTTCGCGAGGTAGTCGGCGACCTGTTCGGTGAGGCGCTCCTGGATCTGTGGCCGTTTGGCGTAGAACTCGAGGATCCGCGGCAGTTTGGAGAGCCCGACGATGCGGCGTTTGGGGATGTAGGCGATGTGGGCATGGCCGTAGAACGGCACCAGGTGGTGGGCGCACATCGAGTAGAACGGGATGTCACGCTCCATCACCATGGACTGGTAGTTCTCCTCGTTGGGGAACGTCGTGACCTTGGGCTCGGCACCCTCCACGAGGCCGTGGAACATCTCCATGTACATCTTGGCGACCCGCTCGGGCGTGCCGGTCAGGTTGGGATCGGTGCGGTCGAGGTGGAGGAGGTCGAGGATCGCGCCGACGTGCTCGGCCATCTGCGCAAGTCTCTGCCTTTCCTCACCGTTGGGGATGAGGTTGGAGTCGCGATCGGCAATGCTCGTCTCAGGCTCGGAGCCTAGCACCAGCGTCTTGTTCATGCGCCCTCCTCGACCACCTTCACAATAGCCGCGGCCTCCTAGTCTATTCCACTCGCCGGGCCGCTGCAGGCATCGCCAAACGGGCCGGCCGGGCGTCCGCGTACAATACACGCGGGAGGCGCGATGAAAGGGATCATCCTCGCCGGCGGAGCGGGCACGCGGCTGCACCCGATCACCCTTGCGGTCTCGAAGCAGCTCGTGCCGGTGTACGACAAGCCGATGATCTACTACCCGCTCTCGACGCTGATGCTGGCGGGCATCCGGGACGTCCTCGTCATTACGACGCCCCACGAGGCGCCGCTCTTCCGCGCCCTGCTCAACGACGGGAGCCAGTTTGGGATCAGCCTCTCGTACGCACAGCAGCCCACGCCCGGGGGGCTGGCCGAGGCGTTTCTGATCGGCGAGAAGTTCATCGGCAGCGAGACCGTCTGCCTCATCCTCGGTGACAACATCTTCTACGCAGACGGTCTGGCGAAGCACCTGCAGTCCGCGGCGTCCCGGAAGAGCGGCGCCACGGTCTTCGGGTACTGGGTGCGGGACCCGGAGCGCTACGGCGTGGTCGAGCTCGACGGCGAGGGCCGCGCTCTCTCCCTGGAGGAGAAGCCGGCGCACCCGAGGTCGCACTACGCCGTGACCGGCCTCTACTTCTACGACAACCGGGTGGTCGGCGTCGCCAAGTCGCTCGGCCGCTCGGCGCGCGGGGAGCTGGAGATCACCGACGTGAACCGCCGCTACCTGGAGTGGGGCGAGCTGACCGTGGAGCTGCTGGGTCGAGGCACCGCGTGGCTGGACACCGGGACCCACGAGTCGCTGCTCCAGGCCGCCCACTTCGTGCAGGTGGTCGAGCAACGCCAGGGGTTGAAGATCGCCTGCCCGGAGGAGGTCGCGTGGCGCATGGGCTTCATCGATGACGACCACCTGCGCCGCATCGCCGTGCCGCTTGCAAAGTCCGGCTACGGCGAGTACCTGCTCGGGCTGCTCACCCAGGGCTGAGAGGGCCGGGGCGGTGGTGCGTTCCGGGGCTTGTCGCAGGTGCGGGGTGGCAGGGGAGCGTGCATGAGCACAAGGATCCTGGTCACAGGGGGGTGCGGCTTCATCGGGTCCAACTTCGTGAGGTTCGTGCTCGAGGAGCGCCCGGAGTGGGAGATCGTCAACCTCGACAAGCTGACGTACGCAGGCCGGTTGGAGAACCTGCAGGACGTCTCCAGGGACCCGCGCTACCGCTTCGTGCGCGGCGACATCTGCGATCCGGAGGCGGTCAGGCAGGCGATGGCGGGCTGCCAGCTCGCGGTGAACTTCGCGGCCGAGACCCACGTGGACCGCTCCCTCCTCGGCGCGGCGCACTTCATCGACACCGACATGAAGGGAGTGCTCGTCCTCCTCGAGGAGGCGCGCCGGGTGGGCCTTGCGCGCTTCCTGCAGATCTCCACCGACGAGGTGTACGGCTCGATCGCCGAGGGCTCGTTCACGGAGGAGAGCGTGCTCGCCCCGCGCAACCCGTACGCCGCCTCCAAGGCGGGGGGCGACCGCCTGGCGTTCGCCTACTGGGCGACGTACCGCGTGCCGGTGGTGATCACGCGCGCCTCCAACAACTACGGCCCGTACCAGTACCCCGAGAAGCTCATCCCGCTGTTCGTCACCAACGCGCTGCGCAACCAGCCCCTGCCGCTCTACGGTGACGGCCGCAACGTGCGCGACTGGCTGCACGTGCTCGACCACTGCCGCGCGGTCCTCTTCGCACTGGAGCACGGGGCGGAAGGCGAGGTCTACAACATCGCCGGGGGAAACGAGCGCGAGAACATCGCGATCACCCGCGAGGTGCTACGCCTGCTGGGCAAGCCGGAGAGCCTGATCCGCCCGGTGGCCGACCGCGTCGGCCACGACCGCCGCTACTCGCTGGACGCCGGCAAGCTCAACCGGCTGGGGTGGAAGCCGCAGGTCGCCTTCGAGCGGGGGCTCGCCGAGACGGTGCGCTGGTACGCCGAGAACGAGGCGTGGTGGCGCCCGATCAAGGACCACGACGGCGAGTTCCGCCGTTACTACGAAGAGCAGTACGGGGCACGGCTCTCGTGAAGCTGTTCGTAACCGGGAGCCGCGGCCAGCTCGGGCGGGCGCTCGAACGCGCCGCGGCGTCGGGCGGCCACGACTTCGTCGGCTACGACCTGCCGGAGTTGGACATCACCGACGCGGGTGCGGCGCGGGCCGCCGTGAGGTCGGCGAGGCCCGACGCAGTCATCAACTGCGCGGCGTTCACCGCAGTGGACGCGGCCGAGTCGGAAGAGGCAAAGGCCCTTGCCGTCAACGGCACGGCCGTCGGCCACCTGGCGGCTGCCGCCGACGAGATCGGCGCAGTCCTCGTCCAGATCTCCACCGACTACGTCTTCGACGGGACGGCCGAAATCCCGTACCGCGAGGACGCTCCCGTCAACCCGCTCTCGGCCTATGGCCGGACCAAGCTGGCCGGCGAGCGCGCGGCGGCCGCGGCGCGCCGGAGCCTGGTCGTGCGGACCGCGTGGCTGTTCGGGGAGGGGGCAAACTTCGTGGGCGCGGTCCGCCGCCAGCTCGACGCCGGCGTGGAGGAGCTGCGGGTCGTGGCCGACCAGGTCGGGTGCCCGACGTACGCGGTGGATCTGGCCGGCGCCATCCTGCGCCTGCTCACAGCCGGCACTCTGGGTGTGATCCACGCCGTCAACGCCGGAAGCGCCACCTGGTCCGAATTCGCCCGGGAGATCGTGCGCCGCCTCGGCTCCGCCGCCCGGGTGCTCCCGATCTCGACCGCCGAGGCGAACCGGGCGGCCCAACGCCCGGCCCGTTCACTGCTGGATACCTCCCAGCTGCGGAGGATCCTCGGTGCCGACCTGCCCCCCTGGCAGGATGCCTTGCAAAGGTACCTCGCGTCGAAGAGGTGAGGCCCAGCACACGCGCCGGGACGGAAATCCGAACGAGCCGATCAGGTCCTCTCAGCTTCCGGGAGGCGGAGCCCTGTCGCGCCGAGCAGCACCATGACCGCGAATTCGGCTGCCGAGCACATGGGCGAGATGATGCTAACGGCGCGCATCACGGGGCCGTGCCCCAGAAACCAGATCGCCGGGATCGCGAGGAAACACGCCGGAACGAACGCGAGGAACGCCAGAAAGCCGAGAACGATAAACGCGGGACGACGGCCGCGCCCCGCTCGAGCGGCGATGAGGGCGAGATCCGCGGCGAGGAGAACGCTCAGGCCGGCGATCCCCCAGGATACTGGCACCATCCCCCCAGGTGCGCCGTCCGGGAAGGTGCCGGCCTTCCTGGTCAGCGGGATCACGGCCGCGGCCAGGACGACGGCCACCGCGAGCAGCACGGCGGCACACACGAGCAGGGAACGGCGGCAGGACTCGAGGGAGAGGGGCGAGAACGTAACGCGCCCCGCCGCTGCGGCCCCCGCCACGATCCCGAGGCACCCCGGGACGAACATCGGAAGCGCGGAGTACAGCCACGCCCGGCCGCCTTCCGCGACGATCACAAGGAGGCAGATCACCAACAACGGCGCGCCCATGGCGACCATGGTCGGCCATTTCGGACCGAGGCTGCGGCTCCCCCTCGGCGCGACGAAGAACTGGGAGACCGCGAGGTAGAGGGTGCCTGCGAGACTCGCGCCCAGGATTTCCCTGATCGTGTTTTGCCCCGGGACGCCAAGAAGCTCGCCGACCCCAAGGAATACGACCAGCGCAAAGAAGCCGAGGATCACGGAAAGCAGAACTCTTCCCATAGGCCACCTCCGCCTGCTCCAGAGCGGTTGCAGTCAAAGATCCGCTGCCGGATTCCGGCACCGGACGCCCACGAACGCCCTCTGGTCTGCAACTGATCGTACCCCGGGAAGGGGGAGTGTCAAGGCGTCGAGGGCGCGGCCAATCGTCGGCGAAGCGCGGTGAGATCCTCCGGTCCTTCCGAGCCTCAGGATCACGGCAGGGCAACCTGAGCGGTAGCAGCGAGACCTAGTCTGTCGGACCGCCGGCTGGCGCACGCGCTGCCTAGACCGAGTCGCAAGTTCCTCAAACGGCTTGATTTCGTGAAGGGATTCACATAAAGTGTGTCGCGGGGGGGCGTAGTCTGCTGGCCGTGTGCGTATGGATGCGATGACCATGCCCATTGAGCGCCGCGACGCGTACGAGGTCCTCACCGCACCCGTCCTGGTCATCGTCGGCCACTTCGGCAGCGGCAAGAGCGAGATCGCGCTCAACCTCGCGTTCGGGATGCGTGAGCGCGGCCGCGACGTGAGCGTCGTTGACCTCGACGTGGTCAAGCCCTACTTCCGCTGCCGGCTGGCGCGCGAGGAGCTGGAGGCCCGAGGCATCACCCTCATCGTCCCGGATGAGGACCGCTTCTACGCCGACCTGCCCATCATCGTCCCCCAGGTGCGCGGGGCGCTCGCGCGGACGCTCGACGCGAACGCCCGCATCATCGTGGACGCCGGAGGGGCCGACCTCGGCGCCCGGGCGCTCGGCAGCCTCTCGGACGTGGTGGATCCCGCCCGGACCGACCTCCTGTTCGTCGTCAACACCAGGCGCCCGTTCGCGGAGGACCAGGCAGGCCTTCTGACCATGCTGCGCGGGGTGGAGGCAGCGGCGCGCCTTCCGGTGACCGGGCTGGTCGCCAACACCCACCTGATGGAGGAGAGCACCCCGGAGATCGTCGAGGACGGGCTCGCAGCGACGCGCGAGCTGTCGGCGGCCACCGGAATCCCGGTCCGTTTCTGCGCGGCGCTGCGGCGCCTCGTCGGCTCCCTCGACGGGGTGGACTGCCCGCTGCTGCCGATCGATCGAAAACTGCTGCCGCCTGAACATCGCCGCTACCGGGCGCGCCCGGGCCGGCCGATGGGTATCTGAGAAAGGAGAGCATCCGTGCCGACGCCGATCATCGAAAAGGACAGGTGCAAGGGGTGCGAGCTGTGCGTATACGCCTGCCCCGAGCACGTCCTGGAGATGTCCGACGAGATCAACGCCAAGGGGTACTTCGTGCCGAAGGTCGTCAACGAGGACTGCACGGCGTGCCGCTTCTGCGTGCTCGTGTGCCCCGACGTGGCGATCCAGATCGAGAACAAGGGCCGGGTCTCGGTGCCCCCGGAGGCTCTCACTGGCAAGCCGTTCACGTACTGCCCAGGCTGCACCCACGGCGTGATCCACCGCCTGGTGGCCGAGACCATCGACCAGCTCGGAATCCGAGAACGCACGGTGGGGGTCGCGCCCGTCGGTTGCTCGGTCCTGGCGTACGAGTTCTTCAACTGCGACATGCACGAGGCCTCCCACGGGCGAGCCATGGCGGTGGCCACCGGAATCAAGCGCGGGCGCCCCGACCTGATGGTGTTCACCTACCAGGGTGACGGCGACCTCGCCTCCATCGGCATGGCCGAGACCGTGCACGCCGCCAACCGCGGCGAGAAGATCACCGTGATCTTCGTGAACAACGCGATCTACGGCATGACCGGCGGCCAGATGGCGCCGACCACCCTTCCGGGCCAGGTGACCTCCACCTGCCCGCTGGGCCGCGACGTGAAGCTGGCCGGCTACCCGATCCGCATGGTCGAGCTGCTGAGGGAGCTGAAGACCCCGGCGTACCTGGCGCGGGTGTCGGTGACCGACCCCAAGAACATCCTGAACGCCAAGAAGGCGATCCGGCGGGCGTTCAAGCACCAGCTCGAGGGCACCTGCTTCTCGCTCATCGAGGTGCTCTCCACCTGCCCGACCGGTTGGGGCCAGCAGCCTCACGAGGCGTGCGGCTGGGTGGAGGAGAACATGGTCCCGTACTACCCGCTCGGCGACTTCAAGACGCCCGAGGGGGTGGCCGTACAGGCGGGGAGCTGATCATGCACACCGAGATCGTGATGGCGGGGTTCGGCGGGCAGGGCGTGCTGCTGATCGGGAAGCTGATGGCCTACGCCGGCATGCAGGCCGGGCACGAGGTGACCTGGATGCCCTCGTACGGGCCGGAGATGCGCGGCGGCACCTGCAACTGCACCGTGGTGCTCTCCGACAAGCAGATCGGCTCGCCGCTCTCCAAGAACCCGAACGTCCTGATCGTCCTCAACCTGCCCTCCCTCGACAAGTTCGAGGACTCCGTGCAGCCAGGCGGGATCATCGTGGTCAACACATCCCTGATCAACCGGCTGCCGAGGCGCACGGACGTGACCGTGGTCCCGGTGCCGGCCAACGAGATCGCCCGCGAGCTCGGCAACGCCAAAGCGGCCAACATGGTGGCCCTCGGGGCGTTCATCGGCGCATCGGGGATCGCGGACCTCGAGAACGTCAAAGCGGTCCTGGCGGAGACGTTTGCCACCCGGCCCAAGCTGGTGCCCCTGAACCAGGAAGCGTTGCGACGCGGGTACGAGATCGGGCAGGCCCACGCGGCCGCCCCGGTCGCCGGGTAAGGAGCGCGCGATGGCGAAGAAGCTCATGAAGGGCTGCGAGGCGATCGGAGAGGCGGCGATCCACGCCGGGTGCAGGCTGTTCTTCGGTTACCCGATCACCCCCCAGAACGAGATCCCGGAGTACCTGTCGGCGCGGCTCCCCCAGGTCGGTGGCACGTTCGTCCAGGCCGAGAGCGAGGTGGCGGCCTCCAACATGCTCTACGGCGCGGCGGGCGCGGGGTGCCGGGTGTTCACGTCCTCCTCGAGCCCGGGCATCAGCCTGATGCAGGAGGGGCTTTCGTACATCGCCGCGTCCGAGCTGCCGGTGGTGGTGGTCAACATCATGCGCGGTGGCCCCGGCCTCGGCGGCATCTTGCCCTCGCAGTCGGACTACTTCCAGGCGACCAAGGGCGGCGGGCACGGCGACTACCGCCTGCTGGTGCTGGCCCCCTCCACGGTGCAGGAGGCGGCGGACCTCGTGATGGACGCCTTCGACCTCGCCGACGAGTACCGCAACCCCGTCATGATCCTGGGCGACGGGCTGATCGGCCAGATGATGGAGCCGGTCGAGTTCAAGAAGGAGATCAAGCCCGAGGACCTGCCCGAGAAGCCCTGGGCCACGACCGGCTGCGCCGGCCGCAAGCCCAACATCATCAACTCGCTCTACCTGGACCCCGAGAAGCTGGAGAAGCACAACTGGGACCTCCACCGCAAGTACCAAAGGATGGCCAAGGAGGTCCGGCACGAGACGTTCAACGTCGAGGGCGGCTGCGACGTGCTGATCGTGGCGTACGGGACCGTTGCGCGGATCGCCCGCACGGCCATTGAGCTCGCCAAGGGGAGGGGGCTCAAGATCGGGCTGTTCCGGCCGATCAGCCTGTACCCGTACCCGAGCGAGGCGCTGCGCAAGACCGCCGAGGGCGCCAAGGCGGTGCTGGTCTCCGAGCTGTCAACCGGCCAGATGGTCGAGGACGTCCGCGCCGCCATCGCGGGCCGCCGCCGGGTCGAGTTCTACGGGCGCGTGGGCGGCATGGTGATGGGCCCCGACGAGCTGGTGGAGCAGGCCGAGAAGCTGGTTGCCGTGCACGCGTGACGCCGCGCGCGAGCTTTGACGTGGAGGTGGGGCGATGACCAACCGCGATGCCGTGCTCGACATCCTCAGGAAGGCCTACCAGATCGAGGTGGACGGCTACACCTTCTACTCGATGACCGCCGAGCGCGCGGAGAAGCCGGCGGTGCAGGAGCTGTTCACCAAGCTCGCCGAGGACGAGGTCCAGCACCAGGCGTTCCTGCGGTCGGTCGCCGGCAACTACGACGCCAAGGGGGTCGAGGCGTTCAAGATGAACCTGCGCACCCCGGAGCTGCGCGCCATCAACCAGGCGATGTTCAGCGCGAAGTTCCGCGAGCAGGCCGCGGGCGCGGAGTTCGAGATGGGCGTCCTGTCCGTCGGGATGACCCTCGAGACCAACGCCATCACGTACTTCTCCACCGCGGCCGCGGACGCCCCCGAGCAGGAGGTCAAGAAGTTCTACCAGTACCTTGCGGACTGGGAAAAGCAGCACTTCGACGCCCTGCAGAACCTCTACACCTCCGTTCGCCAGGATTTCTTTTCTGCCGGTTCCTTCGCACCGTTCTAGGCACGTCATGCGCCAGGCAGTAACTGCCATGCCCGAGGGTGCACGGTTCGGCAGGGCGGACGCAGATAGGTGTTCAGCACGGAATCTCGCATCCTGGGGTATCATCTCTTCTGGAGACGCCATCATGGAAGCTCAGTTCACGGCTGTGTTCAAGAAGGTGCGCGAGGGTTACATCGGTTTCGTTGAGGAATTGCCTGGCGCTAACACGCAAGGCGCTACCCTCGATGAGGCCCGCGAGAACCTCGAAGAGGCGGTCGCCCTGGTGTTTGAGGCCAATCGTCACCTCGCCGAGGAGGAGCTGCGTGGCACCGAGGTAATCCGCGAGCCGTTTAAGCTTTCGGCGTGAAGCGCAAGGACCTCCTCCGTCACCTGGAGGCGCATGGCTGCACGCTCTTGCGGGAAGGGCGCCGGCACTCCGTCTATGTCAATCACCTGGCGCGAAAGAGTTCCTCGGTTCCCCGTCACTGCGAGATCAACGACTTCCTCGCGCGGAAAATCTGCAGAGATCTGGAAATCCCGGAGCCCGGCATCTAACGATGCGACAAATCAAGGGGGCTGCCCCTCTGCGAGGACTGGGAGAAGCAGCGCTTCGACGCCCTCCAAAACCTGTACAACGGCGTGCGCCAGGACTCCTTCTCCGCCGGCTCCTTCGCGCCGTTCTAGCAGCCGGCTACGCAAACAGCCGCGCCGCCGCTGTGGTGTGAAGGTAAGAACGTGATAGGTGGTTCGATACCAGGTACCTCTATCTCACCATTGTCCTGTGGATTGGCTACCGTGTGGCGTGATCCGCCCGACATCGCCGCATGTTCGTGTGAGCCTTTGGTCGGCCTCTTTAGGACGAGCTACCTCGGTGATTTGTTGGCCGCTGTGCTCCGCGAAGTTAAGGCCGGCTATTGCTGTTTCTCGAGCCAAGACGACACTTCTTCTTGAACTTGCTTGACCAACGCTATGGTGTAGAAGTTGAAATGAGTATCGTTGGAATGGCTGAGCGTGCAGCCCGCGAGGTTCGCAGCTTCAACAACATGAGCGAAAGGCATCAGGATTCCAAAGTGCTTGCCAGGACGCATATGTGGAAGGGCGTGCTGGATGGAATCCCATATGCGTTCGTACTGGCCAAGCCGGTACCAAGAGCAGGTCACAAGAGCGCGGTGAAGATCTTCGAACGCTGACTGGACTGTTTCCTGAGGCACTTGAGTTTCCAGAGACTTCTTTGCTAGCCATAGCACATAGCAGCCAAATGCCATCACGAACTGTGCCTTTTCCTCACCTTGGCGCCGCGCGAACTCCTTGGCCGTGTATTCGCTCTGAAGCTGGTCGTTCAGCATCCCGATCAGTTTGTTTGCGAGATCTAGAGTCTCTGTCACTTTCGACATCCCTGTCCTTTACACTTTCGGGCCGATCTGTACCAGCTACTACTATCTCACCAGATCGGTAGCAAGTACGTCCACTGTCCGGACGCGGCCCTGCTAGCCCTTCAGTTTGGCGAGAACCTCGGGGTAATACTTTTCGAATCCTTGATGGTGAAGCATCTGTGGACGTCTTCCAGCTTGCGCGACTGCGGCAAGAAGTAGGTCTGTCAGTCGCGGTCTGAGGTGTTCGGGCATGTTGTCAGTCAAGGCCTTCAACTCCGGCACCTGCTCATGCGCGAGCTTGTCTGCCATCTTGTCCACCCACCGTCCCTCTTCGGCCCGTTCACCAAGCGCCGCGGTCTTCTCGGCGGCAAGGGCAGATCGCTGGGCAGCCAGGGCGCTCGCCTCGGCGGCCCTGGCGGAACGCCGCGCGGAGATCGCTGCCACACCCGCGGCGACGGCAGCCGCAGCGGCGATCAGGATGCCAACTAGCTGCACGTACAACACCTCGCACCTCCCATTACCAGACGCTTAACGAGAGACTAGCCCAAATCGCGCCGAAGTGGGCTAGCCGCGGCGTCCAATAACGGCAACGCGTCATGGCTCGGTCTCGGCGGGGCGCACAAACACAGGTACGGGAGCTCACTGTCCGGCCCGCGAAACGCCCCGCACACCACGAGATGACCGAATGGGCGGACCGCTACCGAGACCCGGCATGGCGCAACCCGGTGTGGGCGTCGCGATAACTACCACGTGCAGCTGAGCCAAGAGAGCCGGTAATGGAGAGTGGGTCTGCTCCCCAACGATTCGATCTCGGCAAGGACCCGGCATCGAAGCGAATTTCCAAACACGGGCGCGGGCGTACCGTGCTCTCGTTTTCTTACGTGTTCACGCGCTCCGCTGCTGGCTCGGCCGAGGAAAGTGAGAAAGAGGTACCTGGTACCCATATGGTACCCATAGGCTGACGCCGTCCACCGCAACGATGTCGCCGTAGCTCTTGCAAAGGGCGTTGACTTCCAACATGGTCTTTCGCGGTCCGTGCCTTCCCGTAACAATACGACGGAAACCCGAGAAAGTTCCCACTGGCTGCTTGTTGGCTCATGCTTCCCACATAGACCGGGCCCCGCCAGAGTAGACTGCACCGAGTGGGCGCACGGAAACCGTGGTCTGAAGTGTTCGGGGGCAGTCGCTCTTTCTCCGAAGTCCGAGAATCCACGACCACGCCGACGGAGGTTCAATGAAACGCCAAATCCGATGCTTCGTCGCTAGTGCCTTCGGTCGCGACGATGTGGACGCAATTTTCGATCACGTCATCAAGCCTCTTCTTCGAAAGGGGCTGCACATCATCCCCCTGCGCGTTGACCGTGTCGAGCATAATGACGATATCGACGACAAGATTTTCGAGCTGTTGGATCAAGCCGATTTCTGTATCGCTGATCTAACGTACGCGCGCCCGTCCGTGTACTACGAGGCGGGCTACGCCTTTGGCAAAGGCAAGCCCGTGATCTACATCGCACGAAAGGATCACCTCAAGGCCGTTGACTCGGATCCGCACGGACTCTTCCGCATCCACTTCGACCTTCAAATGAAGAACGTGATCCCATGGAGCGAACCCAATGAGGGGTTCAAGAAGAGGCTCGCTGCCAGGATTCGCGTGGTGACTCGTCCGCTCGGAGAGGCTCCAAAACGTGTCACTACGGACGATGAAGCGAGGTCTCGGTTCCTTGCGATGTCGCCAAAGGAACGGATCAGCGAACTAACAAGGACGGCCCATCAACTCATCCTGTCTCAGGGCTATGAGATCCGGTCTGCCGGCCAGTCGGTAGACTTCCAAGGGGCACGGGTTTCCGCCGTTCGCACTCAGAACGGGAAACAGCACCGTCTCACCTTCAACGCGATGGTGCGGCTTGGGAAGGCTATATTCTCGGACGTGGAGGCCTCAGTGCAGTGGGTGAATGCTTCGAGTTCCAAGCTAAAGACTGCTTCGATTGTGCTAGCTTCCCTAGACCGGGCTCCAAGCGGTTCAGCGTCGCACCTCCTTTCCTTCCGTCAGCTCCGTGACGGACGTTTCGTGACGCACCATGAAGGTGCGAAGATCCAGGTCTTCGTGCTCGATGGTATTCGTTCTACCAGTGACCTCGTCGATCGCTTGACCGAGGTGCTCCGGGTTCTCGCTGGTGACGCAAACCGTCGAGCCCTTGGCGACTAGGCAACCCCGGCGCTCCTCGGGGGCGGGGCATGGGAGTGTGATCTTCTCTGCGCCGCTGCTTTCATAAGTACCACGTCCACGCTTATTGACAGTATTCTGGGCGGGTGCCTGAGGACGAAGTGTGACCATCTTGCAGTGACATCCTGCTTTCAACTGGCCTCGGGTTCTTGTTGGCCGCGAACACACGAGCCCAGCTACATGTCGTCGCCGAATCCGAAGCGGCTCCAATCGACCTCGGGTCGTTCGCTCGTGCTGGCCACATAGGCCCACTTTTCCACGAGCTCTTGCGCGCCCAAATCCTTGGCGAGGTACTCTCGTGCTTTCGCAAAGACTTGACAGACCGCGCGGACCATGTGGGCGATCACCGCGGCAAGATAGCTTAGTGCGCCAGCCATCAGGCGGCGCTGGTCTTTCACCGTTTTCGCTTGCCTCACCTGAAGGACGCTGATCCAGCTTGAGTGAGCGTAGCCACAAAGGAAGTGGTACAGCCCGTTCGCACTGTCCTCGTTGAACCCAGCCTTGGTTGCCAGGTCCCTCCATGGGGTGTCTCGACCTTTGCGCCCCGCCCTCCACCTGCCTTGCAGGATCTTTCCACGCTGCAACTCTGGGAGGGCACTGAACGCTGGGTTCGCCTCAAGGCGCCTTCGCAGAACCTCGATTTCAGTGGCTTCCTGCTCCAAGAGTTTCTTACCCGCGGGAGAGTGGAGCGGAAATCCCTGTCGATCGATCAGGCCGCCAAGCCACCAGGCCAGGTAGCGTGCGTCCGCTTCGGCACCAGATACAGGTGACACGAAGACGTGGTGAAAGACCAGGAATGTCTCGACCGCGGCGCGAACCAACCCGTTGACAGAACCGGGGTCGAAGAACCCGACCCGCAGGTCCGCAAGATCGGTACCTCGCGAAAGAGCAATAGCCGAGGACGCGTGGCCCACGAACTTCAGCACGAGTCCCTCCGCGTCGAGCAGGCGCCGGTCGGGCCCGGCGTCGGTGCCGGCTTGAGCCTCGCCAACGCGGAGCAGGATTGCCAGGAGGCGCTCCAGCTCTCGCTCAGGGCCGCGGCCCGTGCCGTCCGCGCCTGGGGCCGTTGTCTCAGGCATGGTCTGCCCTCGGAGTGGTCTGTGTGGCTTGCTCGGCGCCCGCCGAGGTGATTTCGCCGCGGAAGGCGCACTGGACGAGGGTGGCGAACAACTCGGCGTCGCCCTGAGATGCCAGTTTGAGATGCGACCGAGTTTCGCCGTGCTTCTCGAACAGGCCGCCGAACGCCGCTTGTAGGGCCTTGGGCGGCCAAATCACGCGAATGGCCGAGAACCTTGACTTGCTGACTAGGCCCTTCATCCCGCCCGTGGACGCAGCCTGAACGAGCGTCTTCCCAAAGGCCAGCAGCGCATAGATAAACCTGAAATCCGTTCCGGCCTGAGGTGTGATCGCGTTGATTTGCTGATTGAAGGCCACCCCCCTGTCGGCTATGGCAACGTTGCCGAGGCAAGCTCGGGTTCCCGCGATGCAGGTCACCAGCACTGAGCCCGCAGGGACTATTCGAGCCACCGTTCGGCCAAGGTCGGAGAGGCCTTCACCCGCTCGTGTGAGGAAATGGTTTGGGGTATTGATGTTATCCGACGTGATCCACTCAATGTTGTCCCCGTAGAACTCCGGCATCGAGCGGGGCGGCGTGTTGCCAGTAGTAATCGCCCCTAGTTGACCGAGGCTTACCGTTGGCCACTGGCGCGGGTTCGTGACGGGGTCGCCAAACATCTCCAGGAAACTGGCGCGGAGGAGGTCGTCGGTGGTCTCGATCGCCTGCTGGCGCTTGTGGCGAATGGCATCAGCCTTGTCCAGGATGGCGGCGATGCGGTGCTGGTCGGTCACTGAGGGCGCCGGCACCAACTGGGAGAGGTAGAGGTCGATATTGAGGTTCCGTAGCCCGGACGTTGTAGTGTTCATCGCCGCAAGCGCAGCGCGCCCGCGTGGCGAAGACAGCCAGAAAAAGAGCCATCTGCTATCGGCGCGGTTGTGGTCTGCTCGCAGCCGTAGAGTGAAGTTCGAGAAGTAGAACTCCGTTGCTCCATCGGGCTGAGTGAACTGGCAGCATTTGCCGATCAGCTCCGGGCTACCGCTCGATTTCGTTACTAGCAAATCGCCCGATTGAAGTAGACGCCGGGCAATATCCGCTTCGGGGATCAAACGCCAGGCAACCTCCGAGAGGTCCAGGCGCCCTCCCTGAATGTTGGAGCTTCGAAGGACTGGGAAGCCTGCTCCCTCAGAAGTTTCGTCGCCCCAGGTCCCGCTGTCGGCGAGACAAGTCAAGTCACGAAGGTGGACCATTGGCCACGTCACCGGAGCATCCCCTCCAGCTCGTCGAGGTCCTTCCGGATGTCGTCTTCGAGAGCGCGAAGACGGCCTAGAATTACCTTGGGCGGGTCGTACTCCTGCTCCTCGTAGCGGACCTCCTTGTAACGGTTGATGGAGAGGTCGTAGCCGTTTCCCTTGATCTCGGCGGCGGGGACGAAGAACGACCTGGCGGTGCGGTCGGTGTCTTTCTCAGGGTTGCGGGCGCGCCAGCGCGCGAGCACGTCGGGGATGTCGTTGGCCTCGATCTTGTCGCGCTTGTCGTCGAGGGAAAAACCGTCCGATTGCATGTCGTAGAACCAGACGTTCTCGGTGCTTCCGCCCTTGACGAAGAGCAGCACGGCGGTGCTGACGCCCGCGTACGGCCTGAAGACGCCTGCGGGCATCTTGACAATCCCCTGCAGCTCGCATTTTTCGAGCAGCATCGTGCGCAGGCGCTTGTGGGCGTTGGAGGAGCCAAAGAGGACGCCATCGGGGACGATGACGCCTGCGCGTCCGCCGATGCGCAGGACGTTGATGATGCGGTTGACGAAGAGCAGTTCGGTTTTGGTGGTGGCGAGCTGCAGGTCCTCGTTGATGTCGCCCTTGTCGATGCTGCCCTTGAACGGAGGGTTGGCGAGCGCCACGTCGTAGCGGTCGCGTTCGTCGTACCGTTTGGAGAGGGTGTCCATGTAGTGCAGGTTCGGCGTGTCGATGCCGTGAAGCAGCAGGTTCATGAGGCCGATGCGCACCATGGTGGTGTCGAAGTCGAAGCCGGTGAAGGTGCGCTCCTTGAGGACGCGCCACTGCCGCTCGTCGGTGAGCCGGTCGCCGATCTCGCCGCGCTCCAGGCCGTTCTCATCAGTGTGACGCAAGTCGGGGCTGGTGTGCTGGGTGAGGATGTGCTGGTAGGAACCAAGTAGGAAACCGCCGGTGCCGCAGGCGGGGTCGCACACCTCCTCGCCAAGCCTCGGGTCGATGAGCGCGCAGATCATCTGGATGATGTGGCGCGGGGTGCGGAACTGCCCGTTCTTGCCGGCGGTGGCGATCTCGGAGAGGAGGTATTCGTAGAGGTCGCCCTGGGTGTCGTGGAACGTCTGGCCGTTGGCCTGTCGCTCGCGCTCGATCTCGCCGTAGATCTCGTCGACGATTCCCACTGCCTCGACGAGCAGGGACGGCTTCGGGATGATGAACACTGCGTCCTGCATCGCCTGAGCGAACGGCAGCGACTCGCCCCCGAGCGACTTGATGAACGGAAAGACTCGGTCGCGCACGTGGGCGAGCATCTCGTCGCCGGGGAGGTGGCGGAACTGGCTCCAGCGCAGATCGTCGTGCCCGGCGAACAGCGACGTGGAGGGCTTCCCGAGCCACTCGGCGTCCTCCTGCGTCTTTCGGTCCATGGCGTCGAGCCGCCGCATGAACAGCAAATAGGAGATCTGCTCGATCGCCGTGAGCGGGTTGGCGATTCCGCCGGACCAGAACTTGTCCCACAGGGCGTCCACTTTTGATCGAATGGCGGGCGTCAGCATCGTTGCTCCATCAACCACGTCCCTTCGGCCGGCCGGCTCCGGTGCTTGGATCCGGGCGAGCGGAGTCGGCGCGTTCCGGATGTCGCTTCGACCAGCGCGCGGCGCGGCCGGCGCCCTCGACCGTGAGCACACCGTCCTCGCGCATCTGTCGCAGGACCACGCGGATCATGTCCCGGCTGATGCCGGGGCACTCCGCCTCGATCTCCGAGATCGCGAACGGCGCGAGCTTGCGTTCAACGACGCGGCGAATGTGCGCTGTCTTCGACCCTCGCGCGGTCGTGACCTGGCCGACCCTCTCCTCGAACTCGCGATAGGCGCGCAGCATCACGCCCCAGAAGTAGCGCAGCCATGGGCGGATGTCGTGCTGCCCCTGGTGCCAGCCTCGAGATGATGCCTCCAGCGTCTCGTAGTAGGTTTCCCTGGACTCCTCGAAGATCCGCTCGAGGCTGATGTAGCGCCCGACGTCGTACCCGAAGTGGTAGAGGAGGAGCAGGGTCAGCAGGCGCGCGCTGCGGCCGTTCCCGTCGGTGAACGGGTGGATGCAGAGGAAGTCGAAGACGGCGAGGGGTACGGCGACGAGCGGCTCCACGCGCCCCTCGGTGACGGCGGCCCGGTAGCGTTCGACGAGCTTGTCCATCGCGCCCGGGGTCGCGACCGCGGGCACGGCGCGGAACCGAACACGCAAGAGCGAGCCGTCAGGGTTGCGCTCCACGATCTCGTTGTCGGTCATCTTCCAGCGGCCGCCCTCGGCGGGCAGGTAGCGGTAGATCATCGAGTGGAGCTGGAGCACAACGTTGACGGTGAACGCCATGTGTTCGGCGGACTCGTGGATCAGCGCGAGCGCGTCGCGGTAGCCGGCGATCTCCTGCTCGGAGCGGGTCGCCGGCATGGAGGCCTTGAGGACCAGGGCCTCGACGCGTTCCCGCGGCGCGGTGATGCCCTCGAGCCGGTTCGACGACTCGC
The DNA here is from genome assembly GCA_041494245.1 of Thermoanaerobaculaceae bacterium. Taxonomy (GTDB): domain Bacteria; phylum Acidobacteriota; class Thermoanaerobaculia; order Thermoanaerobaculales; family Thermoanaerobaculaceae; genus RBG-13-68-16. The sequence goes on from JBGQAK010000012.1 coordinate 17,838, forward strand.
TCGACTCGACGATGGCCACCTGACGCAGGGACTCCAAGATCTCGGGTGTCTGCTGGGTATAGAGCGCCTGCTTCCCCTTGTACTCGCCGATCCTCTGGAGCGTGGACGCATCCTCGGCGGAGAAGCTCAATTTCCGGAGATAGATGGAATCGAGCGAGTGCGGCATGCCTCTCCCTGGAAACGGGGTAACGTGGGTTCGAATAAGGGTAACAATATGCATCTATTACCCCGTTTCGAGGACAACCTTACCACCATCCACTTGGGTTGTCTATGCCACCAAGCTCCCGGCGAGCCGCAGGACCTCCTCGATCTCCCCGGGCTTGAAGACGCCCCGGATGCCACGCGGGTGGATCTGCGTAAATGGCAGATCTACAAGATCTTGCTTGGCAAGTCTGCCGGTTTGCAGGATGAACGTCTTGAGCGTCTGAAGGAAGCGGATCTGCAGCCCGGTGAGGCCGGTATGGGCAGCGATGAACGCGTCGAATGCCTGAGTGACCGTCTCGGGCCACGCCTCGAGCCGCTCGACACCGAGAACGTGGCGCATGAGCCGCACAAAGGTGGCGGTGCGGTGGTTGTACACCTTGCGCAGGAGTTGGACCGTGATGTGCGGGTCGTGCCGTTCGAGCAGGTCGGCCAACTCATGGATCTCCTGGTCGGAGATGGCCTCGCCCGCCTTGATCCTCGCGATGACAGGATTGGAGGCGACAAGCCCCTGAACGTACGCTTCCACGCGGGCCCGGTACGCCGACGAAGTGATGCGTTCGTGCTCGGGTCCGACGTCGACCCATTCCTTGGTCGCCAACAGGTCTGTGATGTCGAGCTTCATCATCGGGTCCGACCGGCGTTGGCGGAACCGCATGAGAGGCGCGAGGCGCCGGGCCAATTCGCGGAGCTTCTCGTCGGTCGGCTGGGTCCACCACGCTGGGCGCAGAACGGCCTCTATGAGGTCTCGCTCCTTCGCCACAACGTTGACGGAGAGGGGGAGCTCGCTCACCTGGAGGACAACGCTGTCCCGAATCACCTCGAAGGCGTCGCGTTTGTCTTGGAGCAGCGCCGTACCCAACTCGACGACCTCGGTCTCGAAGCGCAACGCTTTGAAGTCGGCGTCGGAGCGCGCACCCATCACGGGTGCAACGGTGGTTCGCAGGAATGCCAGGTCCTGGGGGCCGAGGTGCTGCCAGAACTGCTCGTCTCGAGTCACCGCGAGATCGGACGCCGCCTCCTTTACCACCACGTTGTTTCTGGGCAGGGCCGCCAGGTCGGCTCGTAGATCAACCTTCACGAGTTCGGCAATGTCGCCTCGCGCCGCGGTGCTGGCAGCTTCGAGCTCGTCGAGACGTGCCCTGAACAGCCGCACCGGCAGCTGCACTTGCTGTCCAGGTTCCCGACCCTTTGGGTTCATCTTGAAGTACTCGAAGTTGCCCCAGCAGTCGATGATGAGGAATCGGTCCTTCTCGGGGCACCAGGGGCGGCGCTTTACAGGATCGGTCTCGAGCACCCTCGTCCCGCGGCCGATCATCTGCCAGAACTTGACGTACGAGTACACCGGTTTGGCGAACACGAGGTTGACGACCTCGCGAACATCCACGCCGGTGTCGAGAATGTCGACGGAAATGGCGACGCGCGGCATGTCCTGGGTCTTGAATTGATCGAGCAGGCCGCCCTTGCCGTAGACGAATCGGTCGTCGGAAACGAGCACGCGTGCGAGGCGCCCGGCGTGCTCGGGGTAGAGTCGATCGAAGAGTGCCTCGATCCTCCGCGCGTGTCCCTTCGAAATGGCGAAGATGATGGTCTTACCCGGAATCACGCCGGAGGGGTCCTTGATGCACTCCTCCATGAACTCCCGCACGATCAATGCGTTGGTCCCTGAGTTCGTGACCTTGTGCTCGAGATCGGTGCCCTCGAAATCGATGTCTTCGAGGTCTTTTCCCTCTGCGACGAGCCGTGATTGGACCTGCGGAGGGAGAGCCCCGCCCTGGATACCTTCGATCTGGAACTTGGAACGCACCTTGAGCACCTCGAAGTCGCAAAGGTACGGCGGCACGTGGGCGACGGCCTCCTCGTACGTGTAGGCGAAGGTCGGGTCGTACGTGTCACAGTCGAAGAGCTCGAAGGTGTCGTGGTCAATCCGATCCGTCGGTGTCGCGGTCAGCCCGATCTTGATGGCGTGGAAGTGACCGAGGACCTGCTGATAGACGTTGTAGATGCTGCGATGGCTCTCGTCCGCAATCACGACGTCAAAGAAATGGGGCGAGATCCACGAGGCCGGCGATTCGCCATTGTGGATCAGGTTGAGCATCGTCGGATATGTGGTGACGTAGATCCTCCGCTCCCTGACGAAGCCCTTTTCGCTTTCCTGCGGCCATACCGGCTCGGAGGGCATGAACTCCTTGAACGTCGCCAGGGCCTGGTCGCGAAGCGCGATGCGATCCACCAGGAACAGCACCCGCTTTGCCCAGCGAGCGCGGAACAGAACATCGATCAGCGAAACAGCCGTCCTGGTCTTGCCCGTGCCGGTGGCCATCACCAGCAACAGCTTCGTGCGCTTGGCCTCGAGCGCTTCGAGCACTGCACGGATCGCCGCGATCTGGTAGTCGCGTCCGGAAATCCTCGCGTCGATCAGCTCAACCGACAGGGGTTTCCTGGCGTCCCGGCGTTGGGCCATCCACTCGAGGTCGTCCGGCGTGGGAAAACCGTGGATCTGAATCGGTGGGTAAAACCCGTGCTCCCAGAGATAGCTCTGAACGCCGTTGGTGTAGAGGATGAAGGGCAACGGTCCACCGTGGATCCGCTGCAGGTTTGTGGCGTATCGAAGGGCCTGCTCCCGGCCAAGCTCCGCGTCCTTGCTGGTGCGCTTGGCCTCGACGACCGCGATCGGTTTGCCATGCAGGACCAGCCCATAGTCGGCGAATTGATGTCCCGCGTATTGGCTCTCCGGCTCAGCCACGCGCGGAGGTAGTTCATCGCCCGGCTTGATGTCGAGTTCTTGGATGACCTGCGACGGGTCGTCAAGGTCCCAGCCGGCGAGACCGAGGTCCTCGTCGATGAGCCGCCGCCTGGTTTCTGCCTCGTTCAGATCCACGTCAAACAACCTCGCTTGGTGCAGGTTCGCATTACAGTCTCAACTTCGGGCAGCTAGAGGCAACCTTCACTCTTCTCAGAATACCGCACAGAGACACCTGAGGCACTGAGCGCGGGGGCCCGGCTCGCCCTGCGGGTCACCGCGGCGTTGCAACGCGCGGGGAGCTCGCTGCGACCGCCCCGCAGCTCCCGCCGCCTCCGCGACGACCTTACGCGATCATCGCTTACGTCGTTCTCGCGGCGTCCGTCAACAGGGGGCAGGGTAAGCGGCCCGTTGACGGAAGCGCCAGGGGTTGCAGCGATGTAGACTCGCGCGGCAAGCCGAGGCCACGAACTTGACTGCCCGACGCCGCAAGAAGAAGGAAGACCCCTTCGACCAATATGTCTCGTATTACCTAACGGTCCTCGAATGGCATGCGTTCTACGAGGGGCCGCGTTTCGAGCAGCGCAGGGTTCCGTACCACGACTGGAGGACTCACACGGACAGGATCGCCCACGAGGATGAACTCAAAGATGAGGAATGGCTTTCTCTCGATCTGATTGTGGAGCCGTACCGGATGCCGCTCACAGTCAGCAAACGCGAGGTCACGAGGTTCAACTTCACCGTCACAAGCTCCAGCGAGGCGCACGGCGGTCTGTTCCAGACCACCCGTGACGGGAGCCTCCACGGCTGGGTGCATTTTCCTTTTCCCGGTGTCCAAACGCTGGTTACGCTGCTTGCCTGTGGGCGCCAGGTCATCCTCGAGGTCAACGGGTCGGCGTTCAAGCGGGGCACTGCGCTGATCCGCTCCACAAGCAGCTGGAGAACCGCGGGCCATCCCGATCTCGAGGCTGAGTTTGCGTAAGAAAGGTACCAGTCGTCCATGACGTGTTAGCGTCCCCGGCAACAATGATCGGCACTGGTACCACCAGCAGGTACCACCATCTCACCTTTGCCCTGGATGAGTACAAGGTCCGGCAGATATGCCGGCTGCGACGAAGGGTACCGGGTTCCGCTATCCAAGCATTCGATTCCGGCAAGAACCCGCCATCGAAGCGATTGCGCGGACACAAGCGCGCGCGCCTCCCGTGCTATCGTCTTGTTACGTGCTCATAGGCTCCGATGGTGCCGCAGGCGAGGAAGGTGAGAAAGTGATACCTGGTACCCACAAAATAGGCACCAGGTATCCCATTTGGTACCTAGGAGCAAGCGATGAGAACGGCGACTGCACATGAACAAGTCGAGTGACGAATCGCATGCGGCTGCCGGCTCACACCCGATCATGGGGGGCGTGATCGTGCTCTACTTCGTGATCGGGCTCGAAGTGCTCATCATGATCAGCCCGTTCGCCGCCTTCTTCTACGCGGCGTTCAACCCAATCCTGCTGTTCCTCGCCAGATGGCCGTCCACGCACTGGCTGTCCGCCTTCTTCCTGCCGCACATGGTGATGCCGCCGGACGCGCTTCTGAAGGTGGTCCGTGTCGCCGGGTCGGTCCTATTCGTGGGCGGCGCACTCGTGTTCTTGGTATGCGCCGGCCAGGTCTACTTCCACAAGCTCGCCCGTCGCGGGCCAGCGTTGGGTGGTCTGTATCGTTGGCTTCAGCACCCGCAGTACCTGGCGCTCGCCGTGACCGGCCTCGGGCTGGCGATCCTGTGGCCGCGTTTCCTCACTGTGGCGCTCTGGGCTGTCATGGTTGCCCTCTACTACCTCCTCGCCCGGGACGAGGAGCGCCGGATGGTCACGCAATTCGGAGATCAGTACCGCGACTACACGGAGAGGACCGGCATGTTCGTCCCGCGCCCCCTCGACCGGCTCCTCGGTCGAATTCCACTCCCGCGGCACCTCTTCCCGCGCTCAGCCGTGGTGTTTGTGCTCGCGTTCGGGCTCGCAGTGGGTACAGCCTTCGCGCTGCGCAGCTACACGGTGGCGAGGTTGCCCCTTTGGTCAGACGGCCACGTGATGGTCCTTCCGATCCTGCCCGCGGACAAAGCCATGCTCCAGCATCGAATGACGGCTGTGCTGCAGATGCCGGAGGTGCGGTCTCGGCTCCAGCAAGGTTCGGGAGCTATCCTCGGTTACCTCGTCCCCAAGGAATACATCATGCAGGGGATGATCGCCGACACGGACCCTGCGTGGCGCATTTACGAGCACCATCAGACCCTCGCGATGATCACTGACTGGATCATCCACCCGTTCCGGCACCTCGAGGGCGGGCACTCGATGATGCACCACGCGATGAGCGGGCCGGGTGCCGATGCGCCGTCCAGCCCGACGGTCCGGCGCCTCATCTTCCTTCGTGTGCAGACTGGCAGGACCACGGAGTCGCCGGCGTCCCTCTTCAGCATTGACGCAACCCGCACGCCGCAGTTCTTCGTCGACGTCGATTTCCACACGCTCACGATTCTCGAGGTCAAGGATCTGGGCCCGGGTACCGGCTGGGGTTTCGTACCGACCCCGATGTTCTGAAGCGCGAACGCCCGCGGCCTATCAGGTCGCACGCACATTCGCCTAACACCGAGGCGTGTCGCGCAACTCCTCTCGAAGACGTGCTCGACCGGTTGTCGCGTACCCCGATGCCGATCCGCACGGTCGAGCTCTTGGTGTGCAGGAACTGCAGCGAGTAGTCCTTCCCGCCGATCCGCAGGGACAGCCGGGCTCCCGGGTGCAGCACGGTGCTCCCCGACTTGAACTCAAGCCGCTGCGTTTAGAACGCGCTGAGGCGTCCTCCTAACCATAAGGGCGTGGGTTCGATCACCACACGGCCCAATGACTTACGAGACAAAGATTCGCCCTTGCCCCCGGTTGCCCCTCCCGCCTGAGTGGCCGCAGGCGTCGCGGGCGAGTTACACGCGCACGCGCCAGCGGTTCCTTCCTCGTCGGAGGCCCTGCCCTTGAACTTTCGTGGTGGCGTCAGCGGTTCTCGTTAATGCGTGTTACTGGAATTAGGCGCACAAACAGAGGAGGTGTGAAATGTCCTCACCCCTGGGAACCGTCCGCGAAAGAATCCAGGCTCAGGGTTTCTGTGGCCTCGACGACGAAACCTGCGCGGAAATCAACTATCCGTTACGGATGTCGCCGGCTATCTGCATGGTGTGGGCGGCCGTGGGAACTGCGCTCGCCTCGCCAACAATTCTCTGGGCCTTGGCGCCGTTTGCGGCGTTGGGAGCACTACTGCCCGGCCATCCGTTTGACGTTCTCTACAATCACGGACTGCGTCATCTACTCGGAACACCGGCACTGCCCCGCTACGGGGTCCGCCGCCGATTCGCCTGCGCCCTAGCGACGACCATGATTGTCGCGGCCGCATGGGCTTTCCAGGCAGGCATGCCCACGGTCGGCTATATCGTCGGCTGGTCGATGGTGGCGGCCGCCTTTGTCAACGTAAGCATGGGATTCTGTATACCCTCGTTCATGGTTCGAATCTTCTTCGGCAGGGTGGTATGTGGGTAAATCGAAAGCCTTTCCACTGCTTGCAGCGGGCGCGCCGAGAGGGACTCGAACCCCCAACCTTCTGATGCTGTCTCAGAGCACAGCACCAACGAGACGCCAGGTGCCGTTGCGTCCTGGCCCCCGAATGCAAAGAAGGTGCAGGCCACCAGGCTCGGTGGCCTTGCTTCGCGCCAGCAGCCCCCGCGGCCGCTGATGGGGCCACGGCGGGAAGGAGGCTCACCGGCCGACCGGTCACAATTGGGAACCGTCCATCGCTTTTCAGGGGCAACGACACCTCGGGTCGAGCGCCGTCTACCGCTCCTTGAGAAGCTGGACAACGTCCCGCTCGATTGCGGCAAAATCGTCCTCTCCGTCGTGCCGGGCGCGCAGTCGTCCGGTGCGGTCGATGACGAAGGCCACGGGCAGCCCGAGGATTCCTCCCCAGAGCTTGGCGACCTCTTCGTCGCCGAGGGCGACCCGATAGGTCATCCCGTACCTGCGGCGAAACTCGCGAACGGGCGCCGGAGATTCGTCGAGCGAGATTCCAACTACCTCAAGGCCCTGCTTGCCGTACTTCGCCAGGAGCTCGACAAAACGCGGGACTTGGGAGCGGCACGGTGGGCACCAGGTTGCCCAGAAATCGACGATGACCACCTTTCCACCTAGCAAGGCCAGACCGAGCGGTGCTCCGTCCAGGTCGACCAACTCGAGCTTCGGCGCCGGCCCGCCAATCTTCGGTCTAGGCGGCTCGGCGCCGAACGCCGTGTGCGCCAGGAGTCCCGCGAAGGCCACGGCTCGGAGCAGGAGCACGATCGTGCGGGCTGCTTTCTCAACCATGGCTCGGGTCGCTCGCTTCCACGGGGTAGCCCTTCTGGACCCAGTCCACGCCGAAGTTCTTCGGCATGTAGAGGACCTTCACACGCGTGAACCCGGCCGCCTGCAGCATCGCCCAGGGCTGCTCGAGGTTCGGGCAATGCTTCCAAGGACAGCAGCCACAGTAGAGGACGATCGACTGCGTCTTCGGAAGCGCAGAGACGGCCCTCATGAGCGCGTTGAGCCCCGTCTGGTTCGATCCCGGCCCGGCGTACTGCGACCCGGGAATGTGCGCCTGCGCGAAGAGGACGCGGTATCCAACGTGGTAGATCGCCGGCTTCTCCGCGCCGGCGGACCGGAGAATCTGCGCGAGCTCCTCCGGCGTGATTCGCTCCGCATTCTGCCAGGAGTCGACAGCTGGCGAAGGCGGGGCCTGCCCGTCGGACCAGGCCACGGTCGCCGGGATCCAGGCGATCAGCACGCCGAGAACCAGCGGAGCCATGCGGGCCCTTCCGGCGCCGCAGTTGCAAGCGGGGTGGATCGTCGGGCTCATGAGTATCTCCATATCTCAGCCGCCAGGGCCGTGCGACCCAATGGCGGCGTTGACGTCGTGCGGTGCGAGCCGGCCTCGTGCGATGACGTCGGTCCGTGGGCACTTGATTCTGCCATGGAATACGTCATTATTCAATTGGTTTATAGAATACTAAAGGGGTGACGAGGATGAGCCTGGAACGGCAGTACAAAGACGCTACCTACTGGCAGTTCGCGCGGATCGGCAAGGCCGTCTCCCACCCGAAACGGTTGGAGATCCTGGACCTTCTCTGCCAGAGCCCGCGGACGGTGGAGGCGTTGGCGCGGGAGGCGGGCCTCGGCATCGCCAGCGCGTCGCAGCACCTCAAAGTGCTCCGAGAAGCGCGTCTGTTGGACGCCGAGAAGAAGGGGCTTTTCGTCACCTACTGCCTGGCTGACGAGGCCGTGTGTGCCTTCTTTCGGACCATGAGGTCGCTGGCCGAATCGCGCTTGGCGGAGGTGGAACAGATTACGCGCCGGTTCCTCGACGGCCGGGAGGGCATGGAGCCTGTGGAGGGCCGGGAGCTTCTCAAGCGCGTCCGGGAAGGCAGGGTTACGGTTCTGGACGTGCGGCCCACCGAGGAGTACAACGCGGGCCACATCGCCGGCGCGCTCTCTATTCCCTTGCGTGAGCTGAAAGCGAGGATCAAGGAAATTCCCCGCGGCCAAGAGATCGTGGCCTACTGCCGGGGCCCCTACTGCGTGTTGGCGGTTCAAGCCGTGGAGGTGCTTCGCAAGGCGGGCGTGAGAGCGCGTCGCCTCCGGGAGGGTTTCCCCGATTGGCGGGCGGCGGGCTTGCCGGTGGGGCTCCCTCTAGGGTTGGAGGCCACTCGCGGGAAGAAACACGCTCGATCTTAAGAAGGAGGCATGAGTCATGGCATCCCAGACGGTTCTGATTCTCGGTGGCGGAATCGGTGGGCAGGTCGCCGCCAACACCCTGAGGCGGCTCCTGCCCAGAGAGCACCGGGTGGTCGTCGTGGAGCGGGACGCGAATCACGCATTCGCGCCATCCTTCCTATGGCTCATGACCGGGGCCCGAAGGCCCGCCCAGATCGTGCGCCCCGTCCGGAGCCTACTCCGGCGTGGCGTGGAGTTGGTCACCTCTCCGGTTCAGCGGATCGACGTGAGCCACGGCCGAGTGGAGACCGGAGCGGGCGAGTTGGCCTTTGACCATCTGGTCGTCGCCCTCGGAGCCGAGTTGGCCTTCGACGCCATCGCAGGACTGGACGGAGCGGCCCAGACCTTCTTCAGTTTCGACGGCGCCGCCCGGCTCCGCGATGAGCTTCGATCCTTCAAGGGCGGGCGGGTTACCGTCGTGGTCTCCAGCCTTCCCTACAAGTGTCCGGGGGCTCCCCACGAGGGCGCCATGCTCATCGCGGACACCTTGCAGCGACGGGGCCTGGGGGGCAGGTTCGACCTCCACTTGTTCACGCCGGAATCCCAACCCCTGCCCGTGGCGGGGCCGGGTCTCGGGGGCATGGTCGCGGACCTGCTCAAGAAGAAGGGCATCACATTCCATCCAGGACGGGCGCTGGCATCCGTCGACGGCGCCAGTCGCCGGTTGGAATTCAAGGACGGCACGCGAGAGGACTACGACCTGCTCGTTGCAATCCCGCCCCACCGCCCTCCCGCGGTCGTGCGGAATTCCGGCCTCGGTAACGAGGCTGGGTGGATCCCCGTCGACCGCACATCGCTGGCCACGCCCCACGAACGGGTCTACGCCATCGGAGACGTGACCGCCATCGCCCTGCCCGGGCGCTGGCGCCCCGACGTGCCCCTGCCTCTTCCCAAGGCGGGCGTCTTCGCGCACGCCCAGGCGCTCGCCGTTGCCAACCGGATCGCCCATGACATCACCGGCGCCGGCGGACCGGAGGACTTCTGCGCGGGCGGCTACTGCATGCTGGAGGCGGGGGAGGAGATGGCCGGCTTCGCCTACGGGGATTTCTACGCGGAGCCCTCGCCGAAAATCGAACTCCGTAAGGTGGGCAGGAGCTGGCACCTGGGCAAGGTGCTTTTCGAGAAATGGTGGCTCACGCCCGTAGGCCTGAGGCGGGACCTCCTGCGCCTCGCCCTTCTCGCGGGGGGTAGAGCATCCGGCGTGAAGATGGAACTGTGAGCTTGAGCGGAGGACCGCATGAAGTCGTTCCTGATGATCTTGAACGAGGGGCCGTACGGCAGCGAGCGGCCGTACAACGGGTTGAGGCTCGCCATGAGCCTGCAGAAGAAAGGCGCGTCGGTGAAGCTCTTCCTGATGGGCGATGCGGTGGGCTGCGCCAAGAAGGGCCAGCAGACACCCAACGGCTTCTACAACGTGGAGCGTATGGTCGCCTCGGTGGCGCGTCAGGGTGCCGCGGCCACTTGAGGGTCGTGCTCTGAGGCTCGCGGGCTCGGGCCTGAGGACATGATCGAAGGGGTGGAGCGAGGCAGCATGGACCTGCTGGGAGATTGGACGCTCGAAGCCGAGCAGGTGCTCGTCTTCTGAAGGCAATAGGTCGCGGCTCGCCTGCGTTTCCCTCGGTGTGTGAGGACCAAGGCGTTGGGTGAATCGGTAGGGGCCGGCGACCCCGCGCGGGGCGCCGCGGGGGCAACTTTGAGTGATTGCTGCGACGACGCCGCGAGCGAAGTCGGGAAGCTGCAGACACGCCAGATCTCGACGCTGAGGATCGTCTTCGCCATCAATGTCCTTATGTTCGTCGCCGAGCTGGTCACGGGCGTGCTTGCAGGCTCGGTCGCGCTCGTGTCGGATTCACTGGACATGCTCGGAGACGCCCTGGCCTATGGTCTCAGCCTATACGTGGTCAGGCGGTCGGATCGCTGGAAGGCCCGGTCCGCGGTCGTCAAGGGCGCAATCATGGTGGCCTTCGGGCTCGCGGCCCTTGGGCAGGCGGTCTACCAAGCGTGGGTTCCCCATTCTCCAAGTTTCGAAGCCATGGGACTCATGGGTTTGGCCGCTCTCGCCGCGAACGCCGTCTGCCTCGGCCTCCTCTGGCGCCACAGGTCCGACGACATCAACATGGATTCGGTCTGGACCTGCTCGAGAAACGACATCGTCGCGAACGTCTCGGTTCTCATCGCGGCCGGGTGCGTGTGGTTCTGGCGCGCCGGTTGGCCTGACATCACGATCGGAGCGGCGCTGGCGCTCTTCGTGCTGCGCTCGGCCTTTCGTGTTCTTCGGCGGGCCCGGTCAGAACTAAGCGCCGCCGCGCTGGCACCGTAGCAATCATCACCGAAATAGGTATCTAATAGGTACCAGGTACCACCATCTCACCATTGCCCTGGATGGGTAGAAGCTCCGGCAGAGTTGCCGGCTCCGAGGACGGGCACCGGGTTCCGCTACCTAAGCATTCGATCCCAGCAAGGGCCCGGCATCGAAGCGATTGCGCGGACACAAGCGCGCGCGTCCCGCACCATCGTTCCCGCACGGGCTCACGCGTCCCGCTGCTGGCTCAGGCGAGGAAGGTCAGAAAAAGGGAAGTGGTACCCATAAACCGGGGACACCACTGCCTACGTTGATCTATGGAGGTGGCGGCGCACGCCTCGCCTGACCGTGACCGTTGCGGCGGCTGAGTCGGCAGTGCCGCAAGCGTTGGTGACCCTGACCCAGAAGTCGGTCGTTGCTATCAGGGGCGGCGTTGTGAACGTACTCGCGTTACCACCGACCGGCGCCGAGGTGTCACCAGCCTTCCCCTGGTACCACTGGTAGGTTAGCTCCGTCGTGCCCGTCGCGGTCACCGACAGCGTGGCGGTTTGGCCGCTTTGAATGGTCAGGCCTTGCGGCTGTGCGGTGATCGAAGGCGAAGTGCAGCCGGTGGTGACGAAGACCCATGCGGCGCCGGTCTTGGAGTCGTCGTAGGACCCGCCGGCTATAGCAGTGGTCCCGTCCGCTGAGATCGCCACCGCGCCCTGGTTGGCGTCCCCAACGGCACCCATCCCGACAAGCTTGCTGCCCTCCTGCGACCACACCCCCCCGCTACGCGTATAGACCCACGCGGCGCCGGCATTGAGGTTGTCGCTGGGCCCGCCAACGATGGCGGCGTTGCCGTCCGCCGAGATCGCCACCGACCAGCCCTGGGCGGCATCCCCGACGGCACCCATCCCGACAAGCCTGGCGCCCTCCTGCGACCACACCCCCCCGCGGCGCGTGAACACCCACGCGGCGCCGGCATCGGAATTGTCGCCATACCCGCCCACAATGGCCGTGTTGCCGTCCGCCGCGACCGCCACCGAGTACCCCTGAAAGGCGTTTCCGACCGCGTCCGAGCCAACCAGCTTGCTTCCCTGCTGCGTCCACACCCCCCCGCTGCGCGTGAACACCCACGCGGTGCCGGCAAAGGAGTTGTCGGCGACCCCGCCGACGATGGCGGTATTGCCGTCCGCCGAGATCGCCACCGAGTAGCCCTGGGCGGCATACCCGACTGCGCCCGTGCCGACCAGCTTGCTGCCCTGCTGCGACCACACACCTCCGCTGAGCGCGTACACCCACGCGGCGCCGGCGTTGGAGTTGTCGAATGCGCCGCCCACGATCGCCGTGTTCCCATCCACCGAGATCGCCACCGACCAGCCCTGCTGGGCAGCCCCGATGGCGTCCGCGCCGACCAGTTTGGCGCCCTGCTGCGACCACAGCCCGTCGCTGCGCGTGTGCACCCACGCGGCGCCGGTATTGAAGTTGTCGTATGGCCCGCCGACGATAGCCGCGTTGCCGTTCCCCGAGATCGCCACTGATTTGCCGTACCTGGCCACTCCGATGGCGCCCGTACCGACCAACTTGCTCCCTTCCTGCGACCAAACCCCCTCGCCGCGCGTGAACACCCACGCGGCGCCGGCAAAAGAGTTGTCGCCATACCCGCTGACAATGGCGGTGTTGCCGTCCACTGAGACCGCCACCGAGTAGCCTTGGTGGGCAGCCCCGACGGCGCCCGAGCCAACCAGCTTGCTCCCTTGCTGGGTGAACTGCGCCGCCGCCGCTTGCGCAAGGAACAGCATCCCGAGGATCGCACCTGCGTGCCCTGCCATCGTCCACCCCTTCTCGCACGACACCAGCGCAATTGCTACCACCAGAGTATGCGCCCGGATCGGTACCAGGTACCTCCATCTCATCATTGCCCTAGATGGGTAGAAGCTCTGGCAAAGTTGCCGGCTCCGAGGACGGGCACCGGGTTCCGCTATCTAAGCACTCGGTTCCGGCAAGGGCCCGGCATCGAAGCGATTTTGCGAAGGCGAGCGCGCGCCTCCCGTGCTATCGTTCTCCTCCGTGCTTACCGGGTCTGTCGCTGGCTCAACCGAAGAAGGTGAGAAAGTGATACCTGCTACGCATAAGACCGAGGAGCGAGGAAATGAGAAGAGCCAGACCTGTTGACCTGCTGCTGGCAGCCGGCATCTCTGCTTGCCTCGCGGCACCACTTGCCGCGAACGCGCAGGACGTGGCGATCGTTGGCGCCACCCTGATCGACGGCAACGGCGGTCCCCCGATCTCCAACGCGGTCATCGTGATAACCGGCGACAGGATCAGCGCCATCGGAGCGCGCGGAAACGTCAGCGTTCCCAAGGGCGCCACCGTCATCGACGCGGCCGGGCGCTACGTGGTGCCGGGCTTCATCGACACCAACGTCCATCTTTCGCTCTACGGCGGCATGCGCGATCGCTACGAGACGCTCGCCAAGTACTACACGCGCGAAAACGAGATCGTGCTCGAAGCCGCGCAGATCGACCTGACGTATGGGGTGACCACGGTCCGCGACAGCTACGGCTTTCTCATCCCGCTGACGCAAGTGCGTGACAGCATCGCGAGTGGCAAAGCGACGGGCGCGCGCATCCTTGCCGCCGGGAATATCGTAGGCTGGGGCGGCCCCTATTCCGTGTCTTTCTCTCTCGCGCCGCAACGCGATATTACGCGCTTCCAAGCCGAAGTGGATGACGCGATGGCGCAGGACGCGGGCGAGCTGCTCGCCGACATGACGCCGGACGAATTGCGCGTCGCCATCAACAAGTACCTCGACAAGGGCCCCGATTTCCTCAAATACGGCGGCACCAGCCATTTCGACCAGCCTACCTACATCGGATTCTCGCCGGAAGCACAGAAGGTGATGGTCGAAGAGACGCACAAACGCGGCCGCGGGGCGGAAACCCATTCGACGACCATCGAGGGCCTGCGCATCTCCGTGCTGGCGGGCATCGACCTCATCCAGCATCCGGAAGCGATCACGCCTCGGGAAATGGCGGATGAGCTCGCCAAGCTGATCGTAGAGCGCAACGTGGTCTGCTCCATGCTGGTGAGCACGATCACCGGCGAGGCGTGGGAAAAGCACCTCAAGGACAAAGCCGAGGAAGAAAAGAAGCTCGCGGAGGCGGCGAAGAAACAACCGCTCCCCAAGACCCTCTACGACGAACGCAAGCGCGCCCACGATCTGGGCACCGATCTCGAAACCCGCCGCCACAACGCGCAGAAGCTGATCAAGGCCGGTTGCATCACCACCGTCGGCACCGACAGCTATTGGGCCGCGGCCCCGGAGTTCCAGATCGAGCCCAAGCTCGCCAGCCAGAGCCACGGCATCGGCACGATCATGGCGATAGAAGGCCTGGTCGAACTCGGCATGACGCCGATGCAGGCCATTACCGCGGGAACCAAGAACGGCGCGATCGCATCGCGGCGCTTGAACGACCTGGGTACCTTGGAAAAGGGCAAGATCGCGGACTTGGTGATTCTGGAGGCCGATCCTCTTGCGGACATCCACAATATCCGCAAACTGCGGTCGGTGATGCAGGGTGGGAAGGTACTGGATCTAACCAAACTGCCGGAGAATCGCGTGCTCTCGAGAAAGCTGCCGGTGGCGGCGGAAGGGGCAGCGGATAAGGCTAAACAGTGAGCTGCCCCCTGAAACGAGTCCACTCAACGTAGTTTCGACCAGTCAATGCGCCAGCGTGTGCCGCTCTTGATCCAGAACAGGGGCTTGCGCTTGTCGGTGGGTGTGCCCAGGGCCAGGTGGTAGAGGGCGTCGACCCTCCAGTAGAACCCGCGCGTGTGGGGCGTGTCGGGCCAGGCGAACAGGTGGACGTCGAGGTGGTGGGCGAACTCGTGCAGGAGCGTGTTGAGCATTCCGCGGTAGCTTGTGACCTTGCCCAGGATGGCCGTGCGCATCCAGGCCCGGAGAACACCGGTTTCCGGCGTGTAGTCGCCATGGAGCTCGGACGCGAGGTGGCCGTCCCGAACCCGGTGCGGGCGCACGCCCAGGATCTTGAGTCGGGGTGCCGGCACACGGTAGAAGTCTGCGAGATGGTCGAGCAGCTCCTGGCCCGCGCGGCGTACCCCTGGAGCCCGCGCAGCCTCGAGCGCCGCGCGCAGCCCTTCGGCGTTCCGCTGTAACGGCTCTGCGGGTGGAAGCTCCAGCGTGTGCCGCGCGTCGCTCGCCTCGTGCTGCTGGCGCAAACGGGCCGGTCGGGGGACCGGATCCGTGACCACGGGCGGACTATAGCGCCGGATAGACCCTCTGGAGCGACCGCCTCGCGACAAGAGGTGCCAGGTTCGCAGTTAGCTGATTTGTCGTAGGGGGCCGGGGTAGGGAAGCGATTTGACGTGGTGGATCGGCGCTCCGCCGCTGGCCATGTCGAAGAGAAGTGGCTCCTTTGCATGACAACTCCGCCACATGCGTGCCTGGCACCCCTCCCGATCGGGTAGGGCTCGGGATCGGCACCGACGAGGTTGTGGCGCTCTCGAGCAGCGTGTCACTGCGGTCGTTGAGGTGGGTGTTGCACTCAGATTGACAGTGCGGCAATATTGCTGAAACAGCCTCGAAAGGGGGCGCGACATGTCATTCAAGACGCTGCTCATCATCAAGGCCGTGGTGTGCGTTGTGTTCGGCCCGATCCTGCTGCTCATGCCGAGGACGCTGTTTGCGTTCCTGGGCGCGGACCTGGGTCGAGCCGGCTCCTTTCCGGCGAGGGAGTATGGGGCGGCGCTCATAGGCACGCTCCTGCTCACCTGGCTGGCGAGAAACGTGGTCGACTCCCTGGCACGGCGTGCGATCCTCATCGATCTTTTCGTGTACGACGCCATCGGCTTCATCGTAACGGCGCGAGCGGTCGTCGTGGGCATGCTTAACCCGCTCGGATGGGGCATCGCGGTCGTCTATCTGTTCTTCACACTGGGGGCGGGATACCTCCTGCTCCGCAAGACTTCCCTGATCGCCAGCGCCGCGTAGAGCCGGGGCATGCTCGGGCGAATGAATAGGTACCAGGTATTCCATTCGATCTGTTGTGTAGTCGCCTGCCCTGCGGTAACTCCTCGCCCTGGCCCGTCTTGAGGAGTCGCGCGGCCTAGCAGGGCCTATCGCCAAAGGACCGCTCAAAGGTTCGGTTTGCTCGGCGCATGTCGGACAGGGTTGCACCCGGGACAGGTGGCTGCCAGCGCCGCAGCGTGATCGCCCGGATCCGCCAGGAGCAATATGATAGGTACCAGGTACCACCATCTCACCATTGCCCTGAATGAGTACAGGGTCCGGCAGGGGTGCCGGCTCCAAGGACGAACACCGGGTTCCGCTATCTAAGCCTTCGATTCCGGGAACCGCCCGCCATCGAAGCGATTTCGCGGACACAAGCGCGCGTCCCGCACCATCCTTCCCGCACGGGCTCACGCGCCCCGCTGCTGCCGTAGGCGAGAAGGCGATAAAGTGATACCCGTACCCATATGCTTTCTTGGGTAACGAATACGCCATGCTGACTATTGCAGCGTCCCCCCACGACGGCGCCTGACTGCGCGAGCAGGTCGGCACCCGGTCTGCGCTGGAGCGCTCACCGCGGGAACCGGACGGGGCGGCGGGATGCCATCTGGCGCCGCGCAGCGTTCTTGTGTACGCTGCGCGGATGGGGAGGTCAACGATGAACAGAGGAGCTGTCGCGCTCACCGTGGTGTGTCTGTTTGGAGCTGCCAACGCGCTCGTCGCGCAGGAACCGCCGAAGGCCGCACCGAAGGAGCGGAGCGGCGAGGCCGCCACGACCGAGGCGCCGGCCGTCCCCAAGCCGGAGCAGTCGGTCACCGAGCACACGATCAAGCTCGGCGGCGCGCCGCTTAAGTATAAGGCGACGGCGGGCACGCTGCTGATCCGCAACGACGACGACGAGCCGATCGCGGCGATCGGGTACACGGCCTACACCAAGGACGGCGCCGAGGCGTCGCAGCGGCCGCTCACGTTCGCTTACAACGGCGGCCCGGGCTCGTCCTCGATCTGGCTCCACATGGGCGCGCTGGGCCCGCGGCGGATCGTGACCACCGATGCGGCGCCGACCCCGCCGCCGCCCTACCAGGTAGTGGACAACCAGGAGACCGTCCTCGACGTCACGGACCTCGTGATGATCGACCCGGTCGGGACGGGGTTGAGCCGCGCGGTGGGGAAGGCGAAGAACAAGGACTTCTGGGGGGTCGACCAGGACATCGACTCGATCGCCCGCTTCGTCGTCCAGTACGTCAATGACAACGGCCGCTGGAACTCGCCGAAGTACCTGCTCGGCGAGAGCTACGGCACGATGCGCTCGGCCGGCCTCGTCGACGCCCTGCAGAGCAAGTGGAACATGGCGTTCAACGGCGTGGTGCTGGTCTCGGTGTTCATTGACGCGAAGGCCGACATCACGCTGGCGGGCAACGACCTCGGCTTCGAGATGTTCGTCCCGAGCTACGCCGCGATCGCCTGGTACCACCACCTGCTCAAGGACGCGCCCCCGCTCGACGCGTTCCTCGCACAGGCGCGCGAGTTCGCCGCCGGACCGTACACGGCCGCCCTCGCCAAGGGCGACGCCCTCCCCGACACCGAGCGCAAGTCGGTCATCGCCTCGATGTCGCGGCTGACCGGGCTGTCGCCGTCCTACCTCGACAAGGCCAACCTGCGCGTCAGCGAGGGCGAGTTCACCGCCGAGCTGCTGCGCGAACACGCGGAGACCGTGGGCCGGCTCGACGCGCGTTTCACGGGCGTCGCGCTCGACCGGCTGGCGCAGGAGGCGAGCGAGGATCCGCAGGCCACGGCGATCTCCGGGGCGTTCACCGCCGCTTTTCTCGGCTACCTGCACGAGGAGCTGAAGTTCGGCGCGGGCAAGACGTACAAGGTCGAGGCCGACCTGTGGCGGGATTGGGACTGGAAGCACAAGCCCCCGGGCGCGCACTTTCCCTTCCCCGGCGCGCCGAACACCGGCACCGATCTGGCGCACGCGATCGCCACCAACCCGGCACTGCGGGTGCTGGTGCTGAACGGCTACTACGACCTCGCGACGCCATTCTTCGGCACCGAGTACACGATGGAGCACCTCGGGCTCGAGAAGAAGCTGCGCGCCAACATCGAGATGAAGTACTTCGAGGCGGGCCACATGATGTACCTGCACCCGCCGTCGCTGGCTGCGTTCAAGGCGGCGGTCGCCGGCTTCATCAAGGCGACCGACCGGCTGTAGCCGGGGCGGAGCGGGCCGGTACGGCGACGGGGGTTGTGTAGGGGCCGCCCTTGCGGCCCCCCGCGGGTGTAACGGATGTGGCTTGGTACCAGGTACCCCCATCTCACCTTTGCCTGAGACGAGTACAAGGTCCGGCAGAGTCGCCGGCTCCGAGGATGGGTACGGGGTTCCGCTACCTAAGCATTCGATTCCAGCAAGGGGCCGGCATCGAAGCGATTTCAGTGCCCAACGGCCCTTCCTTCGGCCTAGAATGGGGAGGCCGTGCCCGCCCCTTCGGATAGGCCACTCGACCGCATCGAGCGGAAGAGCCTGCTCTACAAGAGCGGCCTCGGGTTTCACTGCATCAACCACGTCCTGGGCTGTAGTCACGGCTGCCGCTACCCCTGCTACGCATTCCTGATGGCCAGGCACCATGGGCGCGTCCGTGACTACGCGGAGTGGTGCCGCCCGCGAATCGTGGGTAATGCCCTCGCGCTCCTCGGCCGCGAGCTCGAGAAGAAGCGGGTACTCCCTCCCGAAGTGCACCTGTGCCTCACGACCGATCCGTTCATGGTCGACCACCCGGAAGTCGGGGCCATGTCGCTCGCGATCATCGAGCGGTTGAACCGGTCCGGGATCCCGTGCTCCCTGTTGACCAAGGGCAGACTCCCCGCAGAGCTCGCCGACCGTCGGCGCTTCCCATGCGACAACACGCATGGCATCAGCCTTGTCTCGCTGGACGATGACTTTCGCCGCGAGTGGGAGCCGGGGGCCGCACCCCACGCCGAGCGCATAGCCGCCTTGCGGCGGCTGCACGATGCCGGGTGTCGGACACTCGTGCACATCGAGCCCTATCCGACGCCGAGCATCTTCGAGCAGGACCTGTCCGAGGTCCTTGCCGAGGTGAAGTTCGTCGACCACATGTTCTTCGGCGGCTGGAACTACAGCTCGCGCGTGAGCCAGGACCGCGCTGCCGAGGCGTTCTACCGCCGGCAGTCGAGCATCGTGCAGAGGTTCTGTGCGCAGCACGGAATTGACTGCGAGCTCGCGTGAGCGCGGCGCCTGATCGGTAGATCGGTTCCAAGTACCACCATCTCACCATTCCATCTTGGCCAGCGCCTGACATCGAACCGACTTGACCGGTACCAGGTACCTCCACGGACTGGGAGAAGCAGCACCTCGAGGCCCTGCGGACCCTTTACAACTCGGTGCGCTCGGACTTCTTCGCCGCCGGCTAGAGCCGCGTGGTCTGGCCTGCCCGGGGGGTGGACACGGGCGCTTTGGTAGTGAGTCCCACCGTTACAACCCCCGCCAAACTCACCAAGACGGTACCCTTCTTGGTGTCCTCGAGAATCAGGTACGCTCGACCGATCTTGCCGAGGTCGCCCTCAACGACGTCACCTGCGACGGTTGTGATAAGGACCCTCTTGCCCTTCCACTCTGTCAAGAACGCTGCGAGATCGTCTTCCATGGTCGCCTCCGGTTGCTCGACGCCGAGTCTAACGCAGACGGGGGGGGGCCCGCCCGGTGGTAGGGCACCAGCGTCGGCCAGATCGCAAGCTAGGCCGCGATGGTCTACACTCCGCCCAGGATTACGCCAGTCGAAAGGAAGGATAGCAAGGTGCCGGAGGGCGCGATGAACCTGGAACTCAGTGAGGCTAGAGAGCGGTTGACCACGCTCAGGCAAGGCTTCAAAGCCAGCGACCCCGACATCGTCCCCGCAAACCGCAGGGATCTGCTAGCCCTTATCGATGCGGTCGAAGCCATCGTTGAAGAGATCGAAGACAAGGTCCCTGGCTACCGTTACGTGGACGAGCTCGTCAAGGATTGAGGAGCCGTCCGTCCCGGCGCGCAGCACGGAGCAAGCGAGGCGCTCCAGGCCGTCACGGTCGTCCTGGGGCACGATGGCAGAGATTTGTACCGAGAGCGCCGAATACCACCAGGAGAGCAGCAAACCGGTGCGCTTCTCGGAGAGCAAGCCCTCTTCTTGCAGGAACACGAAGACCTTTGGGGGGAGCAGGGGCGCCGCGGCGACCTCTCAGTTGACCTCTCCTCGCTTCCCGTCTTCGTACCCCTGCTCGTAGCCTTCGAGCCGCGCTTCCTCACGGCCTCGCATCCAGAAGCGGCAACAGCCTCCCGCCACCGTCAGACACTATCCGGAACCCTCCACGAACGTTGACAGCGCCTCTCACGGGACTACCCTCGGCCCAGGTCAGAAAGGAAATTCCTATCCATCTACGCGGTTGCGGGTGGTCCTGGGGGCCCCTTGGGACCGGGTTCGCCCTTCTCGCCCCTCGACCCAGGCGGTCCTTGTTGCCCTACCTCCCCCTTCTCGCCCCTCGACCCAGGCGGTCCTTGTTGCCCTGGCTCGCCCTTGTCGCCCTTCGGCCCGGCCGGTCCTTGTTGCCCAGGCTCGCCCTTGTCACCCTTGGGTCCGGGAACTCCCTGAGGTCCGACGTCGCCTTTCTCTCCTTTGGGCCCAGGCGGTCCTTGGGCCCCAGGGTCTCCCTTGTCACCCTTGGGTCCGGAAATTCCTTGCGGTCCGGGATCGCCCTTCTCGCTCTCCGGGCCCCGTGGCCCTTGTGGGCCGGGCTCCCCTTTCTCACCCTTGGGGCCAGGCTGGCGTTGCAGAGCAGCCAATTGCCGGGTGAGCTTGCCCACGCGCGCCTCCAGCGCCTCGAGGCGCTCGGCGGTTGATGGCTTTCGGGCAGCTGCGGGCTTGTCCCGGCGCGCAGCGGCCTTCGCCACCCCCTTCTTCACAGGTGTCTTCACAGCCTTCTTGGCCATAGCAAGCCTCCCTACGAGTGTGGCTCCTCACGATTCGTGAGGTCCGCGTCTATCCTACTACCGAAGTCAAAGCGGTCAAGAAGGAGGCCAGCCAAATCGGTACCAGGTACCTCCATCTCACCTTCTGTGCTCAAGCCACATCGGTACCAGGTGCCACCACGCGCGTGCGACTCGACGCTCGATGACACCTCCTTGAAGGGCGCTCCTGTTAAACCTTCACGAACTCCACCCGGCGGTTCTCTGCGCGGCCCTGCGGCGTGTCATTGGAAGCCATGGGCTTTGTTTGGCCAAAGCCCTCGGTGGTGAGCCTGTCGGCACTGATGCCGAGTTTCACCAGCGCCCCTTTCACCGATTCTGCGCGTCGCTTTGAGAGGTCGAGATTCTTAGCCGCGTCGCCGGTGGAATCGGTATGGCCTTCGATGCGGAGCTTCAGCGCCGGCTGCTTCTGGAGCGCCGCAGCGACTTCCTTGATGACGTTGGTCGAGTCGGACCGCAACTGGTCGCTCCCGGTATCAAACTGGATCGCGTGGCTCACGTACTTTCCAGTGGATAGGAGCACCTGGCTGATGTCGGGCATCGATTCGGCAATGCGCACCGCGCCAAGTTCGACGGGTGAGTCGGAGGTGAAATCCAGAAACGTCCGGCTCCAGGGCTTGAGTTCCACTTGATTGACGTCCACCGCGCGCTGGTCGTTAACGTAGATGCGAATTCGCGCGTCCTGGTACCACACGGCCAGCCGGTTCGGCTTTCCGTACTGGATCTTCACCCGGCCCTCGCCAAGCTTCGACCAGCCCTCGTCGTTGACATTCAGGGTGGCAAGAATCTCGTCGGTATCAAACTGGAACTGGGCGTTCCATTGAAAGGTCGAATCCTGATTCTCGAACACCCACCCGAGGTGCCCGCCGCTGGCGTCCTTGGGGATGAACTCCGCCTCGACGGTGAAGTTCTTGGGCAGGGCCTTGATGTTGGGATAGAGGGTGAGACGGTCAGCCAGCACCAGGCGGCCTGCCGGGTTGAGCTTGGCGGCACCGCCGCGGACCTTCCAGTGGGGCGGCGCGGCGCCTTTGGCCATATCGGTGTAATCGTCGTAGAAGACCGCCTTCTCTCCGGGCACGAAGTCCCGCTCTTCGTCGGATTGAGCCCGAGCCAGAGCCGGCATCGGCAGAGTGAGGGCAAAGATAAGGGCGGAAACGAGTATCCTGATGTGATTCCACATGGAAATCCTCCTCTTACATTTTGAGAGCGTTGCATGGGTCTCGTTGCCCCGACACTCCGGAAAATGAACGGCGAGCAACGCTGGTCCCACCGGTAATAGATAGGAATTTCCTTTCTTATCTCAACCGATGGTACCCCGGTGAGGGGAGGTGTCAAGGTCTCGGGAGGGCACGCGGCGGGCGGTGGGCGAGCAGGCGCGACCACGTGGAGGGATCGGTACCCGATTGCACGAGGTGGTCGGTCTCCCGGTTTGCGGGGTAGCGCCCATCGGTACCTGATTCCGATCGCGAGCCGGTCGCTCCATAGGGTCGATCTCGGGGCTGAGGCTAGTCGGCCGGCGCGACGGCATGACTAACCTGCAACATTCATTTTGGCAGTTACGTATGATGCCGCAGGAGGTGGCTCATGGTTGGCTTCTGCGGGATCGACTGTCTGGAGTGCACAGCGTACAAGTCCACGCTCAAGGGTGACGAGAAGGGGCTCGAGCAGGTGGCCGAGAAGTTCGGCCAAGGGGCCTTCGAGCCTCGCGACTGGGTGTGTCTCGGCTGCGGCCCACACAATCAGAATTTGCTGGCCAAATACTGCTATACGTGCAAGATCCGCCTGTGCGCCACAGCCAAGGGGGTGTCCAACTGCGCGGAGTGCGAGACGTTCGAGCAGTGCGCCACCCTGCAGGATTTCATAAGGACCGAGTCGGAGACGCTGGCGCGCACGATGGGGTGGCTGCGGGCAAGCTACCTCGCGCGGCACGGGCAGCCGGCGTAACAACCGGCCGCACGCGTTGCGAGGACAAGGAGGCACGCATGCTCGACGGGCTCAAGAGGTGGGCAAGCAAGCGCGGGTATCTCGTGGCGTGGGGCCCGCTGGAGCTGGTGGCGGCGGTGCAGGAAAAGGTGGCACGCCTCGGCACGTCAGGGGTGCTCGAGGAGGAGTTCTACGCAAGTGAGTTGGGCTCACTTGCCGAGACCCAGATCAGCCAGATGCGGGGGTTGGCGACCGTCCTGATGGTGGTCAAGCCCCGCCCGGCGCACACGGCCTCCTTCGAACTCGACGGGAGGCGCATCGAGGCCATCCTGCCCCCAACCTATGTCCGCTACCGTCCATTGTTCGAGGAGGTCGCGGCGGACCTTCAGGCACACGCACTTCGCGGGGCCCGGATCGAGCGCCTGATGGCGCCATTGAAGCCTCTGGCCATCCGCCTGGGCCTGGTGCGCTACGGCCGCAACAACGTGACGTACGCTCCCGTTATGGGAAGCTACATCCAGCTCCTCGGCTACCTCACAGATGCCTCGCTCCCGCTCCCCGACGGCTGGCGGCCGCAGGAGCCCACGCTGCTCCCCGAGTGTGAGGGGTGCCGCGCCTGCCGCGCCGCCTGCCCAACCGGCGCCATTGCCAAGGACCGCGTCCTCCTGCACGCCGAGCGATGCTTGACGTACATCAACGAGAACCCCGGGCCGTGGCCGGCCTTTGTGCCCACCCGGGCCCACCACTGCCTGCTCGGCTGCCTCCTCTGCCAACGGGTGTGCCCCGCCAACTCAAAGCTGCAGCTCGAGAGCACCGGCGTGGCCTTCAGCCGCGAGGAAACCGAGGCGCTGCTTGCGGACACCGGCGACCACCTCGCGCCCGTCTGGGACGGAGTGCGCGAGAAGCTCGCACGGCTCGGCCAGCCGTACTCGGAGCCGGTGGTGGGGAGAAACCTGCGGGCGCTCGTCGAAGCCGCGAGTCAGAGAGCCAAGCCGCGCCTTGGAGGTTAGACTGGCCTCACCGAGAGGCTCCTCGGGCGAGCGCTCGGTGCGGGAGGGCGATGGCGCAACAGGGCACGACGGGAAGGAAGGCCGTCCGGTTCGGCGGGGCCCGGACACAGAAGGGCTACGTGTTCGAGCTCACTGGCGGAGCGCTGTGCCTCGACCTCGCGAACACGCTCGACAACCGAAAAGCGGGCACGCCCCGGGAGCTCCTTACGGGCTTCGAGGACCTCGTGGCCTGGGGCCTCCAGGCGGGCGCCGTCCCGCATGCGACGGCGTGGGCGCTCCTCCGGGAGGCTCGGGCCCACCCCCGCGTTGCAACACGGGCGTTGGAGCGGGCGAGGCAAGTGCGCGAGGTGCTCTTTGCCGTTTTCTCGGCCGTGGCGCATGGCCGAGTGCCACCCGTTGCGGCTATGGCCCGGCTCAACGCTGTGTTGCCGCGTGCATTCGGGTCGCGGCGTCTCGGCCAGGCCACCGGCTTGCCCGCCTGGGCCTGGGTCGAGCATGATCCCCCGGACCTGGATCGGGTGCTATGGCCGGCCGTGGTCTCGGCGGCTGAGCTCTTGACCTCAACCGAGCTCGACCGCGTGCGTGAATGCGCCGGCGAGCGGTGTGCCTGGCTGTTCCTGGACCACAGCAAGAACAAGTCGCGCCGCTGGTGCGACATGACTGTCTGCGGCAACCGCACCAAGGCCCGCCGGCACTATGCGCGGGTCAAGAGCCGATAGCTCACGCCAATGGGTACCAAATGGGTACCACGTCCACGGATTGGTACCAGGTCGCACCATCTCACCATTCTGTCTTAGCGAGCGCCCAACATCGAACGGATCTGATCTGTAGCAGGTGCCTCCATGGGACGGAAGAAGCAGCGCCTCGAGGCCACTCGCAACGGGCCGCTTGAGGTTGCCCGGGCAGTCGGCTACCTCATCGCCTGACTCCGCCGTCACCACCCTGAGACAACCGGCAGGACATGGGACAACCGACAGGAAAGTCGAAGGGGTGCACGCCTGCTGCGTGCACCCCCCTCGAGTGGTACGTCAGAAGTCGATCTTGACGCCGAGTTGGAACGTGCGCCCGACATCGAAGGCCGTAGGCTCGCCGTGGTTCGTGACCCCAGTCGTGACAGCCGTGACGTTCTCGTGGTTGAAGACGTTGAACGCCTCCGCGACCAGGCTCACGTCAGTGCCCCCAATGCGGAAGCGCTTCTGGGCGGACAAGTCGAGGGACTGGCTTGACGACATGCGGTGTGAGTTCCTCGTGCCGACGTAAAAGCTCCCTCCGGTCGCATCGGTGCCGAAGATGGAGTACGGCAGGCCGGTCGCATAGCTGTAGCTCATGGAGACGAGGAAACCCCACGGAAGCTGACCGAACCCCGATAGCTTGACGACGTGGGTTCTGTCATTGTCCTCGATGCTGTTTTGGGGAGGGATCAAAGTCGGACCGTAGAACACACCGAGAGCGCTCCCCATGCCTTCCGCCCTGGACCACGTGTAGCTTGCTTGCGCTTCCCAGCTGTTCGAGAACCGTTTGGTTGCGACGAGGCTCACCCCCTTGTAGCTCCCCTTGCCGTCCCCTCGGAAGTCGTAGTAGCTGACGGGTGGCGAGCTCGTCGAGTACGTCAGGAGCTGGTTGAAGAGTTGCTTCTCGGTGTAGCTGAGAGCGACCCTGAAGTCGCTCCCGAGGAGCCGCTCGCCGCCCACCGTCCATGTTTCCGCATACGGTGTCTTATTGGACCCGAGGATGCGATAGCCGAAACTCCCTCCAGGGACCTCGGTCCCGTCCGCCAGCGGACCTTCAGGATTGAAAACGTAAGAGAACTGGCCGCCGGGCTGCGATCCCCACTCGAGATACCGGTCGTAGACCCGCTCGACGTACTTCCCCCAGTTGGCAAAGATCTTTGTCTTGGCGTCACCGGTAAGGTCGTACGAGAGACCGACACGGGGTGCCAGGTCGGTGTTGCCGATGATCTTCTGGTACTCCACCCGCAGGCCGATGTCCGCCGTCAGGCGGGGGGACAGCTTCCACGTGTCTTGCGCGTAGGCGGCCCCTTCGAAGCCCCCCTTGTCGTACTCGACCGGATAGAAGTAGTAGTGAAGCGCAAAAGGGTTCCCCAGTGGACGAAAATCAAAGCGCGTGGGGTTGATGATCTGGCTGACCGTGGTCTTGAGGTACCCCAGATCGGCGCCCAACCTTACCTCGTGCTGGCCCAGGAACCATGAGAAAGTTTCCGTGAGGCGAGCGCGGTCCACGCTCGTGTCCTTGTTGCTGGTGTAGCGTCCGCTGGTCCGGGTATTGCCGTCGGGCTCGAATTCGTAAAGCGTGACGTGGGCGTTGGGGTCGGTGGGTTTAATGGTGCTATTCGTGCGCAGGTAGGAAAGCTGTGACTCTACGAAGAAGCTATCGGAGAAGATGTGGGTCTGCTGCGCGGTGAGGAGTGCCCTGTTGTCGGTCTGGTTGGCGTTGAACTCAGGCGCAACGTACTTATTGGCAATTGTGTTGCGCGTGTCGTAAACGTTGGCTGCCGCGAAGACCGTCCACTGGTCGTTCGTTGTCGGCGTGTAGTTGAGCTTGAAGCTCCCCAGATAGGAATCAGTCTTGCTCGTCCGGGCGGCGAACACGTTCCCGACGTCCGCTGTCCTGTACTCGAGGGTGGCGAAGTACTGAAGCACGTCCTTCGTGATCGGGCCGCCGATCGCCGCCTCGTAGAAGCGCCGCGTGTCGGGCGCCTTGTCGTGGAGCTGGTCGGGGTAGGTGACCGGAGGCTTCGCGACCAGGCTGTTGTCGCGGAAGTAGTAGCCGACGTGTCCGACGAAGGTGTTGGTGCCGTTCCGTGTGGTGACATTGACGACGCCCCCGGAGAACTCACCGTAGCGGGCCTGGAACCCGCCGGGCACCAGCTCGAACCGGTCGATCGCGTACTGGCTGAAGGTTAGTGCGACACCGCTCAAATAGGGCTCCACGTCGCTGGCCCCGTCGATCCGGTACCCAGTCGTTTCCGGGCGGGACCCCTGCACGCTCCCGCCAACGACCCCGGGAAGGAGGTTGACGAGATCCTGGAAGTTGCGGTCGCGCAATGGAATGTCCTGGATGAACTGCTGCTGCATGAGTTCTCTCGTCGAGGGCAGGGTCACGTCAATTTGCGGTGGCGCTGCGGTGACCGTGACCTGGTCGGTCGCGCCGATCTTGAGAGTGAGCGTTGCTGTGTACGTCTCACCGAACCGCACGTTCACGCCCGAGAGAACCGCGGGGGTGAACCCACTCAGCGTCGCCCGCACCTCGTAGACTCCCGCAGGCACGGCCAGAAAGCGGTACTGACCGCCGTTGTTGGTGACCCCGGTCAGGGACATAGCCGAGCTCTTGACCGTGAGCGCGGCACCCGGCAAGGCGCCACCGTCCTGATCTTTCACCGTGACCGCTATGCTGCCGGTGAGGTCCCCCTGGGCAAGCGCCCTGCCAGCAGGAAACGCCAGCAGCAGCGCAACGAGCGCCGCAATACAGGGACCAAGGTTACGCATCCGAGTCCTATCCATCGTAGTTGCCTCCCCTCCGTGTCCGCTGCGTCGTTCGATCACTTCGGCCAAGCCGCATCCGGGTCGAAATCGAGGACCCGAACCGTCGGTAGCGACTCCCGGTCCACGATCCGCCCGTCCTTGATAACCCGGTTGATCTTCCGTAGATTGCGGATGTCCTTCAGGGGATCGGCGTCGAGCACCAACAGGTCGGCTGCCTTCCCGACCTCGACCGTGCCCAACCTATCCCCGAGCCCATACGCCGCGGCGCCGTTCCGGGTGGCGGCAATCAGGATCTCCATCGGGGAGACGCCGGCGTCTTGGAGCGCCTCCATTCTCTCGAAATGGGCCCTGCCCAGGCGGCCCCACGCCACCGGCCCGAGCTCGGAGGCCTCCGGCCCCTGGTCGGTCGCGAGCGTGAACCGGACGCCGCCGTCGATCCATTTGCGGAGCGCGGCAACGCGATCCTCATAGCCGACCATGTCGCCCTTGTCGGTGCCCCCGCTCTGGCGACTCTTTATCACTTGGTTCAGGTAGGGATCGTCGGGGTGCTCGCTGGCCTTCCATTCCCTGGTGATGCGGTCCTTCTCCTTGTCCGGGACCGCCATCAGGCCGCAGTAGATCCCTTTGCGTGCGATGTCGGCGATCATCCCCTCGATTGCCGCCTTTTGAGCCGGGCTGCTGTTCTTCCACGAAATGCTCATGACGTTGGGGTGCTGGAGCAGGTCGGCGTCGGCCTCGACGGCCATGCGCAGGCTCTCGACGGTAAACGTGTGGGTCGAGAAAGGAATCCCCGTCTTCTTGGCCTCGTCACGCATCGCCCTGAGCACGGCAGGCGAGAACATCAGCGGCTCGACCGGACCGAGGCCGTGCCCGCTCACGGCGACCTTGACGAAATCGACCCCCTTCTCGATGTACTTGCGCAGCGCCTCGCCCGCTTCCTTCGGCGTCATCGCGAGGAGCGACGGGCCAACGTCGTCCTCCCAGAGGGCATCGATGCGCTTCCGGATCATCGGGTGAACCCAGCCTCCGTACCGTAGGTCGACGCCACGGATGTCCCATCCCTCCATGAAATAGGCGCTGAACGGACCGCCGACGCCGATGATGTTGCCAGCCACCAGCACCCTGCTGCCCTCGACCTCGCCCCGATTGATGCGATCGCGCGCCAAAAGCAAAGGCTTGAGAGGGCCCCAGGTGTCGGCCATCGTCGTCATGCCGTACTTGAGGCCGACCTGCGCCGACTGGATGGCGATGTCCACAAAACGGTCCTCGTACTTCACGAAGAACTCCGGGACCGTCATCAGGATGAGGTGAACATTGGTGTCGATCAGACCGGGTGTGATCCACTTTCCCCGGACATCGACCCTCTCCGCAGAGGGTGGGACCTTCACGCTGCCTTGCGATCCGATGGCTGCGATGCGGCCATCCTTAATCAGCACGACGGTGTCAATCATCGGCGATTGACCGGTGGCCGTGATGACGGTCCCGCCCACCAGGGCGAGGTCGGGCGCAGTCGCGGCCACACCATGCGTGGACGTCGCAAGAAGCATGAGCGGGACCGCCCACGCAAAAAGAATCCGTGCTCGGAGCATGCTTCCTCCCCGTCTGCGACGAAGGTAGAACAGCTTCACACGAGCTTACGGTGCGCCCAGTGATTGCCGAGAGGCAAGCGTCTTTCGGTGAGAGGCGTTAAGGTGCGACGAACCGGACTGGGCGTCGGCGGACCGGGGGCCGATCGGTCCCCGGGAAAACGGTGCGAACCTCAACGCCCATGGGAGCTTTGCGGTCCTCGCTGGACCGGCGCCGTCCGCAAGCCTCCCATAAACGTATCGCGGTACGTGCGGCTGAGCTGGAGCACCGCGCCGGTGGTCATGAAGAGCTCGTATTCCCCGTGGCCCGTCGGGCGAAGTTCCCGGACCCGATCGAAGCGGACGATGGCGCCGCGGTGGATCCGCCCGAACTGGCGCGGGTCGAGTGTGCTCTCGAGATCGCTCATCCGGCCTCGCACGAGGAGCGACTTGTCTCCGCAGTGGAGCCTCACGTAATCGCCCGCGGCCTCGATCCAATCGACCGCTCCCACAGGTACGGGCACCTCGCGCCTCGCAGAGGTGACGATGAAGCGAGTCAAGAACGCACGGCCGCCGGCGCCTGTCGCCCCCAGCCCTTGTCCTCCGGCACCGGCTGGGGATTCGAGCTGCCCGACGAGCTCGCGAAGCCGTGCACCCACTCGCACCGCCTGGACCTCCCGCAGGCGGCGCCGAGCCCGATCGAGCGCCACCCGGAAGCGTTCGTCGTCGATGGGCTTTAGCACGTAATCCACGACGCTGACCTCATACGCCTCCAGGGCGTGCTCCCCGTGCGCGGTCACGAGAATCACGGCAGGGACGCGTTCGGGTCCGACCTGGCGCAGCAGGCCCAAGCCGCTGATGTGGGGCATCTGGATGTCGAGAAAGAGAAGGTCCGGGGCGTCGTGGGCGATTGCCGCGGCCGCTGCCTTCGCCGAGCCGTACTCGCCGACGATCGAGATGTCGGGCTCGGATGTCAGGCGGAGCCTGATTCCCTCGCGCGCGAGCGGCTCATCATCGACAATGATCGTTCGAATCATCATGCGGGGCGGCCGGCTCCCACGGTCGGTTCAGCGGCCACCGCGGGGTGTCCTTCCTCGGCCAGGTAGAGCGGGATCACGAGGACGACGCGGACCCGGCCGTTCGTCATGTCTTCGAGCCGCAGCTCGTACTCCGGAAACAGGTGGGCGAGCCGCTGGCGCGTGTTTGACAGGCCGACGCGCTGCTCTGCCCGCTGGCGCCAGTCCGAAGACAGGCCCGTGCCGTCGTTCTCCATTTCGACGCACAGCTTGCTGCCGATCCGACCTGCACGCAGAAAGATCTCTCCCCCCGCCTCGGAAGTCGCTATGCCGTGGTGGACCGCGTTCTCGGCGAGCGGCTGCAGGAGCAGCGTGGGTACGAGGGCCCCTTCCACGCCGGGCTCGACCTCCGTGCGAAGTGTGAGCGAATCGCCCCACCTCACCTTCTCGACCGCAAAGTACGTCGAGAGAAGAACCAGCTCGTCGCGGAACGGCACCAGGTTAGCCTCGCCCGTGCGTAGCGTCGCGCGCAGGAAGTCCGCCAGTGCCGTGACCATGCGCTGCGCTTTCGCCGTGTCCGTACGCAGGATCAGGGTCGAGAGAGCGTTGAGCGCATTGAAAAGAAAGTGCGGCTGGACCTGCTGTGTCAGCATCTGCACGCGAGCATTGGCCGCCAGGGCGTCCAACCGCGTCCTGGCCAGCTCTTCGCTGCGGAGGCGACGCTCGTAGTCCACGATGTGCGCCGCACCGAGGATCAGCCAATAGCTGAGGATATGGAGGTGAAGGCTCGTGCTATGGAAGATCGCCCAGCTCCACTCCCTGAACGTCAGGGTGCGTTCGGCAATCGGCGTCAGGACGATGCTGAACCACCACGACGACACGAGGGCGACCACGGACGCGACGATCGCGCTCGCAACGACGTGAACAAGAATGTTGCGCGAGCCATGGGTTCCGCGGATCGGCAGCCGCCGAGCGAGAATCCAGATCGGCGCTGTCAAAGGGACCCACGTCCACCACACGGGCAGCGCATGCAGCATGGCTTGGCGGAAAAGGAAGTGAGCGTCGCTGCGAACCCCGATCTCGTAGATCTGGAGTGAGTAGAGAAGCCCGGGTAATGTCCAGAGAGCGAGGAGAAAGCCCATTAAACCGTACCACGGCAAGCGACGTTCGGGTGGTGCCAACGCCGAGGCCGCATCGTCAGGAGTGCCAGGTGGACTCCCCTTCATGGGTCTGGTAGCCGGCAGGCTCGTTGGTCCAATCACGTCGAATTCCCCCGCAAGGATACACGCTGGGGCCGGGACCGCGAGACGGTGGGTGCAACGCGGCGCTTCCGGCGCTCCCTCCGGGGGCTGGCACCTCCTGTCGTGCACGGAGTGGCGCTGAGCAGTCGGGCTCTTGACCTCTCGGGACTCGTTGGGTACAGTCAACCCAAGGTATCCCGGGGGGGAGAAATCCGAGATTCTCTGTTTCGTCAAGGTTTGCGGGCTGCCTCCGCACTCGCAGTCGCGGGCCTCGGTGTGCCGCTGCTGCGTTGGAGCAGCCCGCCTTGGAAGCCTGCCCGAAAAATCGGGTACGGCCGATGGAAGACAGGAGGAGGATCGATCATGAGACAACGCCTACGCAATTCAGATACAGAACCGCTGGGCAGAGCGACGACACGGCCGACCAGTTTGAGAATCGCAGCGGTGCTCTTTTTCATGTTCGTTTCGGTGCTTGGACTGCAGAGCTGCACCTTTGCCAAGGTCGAAACGATCAAATACGATCACTTCAACTCGCAGCGCGGCCATCCGATGGAATTCACCGTCTCGGGCACGGGGAACTGCACGATGCTCAGCCTGGACTGGGGCGATGGCCAGCCCCCCTTGCAGGCGAACAATGTGGACTTCGATGCCAACCTTCTGGGGGTGAAGTTCTCGCACGCCTACAACGGCTGGGGCGGAAAAAAGACCGTGACGGCGCAGGGTGTCACGAACTGTGTCGGCACGGCACAGACGGCGATCAGCGTTGTGCCGCCATTTGCACTCGCCTTCGGCCAACCCGGTACCGCTGCGTGCAGCGTCGTACCCAATGCGCCGCCAGTACCCGCGAACTCGCTTGTGCACATCACGACGAACCCCGACCCTCAGGTCAGGATTAACTTCGGTTGCTTCCTCGGGGGGTGCGTCTATGACGCGAACGGCGAGCCGAATTCGGTGGCACCTGCTGGTTATCCGTTCCCCGGACTGCGTAAGTACTCGTTGGTGATCAGGATCGGCACCCAGGTCGTGCAGGGCGGAACGGACGTGTTCTTCACCGCCACTCAAGGCGGGCCGATGGAGGTGTGCGTGAACGACGATGTTCTGCACGACAACAGCGGCGCCTGGGGCATTTTTATCGATGTCAACAAGTAGAGCTAGGGGCCTGATTCGCTTCGGGCGGTGAATCCAGGGGCACCGACTGCTGCAGGTCCGGCCGGTGCCGGGTGCGCTTCTTCTCGTGCTATCGTCACCATACGCGAGAGGTCGCTTTGGATCCCCCCGGCGATGCGGAAAGGGGAAAGAGCATGCCCGCTTCCAAGGCCGGAAGCACGGTGAGCGTCACCATGGATGTGGCGCTCGAACCGTCGGTGGCCTTCGATGTGTTCGTGGACGAGCTTGGCGGGGCTCTCGCACGGGCCGGCCTCGCCTTCGAGCCGGGCGCAGAGGGTCACGTGAAGGAGCATGGGCGCAACGTGGGCCGCGTCGTGGCCTGGAAGGAGGGCAGTGGCTTCGCGCTTCAGTGGCGCCAGGCCGACTGGGCTCCCGAGGAGGTCACCGAGGTCGAGCTGAGGCTCGAGCCACTTGACGGCGGCGCGCGGCTCGTCGTCGAGCACCACGGATGGGGCGGCCTGGTCGGCGACGCTGGCGAGCTGGCGGGTTGGTTCGCCGGCGAGATCGCCGCGCCGCTCTTTTGCGCGACGGCGCCACGAGCGCTCGGGGAATGGATCACCGACCGGCGCGCCCGCCGGCCATCGGGCGCTCAGGCCCGAACCTTCTACCGCGACCCGCTCTACCACTATCCGAACTTCCGCGTGATCCTGGCAGAGCTCGCCTTGACGCCCCGGGACGTCCTGATCGAGGTCGGCTGTGGCGGCGGCGCGCTCCTTGCCGAGGCGCTCAAGACGGGATGCCGCGCGGCCGCGGTGGACCACAGCCTGGAGATGGTGGGGCTCGCGCGGGAGGTAAACCGCGACGCCGTGAGCGAGGGTCGGCTCGAAGTTCGGCTGGCGAGCGCCGACCGGTTGCCGTTCCCCGATGCGACGTTTACGTGCGCAACCATGACGGGGGTCCTGGGCTTCGTGCCCGATCCGGTCGCGGCACTGCGGGAGATCCTGCGGGTGCTCGCTCCGGGTGGCCGGTTCGTCGCCCTCGGGTGCGACCCGGAGATGCGCGGGACACCGGCCGCCCCCGAACCGATGGCGTCGCGCTTGCGCTTCTATGAAAGCGACGAGCTCGAGCGGCTGGCGCAGGAGGCCGGCTTCGACGGCGTCAACGTCATCCAGCGCAACCTCGAGCCTTTCGCGCGGGAGGCAGGCGTCCCGGAGGAGCACCTTCCGCTTTTCGCCGGACCCGGCGCCCGGTTCCTGCTCGCCCGCAAGGGCTGACGAAGACCCTCACGGTCAAGGGCAGCCAGGCCCTGGAGTGCGGGGAGTGTTCAAGCCTCAGCGCAGCATCTTCCAGAGGTAGGCGTACTGGAGCGCCTCGATGTACGCCTTCTCCGCGTTGACCGAGCCCGAGCTGTGGCCGCCCTCGATGTTCTCGAAGTAGTAGACGGGGTTGCCGAACGATTCCAGCTTGGCGACCATCTTGCGGGCGTGGGCGGGGTGCACCCGGTCGTCCCTCGTGTTGGTCCAGTAGAACGGGGTCGGGTACTTGACGCCCTTCTTTAATTGCTCGTACGGCGACCACGTCCTGATGTACTCCCAGTCCTCGGGCTTGTCGGGGTTGCCGTACTCGGCCATCCAGCTCGCCCCCGCGAGAAGGTGGTTGAAGCGCCTCATGTCGGCCAGCGGGACCTGTGCCACCACGGCGTTGAAAAGATCCGGGCGCAGCGTGAACGTCCCGCCGACCAGCAGGCCGCCCTGCGAGCCTCCCATGATGCCGAGGTGGCGCGAGGAAGTGATCTTCCGCGCGATCAGGTCCTCGCCGACGGCGCTGAAGTCCTCGAAGTTGTGCATGTGGTTCTGCTTCATTGCGGCCTTGTGCCAGCTCGGTCCGAACTCGCCACCGCCGCGGATGTTCGCGAGGACGTACACACCGCCGCGCGCGAGCCACGATGCGCCGACGCCGCCGCTGTAGAACGGCAGCTCGGGGATCTCGAACCCGCCGTACCCGTACAGCAGCGTCGGCGCCTTCCCGTCGGCCTTGAAGCGCTTGGGGGTCACGACGAAGTACGGGATCTTCGTGCCGTCCTTCGAGGTCGCCTCGAACTGCTCGACCTTCATGCCGCTGGTGTCGAAGAACGCCGGCATGGACCTCGCCTTTTCCACCTTCTGGCCTTCGGCAAGGAAGAGCGAGGAGGGGGTCAGGAAGTCCTGGTACGTGTAGAAGAAGAGATCGGCCGCGTCGGTGGTCGTGGTGACGCGAACCGTCCCGAGCGTGGGCAGGGGGAGCTCCGCACGCTTCCACGCCCCGTCCGCGAAGGTGAGCGTGGCGAGGCGGCCGCGTACGTTGTCTAGCCACGACATGACGATCCGGTCCCTCGTGGCGCTGACCGAGCCGAGCGAGGTCCGCGGCGCGGGCTGAAAGAGCACGTCGAAGGTGCGGCCCCCGCGCAGGTAGTCGTCGAGGCCGATCGCCAGCAGGGCGCCGGTGGGGTAGACCTTGCCGCCGACCGTCCAGTCGGAACGGAGCGAGAAGAGCATGTGGTCCTTGAAGATCTCCTCGAGTTCGGCGTCCTCGGGGATGTCGAGCTTGACGAGGCGCCCGCCCAGCACGAGGTACTTCTCGGAGCGGAAGAACGCCGGCACGCGCTGCACCAGGTCGTAGCGTCCCTCGGGCGTGAAGATGGTGTAGCCGGCGGACGACACGTCGCCGGCGTCACCGGCGAACACGGTTGTGGCCGCAGCCAGCGGAGTCCCGCGCTTCCACAGCTTGACGAGACGCGGGTAACCCGAGTTTGTGAGCGATCCTTCGCCGAAATCGGTGCCGACCCACAGCGTGTCCTCGTCCCGCCACGCGACCCTCGACTTGGCCTTCGGCAGGGCGAACCCGTCCTTGACGAAGTCCTTGGCGACCGTGTCGAACTCGCGCTCGACCGAGGCGTCACCGCCCCCGGGGGAGAGCGACACCATGCAGCGCCGGTACTCCGGCGGCAGGCAGCTCGCCCCTTTGAACACCCACATGGTGTTGTCCGCCTTGGAGAGGGCGTCCACGTCGATCAGGGTTTCCCAGCCCGGGTCGGCCGTACGGTGCGAAGCGAGCGTCGTGCGGCGCCAGATCCCGCGCACGTGGGAGGGGTCCTGCCAGAAGTTGTAGACCGCCAGGCCGTGCAGCGTCGGCGTCGCGATGCGGTCCTTGGAGTCGAGGATCTCGAGGGTGCGTTTGTAGATCGGTTTGAACTCCTTGATCGCCTCGAGCTCTTTGGTCGTCCGGGAGTTCTGCGCCTTGACCCACTCCAGCGCCTTCTGCCCGTCGATCTCCTCGAGCCACGCAAACGGATCGTTGTCCTCAGCGCCAAAAGCCAGCGTGCCCATGAGCAGGCACGCGCCCAGCACGACGGCACGTCGTAGCATTCCTGGTCTCCTTTCTGTCTTCGTGTGTCCTTCCATGGGGTCCAAGACCATGAGGGCGGGAGTCTAGGACGATCCGCCTGGCCTTTTCAACGGCCGCCGGGTGCCTGGGGCGGGACCGGCAGCCTGTGGAGGATACTGACCTCGGACCGGTGTCATTCAGCTCCGGGGTAGTCGGCACACATCCATTGGTTCGGTAGCAGGTACGACCTTCCCACCGGCGCCACGTGGTACCGTCGGCGGTCGCGCGTGCGGGTCGCGACAGGCGGAGGGCAGGATGAAGGCGCTGCGTGTGGCTGTCGCGCTCGGGGTGCTCGGTTCGGTGGTCTGCGCGGGTCAGGGCGGAGCTGGCCGCCCGCTGCTGGTGACGGTGGATGACCTGCCGGTCGCGGCCGGGCGGCTCCACACCGACGCGGCGGAGCGGGCGAAGATCACGGAGGGGCTGCTCGCGGCGCTCGCGAGGCACCACGTTCCGGCGGTCGGGTTCGTGATCTTGGGCAACGTCGCCGGCGCGCAGGACACGAAGATCCTCGAGGCGTGGCTGGCCGCCGGCCACGAGCTGGGCAACCACTCGAGGGCTCACCTGGACTACAGGCGGACAGCCGCCGAAGCGTATGTTGCCGACGTGGAGGCCGGTCGGGCGGGGATTGCAGAGGTGCTCGCGCCCCGCGGGCTTTCGGTGCGCTTTTTCAGGTTCCCCTACTTGCGCGAGGGCGACACTGACGCGAAGCTCGACGCGATGCGCTCGTACCTCGAGCGTTCGGGGCAGCGCGCCGTTCCCGTGACCATTGACGACCAGGACTGGTCGTACGAGGACCGGTGGGTGACGGCCCGGCGGGCGGGTGATTCGGCGGGGATGGCGCGGGTGGCCGAGGAGTACCAGGCGGCGCTCCGCGTCGAGGTGCTCGCGCAGACGGAGGCGGGGGACGAGCTATTCGGGCGCCCGGTGCCGCAGATCCTGCTGCTGCACGCCAACGAGGTGGGCGCTGCGCAGTGGGATGCGCTGTTCACGTGGCTCCAGACGCGGGGGTACGGCTTCGCGACGGCGGACGAGGTCATGGCCGATCCCGCGATCTCCACGCCGCACCGCTACGTCAACGATCCGGGCGGCTCGCTCTGGTATCGCGTCGCGCACGAGCGGCAGGTGCTCAAGGCGCGGGAGCAGGTGACGAGCCTCCTCGAGGCGCAGACCGCCGCGTGGAACCGCGGCGATCTCGCGGCGTTCTGCGCGGTCTACGACGAGGATGCTGTCTTCGTCACGCCGTCCGGGCTCACCCGTGGGCGCCAGGCCGTACTCGGCCGCTACCAGGCCCGCTACCCGACGCGCGATGCGATGGGCACGCTGACGCTCGAGCCGGTCGAGGTGCGCGAGGCGTGGGGGAACGAGGCGACGCTGCTCGGCGACACCGTGCCGTCGAGGGTCCACGGGGTCAGCGTGGTCGCCCGCTGGGCGCTGCGGGCGGTAGACGGCTCACAGCGCACCGGGCTCACGCTGCTCGTCTTTCAGCGGCGCGGCGGCCGCTGGCTCATCGTCCAGGACGCCTCGATGTAGACGCCGCACGCGGCGGGAAAGGCGAGACACCGATACATCGCACGGGCGAATGGATGCCGTGCATCCACCGGGGCCTTGACCGGCGTCACACCCAAGGCGGCTTCACTTCCCCTTGGCGATCGCCTTCACGACGTCCTCGAGGCCGTTCTCGATGGCATCCTTGATCGTCGAGCCGCGGGACTTGTGGCGGACGAAACCCAGGATCGTCCCGCTCGAGTCCTTGCAGATCACCTCTTCCCCCGCTCCAGGGTTGGCGAAGACCCCGCCCCAGAAGCGGCCCCCCCCCGACGGCTCCCAGGCGTTGAAGATGTTGCCCTCGATGACCATGTCGGCCCGGCCCGAGTCGACGACCTGAAAACCCTGCTTCTCGAGCCATTCCTTCAGGTACTCGGGGCCGTACTCCGCGGCGTGCCTCCCCTCGATCTTGTGGGTGTCAACGGCGTTGCTGGTGAAGGGCTTGATCAGCACCGTCTTGTACGACTTCAAGCTTCCGTTCGGGAAGTAGACCCAGTCGGCATCGTCACCCTTGACGAGCTTGGAGTAGTCGGGCAGGTACCCCTGCGGCTCGTCGCTCTCCTTGGCGTCGTCCGAAGCCAGGAACGTCTTTGCCTTCTTGGCCCAGGCGTTGTCCGGGACCGTCAGCGCGACCACGGCAATGAGGACGGCCAGGCCCGCGACCAGCGACTCTCTTTTCATCTCGTGTTCCCCCTGCGAACAGCTTAGCAGAAGCCCCGAAGGGGAGGAGCAGATCCGTCCTCTGATGCGCTGGCGCCCAGCCAGCGATTCAGGCAAGGCCGCCCTCATCCTCATACGCGGGCGCGAGAAACCAAGGCTACCGGAACGCGTAGAATCGCGAGGCCCTCGGCTCGGGGGCGAAGCCGTGCTCAGGGAGGAGCGATGAGAGACAACGGACGTGCACGCGGGACGGTGTTCGGTCTTGCTCTGGTCTTGGCGTTGGTTGCGGCGGTCTCCGCCCCGGCGGCGGAGCGCGCCCTCTGGCTGCGGTACCCGGCGATCTCGCCGGACGGCAAGGTCGTGGTGTTCAGCTACCACGGCAACCTCTGGAAGGTGCCCGCCACCGGCGGCAGGGCGGAGCCGCTGACGATGAGCGACGCGTACAACACGATGCCGGTGTGGTCGCCGGATGGAACGAAAATCGCGTTCGCTTCGGATCGCTACGGGAACTTCGACATCTTCGTGATGCCCGCCGAGGGCGGCGAGGCGAAGAGGCTGACGTTCCATTCGGCCGATGAGACCCCCACCAGCTTCACCCCCGACGGGAAGGCCGTGCTCTTCACCGCCGCCATCCTGGACGCGGCGTCGAATGTGTTGTTCCCCACGGGTGCGCAGCCCGAGCTGTACGAGGTGGGCTTGGACGGCGGCATGCCCAGGCAGGTTTTGACCACCCCGGCGATCTACGCCGTCTACGACCGGGAGGGCAAGCGCCTCGCGTATACCGGCCTGAAGGGGTATGAGCACGAGTGGCGCAAGCACGACAACTCATCGTTTGCCCGCGACCTCTGGCTCTTCGACGTGGCGAGCGGCAAGCACACGCAGCTCACCCCCTCGGGGGCGGACAACCGCCAGCCGGTGTGGGCCCCCGACCAGAAGTCGCTGTTCTTCCTTTCCGAACGGAGCGGATCGTTCAACGTATGGCGGCTCGAGCTTGCCGATCCGAAGCATCCGGTGCAGGTCACCGCGCACAAGACCGACCCGGTGCGGTTCCTGAGCGCCTCCCGCAACGGGGACCTGTGCTACGCGTACGAGGGTGAGATCTGGGTGCGCCCCGCCGGAAGCACCGAGAGCCGGCGGCTCGAGGTTTCAGTGGCCGCGGATCAGCGTAGCGTCGAGGTGAAGCCGACCGACGTCACGGAGGAGGTGACCGAGTTCGATGTGTCCCTGGATGGGAGCGAGATCGCGTTCGTTGCCCGCGGCGAGGTGTTCGTGACGTCCACGGAGCATGGCACCACCCGGCGGATCACCAACACCCCCGAGCAGGAACGCTCGGTCAGCTTCAGTCCCGACGGCCGCAGCCTGCTGTACGCCTCGGAGCGTGGCAGCAGCTGGAAGATCTACCGCACCGACCTGACCGACAAGGATGAGCCCAACTTCTTTAACGCCACCGCGTTGAAGGAGACGCCGGTGGTGGCAACGGACACGGAGACGTTCCAGCCGCGCTTCTCCCCGGACGGCACAGAGGTTGCGTACCTCGAGGAGCGGACCACCCTGAAGGTGATTAACCTCAAGACCGGCAAAGTCCGCACGATCCTCCCGGGCGACATGAACTACTCCTACCTGGACGGCGACCAGTGGTACGAATGGTCCCCGGACGGTCGCTCGTTCGCGGTGCAGTTCCTGAGCCACACGCGGTGGTCTTCCGAGGTCGGGCTGATCCCGGCGTCGGGGGAAGGCCAGCTCGTCAACGTGACTAAAAGCGGGTACGAGGACGTGATTCCGCGGTTTGCGATGAAGGGCGAGGTCCTCTTCTGGCTCACCGACCGTTACGGCCTGCGCGCGCAGGCCGGCGACCCGCGGGAGCAGGACGTGTACGCGGCGTTCCTCACCAAGAAGGGATGGGATCGCTACTGCCTCGACCAGGCCGCGTTCGACCAGCTCAAGGCCAAGGAGAAGGAGAAGGAGAAGGACAAGGAAAAGGCAAAGGACAAGGATAAAGAGAAGGGGAAGGAGAAGGGCACCGAGGAGGCGAAGGCTCCGAAGCTCCCGGAGAACGTGGCGATCGAGTTCGACGGCCTCGATGACCGCATCGTCCGCCTCTCCATGCACTCCGCTGACCTGGCCGGGGCTGCGCTCTCGCCGGACGGCGAGACCCTGTACTACCTCGCGAAGTTCGAGAAGGGGTTCGACCTGTGGAAGTACGTCCCGCGCAAGAAGGAGGTCAAGCTCCTTGCCAAGCTCGACGCCAAGGAGGCCGACTTGAGGCTCGACCGCGATGGGAAGAAGGCGTTCGTCCTCGCGGACAACCGGCTGACGACGGTGGACCTTGAGTCGGGTAAGAGCACGCCCGTGAAGGCGTCGGCGACGATGGACCTCAACGCGGCGGCCGAGCGGACGTACATGTTCGAGCACGCGTGGCGCCAGACGTTGAAGAAGTTCCTGGTGGTGAACATGCACGGTGTGGACTGGCAGGCGATGAAGGTCGCGTACGGCCGCTACCTCCCGTACATCGACAACGACCGCGACTTTGCCGAGCTGATCTCCGAGATGCAGGGGGAGCTCAACGCTTCCCACACCGGCGGACGCTACCGGCCGTTGAAGCAGGAAGGCGACGCCACCGCTGCCCTGGGCTTCTTCCCCGATCCCAAGTACGTGGGCGACGGGGTGGCAATCCTCGAGGTCATCGAGGGCGGGCCGCTCCAGAAACAGGGAACCAAAATCAAAACCGGCGTCGTCATCGAGGGGATCGACGGGGCGAAGATCGCAGCCGGGGCGAACTGGTACACGCTGCTCAACCGCAAGGCGGACACGCCGGTGCGGCTCGCCCTGTTCGATCCCAAGGCCGGAGCGCGCTGGGAGGAGAGCGTCAAGCCGATCTCCTGGATGGTGCAGTCGCGCCTCCTGTACCAGCGCTGGGTGCGCTCGCGCCGCGACGAGGTTGACCGCCTCTCCGGCGGGTGCCTGGGTTACGCCCACATCCGCGGCATGAACGACGGCGCCTACCGTGAGATCTTCGAGGAGATCTTTGGGCGCAACGTGGACAGGGAAGCGATCGTCCTCGACACGCGCTGGAACGGCGGCGGCAATCTCGTGGAGGCGCTGACCGTGTTCCTCAGCGGCAAGGTGTACGCGCGCGACGTGCCGCGCGGCCAACAGGTCGGCGTGGAGCCGTACCAGCGCTGGACCAAGCCGTCTATCGTCGTCATGAACGAGGGTAACTACTCCGACGCCCACTGCTTCCCGATGGCCTACACCCAGCTCGGGCTCGGCGAGACCGTGGGCATGCCGGTGCCCGGCACGTGCACCTCGGTGTGGTGGGAGCGCCTGCAGAATCGCAACCTCGTGTTCGGGATCCCGGAGGTGGCGCTCATCGACATGCAGGGCGACATCATGGAGAACAAGCACCTCGCCCCGACCTACCTGGTGGGCAATGACGCGGCGCTCGTGGCGGCGGGGCGCGACCAGCAGCTCGAGAAGGCCGTGGAGGTGCTCCTGGCGAAGCTCCCGAAGCGTTAAGCCACTCGGCTCGCCGGCTCGGGTAGCACCTCCTCCGATACCACTTCGGTACCAGGTACCGCCATCTCACCTTGTGGTGTGCGCTCCAGGGGCTCGACGGGCTCGACGTGGCGCATGGGCACGCTGTCACACCGTTGACCGTTGAGGAATGCAAGAGTCTCAGCCTGCGAGGGCGAGGATGCGGGCGATATCGAGGGTCCCCTGGGCTCCCCACCCCTTCACGCCTGGGGGCACCTCCGGCCGGAAACCCTCGTACAGGCGGAACGCCTCGCCGGCCAGCCGGTCGGGGGGCAGCGACCCGGCCAGGCGTTCCATCGCGGCGCGGACGTCGGCGAGCGCGTCGCCGAACTTCCCCCCGAGGTAGCGCGCCACGCTTTCAGGGGAAATCGGTTTCTCCTTGGCGAGCGCGCGCACGCCGTACAGGGTTGCCGTCACCGGGACCGCGCGGCCAAGGAGGTCCACGTTGAGCGCTTCGCCCTTCTTCAGCTTCTTCTTACGCTCCTGGACGCTCCCGGGCACCGACGGCACGAACAGGCCGAGGCGCACCCCCTTCGAGTAGGCGTTCAACCCCGCCACCGCCCGTCCCAGCGTGAGCGCCTCGTCGCGGTCG
Source organism: Thermoanaerobaculaceae bacterium (assembly GCA_041494245.1). Classification (GTDB taxonomy): domain Bacteria; phylum Acidobacteriota; class Thermoanaerobaculia; order Thermoanaerobaculales; family Thermoanaerobaculaceae; genus RBG-13-68-16. The sequence continues at coordinate 60,061 of JBGQAK010000012.1, forward strand.
AAGCCCAGCCGCTCGGCCACGACAGCGGCCCAAAGGGTGAGCACGGGCGCGCGGTTCACCTTGATCGTCCGGGCTTTCTCGGGCATCGTCATCTCGGACCTCACTCAGTCAGGCCTCCAACGCAAACGCCGTCGTATTCGTCCTCCACCAGTGTCCCTCTGGCGGTCCTTCCGATCAAGCCACCGCTCCCTCTCACCCAACTGGAATACGGTCAAAGGTGAGATAGTGGTACCTGGTACCAGAGATAGCGGAGTGGCCGCGGGTTCGGAAGAGTTCCGGATCAGACGCGTTTACCCTTGCTGCGCTCTGTGCCGTGCGCCTCTCCCGAGTTCCGGTCCCCTAGTCCAGATGCATCCGCGCCATGAACCCGGATGCGGCGAGATCGCGCGGCCCCGCGAGGTCGGCCCGGCGCTGGGCTCGCAGCAGCGCGCCGTAGACCGACAGGTCGCGCGCCATCATGCGCAGCCGCTGTCGGATCCGCGGGTCGCGCACCTCCCTGGCCTCATCGAGGGCGTCGGGCGGCGCCGCGAGCCGCGGCCTCCGCCAGGACCGCCGCCACGAGGCTCGCGCTCACCGAGTCCGAGTGCGGACTGGCAATCACTCCGAGAATGTTGACCGCCGAGGCCGCCATCGTCTCACCGCCGGTTCTCCTAACCGCTCCCCGTGTTCGGTGATTCCTCGGCGGCCGGGATCGGCTACCATGGGCCGATGCGTGTCCTGATCACAGGCATCTCCGGGTTCGTCGGCTCCCATCTCGCCGAGTACCTGACCGCCAGGCATCCGGAAGCCGAGATGTTCGGGCTGCGGCGCTGGCGGTCGGAGATGCTCGCCGTGACGCTCCCGGCGCCCGCCATCAGCATCGTGGAGGGGGATCTCCTGGATGCCTCTTCGCTCCTGCGCGTGGTGCAGGCGACGAGGCCGGAGACGATCTTCCACCTCGCTGCGTCCTCCTCGGTCGCGAGCTCCTGGGACACGCCGGCGGAGATGGTGCAGGTCAACGTCCTCGGCACCCTCCATCTGCTCGAGGCGGTCCGCCAGGCCGCCCCAGAGGCCCGCGTCGTGCTCGCCTGCTCGGCCGAGGCATACGGCCCGGTGACGCCGGGCGAGCTGCCGATCCGCGAGAGCCAGCAGTTCCGCCCCGTCTCGCCGTACGGGGTCAGCAAGGCGGCCGTGGACATGCTGGGGTACCAGTACTTCCGAAGCTTCCGGCTGGGCACCGTGCGGATGCGCTTCTTCAACCACTGCGGCCCGCGCCAGCCCGCCCGCTTCGTGGTCTCCTCGCTGGCGCGCCAGATCGCCGAGGTCGAGGCGGGCCTCAGGCCCCCCGAGATCAGGGTGGGCGACGTGGAGGTGCGCCGGGACTTCGTGGACGTCCGCGACGCGGCCAGGGCGTACTGGCTGGCGGCCACCCGCGGCGAGCCCGGCGAGGCGTACAACGTTGCGGGGGGCAAGGGACGGGCGATCCGGGAGGTGCTGGAGCTTCTCCTGGGGCTCACCGACGCGAAGGTCGAGGTGGTCACCGATCCGGCCCGCCTCAGGCCGACGGAGCTCCAGGTTCTCGAGGGGGACGCGACACGCTTCCGGGAGGCCACCGGCTGGCGCCCCGAAATACCGTTCGAACGCACCCTCGCCGACACGCTGGACTACTGGCGTGAGCACGTGCGCGGGAGCCAGCCCGGCGGGACGTCCCTCTAGGCCCCTGGGGTTGCCTCGCCGAGGGGGCAAAGGGCCCACAGTCGAGCCCCCGAGGGTCCGGGCAGGAAGGCTATACTGCGGCCATGAGCTCCGAGCTTGCGCTCAGGCCCCTGGTGACGTGGGACGGGTTCTCGCTCCGGGTGGACCTCGATATGGTGGAGCTGGTCGCCAACCGTGAGCTGGCCAACCGTGTGCCTGCCGTCCGCCGCATCAGCGTAAAGGGGGACGGCGAGGAGCTCGAGATCCGCCTGGAGGCGGCCTGGAAGGGCCTGCCGGCCCATCTGACGGCGCGCGTCTCCGAACTCCGGTTGCACAGGCGCTTCTTCGGGTGCCGCCTGGAGTCGCTGCGCGGACCGCTCGGCCTGCCCCTCCCGGCCACCCTCGCAGGCACCGTCGCCAGGCTTCTGGCGCCCGACCTCCTCCGCTTCGACGCCGACGACAGGATCCTGCTCCTGGACCTGCGGCGCCACCTGCCGGAAGGCCTCGAGGTGCGGATCTCCGACGTGCGGTGCGAGGGTCGCTGGTTGACGGTCGAGTTCGCGGGGGGGTCGGTGGCGGCGCTACTCGCCGCACCGCCCCGCGGCTGAGCGAAGGGAGGGGAGGCCCGGGCGCGGGATGGAACACTTCGCGTACTGGCTGACCCACTACGGCTACCTCGGGCTCTTCGCGCTCCTGATGTTCGGCATCATCGGCCTGCCGATCCCGGAGGAGACGCTGCTGACGTTCGCGGGCGTCATGGTCTTCCGCGGCCGTCTCGAGCTCCTCCCGACGGTGCTGGCCGCGTTCCTCGGCTCCTGCTGCGGAATCTCCGTGAGCTACGGCCTCGGGCGGGCCATCGGCCCCGTTCTGACCACGAGGTTCGGGCGCGTGCTGCGGGTGACGCCGGAGGGTGTGGACCGGGTCGAGGCGTGGTTCGAACGCGTCGGGCACTGGGCGCTGCTGTGGGGCTACTTCCTTCCCGGGATCCGCCACCTGACCGCCGTCGTCGCCGGCGGGACGAAGCTCCGCTACCTTGACTTCGCGCTCTTCGCATACTCGGGGGCGCTGGTGTGGTCGTTCACGTTCGTCTCACTGGGGGCGCTCGCGGGGAGGCAGTGGGCGCGGGTTTCACAACAGGTACACGACAACCTGCTGATCGCATCCGGAATCGTCGTGGCCTGCCTCCTGGTGGCGCTCCTGCTCAGGCGGGTCATGGCGCGGCGCGGCTGAGTTTCGCCGAGCGACCGTTCGGACCCGCGCGGCCATGCCCGTGTGCCATAATCTCAACACGTGAGGGACGGAGGAACTTTGCGGGGGCTCCTGCGGAGGGCGGCACTGTACGCCCTCGCCTACGCTACCGTTTCCGCCGTCTACATCTGGGCCTCCGACCATTTGCTCACCCAGCTGGTGCGCGACCCGGAGCGCTTCAGGCAGGTCTCGATCGTCAAGGGCTGGGCGTTCGTCGCGATCACGAGCGTCGCATTCTTCCTGCTCCTTTGGCGGCTCGGGCTGGCGATGCGCCGCACCTCGCTCGCCGAAACCGTCTCGATCGATCGCAAGGAGCAGTGGAAGGCCCTGTTCGCCCACGCCCCGGATGTGATCCTCCTGCTTGAGGGCAACCGGATCGTGGACGCCAGCGAGAATGCGGGGCTGCTCTTCGGCTACGAGCCGGACGAGCTGGTCGGGGTGTCGCTCTGGGATCTCTCGCCGGCCGTTCAGCCCGATGGGTCCGACTCCCGCGAGGCGGTGAGCCGCCTTCTTGTGGCGGTCAGAGAGGGCGAGGTGACGCGCCACTCATGGCTCTACCGCAGGAGAGACAAGACCGAGCTCGACGCAGAGATTTCGCTCACCGCCCTTCGCGGGGAGCCGCGGCGGGTACTCGTGTTCGTGCGCGACGTCTCGGAGGCGAAGGTGTCCGCCAGGAAGCTGGCCGACCAGAGCGAGCAGATGAGGCTGCTCGTGGAGGGGACGCGCAACTTCTTCTTCTACGTCCAGGACCTCGGCTCGAACGTGACCTACGTCTCTCCGAGCGTGGAGCAGATCACCGGGCGGCCGGTCAGGGACTGGCTCGGCCAGCACCACTGGTGGGTCACGGACAACCCGATCAACAAGGCGGCGATCGCCGCCACCCACCGGCACCTCCGGGGCGAGCTCGACGCCGAGCCGGTCTTCGTGGAGCTTCAACACTCGGCAGGCCATCCGGTCATGCTCGAGGTCTACGAGTTCGGCCGTTTCGAGGGCGGGAAGCTGGTCGGGCTGCAGGGTATCGCCCACGACGTCACACGCCGCAAGCGCGCCGAGGAGGGGCTCCAGCGCAGCGAGGAGCACTTCCGCCAGATGGAGGAGAAGTACCGCAAGATCTTCGAGAACTCCGTGGAAGGGATCTACCAGGCCACCTCGGAGGGCGAGTACGTCACTGTGAACCCGATGATGGCCCGAATCCTCGGGTTCGATTCGCCCGAGGATCTCGTGGCCGAGAGCGCGCGGAGCGAGCGGCACTTCTACGCGAATCCCGGGCGCATGGACGACCTGCACCATCTGCTCGAGGATCGCGATTCCGTGACGGGTTTCGAGTCGGAGATGGTCCGCAAGGACGGCACCGTGATCTGGGTGTCGGAGAACGTGCGGACCCTGCGCGACGTCCACGGCAACCTCACCGACCTCGAAGGCTCGCTCGTGGACATCACGGAGCACAGGAGGGCGGTGGAGAGGCTGCGCGAGAGCGAGGAGACAGCCCGGGCGTTGCTGGACGCGCCGGAGGACACGGCGCTGATGCTCGAGGCCGACGGGACGGTGCTGGCGGTCAACGAAACCGCGGCGCATAGCCTGGGGGTCCCGGCGGCCGACCTCATGGGCAAGTGCCTGTTCGATCTCTTCTCGCAGGAGCAACGGGACCGTGCCCGGAGATCCATGGCGCGCGTCGCCGGCACGGGCGAGAGGATACGTTTCGTCGAGGAGTGGCGCGGGCGGTCGTACTCGATCTCGATTTACCCAGTGCTCGACGTGCGGCAAAGGGTGTCGCGGCTCGCCGTGTTCGCGCGCGACATCACCGAGCAACTGCAGGTGGAGCAGGTGCGTGCCCGCCTGGCGACCGCCGTGGAACAGGCGGCCGAGGCGATCATGATCACCGATATCGATGGCACCATCGAATACGTCAACCCGGCGTTCGAGAAGGTCACCGGGTACTCCCGCGAGGAGGCGATCCAGAGCAACGCGCGGATCCTGAAGAGTGGCAAGCACGACGCCGCCTTCTACTCCAGCATGTGGAGGGTGCTGCTGGAGGGAGGGGTGTGGTCCGGCCACCTGGTCAACCGGCGCAAGGACGGGACCTTGTACGAGGAGGAAGCGACGATCTCCCCGGTGCGGAACAAGGCCGGCAAGGTGGTGAACTACGTCGCGGTCAAGCGCGACGTCACCGACCAGATGGCGTTGCAGGCCCAGCTCCGCCAGGCACAGAAGATGGAGGCCGTGGGGCAACTCGCGGGCGGGGTCGCGCACGACTTCAACAACTTGCTGCAGGCGCTGATGAGCACGCTCGAGCTGCTGCGTGCGCTGGGCGAGGATCCCGCCAGGCGCGCAACCGCGATCACGGAGCTGGAGTCCTACGTGAAGCGGGGCGCCTCGCTGACCCGGCAGCTCCTGCTGTTTTCGCGGCGGGGCGTCACGAAGCGCGATCGCCTGGACCTCAACGAGGTGGTGCGCGAGGCGAGCTCGCTGCTGCGGCGTCTGGTACGCGAGAACATCCGCCTCAAGCTCAAGTTCGAGCCGGTGTCCCTGCCCGTCTACGCGGACCGCAGCCAGCTCGAGCAGGTGCTTGTCAACCTCGTGGTCAACGCGTCCGACGCGATGCCGGAGGGCGGCGAGCTTTCGCTCCGCACGGCGGCCCGGGACGGCTCGAGCGTGTGCTTCGAGGTTCAGGACTCGGGCCTGGGGATCCCGACCGAGCTCCAGGAGCGGATCTTCGAGCCGTTCTTCACGACCAAGGGGGTGGAGAAGGGGACCGGCCTCGGCCTCTCGGTCGTTCACGGGATCGTCACGGGACACGGCGGGCACGTCGAGCTGGAGAGCAGGGTCGGGAAGGGGACCCTCTTCCGTGTCGTACTCCCCCGCTCGGGCGAGCACCCGAGCGAGCCGAAAGGGGCGCCGGACGCCGTCCTGCACCCTGTCAGAGCCGGTGCGGGCCTCGGCGAGAGGATCCTGCTCGTCGAGGACGAGGAGGGGGCGCGCCACGGGCTCGCCGAGATGCTCGCCATGCTCGGGTACCGGGTCACATCGGTGAGCAGCGGCGAAGAGGTGGAGACGCTGCCGGCGGAGCCCTCGTTCGACCTCCTGCTCACGGACCTCTTGCTGCCCGGAATGCACGGCGGCGAGGTCGCCCAGCGCCTGCGGCAGCGGTGGCCCAGGATGAAGGTCATCGTGATGTCCGGCTACGCGGAGGACGAGGCGGTGCGCCAGGGGCTGTCGCAGGAGGGCACGCACTTCCTCCAGAAGCCGTTCACCCTGGAGGTGCTGGCGAGGGAGATCATCAGCGCTCTCGCCGAACGGCGCCGCTGAGGCGCAGCCCCTGGCCTGGCCCCCGCGGCCGGCACCCGCGTCCAGCTTTCCCAGGAAGCCGCCAGCGGCACGAGGTGTTCCACGGGTGGGTGCTCATGGTGAGGCGGACCACAGAGGTCTTCTACGACGGCGCCTGCCGACTGTGCACGGCCTCGCGGGAATGGGCCGAGAGGCGCGACGTGGAGGGTGTGCTCTGTTTCCGCGACACCGCGGACCCGGCGGCGGCCGACCGGTTGCCCATGGAGCGCGAGACGCTCGCCCGGGAGATGATCGTGCGGCTGCCCGGAGGGCGGGTGGTGGGCGGTTTCGAGGGCGCCCTCGCCGTCCTGCGCGCGCTCCCGCGCTGGCACCTGCTGGGCGCGGTCCTGGAGCTTGCCCCGCTGCGCTGGCTGGGACCTCCTGTCTACCGAGTAGTGGCACGCCACCGGCACCGTCTCCGCTCCGGCAAGCGACCACCGCCCTGTTAGACTCGCGGCCATGGCGGCGCTTCCAAGTGCCGCGAAGTGGGCACGTCATCTTCCGACAGGAGGGCAGCGGTGAATGAGCGCGGCGTCGACGTCGCCGTCATCGGCGGCGGGATCGTGGGGATGGCCACGGCGATGGCGGTGCTGTCCAGGCAGCGGGTCTCCCTCGCGGTGCTGGAGAAGGAAGACCACCTCGCGGCCCACCAGACGGGGAACAACAGCGGCGTGATCCACTCCGGGCTGTACTACAAGCCGGGGTCGCTCAAGGCCCGCACCTGCACCGCCGGGCGCGACGCGCTCTACCGCTTCTGCGCGGAGCACGGCATCGCGGCCGAGCGCTGCGGCAAGGTGGTGGTCGCCACGCGCGAGGAGCAGCTCCCCGTGCTGGAGGAGCTGAGGCGGCGCGGCGAAGCGACCGGTCTTACGGGCCTGAGGCGGCTGCGACCCGAGGAGATCCGGGAGGTGGAGCCGCACGCCGCCGGCATCGCGGGGCTCCTCGTGCCGCAGACCGGGATCGTGGACTACGTGCAGGTGACCGAGGCCTACGCCGGGGAGGTGCGGCGCAACGGGGGCGAGGTGAGGCTGGGTGCTCCGGTGCGCCGCATCGTTCACGACAACGGCGCGATGGTCCTGGAGACCGGCGCCGGTGAGGTACGCTGCCGGTCCCTCATCAACTGCGCCGGCCTGCACAGCGACCGGGTCGCGCGCCTGGCCGGCGTGGAGCCGGGGGTACGCATCGTACCGTTCCGCGGCGAGTACTTCGAGCTTGCGCTCGAGCGCAGGAACCTGGTCGTCAACCTGATCTACCCGGTGCCCGACCCCGAGTTCCCCTTCCTCGGCGTGCACTTCACCCGCATGATCTCGGGCGGCGTGGAGGCGGGCCCCAACGCGGTGCTGGCGTTCAAGCGCGAGGGGTACACCCGTTGGAGCTTCTCAGCGCGCGACCTCCTCGACGCCTTCTCCTACGTCGGCTTCTGGCGCATGGCCGGCCGCTACTGGAGGATGGGGCTCGGCGAGCTCTGGCGCTCCTGGAACAAGAGGGCGTTCGTGCGGGCCCTGCAGGCGCTGCTGCCCGAGATCACCGCCGGCGACCTCGTGCCGGGCGGCGCCGGGGTGCGGGCGCAGGCGCTGGACGGGGACGGCAGGCTGGTGGACGACTTCCGCATCGTGGAGGCCCGGCGGCAGGTGCATGTGCTCAACGCCCCCTCTCCGGCCGCCACCGCGTCCCTCTCCATCGGCGAGGCGATCGCCGACCTGGCGCTGAAGAGCTTCAACCTAGCCTGAGCCCGGCCCCTGCTCCTGGACCTTGCCCGAGGCGTGCCTGGTGTGCAGGAGCGAGGCCTTGAGGAAGTCGCGGTTCAGGTGGGCGATCGGCGCCCGAAGGCGGCTACCGCCTCTGGCGGGCGGCGACGACGGCGAGCACGAGAAACCCGGTGATCAGGAGAACCCCGCCCACCGGGGTCACGATACCCAGCCAGCGCGGGCCACTGAGCGCCATGGCTGCGACCGTGCCGCTGAAGAGCACGGCGCCAGCCGCCAGGCACGTCCCGGCCACCGTCCACCCTCGCACGGGCCGGTCGCTCGCAGCGAGGCCGAGGGCGAGCAGGCCGAGGCCGCCGAGAGCGAGGTAGCGCACCGCCGTCTCCCAGAGCGCGAGCGAGGACGCGTCCAGGCGCGCGCGCAGGGCGTGGGCGCCGAACGCCCCGCCCGCCACCGTCACCGCCAGCAGGACCGACCCGAGCGAGAACCACCGTGTGCGCATGGGCGGAAGGATACACTGCGGCCCTCCGGCCGGCCGAGCTGTCCCCTGGAGGCGGCACGCCGTCCTCCCGGACGGGCGCCGGGTGACGGAGCCGCGGACGGGACTGAGATTCGATCTGGCATGAGCCTTGCTTCATCGGGTTCGCCATGGGGAGAGGCGTAGACGGATTAAGATGCGTCTGGGCGACCCGAGAGTCGGGGGCGCACAACCTCGCACGAGCATCACGGGACGGTCACGGGGGGCACACCATGAGGATCGCGCGCATTCTTCCGGCTCTGGCGCTGGTCGCCTCGGCGGCGGCTGGGCAGACCTTCAACGCAACGCTGCAGGGCGGACGTGAGACGGCGGGCGGGGGAGATCCTGCCGGCCAGGGCCTCGCCGTGATCACCTTCGACGGGACGTCCGTCAGGTACTTCCTGTGGGTGAAGGGCATCGGCACGCCGACCGCGGCGCACATTCACACCGGGCTCTCGGGCCAGAGCGGCGCCGTGCTGGTGGGGCTGTCCCCCTCGTTCACGAGCCCGGCACCGGGGGTCTACGTTGCGGTGGGCACGGTGACCTCCGACGCGTCGACGATCCAGGCGATCCTGCAGCAGCCGAACGCCTACTACGTCAACGTCCACAACGCGGCGTTCCCGGCGGGTGCGGCTCGCGGGCAGCTGCTGGGCGACGGGCCGAGCAAGATCGCGTATGCCTCCACGCTGATTGGCTCACGTGAGCCGACGGGCGGGGACCCGGGCGGAAGCGGGTACGCGGCGGCGGTGCTCGACGGGACCAGCGTCTACTACTACCTCTGGGTCAAGGGAATCGCCACGCCGACGGCCGCCCACATCCACAGCGACCCGGCCGGCGTGAGCGGGCCGGTCGTCATCGGGTTCTCGCCGACGTTCACGGACGGGGTGGCAACCGGGAGCGTCGTCGCGGACGCCGGCACCCTGGCCCAGATCGTCGCCCACCCCGAGGCCTTCTACTTCAACGTGCACACCGCCTCCTTCCCGTCCGGAGCTCTGCGCGGCCAGCTCGGGTCCACCGAAACCGACCTCTACTTCCCGGTGGTCGCCCGCAACCCCGGGCTGGGAACGAGCTTCTTCAAGACCGACTTCCGAATCCTGAGCCTGACCGACGAGCCCGCAACCGTGTACACCGAGTGGTACCCGAAGGGGTCGGGCGGCGCGAGCGGGCCGACGACCGTGGCGACGGTCTCCATCGCGCCGAACGGCGAGGCCGTGCTGGACGACGCCGTGAACGTGCTGTTCGGCGCCAGCGACCGTGGGGCCGTGCGCCTGCTCTCGGCGTTCCCTCTGCGTGCCGTGACCCACAACTACAACGACCAGCGCGCCGCCGGCTCCGGCACATTCGGCCTCGGTTACGACGCGCTCACGATGGATGGTGCCCTGACCTCCGGGGCCCTCGTGTTCAACTCGCAACGGCCCAAGTCGGACCACCTCGACTACCGCACCAACATCGGCTACTTCAACCCGAACCCCTCCGAGGTCCAGGTCACGTTCAACGTCCGTAAGCCCGACGGGACGCTGGTGGGCCAGCCGGGCACGGCGACCATCGCGCCCTGGGCCAACGACCAGGGGGCGTTCTACCAGACGATCCCGGGCATCCCCGCCGACCAGCAGGCGCTGGCGAACTTCTACGTGACGTTCACGGCGTCGAAGCCGATCTTCTTCTTCTCCACGGTGGTGGACAACGTCAACGACGACGCGCTGCAGCAGGAAGCCACGCCGGTGCCCGCCGCCCTCACCCGCGCGCCCGCCGCGCCCCCGACCGCGACGATCACCAACCCGAGCGGCAGCGTGACGGTCGCAACCGGGCAGGCGGTGAGCTTCGTCGGCACGGGGAGCGACCCTGCCGGCCTCACCCTCACGGGGCACTGGGACTTCGGCGACGGCGTGAGCGCGGACGGGTTATCGGTGACGCACACCTTCGCCACCGCAGGGACCTACACGGTCAACTTCACCGTGACCAACTCCCAGGGGCTGACGAGCGCCGCGGACCAGCGCACCGTGACGGTGACCGCGGCCTCGGCCGCCACCTTTTCCTCGATCCAGGCGCAGATCTTCACGCCGATCTGCTCGGTCTGCCACCCCCCGAACCAGGGCATGGACTTGCGGGCGGGCAACGCGTATGCGAGCATTGTCAACGTGAACTCCTCGGAGAAGCCGGCAGTGATGCGGGTGAAGCCCGGTGATCCGGCCAACAGCTACCTGTACCAGAAGGTGCTCGGGGCCCCAGGCATTGCCGGGGCGCGCATGCCGTTCGGCGGGCCGTTCCTCAGTGATGCGCAGATCCAGCTGATCCACGACTGGATCCTCGCCGGGGCGCCCAACAACTGACCATGCGACGCGGAACCTCGATCGCGCTGCTCGCCGTCGCCCTCGCTGCCGCGGGATGCGGCGACAGGAAGACCCTGCCGCTCGAGCCGGGCGGGGGCCCGCCGTCGCCGGACGCCACGTTCACCCGCGTGCAGTCCGAGGTCTTCACCGTTTCGTGCGCGCTGTCGGGGTGCCATGCGGGCAGCGCCCCAACCGCGGGGATGAACCTCTCTGCCGGCGTGTCCTACGGCAACATCGTAGGTGTCACCTCGACCGAACGCGGAGACCTTCACCGCATCGAGCCGGGGGATCCCGATCGCTCTTACATGGTGAAGAAGATCCGCGGGGACCCGGACATCGTGGGCTCGCAGATGCCTCTGGTCGGTAGCATCACGACAGCCCAGAGGCAGCTGGTCATCGACTGGGTGCGGCGGGGGGCACCGAACGGCTGAGGAGGGGACATGAATGCGAGGGTCCGCTGGCTCGCGGCGCTGTGCATCCTTTTCGCGGCTGTCGCGCACTCGCAGGCGGTTCCCGAGCCCGAGCTCGGCGAGCGCCTGATCAACCTGCCGACCCACCTGGCCCTGCCACCGGCCACCCTGCAGTTGATCTTCACCCATCGGTTCAGCCAGACGATCGGTGACGCGGGCGCTGGCAACCTCGGGGGCCTCGACTCGGCGGCGGACATCGGGATCGGTCTCGGCATGGGCTTCGGCCACGGCCTGGAGGCCCAGATCTACCGTTCCTCCTTTCTCAAAGAGTACGAACTGTCGGGGAAGTGGACGGCGCTCCGGCAGGGGAGCGCGTCGCCGGTGGGGCTCGCGGTGCGCGCCGGCACGGACTACCGGGCGGCCACCGGCGTGCAGAAGCGCTGGTCGGGGTTCGGGCAGCTCGTGGTGGCGTGGCACCCGGCCCATGCGGTGGACCTGTTCCTTGTACCCACCTACGTGTCCGACACGCCGACCCTGCGCAACGCCTTCAACGTCGGCCTCGGGGCCTCGTTGCACTTTCCCCACGGGTGGGACATCGTGGCCGAGGCGACGCCGGCCAACCGCGACACGCCCGGCTCCTCGGTTGCCTGGTCGGTCGGCTTCAACAAGCGGCTCCGAGGCCACGCGTTCCTGATCTACTTCGGGAACTCCCGCGCCACCGTCACGGATCTGATCACCGGATCGGACATCCCGGGCGGGTTCAAGGCCTCCGACGTGCGCCTCGGCTTCAACCTGATCCGGCGATTCCCGGAGTAGAACGGACGCCACGGCGCGCGCCCGGGGGAATCTCACGTGCACGGTCTGCATTTGCGTTTTTCGGGGGGCAGGAGTGGGAAAATCCAAACCTCGGCGTGGTACAAGGGGCGCTTCGGCCATCGCGGGTGGGATCGTCATCCTGGTCGCCCTCGCGTGCGGGCGCCACGCGCCTGCACCTGCGGCGGCGCCCGCGCTCACGCCGGCCACCGCCGCGGACGTGCTCCGCGAGGTCCAGGGCTCGCTGGGACGCGTCGTCCTGGTGAACGTCTGGGCCACCTGGTGCGCGCCGTGCCGGGAGGACCTGCCCGCCCTGGTGAGGCTGCAGAGGGATCTCGAGGGTCAGGGGTTCAGGCTGATCCTGGTCTCGGCCGACTTCGCGAGCCGGCGCCCGGCGGCGGCGGCGTTCCTCGCGAGCCAGGGCGTGGTTTCCCCGACGTTTGCCAAGGCGCAGGGCGACCAGGAGTTCATCGATGGGCTGGACTCCCGATGGACGGGCGCGCTTCCCGCCACCCTGCTCTTCGACCGCCAGGGGCGCAAGGTCGCGTTCTGGGAGGGGAAGGCGTCGTACGAGGAACTGGTCGGAAGGGTCAGGCCGCTGCTGGGCGGCAGCTGAGCCCGAGAGGAGAACAGAGATGAGAATCAGAACCTTGGCAGCAGCTTTCGCAATCGTGGGGCTCGCAGCCGGCTCGCAGCTCGCCCTGGCCCTCACGATCGGCGACCGTGCTCCGGCTGCCGACGTGAAGATGAAGAACGTGGACGGGCGTGAGCTGACGATCAAGGAGGTTGCGGGTGCCAAGGGCACGCTCGTGATCTTCTCGTGCAACCACTGCCCGTGGGTGAAGGCGTGGGAGCAGCGGATCGCCGAGCTCGGCAACGCCTGCAAGACCAAGGGCATCGGCGTGATTGTGGTGAACCCCAACGACCCCACGGCCTACCCCGAGGACTCCTTTGAGGGGATGCAGGAGCGGGCCAAGGCGAGGGGGTTCCAGTTCCCGTACGTGGTTGACTCGACCTCGGGGGTGGCGCGTGGCTTCGGCGCCACCAGGACCCCTGAGGCGTTCCTGTTCGACTCGACCGGGGTGCTCGTTTACCACGGCGCGATCGACGACAACGCCGAGGACGCCGCGAAAGTCACCAAGCGCTACCTGCGCGACGCGCTGGATGCAGTTGCTGCCGGATCCAAGCCCGCGGTGGCCGAGTCCAAGGCGATCGGCTGCTCGATCAAATTACGCAAGAGCTAGCTCACCTGCGCGAGAGGCGGCCGGGCTCGGAGGCAGCGGGAACGCAATCCGGATTGTTTCCGGATTCCTTAACTTGTCGGGAGTCTCGGAACCCCGGACTATTCAGGCACCAGCTTGGTGGAAAGGTAGCGCTCGCCGCGGTCGCAGGCAACCGTCACCACGATTTTCCCCCCGCCGAGCTCCCTGGCCTTCTCGATCGCCACCGAGAGGATCGCCCCGGTGGACGGCCCGCAGAAGATCCCCTCCTCGCGTGCCAGGCGCCGGGCGGTCTCGAACGCCGTCCCGTCGCCGACGCGGCGCTGCTCGGTGATGAGCGAAGGGTCCCAGATCCCGGGCACGAAGCTGCCGTCGAAGTGTAGCAGGCCCTCGATCTTCGACTTCGGGTTGTCCGGCTCGATCGCGACGATACTGGCCGCGCACCCCTTGTCCCGCAGGTACCTCGCCACCCCCACCAGGGTGCCGCCGGTGCCCGCGCCGGCCACGAAGCAGTCGATCCGCCCGCCGGTCTGCGTGAACAGCTCACCGCCCGTCCCGTAGTAGTGCGACAGCACGTTCCCCTCGTTGCCGTTCTGGTTGAGGTAGAAGTAAGTATCGGTGTCCTTGGCTGCCTTCTCGGCTTCCCAGATGTGGGAGTTCTGGTCGGCCCCCGAGGTGAGGACGACCTCGGTCCCCCAGATCTTCATGATCTTGCGGCGCTCGACGGACTTCGTCTCCGGCATGTAGATCCGCGAGCGGTAGCCCTTGAGCGTGGCGACCATGCCGATCGCGATGCCGGTGTTGCCCGAGGAGGCGTCGATGATGATGTGGTGCTTCTTCAGCGTGCCCGCCTGCTCCGCCTCCTCGATGATGTACTTGACGATGCGGTCCTTCAGCGATCCTGAGGGGTTCCACGCCTCCATCTTCATGAGGATCGTCGCCATGCCGGGCGCCGCGATACGGTGCAGCGGGATGAGCGGGGTGTTTCCGATCATGTCCAGGACGCTTGTCTGGCTCACGTGGGCTCCAGGCCCGCCCCGGGGCGGGCAGCCCCGGACGGAACCGCGGAAGGATACACCACGTAAGCTCCCTGCACATCGAGATCTTGTCGGACATCGATCTGACCCGCGCCCACGACGTGGCGGAGGCGGTCGAAAGCGCTCTCACGAGGTGCTTCGGCGGCTGGGCCGTGGTCGACGTGGATCCGGTCAACCGGCGGCACCCCCACTACGCCGAGGTGAGCTCGTTCCTGCGCGAGACCGTCCCGGCCATCCCGAGCGCCGAGGGGTTCCACGACCTCCGCATCGTCGGGAGCCGGCGTCCCTGCTACGTGATTTTCGACCTGAAGGCGGACAGCCGTCAGGCGCCGGTCATCGCCGACCGGCTGCGCGATGCCGTGGCGGGGCGCTTCGCGGACGTCGCCAAGGTCGTCGTGAAGGTCGAGCCGAGGTACGTATACTAGCCGCGTCGGCGCCCGGCACCATTGACTCCGGGCGAGGGGCTGTGCGACCTTGACCGGGCTGCCTGGAGGTTGTCATGCCCGACATCGCACGGATCCAGAGGGAGTTGAAGGCGGTCGGCGCCGACGGCTGGCTGCTTTACGACTTCCGCAATCGCGATCCAATCGCCTGCGGCATCCTCGGCCTGGACTTCGGGAAGTTCACCACGCGCCGGTGGTTCTACTGGATCCCGGCGCACGGGGAGCCGGCCCGGCTGGTTTCGTCGGTGGAGTCCACCAAGCTGGACACCCTGCCGGGGACTAAGCAGGTCTACCTGTCCTGGCGCGAGCTGCACGCCGGGCTCCAGGTCATCCTCGGCAAGGCGAAGAAGGTGGCGATGCAGTACTCGCCCAACGCCGACGTGCCCTACGTGTCCATCGTGGACGGCGGGACGATCGAGCTGATCCGCTCGTTCGGGTACGAGATCGTATCCTCTGCCTCCCTGGTGCAGACGTTCCAGGCCCTCCTGGACGAGGAGGCGTACCGCACGCACCTGGAGGCCGCAGAACGGGTGCAGCGCATCCGGGACGAGGCGTTCGCGCTGGTCGGCAGCGAGCTCCGGGCCCGCCGTTCCCTCACCCAGTACGACGTGCAGCAGTTCATCGTGAAGCGCTTCGGCGAGGAGGGGCTCACCTGCGCCAACGAGTACCCGATCGTGGGCACCAACGAGCAGCCCGCCGACCCGCACTTTGAGCCCACCAAGGAGAACGCGAGGCCGATCAAGAAGGGCGACACGCTGCTCATCGACCTGTGGGCCAAGCTGGACCGCCCCGGGGCGGTGTTCTACGACATCACCTGGTGCGGGTTCGTCGGCAAGAACCCGCCTCCGAAGTACATCGAGATCTTCAACACGGTGCGCGACGGGCGCAACGCGGCGCTCGAGTTCATCCAGAGCCGCTACGCGACCGGCACGCCGGTGTTCGGCTGGGAAGTGGACGACGTCTGCCGGGCGGTGGTCGAGAAGGCCGGCTACGGGCGCTTCTTCGTGCACCGCACCGGCCACTCCATCGGCGAGGACGTGCACTGGAGCGGGGTCAACATCGACAACCTGGAGACCCGCGACGACCGGCAGCTCGTTCCTGGCGTGTGCTTCTCGATCGAGCCCGGCATCTACCTCCCGGGGGAGATGGCGGCGCGCTCCGAGATCAACGTGTTCATCACGCCCAACGGCAAGGTGGACGTCGCGGGCGAGATGCAGAAGCACCTGATCCTGATCGACGTGCTGTGAGGCCGGCGGCCATGCCCGAGGACCAGGTCGAGCTGCTCAAGGTGGACGGCGCCATCAACGCCGAGCCCATCCTTGCGGCGCTGCGCGCCAACGGGATCCCGGCGGGGCTCGTTGGCGAGGCGGTTGGGCGCGTGTACGGCCTCACCCTGAACGGCCTCGGGGTCGTGACCATCGTGGTGCCGAAGGAGTTCGAGCAGCAGGCCCGCGAGCTGCTCGAGGCCGGTGAGCTGCACCAGCTGGAGATCGCTGAAGACGAGACGCCGGAAGGATAGGGGGGCGGAGGAAAGATGAACTGGTACCTGTGGGTGATTCTCGGCTACCTGTTGGTGCTGACGGGCTTCAACCTCTACCGTTCGCGGCAGATCAAGACGCAGGACGACTTCATGGTGGCGGGTCGCAAGCTCTCGCTGACCACCATGGTCTTCACGCTGGTGTGCACGTGGATCGGCTCCGGCACCTTTATCGCGGGTGCTGAGTACGCCTACTACGCGGGGTGGAGCGCGATCTGGCAGCCGGCCGGCGCTTTCCTCGGCATCGCGATCATCTACTTCGTCGCCGCCAAAATTCGGACGTTCGGGCAATACACCGTAGGGGACATCCTGGAGGTGCGCTACGGTAAGTTCGCCCGCCTTTTCGGCGCCCTCGCGCTGATCGTGGCCTTCACGACCATCGTCTCGTACCAGTTCCGAGCGGGCGGCTACATCCTCAACGTCGCGACCGACGGGCGCGTCTCGCTCGAGGTCGGGCAGACGATCGCCGCGGCGTTCGTGATCCTCTTCGTGGCGATCGGCGGCATGGTCGCCGTGGCGCACACCGACCTGCCCAACGGCATCATCATCGTGCTGGCGTGCTGCCTGGCGGTACCGTTCGTGGTGCTCGCCGCTGGAGGGTGGTCGCACGCCGCCCAGGTCCTTCCGCCGGGGAACTTCGAGGTCTTCTCGCCGGACTTCGGCAAGTACCCGGCCCTCAAGGGGCTTGCGTATTTCCTCTCGACCCTTCTCCTGCTGATGGGCGTGCAGTCCATGTACCAGAAGTTCTACGCGGCCCGCTCCCCGAAGGAAGCCAAGCGGGCAGTGGCCATCTGGATCGTCGGCACGATCGTGGTCGAGACGATCGTGATCGCCATCGCGGTCTACGCCTCCGCGTACAACCTCGAGCACCAGCTGCACTGGGACCCGCGCTCGCTCGTGCTCAACGCGGCGCGCCACATGGTGCCGGCCCCGGTGGGCGTGCTGCTGCTGGGCGCCGCCTGCGCAGTCGTGCTTTCCACCGGCATGAACTACCTGCTCTCGTCAAGCTCCAACGTCATGCGCGACATCTACCAGCGCATGATCCGGCCGGATGCGGACCCCGCCAAGATGGTGGCCTTGCAGAAGGTGTTTGTCGCGGGCCTGGGCGTGTGCGCTTTCGGGATGGTCTTCGTCCCCACGGTCCTGAAGCTGCAGATCTCGGTGCTCCAGTACGCGTACTTCGCCTACACGATGTACGGGGTGGCGGTCACGCCGGCGCTGTTCGCGGCGCTGACGTGGAAGAGGGCGACGCGCCAGGGCGGCCTGGCCTCGATCGTCGGCGGCGCTCTCGCGACGATCTTCTTCGAGCTCATCCTGCCGCGCATCGCGCCTTCAGTGATGCAGGCAGCGCCGGGACAGGCAGGCTCGCAGGTGTTCGGCGGCGACCCGTGGGGGATCCCGAGCATCTACCCGGCGGCGCTGATCTCCATCGGGGCGCTGGTGATCGTGAGCCTGCTCACGCCTCCCCCGGGCCCCGAGCAGCTCGAGCCGCTGTTCGGCAAGAGGGCTTCGGGCGGCTAGCCGGAGGTGGTGAGGCCGGGGGCCGGGCCGGGTCGAGTGCTTGCGCCTCCTTTCGCAAGGTGGGCTAGAATGACGGGAGCGGCGTATGCAGGAAAGGGGGTCGGGGTGGACGAACACGACAAACCGGCCGTTGCAGAGGCTGCGGACCCTGCACTCTCGGAGCTCTTCCAATCGACACACGTCATCCCCGAGCTAAAGGCCACGACCCGCGAGGGCGTCATTTCGGAGGTGGTCAAACAGGTCGCCCAGCGGGGGCTCGTGAGCGACGCCAAGTGGCTGGAGACCGCGCTGACGGAGAGAGAGCGGATGGTGCCCACGGCGATGCCTAACGGCGTGGCGTTCCTGCACGCCCGCCACCGCGCCGCCGAGAAGTTCCCCAAGCAGTTCCTCTTCCTGGCCCGGTCGAGCAAGGGCGTGGCGTTCGGGTCGCCGGACGAGCGGCCGACCAACCTCTTCTTCCTACTGGCCCTGCGCAAGGACATGGCCCACCTCCGCTGGCTGGCCAGGCTCTCGTGGATCTGCCGCAACCGCACCACCGTGGCCAACCTGCTCAAGGTCGCCGGGCCCGAGGAGATCGCGCGGGCGCTGCGGCTGGCGGTCGAGGAGCTCCCCGGCAACCTGAGACAGAAATAGGGCACAGCGCGCAAGGGTGTCGGGCACAGGGAAGGCCACAGACAGACAAATCCGGGAATGCGCCTCTGGGGGCACGGCCTGCCTTGGCTGTGCCCTGTGCCCTGTTAGTTGAGGTACCCAGCCAGGGCGCGAGACTCCGCGCCGCGGCGCAGCTTGGCGAGCGCCTGGTTCTCGATCTGCCGGACACGCTCGCGGGAGATACCCAGCGCATCGCCGATCTCGCGCAAGGTGCGAGGGTTGTCGTCGCCGAGGCCGAAGCGCATCGAGAGGATCTGGCGCTCCTTTTCCGACAGCTTCTCCATCGCCTCCCGCAGCGTCTCCGAGAACGACTGGCGCAGCATCTCCTCGTCAGTTCCCGGGACCACGTACTGCTCCAGGAGGTCGCCGAACTCGGCCTCGCCCTCCTCGTCCACCGGCTCGTTGAGCGACAGGATGTTCTGGTTGGAGGAGAGCAGCAGGCGCACCTCATCGGGCTCCATGCCGAGCTCGTCGGCCAGTTCCTGCTCACTGGGGGGCCGCTCGAGCTCGCGGCCGAGCGCCTGACGGGAGCGCTCCAGGCGATACAGCACGTTGGCCTGCTTCTGGGGCAGGCGGAAGGTGGCGCCGTGCTCCGAGAGGGCGTGCAGGATCGCCTGGCGGATCCACCACACCGCGTACGTGATGAACTTGACGTTCTTGTCGGGGTCGAACTTCTTCGCGGCCTGGATGAGGCCGATGTTGCCCTCGTTGATGAGGTCTAGGAGCGATACGCGCGAGTGCCGGAACCGCTTGGCGTACGCGACGACGAACCTCAGGTTGGCTTCCACCAGATGCCGGAGGGCCTCGGCATCTCCCTGCTGGACCCGCTTTCCCAGCCCCTTCTCCTCGTCGGGGGTGAGCTGCTTGAAGCGCCCAATCTCCTGGAGGTACCGCCGGAGGAGAGCGGCTTCCGGGTCGTGCTGGCGGTCGTCACGGCTCATTCGCCCTCGTTGGGGACGAGCCCTTCGCGGGGCCGCAGGGCGAGTGCGTGCTCGCGTGAAACCGAGCCGCGGCGTGCGGCGTGCCGCTCCACCTGAGTCATCAGGCTCTCAACCTCGGCCTGAAGGGTGTCGATCTGGTCCTTCATGTTGAGGATGACCTCCACCCCGGCCAAGTTTACCCCAAGATCGCGTGTGAGGGTCAGGACGAACTCGAGTCGCTTGCAGGTCTCCTCGTCGAAGAGGCGGGTGTTGCCTACGCTGCGGGTGGGGCGGATGAGCCCTTCGCGCTCGTACAGGCGCAGGGTCTGCGGGTGGATCTCGTAGTACTCCGCGACCCAGCTGATCATGTGGTATCGCTTCTTGACTTCGCTCACGCTCCCTCCCTGACCATGCTGACCCTGCGCCTCGAGCTGCCCGCCTTGGGCAGCCTCACCTGCAGGACCCCGCCCCGCAGGGCGGCTCTGGGCGAGCCGGCGACGTCCACGGGGAGCGTGACCACGCGGTGAAAGCGTCCACGAGGCCGTTCGATGCGCAGGTACGCGCCGCGCGGCTCCCGGCTCTC
Organism: Thermoanaerobaculaceae bacterium; assembly: GCA_041494245.1. Classification (GTDB taxonomy): domain Bacteria; phylum Acidobacteriota; class Thermoanaerobaculia; order Thermoanaerobaculales; family Thermoanaerobaculaceae; genus RBG-13-68-16. Next base: position 79,995 of record JBGQAK010000012.1, read on the forward strand.
GGGCAGCTCGCCCGTGAGCACCAGCGAGTTGCCCTCGATGTGCAGGTCGATGTCGGCGCTGCGCGAGCCCGGGAGCTCGGCCTCGACGATCACCTCGGTGTCGTTCTCCCAGACGTCGATCGGGGGCTCGAACGCCACGGGGCGTGCCACGGCGACCGCCGAGGAGGGGAGGAGTGCCCGCTCGACCACCTCGCGCAGGCGCTCACCAACCGCCATCAGCTCACGAACGACGCGCCAGTCGAGGTCGCCCATGCCGTCCTCCGTCCCGTGCCCCAGTGGCCCAGCGAGGGCCGCCTCCCGCGGCGGGGTCAACTCGCGGGCTTGGACTCCACGTCCACGTACTCCGCGTCCATGACCTCGCCTTCGCCCGCCGGCGGCGGAGTCGGCCCGCCCGGGGCAGCGCCTCCGGGGGAGGCCGCTCCTGCCGCACCGCGGTAGATCTCCTCCGCGAGGCGGTGAGAAGCCTTGGTCAGCCTCTCGTAGGCCGCGTCCATGGCGTCCTTCTTGCCCTCCTCGAGGGCCTTTTTGGCGTCGGCGATCGCAGCTTCGAACTCCTTCTTCTGGGCCTCGGGAAGCTTTTCCTGGTTCTCCTTGATCAGCTTCTCGGTCGAGTAGATCAGCGAGTCGAGGCGGTTGCGGGACTCGATCTCCTCGCGTCGCCTGCGGTCCTCGTCAGCGTGCTGCTCGGCCTCGCCCACCATCTTCTGGACCTCGTCCTCCTTCAGGCCCGAGGACGCCGTGATCTGGATATTCTGCTCCTTACCGGTGCCCAGGTCCTTGGCGGAGACGTGCAGGATGCCGTTGGCGTCGATGTCGAACGTCACCTCGATCTGGGGGATGCCGCGTGGTGCCGGCGGGATCCCGATAAGGTGGAAACGCCCCAGCGTGCGGTTGTCATGCGCCATCGGGCGCTCGCCCTGCAGCACGTGGATCTCGACCTGCGTCTGGCTGTCGTCGGCGGTCGAGTACACCTTGGACTTGCGGGTGGGGATCGTCGTGTTGCGCGGGATCACCACGTCGGTCACGGAGCCGAGGGTCTCCACGCCGAGCGAGAGCGGCGTCACGTCGAGCAGCAGCAGGTCCCTGACCTCACCGCCGAGCACGCCGGCCTGGATGGCCGCGCCCACCGCCACCACCTCGTCGGGGTTGACGCCCTTGTGGGGTTCCTTGCCGAACAGCTCCTGCACGAGGCGCTGGACGCGCGGGATGCGGGTGGAACCGCCGACCAGCACCACCTCGTCCACGTCCTTCGGCTCGAGGCCAGCGTCCTTGAGGGCCTGCTTGCATGGGCCGAACGTGCGCTGGATGATGTCCTCGACGAGCTGCTCGAACTTGGCGCGGGTGAGCTTCATGTTGAGGTGCTTGGGCCCGGAGGCGTCGGCCGTGATGAACGGGAGGTTGATCTCGCTCTCCTGGGTCGTGGACAGCTCGCACTTGGCCTTCTCGGCGGCTTCCTTGAGCCGCTGGAGCGCCATGCGGTCCTTGGACAGGTCGATCCCCTGGTCGCGGCGGAACTCCTCCACCAGCCACTCGATCAGGCGCTGGTCGAGGTCGTCGCCGCCCAGGTGGGTGTCGCCGTTGGTGGACTTGACCTCCACGACGCCCTCGCCCACCTCCAGGATCGAGATGTCGAAGGTGCCGCCGCCGAAGTCGTAGACCGCGATCGTCTCGTTCTTCTTCTTGTCCAGCCCGTAGGCGAGCGCAGCGGCCGTCGGCTCGTTGACCAGCCGCACGACCTCGAGGCCGGCGATCTGGCCGGCGTCCTTGGTGGCCTGGCGCTGGGCGTCGTTGAAGTAGGCCGGGACGGTGATGACCGCCTTCTCGACCTTGCCGCCCAGGTAGTCCTCCGCTGCGGCCTTGAGCTTCTGTAAGATCATCGCGGAGATCTCGGGCGGGGAATAGTGCTTGCCGTCCACGTCCACCCGGGCGGTGTCGTTTTCACCGCGCACGACGTGGAAGGGAAACATCTTGATCTCCTGAGTCACCTCCTCGTAGCGCCGGCCCATGAAGCGTTTGATCGAGAACACGGTCTTGTCCGGGTTGGTGATCGCCTGGCGCTTGGCAACCTGCCCGACGGGGCGCTCACCGTTCTTACCGAACGCCACCACCGACGGGGTGGTACGGCTCCCCTCCTGGTTGGCGATGACGACCGGCTTGCCAGCTTCCATGACGGCGACGACCGAGTTGGTGGTTCCCAGGTCGATTCCTATGATCCTTGACATTGATGCAATCCTCCTCAGGTCAACTGCACAAAGGAATGATAGGACCTGAGTCGGTTATTGTCAAGGTGTAACGAGGATCGCCCCTGGACCCGCCGCCCTGTCGTCCGCCTCCATTGCCAAGCGCTGTGAGAACAACAAGTTGGAGTCGGGAGTCCCCTTGGCGTTGTTGCCGGCCAGCAGCACCGACTGCTCGCGAAGCACGTAGCGGTACGGGCGGCCCCAGGGATCCTGGAGCCGGTTCGGGGCGATCAGGCGCTCGCGCGCGAGCTCCGGGAGGTTGTCTGGGAAGCTGCCGAGGAGGAGGGCCCGGCCCTCGAGTGTGTGCCAGATCCCCTCCATGCGCGCCCATGACGAGGCTGTCGTGATGCGCGGGAGCAGCTTTGGACCCGGTCCGAGGAGCGGGTTGGCGGGGTTGCGGGGGGCGAGGAAGACACTGAGCGCGAGGAGGGGGAGAAGGACGATGGCGAGCCACGGGAACCGCCGGTACCACGTCGCAGCGGTCGCCACCGGGGCCGCGGCCTTCTGCGCGGCCTGGGCGATCTCGTCCTTCGTGGCCTGGCGGATCAGCGAGCGGGTGAGCAGGGTGTAAAGCGCCTTGCAGCTGTCGAACTCGCCATGCGGGCTCTTGCGGACGATGTCGTCCACGGCGTTGACGCCGTCCACCAGCACGAGGATGTCGCGCTCGATCGGGTTGATCTTCACCCTCCCAGGCGTGGGGGCGGCGAAGAGCGGCTTGACCCTGTCCGCGTCGAGCGGCTCGAGGTCCTCCGACTCCGACTCGAGCGTCACTTCCGCCTGCTGCGCCTCCTTGGTGGAGACGAAGACCACGCCCCGGTGCGTGATGCGCTTCTCGATGATCGGCCACTCGTCCAGCATCCGGGCGCCTTCCATGAGGATGCTCTCGGACCCCATCGGCGAGATGAGCTCGGCGTCGTAGTCGACGCTGGTCTCCTGCGAGAAGTGGTAGTCGCCGTCCTGCCAGCGGAACACCCGGTAGATGATCTGCAGGATCTGCTGTTCGGCTGCCCTGCGCAGCTCCTCTTTGGAGATCACGGTGCGCTCGAGGAGGATTCGCCCGAGGCGCTCGAGCGTTTCCATCTGGGTCTTGAGCGCCGCGTCCAGCTCTGACTTGGTGACGGTCCCGGTCTTCAGCAGCACCTGTCCCAGGCGGTCCTCGAGGCGCTTGTTGAGGGAGTCGGCCCCGACGACCTTGCCGTCGAGGAAGGAAATGGTGACCACGTCCTCCGCGCCGCGAAGGGTCAGGACCCCCGTCTTCCGCTGCAGCCCGATGAGCTGGAAGATGTCGGAGAGGGAGAAGTCGCGGAGGGTTCCTTCGAGGGCCAAGGCTATCTCCATTCCGCCGGCAGCAGCTGTGCAAGGACCGCAGCCGCCAGCCAGAGCGAACCGAAGAGCGCCTGGAGGGGCCAGAGCGACGTCGCCATGAGTGCCGGAGACACGAAGTGCGGCAGCCAGAGCAGCGCCAGCGTCGAGCACACCAGCGCCACGATGGCCAGAATGCCGCCCAGGACCGGTTTCCCGCCCAGGGCCACCCCGAGACCCGGCAGGACGAGATCGCTCGTCCGGCGCTCCACGTGGAGCCAGAACTGGCGGCGGGCGAGCTGGTGGCGCTTGGCAACCTGTGCGTCGATGCCGACCATGTCCTTCTTGAGGAAGATGTTGATGCACTGCGTGCAGTAGCTCTGGCTCTCGTGCGAGAGCTTGCACTTGCGGCAGAAGGTGCGCCCGCACTTCAGGCACGCGGAGGCGAAGCCGCCGGTGCGCTGGCGGATGAGGAAGTGCGCCAGTGCCACGAGAAGGGCGAGCGCGCCGCCGATCGACAGCGGCTGCATGAAGGTCCGCTCCCGGACGAGGGGCGGTGGCGTGAGGCCGCGGTTGAGGAGAACGAGCGAGTCCACCCGCTTCAGGATCGAGAGCGCCTGGGTTTTCGTCACCGGGACGAGGACGATGTCATGCTGGCGCCCGCGGGTCAGCGCCGTCAGGCGGTGCTCGTTGGCCTGCCGCGCCGCGGCCATGGCCTCCTCGCTCTCCTTGAAGTGGTAGGTCTGTGCGTACGCGAGATAGAGGTTGTAGTTCGCGACCACCGGATCGTAGCCCGTCTCGTTGGCGGTCTGAAGGCCTTGCAGCGCCGCGTTGTAGTCGCCCTCGAGGTAGTGCACCGTCCCAAGCGCCTCCGAAAGCGCGGCGTGGCGGGGCGCGATGCGCAGTCCTTCGCGGTAAGCCATGCCGGCCGCATCCAGCTGGCCGAACTGGCGGTTGAGATCGCCCACCAGAAGGTGGTACTCGGGATCGGTCACGAAGACATCCTGCACCGACTCAAGGTCCTCGAAGATTTGGGGGGAATAGCGGTGGTCGGCCAGGATCGCGGTCGCTTCCAGGATGGCGTTGGGGGGGTGGGTGATGTTCCGGAACCCCAGCTCGACAAGCGTCGGCATGGCCGCGATCAGCAGCAGCCCGATCGCCCCGATCGCCTTTTGCAAGGGGGGCAGGTACGCCCAGCACAGGGCGAACAGCCAGACCACCACCCAAGCCGGGTCGCCGCCGGCGAAGAGCGGGAGGGCGATGATGAGGAGCCCGAGCACCACGCCGTTGGCCCCCAGGCTCCACTGGGCGCCGGTCTCGGAGAGGTCGTGCCACAGTCGCGGGACCGATCTCCGCATCACGAGCACGCCCCAGATCACGAAGGCGATCGCGAGGCCGACCACGGCGGACAGGAGGGCGCTCGCGTCCACCAACGGCTTGAGCCTGGGATCGCCGAGGAGCGCAAGGAGCCCGCGAAACAGGGCGGCAAGCCCGGAGCCGAAGTTGAACCGCCCGAGACGGACGTCGGCCATCGAAAACCAGACTTCTGGGCTCTCGGGGTCCAACCGGCTCGCCTGTGTGAGGATCGCCTCGGCACGGGAGGGCGTTTCCGCCCTGGACTGCGCGACCAGGGCGAGCGCCTGGGGAGTGAGACGCTGGATCTCGGCCTTGGCTGCGACCTGGAGCAGCTCCTCGGTGCGCTCCTTGAGCGTGTCGGCGGTGAACTTCTCGAGGCTCTGGGTGAGCCGGAACCACGCCTGCTCGATGTCGCCACTGCGGGCACGCTGGGGCGCCGGCGCGGCGGCAAGCGCCGCGGCGGGCAGCACGACCAGCGCGAGCGCGCTAGCGCGTCGCAGCCACGAAGAGCGAGCGCAGTTGGAAGAGGACGTCGTCAAGATAGCGGGTCTCCTCGGGGGCAAGTCGCCCGGCGGTTTTCTCCTGTACGACCGCGAGCAAATCGATGAAAAACCGGGCCGTCTCGGGGTCGCGGCCGCGCCCCGGGACCTGCCCGGAAAGAAGAGCCGCTGCCTGTTGAGCCAGGAAGTCCACCAAATCCAGAAAACCGACTTTGGAGGGGAGCTCGTCTGGACCGCCAGGCCGCGCCTCTTCCGGCGCCGCCTCCCGAACGGGTGCGCTTTCGGCAGACGCGGGCGTCGGAACGGGCACGTCCAGGAGCGCTGGGTCCTTGACGTCGCCCTCGGCCGTGAACCACCGGCGGTCGACGACTCGAACCTTCTCACTCTTCCTGTCCTCGGCCACCGCACCCTCCAGGCCGCTACCCTCCTGGTATGTTACGCATTCCCGGCCGATTGAACAAGCGGGCACCCTCACAAGCGAGGCTCGGGCGCTATACTGCGCCGCCATGGGCGAGGACCATCCCTTCGACGCTTTGAGGGCGCTGTCTGCGCGCCTGAGGGCCCCCGACGGGTGCCCATGGGACCGCGAGCAGACGCTGGAGAGCCTCAAGACCTACATCATCGAGGAGGCGTACGAGGTCGTGGATGCGGTCTCTGACGAGGACCCGTCTGAACTCGCCGGCGAGCTGGGAGACCTGCTGTTCCAGATCGTCTTCGCCGCCCAGATCGCCCACGAGCAGGGCTGGTTCGACATCGAGGAGGTCTGCTGGCGGATTCACGCGAAGATGGTGTACCGCCACCCTCACGTGTTCGGTGACGTGGAGGTGTCGGGGGCAGGCGAGGTGGTGCGCAACTGGGAGGCGCTCAAGTCGAGGGAGCACCAGGCCAGGGGTGCTCTCGCCGGTGTGCCCCGCCAGCTTCCGGCACTGCTCAAGGCCCTCCGGATCACGGAGAAGGCGGCCGCCCTCGGGTTCGATTGGGAGCGCGCCAGCGACGTGATGGCCAAGCTCCAGGAGGAGGTCAAGGAGCTCGCAGCCGAGCTCGGACCCGATCCGGCCGCCCGCCCGCGCGAGGGGGTCCGGGAGGAGCTCGGCGACGTCCTGTTCGTCCTCGCCAACCTGGCGCGTCAGCTCAGTATCGATCCCGAGGCCGCCCTGCAGGGCGCCAACGAGAAGTTCATCCGGCGCTTTGCGTCCATGGAGGAGCAGGCCCGCGCCCGCGGCGTCGAGCTAGGCTCGCTCACCCTGGCCGAGCTCGACGCCCTCTGGGATACGGCCAAAAGGGGCGAGCACGGCGGCGAACCGTAAACAGAGAACGGTTCGCAAGTTGACAATTCCGCGGCCCGCGCCTAAGGTTCAGCGGCTCCGCCCTGCGCGGAGCGAGGGAGAGCCCATGCGTTGCATTCGATTCGTCGCATCACTCGGTGTCCTCTTGGCGTCCGCGGCGTTTGCCGCAAAGCCCGTGCTGCGGGTCAACGGCGTCGAGGTGACCGATGTCGATCTCACGATGGCGGAGAGGGCGGTGGGCGGCCAGATGGCGCAGCAGGGCCTCCAGCCCACTCAGGACATCCTGGTCCGGCACGGCATCGACCAGCTCATCGGCAAGCTTCTGCTCCTCGAGGCCGCGCGCGAGGCGAAGGTGACGGTCGATCCCAAGGCTGTGGCCGCGAGCATCGACGAGCAGCGCAAGCAGCTCGGCGGTGCCGAGGGTATGGCCAAGGCGCTCGCCCAGGCCGGCCTCACCGAGCAGGATCTCGTCAGGATCGCGACCGAGCAGCTTACGATCCAGACCTACGTGCAGAAGGTCTTGGCCACGCAGACGACGGCCACGGATCAGGAGGTGCGGGGATACTACGACCAGCACCCCAAAGACTTCCAGCACACCGAGCAGCTCAAGGTGCGGATGATGTTCGTGCAGGTCCCCTCGACAGCCCCCCAGGCCGCACAGGATGCCGCCAAGACGAAGGCCGAGGCGGCGCACAAGCGCGTCACCGGCGGCGAAGAGTTCTCCAAGGTCGCAACCGAGGTCTCCGATGACCCCAGCAAGAGCAAGGGAGGGGAGGTCGGCTGGGTGCGCCAGGGTCTCCTGTTCAAGGAGCTGGAGGCGCCCGTGTGGGCCCTCAAGACCGGGGAGACCTCGGGGGTCCTGAAGACCCAGTACGGCTACTTCGTCTTCAGGGTGGAAGACCGCCGCCCGGCGGGCACGACCAGCTACGACGAGGTCAAGGAGAACCTCACCTCCTACCTCAAGAGTAAGAAGCTCGATGAGTCCCTCCGGGGCGTAATCGCGGACCGGCGTGCGAAGGCGAAGATCGAGGTGCTCGACCCGGCGATCAAGCCCGCCCTCGAGCCGCCCGCACAGCCCGTGCCGGCCGGTCAGGCCGCGCCGAGGGCCCCGGCCGGGCCGGCGAAGCAGGGCAGCCCGGCCGCCACGCCGACACCGGATGCTCCCAAGAAACCGTAAGCGAACCGCACGAGTCGTGGTGGCGGCCGTCGTCCAGAGTGATGACGGCCGCTTTCTGCTCGCTCGCCGCCTCCCCGGTGCGCACCTCGGCGGGCTCTGGGAGTTCCCCGGGGGGGCCGTCGAGCAGGGTGAGACGCCGGAGGAAGCGCTCCGCCGCGAGCTCGCCGAGGAGCTCGGCGTCGAGCTCGCGGTGGAGGAGCCGCTCACCTTCGCCTTCCACCGCGACATGGAGCGCGACGTGCTCCTGCTCTTCTACCGCGCCCGCATCGAGGGAGGATCTCCACACGGGCGGGAAGGGCAGGAGATCGGGTGGTTCAGGCCTCACGAGCTGGCCACGCTCGCGACGCCGCCGGCCGACGCCCCGTTGATCGCCAGGCTGGCAGGGGACGCGGGCAGGGGGAACAGGGAAGAAGGCGGGCGCTAGCCCCGTAACACGCGGCGGAGGGGCTCGACCCCACCCGCCCGAACGCCCCGCCTAATCGAAGAGCGGCGTCCCCTCGCGCAGGACGACCTTTCCGTCGAGCTCGAGCGTGGGGTCGAGGATGATGCCGTCCACGTGGAACGGGATGTCCACGGTGCCTCCCATGGACGCGTTGTTCCCGAATGCGACATGGACCGTGCCGAGGATCTTCTCGTCCTCGAGGATCTTGCCAGTGAGAACGGCGCGGTCGTTCGTCCCCACCCCCAGTTCGGCGACGTTGCGCGCCTGCTTTCCCACCTTGTCCAGCTGGGCGGCGAAACGCTCGGCCTCCTCGCCGCCGGTGACGTCCACGGCAAATCCGGCCTTCACAATGATGCGGACCGGGGTCCTGACCGTGCCGATGCCGGCGAGCGCCCCGTCCACCACCACCACGCCGTCGGCCGTTCCCTCCTCGGGGCGCAGGTAGGCCTCGCCGGACGGGAGGTTCCCCCACTGGCCGGGCTCGCGGATCAGGCCGGTCGAAGCGATGGCTTCGATTCCCTCGATGGGCAGGGTGAGGTCGGTCCCGAGCCTGGTTGTGAGGCGCGCAACGCGCGCCCGCGACAGGAGCTGCGTCACCCGCACGGTGCGCGCGGCGATGGCGTCGTAGTCCGCGTTCATGGTTCTGATGAGGCAGTCCTCGGTGATCCCGGGCATCGTTGCGACGCGGGCGCCGGCGGCGGTGGCGGCACGCCTGGCCGCCGTGTGGGTGACGGATTTGGTGGTGACCGCCAGCACCGCATCCACGGCAGCCATGGTCGCAGGAACCGGGGGCGGGGGCTCCTGGCCGTTGAGCTCGCGCTCGGCGTACTCCAATAGCAGCACCTCGCGCGCCAGGGGGCGCGCCGCCTCGGCGAGGACGCGGGCCAGACGGCTCGCCGGAGGGTCGGTCAGCACGAGCAGGGTTTCGGTGGGCCTGATCGCGAGGCAATCGCGCACGGCGGTGACAGCCGCGCTCTCGAGGGCGCCCATGGCAACCTCCCGCCGGGATTGTAGCCGTTCGGACACCTTAGGGGTGAGGGCAGCACGCCGCGCCGCGCTTTTCTTGCCCCGCGGGTGCGCGGCCTCTCGGCCCTTGCGCGCCCCCGCGCGCGGCGGACCGAGACTCCTCCGGCTGCGACCGAGCAGGGACGTCCCGCGGTGGGGCCCCTCGCTGTTCGCATGAGACCGCGCCAGCGACACCCCACCGCGAGCCGCCCGCTCGGTACCCGCAGCCTCCGGAGACATGGCCGCTCGCACCCGCGGGGCGGAAGGAAGACCCCCCACCCGATCCTCTTGCCAGCTCTCGTGCCCCGTGGGTAGAGCCCACCGCGTTATGGGAGGGGGGCTTTCAATCCGCCGGTGCCGCGGGTGGCCAATCTCTCCAGAGCCCGCGGGCACCGGACGCGCGAGCCGCGTTGGGGAGACGGCGGCGCAGCATCACGCGAACGCCGAGGGGCCCCGGCGCGGATCGCGCCCTCCGGTCGCGGGCGGAGGAGCGTGCGGGCGCAGTGCGCGGGGGCACACAAGCCCGCACCCAGCCACCCGCGGGACCGGCACAAACAAGAAGCCGTCACGCAGTGACAAAACAAGGCCGGCGGCGCACTCGCGGGCCAAAATACGAGCAGTCACGCAGTGACCAGGGATAGCCCCGCGGACAAAGGAAAAGCTCAGACGTGGGTGACGCACCAGACAGGGACGGTCGCCCGCCGGGCGAGGTACTGGCTGGTCGAGCCGAGGGCCAGCTCGACGATCCGCCCGTGCCCGTGCGCGCCCAGGAAGACCAGGTCGTACTCGCCGGGCTCCAGCATCGCCAGCAGCTCCTGCTCCACTGGCTCTCCGCGCTGGAACTCGTACGCGACGCGCACGTCGTAGGGGGCGAGGTAGCGCGCAGCCTCGTCCAGTCGGGCGCGCCCGCGGTCCTCCTTCGGGTCCACGGTCACCACGGTGAGCGGGAGCTCGAGCGCGCGGGCCAGCTCCGCAGCCTGCTGGAGGGCCCGAACGGCTTTCGGGCTGCCGTCGTAGGCCGCAAGGGGGTGATGGGGCAGCTCAGCGCCGTGGGGGACGACCAGCACCGGGAGCGGGGAACGTCGCAGCATCGTGTCGGTGGTGGAGCCGAGGAGGTCCTCGTGGAAGCGGGCGTTGACGCCGCGCTGCCCGACTACCACGAGGTCCGCAAGCTTGGCGGCTGCGAGCAGCCCGTGGGGCACGCTGGCGCGCTCGAGGTGGAACTGGCTCTCGACGCCGCTGGCCTGGCAGCGGGACGCGAAGTCCGAGCGGATGACCCCCGCAAGCTCGTCGAGGGTGGCCCGCATCTGGGCCCGCAGGTTCAGGAAGGGCTCGAAGCCCATGGCACCGGAGATGTCGGTGATGAAGGCGCCCTCGAGGAACGTGGCGTCGATCACGTGGACCCCGTGGACGACGCCGTGAAGGCGGCGAGCCAGGTCGAGGGAAAGCTTCACCGCTGCGGCGGCGCCAGCCGAACCGTCGAGACCGACCGCGATGTGCTTGACCATTGTTCGCCTCCTTGAGAGCAAGGTAGCGCGGGACGGTTGCGGCGGCAAGGGCCGGGAATGCTGCGAGCCGGACGCGACTTCAGCTTAGAATAGGAAACTCGATCTCCGGCCGGGCCTCACCGGCGGGGCGATGGTCTGGGGTCGACCTGGGAGGATGTGATGGCCACGGTGGCGAAGAGGGAGGCGGGTGCCCTGCCCGTTGCCGAAGTCCTCAACGCCTATCGCACCATGCTCACATCACGCCGTGTGGACGACAAGGAGATCCAGCTCAAGCAGCAGAACCTTGCGTTCTTCCAGATCAACGGCGCAGGGCACGAGGCGATCCAGGTGGCGGCCGCGCGGCACCTTTCCTCGGAGAAGGACTGGTTCTTCACCTACTACCGCGACCGGGCGCTCGCGCTCGCACTCGGCCACACCCCGTACGAGATGTTCCTTAGCGCCGTCGGTGCCGAGGCCGGTGCCGACTCGCGCGGCCGACAGATGCCGAACCACTTCGGGCAGCGGAGCCTTCACTTCCCGGTCTCCTCGTCGCCCACCGGGACGCAGTGTCTGCAGGCTGTGGGGTTTGCGGAGGCCGGGCGGTACCTGCGTGCGATGGAGAAAGCATCGGAGCGCGCCCAGGTCGCGGCGGACGAGGTGGTGTGGGTTTCCCTGGGCGACGGAACGACCTCGGAGGGCGAGTTCTGGGAGTCCCTGAACACCGCCTGCAACCGCACTCTCAACGTGCTCTTCGTGATCGAGGACAACGGGTACGCGATCTCGGTGCCCGTGGACGCGCAAACGCCAGGGGGTTCGATCTCCAAGCTTCTGGTGGGGTTCCCCAACCTCGGGATCTACGAGGTGGACGGCTGCGACTTCGTGGAGTCCTACCGCGTGATGGGCGATGCGGTGGCCAGGGTGCGGGCGGGGGAGGGCCCGGTGCTGGTGCACGCGCACGTCGTGCGCCCCTACTCGCACTCGCTTTCGGACGACGAGCGCCTGTACAAGCCGGCGGCGGAGAGGGAGCGCGAGGCCGAGAGGGATCCGATCATGCGCACCGCCCGGCTCCTCCGCGAGCACTACGGCGTGAGCCAGGAGGAGCTTGAGCGGCTCGAGGCCGAGGTGATGGCCCAGATCAACGCCGACGCCGAGCGGGCTGTGGCCTCGCCCCAGCCGGACCCCTCCACCTGGGCCGACTACATCTACTCCCCGGACGTGGATCCCGCCTCGGAGCGCTTCGCCAGCGTTCCGGTCCTCACGGACCCGGCGCCCAAGACCATGGTGGACCTGCTCAACGCCTGCCTGCGCGACGAGATGGGGCGCGACGAGCGCATCGTGGTGTTCGGGGAGGACGTCGCCGACGCCTCGCATGAGGCAGCGCTCGCGGAAGTCAAAGGCAAAGGGGGCGTCTTCAAGGTCACGTATGGTCTGCAACGCCGCTACGGGTCCCGCCGTGTCTTCAACTCGCCGCTGGCCGAGGCCAACATCCTCGGTCGTGCGGTCGGGATGGCGCTCCGCGGCCTCAAGCCGGTCGTCGAGATCCAGTTCCTCGACTACATCTGGCCGGCTTTCATGCAGATCCGCGATGAGCTCGCAACCGCGCGCTGGCGCTCGGGCGGGCAGTGGTCCGCCCCGGTCGTGGTGCGGGTGCCGGCGGGCGGGTACCTGAAGGGCGGCGGCCCCTACCACTCGCAGTCGGGGGAGGTGCTCTTCACCCACATCCCCGGGCTGCGCGTCGTGATGCCCTCCAACGCCCTCGACGCCAACGGCCTGCTGCGCACCGCAATCCGCTGCGACGACCCGGTGATCTTCCTCGAGCACAAGCACCTGTACCGCCAGACGCACAACAAGGCGCCGTACCCCGGGCCGGACTACACGGTGCCGTTCGGGAAGGCGGCCGTCGTCCGGGAGGGAAGCGACCTCACGGTGATCACCTTCGGGGCCACCGTGGTCCGGTCGGTGCAGGCCGCCAAGCGCCTCTCCGACTCCGGCGGCGCCGAGGTGGAGGTCCTGGACCTGCGCAGCCTCTCGCCGTACGACTGGGAGGCGATCTCGGCTTCGGTGAAGAAAACCGGAAGGGCGCTGGTGGTGCACGAGGACGCCGTGTCGTTCGGATACGGCGGCGAGATCGCGGCGCGCATCGGCGACGAGCTCTTCGCCCACCTCGACGCCCCCGTGCGCCGCTTCGCGGGCAAGGACACCTTCGTGGCGTACGCACCGTCCCTGGAGGACGTGATCCTCCCGCAAGTGGACACCATCCTCGCGGCCATGAAGGATCTGTTGGCCTACTGAGCACGCAGGCAACAGGTAGAAGGCAACAGGCAAGAAGGCAAGAGACAAAAGGCAAGACATCGGAGGAGAAGGACGGGGAAGGGCCGCCCGGGTGGAGCCCCCAAGCCCGGGCCTCCAGGCTGAAGTAAACTGACCGGCGCGCAGCACGCGCGGAGGTCTCTGGTGGCCATTTTCCGCATCGCGAAGCGTTTCGACATCGAATCCGGGCACCGGCTCTCCAAGCACCCGGAGAAGTGCAGGTTTCCGCACGGCCACACCCGGACCGTCGAGGTCGTGCTGAGCGCCGAGGCGCTCGATGGCAACGACATGGTGTGCGACTACAAGGCGCTCAAGACCGTGGTGGAGCGCGAGTTGGAACGCTTCGACCACGCGATGCTGCTGGCCGAAAGCGACCCCCTGAAGGAGAGCTTCGCCCCGTTCTCCGAGCGGGTCGTGCTCCTCGAGGAGGGGGATCCGACCACCGAGGTGCTCGCCCGCCACCTGTTCCGCCGTATCGCGGCGGTCTTCCGGCCCGGGATGGACGTCGTGGCACCGGGCGGTACGGTGTACACCGTCCCGGACACGGTCCGCCTGGAGCGTGTGCGCATCTGGGAGACCCCCAGCACGTGGGGCGAGTACGGGGAAGACCAGGGCACCTGGCACAGGGCACAGGGCACAGGGGAATGAGCGGCGCCGGAGGGACCCGGTGGCGCACGCTCCCGGTGGCAATCACCCCCGATGAGCTTCGCTCCCGGCTTTCCCGGGTCCCGTCGCCGCTGGCGGTGACGGGCGCGACCGGCTTCGTGGGGTCGCACCTGCTGGACGCGCTGCTCGAAGGCGGAGCCCGGCCCCGTCTGCTCGTGCGGGACCCGTCTCGGCTCCCGGAGCGCGCCAGGGCGCATGCCGAGACGGTGCTGGGGGACCTCGACGACCACGACGCCCTCGCCAGGCTCGTCTCGGGGTGCGGCGGCGTCGTCCACCTCGCGGGGCTGGTGCGGGCGGCGGGTGCCGCGCACTTCGACCGCGCCAACCGCGTGGGGACGGAGAACCTCGTGCGCGCCCTGCGGGAGCACGCCCCGCGGGCCCGCCTGGTCCACCTCTCCTCCCTGGCGGCGGTGGGGCCGAGCGAGGACCCGGAGGGGTGCCGGCCGGAAGACCCACCGCGCCCGGTCTCGGCGTACGGGCGCTCCAAGCTCGCCGGCGAAGCGGCAGTCCGGGCCCACGGAGGGGGGCTGGTCATCCTTCGTCCGCCCGCGATCTACGGGCCGCGCGACACCGACGTCCTGCAATTCTTCCGCCTGGCGGCCCGCGGGGTGGTTCCGATCCCCTGGGGCGAACGGTGGCTGACCGTCGTGTACGTCGCGGACGTGGTGCGGGGGATCCTGGCGGCCCTGGCCGGCGCGGGGGATGGGCGCGTGCTCAACCTGGGCGAGCCGGCGCCCCGCACCCTGCGCTCGTTGGTCGGCGCCCTGGCCGACGCCGGCGGCGTCCGGGCGCGCTGCGTGGGTCTCCCGCCGGTCGTCGTCAAGGCGGCCGGCCTGGGCGGCGATCTGCTGCAGCTCCTCGGCATGCACGGCGTCGCGATGGCCTCGGACAAGGCCCGCGAGCTGCTGGCCCGCCACTGGTCGGCCCGCACCTCCGAATCGCTTGCAGTACTTGGCCTTGAGGGCTTCGTGCCTTTCGACGCGGGGGCCGCCGCCACCTGGACCTGGTACCGGGACCACGGCTGGGTAGCTCGTGCTAGGATTCACAGGCGGGCGAGGCCGAACAATATTGGGGGTTAGGAGGCTGGGTGGACATTTTCGAGAAGTGCCGAAATTTCCGGGACGCGGACGCGGTGAAGGAAGCGGGCCTCTACCTTTACTTCCGCACGATCTCCTCGGCGCAGGACCCGGTGGTCACGATCGAGGGGAAGCCGGTGGTGATGCTGGGCTCGAACAACTACCTCGGTCTCACCAACCACCCAGAGGTCAAGCGCGCGGCTCAGGATGCCATCGCCAAGTACGGCACCGGGTGTGCCGGCTCGCGTTTCCTGAACGGCACCCTGGACATCCACATCCAGCTCGAGGAGAAGCTCGCGGCGTTCATGAACAAGCCGGCCGCGGTCACGTTTTCGACGGGGTTCCAGGTCAATCTCGGCGTCATCTCCTGCCTGGTGGAGCGCGGCGATGTCGTGTACCTCGACAAGCTGGACCACGCCTGCATCATCGACGGGGCCAGGCTCGGTTTCGGCGCTGTCGTGAAGTTCAACCACAACGACATTGAGGACCTCGGGCGGCGCCTGAAGGTGCACGATTCCCGCAAGGCGGCGCTCGTTGTCGTGGACGGGGTCTTCTCGATGGAGGGAGATGTCATCGACCTTCCGGCGCTCGTCAAGGTGGCCAAGGCGCACGACTGCCGGGTCATGGTGGACGACGCCCACGGCATCGGTGTCTTCGGTGCCAACGGGCGTGGGGTCGCCGAGCACTTCGGCGTGGAGGACGACGTCGACCTCATCATGGGGACGTTTTCCAAGTCGCTCGCCTCGGTCGGGGGCTTCATCGCGGGCGACGAGAGGGTGATCAACTGGGTCAAGCACCGGGCGCGCTCCCTCATGTTCTCGGCGGCGGCGCCCCCGGCCTCGGTGGCTTCTGTGATCAAGGCCCTCGAGATCATCGAGCGCGAGCCGGAGCGCCGCGAGCGGCTTTGGGAGAACACGCACTTCATGGCCGAGGGTCTGCGAACCCTGGGTTTCGACACGGGGGACTCCAGCTCGCCCATCATCCCGGTGCTGGCCGGGGAGGACACCCTCGCGTTCGTGATGGCCAAGAGGCTGCAGGAGGAGGGGGTCTTCGTCAACCCCATTGTCTCGCCGGCGGTTCCGCCGGGCCGGGCGATGCTGCGCACCTCCTACATGGCGACCCACACCCGCGAGCACCTGGAACGCGCGCTCGAGGCGTTCGCCAAGGTGGGGCGGGAGGTGGGGGTCATCCAGTGAACTCCCTGCCGCTCCGCGTGACGGTTGCCTCGTCCGGTGCGGACCTGCGGAAGTTCGTGGATCTCCCATGGCGGCTGTACGCGGGAGACCCCTGCTGGGTGCCGCCGCTGAAGAAGCAGGTCTTTGGTTACCTCGACCTCAAGCACCCCTTCTACGCCAACGGGGCGGCCGAGCGCGAGGTCTTCGTGGCCTGGCGTGGTACCCGTGTGGTTGGCCGCATCGCGGCCATCGCCAACCATGCGTACAACACCTACCACAAGGACCGGGCGGGCTTCTTCGGCTTCTTTGAGTGCGAGGACGACCCCGCTGCGGCGACCGAGCTGGTGGCAGCGGCGTGCTCGTGGGTGAAGGCGCGCGGATGCGACGCCCTGGTGGGACCGGTCAACCCATCCACGAACTACGAGGCCGGGCTCCTGGTCCACGGTTTCGACACGCCGCCGTGCGTGATGATGACCTACAACCCACCGCGCTACGCCGAACTGCTCGAGGCGACGGGGCTGGTCAAGGCCAAAGACCTCTACGCCTACTCGTCCGGCGTTCACGCGAAATCCCTCGAGCGGCTCGAGAGGTTCACCGAGAAGACGCGCAAGCGCGAGCCGCAGCTCTCGAACCGATCCGTCAACCTCAAGGAGATCGTCTCCGAGGTCAGAATCGTCCACGAGATCTATAACAAGGCCTGGGAGAACAACTGGGGGTTCGTGCCGGCCAGCCAGGAAGAGTTCGACTGGCTGGCCAAGGAGCTCAAGCCGCTGGTGGACCCGCCTTTGCTTCGAATCGCGTTCATGGGCTCCGATCCGGCAGGATTCCTGCTCGCGCTCCCGGACGTCAACCCGGCCCTCGCGGTGCTCAATGGCACTCTGACCAACCCGATCCGTCTGCTCCGGGCGACCCTCATAGGGCGGCGGCGGGACGGTCTGCGCGTCATCACCATGGGGGTCAAGGAGGAGTACCGGCTGCGCGGGATCGAGGCGGTGATGTTCTACGAGGGCCTCAAGGCGGCACTCGACCGCGGGTACAAGACGTGCGAGTACTCCTGGATTCTCGAGGACAACGAGCTGACCAAGCGGACGGTGCGGCTGATGGATGCTTCGCACACGAAGACCTACCGCATCTACTCCAAACCCCTGTAGTGCGCCGCTGATAGCGGACCATCTGCTTCGTCGGGCAGCGGGCGTTCGCGTCCTCATGTAGCCTCCGGCTACACTCCGGTGCGACGCCCTCGCCCTCCTTGCATCTGGCCCACTCTGAGCGGCGCGGGCTACGCGCCATTTGCCGGGGCCCCGCAGGGTCACCGGGGCCGTTGGCAAGGCTTCCTGGTTGTCGTCGTTTCGGACCCCGGAGCCCTGACCCCGGCGCCGCGGTGAGAAAGGGACGTCCTATCCATTACGTCTTCCAAGCAGGGCGGGTAGTTTCTACCGGAGTCGTGGCTTCGCTCCTGGGTAGAAAGTGCGCTTCTGGGTGGGGCGTCGGAGGGCTAATCTCCAAAAGCGTTCGAGATTTGATTGGTGGCTCGCTGGCGACCTCGAAGGGAGAGAAAGACACATGACGCTGATCATCCTGATTGTTGTGTTGGTTCTTCTTTTCGGTGGAGGGGGCGGCTACTACTACAGGAGACGAAGACGTTCGTAGGACGTTGTCCTGCACCTCACAGGAACTTAGTCTGCCCTGAAATCACAGCCGGCAGATGACCTGCCTGCCGAGGGCGAGAAGAGAGGCGAGATTTCCATCGGTTCGACGATGGCCTTCGCATACGCCGATACGGTAAGATCGTCCGAGCTCCCAGAATATGCTCTTGGGCGCGAGGTTCAACACGGGAGGATGCGATGGAAGACAAGAAGGTGACCGCTGACGAAGCCCGCCGTGCGGCTCAGCATGAGTTGATGAAGTCACAGGTCGAGCGGGATGTGAATGCCGATATCGCCGAGCGTGCCGAGCACACGACCCGCGCAGAAGCGCAAGAGATGGACAAGGTCGCCGGACGGTTTCGTGGCAAGGCCATCGACGAGGTCGTCGGGACGGATCTTGAAGTTAGACGTGCGCGCGGCCTGGCACGCATTTCGCAGGTCATCGACTATGTTTTCTACGTCGTCTATACGCTGCTGGCGATTCGGCTCGTGCTCGCGTTGATCGCGGCTCGATCAAGCAGCGGGTTCGTGCAACTTATACGAACCGTGACAGATCCTTTTTACTCCCTGTTTCGCGGGATCGTGCCAAGCCCAACGGCAGGTGGCTACACGCTGGTCTTGCCGATCGTGATTGCGATCATTGTCTATGCGTTGCTCCACGCGGGCATCACCCGGCTGCTGCGGTTGATCGCACACCGCAGGACCGAGATCTAGCCGGCACAACGTCTTCTCGTTCCCGCAGGGATAAGGGTTTCTGTCCGAGGAACCCGAACAACTACCAGAACAAGTACCAGGTACCACTATCTCACCTTCTGCCGTCGACAGGGAGCTGGCCTAGCCCGAACCCCGATCCCGGCGCCCTGACTTGGGTTACCTGCTCCCTGCGTCCTATGCCCTGTCTCTAAGCAAGCTCGAACGTCGCGGTGAAGTGGGGGAGCACTGCGGGGCGGTTTGTGAAGCGGAGGCCGCGGATCTCGCGGCGCCTCTGGTAGAGCTCGGCGATCCCCTCGACCACGTAGTCCATGTGGCTCTGGGTGTAGACACGGCGGGGGATCGCGAGGCGCACGAGGTCGAGCGCCGGCCAGTGCCAGGCTCCGCTGCCGTCCTGCTTTCCGAACATGACGTTGCCGATCTCGCACGCCCGCACTCCGACGTGCTCGTAGAGCGCCACCGAGAGCGCCCAACCGGGGAGCTGCTCGTCCGGAAGGTGGTCGCAGAACGCCCGCCCGTTGAGGTAGATCGCGTGCCCGCCGAACGGCTTCAGCAAGGGCACGCCGGCCTCGGCGAGGTGCTTGCCGACGTACGCGGTCGAGGCGATTCGGTACTTGAGGTAGTCCTCGTCGAGGATCTCCTCGATCCCGATCGCCAGCGCCTCGAGGTCGCGGCCGGCGAGCCCGCCGTAGGTGGGGAACCCCTCGGTGAGGATGAGGAGGGTGCGGATCCGCTCGGCCCACACGTCGGAGTTGACCGAGATGACGCCGCCGATGTTGCCGAAGGCGTCCTTCTTCATGGACATGAGCGCGCCGTCGGTGAGGGAGAACATCTCGCGGGCGATCTCCCGGGGCGTCTTCGCCGCGTACCCATCCTCGCGGAGCTTGATGAAGTAGGCGTTCTCGGCGAAGCGGGCCGCGTCGAGCAGGAGCGGTATGTGATACTTTTCACAAATTCTGCGGGCGCCGCGTAGGTTCTCCATGCTCACCGGCTGGCCGCCGCCGGAGTTGTTGGTCACGGTGATCAGGACGAACGGCACTCTCTCACGCCCGAGCTCGGCAAGACACTGCTCGAGGGCGGAGAGGTCGATGTTGCCCTTGAAGGGGTGCTCCACCTCAGGGTCGAGACCCTCTGGGATCACAAGGTCGCGCGCCTCCGCGCCGGTGTCCTCGATGTTGGCGCGGGTGGTGTCGAAATGGGTGTTGCCCGGGATGACGTTGCCCTTCCTCACCACGGCGCGGCAGAGCAGGCGCTCGCTGGCCCGTCCCTGGTGCGTGGGGATCACGTGACGGTGGCCGAAGATACCCTGCACCGCGCTCTCGAAGCGGAAGAAGCTGCGCGCTCCGGCGTACGACTCGTCGCCCTCCATGACCCCCGCCCACTGCCGGGCGCTCATCGCGCCCGTGCCGGAGTCGGTCAGGAGGTCGATGAGGACGTGCTCGGCCCGCAGGCGGAAGGGGTTGTAGCCCGCCTCCCGGATCAGCGCCGCGCGCTCCTCGCGGCTGGTCATGCGGATCGGCTCGACGACCTTGATGCGGAAAGGCTCGATGATGGTCCTCACCTTGGCCCCCTTCGTCAGCGGCGCTCGTGCCGGGCGGCCGCGCCTGCGGCCGGCCGCCGGGCAGCGTACACCACCCGCGGCGGCCAGGGACCGCCGGCGGGGAGCCAGCCTATCTGGAAGCCTGGACCGACGGCGACTTGCCGAGGCGGGCCTTGGCCTGCAGGCGGGCGGCCTCGTCGAAGAGCTTAAGGGCCGCCTGGATCTGTTGGTCGTCCTCGGTGTACAGGCGGTAGCCCTCGGTGAGGGAGACGCCGGCGTTGACGACCTCGGCGCGGAGCGCGATCACGATGTCCTTGTGGTCCGCCGGACTCGCGAGCGCGGCATCCATGTCCTCCTGGGTGAGCCACTTCTCGGCCAGCACGCGGGTGCGGAACGCCTTGAGGACGCCCTCGTCCGCCACGAAGGCACGAGCCGTGGCGGCCTTGTCCGCCTTGTCCGCGAGGTAGGCGACGGCGAAGTTGAAGAACGCCGAGCTGCCCACCAGGCGCGCCACGCGCTCCGAGTACTCGCCGGGCTGCACCTCGTAGTCCGGGGAGATGCCGCCGCCGCGGTAGACCTTGCGGCCCGAATCGGTGAAGTAGCCCTGCGTGTCGGGCGAAGGCGTGGGTCGCGGTGCGACGGGCGGGGTGCCCTCGCCCGGTGCGGGCGGGTTCGGGTTGACCGTCTCCCTCGGGTGGACGTAGTCGAAGAACGAATCGAAGTCGCGCTGGATGCAGCGCCCGGATGGGGTGTAGTACTTTGCCGTCGTGAGCGCGAGACCCGCGTCGCGCACCGGGTAGATCGTCTGGACCACGCCCTTGCCGAAGGTCGGCTCGCCCGCGAGCAGGCCGCGGTCGTGGTCCTGGACCGCGCCGGCGACGATCTCAGCGGCCGAGGCCGAGCCGCGGTTGACGAGCACGACGAGGGGCCCCTGGAAGTGCAGCCCGTCGCGCGAGGCTCGGTAGTCCTGGAACGAGTCGGCGGTGCGCCCCTTGGTGGAGAAGACCTCCTGGCCGGGGTCGAGCAGGATGCCGGCCGCGGCCACCGCCGAATCCACGATCCCGCCGGGGTTATCGCGCAGGTCGAGGAGCAGGCGAGTGGCACCTTCGTTCTTCAGTCGTTCGACCGACCGGCGCACCTCGTCGCCGGTCGAGCGGATGAAATCCGTGATGCGGACGTAGCCGGTGTCCTTCCCGATCATGAAGGCGTAGCGCACGGATTCGGTCGGAACGCGGGCGCGCTGGATCGTGAGCTCGAGCGGCTCGGGGAGACCCGGGCGGCTGATCGTGATCCGGACCGATGTGCCCTCCGGGCCGCGCAGGCGCCGCGCGACGTCGTCGATGTCCATACCCTCGGTGGCCTGCCCGTCCACCGACTCGATGGTGTCCCCGGCCCGGAGGCCCAGGCGGGCGGCGGGAGTGCCCTCGATCGGGGTGATCACCGTGATCTTTCCGCCGCGCAGCGAGATGAGGACCCCGATGCCGTGGAACGAGCCCTGCTGGCGCTCGCGCATGTGCGCGTAGGCGTCCGGGCGGAGGAAGTTGGTGTGCGGGTCCAGCTGGGCCAGCATCGCGTCCAAGCTGTCGTAAATCACGGTCCCCGGGTCGGGCTTCTGGGGCGCGTTGTCCAGCACCAGGCGCAGAAGCGCCGTGTACCGTGAAAGGAACTTGTCGGCCCGCGGATAGTCGGCACCGGTGGTCTGACCGGCGATCGTGCCCGCAAGAGCTCCGGCGCCGATAACGACGACCGCGAGGAGAACGCGCTTGAGACCACGCATCGAACCCCCTTGGGATCGGCACTGTACCACACTATACTTCCGGCGCTGGGAGTGGCGGGGAGCCACGGGGGGTCGCATGTTTGGGTCGATCGGTTTTCCCGAACTGATCATGATCTTCATCGTTGCGCTGCTGCTATTCGGGCCGCGCAAGCTGCCGGAGATCGGCAAGACCCTCGGCAAGGCGATGAACGAGTTCCGTCGCGCCTCCAACGACCTTCAGCGTTCGCTGGAGGAGGAGGTCGCAGCCGACGAGTTGAAGGCGGCGAAGCGCGAGATCCAGGACGCCACGACGCTGGCCCCCCCTGCCGAGCCCGGCGCCGCCGCCAAGGAGGCCGAGCCGCGACCGGCGGAGACCAAGCCGCAACCGGCGGAGCCGAAGTAGCCGATGGGCGAGACCTGGCAACGGTCCGGCGACGCCGGGGAAGATCTCAAGCGCATGACGCTGCTGGAGCACCTCGAGGAGCTCCGGCGCCGGCTCGGGTGGTCGTTGGTCGCCATTCTCGTCGGGTTCCTGCTGTGCTGGTACTGGGCGCCGCCGATCTTCGCTTGGCTGTCCTTGCCGATCACCCAGTTCCTGCCGGCAGGGGAGAAGCTCGCCTTCACCGGGCTGGTGGACCCCTTCATGCTCTACATGAAGGTCGCGCTGCTGGCCGGCATCTTCCTCGCATCGCCCGTCGTCCTCTGGCAGTTCTGGCTGTTCGTCTCACCGGCGCTGTACCGCCACGAGCGGCGCATCGCGATCCCCTTCATCGTGAGCACGACGGCGTTCTTCCTCGGCGGGGGGTACTTCGGCTACAAGATCGCGTTCCCGATGGTGGTCCGGTTCCTGCTCCAGGTCGGCCAGGACTTCCGGCAGGTGGTCACGATCAACGAGTACTTCTCCATGGCGAGCAAGGTGATCCTAGGCCTCGGGCTCGTCTTCGAGATGCCGGTGTTGATCATGCTGCTCGCCCGCCTCGGGGTCGTTACCTACCGCTTCCTGCTCAGGTACTTCCGCTACGCGGTGCTGATCATCTTCATCATCGCGGCGGTGATCACCCCCACCCCGGACATCCCCACGCAGTGCGTGTTCGCCTTCCCGATGATCGGCCTCTACCTCCTGGGCGTTTTGGTGGCATGGATCTTCGGAAAGACGAGACCGGCGGAGGAGAGCTAAGCGAGCCGTGGCTCCGCCGCGGCGAGCGCGGGGGGCTCGGGGGGTCGAGGGTCCCGCCCCCCGGAGGCGGGACCGACCCCCCGCATAAGATAGCAGGGGATCAGCCCCGGCCCTACCCCAGGAGTTTCTCGTACAGCTTGACGTACTCGTGCGCCGAGGCTTTCCAGGAGAAGTCGCGCGCCATGCCGTTTGCACGCACCTTGGCGAGCTGCACGGGGTTGGCGAGGAGCTGCTTGGCGTGGGCGAGAGTGGCCGCGAGCTCGGCGGGCGACAGCTTCTCCATGATGAACCCGGTGCCGCCCTTCCGGCCCGCTTCCGTGACGGTGTCCGCGAGGCCGCCGGTGCGGTGGACGACCGGGAGCGTGCCGTAGCGCATCGCGATCATCTGCCCCAGGCCGCACGGCTCGTAGCGGCTGGGCATGAGGAAGAGGTCGCTCGCGGCGTAGATGAGGTGGGCCAGGCGCTCGTCGAACCTGGTCATCACGGCCACGTGGCCCGGGTGGGCGGCCTGGCCGGCGCGCATGGCCTCCTCGTAACGGCGCTCGCCGGTACCGAGCACCACGAGGTCAAAACCCAGCGCCACGATCTCGTCGAGGGCTGCCGTGAGGAGGTCCGCGCCTTTCTGCTCAGCCAGTCGCGAAACCATGCCGAGCAGCGGCCGCGGCCCGCTGCTCACGCCGGCGTCCTTCGCCAGCAGCTCGCGGGCGGCTCTCTTGCCCGGTGCGACATCAGCCGCGCCGTAGGGACGCTCGAGGTACTTGTCGTGAGCCGGGTCCCATTCCTCCGTGTCGAGGCCGTTGAGGATCCCGAAGAGCGACTCGCGCCGGCCGGCGAGCACGCCCTCGAGCCGGCACCCGAACTCCGGCGTGAGGATCTCCCGGGCGTACGTCGGCGAGACGGTCGTGACCGCGTCCGCGCTCACCAGGCCGCCCTTGAGGAAGTTCACCTGGCCGTAGAACTCCAGGAGCAGCATGCTGAAAAGCTCTCTCGGCAGCCCGCACGGCTCCAGGACCCAGGGGGGGAAGACCCCCTGGTAGGCGAGGTTGTGCACGGTGAGCAGGGTTCGAGCGCCGACGAACGACGCCGATCCCTGCGGGACGCGGCGGATGAACAGGGGCGCGAGCGCTGCCTGCCAGTCATGGGCGTGCACGATATCCGCGCCGCCCAGCTTCCCGATCGCCGCCAGGGCCGCTTGCGCAAAGAACGCGAAGCGTACCGCGTTGTCGGGGAAATCGCCGTCGGGAAGCGAGTACAGGGCAGGCCGCACGTACAGGGCGGGGCAGTCCAGAAGGACGACGCGCACGCCGCGGTGCGCCACGACGTTGAGCCTGGCGGTCAGGCCGAGCACGCTCACCTCACCGCGCGGCTCGCCGGGCAGCGTCTCCTTGAGGGTCGCACGGTGGCCGGGTGCCACGACCGTCACCTCGTGTCCGAGGGCGGCCAGCGCAGGTGGCAGCGCGCCTGCCACGTCGGCCAGGCCGCCGGTCTTGGAGAACGGGACCACTTCGGAGCTGAGGTGCGCGACGCGCATTGAGTCACCTCCCCTTCACGGCTGAGAACTCACGGGCCACGGTGAAGGCACGACGTTGCCCCTCTCTCACGGTCGAGAATGATGAGTTGACTGTTTCAACTGTCAACTTTCTTCCGTGGTGACCTCGCGCAGGAAACGGGCCGCCTCCTCGGGCGGCGTCGGGTTGATGCTGTAGCCGGACCCCCACTCGAATCCAGCGATGCGTGTGATTCGCGGGACGAACTCCAGGTGCCAGTGGTAGTCGTACTCGATGGTCGTCCAGTAGCGTGGCTGGCCGGGCCGCGGGTGCGGGCTCGGCGCCGTGTGCAGGATGAAGTTGTACGGCGGGTCGTCGAGGAGCCTGCGGATGCGCCGCAGGAAGTCACGCACCACCTTGGCGAGGTCCTCGAGCAGCTGGTCGGTACAGAGCGCGAAGTCGTGGCAGTGATCCTTGGGCATCAGCCATGTCTCGAACGGGAACGAGGCCGCGAAAGGCTCCAGCAGCACGAAGCGGTCGGTCTCGAGGGCGACGCGGTCCGCGAGGGCCTTCTCCTGACGGATCAGGTCGCAGAAGATGCAGCGCTCCTTGCGCCCCCAGTGCTCGCGGGCGACGTTGAGCTCCTCCACGACCGTCGTGGGGATGATCGGGGTGGCGATGAGCTGGGAGTGCGGGTGGTAGAGGGAGGCCCCGGCCTCGCGCCCGTGGTTCTTGAAGAACAGCACGTAGCGGATCCGGATGTCCCGCCGCAGGTCGATGAGGCGCTCGCGCCACGCCTTGAACACCATGGTGATCTCGGCGGGGGTCATGTCGGCGGTCGGCCGATGGTGGTCCGGCGTCTCGATGATCACCTCGTGGGCGCCGATCCCGCTGACGCGGTCGAACATGCCCACCGCCTCGCGCGAAAGCTCACCCTCGATGCCGAGGGCCGGGAACTTGTTCGGCACCACGCGCACCTGCCAGTTCGGCCCGTTGGCCTGGCGCGGCCCCCTCGGGATCACGAAGATCTCCCCGGGTGTCGCGGTCTCGTTGCCGTACTCGAAGGGGCAAGCGCCGATGTCGCCGGGGTGCTCGGGGCCCGGCCTCTTGAACTCGTGAGGGCGGAAGCGGCGTTCGGTCGCGATGATGGACCAGCGCCGCCGTATGGGGTCGAATCGCAGCTCGGACATTTCCTACTCCAGTCTTCTGCTCGCGCAGACCGCGGCCGATCGGCCGCAGGACGAAGGACGTGCGGTTGCCAAGCGGGGCCTGCGGCCTGTGTTCATGGCTCGTCAACCTCCAGCAGCTCGATCTTCCAGAAACCCTCGTGCGGCAGCCTCTCTCCGCCGCTCTCCAGGGCCAGCATGACCTGGCCCTCGGGGAGCGGGATGGCGGCCTCGAGGACACGACCCACCGCGCATCCGTCCGGGAGATCCGCCGGCAACGTCAGGACCTGGCGCTTTTTCCCGGCCATCACCGTGACCACCAGAGGCACCGTCGGCGGCGTCCCCGCGCGCGGCTCCACCCGCAGCCAGAGACGCCCTGGCTCGGCGCGCAGCGCGACGCGAGCAAAGCGGTGGTGGGTGGGGGGCGCATCCACCCAGGTCGCGACGCTCCACTCGAAGTAGCTTGTGGTCTCGCCGTCCAGGAGCGGTGACGGCCACTCCGTCGAGATCGGCACGCGCAGCCGCACGGCGGTCGAACGCACGGGCGCGGCAAGCTCCGCCGGCGGGGCGATCCCGGCCGCGGAGCAGGCGTCCTTCAGGTGGGCGCGGAAGAGTTCGTCGTAGAGGGGAGCCAGCAGCGTCGGGTTGTCGTCGCCGAACCACCACCACCAGTCGCTCCCCTCGGCGGCCAGCCAGGACAGACCGCCCCGGAACGCGCCGAGGGCGCGCACGCGGGCGAGAAGCTCCCACCCGCGGTTCTTCTCCTCGTGCCCGATCCAGGTGCCGAACGTGCCGCCGATCCAGGAGCCGGGGTGGAGGCGGGGCAGGGGCCGGGGTGTCTCCTCCTCGAGCCGCTCGGTGAGGGTCACCAGCCGCAGTTGCGTGGACTGCTGGAGCTCGCGCGCCAGCGTCGCCAGGAACCTCGTGCCGCCCTGTGGGTAGCTCGTCCACGGGTTCTCGCCGTCGAGCGCAACCACGATGCCGGCGTCGGATGGCAGGCGTGAGGCGGTCCACCGGAGCTGGCCTGCGAAGTCGCGGGCCGCGTCGCCCTCGTCGCCGAATCGGGAGGCCTGGAAGCCGATGAAGTCGGAGAGGCCCCGATGGCGGAAGAACAGCGCGGGGCCCCCCGCCGCCAGGCGCCACGACCGGAAGAGTTCCGGGCCCACCCCCGTCTCGCCGGAGAGCGCCCGGCCCAGCGAGGCAGCCAGAATCCCCTCGTCGGCCGCGAGCCACCGGACGCCGTGCTCGCCGTAGAGCGCCACCGTCGCCTCGGAGACCGAGCCTTCGGGGGGCCAGCAGCCGACCGGCTCGAAGCCGAAGCCCCGCGCCGCCTCGATGCCGGTCCGAACCTGGCTGTGCGCGTCATCGGGCGCGGAGAAGGCCGGAGCCTGCGGCGCCGGGTGGGGCGCCCACGATTCGACCACCACCCCGGTGTCCAGGAGCAGGGGGATGATCGGGTGCGCGAACGGGGACGTGGAGATCTCCACGCCTTTCTGCGCGGCAAGCCTTCGGTACCCCTCGAGCAGGCGTCCCGGGCATGCGGCGAGCCACTCCACGGCCCGCCGGCGGGCCCCTTCACCGAACCCCGAGCCCTTCTCCGCCAGGTCCGCCAGCTCCGGCTCCCAGGCGAGGTTCGGCGCGGCGTAGGCGAGGACGAGCAGCACCTGCAGGTCGTTGAGGTCCTGGACCGTAAAACGGCGCGCCGCCTCCTCGCGCGAGGCGTTGTTCATCCGGGCGGCGAGCTCTGCAAGGCGCGGCCAGCGCCGGAGCTGGTTGGGGTGCAGCAGGAAGGCCCAACGGAGCAGCTCTCGCTGCCCCTCCGGCGCGAGGGACCGCGCGGGCGTGCGCAGCGCCTCAAGCAGAGGGTCGCGCGCCCTGCCGTCGCGGTAGGCGGCGAGCTGTTCGAGGAAGACCGGGGTGAGGTTCAGCACCTGGCCGGCCAGGGCGGTCTCGGACAGCACATGGACGAGCGTCAGGTACTCGCCGGCTGCGTGAAGCAACACCCAGGGGGCGTGCACGTGCCCGTCGGCCGTGCGGTACTGCGGCTGGTGGAGGTGCCAGAGGAACGTCAGCTTGGCCATCGAGGGGTCAAGCGCTCCGCACCAGCCTCTGTACCTCCTCCCGGTGCTTGCCGAGCAGGCTCTGGGCCGCCTCCTTGGTGTCGGACTCGGCGTGCAGGTGGAGTGTGGGTGCGACCCGGTCGGGCCGCAGCAGCACCCAGCCGCCGTCGAGCTGCACCTTGATACCCTCCAGGTAGGAAACCTCCTGCCCCTGGACGTGCTCCCCGAAGCGCCGCATCACCTCACCCTTCCTGTCGATCGGGCACGGCACGGTCGCGCGCGCCATCGGGACAGGGGGCGCGAGCGTTGCAGCCTCCTCGAGGGAGCGGTCGGAGCGTGCGAGCAGCTCAAGCAGCTTGCCGAGGGCGAACATGGCGTCGGGGGCATGATGAAGCGCGGGGAAGATGAAGTCGCCCTCGCCGGCGGATGCGAAGATGACCTCGCGCTGGCGGGAGGCCTCGGTGAGGGCACGCGGGGCGGAGAGCGTCTCGCGCAACCGGTGGCCGGCGGCCTCCAGCGCCGTACGGAACGTGGAGGGAGCATAGACCGGCAGCACGACCTCGCCGGGCGGCAGCTTGGCCGAGATCACTTCCGCCACCATCAGCGCGGCCAGCTCCATCTCGGCCCAGATCCTCTGCGCGCGGTCGGCCACCACCATGCGCTCGCAGTTCGGGTAGAGCGAGACGCCCAGGTCGGCGTCGAGGGAGGCGACGATGGTTGCCAGCCGGCGGTGGGCGAGGGCGATCTCGCTCGCGAGGAGAGCCTCGTGGACCCCCTCGGTGTGCGCGTTCAGGGTGACCACGTCGCACCCGAGATCGGCCAGCAGGCGCGGCAAGACCGCCACCGCGGCCGAGTGCGCGTAGTCCAGCACGAGGCTCAAGCGGCGGGAACGTATCTGCTCGACCGAGAGCGCCTTCAGGAACGACTCGGTGTAGAAGTCCACCAGTCGCGGGTGCTCGAAGATCACTCCGATCTCCTGGTGCTGCGCCCGGCGAAACTCCTCGCGCAGGAAGATCCTCTCGACGGACTTGGCGAAGCTCGTCGAGATGTCGAGCCCGTGCTCGTCGAAGAAACGGATCGAGGTCATCCCGCGAACGAGCTGCACCTCCTGGAAGGAAACCCCACCCACCTCGCCGAAGCCCTCGAGCTTTTGGCGCATGACAGGGACCGGCAGCATACCCAGGTCCACGACGTTCACCCCGGTCGAGCTCATGCCCCCGACGAACGCCCGCCGAAGCATGCGCGAGGCGGGGTGGTCGTCACGAGCCGTGAGGATCGTGCTTGCCGACGGCAGGAGCGTACCGTAGGCGGCCCCCAGGCGGGCGGCCACCTCGGGGGTGAGCTCGAGGTTGGTCAGGCCGGTGACGGCCCCCTCCTCGAACGTCGATGTCCGCCAGCGCTCGGCGTACACGAGGTTCGAATAGACGACAGCGTGGTCCTCGACCACCTTGGCGGGCCAGATCTTGACCGCCTCCTTGACCCGAACTTCCTGCCCGAGCACGGTGTCGTCTGCGATCACCGCACCCTTCTCGACCACCGTGCCGGCGCCCACCTGCACCCGCGCCCCCAGGACCGCTTCCTCGACTCGCGCCCCCTCGCCGATCACCACCTCTTCCCACGCCACCGTACCGCGCAGCTCGGAGCGCGCTTCCACTGTCGTGCCCGGGCCGAGCACCACGTCCTCGAGCCGCGCCCCGGCCGCCACGCGGCACCCCGGCCCGATGACGACCGTACCCCGCACCTCGACGCCCGGGTCGATCTTCGCATCGCCCTCGATCCACAGCGGCTTGCCGCCGATCTGGCGCAGTTCACCCGGCGGCATCAGCCGCATCGTGCCCTCGAAGTAATCGCGGTGCGCGGCGAGGTACGACTCGGGATCGCCGATGTCGCGCCAGTAGCCGCGCATGACGTGACCGTAGAGCGGAGCACCGGAGGCGAGAAGCCGGGGGAAGAGGTCGCGCGAGAAATCGTACGGCTCGTTGCGCGGCACCTGGGTAAGGGCCTTGGCCTGGACCGCGTAGATCCCCGTGTTGACGGTGTCGGAGAAGACCTCGCCCCAGGTCGGCTTCTCGAGGAAGCGACGTACGCGGGTGTCACCGTCGAGGATGACGATCCCGAACTGCAGCGGGTTGGCCACACGCGTGAGGCCGATCGTGACCGCGGCCTTGCGCTCGAGGTGCGCGGCCACGATCGAGTTCAGGTCGAAGTCGCAGATCACGTCGCCGGAGAGCACCAGGTACTCGTCCGACTTGACGAGGTCCGCCCCGTGCGCCACCGCACCCGCGGTACCGTAATCCTGATCGGCGTGGTTGTAGTGCAGCTGCATGCCGAGGCGCTTGCCGTCCCCGAAGGCGCTGCGAATCTTCTCAGGGTCGTAGTAGGTGAGCAGCACGGCCTCGCGCATCCCGGAGGTGGCGAGGTGGTTCAGCACCCGCTCCAGGATCGGCCGGTTGACTACCGGCAGCATGGGCTTGGGGCGGTTCGCGGACAGCGGTCGGATCCGCGCCCCGAACCCCCCGGCCATCACGATCGGGATCATCAAGCGGCTCCCAGGCAACGACGCACCGCCTGCCTCAGCTCGCTGAGGTCAGAGGACTTGACCACGTAGGCGTCGGCGAGCCACGAAGAAAAGTCGTCCTGATAGCGGGCGTAGGCAGTGGAGAGGACTACGGGCAGGCCAGCATCCTTCGCTTTGATCTCGCGCAGCAGCGCAAGCCCCGAGACCTCACCAAGACGGATGTCGAGCACCACGAGGTCGATGCCTCCCTGGGCCAGACGGTCCCGGGCGCCCTCGATCGTCGCGGTGGTTTCGACCGCGTACCCTTCGCGGCTGAAGGCGGTCCGGTACAGCTCGAGGAACCCCTCCTCGTCATCCACGAAAAGCAGGCGCGACCCGATCACGACCACCTCCGCAGGAACAGAGTGAAGCGTACCCACCCCGGCTCCCTCTCATCGTACTCCACCTTGCCGCCCATTGCCTCGGCCAGGGTGCGGACCGACGCGAGACCGAGGCCGCTTCCGCCGCGGCGTGTCGTGATCCCCCCCGCGAAGGGGTCCCCCCGCAGCGGAGGCGGGAGGGGCTGGCCGTTGTCGGCGACCTCCACCAATGCCCAGGGGGGCTCCTCGCGCACGGCGATCTGGATCTCACCGCCCCTGCCGCCGAGCGCCTCGAGCGCGTTTGCGAGAAGGTTCTCCAGGCAGCGCTCGAGCGACGGAATCGCCGCGGCCGCCACGACCGGACGGGCCGGGTGATAGCAGAGGAGCCGCACTCCGCGGCTGCTGGCCAGGGGCCGGAACGCCCCCGTCACCCGCTCCGCGAGGTCTCCCACCTCCACGGCCCGGAGGGAGATGCCGTCGGCCCTCGTCGCGAGCCCGTCCACCAGCTCGCCGACCCGTTGCTCCGCGCGGGTCACGGCGTCGGCAGCGATCGTGAGCTGCCGCGCGAGGGTCTCGCGGTCGCCCGGTGGGGCCGTGATCAGCTCCCGCGCCAGACCGCCGGCGAGGGCGAGGGGGTTCTTGAGGTCGTGCGCCAGCGTGCGTGCGGTCTCGAGGAGAGCCGTCGCATGCTCGGCCGCCATGCGGCGCCGTTTCTCGTCCTGGAAGCGCTGCAGCAGCTGCGTCCGCTCGAGAGCGGCGCGCAGGTAGTGCCCGAGGGTCTCCGCAACCTCCAGCGTCGCGTGGTAGATCGGGGCGCGCGTGACGAAGTTGTCGGCCAGCACGACCCCCCACGGCCGCCCGTTGGCCATGAGAGGGACGACCACCAGCTCGGGCGACTCGAGCACCGAGACCCAGTGCCGGACGCACTCGTTCGGGTGGCGGCCCCGTCCGATGAAGGCGCGCCGCCACGAGGCGCACCCCTTGACCAGATGGTGGGAGAGCGCCGAGAGTGTTACGTCGTGGCGCTCCCGCTCGATCCTGACCGCCTCCTGATCGGGGCGGGCCAGGCCTTCCAGCGGCATCACCTGGCGCCGCCGCAGCTCCGCCCACAAGTCCCGCGCCTCATCCCGGTTGCGAGGCCCTACCCCGAACCACCCCTTCATCCTCTCCCCCTCCGTGAGCAGGAGGAACGCGCGGTTGAAGCCGAGGCCCTCGCCCGCCGTGTAGGCGACGAGGGCGCTCCAGGCCGCGACATCGGGGTCCACGACGGTGTCCAGAACCTCGCTCACGCGGCGGAGGAGGTCGAGCACTCTCCGGGGTCGTATCGTTCGCAGCGCCGGCGCATGGTCGAGAACGCGTCGGTCGCGGCCCGGCCCTTGCGCCCGCCCCTTCCGGTGCGGCCTGGTGGCGATCTCGGTCATGGTTGCCGCCGCCAAATCGGGCGCACCCGGCGCACAGAGCGTTGCCCCGGTGGTCTTCTTCCGGTCCAGGCGGTGGATCCCTGCGAGCCCAACTCGCCTCCTGTGGACGAGTCTACCGCTGCCGCTGGGCGCCGGCGCCTATTCCGAAACCCCGGGGAGCTCCTTCCAGCCGGCCTCGTCGAAGAAGCCGACCCGTCGCTCGACCTTTGCGAACAGACGCACGCCGGGCGGGATGAGCGCGGCGGGGAGCAGAAGGTCGCCGGTCCCTCCCTCGCCTCGGAAGCTGGCCTCGGCGACGACCGTGCCGCTGCGCAGGTCGCGTACCGGCACAGCCCCGCCTCGCGCGGGCACATCCATAGCGAGGCGTACGGCGGAGGACGGCAGCTGCGCCACCAGGCACAGCGTCCTCGCGCCGAAGGCGCGCAAGCGGGTGTGCGAGGCAATGGGGATGCACAGCGACTCCCCGGTGCGCAGCGCCCCCCTGACTGGGTGTTCGGCGATGCCGGTGGGCGACTCCGCCAGGTAGAACCTCTCCTCCCTCCTGGCAAAGGAAAGCAGCCACGAGCTGCGAAGCACGAGCTGGGTGCGGTGGCAGCTGATGGCGGCCCGCTTGCGGGCGCGCTGCTCGTCGGACAGCTGCAGCACCAGGGAACCCTCGTGCCGGTGGAGGAGGCGGGGGTTGTGCACAAGGTACCGGACGTGGGTTCGCGGGGCGTCAGCCCGGCCCAGGCCGTCGAGCGCCAGGCTGAGCAGGACGGCGAGCGCGCTGTGGTCCGGGTGCAGGTCGAGCAGCGATGGCCCCACGACGACGGTCGGGTGAAACTCGCCCAGGGCCTCGGACAGGGCCCGCCGCGCGACCTCGTTGGCGCGAACCAGGAGGTCCGTCGCACGCTGGTCCGGGAAGCTGAGGAACCTCACCGAGGAGGGGCCGACCCCGAGCTTCTCGAGTGCGCGGCCGGTTTCCCCGCGGCGCCGGACCCCGAACCGCGCACGGTCGACCGCGCCGATGCGCCAGCGCAGCTCGCTCGCCCTCTGGGCCCAGGGGTTGTTGTCACCGTCGGTGAAGAACACGACGAGCATCCGGGCGCCCGTCTCGAGCGCGTGCTGGAGTAACCCCCCGGTGGCCACGCTCTCGTCGTCGGGGTGCGGGGCGAGGACCAGGAGGTGGTCGGCCGGCTTCAGGGCCAGGGTGGGAATCACCGTGCCCCCCTGTCCGGGAGGAAAGGGGAGAAGCCGCGCGCTGCCGTCTGCGCCCACACGACCGCCAGCCTCCCGGACCCGACCGCGGGGACGACCTCGTGGTGGCCGGCCGCAAGCCTCCGCGGGCTCTCGTACGGCGTTCCGTCGAGCAGCCCGCTCGCGGTGCCACGCTCGGCCACGATCGCGTACGGCCCCGGGATGAGCACGGTGAAGGGGAGGGGGCGGCGGTCACGGTCAGGGGCGCCCAGGATCGTCCCGGCCACCCGAAGCTGCCCGACCGGCACGTAGTTGCCGGCAAGGAATGCCCGCGCCCGGTCGGTGAAGCGCTCGTCCTCGACGACTGCAGCCCAGCAGCCCGTTGCCACCGCGTCCTCGGCCAGCGTGTCGCGGATCAGGCCACGCCGCAAACATTCCTGGGTGATGTTCTCGAGGACCCAGGGCAGCGCCCGCCTGCGAAAAACCGTCTCGCCCTTGGCGTCGATGATCCAGTCGCCCTGGTCCGTCAGCCTTAGGGTCTCGCTCACGAGAGCCGCCGCGGGGGCGGCGCGGTCTTCCCACACGGGTCCCTTGAAGACGAGGACGGCAACCTCGACCGCCAGGAGCGCCACCAGGACGGCCGCGGGGCGCCGGGCGTCGCCGCGTCGCGCTGCCCAGGTTGCGAGCCCCGCCACC
Organism: Thermoanaerobaculaceae bacterium; assembly: GCA_041494245.1. Taxonomy (GTDB): domain Bacteria; phylum Acidobacteriota; class Thermoanaerobaculia; order Thermoanaerobaculales; family Thermoanaerobaculaceae; genus RBG-13-68-16. Next base: position 113,730 of record JBGQAK010000012.1, read on the forward strand.
ACGAAGATCGCGAGCAGGGGAGAGAAAGGCATCCAGTCCTGCGCGGTGACCAGCGGCCAGAAGCTCTGCACCGACAGGTAGTAGACCGCCGCCGTGAACGCCAGCGCCAGGCGCATCGAGCGAAGCCGGTCACCGTTGGCGGAGCGGATCATCGGCGCGGAAAGCCACAGCACCAGCGCCAGTCCGACCGGGAACAGCAGCACGCGCCAGGCGTGGCCGGTCTTGCCCATGCCGGGCAGCGTGCCGTGCTGGACGGTTCCGTAGAGGAATGCATCGAAGGCGCCCGCGGCCGCGAACGATGCTGCCAGCAGCGCCGGCACCACCAGAAAACCCGCCGTGGCTGCTCCCGCCAGCACCGCCGCCCGGCGCGCGGAGAGCCGGCGCCGGGTCTGCGGAACCAGCACCAGGGTCAGGGCGGTCCCCGCCGCGAGCGAGGCGACCAGCAGCCCGGTTTTCTGGGACACACCCGCGGCCCAACCGAGGAGGAGGCCGACGGCGAGGGCGCGGCCTGCGGTCAGCCGGCCCTCCACAAGCACGACGAGCGCGGCGAGCCACGTCACGGTCCACAGGGCGTCGGTCCGGAACTCGAGTGAGACGAAGAAGAACTCGAAGTGGACCGCGAGCAGCACGGCGGCCCACAGCGCGACCCGTTCGGAGTACAGACGGCGAGCGAGGGTGAACGTCAGGGCAAGCGAGAGCAGATAGAGCGGAAGCATCACGAAGCGCATTGCGAACATCGTCCATGCGTGCTCCCCGAAGAGGGCCAGAAACGGGGCCATGGTCAGGTGGAAGAGGGGGGTGTGGTTGTCGAAGGTGTCGCGGTACTGGAGGAGTCCGCGTGTCCAGCCCCAGACCACGTGGAGGTGCTGGGGTTCGTCCGAGTTGAACCGGTAGTGGAAGATGTAGGGGATGCGCAGGATCACGGCGAACGCGAGCAGTGCCAGGGCGGTCATGCGCTCTCGTACGGAGATCGTGGTCTCGGCGGAAGAGCTCAAGAAATCGCGTCCTCGCTCAGGGCGGCGAGTCTAGCAGCCCTGGGCGCGCCTGTTCCACATTGTTGAGGTGAGGAGGCGGTTCCGGGAGGGTGCGCCGGCGGCGGGCGCCTCCGCCGCTCGCACTGTGGGCAAGGTGGCCCGAGCCGGGCCGCGATGAAGTACCCTGGCGGCTGCGGAGGAGCGATGGAGACGAGACGGCGTGCACGGCTGGCGGCGGTCGGGATCGCAGCGTTGGCCTTTTCTGCGGCGCGGGCGGCGACACCGCCGTCGCCGAAGGCGGTGCTGGGCATGGACGTCGGCCAGAACCGCGTGCTGGCGAGCTACACCGAGAGCGAGCGCTACCTGCAAACCCTCGCCGCCGGCAGCGACAGGGTGAGGGTGATCGAGATGGGGCCGACGGTGGAGGGCCGCACCATGCGCGCGGTCGCGATCTCGATGCCCGCCAACATCGCCCGGCTCGACGAGCTTCGCCGCCAGTGGGCCAGGATCGCCGACCCGCGCGGCCTCGACGCCGCCGCGAGGAGTACGCTGATCGCCTCTCTTCCGAGCTGCGCCCTGATCACCGCTGGGATCCACGCCAACGAAGTCGCAGGTCCGCAGGCGGCGCTCCTCCTGGCGTACGAGCTCGCCTCGGCCCCGGAAGACAGCCCGGCGGCGCGCTGGCTGCAGAGCACGGTGGTGCTCCTGGTGCCCTCGCTGAACCCCGACGGCCAGGACGCCACGGTCGCCTGGTACCGCAAGTGGCTGGGAACGCCCTACGAGGGCTCCAACCCGCCGTTCCTGTACCACCGCTACACCGGCCACGACAACAACCGCGACTTCGTTTACCTCACGCAGCCCGAGAGCCGCAACCTGAACCGGCTCGCCTACCACGACTGGCACCCGCAGCTTTTCCTGGATCTCCACATGATGGGCTCCACCGGGCCGCGCCAGTTCGTACCGCCGTTTGCCGACCCCATTGCCCCGAACGTCCACCCGTTCGTCTGGCGCATGACCTCGCACCTCGGCACGCTGATGGCGCTGCGTCTGGAGGAGAGCGGCGCGAGCGGGGTGATCTCCGGCTGGACGTTCGACGGGAACTGGATCGGCGGGACGCGGAACACCGGCTGGTGGAAGAACGTCTTCGGGGTGCTCACCGAGACCGCGAGCGCGGCGCTGGCCACCCCGGTCCAGATCGACGCGAACGAACTGCGGGGTGGCGGCAAGGGCCTTGTGGACTATCGCGCCCAGGTCAACTTCCCCAACCCCTGGCCCGGCGGCTCGTGGGGCCTTGTCGATGCCGTCTCCTACCAGCTCACGCTCATGCGAGCGTTCGTCGAGTACGCCGCGGTCCAGCGCGAGGCGCTGCTGCGCGACGTTTCTCAGATGGCCGCCCAGGCCACGTCGCGCGGCGAGCGTGAGGCGCCGCGGGCCTACCTGGTGCCGCCGGAGGGGGACCCGGGACGGCGCGCCCACCTCGTGGGGCTGCTGCTCACAGCCGGCCTCGAGGGGGTCGTGGCCGAGGGAGGGGTGACCGGCGACGGCATCTCCTACCCGCCGGGAACGGTGGTGTTCCCCGCGGCGCAGCCGTATCGCCAGTACCTCCTCGAGGTTATGGAACGGCAGGTCTACCCCGAGATTTCGCCGGCGCCGGAGGCGGAGATCCTGCTCCCCTACGACATCACCGCCTGGACCATGCCCCTCTGCCTGGGCGTCCGCGCGGTCCGGGTGGAGCGGGAGCTCGGCGGCACCCTCGCCCGCATCGGGCCAAAGTGGACCGCTCCGGAGCCCCGTCCGACCGGCGAGGGTGCGGTTCTGATCGTGCCGTCCGGGCAGCTCGGTGCCTTCTCGGTCGCCAACCGCGCGCTCGGGCGCGGCGCCTCGGTCTTCTGCCTGCCTGCGGAGACGAAGGTTGGCGGCACCGACCTGCCGGCGGGCTCGTTCGTGGTCGAGGGCGCCGATGCCCCGGTGCAGTCCGAGGTCCTCGCGGGCGCCGGTGTTGCCTCGGTGCGCAGTGCGGCGAAGCCGCCGAACGCAAGGCGGCTGCGGAGCGTGAGGGTGGGCGTCTACCACCCCAACTTCGGCCTCGAGGACGCGGGGTGGCTGCGGTTCGTCCTCGAGAGGGCGGGGTTCGCGGTGGAGGTGGTCGACTCCGCCGCGGTGAGCTCGGGCAGCTTTGCCGGGCGCGTGGACGTGCTGGCGCTGCCGCCGATGGAGGGGAAGGCTCTGGTCGAGGGGCCGACAGCCCGCGGCCCTGCGCTGCCGCCGCCCGACTACCGCAAGGGCATCGGCAAGGACGGCGTCGAGGCGGTGAAGCGCTTCTTTGCCCAGGGGGGCACCGTGCTGGCGTTCGGTGCCTCCGCCGAATGGCTGGCGGAGGCGCTCGCGCTGCCGGTGGCCAACTCGTTGAAGGGCGTCAGGCGCGACGAGTACCGCTGCCCCGGGGCGCTCGCGGCGGTGGAGGTGGACGGCGGTTCGCCGATCGGGTGGGGGATGCCGAACCGGATCGCGGCGATGCTGGAAGGCGAGACGGCCTTCCAGACCAGACCGGTCCTGGGCGAGGACATGCGGTTCGTGGCCGCTCGCTTTCCAGACGGCCCAGTTCTTGTCTCCGGCTGGATGCGCGGCGAGGAGAAGCTGCACCGGCGCGCGGCGGTGGTCGAAGTAAGGCGCGGTGCGGGGCGTGCGGTTCTCTACTGCTTCACGCCGTTTTTCCGCGGCCAGACGGAGGCGGCCCTGCCGCTGCTCTACAACGCGATCCTGGAGAGGATGATGGAGCCTGCGACCCCCGCTTCGGGCAGGAAACCGGCCGAAAAGCCCTAGCTCGGGGTCACGGGAGCGGTATCCTTACAGATGCAGGAGGTGGTCATGGACTCGATGCGGATCGTTGAGGCACAGGCCGAGCAGACTTCGTCGCGCATCCTCTTCCTCGTGATGGACGGCCTGGGTGACCTGCCGCGCTACGGCGACGGCCTCACGCCGCTCGCGGCGGCCAAGAAGCCTAACCTCGACCGCCTCGCCAAGGACGGCTGTTGCGGGCGCTTCGACCCGGTCGGGCCGGGAATCACTCCGGGGTCGGGCCCGGGCCACCTGGGCCTTTTCGGTTACGACCCAACCGAGTACGAGATCGGGCGCGGCGTGCTCTCGGCGGTGGGGATCGACTTCCCGCTCCGGCCCGGAGACGTGGCGGCCCGTTTCAACTTCTGCACGCTCGATTCCGAAGGCAATGTCTTCGACCGCCGGGCGGGCCGCATCTCGACCGAGGAGAACCGGCGCCTGGTCGCGCGCCTTCGGCAGATCCCTGCGCCGAAGGGGGTGGAGATTCACGTCGAGACCGAGGCGGAGCACCGCGGGGCGCTCATCCTGCGGGGTGAGAAGCTGGGTCACAGCCTGAACGACACCGATCCCCAGCACACCGGCGTTCCGCCGCACGCCGTGACGGCGCTCGATGCCGCATCAAAATCCACCGCGAAGGTGGTGGGAGCCTTCGTGGAGGCGGCGCGCGAGGCGCTGGCCGGCGAGCCCAAGGCGAACGGCCTCCTCCTGCGGGGCTTCGACTCCCTGCCTAAGATCCCGTCGCTTCCCGAGCGGTTCCGGCTGCGGCCGGTGTGCATTGCCACCTACCCGATGTACCGGGGTCTGGCGCGCCTGGTGGGCATGGACATGCCCCCGGCCCCGCAGTCGCTGGCAGACTTTCCGGCGGCCGTGCGGGCGAACCGCGAAGGGCATGACTTCTTCTTCGTGCACGTCAAGTACACCGACCAGGCCGGCGAGGACGGCGATTTCGAGCGTAAGCGCACCGTGATCGACGCGGTGGACCGCTTGCTCCCCGACCTGCTGGGCGACGGGTTCGAGGTCGTCGTGGTCACCGCCGACCACTCGACGCCCGTGGCCCTCAAGACCCACTCCTGGCACCCAGTGCCGGCGCTGATGTGGTCGCCGGGGAGGGTGTTCCGCGATCCGGTGACCTCGTTCTCCGAGGTGGCCTGCATCGGGGGCGCGCTCGGCCACCTGCCGCTACGTTTCCTGATGGCGCAGGCACTGGCGGCGGCCGGCAAGGTCGCCAAGTACGGCGCATAGGCCAGAGTTCCTGCAAGACGCCAGTGCGGGCCCCTACGCGTTTGGCGGAGGCGGAGGCTGCTTCGACAGGGGCTCCACGTGGATCACGACGCGTCCGAGGTGGGGAAGCTTGGCGCGCAGCGCTCGCTCGACGCGCTCGGTCAGCGCGTGGGCCGCGGTGATGGCGGTGTCCGCACCGACGGCGCAGTGGAAGGAGATCGCGAGCCCGCCCTCGCTCCAGCGCACCGTGAGGTTGTGCGGGTAGCAGTCGAGGTCGTCCTCGCGCGTCAGCCGGTGGAGGACCTCGAGCACCATCATCTCGTCATCGGCCCGCGCCTGATGGCTTGCCCCTGCAACGCCGGCTGGCTCAATGTGAGTGACAATCTGGCCGATCTGCGGGAACGCCTCCCTGAGCGCCTTCTCGAACGCCGTCGTCTGATCGTGGGCCGCCGCCACGCTCAGCGAGTCGTCCACCTCGACGTGCAGCTCGAGAGAGTGCACACCCAGGACCTGCTCGACCTTGATGTCGTGGGTGCTCAAACCCATCCGCGAGGCGATGGCACGCACCACGGTCGGCGCATCCTCAGTTGTCTCCTCGCTCGTGGTATCGGCCGGCTCGACATGCACGACGACGTCGGCGCCTGGCAGGCACTTTTGCACCGCGGCCTCGGCCTCGGTGGCCACCTGGTGGGCCCGCTCGACCGATGTACCGCGATCGACGGTCAGCGTGACGTCGGCGAAAGCCTCCGGCCCGCTGCGCCGCACGCGCACCCGCACGACTTCCTTGACGCCCGGGATCCGGAGCGCCTGCGCCAGATCGTCTCGCAGCGCCGGCGGGACCTCGTCGAGGAGGCTGGCGATCGTCTTGCGTCCGAGCTGGATGCTCACCCAGACAACGATTGCCGCGACGCCCAGGGCGGCGAGCGCGTCCGCCTTGAGCAGCCAGCGGAGCCCCGGCTGGGTCGAGAGCAGCACGCCCAGCAGGCCGAGAAGCACGACGGCCGAGGACCAGACGTCGGTCGAGAAGTGGAGGGCGTCGGCCTCCAGAGCCTGACTGTTGTACTTCTTGGCAGCACGGCTTAGGGCGCGTGAGCGTGACACGTCGACCACGATCGAGATGACCATGATGATGAAGGCCCAGGCGGTGGCCTCGACCTCCACCTGCTTGAAGAAAAGGCGCTGCACGGCCTCGTAGATGATCCAAGCGCAGGTGACCAGCAGAAGCCCGGTCTCGAAGAGCGCCGAGAGGTTCTCCACCTTGCCGTGGCCGTAGGTGTGCTCGCGGTCGGCGGGGCGGCCGGACACTCGCACGGCCAGCAACGTCACGGCGGCCGCCACGAAGTCCAACCCCGAATGAGCGGCCTCGGAGAGAATGCCGAGCGACCCGGTCATCAGGCCGACGACCAGCTTCATGGCGGTCAGGAAAAGACCGGCAAAGACCGAGCTCAGGGCCACGTTCCGCTTCTCGCGGTAGGCGCGGTCCGTGCGATGCGCTGGCGTGGAGTCTGGTTTGTTCAGGGGCATCTCAGAATCAGACCCATCCGGAAAAGGATTCTACACAAAATCAGGCGAAGGAGGAATCACCCGTTCGAGGGTACGCGACCGAGGATCCGTCGACGCTCATGGAATCACTCCCCGAGGCGTCGGGTTCTTCTCGGGTAGGGAGGACAACAATGCGCACACTGTTCCTGATGCTGGCGGCGCTTCTGACGGCTGGATCGGCTCTGGCCGCCGAGATGCTCAAGCCAGGCGAGGCCTTTCCGACCTGGGAGCTGCCGAACCAGACCGGTGCCGTGGTCTCATCCAAGGATTACGCCGGCAAGACATACCTGCTGTGGTACTACCCGAAGGCGATGACCTCGGGGTGCACCGCGGAGGGGTGCGCGCTGCGCGACAACTTCGCGGCGTTCCAGAAGGCGGGTGTCCTAGTCTTCGGAGTTTCGTTCGACGACCCCAAGGACAACGCCGAGTTCATCGCGAAGAACAAGTTCCCCTTCCCGCTGCTTTCGGACGCCAAGAAGACGCTGGCGGTCGCCGTGGGCGCCGCCGACTCGCCGAGCCGGATATGGGCGCGCCGCATCTCCTACCTGGTCGGGCCCGACGGCAAGGTGCTGAAGGCCTACCCTGACGTCACCCCCGCCAAGCACGCCTCCGAGGTGCTCTCGGACATGCAACAGCTGGGTATCGGCACGAAGTAGCTCGGCGGGAGCGGATGGCGGCCCTGCAGGCCCGCGCGACTAGTTCCCCGCCGCCTCGGCGTCCCAGCGGTGCTGGATGATGGTGACCGTGGCCTCGTGCTGCAGCCGCCGCGCCCAGCCGTCCACGTCCAGCGCAGCCTCCGCCTCCTCGCACGCGGCGTTGGTCGTGCGGGTAGCCGGATGCTGAGGCTGCAGAAACGAGCAGCAGTCCTTGTGCGGGAGGATCGACAGCTCGTACGTCTGGGCGCGCTCCGCGAGGGCGATGATCTCCTGCTTGTCCATCCCGACCAGCGGGCGCAGCACCGGCATGTGGGCGACGCGGTCGATGGCGGCCATGTTCTCGAGCGTCTGTGACGCCACCTGGTTGAGCGATTCGCCTGTGACCAGCGCCTCGCACCGGGAGCGGCGGGCGATGCGCTCTCCCGTGCGCAGCATCATCCGGCGGTAGAGCACCACGCGCAGCCGCTCCGGGCAGAGCGCCACGATCTCCCGCTGGCAGTCGCCGAAGGGGACCACCGTCATGCGGCTCGTGCCCTGGTGGCGGGTGAGCACCCGAACGAGCCTTTCGACCTTGGCGACCGAGGCGTCGGAGGTGTAGGGCGCCGAGTGAAAGTGCACGTAGTGCGCCCTGGTGCCGCGTTTCATCGCGAGGTAGGCGGCCACGGGGGAGTCGATCCCGCCGGACATGAGTACCAGGACCCGCCCCGAGGTGCCCGCGGGGAGGCCGCCTGGCCCGGGGAAGCGCTCCCTGAAAACGTACAGCCCGTCGCTCTGGACCAGCACGTGAATGGTGACATCCGGGTGCTCGAGGTCCACCGCCATCCCCGTGCGCTCGTTCACGAACGCGCCCAGCCTGCGGTTGACATCCTCCGAGGTGAGCGGGAAGCGCTTGTCGGAGCGCTTGCAGCGCACGGCAAACGTCGCGCCGACCAGTTCGCCGGCGTGCTCACCCACGAACGCTTCGAGCTGGTCGTAGGTTGTGCCTGCGCGTTCCACCGGGATGATGCCGTTGAGGCCGAACACGGTGGACAGCCTCTCGAAGACCTCGCGCCAGGGAACCGGCTCCCCGAACCGCACCACCACCCGGGCCGGGATGGACACCTCGACCACCGGCAGCCCCTTGAGGGCGAACCGCACGTTGTGCACCAGCGTGCGCTCGAACCACCCCCGGTTGGCACCCTTGAGCGCCACCTCGTGAACGGTGCCGATGACGTGGGAAACGCGCTCCATCTCGATTCCGCGCCGGAGCGTAACACACTGAGAACAGGGCAACGGGCACAGGAAGACCACGACACGAATCAATTCGGGGGGCCGGGGAACGGAGCCCGGTCGCCTGCGTCGTGACGCTCGACCCGATTCGCGACCCTCGCTCTTATGTTTCTCCGCTAGTCCAGGTTAAGCAATCCGGACTAGCCCGGACTATTCATGAGGGGTCGTCGCGAGAGCGCGGAGGTGGCTGTCATGGTGGGCGCACGTAGGGGCGAGGAGGGGAGCTGTACTCGTGCAGTACGGCGGCACCCTCCGAGTCCCGAGTACGCCCGCCAGGGCGGCCAGATCCGCGCTCGCAGCAGACACCTTCGTGAATAGTCCGGGCTAAGGGCCGAGCAGCCGCTGCAAATGGGCCACGAAATCCTGGTGGAAATTCCAGCGGCTCTCACCGAAGGCTTGCTTGAAGTTGGCGAGGTGGTCGTCGGACCCGCCGACGAGCCGGAAGTACTCCAGGGTCGAGGCGAGTCCGTGCCTGGCGATGAGCAGGTCCGCGGCAAGGAAGGCCTCGTCGTACATGAGGCCCGGGAGCTGTTGGTCGGGGAGCGCCAGCCAGGCGCGGGGAGCGAGCAGTTCGTCGAACACCGGGAGCTGGTCGTGCCGGCGCGCTTTCCTGAGGTTGGCCACGGCGACTTGCCTCCGGTCGGCTTGGGACCCCAATCTCAGGCGATCCATCACCTGCCAGGCGACCCACTCGGCGAGCCCCTCCCGCAGCCACTGATCCAGGTTGCTGCGGCGGCCGTCGGCGAGCTTGTACTCGGCGACGTGCGTCAGCTCGTGGGCGAGGAGCGCGGTCTTGGCTGGCCAGGAGAGCCCGCGCAGCGCCGACTCGTTGAGGAGGATGTTGCCGGGTGTCCCGATGCCGCGGATCGTGCCGGCCATCTGGCTGGCGTACGAGGCGTCATACCCCTCACGGATGATGCCAGCCGCCAGGCTGAGCTTGTTGGGGTAGAGCCGGAGGGCGCCCTCCAGCGGCGGGAAACCCATCGTGGATTCCATCACCGACGTCACTGCCGCAAGCGCCGATGGGTACCCTGTAATCGGCCCGCCGGACCGTACGATCCCGTGTTCGGTGTCTGGGAAGGGGATCAGGCTCGGCTGTGAGCCGGCGCTCGCCCAGGCGCTCGCCAGTGCCACGGTAGCCGACAGAACGAGCCCTGCTACGGAGTGTTTTCTCCGCTCAGGAGCATTCGCGCTGCTGGCGATCTGGCCCAGGGTGTTCGCTCGCATGGTGGGACGCCTCCGTTTCCGGTGTGTACCAGGGCAAGTCGCGTGCCATGAGCGCGAGCAGAATTCTCTTCTGGAAGGTGTTGACTCTGAGGGAGTTCTGCTCGCGGGTTCCGAGTGGGTGTGGCGGCACTTCCAGCAAGACGGGGAGCCGCTCCATGGAAACGTCAGGAACGCCCTTGGCGGAACGCCCGGCTGTCCGGCCGGTCGTGACCAGGCTCAGGGTCCCGGCATCCGATGACCCGCCCTGTCCGTCGTGTCCCGCCAATGACGAAAAGGGTGTGGGCGGAGAGGAGGAGGCAGAGGTCCGGAGCCTGAGCGCGCGCGCCCCGCTTGATGAGCATGGGCCGAGCTGGTGAGCCCACGGGAGTCACTGGGTGACCATTGGAATTGACCTCTCCGCCTGGCGGCATGGCAACTGGTGACTGGCTTCATGAAGACCCGGAAACGAGAGCATTGCGCTGGGGGGAGAAAGCAGTAAACTTGAGGCGGGACGTGTGCGGTGCGCATCCTCGTCGGCGAGCGCTGCTGGGAGTTCTCAACATCGCGGTACGGAGCCCACGGAAGCTCTTCCCCCACGGTGGAGGTGGAAGGAGGGATGACGTGTCCGCCGCACCCAAGCGAATGACTACCGGGCCCCGACCGGGTCGCGGGTGGCGGGAGGCGTTGCGATTCATCGGCCCGACGCTGCTCCTGGCGTGCACGTTGGTGTTCGGGTTCACGTACTTTCTCCTGGTCTACCTCCCTGCCGAGAAGAGGCAGGCGGTGGAGGCTTGGAGTGCGCGTCTGTCCGCCATGGCCGAGGACCGAAGCGCGGTCGTCACACACTGGGTTGCCGAAAAGGTGCGCGATGGAGCGGCGCTGGCCCGCAACCCCGAGGTCGGCGCGTTGTTGAAAGAGTCTGGCGGCACCGCCGGTGCCGGCGGACGGCGGCGCCAGCTTCTGGGCTGGTTCAGCCGTGCCGAAGGCTACCTCGCCGCGTACGTCCTCGACGCATCGGGCGCAGTGGTTGCCCAGACCTCGGGAAGTCCGCCGATCGAGGCCTCGTGCGTGGCGCTGGCGGGTCGGGTGTTGACCCATGGGCCGGTCGCCGCTGCTTTTCACGTACTGCCGGACGGCACCCCCGCCGTGGCTTTCGCGGTCCCCATCCCCCCGCTCGCCGATGGAAACGAGCGGCCTTCGGGGGAGTCGCCAGGCGTGGTGGTCCTGGAGGCCGACCCGAGCCATTGGCTATACCCTTTCCTGGTGAGCGAGCCGATCCCCTCATCGAGCGGCGAGGTCCTGCTGGCCCGTATGGAGGCTGACGAGATTGTTTTCCTGAGCCCACTTCGCCACAGGCCCGCGCGACCTCCCACTTTTCGGGTACCGGCGATGAAGTCTCTGGCAGCGCGTGCTGTGCTCGAAGGCCGGCAGGTTTTCCAGGACGTCCTCGACTACCGTGGGGTCCCGGTGTTCGCCGTGGGCCGGCCGATCGCCGCCACGTCCTGGTGGCTGGTGGCGAAAGTTGACCAGCACGAGGCTCTCGCGGGATTTCACGACGAGGTGAGGAATAACGCCCTGCTTCTGGCCGGAGCCGCCCTGGTCATTGCAGGTGCAATGCTCGGCCTTTGGCGGGCCCGGCGCGCCAGGCTCGAGACGGCGGTGACGCAAAGCGAGCAGCGGTTTGCCCTGTTGCGGGACCACGCCAACGATGCCGTGGTCTTCACCCGCAAAGATGGACGGCTCTACGACGTCAACCGGGCCGCGGAGGTGCTTTACGGCTACCCGCGGGAGGAACTCATCGGGCTCGACATGCGCAAAGTCCTGCCCGAAGCCGCGCGGGTCGTGTCGATTCCGAGAATGGACTTGGGCGGAGATGACAAGGGCGTCGTCTTCGAAGTGGTCCACGTGCGCCGGGACGGCACGCCCTTCCCGGTGGAGGTCAGCAGCCATCCCGTACACGTGGATGGAGAGGAGATGTTTCTCTCGATCATCCGCGACATCTCTGCTCGTAAGCGGGCGGAGGAGGACCTGCGCAAATCAAACGAAATCATCAAAGGGATTCTCAACGCGATACCCGCGAGGGTCTTCTGGAAGGACAAGAATCTCGTTTACTTGGGCTGCAACGCGGTCTTCGCGCACGATGCCGGATTTGCTGATCCGCAGGACCTGATCGGGAAAGATGATTACCAGATGGGCTGGCATGATCAGGCGGAACTCTATCGGGCCAATGACCGCCAGGTGATCGAGAGCGGCTGCTCCAGGGTCCTCAAGGAAGAACCCCAGACGACCCCCGAAGGGGGCACCGTCACCCTTCTTACGAGCAAGGTACCTCTGCTCGATTCCAACGGGGAGATCAGCGGCCTACTCGGAACGTATATGGACATCACCGAGCGCAAGCGCACCGAGGAAGCCCTGCGGGAGTCGGAGGCCAGATACCGCGCGCTCGTGCTGTCCGCCAACGACGCGATTGTGACCGCCGACGACGCGGGGTTCATCGTCGGATGGAACCTAGGCGCCGAACGAATGTTTGGCTATGCCGAGGCGGAGGTCACTGGACAGTCGCTCACCGTGCTGATGCCGGATCGATACCGCGAGCGGCATCGGGACGGCATGAAACGAGTCGTGGGAGGCGGAAGATCCAGCGTCGTCGGCACCACAGTGGAGCTGGACGGCGTTCGCAAGGACGGCACCGAGTTCCCGCTGGAACTTTCACTTTCACAGTGCGAGGTCAACGGGGCCTGTTTGTTCACCAGTATCATCCGCGACATCACCGAGCGCAAGCGTGCGGAGGAAACCCTGCGGGAGTCGGAGGCCAGATACCGCGCGCTTATTGACGGAAGCGCCGATGGCATCGCGATTGCCGAAATTGGAACGAAGACGTTCAAATACGTGAATCCGGCCCTCTGTCGAATGCTCGGATATAGCGCGGATGAAATGCGAACAATGGGTGTGTCGGACATTCACCCGAAGGATGCGGTGCAACGCGTCGTAGCGGAATTCGAAGCCCAAGCCCGCGGAGACAAGACTCTTGCGACGGACATTCCGTGTCTCAGGAAAGATGGTGCAGTTGTTTTTGTGGATATCAACACGGCCAAAATCACTATTGACGACAGGCCGTGCAACGTGGGCTTCTTCCGCAACATCACCGAGCGCAAGCGGGCGGAAGGGGCGCTGCGGGAGAGCGAGGAAAGATTTCGAATCCTCTTCGAGCAGGCGGCGGACTGCATATTCTTGCTGGAGATCGGGCCTGAAGGCATCCCCGTGATCCGGGATGCGAACCGCGCGACGTTCAGGCTCCTCGGATACGAACGGGACGAGCTGATAGGCCAGCCGGTGTCTTTCACAGATGCGGCGCCCGATGCCTCGAAAGTAGTCGCTGAGAGGCGGCGAAATGTCCTTTCCGGAACGGGGGCGCTGTTCGAGGTAAGGCACCGGTGCAAGGACGGCACGATCCTGGATTTCGAGTGCTCGGTGACGGAGCTGCAAATCGGTTCGAAGACTCTTGCTGTTTCGGTCGAGCGCGACGTCAGCGAGCGGAAACGAGCGCAGGAGGAGCTCGGACGGCTCGCCGCGGTGGTGAAGCAGACCGCGGAGGCGGTCGTGATGACCGACATGACGGGCAAGATCATGTACGTAAACCCGGCGTTTACCCGGGTCACCGGCTATGCCCCGGAGGAGGTGCTCGGCCAGAACCCCCGTATTCTCAAGAGCGGAAAGCAGCCCAAGGAGTACTACCGGGAGCTGTGGGACACGATTCTGGCGGGCAACACCTGGCACGGCCACTTCGTCAACCGGCGCAAGGACGGCTCACTGTACGAAGAGGACGCCGTGATTTCGCCCGTCCGCGATTCCGCTGGGGGGATCACGTACCTGGTGGCGGTCAAGCGCGACGTGACGCAGGAGATTATGCTGGAAGCGCAGCTCAGGCAGAGGCAGAAGCTCGAGGCGATCGGCCGCCTTGCCGGCGGCGTGGCGCACGACTTCAACAACCTTCTACAGGCCATGCTGGCCGGCACCCAGTTGCTGCGCAGCGGCGCTGTCGAGAAGCAGCAGGTTGCGTCGGCGGTGGCTGACCTGGAGGAGCAGATCTGGCGGGGTGCCTCGCTCACGCGCCAGCTCCTGCAGTTCTCACGTCAAGAGGCGCCAAGACTGGAACGGCTTGATATCAACGAGGTGGTCCGCAACGCGGCCAAGCTCGTGCGGCGGTTGGTGCGGGAGAACATCGCCCTGGAGGTTCGGGTCGCCGACACGCCGCTGGTGGTGGAGGGAGATCGCGGCCAGCTCACGCAGGTGGTTATGGACCTGGCTGTCAACGCCACGGACTCCATGCCCACTGGCGGAAGCCTGGTCATCGCTGTGGATTCCGTTGACCGCGATACTGTCGTCCTGTCGGTGACGGATACCGGGCACGGCATCCCGGAGGAGGTTCGCGATCACATCTTCGACCCGTTCTTTACCACGAAGGGTGTGGGAAAGGGCTCGGGCCTCGGGCTCGCGGCGGCGCACGGCATCGTCACCCAGCACGGTGGGCGCATCGAGCTGGAGAGCCGGGTCGGCGAAGGCACCACGTTCCGTGTTTTCATCCCCCGCTTGGGTTCGGGAGAGCCAGGTCCGATATCGGGGGAGGGGAAGGAGCGTAGTGAGCTGCCGCAGGGCCGGGGCGAGCGGATCCTCCTGGTGGAGGATGAGGAGGGTGCCCGGAAGGGCCTGCGGGCCATACTCAGCCTCCTGGGTTACGACGTGGTGGCCGAGGGGAGCGCCGAGGATGCGGGCAAGCTGCCCGTGTACCCACCTTTTGACCTTCTCCTCTCCGATGTCGTGCTTCCGGGGGCGACGGGCAATGAGCTCAGCCGCGGGCTCGTGGACCGCTGGCCGGGGCTCAAGGTCATCCTGATGTCCGGCTACCTGGAGGACGACGCTTTGCGCGAGGTGATCGCCAGGGGCGGCGTCCACTTCCTGCGCAAGCCGTTCGACATGGCCGCCCTCGCTCGCGAGGTGCGCACCGTCCTCGATGAGGGCACGTCATGAAAGAGCCGGGATCGCCGAGTGCGACCCGCACGTTGGGGCAAGAGCAGTGACTAGGCTGCATCTCGTGGATGCCCTGAGCGTTTCTTGCGGTCGGTCAGCGGGCGGCTTGGTTGGATGAGGAGGGACTCGCGTCGTGGTCAAGGACCAACGCCAGATCTTGATAGTCGAGGATGACCCTGGGGTTCGCTCTTTCTTGCGCCAGGTGCTCTCAAAGGAGGGGTGGGAAACTATCGAGGCACCAGACGGAAAGGCCGGCATTGAATCAATCCGCAGATCGCTCCCAGATGTCGTGCTGACCGATATTGCGATGCCGGGCACCGACGGAAACGAGGTGCTCCGTCAGGCACACCTCATAGATCCGGACATCCCGGTGGTCATTCTCACCGGCTACGCGACGGTTCAGGGGGCGGTCGAAGCGGTGAAGGACGGCGCCTTCTGGTACCTGACCAAACCATGCAGCGACAGCGAGCTGGTGTCGGTCATCGAGAGAGCGTACAAGGAGGCGAGGAGGCGGCAGAGGCAGAGGCAACCCCTTCAACAGCAGTACGTCCTTGAGGAGATGATGGGGCAGAGCAAGAAGATCGTGGCTCTCGGCCTCGAGGTCGACCGGGTCGCGCCAACAGACTTCACGGTGATGGTGCTCGGCGAGACAGGGGTCGGCAAGGAGATCGTAGCCCGCGCGGTCCATCTGAAGAGCCGCCGTGCGGCCGCGGCTTTCGTGGCGGTGGACATGGGGGCCGTCCCCGAGACCTTGATCGAGAGCGAGCTCTTCGGACACGAGAAGGGGGCCTTCACCGGCGCCGACCGCATGCGGCCCGGAAGGTTCGAGTTGGCCTCCGGCGGCACCCTGTTCCTGGACGAGATCTCAAACCTCCCGTTCGGGATGCAGGGCAAGCTCTTGCGCGTTCTGCAGGAAAGGTGCTGCACCAGGATCGGGGGTTCCGCGCCCATCGACGTGGACGTGCGGGTTGTCTCGGCCACCAACCAGGAGCTGAACACCAGTGCCGCTGCCTCGTTCCGGAGCGATCTCTACCACCGGCTGAGCGAGTACGTCATCACGGTTCCCCCCCTGCGGGAGCGAGTGGACGACATTCCGTTCCTCGCGCAACGGTTCATTGACTCCGCCAACGAGGAGCTCGGCAAGCATGTCACCGGTCTCTCCCGCGATGCCCTGCAGCTCCTGACCTCCCACCCTTGGCCCGGCAACGTGCGTGAGCTCCGAAACGTGGTCCGGAGGGCAGTCCTCCTCGCCGACACCGAGATCGACGTGCAGCACGTCCCCTCGATCAAGGCCATTGGGGGGCTTTCGTCCCCCACCACTGGGGAGGACACCGCCGAACTCGGCGGCCTTTCGTTGTGGGATATCCTGCGCAGGAACACGTCCCAACTCGAGGCCCAGGTGATTCGACAGGCGCTCCGCAAGGCGCACGGCAACAAGGCCGAAGCGGCCCGGCTTCTCCGCGTGGACTACAAGACTTTCCACACCAAGGTCAAGAAGTACGGCATCACCCGCGAGTGACAGGAGAGCCGGGGCGGGTTCGGGGCGCGGAGGCAGCGCCCGCTCGTCGGCCATGCGTCGGTGCGCCTGTACGAGACCTGACGTGACACCTGCTGCACCCAACGGTTTCCACGGAGCCGCTTCCAGCCGTGCTGGAGCCGGCTCCATAGTTGGAGCACGGTTGCGTCATAAAACATTACACGGTAATAACTTAGAGAACACAGCGCCAGACGGATCCCTGGCATGGGACTTGCTCCAAGTCCAATGGGCTTAGAACTCATAGAACTCGATGGAGGCTGAGGTCAGTAAGCCTGGGCCCCACAGACGAGGAGGTTTTGGACCATGTCAGCAAACGCCGCAGTTCCGTTTACCGGCAATTCCAATGTCATCGAGCCTTCCAGCTCGAGGTGGGTGCGGGGCGTCATCAACCGCGCACGCGTCGTGGACGCACCCTGCGCCGTGAGCCCACCGCACCCCACGGTGTCATCCCCCGCGCCGCTGCCGGTTCGGGGGCGCGGGGCGCTCCTGAGGAGAGGGGTCCTCGTTGCCCGCGACGTCCAGCCATTTATCGAGGCGCTGGCGGGTCTGGTGCGCGGTGCCGTGTTGGTCGACGCGGCGGGGGAGCTCATCTGGCAGGGTGGCAACCACGAAGAAGCCACGATGGAGGTGCCGGTCCTGTGCGGTGAGTACCGAGCGACGCTGTTGGTCCCCCCGCAGTTCGCGGTCTTCGGCAGGCTGGCAGCCGCGGCGCTCGAGCGGTTGGGTGCCGCCCGCGCAGCCATCGACGACCTGGCCCTCAATACCCGCCGGCTGTGGTGGGAGCAGAACCTCCTCTTTTCCGTCGGAGAACTGCTCCGCCACGGATTCAAGGACAGGGACATCACACGCTGGCTGGTGGACAGGCTGGCGGTGATGGAGCCCCAGGAGACCGTGGTCCTGACCTGGGACGGGAATGACCTCGAGGTCGTAGAGGGCCGGCTTCCGAAGGGGCTCAAGATCGGGGACAGGATCGCGGCCACCAGCATCGCTTCGGAGGTATTGGAACGAGCGGAGCCGATCGCGCGCACCGCCCCATTCGAGGGACCGGCGGGAAACGAGCTGCGGGTGGAGCTTGAGCCCGGCCAGCACTCCCTCCTGGTGCCGCTGCACTCCGCCGAGCGGGTGCTTGGGCTGGTGATGCTTCTACGCCGGCCGGAGCAGCGGGCGTTCAGCGCGGAAGAGGTCAAGCTCGCACAGCTCCTCTCCGACCTGGCAAGCGTGGCGCTCACCAACCGACAGTTGTTGGAGGAGGCGGAGCACAGCGCACGTGTGATGCGGGAGCTCGAGCTGGCGGCGGAGATCCATCAGGAACTCTTCCCCACGCCACTTGCCCGCTACGGCTCGCTCCAGGTAGCGGCCCGCTGTGAGACGGTGAACAGGGTGGGGGGCGATGCCTTCCTACAGAGGCGCCTGCGCAACGGCAAGGTCGCGATCGGCGTGCTCGACGTCACCGGTCACGGTATCGGGGTTTCGCTGGCACTTTCCGCGCTGTTCTCGCGCCTGGATGCGTTGGCCGATGCGGTCGAGACGCCTGCTGAGCTTCTGACAATCGTCAACGAACAGCTCACCCAGGGTGAGTTCAACCGCTTCACGATGGCCACGGCGGTCATTGCCTTCGTGGACCCGGAGAACGGCCGCTTCACGCTTTCAAGCGCGGCACATCCGCGCGCCCTGATCCGGCGAGCGGACGGGAACATGGAGATGCTGGTGAAGAGCGGTCTGCCGCTGGGCGTCCGGTCCGGCGACGAGTACCCGCTGGACGAGGGTCAGCTCGAAGCGGGGGACCTTCTGGTGCTCTACTCGGATGGCATCAGCGAGGCGATAGGCAGGGGCGCCGTTCCATTCGGGGTGGAGGGCCTCTGGCGCTCGCTCGGCAGGGATTTCTCCTCGGCGGAGGAGGCCGTTGCTGCGGTGAACTGCGAGGTGGTAGATTTCAGTGGTGGGGAGTCGCCGATTGACGACCGGACCGTCGTGGTCGTGCGCCGGACGGAGGAGTGTCATGCTTGAGCCGCTGATCCTGCTCGTTGACGATGAGCCCAGCATCCGGGAGACGGTGGCGTACATCCTCGAAATGGAGGGGTACCGTGTGGTCACGGCCCAGGACGGCGACGAGGCCGTCGAGCAAGCCCGGCGCCTGCAGCCCTCGGTGGTGCTGCTGGACGCCATGCTCCCGCGGCGGGACGGCTTCGAGGTCTGCCGGGCCATCAAGTCCGATCCCGAGCTTTTTGGCACAGCAGTGGTGATGCACACCGCCCTCGGCCAAAGGGCCGACAAGGAGCGGGCGCTTGCGGCCGGCGCCGACTACTACCTCACCAAACCTTTCCGCGAAGAAGAACTCTTGGCGCTGCTGGTACAGCTCACCGGCCAGGGGGCAGACTCTCATCCCGATCCTGTCGGACAAGATGAACAACGCCGCTGGGCCACCCGAGCGAGTTCTCGCGAGTGGTTGTGTTAGATGAAAGGTCTGACATCAACTCGGGTTCACGTCGAGGGAGGAGTCCTCTGCCCGCCGTAAACAAACGCGCGTAACGACGCAGGAGGGACGGTTGAGGCTCACATGCGACATCACCCACCCCAATCAACGGTAGATCTGGCCGAGTCGCAGACCGGGAGAGCTAGGCGGTAGGGGAATGTTGATTTCAACGTCCACCAAGATCAACGTTGCCTTCATCGTCGCCCCCGTGATCGTGAGCGTCATCGGGGGGGTGTCGCTGACGAGCACCCGCAGTCTGGTCAAGGGCGCCGACTGGGTGGCGCACACGCACGAGGTACGAGCTACGATGCAGAGGGCCCTGGCAGGCATGAACGACGCGGCTTCCGCGCAGCGCGGTTTCCTGGCCAACGGGGACGTCGGGTGGATGGAAGAAATGGAGAAGGCCGAGGCGGCCGCGCATGAAGCTCTCGACGAGCTGCGTGCCAAGGTCGCGGATCAGGGGCAGCTGCAACGGCTGGCCGTGATCGAGACCCTGGCCAGGGAACGCTTCACCAACTTGGACGAGACAATCGACGCGTGGCGGACGCGTGGTCCCGGGTTCGGGGCGGCACGCGAGCATTCGATCCGCGGTGAAGACCTCGCGGGGCGGATTCAACGGGCGTGCGCCGCCTTTGACAGCGGGGAGCGCCAGCTCCTCGGTGAGCGCCGCCAGAGAGCGACTGCTGCAGCCCGTCTGACGTCCATCACGATCCTGGCCGGCAGCGGAGCGGCGTTTGTGTTCCTGGCTTTTACGGCTCTCATGATCAACCGTGAGATGGTGGCACGCATTCGAGAAAGGCTCGTGCTGGGCGAGACAGTGGCCATGCAGCGGGCCCTCCTCGAAGGGGCGGACTACGGCATCATCTACGCGGACTCCGACGGCACGATTCGCTCGCTCAATAGCTCGGCGGAGCGAATGTCGGGCTACACCTCCGACGAGGTGGTGGGAAAGGCAGTGCTGACGATCGTCCTCGACCCCGACGAGCTGGCCCAGCGCTCGGCCGAATTGACCGCCGAGCTGGGTCGGCCGGTGATGGCGTCCTGTGAGGCGCTGACCGCCAAGGCCACCCTCGGCGGCGCCGACCAGCGTGAGTGGACGTACATCCGCAAAGACGGCAACCGCTTCCCGGCTCTCTTGTCGGTAACGGCAGTCCGCAACGATCGCGGAGAGCTGCTCGGTTTCATGGCAATTGCTTCCGACCTCACGGCGCACCTGGAGGCGGAAGAGGCGATGCGTGTCGACCGCGACCGGTGGCGGTTCGCGCTCGAGAGCAGCGGTGATGGGGTGTGGGACTGGAACCTGCAGACAAACGAGGTCTTCTTCTCGCCGCGCTGGAAGTCAATGCTCGGCTATGCGGCCCACGAAGTCGCCAATCACCTCGAGGAATGGACCGAGCGAATCCACCCCAAAGATGTCGCCTGGGTCATGGAGGATTTGCAGCGGCACCTCCGGGCGGAATCGCCAATCTTCCGGGCCGAGCATCGCGTGCGCTGCAAGGACGGCAGCTTCAAGTTGATCCTTGGCCGCGGAAAGGTGATTTCCCGGACCAGCGACGGGCGGCCGCTGCGGATGGTCGGCACGCACGCCGACGTCACAGACCGCAAGCGGATCGAGACGGCCTTGCAGGAAGCCGAAGAGCGATTGGAGAACATTGTCGGTTCTTCGGACGCGGTTGTGTGGTCGGCAAAACCTGCGGGCCTTGAAGTCATCTACATGAGCCAGGGGGCCGAGAGGATCTTCGGGCAGCCGGCCAGTGCCTTCTTCCAGGATCCCAATCTCCGCCATGCGATCGTGCATCCGGAGGACAGCGTACGCGTTGCCGACGCGTGCGCTCTCGTGGCGACGACGGGTTCCCTCGACGTCGAGTACCGGATCGTTCGGCCGAACGGCGACGTCGCCTGGATCCGCGACGTTGCCCGAATCGTTCGCGACGCGGAGGGCACGCCGATCCGGCTCGATGGGCTGGCGGTCGATTTCACGGCGCGCCGGAGGGCCGAAGTGGCACTGCGGGAGACCGAGGCCCGCCTGCGCACGAGCGAAGAGAAGCTCCGCGCCCTGCTTGAGCACGCCTCTGAAGCGGTTATCATCATCGATCAGAATGGTCTGATCGTTCTGGTGAACGCGCGGTTTGAGGAGCTGTTCGGCTACCGTCGTGAAGAGGTGCTCGGTGGGCCGACGGAGTTCTTGGTTCCCGAGAACTCGCGCGAACGCTACCGGGGCCTCCTTGCTCAGTACGCGCAAAACCCACAGGCCGCGCGGCCGAACCGGGAAACCAGGCTTACGGCCCGCCGCAAAGATGGCGGTGAGGTGCCGGTCGAGATTACACTTTCGTACGCCCCCACCGATGTCGGCCTTTGGATCATGGGCCACATCGTGGATCTTCGGCCGCGCATTGAGATCGAGCGGATGAAGAGCGAGTTTGTCTCGACGGTCAGCCATGAGCTGCGGACCCCGCTGACCTCGATCCATGGAGCACTTGGCCTGCTCGCTGGGGGTATCGCAGGTCCGCTTCCCGAGCAGGTGCAATCGCTTGTGAAGATTGCGGCCGACAACTCATCGCGCCTGGTTCGCCTCGTCAACGACATCCTCGACATGGAGAAGGGCGACGCGGGAAAGGCAGTCTTCAATTTCAAGTTGGTCGAGCTGATGCCAATCGTCGAGGACGCGGTCGAAGCCATGCAAGCCTATGCCCATCAGCTTGGCGTGAGTTTCAGGATCGATGCTTCGCTTCCAGATGCTCGCGTGAATGGGGATGCCGATCGGCTGACCCAGGTTCTGAGCAACTTGCTTTCCAACGCCGCAAAGTTCTCCCCCGCGGGTGGGGTCGTGTCGGTCGCCGTCACTCGTGAGGGCCCGAATGTCCGAGTTGCCGTCCGCGACAACGGCCCCGGCATCCCCGAGGCGTTCCGGGGTCGGGTCTTCGACAAGTTCGCTCAGGCCGATGGCGCGGACAACCGCCGGGGAGGCGGCACGGGACTCGGCCTCTCGATCTCGAAGACGATTGCCGAGAAGCACCATGGTCAGATCGATTTTCAGACCGAGACCGGTGTCGGAACAACGTTCTACTTCCACCTCCCCGTGGTAAACCGCGCGGCGGTCACCAAGGAGCCACCCGCGGTTCGGAAGCCGCCTGCCAGCTTCCTGATCTGCGAAGACGATCCTGAGCTTGCCCTGCTCCTCCGGATCATGCTCGGGCGAGAGGGGCTTGTCGCGGATATCGCACATGACGCGGCGCAGGCGAGGCAGATGCTCGACCGGCGGAACTACCTGGGCATGACGCTTGACCTGGGGCAGCCGGGCCAGAATGGCGTTTCACTCATCCGGGAGCTGCGGAGTCGCGAGAAGACGAGAGAGTTACCCATCATCATCTTCTCGAGGCGTGCCGAAGAGCACCGCGCCGAGCTGGGTGGGGCGGCATTCGGCATCATCGACTGGCTGGGCAAACCGGTGGACGAGGAACGTTTGCGCAGCGCCGTCGCGCGCATCAAACCCAGGGGCGAGGGTCGAAGACCAATCATCCTCCAGGTCGAGGAGGACCTCGACGTGGTCCGCATGGTCTCGGCGCTGTTAAAGGACGACGCCGATCTCCGTCAGGCCGGGAGCCTCGAAGAGGCGCGGTCCATGCTCGCCGAAACCGAGTTCGACCTGATCCTGTTGAATCTCCTTCTTTCCGGCGGGTGGGGGACGGACCTGCTGCAGGACATGGCTCTCATTGGCTCGCCGCCGCCTCTGGTGGTGTTCTCGGCCTACGAAGCCGACGAAGGTATCGCCAGGCGCGTGGCGGCATCGCTCGTGACCTCGCGCGCCTCGAACGAACAGCTCGTGCAGACCATTGGTCGGCTGGTCGCGGGGCGGGGTGTCGGACGGTCAGTCGGCTCAAGCGGCGAAGAAAACCTGCGAGGTAAAGCATGACGGCACCGACCCTACGGAAGATCGTGTACGTCGAGGACGAGCGCGATATTCAGACCATCGCCAAGCTGGCGCTCGAGAAGCTCGGCGGCTTCGAGGTGGAGATCTGCAGCTCCGGCGAGGAGGCGCTACGGAGGGCACCCGCGCTTTCGCCTGACCTGATCATGCTCGACTTAATGATGCCAGGTATGGACGGTCGAGCAACCCTCAAGGCCCTACGCGAGCTGCCCATGTTCGCTGACACACCCGTGATCTTCTTGACTGGGAGGGTACAAGCCCAGGAGATCGCACAGCTCGAACGGCTCGGAGCGATCCGCGTGCTCGCGAAGCCCTTCGATCCGATGAGTCTGGCCGATGAAGTGAAGGATGCCTGGAGGCAGTACCATGAGCGCTGAACCTCCCCCCGAAGCATTTCGCCGGCAACTCGCCGTCTTGCGCCAGGAGTACGGCGACCTCGTCCCGTCAAAAGTCAAGGAGATCTCCACCGCCTGGGAGAGCTTGGCTCCCCACGAGGTGGACTGGGAGGCACTGCGCACCATCCACCGCCAGGTGCATAACCTCGCCGGCTCCGGCGCGACGTTCGGGTTTGCGGCTCTCAGTCGCACGGCCCGCGGGCTTGAGGATCTCCTGGAGGAAGTCATCAGCTCGGGGGTTCCGCCATCGCCGGCAGGGCGGGAAGAGATCGCCCGTAGGGTGGCTTCGTTGGGCGGGATCGCCGCCCAACCGCTGGAAGAGGGTGGGAATGTCGTCCCGTCGCCAGGGCTCTCTCGCCCGGCCGAGGACGCGAGACGAGCTGGTCGGTTGGTCTACATCGTCGACGACGACGTGGTGTTAGCGCACGAGCTGGCGCTACAGCTCGGCTACTACGGCTACGAGGTGCGAACGTTTTCCGACCCATCGGCTCTCCAAGCCGCCGTCCGGGAGGCCCGGCCCGCCGCGGTGCTCATGGATGTCGTCTTCCCCGGGGGGGTGTGGGCCGGAACGGCGGCGGTCAGAGAGCTGCGGCTCCGGTGGAAGGAGCGTATTCCGGTGATCTTCATGTCGGCTCGCGACGACATCAAAGCGAGGGTCGAAGGGGTGCAAACCGGCGGTGACGGGTTCCTCAGCAAGCCAATCGACATCAACTTCCTGGTCGAGAAGCTCGATTCGTTCGAACATCACGCTTCCGCTGGGCCCGCCAAGGTGCTGGTGGCGAAGCGCGATTCCGAGCAGGCGAACCGCTATGCCACGGAACTGCGCGAGGCCGGAATGCTGGCGACGACGCTGGACGACCCGGCGCGGCTGATAGAGATGCTGAGCGAGAGCCGCCCTGACCTCATCCTCCTGGACTTCGACCTGCCCGGTTTCACCGGACCGGAAGTTGCCGCAGCGATCCGCCAGTACCCGGGGTGCCTCGACGTCCCGATTCTGTTCATTTCGACAGAGACGGCCATCGACAAGCAGCTTTCGGGGCTCGAGGCGGGTGCCGACGATTTCCTCACGGAGCCCATCGAGCGCGGGCTTCTCGTGATGGCGGTCCGGACCCACGTCGAGCGCTTCCAGTTGCGGCGCTCCCGCATGGTCCACGACGGGGTCACCAGTGTCCTCAACCACTCGGCGATCAACGAGCGGCTCGCGCGTGAGGTGGCGAACGCAGCACGCGATAGGGGCAAGCTCACCTGCGCGATGGTCGACCTGGATCAATTCTCGGGGATCAACGAAAGCTGCGGGTATCAAGCGGGCGATCGGGTGCTTCAGTCGCTCGCCAACATGTTGCGCATGCGGCTGAGGAGCACGGACGTGGTCGGGCGGCATGGCGGGGGGAAGTTCATGGCAGTCCTTCCCGGCGCCGATGGTGGGACGACCGCACGCCTCATGGACGAGCTCCGCAAGAGCTTCTCGCAACTGAGGCATGACCTCAAGGGGCGGAGGCTCCCCATCAGTTTCAGTTGCGGCGTCGCCGAGTTCCCACGTTACGGTAACCCGGTTGCCCTGGCGGTCGCCGCCGAGAAGGCGCTGGCCGAGGCGAAGGGCCAAGGCCGCAACCGCACCATCCTTGCCGGGGGTACGGGGACCTCGCCACGGAAGATCATGGTCATCGACGACGAGCCGAAGGTTGTGCAGCTCATAGAGGTCCTGCTGAAGGAGAACGGCTACGAGGTGCTGACCGCAGGCAATGGTCTCAAGGCGTACGAGGCGATCGTCAAACAGAGGCCCGACGCCGTGATCTCGGATGTCCTGCTCCCGGGGCTCAACGGGTTCGAACTTTGCAGGAAGCTCAAGAGTGACTCCGACCTCGCGCGGATCCCGGTGATCCTCATGACCGGCGTCTACAAGAAGTCGCGTTACCGGTCCGACGCGAAGGCCGCCGGAGCGGAAGCTCTCCTCGAGAAGCCGATCCTGCCAGGCGACTTTCTGTACGCGCTTCGGAACGTTCTCGAGGGATTGCCCGCGGAGATGACTCTGGAGAAAGCACCGCGCCTGCTTTAGGATGCCAGGGATGGCTTTAAGCGCGGGTCAGGTGGCACGACCTCGCTGGCCGGCCGCCGAGAGATTGTCGGTTTCGTCCTGGTGAGATCCTTCCCTCAACGGGCACCCTCAAGCCGGCGAGCGGTTGGCGAACGGGCCTACTGCGATTGCGGATCTGGACGCCCCGGCGGGCAACCTCGGGGTGTCTGGGGTCCCACCCGCCCGCCCGCCATGCCGCACGAGGTCGGCTTCCTTCCTCGCCCCGGAGTGAGCAGAGGCTCGCCGCGCGGCGAGAGAGGCTGCAGGGTGTCTTCGCGACGTCTCTGACTCCGCGTGGGCGGGGTTGAGGCCTGTCCGCCGGACGCCCTGAGATTTGAAGCGTTCGTTTGCTGATCGGATATACCTGGGACGAGCCCTATCGCGAGCCCGCGTCCGACGCCATCCGGACGCGGGACCGGGCCGGCCATCGCAGCTGCGCGGGAGCGCAGACGCGGCTCAGAGAACAACGAGCGCCACGACGCTGAGCGCGACGAAGGCCACCGCTGTGACGAGCGACTGGTAGCGGGAAATCGGACCGACGTTCGGCATGCCGGTCTGGGACCTGTAGGTATCGAAGGCCACCGGCGACCTGGGCTCGAGGGGTCCGAAGGAGTGCGGGTTGCTGAGGAACTGGTTTGCGACGTTCATGGTCTGCGTCCTCTCTTTCCGTCTCCTGAGAGAGCAAACACCGTGCCACGTGATCGTGCGAGGGAGCATGATCTAAGTGCTTTGTGTTCAGTACATTGACTTTTCGTGTTTTTGGCCCACTGGAGGCGCTTCCAGCTCCTCTGGAAACGCCTCCATAGCGCGGAGGACGCAGGACATCCGGGATGGTGCCCGCGTGCCGCTCCTCAAAACCGGGAGCCGGCTCGTCCCGCTCTCAGTGGGTGGGCGGCCGGAGGAGGGGTGATTCAGCCGACCCGGGGGGCCTCGTCGTCGAGCGTCTGCCGGACCGTGAGGGCGAGCGCGTGCATGTCGAACGGCTTCTGGAGGAAGTACACACGCCCGCTGGCTGCGAG
>JBGQAK010000033.1:0-12746 GCA_041494245.1 Thermoanaerobaculaceae bacterium
CGCATCCTGGGTCCGAAGGTGTTGAAGATGCGGACGATGCGCGTCGAGACGCCGTGGTAGCGCTGGTAGGCCATGGTCATGGCCTCGGAGAAGCGCTTGGCCTCGTCGTAGACCCCTCTGGGTCCGACCGGGTTCACGTTGTCTGATTTGTGAGTCGTCTCGGGGCCCGTTCCGGGAGATAATTAGGCGCCATGAGCGTGACCAATGGGCATTGAACGGCTGCGCGAGATGGGGCATTCGCTCGCCTTCCGGGCGTGCCTCACGGCGCCACTTCTCGTTCTGCTCCCTCTCGCTCTCATGGTCGGGGCCCTAAGGTCCACCGCCACGGCGGCTGACGGCGGCCCGACAATCACCGGCACGGTCCGAAACGCCCAGGGCCCCCTGGCCGGCGCCCATGTACGAGTGCAGGCCACGGAGACGAAGACCACCACCGACAAGGATGGCAACTTCGCTCTCGCCTGGCCGGCAGACCAAGGCCCGGTGAGGGTGATCGCCTGGGCGAATGGCTACTACATGGGGTGGGTGACCGTGCCTCCGGGAGGAGGGCCCGTCTCCATCACGCTGGAGCCTTACTTCACAACCGACAACGTCGACTACCAGTGGTTCTCGCACGAGGGCGCGAGGGGTTCGGTTGCATGCTCTCACTGCCACACCATGCTCTTGTACAAGGACTGGCAGCGGGATGCGCACAGTCGCTCCGCCATCAACCCGCGTTTCTTGAGCATGTACAACGGAACCGATCTCGACGGGCACCAGAGTCCACCGACCCGCTTCATCTACGATCGCGACGGCAAGCCAATCCCACAACCGCCGGATCCGACGAGAGCCTACTTCGGCCCGGGCTTCAAGCTCGACTTCCCCACCTCGGCAGGACCCTGCGCCGCGTGTCACGTCCCGCTCGTTGCTGCACGGCGCGCGGGCCTAGAGGGGGCCGATCCCAACCAGGCCACGGGCGTCGAGAAGGACGGCGTTGCGTGCGAGCTCTGCCACAAGATCGGCGCTGTCAGGTTCGATCCAGCCACCCGTATGCCCTACGCCGACAAGCCGGGCGTGCTGTCCGTCCGTCTGTACCGACCGCCCCAGGGGCACCAGCTCTTCTTCGGTCAACTCGACGACGTGGCCGGCGAGGACAGCTACCTGCCGCTCGTCGAGGAGAGCGCCTTCTGCGCCCCATGCCACTTCGGGGTCTTCTCAGGGGTCCCGGTCTACAACTCCTATGGCGAGTGGCTCGCGAGTCCGTACAGCAACCCCCAGACCGGCAAGACATGCCAGGGGTGCCACATGCCGCCGGCCGGCTACGACACCTTTGTCTACCCCGAGAAGGGTGGACTCCGCAGGGACCCGGCACGGATCCTGAGCCACACAATGCCGGGCGCGGCCAGCGAGGAGCTGCTTCGAAACGCGCTGACGATGGTCGTCGAAGGCCAACTCCAGGGGAGCCGCTTGACCGTGGACGTCCACGTCACCAATGACAAGACCGGCCATCACGTTCCGACCGATTCTCCGCTCCGGCACCTCATCCTGCTCGTGATCGCGCGTGATGCCGAGGGGCGGCCCCTGCCGCAGGTCGATGGGCCCGAGATCCCCTCGTGGGGAGGCGTCGGCAGCCCGGACAAGGGCTACTACGCGGGCCTCCCCGGGAAAGCCTTTGCCAAGGTCCTACAGGAACTCGGCACCGAGATCGCCCCGACCGGCGCCTACTGGAACCGCACTCGCGTGCTGTCGGACAACCGCATCGCGGCGTACGCGACCGACACGAGCTCCTACGCGTTTGCCGCCCCACCGGGCGTCGCTGCAACGGTCGAGGTGCGGCTACTCTTCCGCAGGGCCTACAGGCAACTTGCCGACCTGAAGAAGTGGCCGGATTCGGACATCGTCATGGCCGAAAAGAGAATCATCCTCGAGTCCCCACGGCCGGAAGCGCAAGCAGACAACTAGGGCCGCCCCTCACAGGCTCGCTACCTTCGACATTTCGGCAGGCGCCGCTCGACCCCTCTTTGCGGCGCGGGGGTTTCAGCGCCGAACGGTGGCAAGGATCTGGCCCTGCGCCAGGTTCCCGATGGCGTCCGTGGCCATCACGGTGATTGTGTAGAAGCCGGGCGCCACGAACGCACCGTTGTCCGCGCGAACGTCCCACGGCACGGTGATGTGCCCGGGTGACTGTGCCGGTAGCCGGATCGTCCGCAGCGTGGAGAGCGACGCCTGGCTGAGGAACGTGATCGTCACGTCCGCCGGCCGGCTGTCGTACGTCTCCAGGTCGAACGAGACCACCGGTGCCGCCAGTCCGGGACCGAACGCGGGCGGGTTGATCTCGACGTTGCTGACCGTTGGCCTGGTCCCGAAGAGCACGACGGCGCTCTTCGCGAACCTGTCCCGGATTGTCGTAATGCTGAGGAGCGAGTAGGCGCTGGCGCGATACACCCCCGTCGAATCCACGCCCGCCCACACGAACGTGTGCAGGCCAGACTCCTCGTATCGCCTGTTGACGAGGCAAAGCGCGTTCTCCGGAGGCTGGTCGCACTCGTTGCTCGTCAGCCGCGTGCCGAAGACCGAAATCGTGACGAGTCCTGCCACCGGGGAGTTGTAGGAAAGGGTCATCGGGCGGTTGTTGAACGGGTCAAACGGTTGGATGGTGAGCGAGTCCTTGCTGTCGAAGTAGTTATTTAAGTACTGGTGAGTGAGGTCCCAGGTCATGGAGTTCACGCCATCGGTAACAGTGGCGACGTAGAAGTACGGCCCATCGGGAACCATTGCGCCTGCGTCATCGCGGCCGTCCCACGCATCCGTATAGCTGCCGGCTCCCCTCTGCAAATTCACGAGCGTCCGGACAGCCCGCCCCTGCTGGTCTTTGACCACAAGCCTCTCAGTTAGCGGGAAAGGGACCGTCGAGGTATAGGTAACGCGCCCGCCCGCGCTCGCATTGAGCTCGAGCACATCCTGGCTCACAGTGAAGTTGGCGAGCGCGACTGTGTTGGCGGTCGCGCTGCGGTGGCCAGCGTTGTCCCACACCTGCAATCGAACGGTGTACGTTCCATTTGCAAGTGAACCGGTGCGCCAGGTACCAAGCGCGCCGGTGGAAACGGGCGCGGTGCCGGTGGCGATGCTCGTCCAGCTCGAGGGGGAGGCACCTGATCCGTAGTCGAGTGACCAGTTCTTGAGACTTGAGCATGCGGCAGTACCGGTCACGGTCACGTCGGTCGACCCGCCCTGGGTGACGTTGGACGCCACCTGACCCGAGCTGGGTGCGACCAGAACCGCAACCGGGGACGCCATGTCGGGGCTCACCGCCGCCGCGGCCAGCGCCGGTCCACCTTGCTCGGTCAGAATCAGCGCGGATGCCGTCGTGGCGCCTGCAAGAACTACAGCGCCGAGTCGAACTGCCAGTCGGACTTTCCTCATAACTTTCCGGGGCTGCGGGTCTCTGAGCCTGTTGGCGACCAGCGTCTAGGCTAGCAGCCTGCCGCCTAGATTACCCACGTCACACTGGGGCGATGAACTTGGCCGGCCCATGCGAGCGGCGCGCAAATGCCAGCACTGTCTAGGCGCAAGGTTCTCATCGCTGCGTAGGCGAGAGCTCTTGCGAGAAAAGGTGGCACACGCTGCGTCCGCCACCGTCGAAGTAGACAAGGAACCGACCCTTTTCTCCCCGATCGTAGACATAGCATTTCACAGCGCCGTCACATCCGCTGAGTGTGGGCCGATAGCGATCGGGGAAAGGCTGGTTGAAGATAGACGTAGGCTGTCCAGCCACACTCGTGACCTCGACTTCTGACATCCCGTTGCGCACCTGCAAGAAACGATCGTTCGCCCCTCTGCAGGCCATGTTCGCCGTCAGGACAAGGGAGACGAGTACGGCACTCCACCTGCGAGAAGCTCCCCACTCCCGCTCCGTGATACGCGGCTCGGTTGTGCCGGTCAATGCAAGTCTACAGGCTGAAGCTTGGCCTGTTTCAGGATGTCCTCGACTGAGCGTTGCTCTTTGACCACCACTTCGCCCCCTTTTGACTCGAGCAGTTCCATTTTGTCGCCGAGCTTCGTCCATCCGTCGTCTGGCCCCGAGAGACGAAGAGGACGGCGAGCGCCGCAAGCGGCGAAGTAACCACCGGGTTCCGGCCCAGTGGCATGAAAGATGATGCAGTCGTCTGGGTAGAAGTCGTACCCCCGAACATGCCGGGCCACGAGCGCACGCTCCGCGCCCTGATGCCGATACAAAAGGTGCTCCCAAACCTTCCGGCGATCCTTCATAGACCACGTAGCGCGGTAGTCGACTTCCCACGAGCCGCGCCGCGCTGCCACACCCTGCTCGGTGCATGCGCTGGCACTTGCCAGAACAACCAATAGCAAGAGAGGATTCGCAGGTGATTTCATAGGTCGTGTCCTCATGGTCGTGGCGGCCTATCGCATTCGAGGCAGCACACCATCCAAATTCCCTCTTCACTGCTGTGTCCCTGAACGCCGGTCATGAAGGGACCAAGAGCGTACGTATGGGCAAACGAACCCACGCCGCGCGGCCTCAATTTCGGGTGCCACGACCAGTACCTCTCAAGGGCGATGGCTCTCTGCTGGCAATCCGCTCTGAACTCTGCCTCCCAGTCATCCAGCGCTTTCGAGCCCGGCATCGTTCCGACCGGCGGCGCATCCCAGTAGGTCATCGGGTCATTGCCGTCACACCGCTGATAGTTGAAGGGGGCCGTTCCCTTCGCGCGATGGACGATTAGCCCAAGTGGATCAGTACCGAGGATCGGATTCGAATTGGAATAGGCAAGCAAGTTACGACCGGCGGCCAATCCGATCGGGTCCTCCGCTATGAATCTTCCGATCCCCGCCTGGTAGTACCTCGCCCTGTAGAACCACAGCTCGGCTTCACCGAACTCTCGTGCGGTGTACCCGAAATCGTTGGCAAGCGTGCCGGTCTGGGACTTGACCACCCCCCACGCATCGTAGAGGTAGGCGTTCTGTACCGCACCGGTGGCGTCGGTCAGTAGGTTCACTGACCCCAGCCCATCAACGGAGAAGTAGTACGCAGAGCCAACCCGCACCATCGCCAGCGGCTCGTCGATGCCGGGACCGAAGAGGTAGTCGGCTGTGCTCGATCCCGAGGTGCGGATCAGGTTCAGGCCATCGTAGAGGTAGCTGGTCGTTGAGCCACTGACGGTTTTGGTGCTGCGCCTGCCCTGGTAGTCGTAGGTGTAGCTCGCGGCGGCCGCTCCTGAGATCGAGCTCATCCGGTCATCGGTGTCCCACCCGAAGGTGAAGTTGCCTCCAGAGCCGTTCCTCATGAGGGTGTTGCCGTTGGCATCGTAGGTGTAGGCGTTGACACCGTCCGAGGAAAGCCGCTGGCCGTTGAGCTGGTTTGTCCCGTTCTTGAAGTAGGTGTAGGTCTGAGGGACACCGTTGACCGTGTTCGTCAGCCGGTTGCCGATAGCGTCGTACGTCCAGCCGTGCACTTCTCCGTTGTAGGGCGCGACGCTTGGGTAGCTCGCCTGGATCAGCTGGTAGTCATTGTCGTAGCGATAGCTCGAGGTCGCGTTGGTCAGCCCCTGGTTCGGAATCGTCATCGCCAGGCTGGTTCGCTGACCCAACAGGGTCGGCTGTTGCGTCTGGGGATCGAGGTCATACCCGTAGGCGAAGCTCGCCAGCGTGCCCGCCGTCGGATGGATGTTGGCAAGCTGAGCCAGTCTTCCCTGGTCGTCGTAGCTGCTACTCCTCGTCTGCCCGTTCGGGAAGGTGATGGTCTGGTACTGACCGGAGAGCGTGTAGGCGCAGGTGAACTGGCCCGTTACCAGGGTCCAGTCGATGGTGTGAAGTGAGCCGTCCGGGTAGTAGGCATAGGTCGTCGTCGGACCGCCAGCGATGGTCATCGTGGCGACGCGGTCGTCGGGGAGATAGGTGTACGCCACTGTGCCCCGGGTGCCTTCACTGGTGCTCTGCAGGCGGTACGAGGCGTCGTAGGTGAAGGCGTGGGTTTCGCTCGGGGTGGCGGTCGTGTCCGTGACCTGGGTGAGCGCCTGGCCCTGGTAGGTGTAGGCGATGGTGCTGGATCCCGGGTAGGTCTTGGTGGCCAGCCGCTTGAGGGCGTCGTAGGCGTAGGTGATCGTCTGCCCCTTGCGGTCGGTCTTTGTATGGAGCAGGCCGTCGGCGTAGTACGTGTAGTCCTCGTGGGAACTGTCGGGGAAGGTCGTCCTGGTCAGCCGCTTGAGGCTGTCGTAAGAATAGTAAGTAAGGTTGCCGTTGGCGTCGGTGAACGCATTCAGAAGGTCCTGCGTGTAGAGGTAGGCGGCTGTGACGTTGAGCGCATCGGTGAACGCCGCCAGCCGGCCGAGGGCGTCGTAGCCCTGCCTGGTGACCTTGCCGTTGGAATCGGTGATGTTAGTGTAGACGAAGTTTGACATGTTGTCGTACGAGTACGTCGTGGTGAAGTCGACCGGGAAGCTCGGCGTCGGCTTGGGGAGGGTGACGGTGAGGACCCTCCCCACGGCGTCGTAGGTGGTGGTGGTCACATGCCCGAGCGGGTCGGTGACCAAGGTGACCCGGCCCAGTGCATCGTAGCCGTAGGTGGTGACGGGCCGAGTCCCGAGGTCGTTGCTGGCAGGGCCGGTGACGGTGGTGAGGTTGCCCTGGGCGTCGTAGGCGAAGTCGGTGGTGGCGCCTGTCGCGGTGGTCTGCTGGGTGATCCTGCCGTGGGCGTCATAGGCGTAGGTTGCGACGGTGTCGCGGGTGGTGCCGTCGGTCTGGACCCGGTAGACGTGGTGCAACGCCCCTGGAGTGGGATCACCGGACTGGTAATAGTCGTACTGCCAGCTTTGCCAGGTGGGATCGATCTGGTTGGTGGAGGGGTTCTTCACGGTGACCGAAGTGACCTTGTCCGGAAAAGCGGGATCGTAGGTGTAGTCGGAGCGCGGACCGTTGTGGGTGACGTCACGCGCCACTGACGTTATGCGGCCCTGGGTGTCGTATGTGTAGTTCGTGCGAATGCCCACTTGGTCTGTCACCCCCTGAACCGATCCGTCCGGGTTGAAGTCCTTGTGGAGAACGGCACCGTTCGGGGCGGTACGGTCGGTGACGTACCCGGCGACGGTGGTGGTCACTGCCCACTGGTTGTTCTGCGAGTCCTTCTTGATGGTCTTGTTTTGAGCCGCCTGCGAATAGTCGAGAGTGTAGGTCTCGCCGTCCTCGTTGTACGACGTGACCCGGTCGCTGCCGTCATAGGTCATGGTTGCGACGATGCGGTTCCAGTGGTCCTTGATCTGGGTCAGGATAGGGCCAAAGCGACCCTGGCCGTAGGTGTACGTGGTGACACGATTGAGCGGGTCGGTGACAGAAGCCAGGCTCCCGTTGCCGTTGTACGAGTACTGGACGAGGCGCCCCGTGCTGTCCTGGACAGCGGACAGGCGTCCGTCCGCACCAAAGTAGACGTCGAGGTAGCGACCCGAGCCAACGTCGGTGACGCGCTGGAGACGGCCATTGGTGTCGTACGTCCAGGTCTGCACGTTGCCGTAGTCGTCCGTGATCGAGGCCAACGACCCGTCCTGGCTGAATTGCCAGGAGGTGCGGGAGTGCTGCATCGTGAGGGTCCAGGAACCGTCGGGCTGCCTAATTAGCGTGTCATGCCGCTCGGGCGGCGGGGTGTAGGTGACCCCGTCAGGGTTCTCGATGAATGTGAGCAGCCGGTTGTCCGGCATGCGAATGTCGGCTTCCTTCTGGTACGTGCTCGGAGCGGCATACAGGTAGACGGAGTACGAGAGTCTGATGGCGACGTTGGAGGCCCAACCCGGTCCCGAGAGACCCGAGCTCATGTAAGCCGAGTTATAGGTGTGCGAGGCGACGAGCGACGGGCCGGCCGCCGGGACCTGCAAATCGACGGCGCTGGTGAGGAAGACACCGGAGCGAGCGTAGCACGGCGAGGCGTTGCAGTCCGGGCAGGGCTGGTCGCAGCGGGACGGTGGCGGTGGCGGCGCCTTCGGGTCGATCGGATTGCCACACCAGATTTGCGCTTGACCCAGTACCAACGCCGGCAAAGCCAGAGAGAGCACAAAGATAATGACGCGCAGGGACCGATTTGACCGGGGCAAAGTCATTGCAGTCTCCATGTCCGTCCTCACCTCAGGGCCGCACGGTCGCAAGGATCTGGCCCTGCACCTGGTTTCCGATACTGTCCGCCGCTGTCACCGTCACGGTGTAGGAACCCGGCGCCACGAGCATGCCGTTATTGGCTCGCCCATCCCACGGGACCGTGAGGTGCCCGGGCGCTTGGCCCGGCAGTGCCATCGTTCGTAGTACTGACAGCGAGCTTTGATTGAGGGACGTAATCGTCACCGTGACCAGTTGGTTCTGGTAGGTCCCAAGATCGAACGCCACGGTCGGCGCGGCCTGGCCCGGCGCGAAGACGGGAGGGGTGACGGTGACGTTCTGGACCGTGGGCTTGGTCCCGAAGAGCACGACCGCGTTCTTTGCGAAGCGGTCCCGGATCGTCGTAATGCTGAGGAGCGAGTAGGCGCTGGCGCGATACACCCCCGTCGAATCCACGCCCGCCCACGCGAACGTGTGCAGGCCAGACTCCTCGTATCGTCTGTTGACGAGGCACAGCGCGTTCTCCGGAGGCTGGTCGCACTCGTTGCTCGTCAGCCGCGTGCCGAAGACCGAAATCGTGACGAGTCCCGCCACTGGCGAGTTGTAGGTAAGGACCATCGGGCGGTTGTTGAACGGGTCAAACGGTTGGATGGTGAGCGAGTCCTTGCTGTCGAAGTAGTTATTTAAGTACTGGTGAGTGAGGTCCCAGGTCATGGAGTTCACGCCGTCGGTGACAGTCGCGACGAAGAAGTAGGCCCCATCGGGGACCAGCGCGCCTGCGTCATCGCGGCCGTCCCACGCATCCGTGTAGGTGCCAGGTTCCCTTTGCAGGTTCACGAGCGTCCGGACGCCGCGCCCTTGCTGGTCCTTGACCACGAGCGTCTCGACCAGCCGGAAAGGGACTACCGAGGTGTACGTGACATGCCCGCCTGCGCTCGCATTGAACTGAAGCACGCCCTGAGTCACGGTGAAGTTAGCCAGCGTCATTGGGGCTGTAGCAACCCTACGCATTCCGGCTTTGTCCCACACCTGGAACCGGATGGTGTAGGTCCCGTTTGTAAGTGATCCGGTGTGCCAGGTTCCGAAAAATGCGTTGGCCATCGGGGCGGAGCCCGTCGAAATGACTGTCCAACTCAACGGGGAGGAATCCGAACCATAGTCGAGAACCCACCTGTCGAGGTCGGCCCCCGTTACTCTGCCCGTCACGCCGAGGACTAGCGTTCCGTCTCGGATGACGTTGGACACAACCTGACCCGACGTGGGTACAACGATGGCCGCGATTGGAGGCGTGACGTCCAAAACGGCCTGGGCCGATGCGAGCGCCGACTGGCTGCCCTCAGTGGGAGTCGACGCGGATGACACGGCAGCAATCGTGGCGAGCGCCGCGCCAAAGCCCAGAACAATCTTCAGTGGAGGCATCAACGTGGCCCTTCCGCGACTGCCCGGTACTCGCGGCTTCACCGGCTGGCTCGTAGATTACCAAAGCCCACATCACGGACTTCGAGGGGTCGTGAAAACCAAGCATTAGGTCTCTGCCTAGCCCGCGGCGCCGTCACGCTCCCCGAAAACATCACCTGGCCGGACCGCACTCAGATTCCCAGTCATCTCCCGGAGCTACGCCCCCTTGGGCCTGGGCGAGGAACAACGTACGTGGTGGCCTTGGCCAACGTAACAACGGAGTTGACGAGGCAACCAAGCGCGTCGTAGCCTTCCTAAGTGATTCGGCCGAGCGTGCGGGTCACGGCCACGCTTTGCCGATTCGTCGCGACCTCAGCCGATTCACTTCGAACGGGCCGCGTTTATGTACATATCACAAGCGGCACAGACCCATTTGCCTGACGCATCCTTGGTGACATCAAAAGCCCCTGCGATTCCGACAGCGCCGAGGCGGTTCACGACTGCTTCTGGCCTGGTTGGCCAGATCTCTATCTCTGAAAGGCCCGCTCGCTCGGCCTCGGGAACGTAGTCTGGCCAGATCTCCTGGACCTCTCGTGCCCAGCCTTCCTGATCGTGCTCGTCGATGCGTGTACGGTAGTAGGCCACCAACATTGGCTTCGATCCGGTCACGGAAGGGGTAACGATGGCTTCCCAGAAGACCCAAATGACCTTGCCGGTCCGTAGGGTTCGGGAGTGGCCTGCCTGGATTCCGCCTTTAGGAGAGAGGACAGGTTTGGCGCGTGGGACCGCCACGCGGATGCCGACTGCCAGCAGGCCGGCCAACAAGACAAACCCAACGGCAAACAGGCCGAAACGACTCAGTGAGCGCATGGTTGCTGCCCTCCGTGCCTTGGCGTCACATTCCCGGGTGCCAAGGACAGCCCTTCTTCTCGTCCTGTTGGCAACAAACACCGAGGCCGAACGAAGGGTCTACGTCTTTTCCATTACGGTGGGTGCCCCCGATGGCCGATACGCCAAAGTCGCTTACGTGTCCTTCGCGCATCTTCCCGGGTGGTGCACTCTTTTTGCATTTCGCATTGAAGTCGACGCCCCAGTACATGAAGCGGGTCCTCTCCAGGTTCGGGTTGAAGTCAGTCTTCTCCGCGTATACCAGGTGGGTGCAGGGTTTGGGACAGATATCTCCCCACCTGAGGAGCTTGTCTGGCGTCATCACCGAGGCGTCGAGTCCAAGCGGATCATGGATAGGAAGTTCCTTTCTCACTGGAGTTGATGATACCCGTGGTCGGGAGGCAGTCAAAGGCATCAGGGGAGCGGTCGGCGGCCAATTGGTGAGGGTTGAGAGTGGTTGAGGCGATGCAGCACGGCATGAAGCCCGGCGAAGCCCTGGCCGACAGGCCTGCCGGCCAGGGCTTCGCCGGGCTCGTGTGCCAACGCATGGAGCAGCGCATCAAGCTGATCAGCGATCAGGCGGCGTCGGTGTCGCGAAACGCGGCGAGCGGGCTGGCCACGGGTGGGCTGCGAGCATCCACTCCCTTGGCCGCGAGGTGCTTGAGAATCTGGCCAACCACCCGCGACTCGGTGATGAACGCAATGATCCGCATGGTTCCGCCGCAGCGGGGGCAGACCAATGGGTCGACCTCGTAAATGCGGCGGATGAGCTGCGCCCACGTCCGCCGCAGGGCGCGTCGATCAGGATCGGTCGTGTCGGCCTCAACCGGTTGCGACAACCCGAGAGCCGCAGCCGTGCCGACCGCAGCGGCGCTCTGCCGCGCGCGCCGGGCCCTGACCACGCTCGAGTACGCCCCGTAGTACCGGATCATGTGCCGGCGCGGCTCCGGGATGTGCATCAGGATCCGGGCCAGGAAGTCCTTCGGATCTCGCTCGGCTGCCTCCAGGCGCGGATCGTCGCCTAGTCGCCTGCGTCCCGCGTACGCAAGCGTGCTCGCCTGCTCGTCCACGCGCAGACGCTCGAGGCTCACCGGTGGCCGCAGCAGGTAGCGCGCAAGACGCTCAAGACCGTCGCGGTCATCGGGCGGAACCGTCACCGAGGTATGCACCGAGAAACCCGTGTGCCGCCACGACAACAGCAGCCGCGTGCGCTCCTCCGACAGCAGCCCCTCGGCTTGCAGGAATGCAAAGACCCTGTGTCGAAACACCAGCGCCGCCGCCTCGCCAGAAACGAACGGCACGCCCGTCCAGACGCCTGCCTGGTCCCAGCCGCCCCGGCTCACCAGCGCGTGCACGTGCGGGTGCCACCCCAGGTCGTCGCCGAACGTCTGCACCACGGCGATCATGCCGGGCTGGATGTCGTCAGGAGCAGGCGATGCCGCAGCGATCATCTCCCGGGCCGCCTGGTACGCCGCCTGGCAGAGCCGGCCCAGGAGTGGCCGGTGGTACAGAAAGTATGGCCGCAGCATCTTCGGGATGGAGAAGACCCACTGCGCATGCCCCACGTCAGCGAGCACCTCCTCACGGAGGAAAGCGGCCAGCGCCGCGGCCCGCTTGGCGGCGCAGGAGGGGCACAGCCCGCGGCCCTTGC
Source organism: Thermoanaerobaculaceae bacterium (assembly GCA_041494245.1). Classification (GTDB taxonomy): domain Bacteria; phylum Acidobacteriota; class Thermoanaerobaculia; order Thermoanaerobaculales; family Thermoanaerobaculaceae; genus RBG-13-68-16. The sequence continues at coordinate 12,008 of JBGQAK010000033.1, forward strand.
AGGAGAAGGCGACGAGGAACTCGGCCCGGCAGGCGCCGCATCGCACACGGGCGAAGCCGTTGTCCAGGATGCCACAGTCGAGATACGCGACAACCGCCTTGTCGGTGACCCCCCGCCAGAAGCCGTAGTACCCTTCGGAGCGGTCCTCCCAGGTGTCCCGAACGTCGCCGTAGTGTGCCTCGACAAGGCGGCACAACGGCGTCGCCTGGGGGACACGCGGACGGTAGAACGCACAGGGGGAAGCGGCCACGGCTCCCGCCGTTCCGTGGCGGGGAAGGGTACAGCTAGGCTCCCACACGAAGACTGAGACCGTCAAGGCGACGCCCCCGCGCCAATCCGCGACCCTGCGATCGCGGCTCCTCATCGCCCATCCGCGACGCAAAGAAACCAATAGTGAACAGCCAAGGGGACGACGAGGAACCCGGCACCTGTCCCCGCTTCTCTTTTCCGTCTCCCCGCCACGAGGCGGGAGGTTAGGTTTGGCGCTCGCGGAGGTCGCGGAAGTAGGCGATGGTCCTCCGCAGCCCTTCCTCGACCGGCACCCGCGGCTCCCACCCCAGACGCGTGCGGGCGAGCGTGATGTCCGGCTGGCGGACCTTGGGGTCGTCCACCGGGAGCGCCCGGAACTCGATCGGGACGTTCTTTCCGACCAGCTTCCGGATGGTCTCGGCGAACTGCAGCACGGTCATCTCGCCGGGGTTGCCGATGTTGATCGGGTCGCCGATCTCGGAGAAGAGGA
>JBGQAK010000004.1:2500-251987 GCA_041494245.1 Thermoanaerobaculaceae bacterium
CCAGGAAGATCTCCGCGCCCACGGCGGCGGGGAGCGCCCTCGGCAGGTTGTCGGGAATGCCGCCTCCGGTGATGTGGGCGGCGCTGCGCACCAGGCCCTCGTCCACGAGCGGACCCACCGCCGACAGGTACGAACGGTGCACCGCGAGCAGCGCTTCGGCGACCGTGACGCCGAGCGCCGGCACCTTGCTGTCCACCTTCAGGGTCAGTGCCTCGAAGAACACCTTGCGGGCCAGGGAGTAGCCGTTGGTGTGCAGGCCGGTCGAGGGCAGCGCCACGAGCACATCCCCGGGCCGCACACTCCCGGCCTGCAGGAGCCTGTCGCGCCGGCAGGATCCGACGATGAACCCGGCGAGGTCGTACTCGTCGGGCGCGTAGAACCCCGGCATCTCCGCCGTCTCGCCGCCCAGCAGGGCACAGGAGTTGGCCCGGCACCCGCGCGCTAGCCCCGCGACCACCTCGGCCGCGACGCCCGGGTCTAGGTGCCCGGTGGCGAGGTAGTCGAGGAAGAAGAGCGGGCGTGCCCCCTGCACCAGGATGTCGTTGACGCAGTGATTGACGAGGTCCTCTCCCACCGTGCCGTGCACGCCAGCGGCCTGGGCGACCTTGAGCTTGGTGCCGACGCCGTCCGCCGAGGTCACCAGCACGGTGCCGTAGGGGTTTTCCGGCTCGAGGGTGAAAAGGCCCCCGAAGCCGCCGATCTCGGAGAGCACACCGGAGGTGAACGTGGACTTCGCGAGTCGCTTGATCTCCACCAGGGCGCGGTCCTGGGCGTCGATGTCCACCCCCGCCCCCGCATAGGTTAGCGCCTCCGGCCGCTCGTCAGGCATCCCCACCTCTCGCCGGCACCACATCGGCGGTGGGCGGGGCGGGTGGAGGCACGGTCCCCGGACCCCGGACCCCGGGCCCCAGCCTCACCGTTCCTCCTTCGCCACAATGTCGGCGCGGTCCTCGTCCAGCACCCGGTAGTTGCCGGAGAAGCAGGCGGTGCAGAAGTGCTTCGGCGGCGTCCGCAGGCAGGAGAGCATCCCCTCCTCGGAGAGGTAGCCCAGCGAGTCGGCGCCCACGTAGGCGCGGATCTCCTCCACGCTCTGGCTGGCCGCGATCAGCTCACGGCGCTCCGGCGTGTCGATGCCGTAGAAGCAGGGACCGATCGTCGGGGGCGAGGAGATGCGCAGGTGCACTTCCCTGGCACCCACGCCCTTGAGCATCATGACGATCTTGCGCGAGGTGGTGCCGCGCACGATCGAGTCGTCCACCAGCACCACGCGCTTGCCCGCCACCGCCGAGCGCACCGGGTTTAATTTCACCTTCACGCCGAAGTGCCGGATCGCCTGGCGAGGCTCGATGAAGGTGCGGCCGACGTAGTGGTTCCGCACCAGGCCCAGCACGAACGGGAGCCCGGACTCGCGTGAGAACCCGAGCCCGGCCGGCACGCCGGAGTCGGGCACGGCCACCACGATGTCTGCGGCCGCCGGGTGCTCGCGGGCGAGCCGCTCCCCCAGCTGCTCCCGCACCACCCCGACATCCTCGCCGAAGACCCGCGAGTCGGGGCGCGCGAAGTAGACGTGCTCGAACACGCAGTGGGCGTACGGTCCCGGGCTCGGCGGCCGCAGCACCCGCGGCTCCTCGCCGGAAAGCTCCACGACCTCGCCCGGCCCGACCTCGCGCACCATGCGCGCCTCGATGAGGTCGAAGGCGCACGTCTCCGAGGCCACGATCCAGGCCTCTCCGAGACGACCGAGGGCGAGCGGACGGAAGCCGTGCGGGTCGCGCGCCGCGAACAGCCGGCCATCGCACAGCAAGGCCACCGAGTAGGCGCCGACGGCCGCGTCGAACGTCTCCAGCAACGCCGCCTCGAGCGTCAGGGCCTGCGAGCGCGCCAGCAGGTGGAGGAAAACCTCGCTGTCGGAGGTGGACTGGAAGATCGCGCCGCTGCGTTCGAGCTGCGCCCGCAGGCGCAGGGCGTTGACGAGGTTCCCGTTGTGGGCGAGCGCGACCTGCCCACGGTGGGTCTTGGCCATCACCGGCTGGGCGTTGACGAGCGACGAGTTGCCGGCAGTCGAGTAGCGCACGTGGCCGAGCGCCGCGAAGCCGGGCAGCTCGCTAAGCCTGTTGCGGTCGAAGACGTCCGCCACATAGCCCATTGCCTTGTGGTGCCTCAGATCCTTGCCGTCGAACGCGGCGATGCCCGCCGACTCCTGGCCGCGATGCTGGAGGGCGTAGAGCCCGAGGTAGACGAGGTTCGAGGCGTCGGGGTGTCCCATCACGGCGCACACGCCGCACTCGTCGTGGAACTTGTCGTCGGCCTCGCTTACGCCTCTGAAAGCCATCCCAGGACCCTCTCCCGAAGACGCTGCAACTCGCCCACCGGCTCGTCCAGGAGCATCTTCCCTTCGACCATGACGGTCACGTTCTCGCCGCCCGCGACCCCGAGCCTGATCAGGGGCAGCCCGGCACACGCCTTCACGACCTCCGGCTCGTCCCCAGCCGCCACGGCCAGCAGGAACGCGCCCTGCCACTCACCGAACAAAGCCCGCGCCGGCGACACCCCATCCGGGAACGCAAGCTCGCAGCCGACACCGCCGCTGCTCATCTCCACCGCGGCCACCGCGAGCCCGCCATCGGAGATGTCCTTGGCGGCCACCAGGCCCTTCCGCACGAGGCCGCGGACCGCGGCAGAGGCGCGGCGCTCGGACTCGTAGCTCACCGGCGGCACGGGACCGGCCTCGAGGCCCAGCACGATCTGGAGGAAGCGGCTCCCGCCCAACTCCCCCTCCGCGGGTCCCAGAAGGTAGACAACCTCACCCTCGCTCCAGGTGCTGCGGGGCCGGTGGCGCACCTCCGGCACCACCCCGACCATGCCGACGGTGGGCGTGGGCAGGATTGCGTTCCCCGAGGTCTCGTTGTAGAACGACACGTTGCCGGACACCACCGGCACCTCGAACGCCCGGCACGTCTCGGCAATCCCCTCCACGGCGGCGACGAACTGCCCCATCACCCTGGGATTCTCGGGCGACCCGAAGTTGAGACAGTCCGTGACGCCCACCGGCTCGGCGCCCACGCACGCAAGGTTGCGGACCGCCTCGGCCACCGCCTGCGCCGCGCCGTTCTCGGGGTCGAGCCCGCACGCGAGGGCGTTGCAGTCGGTGGTCGCGGCAATGCCGATGCTCGTGCCGGGGACCAGCACCAGCGCGGCGTCCGCTCCCGGCTCCACCACCGTGCTCGCGCCCACCGACTGGTCGAACTGCTCGAACACCGGTCGGGCACTGGCAAACGGCGGGCTCGAGAGCATGGCGCGCAGGTCGGTCCCCCAGTCCCGGCTGTGGAGGTTCGGCAGGGTCTCGGCGGCCGCCGCCACGGGTTTCAGCCAGGGCCGTTCGTAGCGCGGCGCGTCGTCCACGAGAGACGCAACCGGCAGCCGGAACGCCTCGCGCCCTTCGAAGGTGGCAACCACCTCGGGCTCGGCCGTCACGGTGCCGACCTCGACCGCGTCCAGGCCCCACCGACCGCACACCTCCAGCACGGCCGCCACTTTGTCTGGCTCCGTCACCAGCACCATGCGCTCTTGGGATTCCGAGAGCATCAGTTCGTACGGGGTCATGCCCTTCTCGCGCGCCGGCACCCGGGAGAGGTCGAGCGTGAGCCCGCACCCCGCCCGCGACGCCATCTCGAACGTCGAGGAGGTGAGGCCCGCCGCACCCATGTCCTGGATCCCGACGACGAGGCCGCCGGTCATCAGCTCGAGGCAGCACTCGATGAGAACCTTCTCAGTGAAGGGGTCGCCCACCTGCACCGTGGGGCGCTTCTCGGCCGCCGCCTCGTCAAAGACGCCGGAGGCCATCGTGGCACCGTGGATGCCGTCCCGCCCCGTCTTCGACCCCAGGTAGATGATGCGGTTGCCCGGACCCGAGGCGCGGCCGTAGAACACCGTGTCGGCCCGCGCCACCCCGACGCACATCGCGTTCACCAGGATGTTGCCGTTGTAGCTCGGGTGAAAGTCGATCTCGCCGCCAACGGTCGGCACGCCGACGCAGTTGCCGTAGTCGCCGATGCCGCGCACCACGCCGTCCACCAGGTACGTCATGCGCGGCGCATCAAGCGCGCCGAAGCGGAGCGAATCGAGGAGCATGATCGGGCGCGCTCCCATCGTGAAGATATCGCGCAGGATTCCACCGACGCCCGTGGCCGCGCCCTGGTACGGCTCGATGAACGACGGGTGGTTGTGGGATTCCATCTTGAAGATCGTCACCCAGCCGGCGCCGATCTCCACCACGCCCGCGTTCTCGCCGGGGCCTTGCACGACGTGCGGCCCGCTGGTCGGGAACCTCCGCAGGTGCACCCGCGAGGACTTGTAGGAACAGTGCTCCGACCATAGCGCGGCGAAGATACCCAGCTCCGTGAGGTTTGGGGTCCGGCCGAGCTGGGCGAGGATGACCTGGTACTCCTCCCTCGAGAGGCCGTGCTCCACGGCCAGCTGGACGGTCGCCGGCGCGTCCCATTTCATGCCGCCTCCACCACGCCGCGGAGGATCGCGGCGCCGTCCTCGCCGCCGAGCAGCGACCGCACGCGCCGCTCGGGGTGCGGCATCAAACCGAGCACGTTTCCGGCGCCGTTCACAAGACCCGCGATCGCGTTGAGCGCGCCGTTGGGGTTGGCGGCGACGTCGAGCTCTCCCGACGGTGTGCAGTAGCGGAGAGCCACCGCGCCCGCGTTCTCCACCTTCTTGACAACACCGGGTGACGCGAACCAGTTCCCTTCCTTGTGGGCGATCGGGAGCCGCAGAACCTGGCCGCGCCGGAGGTGCGCCAGGAGTGGCAGGTCGTCCCTCTCCACACGCAGGTGCACGTCGCGGCAGATGAAGCGAAGCGTGCGGTTCATGAGCATCGCCCCGGGGAGCAGACCCATCTCCAGCAGCATCTGGAACCCGTTGCAGATCCCGAGAACCGGCTTTCCCTGCTCGGCGTGTCGGCGGACGGCGGCCATCACCGGCGAGTGGACCGCCATGGCCCCGGCCCGCAGGTAGTCACCGTAGGAGAAACCGCCAGGAAGGATGACGGCGCTGCAGCCGGCGAGGTCGTGGCCGGCGTGCCATACCGGCACGGCCTCGCCACCAACCGCCTCGACCGCAGCCAGGGCGTCACGGTCGCAGTTGGAGCCTGGGAAGATCACCACCGCCACGCGCGGACGGCCCCTCTGCCTCATGCCGGCGCCCCGGTTCCCTTCGGCGCCCGGGGGCAGGCAACGAGCGCTCGCTGCGCTGACGGGCGACCTGTGCCCTGTCCTCTCATGGTATCCGCACCTCGAACTCCTCGATGATCGGGTTGGACAGGACCTCGCGGCAGGCCTCCTCGACGCGGGCGCGGACCGCCTTCTCCTCCTTGCCTGCAACCTCCAGGAGCATCAGCTTGCCCACCCGCACCTGCTTGACCTCGGCGTACCCGAGGCCCGCGAGGACCCGGCGGATCGCCTCCCCTTGCGGGTCCAGCACCTGCTGCTTGAGCTTCACCCGGACTTCCACCTGCATCAGAGCCTCCCCGGACCCCTGGTGCACGGCCCCGGCGCGGCCACCCGCGCCACCACCCATATCATGCCACCCCGCCGTGCCCGGCAAACAGCTCGAGCTGCCCGCTCCTCGGCGCGGTCCCGTTGACATCCACCCGCACGGCCTGGTTCTGCGCGGCGACGGCGACGCCGACGCCGCCCCCCGCCAAGATGCGCTCCAGCTCCCGCACAACCATCTCCGGCCGGTTGTTGGTCTGGGAGAGGTGCATCCCCACGACCACTTCGAGGCCGGAGTGGGCCAGGCGCTCCACCGCGGTGCACGCCTGCTCGTTGGACAGGTGCCCGGTGCGCGAAGCGATGCGCTGCTTGAGCGGCCAGGGGTAGGGCCCATAGCGCAGCAGGTCCCGGTCGTGGTTGCACTCCAGGAGCAGCGCATGGCACCCCGAGAGGCGTTCCACGAGCAGTTCGGTCAACACCCCGCTGTCGGTGACCACCCCCACCCTGCAACCACGCGCCTCGACGACGAAGCCGACCGGCTCGCGCGCGTCGTGGCTCGTGGGCACCGGCACCACCTTGAGGTCCCCGAGGCGGACCTCGCGGCCGGCCCTGAGAGTCTCCACCTCGGCCGGCGGGGACGCCATCGCCCCCACCGTGCCGGCGGTCGCCATCACGGGGACCGGATGGTGGCGAAGGAAGACCTCCAGCCCCTTCACGTGATCGTCGTGCTCATGGGTCAACAGCACCGCCCCAAGCTGCTCGGGTTCGATCCCGAGCGACCTCATACGCGAGCGCAGCTGCCGGTACGAGATTCCGCAGTCCACCAGGACGCAGCTCTCGCCGGTCTGCACCACCGCGGCGTTGCCACCGGAGCCCGACGCGAGCACAAAGAGGCGCACGTCACACCCCCGTCGAGCCGAAGCCGCCGGGCCCTCGCTCGGAGGGGGGCAGCTCCACGCGTTCGACGAACGTCGCCGGCACGACCGGCGACACGACGAGCTGGGCGATGCGGTCACCCCGGCGCACCACGTACGGCTCGTTGCCCAGGTTCACCAGGATCACCATGAGCTCGCCACGGTAGTCGCTGTCCACGGTGCCGGGTGCGTTCGCCACAGTCACCCCATGCCGCAGAGCGAGACCCGAGCGCGGCCGGACCTGGACCTCGTGTCCGGGCGGAACGGCAAGCATGAGACCGGTGGGGACGGCGCGCCTTTCCAGCGGCCGCAACTGCACGTCCTCGGAGACCGCCGCCACGATGTCGGCCCCGGCGGAGCCCGGGGTCGCGTAGGCCGGGAGCGGCAGCCCGGCCGCGTGGGGGAGCCGCCGCACGAGCACGTCCGCGCCCACTAGGCGACCTTCCGGGCGAGCGCGGCCGGGAGGTGGAGACCCGCCCGTGGGCCGCACACGGCGCCGGCGATGGAGTCCAGCCGCACGAGCTGCGCGGCCAGGGCACGCACCCGCTCTGGGCTGACGGCCTCGATCTCGCGCCGCACCGACACGGCGTCGAAGCGCCGCCCGCGCGCGAGGTACTCGGCGGCGTGCGCTTGCATGAGCGCATCGGTACCCTCGGTCCCGAGAACCACCCCCGCCGTCAGCGCTCGCTGGGCGAGACGTACCTCCTCGTCGCTGACCCCGCCAGTGGCGACCTCCTCGAGAACGCGCAGCACCGCGTCCCAGCACGCCTGTGCCTGGCGGGCCGGAGCGGAGAACGTCACCTCGAGCACCCCGGCGGCCGAGGCGGCGTACACCGAGGTTCCCACCTCGTAGACGAGGCCCAGGTGCTCGCGCAGCTCGCGAAAGAGCCGGCTGGCGGCGCCGCCCCCGAGGAGTTGGTGCAGGACCCCGAGGGTGAGGACCTCCGGGTGGGCCAAGGGCAGCGCGGGAAGGACGAGGTTGGCATAGAGCTGCTCGAGGCCCTCGCGCTCCTCGACGAGCACGCCGGTGTGCCACGCCGGGGCCGCGACGGAGATCGGCCTCGACGATCCGCCGGGAAGCCCGGCCAGCCGCGCGCGGATTTGTCCCTCCTCGATCGGGCCCACGGCGACGAGCAGGAGATTCTCGGCCGTGAAGCGCTCCCTGTGGAAGCGCGCCAGCTCCCCCGCGCCCAGCCGCTCGACCACCTGGCGCCGGCCGAGGACCGGACGGGCCAGTGGGTGGTCGCCCCAGCACGCCACCAGGGCCTGCTCGCCCGCCACCTCGACCGGCGAATCCTGGATGAGGTCGAACTCTGCGGCGATCACGCGCCGCTCCAGGTCCACATCCTCGGCACGGAACCTCGGCCGGAACACGGCATCAAGCACGAGGTCGAGCGCCTCCGAGAAGCGCTCCGCCGGAACGTGGGCGGTGACCGCGCAGGCCTCCCGCGTCGTGAAAGCATCCACGGCGCCGCCCAGCGAGTCGATGAGCGCGGCGATCTCGTCCGGCAATCTCGTCCCGCACCGGCGCAGCAGCAGGTGCTCCAGCAGATGGGTGATACCGGCCACCTCGGCGGGCTCGTGGGCCGACCCGGAGCGCACCCACGCCCCGACGGCGACGGTTTTCGCGTCGGGCACGTGCTGGACCAGCAGGGTCGGGCCGCTCTTCATGGACGCGCAAGTCTACCAGCCCGGCGCGGTTGGCGACGCCCGCGCGGTCTCTGCACGCGGCGTGTCGTTGAGACGGGGCTCAGGGGTGCGGGGTCGGTACCGGGGCCACACCTCCCGGACCGGCGCGCTGGCGGTTGGGGTCGTAGAAGAACTTCCAGTCGCAGTATTGCGTCCTGCCGTCCACCACCTTGATCGACCCCTCGCAGCTTGCCGAGTGCACCCCGATGATGGGGCCGCGGGCGCCCGAGCCCGGCTGCCTCACCCCCAACATGGGCCGCGGGGTTGCCGGTGGGGCAATCCCGATCCCCGGGACGGCGACACCCTCCTGGCCGAGAAAGATCGGGACCCAGTCCGTCTTGCCGGTGATCGGGTCCGCCCACACCTTTCGCAGCACCCTCGGTTTGGCATTGGCCAGCTCCACAAGGGTGAGCGGGAAGCGGCCGTTGCGGGCGCGGAACAGCCGGATCGCCTCGACCGCCTGGTTGCCGCGGAAGATGAGCTCTTCCTCCTTCTCGCGGCGCTGCTGGAAGCTCACGGTCTGGACCGCGATCGTGAGGAAGATGGCCATGATGGCCATGACCACCATCATCGCGGCGAGCGTAAAGCCACCCTCGCCACCCCGCGCCCCGGGGTTCGGGTTCCGGGGCTCGCCACGCGGTCGCCCGGCTGGCCACCCTCGTGGGGCCGACCACCGGCCAGCCCCGGGACGACTCGGCCACGTGGGGCGCACGTACGTCGTGTTCGAGCCCCGAGCCGCGAGCCCCGAGCCGCGATGCCTACCAGTCCGCATACTTCGACTTGTCAAGGGCCTCTTTGTCCGAGCCGGAGTGCACGTCGATGATCCCCTGGCCGGCCTCCTGCTGGCGCTCGTCCTCTTCCCCGGTGACCTCTTCCATGACCGGCACCCAGGTATCCTTGGAGCGGGTGATCGGGTCCACCGGGATGGTGCGCAGGTACCCCATACTCACGAGCTCGTCGAGCGAGGTCGGGTAGCGCCCGCGGTCGGCATGGAACTGGTCGATGCACGAACGCAACGTGAACAGGTCTTCCTTGAGCGCCGACTCGCGCGCTCGGATCGGGGCGGTTCTCATGGCGGGCACCGCGATGGTCGCAAGGATCCCGATGATCGCCACCACCACGATCAGTTCGATCAGGGTAAAACCGCTCTGTCGGGGGGTCCCGCGTCCGCTCCATCCGCCACCCGGACGCTCTCGATCCCCCGTGCCCCCCCCGCGCGCCAGGAGTGAATCCTGGCACGCGGAGCCAGGGTGACGAGCTGCCTGAGCTGCTGTGCCCTGTGCCCTGTGCCCTATGCCCTGTGTCATGGCTACCAGTCCTTGTACTTGGTGCCGTCGAGGGCGGTCGCCTCGGAGAGCGAATAGACGTCGTAGACGTTCTGCCCCCCCCACGACGTCGTGTCCGGGTCATCCTGGTACGAGCGCAGACCCCACTCGGCCTTTCCGGTGATCGGGTCGACGGGGATCCTCCTCAGGAACTTGCGCTCCGTCAGCTGGCCGACGATCTTGACGCCCTTCACCAGATTCTCGAGCTCTTTCGGGTACCCCTCGGTGCCGAGGTCGACCTGGATCATCCCCTGGTCCGCGAGCCGCTTGTGGTCGTCGATCGCGTTGCGCATCTGTCGCAGCGCGAGACGCAGCTCGGCCTCCCGCTCCCTCTTGACCGTAAAGCGCGCGGTCGGGATCGCAACCGCAGCCAGGACGGCAATCAGGGCGGTCACCATGACCAGCTCCGCGACGGTGAAGCCGCGGCTGCCCCCCCTCATTGCATCGCCTCCGCGGCCGCGACCGGCAGAGCCACGACCGTGGCACCACGCGAAACCGCCGATCCGACCGGCCCGGCGAAGATCACCTGGATCTCGCCCGAGGCGCGCGGCCGCACCTTCAGCCGCAGCAGCGTGGCGCTCGCGACCGCGCTGTCGTCCCAGCTCACCGTGATCCACCCCAGCGCGGGCGTGTGCGCGACCTGTGGCCTGACCGCCCCCCTGGCGCCCTGGACCTCGCCGGCTTCGACCTGCGTCACCTCGAGGCGCGCGGGGTCGTACGCGAAGTGGAGAGGGGAACTCGCACCCGCCGCACCCGGATCGAGGACCACCGCCAGATCGCCCTCCTTGCCCACTGCGACCGGGAGACGTGCAGGGTAGAACGTCAGCATCGCGAGACCGCCGGTGTCGGCCGACTGCTGAGCGGCCGCGTCCTGCACCGACGCCGAACCGGCCTGCCCCTGCGGCCGTGACGGCTGTCCCGGCGGCGGCTCCGGCGTCGGTGCGGGCTGCCTGGGCATCGTCACGCGCGGCCTCCTGTCCTCGACATCCTGCGGGGTCGCCGAATCGTCCGTCGCCGGGGGCGGTGGACCCCCGCCGAGGCCGATCCCCGGGACGCCGCTGTCACCGCCCAACGGACCTGCCGTCACCGCCGAACGGACCCGCGGCGAGTTCCCGAAGATTGTGACGCGGTTCTCGGTGCCGACCCACAGCGGCGCGAGGTCCTCTTCGGTGATGTCGGGGTTGCGGATGATGTGGGGAGTCAGTGTCAGGACGAGGTCGGTCTGGTTGACGGTCTTGGAGTTGTCGGTGAACAGGCGACCGATCACCGGGATATCGGACAGCCACGGCAGACCGCTGGTGTTGGTGGCGTTTGTTTGCTTGAGCAGCCCCGCGAGCAACGACGTTTCGCCATCCTTGAGGCGGATCACGGTGTCGATGCTGCGGGTGTTAATCGGGTACTGGTTGGGCTGGCCGGAGACCTGGACCGCTGTGCCGAGATCCGAGACCTCAACCTTGAGCTTGAGGGTGACCTCGTTGTTGTGGTGGACCCGAGGTTCGATGTCGAGCTTGATGCCCACATCCTGGTACTGGAAGGCGGTGATCGGCACGATGTTGCCGCCGATCGTCTGCGTTGTGTTGAACGTCGTGGTCGGGATGGGAACCTTCTGCCCTATCACCAGATTGGCCTTCTCCCGCTCGGTGATACGGAGCTGTGGCTGCGCCAGCGTCTGCGTTTCGCCCGCAGACTTGATGAAGTTGATCGTCACCGTCGGCAGCACCATCGTCCACATCGACCGCGTGATGTTGGGGATGCTCGTGATCGGCACGGCCCCGCCTGCCGCGCTCGCACCGAGCTGCGTCGAGTCGACGGCCAGGTTGTAGCCGTACGAGGAGAGCGAGGTGCCGATGTCGCGAAGCTTGGTGGAGTCCACCTGGATCAGCTCGACGTCCACGAGGACCTCGGCCTTGGCCTTGTCGTTGGTGTTGATGAGGCGCTCGGCGATCGCAACCTTGTCGGCGGTGTCCCGGATGACGACCGAGTTGAGTTGCTCGTTGATCGCGATCCGGCGCGCGTCGATCAGCGCGCGCAGCATGTTGTTAATGTCCTTCACGTCGGCGTTCGAGAGGAAGAATGTCTTCACCACCAGGTCCTCGTAGTCGCGGCGGTTCTGCGGGCTGTCATCGACCACGATCACGGTCTTCTCGTCGAGCACCTTGTAGAAGTGCCCGGCCGCCTGCATCACGGCTTCCAACGCCTGCCGCGCCGTGACGTTCTTCAGCTCGATGCTGATCTTGACATCCTTGAGCTTGGGGTCGAACAGGATGTTGATGCCGAAGGCCTGCCCGATCGCTTTGTAGATGTCGCGAACGTTGGTCTGGTTGGGAAAGCTCAGGGTCATCGGCTCATCCGAGGCAGGGTTCAGCATCGGCGGCTTGACCTTCATCTCCGAGGCGGCCTTCTTCATCTCGGCCAGCTTTGCCGCGCCCCCTTCCTGGCTGAGAACGGCGACGTCCTTGCGCACCTTCTGGAGCTCCATCTCGGCGTACTGCTGCGTCGGATCGAGCTGAACCGCGAGCTCGAGCTCGGCTTGTGCGCGCCGCAGCTCACCGGCCTCCTTGAAATGCATCCCACGCTGGAAGTGCTCATGGGCGGCCTTCAGCCGCACGCGCTGCAGCTCCATCTTGAGCTTCACGTTGCCGGGATCCTGGGCGAGGGCCTCCATGTAGTCGTAGACGGCGGCGTCCCAGTTTTCGGTCTTGATGGCATCGCTCGCGCGCCTGGTGTAGCGGTACGAGGAACACGCCGACGGCAGCACCGCGATCACCAGCAGCAAACCCGCGACTCTGACTGACTTCATCCTCACACTCACCTCGCAAGCGGGACCTTGGTGGTCACGTTCTCCGGGTATCCGACGAACCCCACTGTCACCGCGGTGGGGCCGATCTCACGGACAACGAATTTCTTCTTCAAGGTGTCGCCGACGGCGACCGCAAGCACGTCCTCACCGTCGCGGAACACCGCGACACGCAGCTGGTCGGTGCCGAGCCAGCCCAGGTAGTTGAGCGGGAACTGCGGGGGCGGCGGGAGGATCCACTTCCCGTTCACGTAGATCCCGTCCGGCGTCGGGGTCGGGGGAGGAGGAGGCGGGGGAGGAGGAGTCGGCGTCGGGCGCGGGTCCGGGGTCGGCGTGGCTGGCGCGCCGAAGGTGAACAGGTTCCTCCCGGTGGTGGGCGTCGGCACCTCGCGCGGCTTGCCGCGCTCCCAACCGAGGGAGGGCACCGTGTAACGCCCGACCTGCGTGAGCTTATGGCCGCTCGTCGTCACGTCCTCCATGAGAGCCGGCCGCAGCCGGTAGACGACCACCACGGCGAGCACCAGCAGCAGCAGCGCCAGAAGCCCGGCCTTCTTGGGATCGATGCTATTCGGCAACGATCACCTCTTTGACCCCGAGCTCCTGCATCAGACCCTTGTCCAGGTCCGCAAAGTACGTGCCGACGGCGAGCTGTATGCCGATGTCCAGCGAGGCGGCGTTCTCGTCGCTGCGCAGGCTCAACTGGTCCACGAGCACGAACTGCGGCGAGCTCTCGAGCAGGAACACGCACCGGCGGACCTGCTCGTAGCTCCCCTTCACGCCGAAGGAGGCACCGAAGTAGACGAGGCCGGACTTCTCCTCGCGGCGCGCCGCGTACGACAGGCGCTCGGGGTTGAGCCCTGCCTCACGGGTGCGCTTCATCAGATCCGCCAGGAAGGGGACCAGCCGCTCGCGCATCGGCGCCAGCCGGTCCCGGCGAAGCGCGCCGAGGTTCTGGTGGAGATCGGCGAGCGCCTTGGTCTGTCGCTCCAGCTCGCGTGCGTGGCTCTCGAGCTTGTTGACCTCTACTTCCACGTCCGTCACCTGCTTCGTCAGAAACGAGCCGCGGCCCACCACGGAGCCTCGCAGGCCCGCCAGCCAGATGACGTTCAGCACCACGAGCACCGCTGGCGGCACCCACAGGTACCACAGCCGCAGCCACGCCCCGCGCCCGTTCACGACCGCCGCCCCGGCCAGTAGTTCACGGTGAGCTGGAACTTGTACCCCTGGCTGTTGCTGGCGGAGGGGGCCTCCTCGGAGCTCGGCAGGGGGTCCGAGAAGCTCCTGTCGGTGAAGAGCACCGCCACCAGCTTGAGCCAGGCCTCCCGGCCGGTCGCGATTCCTGCGATCGCCACGCGGACGTTGCCCTCTTTCGCGACCGTGGGCGCGATGGATACCAGGCGAATGTCCCACGGGACGACGCGCTCGAGGTCGGCGAGCAGCTGGCTCCAGACCAGCTTGCGGCGCGCAACGACATCCTGCAGCGACTCTGTCTCAAGTTGCAGCTTCTTCCAGTTCACCGCCGCCAGCTTCCGGTTGTCCGCCTCCACCTTTGCGGCCAGCTCGGTTCGCTTCGCCTGCAGCTGGCCCAGCCTGGCAGCCGCGGCCCGCTCCGTCCTGCGCTCCCGGACGAGCTCGCCGAGGCTCACGGTGCTGAGCACCAGCGCCACGACCGCCAGCGCCCCGCCCGCCACCCATACCGGGCGGACGTCCAGGAACGGGTGCGCGGACAGGTTCGGCCGGCGCATCACGCCTCCCCGCCCCAGGCGATCCCGAGCAGCGAGAGGAGCCGCACGTCCGGAACGTCCGCGGTCGGGGGCACGCGCCCCGCGCCGGCCGCGAGCCGGTTCAGCGCCACCCCGTTCTCGCCGGCGGCCCAGCGGGCCATGCTTTCGTCCCGCTCGGCCCCCTCGGAGGCCAGCCAGACGGAGACCGGCCCGGTGAGTTTCTCCTGGTCACGGGCGTGCGCGAGCGTCCGCGAGAGCTCCCGGCTGATGAACACTTCGGCGCGCGCGGGATCGGCGGGCAGGGGCTTGTGGCGCGCCAGCACGGGCTTGCCCCCCGCGAGCACGACCAGCGCGAGGGCGCGGTCCTCGACCGCCGCCAGGAGCACCGGGGCGACGCTCGCCGGGAGGAGGGCGGTGAGCGCCAGCGCCGAGGGCTCGATGCGGCCGAGCTCTACCCCCGCGGCGGCAAACGTCTCCTCCACGGCCGCCAGAGACTTGTCGAGGACCAGCACCACCAGGACGCGCCCGTTGGCTCCTCCGGGGACGAAGTCGAGGCGCACCTCGTCCGGGCGGCACGGGAGGATCTTCTTAAGCCTCCAGCGCACCACCTCGTCCGCCTCCTGGCGATTCCTCGGGATCGTCCCGGCGTCCACCACGACGCTGCGGACCCAGGCATTGGGGGCGACCAGACTTCCGAGCTGGGGCGGCTTCTCGAGCCGCCGCACCAGCGCCGACACGGCGGCGCCGAGCACCTGCCGCTCCACCTGGAGCAGGCCGATCGGCCCCAGGGTGAACCAGCCGGGCTCGATCGCCACCCGCTCCACCCGCGTGAGGGCGTCGCGCTTCCGGGTGAGCCGCCCGTACGCGAGCTGGTCCTCCCCCGCCGCGAAGACGTGCACCGGGGGGGGCGTGCGGAGGAGGGCCTGGAGGTTCATTCGACGAACGTCACCTTGTTGATCTCCTTGAGGGTTGTGGTCCCCGAGAACACCCGCTCGAGCGCGGACTCGCGGAGGAACCGCATGCCCTCGGTTTTGGCCGCGCGCTTGATCTCCGCGGCGGGCCGCTTCTCGAGGATGAGCGCCCGGATGTTGTCCGAGAGGTCCAGCAGCTCGGAGATCGCGCTGCGCCCCAGGAACCCCGTGCCGTTGCACTCGATGCAGCCGACCCCCTCGTAGAACGTCGCCCCGCGCACCATCTCCAGGGTGAGCCCCGACTCTTCGAGCAGCTGGGGGGTGGTCTTCGCGGGCCGCTTGCAGTGCGGGCAGATGCTGCGGACCAGCCGCTGGGCCAGCACGCAGTTGAGGGCGGACACGAAGTTGTACAGATCCACGTTCATGTTGAGGAAGCGCCCCAGCACGTCCACCACGTTGTTCGCGTGCACGGTGGTGAAGACCAGGTGGCCGGTCAGCGCGGACTGTACCGCGATCTGCGCGGTCTCCTCGTCGCGGATCTCGCCCACCATGACCTTGTCCGGGTCGTGCCGCAGGATGGACCGCAACCCTCGCGCGAAGGTGAGGCCCTTCTTCTCGTTGACGGGGATCTGCGTCACGCCGGGGAGCTGGTACTCGACGGGGTCCTCGATCGTGATGATTTTGTCCTCGACGCTGACGATCTCCGACAGGCAGGCGTAGAGCGTGGTCGTCTTGCCGGACCCGGTGGGCCCGGTCACTAGCACCATCCCGTACGGCTCCCGGATGAACTTCCGCAGCTTGCGCTTGGTGTCGTCGTCGAATCCCAGGACGTCCAGGTTCAACGTCCGGAACTCCTTGTTTGCGGACTCCTTGTCGAGGATTCGGATGACGCAGTCCTCGCCGTGCACGGTGGGCATAATCGACACGCGGAAGTCGATGGTGCGCCCCTTCAGGCGCAACTTGAAACGCCCGTCCTGGGGGATGCGCTTCTCCGCGATGTCGAGCTCCGACATCACCTTGATGCGCGAGATGATCGTCGAGTGGTAGCGCTTGTCGATCGGCTCCATGGCCTGGTAGAGCACGCCGTCCACGCGGTACTTCACGATCACCTCGTTGTCGCGCGTCTCCACGTGCACGTCCGAGGCTCGGCGCTGGATGGCGTTGAACACGATGGTGTCCACCAGCTTGATGATCGGTGAGGTGTCCGCCGTAATCGACTCGATGGTGAGGGCCTCCTCGCCGTTCTCCCGCTCCTGCACGAGCTGGATCTTGAAGTCCTCGGTGGCCTCGTCGAGCACCCGCTGGGTGGACTCCGACTTCTCCAGGATCTCCGCGATTCTCCCCGCGGGGCCGACTCGGACTTCGACGGGCGCGCCGATCGCGAGCTCGACCTCGTCCACGGCCAGCACGTTGGAGGGGTCCGCCATCACGACGATCACGACGTCGCCCTGGCGCTCAACCGGCACGAACTGGTAGCGGATCATGACGTCCACGGGGATCTGCCGGAACAGCTCGGCATCGCCCCTGTAGTCGGACAGGTCGTCGAAGGGCAGCTTCAGCCGGTCGGCCAGCTCGGTCGCACGCTTGCGATCCTCGTCGTCCCTGGGAAGGCCCCGCAGGTACTTCTGGGCTACGACATTGATGTCTTCAGGCATCGCTCCCTCACTGCACCTTCTGCAGCAGCGTGAACATCGGGAGGTAGACCGACAACACGAGGGATGCAACCACCCCGCCCATGAGCAGGAGCACCGCCGGCTCGATGAGTGAAACCACCCTCGCCAGCCTCACCTCGATCGACTCGTCGTAGAACTGACTCACGTTCGACAGCATCGCCTCGAGCGCGCCGGTCGCCTCGCCGACCTGCACCATTGCGACCGACAGGTCCGGGAAGAGGCCGGTCGCCTCCAACGATGACCACAACGGCTGTCCCTCGCGCACCCGCGGCGTGACCCGCGCAAGGGGGGCGCCGATAGCGCGGTTCGTGACCGTCAAGGTCGCGACCTCGAGGGCGTTGACCAGCGGAGTGCCACCCGAGAGCAGCGTCCCAAGGGAGCGCACGAACTGCGAGAGTGCAAACAGGTGGAAGATCCGGCCCACGAACGGCACTTTGAGTTTGAGGCGGTCGAGGGCGATCTGCCCGGCCTCGCTTCGCAGCCAGCGGCGCGCCAGCACATAGACGACCACCAGACCACCGACGATGAAGAGGATGTTGTTCTGGAGGAAGGTGCCGGTCCCCACCACGATCTTCGTCGGGAGCGGGAGATCAGCCGAGAAGCCCATGTAGAAGTTGGCGAAACGCGGGATTACATAGGTCATCAGCAGCACCACGAGCCCCATCGACAGGGTGATAAGGACCACCGGGTAGGTCAGCGCGGACGTGACCTTCCGTCGCACCCCCTCCAGCATCTGCTGGTGGTGGATGAACCGCGTCAACACCGGGACCAGCTCTCCGGAGCGCTCCCCCGCCAGGATCGTCGCGCAGTAGAGGCGCGGAAAAACCTGCCCCTGCGCCGCGAACGCCTCCGAGAGCGAGACGCCGCTGCGTATGTCCTCGAGCACCCGCGAGAGCACCTCGCGGAAGTAGGCGCTCGTCTGGGCACGCTGCAGCAGCTCCAGAGACTGCAGGATCGGGATCCCGGCCTTCAGCAGCGTGGCGAGCTGCTGGTTGAAGATCAGGAACTCGAGCGAGCCGACCCGCTCGCGCAGCCCGAGGAACGGCAGCCGCAGGCCGCCGCGCCGCGCCTGCACCCGAAACACCGTCAGCCCCCTCGCTTCGAGCTCACGCCGGAGCGCCCCCTCGCTCGTGGCGCGGTGGCGCTGCTCCAGCACCGCTCCCTCCGGCGTGCCGAGGCGGACGACGTACTCGCTCACGGCTTCTCCTCCCGCTCCGCCCACAGCACGAGGAACAGGGCCTGGTTCGCGTTCTCCGCCCGCGCCCCGCCCACGACCGAGGGCTGCTTCAGGAGGAGCGTGACGGTGGCCCGCAGGAGCGGGTGCAGCGCCTCCGAGCTGTCGGCGCCCTGATCCCGGCGGGCGAGCTGAAGCTGGGCGAGCTGCACGCGCTCCGGGTCCTGGGCCACGCCCTTGACCGTGAAGCGCAGGTGGTACCGCTCGCCCGCGGCGAGCTCCACGGCGCTTCCTTCGGATGCCGTGACCTGCAGCGTCGCCACCTCCTGGTAGTCGGTGAAGTGGAACAGCTTGCTGATCTCGGCGCCGATCCCCGAGATCAGTGGACTCGCCTTGCCGGGCTGCGGCGGGTCCATCGAGGCCAGCAGCACCCGCACCCGCACCCGGTAGGAGAGGGGTGCCACGTCCCAGCTGGCGAGCGCCTCGGCAACCCGCTTGAGCACCTCCGGGGTGTCGCGCACCGTGATCGAGTTCAGGCTGGGCTGGAGAAGCACGCTTCCTTCGGCCGAAAGTAGCGGCTCGACGAGCGCCGCCGCCTCGCGCGCCGGGCGAAAGTGAAGCTGGAAGACGCGCAACTCCTGCTCCGCGGCCAGGGCGCTCCCTGCCGCCAACACCAGCACCATTGTTGCCACCTTGCGCAACTAAAGCTCCAGGTGGGGATCCACGATGAAGGCCACCTGGATCGCCTGGCGGGAATCGGAGGCCGGGGTGAGCTGGTACAGCCTGACCCCGGGCTGGTTCACCTCGATGAAGGCCGGCTCCGCCGCGGCCGGGCGCGGGAGCGGCGCCACGGCCGTCACCTGCGCCGCGGGCCTGGTGAGCTGCCTGACCACCGCGGTGCCTCCGAGCAGCGTCACGAGCACGGCGGCCGCCGCGGCCGCGAGGCGCGTGCGCCGGCCGTGCAGCCGCCGCTCCACCGCACGCTGGTGCACCCCGGCCAGCACCTCCCCCACGAACGACTCGTCCTCCGGCCCGAGTTCGGCGGACAGCGTCCAGGCGAGCGCCAGCGCCGGCTCCCGCTCCGAGAGGGCGTCGCGGCACTCCTGGCAAGTGGCCAGGTGCTCCCGCAGCTCGCGCTCCGCCTCGGCGGGAAGCTCCATCGCCAGGAAGCGGGGCGCCAGGCGGCGGGCCTCAAGGCACATCATCGCCGCCCTCCCTTGGGGAGGTACTCGGGGTACCGAGCCGCCAGCTCCTTGCGCAGCGTCGCTCGCGCCTGGAACACGTGGTTGCGGACCGTGGCCTCGCTGCAACCGAGGGCGGCCGCAACCTCGTTCGTCGCGAGACCTTCCACTTCGCGCAGCACGAACGCGGCCCGCTGCGTGGGCGTCAGCACCGCGGACAGCTCGGTGAAGATCCTCTTGACCTCCCGCTCGGCCAGGTCTCGCGGAGCGCTCGGTCCTACCGAGTCCCCAACCAGCCGGAGGTGAGCGGCATGGGTGCGGTCACGGCTGTTTTGGGAGCGCAGCACGTCGATGGCGAGGTTGCTGGCGATGCGGTACAGCCACGTGGAGAACGACCAGGTGGGGTCGTACTTGCCGAGGTTTTCCCAGGCGCGCACGAAGGCGAGCTGGGCGATGTCCCTGGCCTCCTCGTCGTCACCGAGGATACGGGCGGCGCAGCGGCGAACCCCGGCCTGGTGGCGGCGGACGAGGAGCGCGAACGCAGCCTCATCGCCGCCGCGCGCAAGCGCCGCAAGCTGCCTGTCGTCGTGCTCGGCGCTCACCGTGTGTCGGGCCAGAAGTCGCAGCACACCCATCCCAAGTCCAGCCTCCGAATCGTATACGGTGCCTCGCGCCTAACCGTTGGGCGCGTCAGAAGTATAGCTCTCGGCCAGGGCGAAATCTCGGGAGCGCATGCGGTTGCAGGGACAGGGCCCGCCTGCGCGCCAAGGGGGGCTCAGTCTGGTCTCGCCCCGCGATTTTCGACCTCGAAAGGTGTGGATTTGGTGGAGCCGAACGGGATCGAACCGTCGACCTCTTGAATGCCATTCAAGCGCTCTCCCAGCTGAGCTACGGCCCCACCCGGGGGCGAAAAGCTAGCAAGAGTCTGGCCAACTGTCAAATAGCGCCGCCCTGCGGTACCCGTCAGTCGGTGAGCCAGGCGGTGAACCCCACCATCTCCCGGCACTCGTCTCCGGCGCGCCCGGACGCCCGGCGCAGGAGCTCCACCCCCCGGCTCCGCTCGCCACACCTGGTCAGAACCTCCCCGGCCTGGAAGAGCACGTCCGAGGTGTGCTGCCAGTGGCGGAGAGCCTCCTCCACCGGCCCGCGCGCCTCGACGCACCGCCGGAGGTGGCTGGCCACGTCGGCCAGACCCAGCTCGAACCTAGCGCGCCGGTAGGGGGCCACTTCGCCAGGCTGCCGATCGGTGCCACCCACGACTTCCCTGGGCGGCCTGCCCCTCGGCGATGTCGAGCTCGGCCAGGGCGAGCCGCGCCGCGATGTGCTTCGGGTAGCGCTGGAGGGCGACGCGGTAGAAGGTACGCGCGGCAGCGAGGTTCCCCTGGGCCCGGGCGACGTCCCCGAGGGCGAAGAACGTCGGCGCGAACCCAGGGTCGAGGGCCGCCGCCTCCGTCAGCTCGTCCCCCGCCCGCGCGAGCATCCCGAAGCGCACGTAGCCGGTGCCGAGGTTGTACGAGGCCGTGAAGTCGTTGGGGCTCCTCCTCTTGATCTCGGTGAAGAAGGCGGTCTCGTCGTGCCAGATCCCAGTCTGCCGGCGGTCGGACGCGATCGCCACGATGCCCACGCCGAGCAGCACCGCGACGACCTCCTTGCGCCTGCCGGTCTGGTCGGCGAGCCAGGCCGAGGCGGCCGCCACCGGCAGAATGAGGGCAAGGACGAGGAACCTCGTGGCGAACGGGTAGCCGAGGTTGGGCACGAGGATGTTGGAGGTCCGAAGCTGGGCCACGTACCACCAGGCGATGACCGCCGGGACGACGAGCTGCCGCCAGCGCACTAGGACGACCACCAACCCGATCAGCGCGGCATGGAAGAGAAACGCCACCGGGAGCCCCGCGAAGGTGGGGATGTCGTAGGGCATGTACCGGGGCAGCGGGACGACGGGAAGCAGGCTCAGCCACCACCGCTCGAGCCACAGGCGCAGCTGCATGAGGACGCTCGCGCCCCAGCTACCGTCCCACCAGGCGCCCCGCGGGACCGGCTGCACGATCGCGGCGCGCAGGGCCACGAACGCCGCCAGCGCCGCCCAGTACGGGAGGTTGCGCGCCACCACGTTGCCGCGCGCCTTCCCGCCCCGCCAGCGCCGCCCCGAGCAGGCACAGCGAGTTGGACTGGGCCGCCACGTGAAGCGCGTTCTCCGAGAGCACCGGGGGCAGGAGCCAGATGCTCGCGGCGAGCCACCCCCCCTTCCGAAGAGCGGGGCGGCCAGCGCCCCGAAGGCCCAGGCGCTCAGCCCATGCAGGAGCAGCGACACCAGGTGGTAGCCCCAGGCGTCCCCGCCGAAGACGGCGAACTCGCAGGCGAACAGCAGCGTCCGCAGGGGGCGGTACTGCGACAGCATCGCCCCGCCGGCTGGGTTGATCGTTCAGGGGTCCGTGAAGAAGCGCAGCGGGTGCTCGAGCGAGCGGATCGCGGGGTTGGCCGAGAGGACGGCGGCGGCGTCCCACGCGACGCCGGCCCGCAGGCTCGCCCCGTACGCGACCGTCGCGGCCGCCGCCAGCAGCGCGACCCGCACGGGCACCGACCGCAGCACCGACGCGAGCGTGTCCGCGAGCCTCTTTTTGCTCTTCGAATCGGGCTTTCCCATCGATCGCCAATGGTACACTTCGCCCGGAAGCGCACGGGGCCTGGTGGCTCTCGCGGTCTTCAAAACCGTTGCTCCGTGCCGTCACGGTACGGGGGGTGGGTTCAATTCCCATGCGCTTCCGCCATCAACGACCGGGGGCCGGGCACAGCGCTCAGCGAAAAGCGGAACCCGGTACTGCCTTCAGTTGTTGGTACACCTCGCCCTGCGCCCTGTGCCCCGCTTTTCCCCGTGCTACCATCTGCCAGTGACACGGGACTCACGCCACATCTACGTTGGCGAGCTGGCCGAGACACCCCTCCCGGAGATGCTCGCCGTCATCCACCGCAACCGGGTACCCGGGGTGCTCGAGGCCCAGCTCGGCGACTTCACAAAGCGCGTCTCCATCATCAACGGCGACATCATCTTCGCGTCATCGAACAACCGCGCCGAGTCGCTCGGCGACATCCTCCTTGCCGCCGGCCGGATCTCCGTGGACCAGTTCCGCGCCTCCGTACTCAAGCTGCTCGAGCAGCCCGGCAAGCGGCACGGCCAGGTGCTTGTGGAGATGGGGCTTCTCACCGAGGCCGAGATGCGCGCGGCGGTGCTCGAGCAGGTCCAGCGCATCGTCTGGAGCCTCTTCGATTTCGTGGAGGGCCTGATCACCTTCACGCTCGGCGAGGATCGCACGGACGAGGTCTACAAGCTCCGCATCCCGACCCCGCGCGCGATCCTGCACGGCTGCAAGACCGTGGCGGACGCGAAGCGGTTCGTGGGCCGTTTGGGGAGCAAGGGCTCGGTATTCTCGCGCGCGCCGGTTCCCGAACACCTCAAGGAGTTCCAGCTCGAGGGCGGCGAGGAGCAGCTCCTGTCCCTCTTGGATGGACGGCGCACCCTGTTCGAGCTGTGCGACCAGGGCCCGTTCTCGGCGGGCCTCAACGCCCGCGTGCTGTACGCCTTCCAGTGCCTGGGCCTGATCCAGAAGGAGAGGGACGCCGCCAGCGGGATCAGGGTCCAGGTCGCCTCGTCGGACCCCACGTCTTGATGTAGAATCTCAATCTTGGGTGGTGGTTCGACGTCCGGAGGAAAGCCATGCCGCTGTACGAGTACCGCTGCGCACGTTGCAGCCAGGTCACCGAGGCGCTGCAACGCCTCGGTGAGGCACCCCTCTCGGAGTGCCCGCACTGCGGCGGAGCTCTTGAGCGCATCGCCTCGGCGCCAGCGCTGCAATTCAAGGGAACCGGCTGGTACGTGACCGACTACGGCCGGGGCGGGGGGAACGGGTCCAAGGGGACGGCTGGGGCCGAAAGCCCGGAGAAGCCCGAGAGCGCCGCCAAGGACAAGCCCGAGAGCACCGCCAAGGACAAGCCTGAGAGCAAGGCCGCCGAGAAGCCGGCCAAGACCGACAGCGCCGCCAGGCCGAAGTGACGTCCGGGCCCGTCAGCGCTGCGTGTTCGCCGCCAGCAGCTCCTCCAGCATCCGCCGGAAGCCTGCTCCCAGTTCAGGGTGCTGGAGGGCGATCTCCACGGTGGCGCGGAGGAAGTCCGCCTTGTTGCCGGCGTCGTAGCGCTTCCCGGGGAAGGTGGCGGCGTACACCGGGCCCTCTGCGAGCGAGCGGCGCAACCCTTCGGTGAGCTGGATCTCGCCCGCCCGGTCGGGAGGCGTCGCTGCCAGCGCGTCGAGCACCCCCGGGGTGAGGACGTAACGCCCGATGATCGCGAGGTTGGAGGGAGCCTCCGCCGGGTCGGGCTTCTCGACCAGCTCGCGCACGCGCCACACGCCGGGCCGGACGGTGTCACCGGCGACGCAGCCGTAGTGCCTGATCTCCTGCTTTGGGACCTCCATCACGGCGATCACCGGCGCCCCCGTCTCGCGCCCGATCGCCGCCAGGTGCCCGATTGCGGGGGGCTGCCCGACGATGATGTCGTCGCCCAGCAGCACCGCAAAGGGCTCCCTGCCCAGCACCGGCGCCGCCTGCAGCACCGCGTGGCCAAGGCCGAGGGCCTCCTTCTGGCGCACCGCCACCACCTGAACCATGTTGCCGACCTGGCGGACCGAATCGAGCAGGTCCTGCTTGCCCCGGTCGGCGAGGAACGCCTCGAGCCGTAGGTTGCGGTCGAAGTGATCCTCGATCGCCGATTTTCCCTCTGCGGTGACGAAGATGGCCGTCTCGACGCCGGCGGCCACGGCTTCCTCGACCACGTACTGCACGGCCGGCTTATCCACGATGGGAAGCAGCTCCTTTGGGATGGCCTTGGAGGCCGGCAGAAATCGCGTCCCGTAGCCGGCGACCGGAAAAACGGCACGCCTCAGGTTCATTTCTTCACCCCGCTCACCGGAAGGCCCGGCACCTTCTCGAAATGCAGCTGCGCGCCTGGCCGGATGCCGTGCGCGGCGGCGAACCCGGCGTTGACCTCGAGCACGGCGCGGGCCGGCTTCGAAGAGTCGTAGCCCGGGCACGGGTCGGCGCGGCACGGCTGCACGTTGGCGCACACGTCGACAACCTGGCCCGAAGCGGAAATCCAGACGAAGTCGAGCGGGATGAACGTGTTCTTCATCCAGAACTGCAGCGGACCGTCGGCCTCGAAGATGAAGAGCATCCCGCGATCGGCCGCAAGACTGTCGCGGAACATCAGCCCGAGCTGCTTCTCCTCGTCGGTGAGCGCGAGCTCGAGGCGCACGCGCGTCCCGTCGGGGACCACGCACACAGGCGCACTGGACGGCACCGCAGCCGCGATCGCCAGTACGAGGGTGAGCACGGTTTAGTCCTCCGCTATCAGGTTGTACTTCTCGGCGTGGTAACGGAACGCCCTGTAGGTCATGCGCAGCAGACGCGCAGCGTCCTTCTGCACGCCGCCGCACCGCCTGAGCGCCTGCTGCATGAGCTCGCGCCGGACCACGTCCACGTGCGCCTCGATGTCCAGTCCCTCTTCCGGGAGCACGGCGACGCCGACGAGCGCTCCGGACTCGAGCTCGCTCTCCAGGACGCTCGGCGGGAGGGAGCTGACCGTGATGAGGTGCGAGCTCTCGGTCGCGACCGTTCGCTCGACCACGTTCTCGAGCTCCCGGACGTTACCCGGCCAGGGGTAGTTCTCGAGGACCGCCATCGCGTCCCGGTGGACCTGCTTGGGCTCCACCCCGAGCCGCCGGCACGACTGCTCCACGAAAAGCCGGACGAGTTCCGGTATGTCCTCAGTGCGCTCGCGCAGCGCGGGCACATGGATGTGGATGACGTTGATCCTGAAGTAGAAGTCCTCCCGGATCCTTCCCTCCTCGACCAGCTTCTTCATGTCCCTGTTGGTGGCGGTGATGACGCGCACGTCCACGTCGATCTCGCGCGTCCCGCCCACGGGGCGCACCCTCTTGTCCTGGAGGGCGCGCAGGAGCTTGACCTGGATGTTCTGCGTGAGCTCCCCGACCTCGTCGAGGAAGAGCGTGCCCCCGGCGGCCTCCGTCATCAGGCCCTGCTTGTCGCTCACCGCGCCGGTGAAGGACCCGCGAACGTGGCCGAACAGCTCGCTCTCGAACAGCCCCTCCGGAAGGGCGCCGCAGTTGACAGGGACGAAGGGCTTCTCCGCCCGCGGGGAGGAGGCGTGGATCGCCCGCGCCAGAAGCTCCTTGCCGGTCCCGG
Source organism: Thermoanaerobaculaceae bacterium (assembly GCA_041494245.1). GTDB lineage: Bacteria > Acidobacteriota > Thermoanaerobaculia > Thermoanaerobaculales > Thermoanaerobaculaceae > RBG-13-68-16. The sequence continues at coordinate 27,641 of JBGQAK010000004.1, forward strand.
ACTCGCCGGTGACGAGCACGGTCGCGTCGCTGCGGGCCACCTGCGGCACGCGCTCGAGGATCGGCCACATGGCGCGCGACCGCGTGATAAAGGTGAACGGCTCGGGCAACGCCGGCCCGGCAACGCCGTGCTTCAGCTGCTTCTCGACGATGAACTTCAGCTCCTCGACGTCGAAGGGCTTGGAGACGTACTCCACCGCACCGTCGCGCAGGGCCGCGAGGGCGTGCGCGGGCGTGGAGTGGGCGGTGATCACCACGAAGTGCGTGTCCGGCTGTTTGGCGTGGTAGGCGCGCACGAGGTCGAGGCCGTTGCCGTCGGGCAGGAAGATGTCGCAGATGACAAGATCGAAGCTCTCCCGATCGAGCAGGTCCGTCGCCTCCGCACAGTTTGGGGCCTCCAGGACCGTGTAGCCCTCGACCTCGAAGACGATGCGCAGGAGCTCCCGGATGTTGCGTTCATCGTCGATCACCAACAAACGACGACTCACGCCGCCCCCAGCGGGAGGCGGATGGTGAACGTGGTCCCCCCGCCGACCTTGCTGTCCACCGCGATCTCACCCCGGTGGTCGCTCACGATGGAGTACACGACGGCGAGCCCCAGGCCCGTGCCCCCCTTCCGGAACGCCCTGAACGGCTGGAAGATCTCCTGGATCTGCTGGGGTTCCATGCCGACCCCCTCGTCGCTCCAGCGGATAACGTAGTCGCTCCCCTCGCGCCGGGCCACGACCCGCATCGTACCACCGCCCGGCATGGCCTGGATCGCGTTGCGGGCGAGGTTGAAGAACGCCTGCCGCAGCTGTTGCTGGTCGGCCAGCACCGGCGCGGGGTGGGGCTCGATCTCGGTCGTGACCCGGTGCGCCACGGTCACCTCCGGGGAGTTGCTGAACAGCGTGAGCGTCTCGTCCAGCGTGCCCGCGATGTCGCACGGGCCGCGCTGCGGGTCGGGGGGGCGCGCGAACCCGAGGAACGACTCGATGATGCCCGACAGACGCCGCGACTCCTCGACGATGATCCCCAACAGGCGCCGCTCGTTCGGTCCGAGGCCCGGCACCTTGCCGAGGACCTGCGCCGACCCCGAGATCGACGCCAGCGGGTTGCGGATCTCGTGGGCAATGCCCGCCGCCATCTCGCCCACGGCCTCCATGCGCTCCCGCAGGCGCTCCCGGCGTGCCGCGTCCCGGGCCTCGGTGAGGTCGCGAAAGTGAACCACCAGACCGACCGGCGTCCCGTCCGTGTCGGTCAGCGACGTGACCGTGCTGCCGAGGGGCACGCTGCCCCCGCCCACCGTGCCCTCCAGCCGCACCGGGGGGCCCCCTGAAAGGCGCCCGATCACGTCCTGCCATGCCACACCCTCGAGCGGCAGCAGCTCCGGCAGGTGCCTGCCCTCAAGCCCGCCGGGCTGGCCGAGGATGCGCCTCGCCGCGGGGTTGGCCAGCACCACGCGCCCCTCCATGTCAGCCGCCAGCACGCCGGAGTCCACCGAGCGCAGCACGTCGGCGGAGACCGCGAACAGCCACGCGCTGGCGGCCCGCTCCCCCTGCAGCCGGGCCTCGGTCTCCTGCAGGGAGTGCGCGAGGTAGGAGGTCAGCATGGCGACGATGGCGAAGCCCGTGCCGGTGACGAGGATTTGGAAGAGCAGCGCCGAGGGTCCAGGCGGTGATACCAGGATCCCGAACCGTGCCGGCTTCAGCATCCCGAAGGCTACGGCCTCCGCCATCGCGCCGTAGATCACGAAGGCCGCACCTGCCACGGTGAGCGCCCCCCGCAGCCCGAACATGAGCGCCCCGAGCGCGACCGAGACCAGGAAGAGGAACGCGAACGGGGACGAGGGCCCGCCGGTGAGGTAAACGAGCGTGGCGAGGATGACGAGGTCGCCGCAGAGCTGCAGCGCGCCGTGGAGCCTTGGCGGCACCTTCACGACCCACAGGGCGATCCAGACCAGCGACAACAGGTACGTAAGCCCCGCCACGCGGACGAGCGGCGAGATGGGCAGGATCTCCTCGGTGACGCTCTGGACGAGCAGGGCTCCCACCAGCAGCGCGGAGACCGCGATCAGGCGGATGCCGAGCAGCCACTTGGCGATCCGCGAGGTCGGGAACACCTGGAGTGCCAGGCCACCCTGAAAGGCGGCCCGGGGCGGAGGACCGCTGCTCATCCGATCTTCGAGATCAAGCTGAACATCGGCAGGTACATGGCGATCACGATGCCGCCGACGACCACGCCCAGGAAGAGGATCATCACCGGCTCGATCAGCTTCATCATCCCGGTGACCGCCGCGTCAACTTCGTCCTCGTAGAACTCGGCGATCTTCCCGAGCATGGTGTCCATCGCCCCTGTCGCCTCACCCACCGAGATCATCTGCACGACCATGGGCGGGAACTGCTGAGTGGTCTTAAGGGGTTCCGCCAGGGACTTCCCTTCCTCGACTGCCTTGCGAACCTCCAGGAGGGCGCGCTCGATGATGGCGTTCCCCGACGTCCGCGCGGTGATCTCGAGGGACTCGAGCACCGGCACGCCGGCCGACAGCAGTGTGCCCAGCGTGCGGCAGAACCGCGCCACGGAGATCTTGCGCAACACGGTGCCGAGAATCGGGGTCTTCAGCAGCAGGCCGTCGAGCGTCAGCTTCCCCTGTTCGGTGGCGTAGTACTGGCGGAGAGCCACGATGCCGGCCACGATCGCACCAATGATTGCCCACCAGAAGCGGCCGACGAACTTCGACATCGCCACCACGACCCTGGTGGGGAGGGGCAGCTCGGCGCCCAGCGAGGAAAACAGCGACCCGAACACCGGGATCACCTTCCAGAGGATCACGTAGACGACCAGGCCGGCGATGCTGATCACCGCGACCGGGTAGATCATCGCCGACTTCACCTGCGCTTTCAGCTTGGCCGCCTTCTCGATGTAGGTCGCCAGGCGCTGCAGAATGGTGTCCAGGATACCGCCGGCCTCGCCGGCCGCCACCATGTTCGTGAAAAGCTCGTTGAACGCCGCCGGATGCTTCTTCATGGCGTTCGCCAGAGAGGAGCCGGACTCCACGTCCTCCCGCACCTGCAGGAGGATCCTCTGGAACGTCTTGTTTTCCTGCTGCTCGCCGAGGATCTGGAGGCACTGCACCAGCGGCAGGCCGGCGTCGATCATCACGGAGAACTGGCGCGTGAAGATCGCGAGGAGCTTCTCGTTGACCCCGCGGCGCAGCTTGGGCAGGGCGATCTCCTTACCCTTCTCCTTGACGGTGATCGGAACGATCTGCTGGCGGCGAAGGACGGCGAGCACGGCCTCCTTGCTGTCCGCCACCAGCACGCCACCCTGGGAACGCCCGCCGCGGTCCCGTCCTTTCCACTCGAAACTAGGCATGGTCTAACCCCTCCCCGGCACACGTGGTGCAGCACCCGGCTGCACCAGGCCGGTGCCCCGGTTGATCATGTCCTGAAGCTCCTCCGGGTTGGAACTGTACGAGAGTGCCGTCTGCAGCGTGATCAGACGCCGCTGGTAGAGCGTCGCGAGCGACTGGTTGAACGTCTGCATCCCATGCTTCAGCTGCCCAGTCTGCATCGTCGAGTAGATCTGGTGGACCTTGTCCTCGCGGATGAGGTTGCGCACCGCGGCATTGGGGATCAGGACCTCGCAGCACAGGACCCTCCCCTTGCCGCCCGCGCGCTGGAGCAACGACTGGCAGATGATGCCTTCGAGCACGAACGAGAGCTGCGCGCGCACCTGCGACTGCTGGTGTTCGGGGAACACGTCGATGATGCGGTTGATGGTCTGGGGGGCGGAGTTGGTGTGCAGCGTGGCGAAGGTGAGGTGGCCCGTCTCGGCGATCTGGAGCGCTGCCTCGATGGTCTCGAGGTCGCGCATCTCGCCGATCAGCACAACGTCGGGGTCCTCGCGCAGCACCGAACGCAGGGCGTTGCCGTACGACTGCGTGTCGGCGTGCAGCTCGCGCTGGTTGACCATCGCCTTCTTGTGGGTGTGGAGGTACTCGATCGGGTCCTCGATGGTGACGATGTGGAGCGGGTGCTCGGCGTTGACCTTGTCGATCATCGCGGCCAGCGAAGTGGACTTGCCGCAGCCGGTGGGCCCGGTCACCAGGACGAGCCCGCGCGGCTTCTCGCACAGCGACTCGACGACGTTCGGCAGGCCCAGCTCCTTGAACCCGAGGATCTCGTAGGGGATGCGTCGGAAGGCGCCGGCCACGGCGCCGCGCTGGAAGAAGACGTTGGCGCGGAAGCGGGCAAGCCCCTTGATGCCGAAGGAGAGGTCCAGCTCCAGCGTCTCCTCCAGGCGGTGCTTCTGGGCGTCGGTCAGCACCGAGTACGCGAGCCGCTTGGTCTCCGGGGCGGTCAGCGGCGGGAGCGGCAGCCGCTCCAGCTCGCCGTCGATCCGGATCACGGGTGGGGTGTTGGTGGTCAGGTGCAGGTCGGTGGCGCCCCGGTCCACCATGCCCTTGAGAAGCTCGTGCAGCGTGATCGGCATCGTGCCCCCTGCTTAGAGTACGGTTTCGCGAACGACCTCTTCGATCGTCGTGCTGCCCTCGCGTATCTTCTGCAGCCCCGATTGCCGGAGCGTGATCATCCCCTCTTCGATCGCCTTGCGGCGCAGCTCGGTCGCCGTGGCACCAGATAGGATGAGTTCCCGCATGTCGTCGGTGATGTCCATCACCTCGAACAGCCCCACGCGCCCCTTGTACCCGCTGTTGGTGCACTTCTCGCACCCACGTCCCTTGACCAGCCGGAGCCCGTGCGCCTCGCTCTCGGCGAACCCGACCGAGAGCAGCCCCTGGATCGGTGTCTCGACCTCCTCTTTGCAGTTCTGGCAGACCCTGCGGACGAGGCGCTGCGCCGCGATGACGTTGACCGAGGTCGCCACGAGGAATGGCTCGATCCCCATGTTCATGAGGCGGGAGATCGTGGAGGGCGCGTCATTGGTGTGCAGGGTCGAGAGCACGAGGTGGCCTGTGAGCGCCGCCTTGATGGCGATCTCGGCGGTTTCGAAGTCGCGGATCTCGCCGACCAGGATGATGTTGGGGTCTTGGCGCAGGAAGGAGCGCAGGGCGGCCGCGAAGTTGAGCCCGATCGAGTCCTTCATCTGCACCTGGTTGACCCCGGGGAGCTGGAACTCCACCGGGTCCTCGGCGGTGATGATGTTCGTCTCGGGCACGTTGACGCGCTGAAGCGCCGAGTATAGCGTGTTGGTCTTGCCCGAACCTGTGGGCCCCGTGACCAGCACCATCCCGTACGGCTTGAGGATGTTGTCCTCGAACTTCTTCAGGGACGGTTTCTCGAAGCCCAGCTTGGTCATGTCGAGGCGCAGGTTCTCCTTGTCCAAGAGCCGCATCACGACCTTCTCGCCGTGCAGGGTGGGCAGCACCGACACGCGGAAGTCCAGCTCGCGCATGCGCCCCTCGATCCGGGCCTTCAACTTGATGCGGCCGTCCTGGGGCAGCCGCTTCTCGGCGATGTCCAGCTTCGCGAGCACCTTGATGCGCGAGGTGATCGCGTCCTTCAGCCGCTGCGGCGGGGTCATCACCTCGCGCAGCAGTCCGTCGATCCGGTACCGGACCCGGTAGCTTTTCTCGTACGGCTCGACGTGGATGTCGGAGGCGCCCCGCTTGATCGCGTCGGTGAGCATGATGTTCACCAGCCGTACGACCGGGGCCTCCTGGGACTCTTCGGCGAGCTTCTCGACGCTGACCTCTTCCTCCTCCTCCATCAACTCGAGCGCGGCCTCGTCGACGGTGGTGAGGTCCTCCATCACCTTCTTGAGCTCCAGCTCGCGGGAGGAACCGAAGTTGCGGTCGATCTTCTCGCGGATCGCCTCTTCCGAGGCGACCACCGGCTCGACCCGGTAGCCGGTCATGAACGTGATCTCGTCCATGGCGAAGATGTTGGTGGGGTCGGTCATCGCCAGGGTGAGCGTGGCGCCGGTCTTGTTGACCGGGATCACGTTGTACTTGCGCGCCAGGTCCACCGGGATGATCTTCGCCACGGCGGGGTCGATCTCAAAGTGACGGAGGTTGATCGAGGGCACGCCGAACTGGTGCGAGAGGCATTCGATGACGTCGTCCTCGGTGACGTAGCCGAGCTTCTGCAGGACCTCGCCCAGCTTGCCGCCGCCGGCCTTCTGGTCCTCGAGCGCCTTGGTCAGCTGCTGCTGGTTGATGAGCTGAGCCTTCAGAAGCAGTTCACCGAGCTTAAGCGCCATGCCACTCCCTTCCCGTTACAGCCGATCCGCATGACAATTTTACCACCCTCGTCTGCGCCTTTCCCCCCGCCTGTCATGGGCGGACCTCGGTGACAGCGCGCACCTCTCCCCCCGCACACCCATCTCACACCGTCCGCAGCGGCCGCCACCCCCTACCGCGCGCCCCCGAGCACGTCCACCAGCGCGTCGAAGACCTCTTCGACCGTCGCCTCACCGAGGACGCCGCTACGGGCGCGGCCGCGCTGCGCGCCGGGCCGCGCCGACGAAACGATCCGAACGCGTCGCCCGCGTGCGCCGTTGCGCTCGGGGTCGGTGGCCACGAAAACCGCCACCGTGGGCACCGCGAGCGCGGCCGCCAGGTGCACCGGCCCGGTGTCCCCGCCGATTACCGCGGTGCAGCGCGCCAGCAGCGCCGCGAGCTCGAGCAGGCTCGTCGGGGGCGCGAGCGTCGCCCCGGGGCAGGCGGCCACGATCGACTCCGCCAGGAACCGCTCGCCGGGGCCCCAGAGCACCATCACCGGCAGCCCCCTCCCGATCGCCCGGGCGGCGAGCGCCGCAAAGCTCCGGGCGGGCCACGTCTTGCCCCTGCCGCCCGTCCCCGGCAGGAGCGCGACCGTCCCCGCCGCGACCGCGGGCGCCTCGGGGAGGCGGCGCAGCAGGAACGTCCCGTCGGGGCTGGCGCCGAGAGGCGGGGGCCGGCCGACGGCCGCGCCCAGCGCGAGGTTGATGTCCACGACGTGCGTCGCCTCCGCCGGTGGCGCCACCGTTTGCGTGTAGCACACCCCGGCGAGGAGCTCGCGCCGCAGACGTTGGTCCAGCCCCACCCGCTCCGCGGCTCCGGAGAGCCACCCCCACGCCGCGGACTTGCACAGGCCCTGCGGGTCGAGCGCCACCTCCGGCGAGAACTCGCGTAGCGCCCGCCTCGCCACGCCGAGCTCCCGGCGGGTGGCGGTGGCCAGCGGCCGGCGCCGCCACCGGCGCGTTGCCACAGGCACGGCCCTCGCGACCCCCGGGTGCAGCGCCGCCAGAGGCAGGAACGGCTCCTCCACCACCCAGGCGAGCTCCAGCGGCTCGGCGCCGGAGGTCAGGGCCTCGACCAGCGGCCAGGTGTGGACGATGTCGCCGAGGGCCGAGAGGCGGGTGAGAACGACGCGCACCGTGCGATTCTAGCCCGGACTATTCACGAAGGAGCCTGCTGCGAGCGCGGATCTGACTGCCCTGGCGGGCGTACTCGGGGCTCGGAGGGTGCCGCCGTATTGCACGAGGTTGGCTCCCCTCCTCGCCCCGGAGCGAGCGGGGCTCCGCCGCGCGAGCGTGGGGGACCCGGGGGGGCCGAGGCGCCGGCGGTGGATGGAGCGGCGCCGAGCCCCCCGCAACGGAAGCTCGCCCGCCATGACAGCCACCTCCGGCTCTCGCGACGGCCCCTCATGAACAATCCGGGCTCATCGTTGCCGCCGCACGACCCGCCGCCGGATCGGCGCGACTTCCGAATAGTGGGAGACCCTTGACAGGGGCCCATTCGGGGCTGTTGAGTTTCTCAGCATGCGCAAAAAAGCCTGGAAACGCCTTGGCTACAGCACGCTCGCCAACTTGTGAACGAGTTCACAAAAAACTCTGGTCACCCAGAGTGCTGAAATGTTCAACACCGGCGGCCGGCCAACGTGCGGAGCCATTCACTGTAATCATAATTTCTTCAACAATTTACGTAAAAAGCCCACGGTTTGGCAAGACCTTTGCTCTACCCGCCGGCGAGCGGAGGCTCACAGGCTTTCGCCGGGAGGCAAGAATGACCGCGATTCTGGTAATCCTCACGATCCTGGTCTTCATCGGAGTAGATGCGGTTGTGATGGCCGTTCGCCGGAGCCATGCACCGGCTGCCGTGCACGCGACGGTACCCGTCATCCCCATGCTCGAGCCGCGCCCGCCCCAGGGGATCTTCCTCGACCCCCATCACAGCTGGGTGCGGATCACGACCGACGGCACCCTGCGCGTCGGGATCGACGACTTCCTCTCCGAGGTGGTCGGCGAGATCGACGGCGTCGAGGCTCCCGCGCGCGGCGCCCAGGTCAAGCGCGGCGAGCCGCTCCTCAAGCTGCACGCCAAGGGCAAGACCCTGGTCGTGCCGGCCCCCGCTTCGGGCGAGGTGGTGGCGGTGAACGACCACGTGGCCGCGCAGCCGTGGACCGTCACCCGCGACCCGTACGGCGTCGGATGGGTGGTGGCGCTGTGGTCGCGCGACCAGCACGAGGCCATCAAGCCCCTGCGCATCGGCAGCGCCGCAACTGCGTTCCTGCGCCATGAAATGCAGCGGCTCGCGGACTTCCTCACCCCGACCGGCACACTTGCGACGGTGCCGCTGCTCGCAGATGGCGGCGTTCCGTGCAAGGGTGCCCTGAGCTCGCTCGACGAGGCCCGCTGGGAGGCGTTCCAGGAGGAGTTCCTCAGCACGTCCCGTGGAGAGGCTTAGGCCATGGCTCACCGATCGATCCTAGTTGACGTCACCAAGTGCATTGGCTGCGGCGCCTGCACCGAGGCGTGCCAGAAGTCGAACTCCCAGCCCGCCCACCAGGCCCGTGGCCTCGATGATCAGACCTTCACGTACCTCATGGACCGCGGCAACGACGTCTACGTCCGGCGCCTGTGCATGCATTGCGAGCAGCCAAGCTGCGCGTCCGCGTGCCCGGTTGCGGCGCTCACGAAGTCGGCCGAAGGGCCCGTGGTCTACGATGCCAGCAAGTGCATGGGCTGCCGCTACTGCATGGTGGCTTGCCCGTTTTCCGTCCCCACCTACGAGTGGCACTCGGCGATGCCGCGGGTCCGCAAGTGCCAGATGTGTTCGCACCGTGGCGAAAAGGGTCCGGCCTGCGCGGAGGCCTGCCCCACCGGCGCCACCACCACCGGCGAGCGCGAGGCGATGCTCGCCGAGGCGCGGTCCCGGGTGGCCAACGATCCCAAGACCTACTACCAGCGCATCTACGGCGCGACCGAAGCCGGCGGCACGGACGTGTTCTTCATCGGGCCCAAGGACCCGGTCGCGCTCGGCCTGCCGAACGTCAAGGCCGAGGGCCCGCTGCCGCAGCTAACCTGGCAAGCGCTGAAGCACGTGCCCGACGTCGTGATGTACGGAGGCGTGGTCCTCGGCGGTCTGTTCTGGCTCACCAAGCGCAAGGAAGAGGTGGCCCGCGCCGAGAAGTCCGAGAAGGGAGAGCACCATGGTTAAGGAGCGCCTGTCGTCCCTACGCCTGGGCTTCTGGCCCCTGGTCACCGGGGCGTTGGCGGTCACCCTCGCGGCGATCGCGTACCTGCGCTTCACCCGCGGGCTGGGTGCCGTCACCCACTTGTCCGACTCCTTCCCATGGGGGCTCTGGATCGGCTTTGACGTGCTCTGCGGAGTCGGCCTCGCGGCCGGCGGCTTCGCGGTCACGGCAACCGTCCACATCCTGCACCTCAAGGACTTCAAGCCGATCGTGCGTCCCACGGTGCTGACGGCCTTCCTCGGCTACCTGCTCGTGATCGTGGCCCTGATGTTCGACCTCGGCAAGCCGTGGAACATCTGGCACCCGATTATCATGTGGAACCCCCACTCAGTGATGTTCGAGGTCGGCTGGTGCGTGATGCTCTACACCATGGTCCTCTCCCTCGAGTTCGCGCCGGTGGTGATCGAGCGGTTCACAGAGCGCTTCAACCTCGACTGGATGCTGAAGATCCTCAAGACGGTCACCCCGGTCCTGGTGATCATGGGCGTCCTGCTCTCCACCCTGCACCAGTCCTCGCTCGGCAGCCTGTTCCTGATCCTGCCCGAGAAGGTGCACCCGCTGTGGTACACGTCCATCCTCCCAGTGCTCTTCTTCGTCTCGGCGCTCGCCGCCGGCATCGCCATGACGGTGGTGGAATCGTGGTTCTCGAGGCGGGTGTTCGGGAAGCCCCTCGAAACCCACTTGCTCTCCCGCCTCTCGCGGGCGTCGGTGGTCGTCCTCGCCATCTACCTGGTGCTGCGGCTCCGCGACCTGGTGGCGCGTGACGCGCTCTCGACCATCTGGCCGCTCAGCTTCGCCTCGGTGATGTTTCTGATCGAGGTCGGGCTCGGCGTCGCGGTACCGATGGTCCTGCTGGCGTTCGACCGCTTTCGCGCCTCCCCCAGGCGGCTGGCCGTCGCGCAGGGCCTCGTCGTGCTGGGCTTCATTTTCCACCGGCTCAACGTTTCGATCACGGCGGTGGAGGCTGCGACCGGCCGCCACTACCTCCCGTCGCTGATGGAGTTTGTCGTGTCGGCTGGCTTGGTGGCGGCTGGCATGACGATCTTCGTCCTCGCGTGCAAGTACCTCCCGGTGTTCCCGGAGGGCCCCGTGGCCGAAGTCAAGAAGCAGCGGCAGCTTGAAGCAAGTGTCGTCCCCGGCACGACGCACGCCCGGGACGCTCTGGGTGCTTTTGACCGGTCGTAGAAGACAAGGTACCGTGGGGCGGGGCAAACGGAGGAAACCCGCATCCATGTGGAGATGGCGGCCTAACTCGCTGACGTTCCGCCTCACCGGTACCCTGATCGTCGCGTTGGCGCTCCTGCTGGCCCTGACTGCCGTGGTTCAGGTGGGCCTGCAGGAGCGCTACGCGCGTGAGGCCGCCCGCATCAACGGCCTCGCGATGTCGGAGACGCTCTACGGCGCGCTCCACACCGCCATGCTCAACAACGACCGCGAGGGGCTGCATGCGTCGGTGCACACCATTAGCGAGCGCGACGCCAACGTGCGGGTGCGGATCTTCAACAAGGAGGGAGAGATCGTCTTCTCCTCCGAGACAGGCGATATCGGACAGCGCCTCGACCCGCGCTCCGAGGCGTGCTTCGGATGCCACCAGGTCGATCGCCCGATCGAGAAGCTGCCTCCCGGCGACCGCACCCGCTCCTTCAAGCTGGCCGGCGTCCCCGCGCTGGGCGTGATCCGCCCGATCGAGAACGAGCCGGCGTGCGCCTCCGCGAGCTGCCACGCCCACCCCGCCAGCAAGCGCCTGCTGGGCGTGCTCGACGTCACGCTCCTGCTCACCCGCGTCGAGGAGGCGCGCCGCGAGACCGCCATGCTGATGGTGAGCACGACCGGAGGGGCGCTCTTGCTCGTGGTGGGCGTGATGATGCTCGTCGTTGGCCGCTCGGTGCACCGCCCCATCAAGTCACTGACCCGCACGCTGGCGGCGCTCGGCACCGGCGACTACTCGGCCCGCTACGAAAACGGCGAGATCTCGGAGTTCGCATACCTGGGGAGGTCCGTCAACAAGATGGCCCAGGAGCTGCAGCGCGCCAACGCAGAGCTCGTCGAGTGGGCACAGACGCTCGAGCGCCGCGTGGAGGAGAAGACGGCGGAGCTGCGCCAGGCGCAGGAGCAGATGATGCGGGTGGAGCGCATGGCCTCGCTCGGCAAGCTGGCCGCGGTGGTCGCCCACGAGATCAACAACCCGCTAGCGAGCGTCGTGACCTACTCGAGGGTGCTGCTGCGGCGCTACTCCCACCGCCCCGACCCGAGCGAGGAGACACGCGAGAGCCTGCGCATCCTGGAGGCAATCGCCAGCGAGTCGGCGCGCTGCGGGGAGATCGTCTCCAACCTGCTGCTCTTCGCGCGCCGGACCGGCTCGCGCATGGAGCCCACCGACGTTAACCAGATCATCAACCGCTCGCTGTTCCTGATCAAGCACAAGATGGACCTCGCGCAGGTGAAGACGGACCTCGATCTCTCCTCGCAGCTCCCGCCGATCACCTGCGACCCGGCGCAGATCGAGCAGGCGCTGCTCGCTCTCTGCATCAACGCGGTGGAGGCGATGCCGAGCGGCGGAACGTTGACCCTGCGCACGGCGCCGACTGACGGCGGCGGCGTGCGGATGGTGGTCGAGGACACCGGGATCGGCATGGATGAGGAGGTGCGGAGCCACATCTTCGAGCCGTTCTTCACCACCAAGGGCGAAGGCGAGGGCAAGGGGCTCGGGCTCGGCCTCGCGGTTGTCTACGGCATCATCCAGCGACACAATGGCACGATCGAGGTGGCGAGCGAACCCGGGCGGGGCACCCGTTTCACCCTGACCCTGCCGGCGTCGCCCGCGCAACCCGGGGGTGAGAGTTGATGATGACAACGCCGGTGCGGATCCTGGTGGTGGACGACGAGCAGCACGTCCGTAACTCGCTCGCGACCTGGTTCCGCGAGGAGGGCTACGACGTGAGCGCGGCCGCCAGCGGCAAGGACGCGCTCGCGACGCTCGCACGCGAGGGGACCAACATCCTTCTCGTCGACATCAAGATGCCGGGCATGGACGGGCTCGAGCTCCAGCGCAAGGTCCACGAGCTGGCCCCCGACGCGACCATCATCATCATGACCGCCTACGCCTCTGTCGAGACCGCCGTGCAGGCGCTCAAGGAGGGGGCGTACGACTACATCGTCAAGCCGTTCGACCCCGAGGCCGTCTCGAGGCTGGTGCGCAAGGCGGCCGAGCGCTACTCGCTGATGGTGGAGAACCGCGCCCTGCGCGAGCGCCTTGCCGGAGCGCTCCCGGCACTGGTCACCTCCGGCTCGCCCGCGATGGCGCAGGCGCTCCACCTCGTGGAGCAGGTGGCGCCCACCGACACCAGCGTCCTCATTACCGGGGAGTCCGGCACCGGCAAGGAGCTCGTGGCCCACCTCGTCCACGCCAAGAGCAACCGCCGCTTCGGCCCGTTCGTGGTGGAGAACTGCGGCGCCCTCGCCGAGGGCCTCCTGGAGAGCGAGCTGTTCGGCCACGAGCGCGGGGCGTTCACCGGTGCGGTGGCGCGGCGGCGCGGGAAGATCGAGCTCGCCGACGAGGGCACACTGTTCCTCGACGAGATCGGCGACGTGCCGCCCAAGGTCCAGGTGGACCTGCTGCGAGTGCTCCAGCAGCGCGAGCTCACCCGCGTCGGCGCCAACACCCCCATCCCGGTGAACTTCCGCCTCGTTACCGCAACCCACCGCGACCTGGAGGCCGAGGTGGCGGCGGGGCGCTTTCGGGACGACTTCTACTTCCGCATCAACGTCTTCACGATCCCGCTGCCACCGCTGCGCGAGCGGACCGAGGACATCCCCGCGCTCGCCGAGCACTTCCTGCGCACCTTCGCCACCCAGATGAACCGCCGCATCTCCGGGTTCTCGCAGGACGCGATGGCGGCGATGGTCTCCTACCCCTGGCCGGGCAACGTGCGCGAGCTGCAGAACGCCATCGAGCGGGCGGTGGTAATGTGCCGCGGCAACCACATCGAGGCAAGCCACTTTCCGTTCGCCGTGCGGCCGGCGGCCGCCGACGTCTCCCTGGCCACGGTGGAGGCTGCGCACATCCGGCAGGTCCTGGCCGCGTCGTCGTACAACATCGCGCAGGCGGCGCGCGCGCTCGACATCGACCGGGTCACCCTCTACAACAAGATGAAGAAGTACGGCATCGAAAGGCCGTGAGGATCAGGCTCCTGGCGCTGGGGGACGTTCCTCCCAGGCTAGCCGAAGCTGTGCTCGCCTCGCTGCCACGCCCCTACTCCGGCGGCGAGCTCGGCCGCCTGGAAGCCTCGTTCGACCGGTGCTACGACCGCCAGCGGGCCCAGGTGGACGCCGCCTGCCTGATCGAGCAGATGCCCGATCCCGAGCCCGGCTGGCTGGCCATGGGCCTCACCGGCGTGGACCTCTTCATGCCCGCGTTGACCTACGTCTTCGGCATCTCCCATCTGGGCGGGCGGCGGGGCATCGTGTCCTGGTTCAGGCTGCACCCCGAGGAGGAAGGCCCCGACGCGCCAGCGCTGTTCATGCGCAGGATCACCACCGAGGTCGTCCACGAGCTCGGCCACTCCCTCGGCCTGGTCCACTGCGTGGTGCAGGACTGCGCGATGCACCGCTCGCTGTGGGCCGAGGGGGTGGACCTGAAGCGCGCCGAGTATTGCCCGGCGTGCCTCGCCACCCTCACCTCAGCCCTCTAGTGCGCCGCCAGTCTCCGACCGTCTGCGGCGTCAGGCTGCGGCGCCCAGCGTCCTCAGGTAGCCTCCGGCTACACTCCGGCGCGGTCGCCTCGCCTTCCTTGCTTCCGGCCGAATCCGGGCGGCGCCGCTGCCGCGGGCAGAAACGCCACACGTGCGTCCCTCACGGGTGTCGTCCTGCGCCTTGGCGGAGGCAGAACGGGCAAAGGGCCTCACCGCGCCGTGATCGAGCCGTTCCGGGAGAGCCCGCACCGGGGCAAGCCGCTCCAGCTCACGCTTAGAGGCCTCTGCTCCTGGCGCATCATCTACCGGATCCGCAGGGACCGGATCGAGATCGTCCACACCACCACCGACCACCGCCGCGAGGTCTACACCCGGCTCCGCTCGCTCCTGCGGTAACCCACATCGGCCGCCTTTTCCACGCCACAACCACGTGCCTGGCACCGAAGGGTGGAACGGTGGTAGATTTGTACCAGCCAACGCAATCGATGCGTGCGAGCAGCAAAGTTCAGATAATGGCACCTCTATAGGAAGTCAAGCCCTTGGTACCGATACCGATACTGCAGGGCTCCACCAGACTGCTACGACCTGTGGTAGCCCCTGCGCTTGGCAATCGCCTCGTAGGCGCTCTTGACGACGTCGAGGCCATACTTCCGCTCCAGCCGTCGGACCACGAAATGACCGGAGGCAGTTTTTTGGAAGCTGCTCACGAAGAGCAAGTTGATCGCTACCCCGGAGGCGGCGCCGACAACGGGCACAGCCTGGGCCGCCACCTTCTCGCTCACGACCACGTTGAAGCGCGCCGCGATCCTGGCAATGAGCCGGACGACGACTGGCGCCCCTTCCTCGGTCATTCCCTTCGCAGCAATGTACTCCGCCGCCTCCGTGAGTGCCTTGGCGAGGCCAATCCGAACGGCGTAGTACGCAGTTTCCGAGGCATCGTCCGCTGGACCCGGCCCACCGAGGGCGAAGACCTGGACACACGCCAGCTGGCCTTCGACGCTACCGACATCCTCGCCCTCGCTCCGGGCGATGTCCGCGATCGCACGGAGCATGATCACGGTGGAGATCGGCAGTTCGACCGCAAGGCCCGGCAGGCCGAAGAACCCTCCCACCCCGCCGCTACCGGCTGCGGCAGCACGGTGAAGCCACTTGGAAGGGGCGCCACCATGCTTCTTGCCCATGGTCGAGACCGCGGCGACAAGGGCCTTGCGGACGGCCATGGTAGTCGCCCTGGAGACGACCGCGCTGGCCTTGCTCGGGAGCAGCTTCGTCGCAGCCTCGATGGGCATGCCAATGAGGTTGACGATGCGCATCGCCCAGGTGGGCCTCTCGAGCGCCCCGACCGCGCCTTCCAGACTCTTGAGATCAACCGGATCCATAGGCCCCTACGTGAGCTGACATTCCCCATATGAACTTCGCCGCGCCACCATCATGGACGATCCCACCCGATCTGCTGCCAAGCTGCCACCTATCCTGCCCCCCTCCGGATGCGGGCCACCCATAAGCAGGCATCCATCGTGTGGAGCAGTTCCGGAGTGAGCCTCTCTATTTTCATCTTCATGTTTCGCAACTGAATCACAACCTTGCTTTCCGCAGCCGCAAGGCGTTGCTGATGCTCACGTCACACCTCAATTGCTGATGACATCCAGGACACCGCTCCGCAGGGCGAACCACACGAATTGCAGAAACTCGTCCTCCGGTCTTCTCGCGTAGTTTACCCCCCCCTCCTTCATCGAGCCCGATGCGTCCGGAGCGTTGGAATTCCGGATTACAAACGCGTTCGCGAAGAACGAGGCGGCGCGATTGTCGAATCCCTTTTCGGTGCCGGTTTGTTTGTCGAGAAGAGCCATGTTCAAATCCCTGTAGATCGCGCGCACACGGCCGCGAGCTTGGCCAGCGGTCACATCGATTGCGAACGCCACCTCTTTCGCGCTACCGGACTTAACCCGGGTGTGTTCCGCAATATCAAGGAACGCATCAAGGCGGGTCAGGTCCATCGCGCTGAGCGAGCCGGAGTAGTGGAGAGAGAAGTCCGGTGAAGTGACCGGAATCGTCATCAGCACCTTGAGCACTCCCGCGCTCATGAGGTCACCCTGCGCGCGGAGCAGGATGACGGCTGACGCGTCGCCACGGTTGGCGATGCCCTCGACGGACATATTCACCGCCGCGAACGTCAGCACGCCGGGGTCAGCTCCAGCGACCACCCGCTCGCAGTATCTCAGGTTGGCGTTGGTGATACTGAGGCGATCGACCTGCAGCGGTCGCTGGATTGCAGCCAGCGCCTCGTGCACCATGAGCGGACGCTTCACGAACGGCTCCACCGGCTTGTCACGATTGACCAACGCATCAAAGGAGGGGCGGGAAAAATGAACCGACCGGGCCCGGTATGACTTTCCCTGGAGCAGTTCGCCATACGCCAGGCCCAACACTTTGCACTCCGGGACGACCACACGAAACCGCGTCGTTCGAAAAGCGTCCGCTGCGAAGAGTTCTTCATCTCTGACCAATGGCCGAAGCTCGGTCCCTTCGGCGATCAATTCTGAACCCGGCACCGACGCTTGCAGCCGCGCGCAGCGGATTCCGTAGTGTGACCGGGGGAATTCCATATCGAGATTCGTCGCATCGAGACTGGCCTTGGCGAGGACATCAGCCAGAACAGCTGTTCCCCAAAGAAGCCGCGCCCAGCGAACGCCCGTCAGCGAAATCCCGCCGACCTTGAGCGTCGAATTCGCTGCACTCACTGTGGCGGATTGAGCAACCAGGCGATTGGCGCCAACCGTGTAATCCAGTGCGCCGATCCGCAACGCGTACCTAGGATACGCTTCGGCAAACGCTCGCTCCATCTTCCTTTTGCCATAGCCGTTGAGGATCGCACCACCGAACACAAGCATGACCACCGCGACGGCGAGGACAACCGCGCCAAGGCAAAGGCCCACGTAGGCCGACAGCCTCGGCAGCGACAGTCTCCGGCTATTCTTCACCGCTCGTCCGTGAACGATGGTCTTTGGCGAACGACGGTTCCTCATGAGGGGGCGTCAGGTGCGCGCGCGAAGTCGATGAAACCACGTTCACCGTCGGTGGCCGGATTGAGAAACGTTTTGGAATGCCACGCCGTGGCCAGCAGTCCGGTTTCCGCCTCGCCATCGCCGACGACGCAGGTGACGATGAGATTGGGATTGTCGAAGACCGTCCCGAACGAATGGCTGAGCGAGTAGCCCAGCTCGCCGCCCTCGTGGATCGAGCCCGGGCACTCCGGCGATGCGTGGCTCGGAATACCACCAGGAAACGAAAACTGAATAGAGAGCTTCCGCAGCCCGGCTTCGTCCTGGCTGATGTTGGGATAGATCTCGTTGTACGTGCCCTCGAGGTCAGTATCGCCCACGACGGCCGGGCTGCCGTGCCCGGGGCCGGAGACGCAAACTGACATTTCCCATATGAACTTCGCCGCACCACCATCATGGACAATCCCACCCGATCTGCTGCCAAACTACCACTTTCGGGAGCACTTTCAAGCCCTCTTTCCGCATCCAGCCCGGTCATCTGCCTCGCGCCGAGAGGGTCTCTTGGCCAGTATGGCCCCCAGGGTCGTCTTCAGGCCGAATGTCGGCAAGACTCCGTCTCCCATTAGGTACCAGGTACCACCATCTCACCATTGTGCGGTAGGATTCCAGACAGCCGCTTTGTAGGGGGTGGGTGATGCCACGGCGTTCGACGGTGTTTGTGGCTCGACGCCAAACCGCGGGAATGGGTGTGCAATGCGCTCCGAGGGTGCGAGCGGCCATGGCTCCGGAGGCCGCGGGGACCCAGCGCGCGGATCGGGGCCGGGACACGCAGGCGGCCGAGCACGGCCAACGCGAATGGCGTGTAGCCGCGCTGCCGCCTCAAGGCCTATCGCGAGGCGTGCGCGCCGGTCGCTCGCGAGCAGAACCAAGGTGTACGGCGTGTAGCCCGCGTCGCCGAGATTGGGCCAGATGCAAGGCGTGCGAGCCGGTCGCACCGGAGCATAGCCGGAAGCTATATGAGGACGGGCGAGCCGGGATTCACTCCCGGTGAGCGGGGGGCTCGGGGGGTCGAGAGTCCCGCCGGAGGCGGGACGGGAAACCCCCCGCCAGGAAAGGAGCGGCGAGCGCAACGCCGCAGATGGTCCGATATCGGCGACGTACCTCAGGGGGCGTAGCGCTTGAGGATCTCGCCGACGAGGTCCGTGGTGGCATGGTCCTTGGGGTCGCCGCAGATCACGGTCTCGCCGCCCCACTCGGCGACCACCTCGCGCTCCGGCACGGTCTCCGGAGTGTAGTCGGTGCCCTTGGCGTGGACGTGGGGGGTGAGCGCCCGCAGCACCTCGGCCACGGTCGGCTCGTCGAACAGCACGATCCAGTCAACGCAGTCGAGGTGCGCGAGCAGCTCCGCGCGCTCGCCCTCGGGCACGATGGGACGCAGCGGCCCCTTGCTCGTGCGAACCGAGAGGTCCGAGTTGACCGCGACGAAGAGCACGTCCCCCGCCGCGCGGGCGGCCGCGAGGTAGCGCGCGTGCCCCACGTGCAGCATGTCGAACGCGCCGTTGGCTACCACCACGCGCCTGCCGGCTCCCCGTACCCCCTGCGCCAGCACCCTCGCCTCCGCGAGCGTGATGAGCTTGGATCCGGGGAGGACGCTCATCGGTTGCTCCGGCATGCGCACACGGGGTGCGCGCCCCACTTCCTCGAACCGTGCTTCGCCTCAGTCATAAACGAACGCGGCCTGGTCGATCGCCCGGTGCAGCTCGTCGCGGGAGACCGTGGCCGTTCCGAGCTTGGTGACCACGATGCCGCCCGCGAGGTTGGCGATGACCGCCGCTTCGGCTGGCGCCGCGCCCGCGGCGAGCGCGAGCGTGAGCGTCGCAAGCACCGTATCGCCCGCACCGGTCACGTCCGCAACCTGGTCGGTCCCGAACACCGGCAGGTGGACCGCCGCCTTCCCCTGCTCGACGAGCGTGAGCCCGTCGCTGCCGCGGGTGGCGGCGACGAAGCGGGCGCCGAGCTTGGCCCGCAGCGCCTCCGCCGCCGCCGCGACCGCTGCGTCGGTGCCCGGCACCTCTCCCGATGCGGCGGCGAGCTCCTCGAGGTTCGGGGTGGCACCCTCCACCTGGCCCAGCCCCTCCAGGCCGAAGCGAGAGTCGGCGACGGTCGGCGCTCCCGCCGGGAGGGAGGAGCGCAGCCTTGCCACGCCGTCCGCGAAGACCACCCCGTAGCCGTAGTCGGAGACCGCGGCGGCGTGAGCCCCTGCGGCCGCCTCCGCGAGCCGGGACAGGATCTCCTCGTGCCACTGATCGTGGGCGGGGAGGTGGTCCTCCACGTCGTAGCGGGCCACCTGGTGCCGCAGCGACGCCACGCCGCCGGCCAGGATGCGCACCTTGGTCACGGTCCGGAAACCGGGCAGCACGAGGACGCCGGAGGTGTCCACGCCGATCCCCGAGAGCGCCTGCAGCAGGCTCGCGCCCTCCTCGTCCTCTCCCACCACCCCGATGGGGAGCACCGTCGCGTCGAGCGAGGCCAGGTTGGCCAGAGCGTTGGCGCCGCCCCCCGGGATGTCGCGCTGCCCTTCGTAGCGCAGGATGATCACCGGCGCCTCGCGGGAGATGCGTTTGGGGGTGCCGAGCACGAAACGGTCCAGCACGAGGTCGCCGTACAGCACGACGCGGCGAGACGCGAATCCCTCGACCAGACCGTGGAGGCGAGCGCGGGTGCTCATTGCCGCGATTCTACCGCGGCCGACGGCAAAACCGGCCGGAGGAGCTCCTCGAAGCCGACCATCATGGGCGCCAAGATGGGCACCGCTTCCACCTCGAGCCACGCCAGACTGGCCGCCAGGTCGGCCGGCACCTTCACGATGTCCTTTGCCGTCGTGACCACGAGCACGCCGTCCGTCCAGGCCTCGGCCAGAATGTCCTCCACCTCGCGCCGCGAGTAGCGGTGGTGGTCGGGGAAGAACCTCATGTCCACCACGACCGCGCCCAGGTCCCCGAGGGTGTGGACGAACCCCTCCGGCGAGGCGATCCCCGCCATCGCCAGCACCGATCGGCCCTTGAGCGCCTCGGGGGGAAGGTGCTCGTTGCCGAGGTGCAGCGTTCGTCCCACGAGCCTGGTCGCGACGAACGTCGCGTCGGGCGCGTACGAACCGAGCACCGCCATGGCTGCCAGCGCCTCGGTGCGGTCGGCCGCCCGGCTCAGCACCACCGCATGGGCGCGGGCGAGCGCGTTGGGGTGCTCGCGGCGCGGCCGCCTGGCGCAGAGCGGGTCGGAGGCCTCCACGGTCACGATGTCCAGGTCGCGCGCCAGGCGCCAGTACTGGAAGCCGTCGTCTAGCAGCAGGTGGGTGGCGCCGGCCTCGCGCACGGCAGTGGCCGCCCCGCGCACCCGGTCGGGGTCCACCACGATCGCCACCTCGGGCAGCGCGCGCGCCAGCAGCGCCGGCTCGTCGCCCGCCCGCTCCCAACCGGCCTCGCTGCCGGACCGCAGGAGCACCGGCTCTCGCTCCCTGCGCCGGTAGCCGCGGGTGAGGATCGCGGGGCGCGCGCCAGCGGCCAGCAGGGTGCGCGCGAGCGCGGCCACCAGGGGTGTCTTCCCGGTGCCGCCGAAGGCGATGTTGCCGACCGAGATCACCGGGACCGCCGCGCGCACGCTCTTCCGCACGCCCAGCCGGTAGACGGCGTGGGCGACCGCGTTGACCGCCTCCATGAAGTCGGTGAAGCCGAGCAGCCAGCCGGGCCACTGCCTCATGCGAGGAAAGGCTCCAGGGTGTCCACCGTGCGCGCGGTGGCGCCGGCGTTGCGGGCCAGTAGCTGGAACCCGGCCTTCCCGGCCGCGCGCGCGGCATCGGGATCGGCGAGCCACAGCTCGAGGGCGGCGGCCAGCTCGACGGAGGAGTGCACGACCTTTGCCGCGCGGGCCGCGATGAAATCCCTGTACACCGCGCCGAAGTTGCGCACGTGCGGGCCGGTGAGCACGGGCACGCCGAACCGCGCAGGCTCGATCGGGTTGTGGCCACCGGTGGCGACGAGCGAACCGCCGATGAACGCGACGTCGGCGAGCTTGAACAGCGCGGCCAGCTCGCCCACGGTGTCCAGCACCACCACCTCGCACCCCGGCGGTGCCTCGGCGAGCAGCGTGCGGCGGGTCACCGAGAGGCCTTTGGCCGCCACGATCTGCATGATGGCCGGCGCCCGCTCGGGGTGGCGGGGCGCCAGCAACACGAACGGCCTCCTCCCCGCCGGGATCCGCAGGACCGCATCGAGGACCTCCTCGTCCTCGCCGGGCATCGTCGAGCCCGCTACGAGCACCCTCCTGCCGTCGGCCACCGTGCGGAGCTCCTCCAAAACGTGCGGCGCCGGCCCCGGGGGGGATGCGTCGAACTTGACGTTGCCAGTCACGCGAACGCGATCGGAGGGAACGCCGATCTCCACCAGACGCGCCGCGTCCTGCTCCGTCTGGGCGAGCGCCAGCGTGACCGGCTCGAGAAGCGGGCGCAGGATCCAGCGGATCGCCGTGTAGCCGCGGAACGACTTGTCCGACACCCTGGCGTTGACGAGCGCCACCGGGATGCCGCGCGCGCCGCAGGCGGCGAGCAGCTCGGGCCACAGCTCGGTCTCGACGAGCACCACCAGGCGCGGGCGGGCTGCCTCCATCAGCCGCCGCACTGGCCCCGGCAGGTCCACCGGGAACGGCAGCCGCACGTCGGCGAGCTGCGCGCCGCTCGCCATGGCGAGGCCGGTCGACGTCGTAGCCGAGAGGATAAGCGGCACGCTGGGGTGGCGGCGCCGGAGCTCGGCCAGCAGGGGCCGCGCCACGGCGACCTCGCCCACCGAGACCGCCTGGAGCCAGACCCCGCCCTGCGGTATCACGGGGAGCTTCCAGCCGAGGCGCTGCGCCCACGGCGGTCTTTTCTTCCCCCGCCGCCGGTCCGCAAACCACAGGAACGGCGCCACCAGGGGAAGCGAGAGCACCATCAGGGCCCGGTAGAGCCACAGGGAAGGTGGCGCCATCGAACGGAGTGTACCCCGCGCGGCGGGGGCATGCCACGGCAGCGGCCACGGGGAGTACCATGACGCCCATGGGCGATGCGCGCGGCGGCCTAATCTACCTGGACTGCAACGCGACGACGCCGGTGGACCCGCGGGTGGCGGACGCGATGATCCCCGTGCTGCGCGAGGCGTACGGCAACCCCTCCTCGGGACACCGGGAGGGGCGGCGGGCCCGCGCCCTGGTGGAGGCGGCTCGCGGGCAGGTCGCGGAGTGCCTGGGGGCGCAGCCGGAGGAGATCCTCTTCACCAGCGGTGGCACTGAGTCCGACAACTGGGCGATCCGAGGGGTAGTGGAGGCGCACACCGGCGGGCACGTGGTGGTGACCACCGTGGAGCACCCGGCGGTGCTGGCGACCGCACGCGCGCTCGAGCGCGAGGGGGGCATCAGGCTTACCGTCGTGGGCGTGGACCGCTTCGGCCGCGTGGACGCGGGCGCGATCGCCCGGGAGCTGGCCCCCGACACCGTGCTCGTGTCGGTGATGCTCGCCAACAACGAGGTGGGGACGATCGAGCCGGTCGCCAAGATCGCCCGGGCGTGCCGCGCGAGGAACGTCGTGCTGCACACCGACGCGGCGCAAGCGGTGGGCAAGATCGCGGTGAACGTCGGCGAGCTCGGCGCGGACCTGCTCACCGTGGCCGGCCACAAGCTCTACGCGCCCAAGGGCGTGGGGGCGCTCTTCGTGCGCACGGGCGTGGCGCTCGAGCCGCTGATCCGCGGCGCGGGCCACGAGCGCGGTCTGCGCTCAGGCACCGAGAACGTCCCCTCCATTGTGGGGCTGGGCAAGGCGTGCGAGCTCGTCAGGCAGGAGGTCGCGCAGGAGGGGCCGCGCCTACGGGCGCTGCGCGACACGCTGGAGGCGCTGCTCGCGGCCGGCTTCCCTGGGCTCGTGCGCCACGGCCACCCCGAGGAGCGCCTGCCCAACACTGCGAGCGTCGCCTTCCCCGGCGTGGATGCCAACGCCCTGCTCGCGCTGCTGGCCGAAGAGGTGGCCGCCTCGGCCGGGGCAGCCTGCCACACCGATGTGGTGCACCCCTCGGCCGTGCTCACCGCGATGGGCGTGGACGCCGCGACCGCCATGTCAACGGTTCGCTTCTCGCTCGGCCGCTTCACGGGCGAGCGCGACGTCGAGAACGGCGCCCGCCGAGTGCTCGCCACCGCGCACACGCTGATGCGCACGTAGCGGCCGGCCAGGCATGGGGCGCGACTGCCGGGCGCGCACGGCCGCCCGGCGGCCGGCCGTTACTTCATCCCGGCGCTCAGGTGGAGCGGGATCGCGCGCTCCCCGTCGCGCGTGCGGATCACCAGCATGCCCTCGAGCTGCGCGGCCTCGCCGCGGAGGAACGCGGCCACGCCTCCCGCGACGTCGCCGAGCGGCACGTCCTGCTCGATCAACACGTCGCTGCGCTGGCCGGCACGCAGCTTGAAACCCGGCCGCTTCGCCGCGAGGACCTGCTGCGCGCCGACCGCGAGCTTGTACTCCAGCCCGGTGGCCACAACGTCAAAGCCGAGCGGGTTGTAAAGCGAGAGGAGCGCGTGCACGCCGACGGTCGATAGCGAGGGCGTCAGGCGGAGGTCGGAGACCTGCGCGTACGCGTCGTAGACCTTGGTGAGCGGGAGCTCCACCTCGCCCGGGTCGCCGAGGTCGACGGTGCCGCCCACAGCCAGGATGGGCGTGCCGCGCGCGTCCAGCCCCTCCCAGAGGACAGGCATGCGGTGCGGGTCGAGCGCCAGCACCGCCTCCGGCACCGAGCGGAGCTTCAGGTCGAAATCCACCCTGGTCTCGCCGCCCGCGAGAGTCACGTCGGCGGGGGTCTCCAGCGGCACCGCAACCTCCCCGAGCCGCAGCCTCTGCCCGGCGAGCCCCGCCCGGACCGGGCCGGAGGCGGCCGCCGCGTGGAGGGTGACCCTCACGACGTCGCGATCGGGGACCGCCAGCGCGATCCGCTGCAGTCGTACCGGCGTCACAGGCAGCGCCGGGGCGGCGATAGCGGCGGCGAGCAGTACGAGCGCAATGACGGGCATCGGTCCTTCCCCCGGCAACGAGTGTAGACCACACCGCGGGTTGGCAGCTTGTGAATCTTTTCATCTTCTCCTAGGCTGACGGCTGGAGGTTGTCCATGCGTTTGGAGCGCTGGCAGACAAACGCCCTCGGCCGCGAGGTTCCCACCCGCCTCGACGGCCACGAGTACCGGCCCTTCGCGGGCTCCTGGGCCGAGATGCCGGAGGAGGCCACGCACCCGGCGCGCATCCCGCGCGGCCCGTTCGACGGCTCCTCCAAGGTGACCACCCTCGAGGCGGCGTTCTCCGTGCTGCGCGACGGCGATGCGGTGTCGTTCCCGCACTACTACCGCAACGGTGGCGACCGCTTCCTGCGCGCGGCGATCGGCGAGCTCAAGCGCCGCGGCCTCGTGGGCATCCGGCTGATCGGCAACGCCTACTTCGGCGAGCTGGACTACCTCGTCGAGGCGGTCAAGGACGGCACGATCGCGTACCTCTACGGCAACCCGTACGGCGGGCTCGCGAAGGCCGCCGGGGCCGGGGCGCTGCTGCCGCAGCGGATCATCGGCTGCAGCCACGGGGGCAGGCAGCGCGACATCATGCTGGGGATCGAGCCGGTACGCTTGGCGGTGTTCCCCGCCCCGGCGGCCGACCCCTGGGGCAACGCCTCCGGCGTGCTCGGCAAGCCGGAGGAGCGCTGCGGACCGCTCGGGCTGTTCGACGCCGACGTGCGCTACGCCGACTACTCCTGCGTGTGCGCCGGCACGGTGTTCGACCGCTTCTTGACCCACCGCTCGATCTCGATGGAGTACGTGGACTTCGTCGTTCCGTTCGAGAACGTGGCCGACGCGGCCGGGATCGGCGCCGGCACGCTGGACCTCTCCCGCGTGATGAGCGGCGAGAACCTCAGGGTCGCGGATCACGTCATGGCCCTGCTCGGCGCGGCCGGTCTGCTGCGCAGCGGGGTGGCGTTCCAGTCGGGCTCGGGGGCCTCCCTCGCGGTCCTGCAGCGGCTCTCGGACCACTTCGTGCAGCACGGCCTGAAGGCCTCGTTCACGATAGGGGGCATCACCCAGATCCACGTCGAGATGCTCAAACGGGGCGCCGTCGAGCTGATCCTGCACGGGCAGTGCTTCCAGCCGACGGATGAGGTCTTCGACTCGCTCCTGAACGACCCCGGCCACCAAGAGGTCACCACCTCGAACTACGCCAACCTGGCGTGCAAAGGGACGCTCACGCCGCTCCTGGATTTCGCGCTTCTCTCCTGCGCCGAGATCGACCGTGACTTCAACGTCAACACCGTCATCGGCTACGATGGCCGCTACGTGGGCGGGATCGGCGGCGGGCCCAACGTGGGGCGCTCAAAGCTGACCATCATCTTCACCACCCTCGCCGGGTTCTCCAAGCGCCGCGGCCAGTCGTACCCCTCGATCCGCGAGCGGGTCAACGCGGTGACGATGCCGGGCGAGCTGGTGGACGTGGTGATCACCGAGGGGGACGCAGTGATCAACCCGGCGTCGAGCTCGCCCCACCTCGCGGCGCTGCGGGAGAACGCGGCCGGGGCGGGCATCCCGCTCATCTCGATGGAGGAGCTGGCGGCCAAGGCGATGGCGAGGGCGAAGGAGCTCGGCCCGCTGATGCCGGAGCCAGAGCTGTCCGGCGAGGCCGTCGAGATCGTCAAGGCCGACGACGGGTCGATCCTCGACGTCGTCCGTCAGGTGGCCGCGAGGCCGTAGGGACGGGGCGTGTCCCCTCCCGCTGGTACACTCGCGGCGTGCGCGTGACCGCAGCCACGGTGTCGGGCCGATCCCCGGGGCTCGTGAGATGACGCCCTCCGGCCAACCCGGTGGCACCGCGCCCCGCCACGTTTTG
The DNA here is from genome assembly GCA_041494245.1 of Thermoanaerobaculaceae bacterium. Classification (GTDB taxonomy): domain Bacteria; phylum Acidobacteriota; class Thermoanaerobaculia; order Thermoanaerobaculales; family Thermoanaerobaculaceae; genus RBG-13-68-16. The sequence goes on from JBGQAK010000004.1 coordinate 53,719, forward strand.
CTGGCGGTCGTCCTCGCAGCAGCCGCCATCGCGTGGGCGGTCCTCCCGGCCGGGCTGGCCATCGAGTCGCCGTCGTTCGGGAAGCCCGAGATCCTCACCCCGGGGGCGGAGTTCCCCCTCGTGGCGAGGGCTGGGCTCCCGTGGGCACCGCCGTTCGAGTCGGCGGCGCTGGTCAGCGTCGCTGCACGGATCCCGCTCACGCCGCTCGGGCCTGCCGCACGCGGCATGCGCCGCACGTCCCGATTCCGGATCCCCGCCGACTGCCCGCCGGGCAACTACGAGCTCGTGGCGCTTGCGGGCGGGCGCGAGAGCCGCGCGCGCCGCGCGGTGTCGGTGCTTGCCGCAATCCCGGAGCGCTTCACGGTGGCGCAGATCACCGACCTGCACTTCGGGTACACACCCGACGGCGAGGCGTCGGTCGAGCGCATCGTGGACGAGGTAAACCGCGTCAGGCCGGACCTGGTGGTCGTCACCGGCGACATCGCGCACAACGGGCGCTGGGTCGAGTACGACCGGGCGCAGCAGGTGCTCGACAAGCTTACGATGCCGTTCGTCTGCATCCCCGGCAACCACGACCGGCGGGGCTGGGGCGCCTACCTGACCAGGTTCGGCGTCCCGTACGGCCCGGTCGCGTTTGGGCGCTGGACGATCCTCGGGCTGGACTGCGGGCACGGCCGGGACAAGTTCACCGAGAGCCAGCTCCTCTTCATCGAGCGGGCGCTGGACGCCGCGGAGCCGGGCCGGGTGATCGTCCTCGCGCACATCCCGCTGGCGGGGAAGCGCTCGGTGAGGGCGCACGCCGGGGACGTGATGGAGCTGTTCGAGCGCACGCACGTCCCGCTGGTCCTCTCCGGCCACTGGCACTACCGAGCGGATTACTCCCCCGAGGAACCCACCGCGGCGAAGGGCGGCACGCAGTTCGCGGTCACGGTGACGGCCGGAGGGTGGCTGGTCAAGGGCCCGAGCGGACGCCCCGATCCTCGGGGGTTCACGCTCATCACGATCGACGGCGGCCGGATCGCCTCGATCCAGCCGCGCACCGTCGCCGGTGCGACGGCCCTGGCACCAAGCAATGAGGGGAATGGGCCATGAGGGTGCGTCTGGCCGTCCTGCAGTTCCCGCTCCTCTTTTGCTTCAGCACCCTGATCGGCCTCTCGGTGTACGGGGCCAACTTCCAGGCCGCGGTCGGCTACATCTATCTCATCCCTCTGCTCCTCGTGCCGGTCGTGCTCCCCAGGCTCGGACAGCGGCCCCACGCGTGGCTGCGGCGGCACGCGCGTGTGCTGGCGGCCGCCGGCGTCGTGCTCGGGGCCGTCGCGTACCGCCCGCTCCACCTCTTGTTCTGGGACGGGCAGTCAGAAGCGCAGGCCGTCGCGGTGAGCGGGTTCGGCGTCGTGTCGGTGATCGTGAGCTGGCTGGCGGTCTCCGAGGCCCCCGAGGGCCAGGGGAACGGGTCCTGGCAGAGCGCGGCGGTGCTGGCGCTGGTGGCGGCGTTGTTCCTGCTCGTCCGCTCCTATCCGATGATCCCCTTGCTGGGGGCGGCGCTATTCCTCGCGCCGGCGGTCACGCTCCGGTGGGAGCCGGGCGGCCCCGCTCCGGCACGGAGCGCGAATCGACACGTGTTCGTGAAGGCCCTCGCCTTTTACCTGGCGGCAGAGTTGGGCGAGGTCGTGTGGGACCTTGGCGTGGACTCAGCGTGGGGACCCCAGATCGCTTTGTCCTTCCTGGCGGCCGCCACGGTCGCTCTGGTGCTCGGGCGCGCGGGTGAAGGCGCGCCGTCTGCCGCGGCTCCAGGTCTCCGGTCCGCCCGGCGAGCCGGCGTCATAGCCCTGGCCATCACCATCGCAGTTGGCCTCGTCACAGCGTTGCACCCGGTGTTCGTCCTAAGCCCGCTGCGGCAGGCGGTGCTGGGCCTCGCGCTCGGGGCGCTGCTCGTCGCCACCCTGGCCAGGGCGCTGGGCGCGCGGGATGGGTCCGCCACCGCGTTGGGCGTGTGGCTGTGGTTCACCGTCGGCCTCGCGGTGTCCAACCTCTACAGCGCGCAACTCCTGGAGGTTCCGGCCGGTCGCCTCGCTTTCGCCGTGCCTGCCGTGGTCGTGCTCCTGCTCGAGCGGCGGCGTGCCGGCAGGCGGCCGCAGGCACCGGAATACCCGGTTGAGCGCTCGGTTTGAGGGGATGGTAAGCTCCGCGCCCAAGAGCGAAGAGCGGGGCTGGGAGTTCCGTGGATGAACCCGAATCTCCTGCCGGCCGCCCGCTTCGCTCCTGAACTCGGCATGAGCCTCTGGCGCATTCTCCCACGGCACGCCCGAGTGCTGGCGCCCCTCGCGGCCCTGCACCTCGGCCTTCTGCTCGTTCTGCGCGCAGCGTTTTGGATGGTGTTTCAGGGTTCCATGATCGCCCTGCCTTCCCCGGTGCTGGCCAAGGCCCTATTCGTCGGCGTCAAGTTCGACGTGCGCCTCACGCTCTTGACCCTCTTGCCGCCTGCGCTCGTCGGATGGATCGGGCCCCTCTCCCTCGTTGACGGGCGTCCGGGCCGCTGGCTCTGGAGCGTCTACTTCGGCGCCGGGGTGGGGCTGACCTTCCTCATCTACGAGGTGGACTTCGGCCACTTCGCCTACCTTGCCACGCGGATCAATGCCAGGGTGCTCGATCTCCTTGCGGACACGGCGATCTCCTTGCGGATGGTCTGGGAGAGCTACCCGGTGGTCCGGGGGGTACTCGGGCTCGCCGTGGTCGTTGCGGGCTATCTTGCGGTCTATCATTGGCTGGTCCGGCGGGCGGCGGCGGAGCGCCCAACCCCGGTACGGCGCGGGCGTCAGACGGCGGTCGTGGCCTTGGTGGTCGTCGCCTGGGCGTTCGGGATCTGGGGGAAGCTGCAATGGTTTCCGCTACGCTGGAGCGACGCGTTCTTCGCGACCGACGTCTGGTCGCCGGCTCTCGGCCTCAACCCGGTGCTCAACCTCGCTGACACATTGAAGAACAAGGCGCGTGGGTTCGACGAGGCCGCGGCGCGCGAGTACTACGCCGAGGTCGCCGCCTACGTCGGCGTCGAACACCCCGATCCTGCAACGCTCTCGTTTCGGCGCGAGGTCCCAGCGCGCGCGCGGCCGGGGCGCCCGCCGAACGTCATCGTGATCCTGCTTGAGGAAGCTGCGCATTACAAGACCGGGATGTTCGGCAACCCCCTGCAACCCACGCCGATACTCGACGCTCTCGCCCGCGAGGGCATTCTGCTCCGGCGGTTCTACACGCCCACATTCGGCACGGCGCGCTCGGTGTTCGCACTGGTGACCGGGATCCCGGACGTCGAGACGCACGAGACTGCGACCCGCAACCCACTGGTCGTGGACCAGCGCACGATCGTCAACGCGCTTGAGGGTTACGAAAAGCTCTACTTCCTGGGCGGAAGCTTGAACTGGGGAAACGTGCGGGGCGTGCTTGCCCACAACATCCCGGGCCTGCGCCTGTTCGAGGAGGGCAGCTACAAAGCCCCGCGGGTGGACGGATGGGGGATCTCCGACCTTTCGCTCTTCGAGGAGGCCAACGAGGTCTTTCGGACGATCAAGGACCGGCCGTTCTTCGCCGTCATCCAGACGGCGGCGCACCACCGCCCCTATACCATTCCTGACGACAACCACGGCTTCGTCCGGGTGGAGGTCCCCCCCGAGCGGCTGAAGGCGGCGGGGTTCTCCGAGCTCGACGAGTTCAACTCCATGCGTTTCCTCGACCACAGCGTGGGAGTGTTCTTCTCGATCGCCCGCCGGGAAGCCTACTTCCAGGACACCATCTTTGTTCTGTTCGGCGACCACGGCTCGTTCAGCAGCACGGCCGTGTTCGAGAAGGCCGAGAGCGCCCTCGACCTCACCCGCTTCCACGTCCCCGGCATCATCGTGGGCCCCCCGGTCCCCGGCACACCGCGGGTGATCGATACGCCGGCGAGCGAGGTGGACGTGCTGCCGACCATCGCCGGCCTCGTCGGCGTCCCCTACGTCAACACCACGCTCGGTCGCGACCTGCTCGACTCGCGTTTCGAGTCGAAGCGCTACGCATTCACCCTCGACGACCACTCCCTCGACCCGAAGCTCGGGCTCGTCACCGCGGACGCGTACCTGCAGATCGGCGCCGCAAACGGCCAGGTCTGCTTCGTAGAACTGGGTGGCGACGGCACCACCGACGTTGCTGCTCGGTACCCCGCCCGCGTCCGCGAGCTCACCCGCATGTGCAGGGGCCTGTACGAGGCGTCGCGCTGGCTGATGTACCACAACGCCCAGCGCGCCCCAATCCCCCCCGCGCGGTGAGGGTCACTGGGCGGTGAAGCTCACCGCACGGCGGCTCCAACATCGAGTCACCCGAGATAAGCACCCTCGGGTGGATCCTCCAGCCACTCGGTGGCGTAGTCGGGCATGTTGGGAATCACACAGAGGAACTCCACCTCTTCGGCGCCCCGGTTCTCGTACCAGTGCGCGCAGCCGGCGGGCAGGTACATGGCGTCGCCGGCGCGGACCGTCCGCACCTTGTCACCCATCCCGAGCACCATCTCGCCGCGCACCATCACCTGCTCGTGCTCGATGGTAGGGTGCCTGTGCTTCGGAATACGCGCGCCGGGCGCCAGCACGAAGCGGCGCGTGATGAAGTTGGGCGCACCCTGCTCCGGCCCCACCAGCACTGCCATGCGCGCGCCGCGCGCCCGCTTCACGGGCGGCGCCGACACCGCGTTCGGCGCAATCACCGCCGGAGTGCCCTTCGTGTCCGCCATGTTCACCTCCCCGGATGCCCCACCTGCTAGACTCCGCGCCGGACGGAGGCATCAATGCCCGACGATCGTAAGGTACTCCACGAGTTCAAGCGTAACGCCGAGGAGACGCTGCGCATCTCCCTGTCGACCTTTAAGGGCCGCACCTACGTAGACATCCGTACCTTCTACGAGGACGCGAAGGGCGAGCTCGCTCCCACGAAGAAAGGCGTGACGATCACCCCGGACCTGTGGGACGAGTTCCGCACCGGCGTCGCCGCGGCCGAGGAAGAGCTGCAGGCCAAGAACCTCTGGCACCCCGGCGAGCATCCGCCCGCCGAGTAGCTGAACATTTCCTCAAAACAGCGCGTTCAGGAAGGGCCGGCGCGTGACCCGGGCGGCGAGATCGCGCAGGCGGCGCGAGGCGCGCGCAACACCCGCGTAGTATCCTTCGTCGTTCGTTTGCCGCACCCCCAGCGGTAAGGAGAAACCAATGCGCTTACCCGTTCACTCGCCGTGCCGCGTCGCGCTTGCCGCCGCCGTCCTGCTGACGATCCTCGCCGCGCCGCTCGCCGCGCAAGCGCCCGGACCCGGGCGGCGCCACACCCTGCCCCCGGATCCCGCGCTCGTGAAGCTTCGCGAGGCGGCCAAGGCCGACGCGCGGATCTGGGAACGCCTGGAGGCCCTGTGCGACCGCATCGGGCCCCGCATCGCGGGCTCGGCCCCGTACCAGGCGGCGGTGCGGTGGGCCGAAGCGGCGTTTCGGGAGGACGGCCAGGAAGGTGTCCGCACCGAGCCGGTCAAGGTCAACCTCTGGGTGCGCGGGCGCGAGCGGGCCGCCATGACCGCGCCGGTCCAGCGCGAGTTGCCGATCCTCGGGCTCGGGGACTCGGTCGGTAGCCCCGGCATCGATGCCGCTGTCGCGGTCGTGCGCTCATTCGAGGAGCTGGGCCCCCAGGTCAAGGGCAAGATCGTGCTGTTCGACCCGCCGGCTCCCGCCGGGGCGAGCGCGGGCGCCCTCTACGGCATCTTCGTCCGGTTCCGCGGCCGGGGAGCCTCGGAGGCCGCGGGCACCGGGGCCGTGGCGATGCTCCTGCGCTCGATGCCTCCGGTCTCCCTGGCCACGCCGCACACCGGGGCGATGCGCTACGACCCGGCCAAGCCCAGGATCCCCGCCGCCGCCATCGCTTCCGAGTACGCGGAGTGGATCGCCCGTCTCGCCGCTGCCGGCATCGAGGTGCGCGTGCGCCTCGAGATGGAGGCCCACGAAGGTGGCATCGTGGACGCCCCCAACGTGGTGGCCGAGATCCGGGGCTCTGAGAAACCCGAGGAGGTCGTGGTGATCGGCGGCCACCTCGACTCGTGGGACGTCGGCCAGGGTGCCCAGGACGACGGCGCCGGGGTGGTCGAGGTCATCGAGGCGCTGCGGCTGATCCGCGGGCTCGGCACGCCGCCGAGGCGGACGATCCGGGCGGTGCTCTTCGCCAACGAGGAGCACGGCCTCGACGGCGGCAAGGCCTATGCCGAGGCGCACAAGGGCGAGCAGCAGATGGCCGCGGTGGAGAGCGACCTGGGGAGCGGCAAGCCCGAGCGCTGGGGGATCGCCGGCACGCCCGCGCAGCTCGCATGGTTCCTGACCGCGGCGCAACCGGTCGGGCTGCCGGTGGAGGTGGGCGGCGGCGGAGCCGACATCTCGCCGCTCGCTGAGCAGGGCATTCTGGTCGCAGGACTCTACCCGAACGCCGAGCGCTACTTCGAGATCCACCACACCAACGCCGACACCCTCGACAAGGTGGACCCGACGCTCCTGCGCGAGGGCCTCGCCGCGGTGGCCACGCTCGCCTGGCAGCTCGCCAACGCCCCCGCGCCGTAGCCACCGATTGAAGGACCCTGGAGTCCGCGGCAGACCGCACGACCGGACCGGGGGGTCTGGAACGAGCGGGCGGGGTGCGAGAAAAGCGGAGCGGGATTCACTCCCGCGGAGCGTGGGGGGCGCGCGACTTCCTTTCGTTCGCAGCGCGGCGGCTTTTCGTGGAGCGAGCGCCGCAGAGCCCCGCGATTCGGTGGTGCCGGAGGGGGGAGTCGAACCCCCATGTCCTTGCGGGCGGGGGATTTTGAGTCCCCTGCGTCTGCCATTCCGCCACTCCGGCGACCGCACACATTGTCGGCAAGCTTCGGGTGCCGGTCAAGTACAATGATTTGATGGCCACGACGGTCGACCAGATCCACACGGCGCTCGCAAGCGCCTACCCGCTGATCCTGGTCCTCTCCAACGAGGAGGACCGCATCGAGCGGCTCATTCAGCGTTTCGCTGCGGCGGTCAAGCCGCAGCCGCTGCCCGTGGCCGTGTGGAACTGCCTCGACGGCTTCTCCGGGCAGGAGGGCACCAACACTCCGATCCCCGCGCTCCACTGGGTGGCGAGCCAGGGACCGCGCGGGTTCTACATCTTCAAGGACCTGCATGCCCTGCTTCCCGGCAACCGGCAGCTCCTCCGCCGGCTGCGCGACACGGCAGCCGCCATCCGCAACACCGGGCGGTTCATCTTCGCCCTCGCCGCGTCCGGCGAGGTCCCGGACGAGCTGAAGCCGCTCACGTACGTCGTGACCTCCCTGTTCCCCGACGAGAGCGAGATCACGGCCGTCGTGCAGTCCGTGCTCCAGCAGACGGGCCGCAGCACGCCTGCGGACCGACTTCAGCTCCTGATCGGCTCGCTGCGCGGGATGTCGCTGCTCGAGGTCGATAGCCTGCTCCGGCGCCTGTTCGCGCGCCACCAGGCCGTGGACGACGCGTTCATGACCGAGGTACTTGCGGAGAAGGAGCAGGTGATGCGCAAGGAGGGGATCCTGGAGTTCGTCCCCCCCGATCGCGGGATGGCCGACATTGGAGGGCTCGACCAGCTCAAGCTCTGGGTGCGCCAGCGCGCCAACCTCTTCACCGCGGAAGCGCTGTCCCAGAACCTCCCGCGCCCCAAGGGTGTCCTGCTCATGGGCATGTCGGGGTGCGGCAAGTCACTGGCCGTCAAGGTCATCGCGATGGAGTGGAAGCTCCCGCTGTTCAGGCTCGACATGAACCTCGTGTTTGCGGGCGTGCACGGATCTCCCGAGTGGGTCTTCCACCGTGCCCTCGATGCCGTCGAGGCCGTTGCGCCCGCGGTACTGTGGATCGACGAGATCGAGATGGGCATCGCGGGCTACCACGAAGGGGAGACGGGCTCGGTCACACGAATCTTTTCCAACTTCCTGACCTGGATGCAGGAGCACCGCGCCGACACGTTCGTCGCGGCCACTGCCAACCGAATCAACCTGCTGCCCGCCGAGATCATCCGCAAGGGCCGCTTCGACCAGGTCTTCTTCGTCGAGCTGCCCACCGAAGAGGAGCGCAAGGAGATCCTCGGCATCCACCTGCGCAGGCAGGGACTCGAGCCGGCGCGCTACGACCTCGTGCTGCTCGCTTCCGCGGCCCGCGGGTGGAACGGCGCCGAGATCGAGCAGGCCGTGGTCTCGGCCCGCATCGCCTGCCACGCCGAGAAGCGCGCCGTGGAGGAGCGCGACCTCCTCTCCGCGATGGGACAGATCGTCCCGCTCTCCACCACGATGGCCGAGCAGATCAAGGCCATCCGCTCGTGGGCGCGCACACGGGCCCTCCCCGCCACCACTCCAGGCCGCCCTGAGATGTGACCATGGCTCGCCTGGCGGGCCGTGGTCATCCTGATAGCGCCGCAGGAGGCGCAGGGCGTGCGCAATAGAACCTCAACGCGCCGGCCAGCCAGCGGCCGGCCGCTACACCGCGTTTCTTGCGATCGTTGTCTATTTGACCGGGGCGGTGGGGGGCGGTGTGGGAACCGGCGGTGCGTCCGCCGGTGGCACGAGTCCGTCGCGCAGGAGGATGACGTTGGCCTCCGCGTCCGAGGAGGAGAGCGGTGGCGCGCACCGGTGCGGCAGGCCGCCCCCCTCGCGGTCCAGGAAACCGATCACCCATTGCTCCTCGGCGCGTCGCGATCCCTTGAGCTTGCCGGCCGCGTTGGGCACCGCCACGCAGAAGAGGTACTCCCCTTTCGCGGTCTTGGCGAACCCCGCGAGGACCGCGACCCCGCCGTCGGTGTTGGTCAGCGTGCCGGTCTTGCCGATCACCGACGTCGTGTTGGGCCCGTTGGCAAGCAGGGGGAAGAAGCGCGTCACGGTGCCCGGGTCACACCCCGCGACCGGCAACACGTTCTCCACCGGGACCCCAAGACGCTGGCAGCTCTGCAGGAACTCCCGCAGGAGACGCACGATGATCCACGGCGTGAGGCGGTTACTGCCGAGGCCGGAGGTGGTCCCGAGCTGGATGGACTCGCGCGGCGCCTGACAGCGCGTGGCGATCATGTCCGCGAGGTCCTCCGTCGAGCCCAGGCCCACGGCCACCCGCTCGATGTCGTTGTTCGAATAGCAGTCGAACCGGCGCAGGATCTCGGGTAACGGCTGCGAGCGGTGCACGACCAGCATCTCGCCCTGCAACACGTCGCCGTTCGCCCCGACGCCTCCGGCCACCGCCACGCGCGGCGGGCGGTTCGCCTTCAGGCCCCGCCGCGCCGCAAACTCGCGCCAGGTCGAGCGGGTGGCGCCGTTCCACCTCTTGGGATCGAGGCCCTGGCGCAGGCGTGCGGCCATGAGCTGGGCGCGCCTGATCGGGTCGGGGTTCCTGCCGGCGGACCCGTTCTCCCAGCCCATCCAGAACTTCTGGTTCACGATGATAGCCCCGGTAACGCGCTCCACGGCCACCTCGTTGAGCGCCTGCGCGACGAGGAAGGCGTTCTCGACGTGAAAATCGGGATCGCCCGAACCCAGCACCACGAGGTCGCCGTGCAGGACGCGCTGCCCGCGGTCGATGGTGCCGCGCGCAAAGAACCGCGTCTCGTAGCGGAAGTCCGGGCCGAGCCGCTCGAGCGCCCACAGCGACGTCGCGATTTTGACCACCGAGGCGGGGTTGATCGGCGCGTCCCCCCGGTGCGACTCCACGAGCTGGCCGTCCAGCGTCTCGACGTGCCAGACGAGCTCGACGGGGCGGCTGCGGCGCCGGGGGCGGGTAGCGCCGTCCGCGGCCTCTACGAGCGCAACGAGGCTAAGGGCCAGCGTGACGAGGGCAAGCGCACGTCTCACAGCTGTGCATTGTACCCGACGAGCACGGAAGGCGGCGATCTTGGCATTCGCCGCCGATTCGGCTACGTTGATGAGGTTCGTCCGGAGGGGCCATGAGCGACATCGATGAATTCATCTCCGCGCGGCGGGAGGCCAACGCCGTGGTCCTTGGCCAGGACCACCTCGGCATCAAGCGCTTCTTCAACCTCGACGAGGCTGCGTACCACGACGGCGCTCTGCCAGGCAGGGTCAAGGAGCTGCTCGGCCTCGCCTCGTCGCTGGTGCTGCGCTGCGACGACTGCGTGGACTACCACCTGATCCAGTGCGTGAAGGCCGGCTGGAGCACCGCCGAAATCGTCGACGCCCTCAACGTGGGGCTCGTCGTCGGGGGCTCCATCGTGATCCCGCACCTGCGCCATGCCGTGAAGACCCTCGAGGAACTCCAGGGGCGCACCGACCTCGACGTGTAGCCGGTCGGAGCCGCGGCTTCAGCGCTCGTGCGCCGGTGGTGCCTCGCCTCGGGCAAGCGTGAGCTCAAGCTGCGCGCGTGCTGCGTCCACGGCCGCCTCGTACTCCGGGCCCTGGGTGTGGAGGCGCATGCGTGCGGTCGTGGCCAGCACGACGGGCCACCCCTGCCAGCGGACGGGCTGGCCGGTCCTGGCGTCCATGACGCGTCCGTCGTCCACCGCCTGCGAGGCCGCCTCGAGCGGCATCTCGCGGAGGATGTCCCCGAACGCTCGGAACAGCGCCTCGGCCGGTGGGTCCAGGAAGCGCGTGAAGCGCCGGCACAGCACCGCCACGTGGTAGTGGTTGGGGTGGAAGAGGATTCCGTCGAGCGACAGCGCCTCGGAGATCACGACCAGCCAACCGAAGAACTCCTGCAGCATGCCGAGCCCGGGGTGGTGCTGGCCGGGGAGCGCCGGCCGGCCCTCGCCGAACTGTTCTCTAGGGTTCTGCAGCAGCATCCACTCGAGGTGCAGCACCTCGAACCCGGGGACCTCGCGGGTGCTCCGCCGTACCCGCAGCTCCACCAGCAGCTCGCGGCGCTCGTCGTCCCCGAAGATCCTGACCGTCTGTCCCAGCGGGTGGTCGAGCTCGAGGTGCACCAACGGCGTCTTGAAGCCGCGGGCGCGCAGCTGCTGGAGGATGCCGAAGCGTTCCAGGAGGAGCTCCACCCCGACCTTCGAGAAGTAGTCGAGGAACCGGGTGTGGTGCGGCATACCGGGAAAGATCCCCACCAGGTCCTCCTCGGTGAGATCCCATCCGCCGCGGCTCTCGAGCGACGTCAGGCGGGCGGGGTCGAGGGTGGCCTTGATCTGCCGGAAGCGCAGCAGCGTCAGCTCCTCGTTGCTGGGCGGCTCGATGGCCGTTCCGGTCAGCAGCCAGGAGAAGAATCTCCCCGAGTAGCGCCACGCGCCGTCCCCGTAGCCGCCGCCGAGGACCACCACCAACAGCACGTTGCTGCGGCGCACCAGCTCAACCACGAAGCGGTCGCGGGCGAGCATCCCGTCCGAGCTGATCTTCCAGTTGCCGATGGCATCGTCCCTGGCAGCGTCGCAGCCGGCCAGGTAGATCACCAGCCCGGGACGCACCGAGTCGAACACCGGCGGGAGCTCCTTGACCAGCGTGCCCAGGTAGAGCTCGTCGCCGACACCGGCGCCCAGCGCAAGGCTGGTGGACGCCACGGCCTCGGTGCTGCCCCAGTGCTCGTTGTGGATCGAGAACGTGTGAACCGTCGGGTCAGAGGCAAAGATCTCCCTCGTCCCGTTGCCGTCGTGGAGGTCGAGGTCCACCACTAGTACCGGCTCCGCGAACCCGCGCTGGCGCAGACGCGCGACCGCGACCGCGATGTCGTTGAACACACAGAACCCCGCGCCGCTTCTGGGTCCGGCGTGGTGGAAGCCGCCTCCGAGGTTGACCGCGATGCAGCGGTTGGCGAGCGCCCAGCGGGTGGCCTGGATCGTTCCGCCCACCATCAGGCGCTGGAGGTCGAGCACCTGCTCCACCTCGTCGTCGCTCACCTCGACGCCGAGGATGCCCCCCACGTTTTCGGGGCGCTGGAGCGCATCCAGGTACCCCGGCTCGTGGACCAGCAGGATGTTCTTGAGCGCGGCCGGGCGCGGCAGCGAGATCTCCTCCCGACGGATGAGCCTCTCGTTGTTGAGGAACGCTAGGATGCGATCGGCGCGCAGCGGGTCGAGCGGGACACCGGCGGTGTGGCGCTCGTACGCCGGGTCGTAGACGAAGCGCACGCTGGGCGGCCGGACCTTGTACCGCAGCCTCCGCCACCCTCGCCGCAGGGCGCGCGGCACGCCGGAGCCCCAAGACGCGGCGCCCTGTCTGGTGCCCGCAGGCCGCATGCGAGGAGTATATGCGGCGGCGTCCCCTCCCGGGCCGGTTGCATCCCAATGTGATGGGGTTCACACGGTTTTGGGCTGACACCCGGCGATGCTCTCGTAGCCTGGGCCCACGGTGCTCCGGCACCGGTCTTCATCAGCCCACGCAAGGTGAGAAGGGAGCGGAACCAAATGAGCGCACGATTGCTTCTCGTTGCAGGCTGCCTTGCGGCCCTTGGCGGCCCGGCATCGGCGCAGGTGCTCGAGCTCGAAGGGAGGTACTAGCCGGCCACGCTGGCCTCCACCGTGCGCGTTACGGGTGCGCACGGCGAGGTACCGGCCGACCTCGCCACCATCGACCTTAAGGGCGACCTCGGCCTCAGGGACAAGAAACTGACGGACTGGCGGGTCACGCTGTTTACCGGGCCGAGGAGCAGGCTGCGCGTGGCCTACGTGAAGATGGACTACAACGCCGACCAAGAGGTGCAGCGGACCTTTGTGTTCAACGGCCAGCCGTTCACGGTCGGGACGAGGGTCGTGACCGCCCTTCGCCTCGACTACTGGCGTTTCGGCTGGATCTGGGAGTTCGTGGGCCGACCATCGTCCAAGGTCAGGTTCGGCACGCTGATCGAGGCCAAGACCATCTCGGTCGACACCTCCCTCTCCGCGCCCAACCTCATCCCACCGGTCGCCGAAAAGAAGAAGCTCAGCGGGACGCTGCCCACCCTCGGGGTGGTCCTCGACATCAACCCCACGCCCACGGTCGACATCTTCGCGGAGGTCTCCGGAATCCGCTGGGGCGACAAGGGCCACACCCTCGACGGCGAGGCGGGGGTCAGGCTGATCCTGGGTTCTCATGCTGTCCTCGATGCAGGCTACAGGACCTTCGATCTTGAGATCACCGACGATCCCGACTTCGCCAAGCTGAAGAACTCGGGCCCGTACGTGGGTCTCGGAGTGCGCTTCTAGCCCTGTCAACGGCGCCGTCAGAGGTAGTCTCGGAGCAGGAGAGGTGGTACCCGCACCGCGGGGTCGGGCAGAGCAGCTTGCACGAGCGGTCGGTCAGTGCGGCGCCGCATTTGGGGCAGGTGCGCAGCGGGGCGCGGTCGCGCCCTGCGAGCCGCGGCCCGGGCGCCTGATTGGGCGGTTCTGCTTCTCGCGCCGGGGCACCTTTCGTGCGCTCATCGCCCCGAACGCAGCCGGGGACGGCGATACCGTCAAGATAGTGACCCAGATTTGTTTGGCGTCAACGCCAAAACCCGGGGGGTGTCGCGGGAACGATGTTTCCGTCCGCGGCCCGGTCGCTCAAGCCTTGGGCGAGGCGCTCGGCGGCGTCGGCCCCTTTTTCGAGCGCGTCAGCTTGTCTTCGTACATCCTCGAGTCGGCGAGACGGAGGCACTCGGCGAGTGACTCGCCCTGGTCGGCGGTGGCGAGGCCGAGGGAGAAGTGCACGGAGGGGAACTCGGAGCGAGAGCCCTGGGCGTCCTCGTTGGCGCGGACGCGCGCCAGCACCGCCTCACCGGCCTGGGCGCTCGCCCCGGGGAGGAGCACGCCGAACTCATCGCCGCCGATCCTCGCCACGACGTCGCCCGGCCGGAACGCCTTCCGCAGGAGGTCGGCGGCCTGCCGCAGCAGCTCGTCGCCGGCCGCGTGGCCGAGCCGGTCGTTGATCGACTTGAGGCCGTCCACGTCGGCGACCACGATGCTGATGGGGAAGTGCCTCCCCTTGGCGAGGCGAGCCATCTCCTCCTCGAAGAAGAGGCGATTAAACAGGTTGGTGAGCGGGTCGTGGGCGGAGAGGTAGCGGAGCTTCTCCTCCAGGCGCTTGCGCGCGGTGATGTCCTGGATCACGGCCATGCCGGCGACGACGTCGCCGCCGTCGTCCCTCACAGGGCGGATCTGCAGGTAGTAGATGCGCTCGTCGAACGGCACCTCGATGTTCGAGTCGTGCCCCGCCAGAACGACGTGCAGGTTGGCCTCAACCAGCGCGAACGTCCGTGCGGGCAGGAGCGCTGCCAGGGCACGACCCTCCAGCGACTCCTTCGGGAAGCCGGCCAGCGCCAGCACCGCGCTCTCCGCCACGACGAGCCGCAGGTCGGAGTCGAACAGCACGACGGCGCCCTCGGGGAAGTTGCGGATCAGGGTCCGGTAGTGTGCTTCCCTGGAACGCACCTCCTCCTCGACCCGTTTGCGCTCGGTAATGTCGAGCACGACCGCGTCCAGGCTCACCACCGCGCCGCCAACGTCCGCAGCCGCGTGCCCGAAAAGGGACACCCATGCGGGCCTCCCGTCCTTGCGGCGGATGCGGAACTCGGCGGAAACGCTCGGGGCCGTGGCCAGCTTGGAGAGCAGTTCATCGCGCTCGGCGTGGTCGAGCAGCAGGTCGGCGAGGTTGACCCCCTGCGCCTCGCGGGGCGTCTCGAAACCCAGCACGCCTGCCGCGGTCTGGTTGGCCTCCACGATGCAGGCGGCCGGCGTCAGGCGGAGAACGCCCACCGACAGGCTCGCCAGATGCGCGTCGTCGGGCCCCTTGGCCGGTTTCGCGGCCGCCCGGCGCACGCGTCCCGTGCCACGCCTCAGCGGGCGAGGTTCCATTAGTGAAATTATACAAGACGAGTCCGAGTCTACGTTTGCGGCGCAGGGCGTCGGGCGGTGCACATGACCGTTGCCGCCCGCAGCCCGGCAACCCAGATGTGTCGTCTTAGTGAGGCGCGCGCCGCGGCGCCGAGGTCAGTGGAGGCTCGGCACGAGGGTCGGCGCACCCGAGCGCGCGTCGATCACCGAGGCGAAGGCGAAGAACGGCACGGTGCCGGTCACCTCGGCGCGCAGGTTCTCGCCGCGGGGGACGCCCAGGGCGTGGAGGGCGTCATCGAGCTGAATGTAGCCTCCGCCGGAGAGCCGGTACGACTCGTCTCCGACCACCTCGCCGCGCTGCGTAAGGAGGCGCACACGCAAGACACCGTGGTCGGGAGATGGGTTGAAGAGCGCGATGTTGGTGCGGAATTGCGGCGTGCGGCGCAGGCCTATGAGTTGGGCGATGTCGCCCGGCCTCGTGGCCGCGCTCTTCGGCAACGCCGGGATCCCCTGCCCGAAGGAGCCACGCCCGGCGGCGTTGAAGACCCGCGTGAAGATGACCACGCCGGGCGTGGTCACAACCCGCAGGACGCCGACGCTCCCCTCAGGCACCAGGTCGTTGCGGTACACCGTGGCGCCCGGCGGGAGGTCCTCCAGGGCCGGATCCGCCCGCAGCCCATCGAGGTTGGCCTGACCACCCGGGAGGAAGACCACGGCATAGCCACCCGTGGTCGAGCTGGTGTTGCTGATCCACACCTCGGTGTTCCACCACGCCCCATCCAGCCCCTGCTTCTGGCCGACCATCGGGACGAAGTACTCCTCGGCCCCCGCCACGCCAGCCGCCAGAAGAACCAGGGCGCCGAGCAATGTGCGCCGCATCACATCTCAGAATAGTGCCCCACTTTCTCGAGCGCAAGGGAAGGCGGGAAACCACTGTGCTAGCATCCGCGAGGTGCTGCGGCGGCTGTGACTTAGCCCTCTCCCCGGGGGACGGCCCGGAACGTCCCGGGGCGGCACGCCGGCGCACCCCTGCCGGCGGACGGCAGGGGTGGACGAAACAGCCCGGAACGGCCGTCGCCGCAGCAAGATGGGGGATCATGCCCGGCTTGGCGGGCATGGCCTCCCGCGCGGAGGCGTGATGTCTCGAAAGTACCTGGCGCTGCAGGTCGTTGCCCTTGTCCTCGCCGCGCAGGCCGTGGTGGCCACCACCCAGCGGCAGGAGAGCGTGGCTGCCAGACTCTCCTACGACGTCCACTACCTTGCCTCCGCCGCCCTCGAGGGCCGCTTCTCGGGCTCGGAGGGGGCCACGGTGGCGGCCTCCTTCATCGCGGACCGATTCCGCGAGCTCGGCCTCAAACCCTCGGGTGACGGAGGCAGCTCCTACCAGCACTTCTCGTTCATCGCCCGGGTCCACCCCGGGCCGGGCAACACGCTCTCGTTCGACTTGCAGGGAGGCCCTCGGATCACGAAGGTCGAGGACGACTTCCGGCCGCTGGCGTTCTCCTCGTCGGGGAGTGCCTCAGGTGAGGTCGTCTTTGCGGGTTACGGCATCCACGCGCCCGATCTCGGCTACGACGACTACGCGGGCCTCGATGTGAACGGAAAGGTCGTCCTCGTGCTCCGCTACTCCCCCGACGGCGATGACCCCGCCTCGCGTTTCCAGCCCCACATGGCGCTGCGGCGCAAGGCCTCCGAGGCGCGCGCGCTGGGTGCGGCGGCCGTGCTGGTCGCCACCGGGCCGGTGGGCGCGAAGGAAACCGCGCCGGTGAAGATCTCCTTTGACGCCTCGTTCGCGGACTCCGGGCTGCCGGTGCTCGGGATCTCGACGCCACTCGCCGAGGCGCTCTTCGCGGGGCACGGGTTCACGCTCGCCGAGCTGCAGCAGCGCATGAACGAGCGCAAGGAGCCTGCGTCCCGGCCGCTCGGGGTCAGGGCCACCCTCGCCGCCGCGGTGGTGCAGGAGAGGGCCGATGCCGTCAACGTCCTCGCGCTTCTGCCCGGGAGCGATCCGGCGCTCACCGGGGAGGTCGTTGTGGTCGGTGCGCACTACGACCACCTGGGCTACGGCGGCGAAGGGAGCGGCACCCTCGCCATCGGCGTCAGGGCCGTCCACCCCGGCGCCGACGACAACGCCTCCGGCACCGCAGGGATGCTCGAGATCGCGCGGCGACTGGCGTCCAGGCCCCCCGCGCGCTCCGTGCTGTTCGCCGCGTTCGCCGGCGAAGAGGAGGGGTTGCTCGGCTCGAACACGTTGGTCCAGCACCTGCCCGTGCCCAAGGACAAGGTGGTGGCGATGATCAACCTGGACATGATCGGCCGCCCGAAGGCCGGCCCGGCGCTGACCATCGGGGGCTACGGCACCGCGGCCGAGTGGCCGGCTCTGCTCGAGAAGCTCAACGCGAACCACCACCTCAAGCTCGCCACCAACAAAAGCGGCTTCGGCGCCTCCGACCACTCGTCGTTCTACGGCACCGACATCCCGGTGCTCTTCCTGTTCACGGGGGCCCACGAGGACTACCACAAGCCCTCCGACACTGCCGACCGCCTCAACTACAGGGGAATGGCCGAGGTCGTCGGCTTCGCCGCAGACCTCACCGTCCGGGTGGCCGACCTCCCGCAGCGCCCGACGTTCCAGAAGGTGGCCGACGAGGGCGCGGGCGAGCGGCGCGGCTTCAAGGTGCGCACCGGCGCCATCCCCGAGTACGGGTTCGAAGGCCCCGGCGTGAAGCTGTCGGGCACTCGCGGCGGCTCCCCCGCCGACAAGGCGGGCCTGAAGGCGGGCGACATCGTGCTGCGCTTTGGCGCGCGCGACATCCGCAACATTTACGACTACATGTACGCCCTCGGCGACCACAAGCCCGGCGACGTCGTGTCGCTCCTCGTCAAGCGCGGCGTGTCCACCATCGAGGTGCAGGTCACCCTCGAAGCCGGCGGGGGCGGAGCGCGCTAGGTGGCGCTCGAGCTCGTCACCGGCGGGGAGTCCCACGGCCGCGAGCTGGTCGCGGTGCTCTCGGGCGTGCCGGCCGGACTGCGCCTCGACCGCGCGGCCATCGACGCCGAGCTGGCTCGACGCCAGCACGGCTACGGACGCGGCGGGAGGCAGAAGATCGAGCACGACCGGGTGGAGGTCCGCGGCGGTCTGCGCGACGGCGTCACGCTGGGTTCGCCTCTGGTCCTGGCGATCCCCAACCGAGACTGGGAGAACTGGGCGCGCGTCATGGACCCCTGGCAGGTGGACCCCGAAGCCGCCGCCAGGCGACGTCTGACCGCGCCGCGGCCTGGCCACGCCGACCTCGCCGGCGCCTGGAAATACGGCCAGGCCGACGACCTCCGCAACGTCCTCGAACGCGCCTCCGCGCGGGAGACCGCCGCCAGGGTCGCCGCAGGCGCAGTGTGCAAGCAGCTCCTGGCCCTGTGCGGGGTGGGCATCCGCTCCGGCGTGCTCTCCCTCGGGGGCACTACGCTGATGGAGGGCGCGGCCAGCTTCGCCGACCTCGAGAGGGTGGACGACGCCTCGCCGCTGCGCACGGTCGCCCCGGAGCGCGAGGCCGAGCTAGTCGCTAGGATCGACGCCGCCAAGCACGCCGGCGAGACCCTCGGGGGCGTGGTCGGAGTCGTCGCGCGCTGCGTCCCGCCCGGGCTCGGCTCCTACGCCCGCTGGGAGGAGCGGCTCGACGGGCAGCTCGCCCAGGCCGTGATGGCGGTACAGGCCGTCAAGGCGGTGGCGATCGGCGCCGGAATCGAAGCTGCTTCGCTTCCCGGCTCCCTCGCCCACGACGCGATTCAGCCCGGCCGCGAGGGCCTGCGCCGCGGCTCAAACCGTGCAGGAGGCATCGAGGGCGGCGTTTCCAACGGCGAGGAGGTCGTGATCCGCGCCTTCATGAAGCCGATCGCGACGCTGCGCGAGCCGCTCCCCTCGGTGGATCTCGCCACCGGCGAGACGGCGCGCGCGGCGTACGAGCGCTCGGACGTCACGGCGGTGCCGGCGTGCGGCGTCATCGTCGAGGCGGCAGTGGCGTTCGTCCTGGCGCGCGCACTGCTCGCCAAGCTCGGCGGCGACGCCATCGCCGACACCCTCGCGGCCCTCGAGGTCTACCGCAGCCGCCTCGGGAAGCTCGGCCCCGAAGGGTTTGTTGCTCCTTGAGGGCGGTGTGATGAAGATCAAGCGCGCGGCGAAGTACGGTTTCTGCTCCGGGGTTCGGGTTGCCGACATCAAGGTGAAGCGCTTCGCCAAGGGCGGAGGCCATGGAGCGATCCTCGGGCAGGTGGTCCACAACGAGCGCGTCGTGGACGAGATGGCGCGCCTCGGCGTGAGCACGGTGCACTCGATGGACGACATAAAGGAGGGCGTGATCGTGTTCTCCGCCCACGGGGTCCCTCCGTCGTTCCATGAGAAGGCGCGCCAGCGGGGGCTGCAGGTCCTCGACACCACCTGCAAGTTCGTCTACGACATCCACCACGAGTCCCAGGCCGCCCTCACCGACCGGGCCCATCTGGTGTTCATCGGCGACCCCCGCCACCGCGAGGTCGCCGGCTACACGCACGACCTCGACCCGTCGAGCTACCACATCATCCACACGGTTGAGGCGGCGCACGCGGTGGACTGGTCGCGCTACCCCAAGGTCAAGATCTTCTACCAGACCACCCTCAACGCCGAGGAGTACGAGGACGTGGTGAGGGCCATCGAGGCCGCCAACCCGAACACCTCCCGCGCCGACACGATCTGTTACGCCACCAAGGAGAACCAGGAGGCGGCGCGGGAGCTCGCGACCGACCCCGAGGTCCAGCTGGTGTTCGTCATCGGCGGCAAGCACTCCGCAAACACCAGGCACCTCCACGACATCTGCGCCCCTTACAAGCCCAGCCACCTCGTCCAGGGCGCCGAGGACATCGACCCCGCCTGGCTGCCCGGCGTCACCTGCGTTGGCCTCACGGCCGGCGCCTCCACCCCGGACTACGTGATCGACGAGGTGGAGAACCGGCTCAAGATACTCTCCTCCGGGTCCGTCTGAAACCGTCCGGCACGCCCCGGCCGGTCTATCCTACAATTGACGTTGGGGAAGACGTCCAGCCGGTTCACCCGCGGATGGCGAGCGATGAAACAGAAGACGTTCAAGGCGCTGTTGGTCGGTGGGACCGTCACCGATGCCCGTTTGATCGGGCAGGGCCTGGCGCTCATATCCGCCCCAGTCGAGCTCGCACGCGTTGCCTCCGTTAAGGACGCGCTGAAGACCCTCTCCAAGGGTCGCATCGACCTCGTCCTCCTGAAGCTCCCCCGCAGCGCGAGCCGCGCACAAAGCTTGTTCGGCGCGGTGCACGCCGCCTCACCGGCCACCCCCGTGATCGTGGTGGCCGGCGAGGGCCAGCAGGAAACCACAGCCCGCCTGCTCCGTGAGGGCGCGGTGTCGTGGCTGCCCGCGGACGAGATCGGAAGCCGCGCGTTCGTGCGGACGGTCCGCCGCACCCTCCGGCTCGAGCCGGCCGAACCACCCACACGCGGCGAGGAGGCGCATGCGCGGACGGCGGCGGCACTCAGGGCGAGCGAAGAGCGCTACAGCAGCCTCGTCTCGAACCTTCCCGTCGGCGTGTACCGCTCCCTGCCCGATGGCCGGATCATCGAGGCCAACGACGCAGCAGCCGAAATGCTGGGCTTCGAGAACGCCGCGGCGTTGCAGGCCGTCAACGCGAGCGACCTCTACGTTGAACCCAAAGACCGCACCGTGGTGCTCGACAAGCTCAGCACGACCCGGACCTTCTTTGCGGAGTTCCAACTCAACCGAAGGGACGGCCGCACGATCTGGGTGCGCGACTTCCCGCGCGCCGTGCTGAACGCCCAGGGCGAGATCGAGTATGTCGACGGCGTGCTCGTGGACGTCACCGAGAAGAGGATGGCAGAGGAGGCGCTCCGCGCCGCCCACGGTGAGCTCGAAGCGCGTGTCGCGGCCAGGACCACCCAGCTCGCGGAGGCCAACGAGTCACTCCGGAGGGAGATCGCCGAGCACCAGCTCGCGGTGGCGGCCCGCCGCGAGAGCGAGGAGCGTTTCCGCGCCCTCGCCGAGAATTCACTCGACGTCATCATACGCTTCGACCGCGAGTACAGGCACCTCTACGTCAACCCCCCCGTCGAGGCCCAGACCGGCATCAAACCCTCGAGCTTCATCGGCAGGACCCATCGCGAGCTCGGCTTTTCGGAGAACCTCTGCGAGCTCTGGGAGGCCGCCATCGAGCAGGTCTTCTCGACCGGACGCGAGCACCGGATCGAGTTCGAGCTGCCATCGCACATCTGGCTCGACTGGCAGCTCGTGCCGGCGTTCGCGCCCGACGGCAGCGTCGCGTACGTCATGACCGCGGCGCGCGACATCACAGACCGCAAGCTCGCCGAGGCTGCGCTGGAGCGCTCCCACGAGGAGCTCGAGCACCGCGTCGCCGAGAGGACCGCGGAGCTTGCGGGCGCCAATGCCGCGCTGCAGACGGAGATTGCTGAGCGCAAGCGCGCGGCGGCCGCGCTCCAGGACAGCGAGGAGCGCTTCCGCCGGCTGTCGCAGGCCGCCTTCGAGGGCATCGCGATCAGCGACGAGGGGCGTTTGGTGGATGTGAACGGTCGCTTCGCCGAGATGTTCGGGTACGACATTGCCGACATGCAGCGCCGAGATATCCGGGAGCTTGTCGCGCCCGAGTACCGGGACGAGGTGTGGAGCCACATCCTCTCAGGTTACGAGGCAGCATACGAGACCGTGTGCCTGCGCAAGGACGGTTCGAAGTTCCCCGCGGAGGTCCATGCGAGGTCGCTGCCGTTCGGCAGCCGCACGCTGCGCATCACGGCCATAAGGGACATCACAGAGCGCAGGAAGGCCGAGGAGGATCTCAAGCTCAAGGCCCGCCTTCTCGACGCCGCCGTGGATACCATCTTTGTGCACGACCTCGAAGGCAATCTGATATACGCCAACGAGGCAGCCTACCGGACGCGCGGCTACGAGCGCGAGGAGTTCATGGCCATGAACCTCCGCTCGCTCCTGTCACCGCTGGATGCCGCCAGGTTCGACGAGCGGATGGCGGAGATCGCTGCGAAGGGACAGGGGGTTTTCGAGTCCACGCACATCCGCAAGGACGGCTCGCACATGCCCGTCGAGACCCGCCCCACGGCGGTCACCTCCGGCAGCAAGACCATCGTGATGGCGATCGTCAGGGACATCACAGAGCGAAAGCGCGCCGAGGAAGCCCTCCGCGAGAGCGAGGAAACCACCAGGGCCCTCCTCAACGCACCCGATCACATCGCCATCCTGACGGACCGGAAGGGCACGATCCTTGCGGCCAACGAGCGCGCCGCGGCCCTCTTCGGTATTCACCTCGATGAGCTGATCGGCTCGCTCGCCACGGACCTGTTTGACCCTGCCGCATCCGCAGCGAGGGGCAAGCGGAGCGAAGAGGTCTTCCGGACCGGAAGGCCGCTCCGCCTCGAAGAGGAGGTCAGCGGCACGCATTTCGACGTCACGTACTACCCGGTGTTCGACTCGCAGGGGCAGGTGGCGCGCATGGCCGTCGTGGCGCGCGACGTCACCGCCCGCAAGCGGTCCGAACAGATCATGTTGCGCCAGGCCGCGTTCATGAAAGCGGCCATGGACGGGATGGCCATCCTCGACGAGAGGGGCGTCTATGCGTACGTCAACGACGCCCACGCGAGGATCTACGGCTACGAAAACGCTGATGAGCTGCTGGGGAAGACGTGGGAGGATCTTTACGACGGCCGTGAGCTCGAGAGGTTCCAGCACGAGATCATGCCCGCGTTCTTCCGGACCGGCCGTTGGCGGGGCGAGGCCGTGGGCCGAAAGAAGGACGACACGGTTTTTCCGCAGGAGGTCTCCCTCACCCGCATCGCCGACGGCGGCATGGTGTGCGTCGTCCGGGACCTCACCGAGAGCAAGCGTGCGGAGGAGGCCCGCGTCCGGCTCGCGACGGCGGTTGCACAGGCCGCCGAGACCATCCTCATCACCGACCCGAACGGCACCATCCAGTACGTCAACCCGGCGTTCGAGCGGACAACCGGCTACGGCGCCGCCGAGGCGATCGGCCGGAACCCGCGCATCCTCAAGAGCGGCGAGCACGACGGCGCGTTCTACCGTCGGATGTGGGAGACCCTGGCCCGCGGCGAGGTCTGGAGCGGTCACCTCGTCAACCGTCGCAAGGACGGGGCCCACTTCGAAGAGGAGGCCACGATCTCCCCGGTACGCGATGCGACCGGCGCAGTGGTCAATTACGTCGCGGTAAAACGCGACGTCACCCAGGAGGTACAGCTCGCCGAGCAGCTGCGTGAGTCGCAAAAGCTGCGTGCGATCGGACAGCTGGCCGGAGGCGTCGCGCACGATTTCAACAACCTCCTCCAGGCGCTTCTCGGGACCGTGGAGGTGCTCCGCAGTCGCGGGCACGACCTCAGGGTGCTCCCCCGGGCGATCACGGAGCTCGAAGCCGACGTCAGGCGCGGCGCCGCCCTCACGCGCCAGCTTCTGCTGTTCGCCCACCGCGGCGTGGTCAAGCCCGAGTCGCTCGACGTCAACGAGGTGGTGAGGGACACCGAGAGCCTCCTGCGACGGCTCGTGCGCGAGAACATCCGCTTCACCTGCGAGCTGTGCGCAGCGCCGCTGCCGGTGAAGGCGGACCGCGGTCAGCTCGAGCAGGTGCTGGTCAACCTCGCCGTCAACGCGGCCGACGCGATGCCCGACGGGGGCACGCTCGTCATCCGCACCAGCGAGCATGGCGGCCGCGAGGTCATCCTCGAGGTCGAGGACAGCGGCGTGGGGATTCCCGACGAGCTTCAGCCGCGCATCTTCGAGCCGTTCTTCACCACCAAGGGCACCGACAGGGGGATCGGCCTCGGGCTCTCCGTGGTCCACGGGATCGTCACCCAGCACGGCGGCCGCGTCGAGGTGAAGAGCCGGGTGGGTGCGGGTAGCACGTTCCTCGTGGCGCTCCCGCTGCACAGCTCCGAGCCCGTCCACCGCGCCCCGGAGCCCGCTGCGATGTTGGTCATGGCGCCCCACTCACGCGGTGAGCGCGTGCTCCTCGTGGAGGACGAGCCGGGCGCCCGCGAGGGGCTCCGGCAGATCCTCTCGATGCTGGGCTACGACGTGACCGCCGCCGCGAGCGCCGAAGATGTCGTGAAGCTGCCCCCCGGGCAGGGTTTTGATCTCCTGCTCACCGATCTCCTGCTGCCGGGCATGCACGGCGGCGAGCTGGCGAACGACATGCGGCAGAAGTGGCCGGGTCTGCGCGTGATCGTGATGTCCGGCTACGCGGAGGACGAGGCGGTCCGCCGCGGCGTTCGTGAGGGTGCCCTGCGCTTCCTGCAGAAGCCCTTCGACATGGTCACTCTGGCGCGCGAGCTGCGCGCGGCCCTCGATCAGAAGTAGGCGTGAGGGGTCAGGTAACAGGCCCGAGTGGGCCAAGGCGGATTCAGGCGGCGTCTCGCGACGGGCCGGCCTGCCTCTCGACGCGAATCCTCCGGGAGTGATGTGGAGATCCTCATCCATTGTCTTTTGCCCGTTTGCCTATGGCCTCTTGCCTGCATCTGCCCCTTCATGTCTTCTCGCGCTTGAAGAGGTAAGCGCTCTCCTTCAGCTCCGGCTCCGACCCAGCCCGGCACACGGCGTACTTCGCGCCAGCCCAGAGCGCGGCGGCGCCCACCTCGCCCGCGCGGTTGAGCGCGTAGAGCGAGAGGTTGTTCCTGGGGCGTCCCTTCTCGTCGCGCAGGTAGTCCACGCGCGTGTTGCGCACCACCCGCTCGAGCGTCGCCAGGCACGCGGCTTCGGGAGACTTCCCCTGCCGCATGGACTCCACGAGGGTGTGGGCGCCCACGGAGACGATGTTGCTCTCGCCGTGTCCCGTCCCGCCCGCCGAGCCGACCTCGGAGTCGCAGTACAGGCCGCACCCGACGAGGGGCGAGTCGCCGACGCGGCCGGGGATCTTGAAGAACAGCCCCGAGGTCGTGGTGCAACACCCGATCTGCCCGGACCCCGAGCAGGCCGAGAGGTGGATCGTGCCGGTGGGGCGGAAGTAGGTGTCGCCGTACTTCTTGATGAACCACTGGATGTCGGGGTCATCCGCTTCCCCCGCGCCCGCGAGCCAGTCGTCCTTCTGTGAGGCCTTCTCCTTCCAGTACAGCCAGATCTTGCGCGACCGCTCGGTGAGCAGGTTCTGCTCCTGGAAGCCGTGGGCGCGCGCGAATTTGAGGGCCCCCTCCCCGACGATCAGCACCCGATTTGTCCGCTGCATGACTGCGAGCGCGACCTGCGCGGGGTGCATGATGCGCTCGATGGAGGCCACCGCCCCGGCCCGCATGAGCGTCCCGTCCATCACCGCGGCGTCGAGCTGGACGACACCCTCCTCGTTGGGCAGACCGCCGTAGCCGACGGTGACGTCGTCCGGATCCGCCTCCGGAATAGCGACCCCGGCCACTGCGGCCTCGACCGGGGGCATCCCCGCCACCATCCGCTCGACGGCTACCTTGACCGCGGCCAGACCGTTGGCGGACGCGACCGCGACGGGCCGCCCCGCGGCAGTGGCCTGGGGGACCCCTCCCGCGACCGGCCTCACTACGCTGGCGACCGCGGCCACCTTGGCCGTCGTCGCGATGAGCT
The DNA here is from genome assembly GCA_041494245.1 of Thermoanaerobaculaceae bacterium. GTDB lineage: Bacteria > Acidobacteriota > Thermoanaerobaculia > Thermoanaerobaculales > Thermoanaerobaculaceae > RBG-13-68-16. Next base: position 79,110 of record JBGQAK010000004.1, read on the forward strand.
CCCGGCGGGTGATGGTCTTGTCGGACATGAAGGAGCCTCCCTGGGGACCAGAGCATACCCCTTCCCGTTGCCCCGGCGCCCGTGCACCGCTAAAGTATCCCTGTGCTTCGACTCGTGCTCGCGTTGTCGGTCGGGGCGGCGCTGAGCGTCGCCTGCTCGCAGGCCCCACGCTGCGACCGGCTCTTCGTTGGCGCTGTCGTGCACACCCCGTCCGGTCCGCAGCGCCTCGAGATCGCCGTGGAGGGTGGGCGCATCGTCACGCTCGTGCCGCCAGACGGCGCGCGGCCATGGCGGCAGTCGGCCGCCGAGGTGGTGGAGCTGGGAGGCGCCAACGTCTACCCGGGCTTCACCGAGGGCCACGGTCACCTCGTCGGCTACGGTGCGGCCCTCGAGCAGGTGGACCTGCGCGAGACCGCCACCTTCGAAGCGCTGGTGGCGCGAGTCAAGGCCGCCGCGGCCAAGGTGCCTGCCGGCACCTGGGTCCTGGGCCGCGGCTGGGATCAAAACCTCTGGCCGGAGAAGGTCTTCCCCCGCCACCAGGCGCTCTCCGCGGCGGTGCCCGACCACCCGGTGCTCCTGCGGCGCGTGGACGGCCACGCTGTGCTCACCAACGCGCGGGGGATGGCCGCGGCCGGCATCACCGCCGCCACGAAGGACCCCGCGGGCGGATGCATCCTGCGCGATGCGAACGGGGAACCCGCCGGCGTGCTGGTGGACGCGGCGGTGGAGCTGGTGGACCGGGCGGTCCCGGCGCCGACCGCCGCCGACATCGAGCGGCGCGTGCTGCTGGCCGGGCAGCACCTCGCCTCCTTCGGCCTGACCGAGATCCACGACGCCGGCACGGGCCGCCAGGAGCTGGCCGTGCTGCGCACGCTCGCCGGAGCAGGACGCCTCCCGATCCGCGTGTACGTGATGCTGGACGGTAGCGACGACACGCTCCTCGACGGTGAGTTCTCCGCCGGGCCCCAGACCACCCGGGACGGGATGCTCTCGGTGCGCGCCGTCAAGCTTTACGCCGACGGTGCGCTCGGCTCCCGCGGCGCCTGGCTCTCGCAGTCCTACAGCGACGAGCCGGGCACGCGCGGCCTGGAAGTCACACCGGAAGAACGCCTGGCGGACGTGGTGCGGCGCGCAGCGAAGGCCGGGTTCCAGCCGTGCATCCACGCCATCGGGGACGCCGCCGTGACGCGGGTGCTGGACATCTACGAGCGCGAGATGGGCGCGCGCGGCGACGCCCTGCGTCCGCGCATCGAGCACGCGCAGATCGTGACACCCAAGGATGTCCCGCGCTTCGCGCCCCTCGGCGTGATCGCCGCGGTGCAACCCACCCACTGCACCTCCGACATGCCGTGGGTCCCGGCGCGCCTGGGCGAGGCACGCGTGAGCTGGGCCTACCGCTGGCGGTCGTTGCTCGCGGCCGGCGCGAAGCTGTGCCTGGGCTCCGACGTGCCGGTCGAGAGCCCGGATCCCCGCCTCGGAATGTGGGCCGCGGTGACACGCCGTACTCCCCAGGGGACACCGCCCGGGGGCTGGAACCCCGCGGAGGCGCTCACCATCACCGAGGCGCTGGCCGGGTACACGAGCTGGACGGCGTACGCCGCCTTCGAGGAGGGCTGGCGCGGCTCGCTGACCCCCGGCACCGCCGCGGACCTCAGCGTCCTCGACCGTGACCTCGCGGCGGGAGGGGCGGCAGCGATTTTGCAGGCGCATGTGGTACGCACCGTGGTCGCGGGGCGCGACGTCTTCGTGGCGAGGAGCGGGTCGTGAGGATGCCTTCGTTGCTCGTGATGCTCGCGCTTGCCGGGGTTTGGTCGTTGGGATGCGGAGGGCGCGACATGGCCAGCCAGGACGACCACTGGGCGAAGTTGCGCGACGACATGGTCACCAGCCAGATCGCGGCGCGCGGCGTGCGGGACAAGGCGGTGCTGACGGCGCTTCGTGCGGTGCCGCGCCACCTGTTCGTGCCGGTCGACATGCAGGCCGAGGCGTACGCCGATCACCCGCTGCCCATCGGCGAAGGACAGACCATTTCCCAGCCGTACATCGTGGGCCTCATGACCGAGCTTCTCCAAGTCAAGGCGGGCGACCGCGTGCTCGAGGTCGGCACCGGGTCCGGCTACCAGGCCGCTGTGCTCGCAGCAATGGGCTGCGAGGTCTTCACCATCGAGATCCGCGGGGCGCTCGCCCGCGAGGCCGAGAGGCGCCTGGCCGCAGTCGACGCGAAGGGTGTCCACGTCCGCGTCGGAGACGGTTACGCGGGTTGGCCGGAGGCGGCGCCGTTCGCGGGCATCGTGGTCACGGCCGCGCCCGAGCGCATCCCGCAGCCGCTCCTGGACCAGCTCGCGGTCGGCGGGCACCTAGTGATCCCGGTGGGCTTGTTCTACCAGCAGCTCAAGGTGATCACCCGCAAGGCCGAGAACGACTTCCCGGAGCGCGATGTGATCCCCGTCCGTTTCGTCCCGATGACCGGCGAGGTCGAGAGAAGGCCCTAGGCGGGCTTTGAACCGCCGGTTTTCCCTCCTCATTTCTCTGCTATTGCGCCCCGGTGCGCGACCGTCTTGCCCTTTTCACTGCGCGACGGTCTTCTGTCGCCGGTCCCGCGGGTGGCCACCTGCGGTTTTGCGTCTCCACAGCCGCTGCGGCCGCACACTCCTGCACCCGCGACCACGCATGGCGGGCCCGGCGCGAGGCTCCTCGGTGTTCGCTCGTCGCCACAAGGCATGACTCCTCGCGCCACCGATACCTCGCGCCGGATCCCGCCGCGTGGTGCCCGCGAGCTTCGGAGCCATTTGCCACCCGCGGCACCGGCAGAATAGAAACCCCCCTCCCGAAGCTCGACGGCAACGACCGAGGGGTCATTCGTCCACGCAAGGCGAGACGACGAGGGCTTTGACATCGCGCACCACGTGGGTGGGCGTGACTCCGCCCGCGCAGGGGCGAAGCCAGCTCGCGGGGGCGAGCGGGCCCATCACGCGCAGCGGCACCAGGAGGGTGTCCGCTCAGCTCGCGGGTTGCTCGCCGGGGAGCGGGCGCACCTTGATCACCTCGCCGTGGTCCTTGACGATTGCCCGGTACCACGAGTCAGGGTACTTCGGGTGCGTGATGTTCCCCTGGGTGTCCTTGACGTTGCCGTCCATGTACTTGACGAGCAGGTCCTCGCCCAGCTTCTTCCAGCGGGCGTGCACCAACTCGCCCTGCGCGACCGAGTACCTCGTCAAGTAGTCACGGGCGAGGTCGGGCGCTTGCGCGTAGAGAGCGAGCGCCGCCTTGTCGATCCCAGCCTGATCGGCGAGGAAACGGCCCTCCAGCTCGCGCTGCACTTGCTGGATGTCCACGATCATGTTGGAGTAACGCGAGTACGCGTAGTTGGCGACCCAGTTGAACACCCAGAACAGGGAATCCCACGAGAAGTGCTGCAGGTCCGCGACCCCGGAAGCGTACGAGGCCGGCACCTCGCGGATGCCGCAGTACATCGGCGCCCACACCGTCGAGTACGTGTCGTCTACGCCCCACCAGACCACCCCCCCGATCGGGTCTGGAAGATTCGAGCGCATCTGGGCGACAAACGAGAACCCGGTCTGCTGGGTAGAGATGGCGCGCTCGTGGACGTACTCCTGGCCGTCCACTTTGAATGTCATCGGCCGCCACCGGTACGGGCAGGCGAACGGCCCCGCGCCGATGTCCTTCGTCATGTCGAACTCGGTGCCCTCGTAGTGGTCGCGCATGAGCGCCATTGCATCGGCCACCGCGAGCTTCCTGTCGGGCTTGATCCAAAGCGGGAGCGGCGTTGCGCCGGGGACCCCCTTCACGTAGTCGATCGACAGGTTCGCGGAGGGCGCGGCGCGCCGGAACATGCTCCACACGCGCGCCTCGCATGCGCGCAGCGCGCCGAAGCTCAGCGGCGCGTAGGTGTCGGCAAAGGAGAACTCGTCGTCCTTGCCGGCAAACCACCCCTTCTCGCGCGCGAAGGAGATGACGTCCCTGGCGTACAGGCAGGTGGCCGGGTCGTTCAACGGGAACCGGCGGATCCGCGGCTGGTTCGCGTGAGCGGAGATGGTGCCATCCGGGATGCGGCGCGCGACCCAAACCGCCCCCTTGACCCCCTTGCCCTTGCCGAGGATCTCGAGGATCCACGCCTCGTTGGGGTCCGCGACGGAGATCGACTCGCCCGACGAGGCGTACCCGTACTCGGTCACCAGGTCGGTCATCACCTTGAGCGCCTCGCGCGCGGTCTTCGCCCTCTCGAGCGCGATGTACATCAGCGAGCCGTAGTCGATGCCGATGGGCGGGTCGGGCTTGAGCTCCTCGCGGCCGCCGAAGGTGGTCTCGCCCACCGAGACCTGGTGCTCGTTGATGTTGCCAACCACCCAGTAGGTGAGCGGCGCCTGGGGGATCCGGCCGAGGAACTTTCCACTGTCCCACTCGATGACGTCGCGCATCGTGCCCGGCTGGAAGGTGCCTCCCGGCCGAAGCACGAGCTCACCGTAGAACTCGTGGGAGTCGGCGGCATAGGTGATCATCGTGGAGCCGTCGGCCGAGGCCCCCTTGGTGATGATGAGGTTGGTGCACGCAGCGGCGCGCTGCGGCGCAAGGGCGATGCAGAGCAGCACGGCGCAGGAAACGGCGATGGCTCGTCTCACGGTATCCCCTCCGGCAGGCCGTCGGCGCGGATGAGCGCCGCCCGAGAAGAATACCAGCACACGGCGCCACCCGGAGGACGAGAACCCTCCCGCGAGTGAATCGAACGGAGAGGACGATACGAGCGGCGGCCCTGGGACCCCGTGTGGCCGCCGATGCGGCGCGGCGTTCAGCCCTCTCTCAGGGACACCTGGGTGGTGCGCTTCTCCTCGACGAACTCGAGCTTCCCCTCGCGCGCCAGCCAACCGATCGCCATAAACACCACGCCCCGCGGGGCGTCCACGCCCTTCTCGATGCCGGAGAGGCTCGACTTTCCGTGCCCTTTCAGGTAGTTCCACACCTTGCCCGCAGCCTTGCCGATGTTTTCCTCGTACGTCATAGCTTCAACCTCCGTCGAATGCGGATTGTGACCCATTTGCAGCGGTGACGCAAACCCCGCGATCACCCCTGCGGCCCCTCACCCTTGAGGAACACCGCGGCGAGCGGCGGCACGGCGAGGTTCAACGAGAACGGCCGGCCGTGCGTCGGGACCGCCTCGGCGACCACGCCGCCGAGATTGCCCATGCCACTGCCTCCGTACTCCTGGCCGTCGGTGTTGAGGAGCTCGCGCCACGTCCCGCCGAACGGCACGCCGATCCTGTAGCCGACCCGGGGGACGGGGGTGAAGTTGCAGACCACCAGCACCGCATCGCTGCCCTTTCCCTTGCGGAGGAACGAGAGCACGCTCCCCTGCCAGTCGGCGCAGTCCACCCACTCGAAACCGGCCGGGTCGCAGTCGCGTTCGTACAGCGCGGGCTCGGACCGGTACACGCGGTTGACGTCCGACACGAGCCTGCGCACGCCTTCGTGGGGTGCGTACTGCAGGAGGTGCCAGTCCAGGCTCTCGTCGTGGTGCCACTCGCGCCACTGGCCGATCTCACCTCCCATGAACAGCAGCTTCTTGCCCGGCTGCGCCCACATGTAGGCGAGCAGCAGCCTCAGGTTGGCGAACTTCTGCCAGTCGTCCCCCGGCATCTTGCCGAGCAGTGAGCCCTTCCCGTGCACTACCTCGTCATGGGACAGCGGCAGCACGAAGTTCTCGTGAAACGCGTAGAGCTGGCGGAAGGTGAGCTGGTCTTGGTGGAATTTGCGGTGGACGGGGTCGCGGCGCATGTAGTCGAGGGTGTCGTGCATCCAGCCCATGTCCCACTTCAGCCCAAAGCCGAGGCCCCCCACGTACGTCGGGCGCGAGACCATCGGCCAGGCGGTGGATTCCTCGGCGATCATTTGGACGTCGGGGTGGCGCCGGTACACCTCCTCGTTGCACCGGCGCAGGAACGCAATGGCGTCCAGGTTCTCCCTCCCGCCGAAGGCGTTTGGCACCCACTCCCCCTCCTTGCGCGAGTAGTCGAGGTAGAGCATCGAGGCGACCGCGTCCACGCGCAGTCCGTCCGCGTGGTACTTCTCCAGCCAGAAAAGCGCGTTCGAGGCCAGGAAGCTCGAGAGCTCCTTGCGGCCGTAGTTGAAGATGTAGCTGCCCCAGTCGGGGTGGTACCCCTGGCGGGGATCGGCATGCTCGTACAGGTGCGTGCCGTCGAAGTAGGCGATGCCGTGCTCGTCGGACGGGAAGTGCGATGGCACCCAGTCCAGGATCACGCCGATGCCGGCGCGGTGCAAGGTGTCCACCAGGAACATGAAGTCCTGGGGGGTGCCGTAGCGGCTCGTCGGCGCGAAGAATCCGGTGATCTGGTAGCCCCAGGAGCCGTAGAACGGGTGCTCCATCACCGGCATGAACTCCACGTGGGAGAAGCCGGTCCCGGCGACGTACTCCGCGAGCTTCGGCGCCATCTCGCGGTAGGTCATCCACCGGCTGTCCTCCTCCGGCACCCGCATCCAGGAGCCAAGGTGCACCTCGTAGGTCGACATCGGGGCGTCCAGCCGGTTGCGGGCGGCACGGCCGTTCATCCACTCTTTGTCGCCCCAGGTGTAGCCCAGGTCCCACACGACGGAGGCGGTCTTGGGCGGGGTCTCGTTGAGCAGGGCGTAGGGGTCCGCTTTGTCCGCCCGGTAGCCGCGGAAGCGCGAGCGGACGTGGTACTTGTACACCGCCCCCTTGCCGATCCCCGGGATGAACCCCTCCCAGATCCCGGACTGGCCGCGCGATCCGAGGAGGTGGCTCCCCTTGTTCCAGCCGTTGAAGTCGCCGGTCACCGCGACCCGCTCGGCGTCCGGGGCCCACACTGCGAAGTACACGCCCTCGGTGCCGCCGGCGGTGATCGCGTGCGAGCCCAGCTTCTCCCAGAGGGTGAAGTGGCTCCCCTCGTTGAAGAGGAAGAGATCGTCCTCGGTAAGCAGGCTGACGTCGTACCGCACCGGCCTGAGCGCTTGGTTTATGCCAGCCTCCCTCCTCCAGGACGCCCCGGATAGACGCCACGATAGCAGAACCCGGTGGCGATGGGTCGCACTGGGTGGAGAGGTCGCCGGTCACCTTCCCGCCACCGGGGGGACGCACCGATAGCGCGCCCCTGCACCCTACATCTGCCGTCCCTGGATCGTCGCCCCGGTATTCCGTTCGCTCACGGTGAAGAGGGCGGTGACCGTCGACTCCAGCTGGGCCACGTCGTCGCGGACGCTCACCGCCACGGTCTGCGGACGGCGCGCCATCAGCACCATGTAAGGTGTAGCTCGCGACCTGGCCCAGGGCGGCGAACGGCTTGTCGTTGGGGATGCTGATGAGGAACTGGCACTTGATCGGCGGGGTGATGCGGTCGTCGAGGCCCTTGGCCGCGAGGAAGATCGACACCGAGCCGCGGTGGGCGTCGCCCTCCGGGAGCAGGGCCATCCTGCCCTCCTCCCATGCTGCAGGTTTCCTCACCCACAGCATGCCGGAAGTGGCTCGGACGGACCACTCCTGTCACTGAACAACCTGGTGAGATTTCACACCTAGTCGCTAAATCAGCGCGATGTGCAGCTCGCGGAGTTGCTCGGCGTCCACCGTGTTGGGGGCGTCGGTGAGCAGGCAGTTGCCGGCCGTGGTCTTGGGGAACGCGATCACATCCCGGATCGAGTCGCGCCCCGCCATCAGCATCACCATGCGGTCGAGGCCGAGGGCCAGCCCCCCATGCGGCGGCGCGCCATAGCGGAACGCCTCGAGGAGGAAGCCGAACTTGTGCCTCGCCTGCGCCTCGTCGATCCCGAGCGCCGTGAACATCCTGCGCTGCAGCGCCGGGTCGTGGATGCGGATCGACCCGCCGCCCAGCTCCACGCCGTCCATCACCACGTCGTAGGCACGCGCCCGCACCGCCCCTGGGTCGCTCTCGAGCTTGTCCGCGTCCTCGGGCCTGGGCGAGGTGAACGGGTGGTGGCTCGCGTAGAAGCGCTTGGTCTCCTCGTCCCACTCGAGGAGCGGAAACTCGGTCACCCATACGAAGGCGTGTGCGTCCTTCGGGACGAGGCCGAGCCTGCGCGCCAGCTCCACGCGCAGCGCGCCCAGGGAGGCAAAGACCACTCTGGGCGCCCCGCCCACGGCCACCAGAAGGTCGCCTTCGCCGGCGCCGGCGACCGCGAGGAACGCCGCGATGCCCTCGTCCCCGAGCGTTTTCCTCGCGGGCGAGCCGTACCCTTCCGCGGTCTTGCGGAACCACAGCACGCCGGGGGCGCCGTAGGGCTTGACGAGATCGGACAGCTCGTCGAGCTGTTTGCGCGAGAACGAGGCCCCTCCCGGCACAACCAGCCCCTTCACGCGCCCGGTCCGGGCCGCCGAGCGCAGCGCCTCGAACGCGCACCCGCTGGCGGCCGCGCCCAATTCGACCAGCTCCATCCCGAAGCGCATGTCCGGCTTGTCGCTGCCGAAGCGCTCCATCGCCTCCCCGTAGCTCAGGCGCGGGAAGCTCGCCGGCGGCGTGATCCCCGCGATCGGGAAGACGTGCGCGAACAGCCCCTCGATGAGCGTGAAGATGTCCTCCTCCTCGACGAAGGAGGCCTCGACGTCCACCTGCGTGAACTCGAGCTGGCGCTCGGCGCGCAGCGCCTCGTCGCGGAAGCAGCGCGCGATCTGGATGTAGCGCCCCAGGCCGGCGACCTGCAGGAGCTGCTTGAACAGCTGCGGCGACTGCGGCAGCGCGTAGAACGTGCCGCGCGACAGGCGCGCCGGGACCAGGAAGTCGCGCGCCCCCTCGGGGGTGGACCGTGTCAGGATCGGGGTTTCGACGTCCACGAACCCTATATTGTGAAAATATTCACGAATGGCGAACGTGATGCGGTCGCGCAACAGTACCGTGGCCATCATCTCGGGCCGCCGCAAGTCTAGGTAGCGGTAGCGCAGGCGCAGCTCCTCAGAGGCGTTGACCCGGTCCTCCACCACGAACGGCGGCGTCTCGGCGGTGGTGAGCAGCTCGACCGTCTCGGCCAGCACCTCGACCTCGCCGGTGGGCATCTCGGGGTTGACGGTCTCGGCGGAGCGTCGCGCCACCGTGCCCACGACGCGGATGACATCCTCCTGGGAGAGCCTCTCCCCAGCCTCGCGCAGCTCGTCGCGCATCAGCACCTGCACCCACCCCTCGCGGTCGCGCAGATCCACGAACACGATCCCGCCCAGGTTGCGGCGGCGCCGCACCCATCCGACCAGCTCCACGCGCCGCCCGACGTCCGCGGCGCGCAGGCTGCCGCAGAAAGGCCTCTCCCACGCTCGCATCAGCGTCTCAGACATGCCGCTCCCTCCGCTGGCGACAGCAACGCCGGGATTCTAGCAGGGGCTCAAGGCCACGGTCGAGGTACCCAAACCGTGGCAACAACTTGGCTCGGTGATCGGCGCGAGTTTGCATGCGCCAGTGGCCTTCCCAGCTCTCGCTCTGGACTCGGAATTGGCGAGCCGGCTAGTACATCGCTCCCTCGTTCCGGTGCCGGCTGACGACGGTGCGCTCCTGGTTGACTAGGTGTGAAATCTCACCACGTTGTTCAGTGACAGGAGTGGTCCATCCGAGCCACTTCCGGCATGCTGTGGGTGGCGAAACCCGCAGGCTGGAGGGACTGGATGGACCTGCACAACAATGCCCGAAGCTGTCCCCCGGTGCGGTCACGAGTTTCCCGGCGGTGGACGCAGCGGGCCGCGACGGGACTACACTCACGCCAACAGCGGAGGACATGGCGATGACGATGAGGACGTTGCAAGCTCCCCTCTCCGCCGCCGGCCTGAGCGCGCTCGTTCTCGCCCTCGCAGCCGCATCACCGGCACCGGCGCAGGACTCCGCGGCGGAGCACGCGATCAAGCTGGCGCCGCCCAAGGAGGCGAGCGGGGTGTTGGTCGAGCAGGCGCTGAAGGGGCGGCGCTCGCTGCGCGCCTTCTCCGCCCAGCCCCTGACCCTCGCCGAGGCCGGCCAGCTGTTGTGGGCCGCGCAGGGCGTGACCGACGAGAAGGGCCGCCGCACGGCGCCGTCGGCCGGCGCGCTCTACCCCCTCGAGCTGCTCCTAGTGGCCGGGAACGTCACCGGTCTCGCGCCGGGCGTCTACCGCTACCGACCCGCCTCGCACGACCTCGTTCCGGGCGCCGCTGCCGACCGGCGGCCCGAGGTGGTCGCGGCGTGCCGGCAAGGCTGGGTGGGCCAGGCCCCCGCGATCGTCGCAGTCACCGCCGTGGAGGCGCGGACCGCCAGGAAGTACCGGGCGCGGGCAACCCGGTACGTGGCGATCGAGGCGGGCGCCGCCGCGGAGAACCTGGCTCTGCAGGCCGGCGCCCTCGGCTTGGGAACGACGGTGGTGGGCGCCTTCGACGACGCCAAGCTCGCCGCGGTGCTCCAAACGGCCAGCGACGAGCAGCCGCTGGTGTTGCTGCCGGTGGGAAGGAAGTAACAGGCGGGCGTTAGCGCTTCAGGCGGGCAGCCTCACGCTGCGCAGGAACTCTGCGCTCCTCTCGGGCAGTGCCGTGTTGATGAACATCCCCGTGCCGAGCTCGAACCCCGCGGACTTGGTCACCCGGGGGATGAGCGAGATGTACCAGTGGAAGTACTTCACCGCGCCCTCCTGCGGCGAAAGCGAGCGGATTACGTAGTTGTAGTCGGGGTCCTCGAGGCCGACGTAAAGCCTGGCGAGCACCTCCCGCAACACCGCCGTCAGGTCGGCGAGCTGGCTGTCCGTGGCGTCGCCGAAATAGGCGCTGTGGTGCTTCGGGAAGAACCAGACGTGGAACGGAGAGAGCGCCGCATACGGTACGAAGGCGGCGAACGAGGCGTTCTCCGCGAGCATCCGCGTGCCGTCGTGCAGCTCCGCCTGGAGTGTCCGGCAGTACAGGCACTCCCCCGCGTTGCCCCAGTGCCGCACCGCCTCCTCCAGGCGGGCGCGCAGCTGGTTGGGGAGCACCGGCATGCCAACGATCTGGGAGTGCGGATGGATGAGCGAGGTGCCGGCGGCCTCGCCGTAGTTCTTGAACAGGATCACGTGCTCGATGCGGCGGTCCTTGTAGAACGCACGGATGCGGTTCCCGTACGCGTGCAGGATCTGCTCCACGTGAGAAACCGGGAGCTTGGCCATCGTCATGTCGTGGGCCGGGGTCTCGACGATGACCTCGTGGAGGCCCACGCCATCGAGGAAGGTGCGGAAGCCGTTCACGTGGCGATGGACGTGCCCCTCGGGTGTGAGGGCGGCGAAACGGTTGGGCACCGAGCGCACCAGCCAACCCCCACCCTGGGCCGGCACGCGGAACTGCTCCTCGGGCGTCTGCGCCTCGTTGCCCGGACAGAACGGGCATCCTGCCTCGAACGCCCGAAGCGGCGCCTTGTGCCTCTTCTGGGTGAACTCCTCCGGGCGGCGGGCGCGCTCGGTGGCGATGATGACCCAGTCGCCGGTGACGGGGTTCAAGCGGATCTCGGGCATCGCGGCGCCTCCCTTGTGCAGGACGGTGGACTCGTGGCGTGCGTTCCAAGCCTCCACCCTGGGTACACCGGCCACTGGGGTGGTGTCAAGGACCGGGTGACCCGAAACCCTCCGCTCCGGGCCACGTATCGAATGCAGCGGCGCACCGCGGAGGTGGGGCGATGGGCAAGTTTCTCCTCTGGCTGATCCTGCTGGTGCTGTGCTGGCCGCTGGCGCTGCTGGCGCTGGTGCTCTACCCCCTCGTCTGGCTGCTGCTCCTGCCGTTCCGCCTCCTCGGTATCGCGGTCGAGGGCGTGCTGGGCCTCGTCAAGGCGGTCATAACACTGCCCGCTCGGGTGCTCGGCGGTCCGCGCCGCCTCTAGGAAGGCTGCGGCCCCGGTGCCTCGTCGCTGGCGGGGGTCACGCCCCGAGGGCGGCCGGCCGCCTGCGGTCAACCCGACGGAGAGGGTGCGCCCCCGGCGCCACCGCGGCCGGGGCGGTCGCCGCGGCGCCGGCGCCGTTTCGTCCGAGGCTCCGACGGGTCGCCTGTCGCCGCCTGCTCGCGGGGGTGCGGGTGGGCCTCCGGGCGGGGACGCGGCTGCACCGGCAGGAACAGCGCGTTGTCGGGTTGCTGTACCGGGATATCCGCGCCCAGCAGCTTCTCGATCGCCGGAAGCGAGTAGACGAAGTTGTCGCACGCCAGGGAGATCGCCTTCCCCTCGGCCCCGACCCGCGCGGTCCTGCCAACCCGGTGGATGTAGTCCTCGGGGTCCTGCGGGAGGTCGTAGTTGATCACGTGGGAGACGCCCTCGATGTGGAGCCCGCGCGAGGCCACGTCGGTGGCCACCAGGATCGGCAATGTGCCCTCCTTGAAATCGTTGAGCACCTTTAGCCTCCGCGTCTGGATCACCGAGCCGGTGAGGCCGCGGGCGTGGTAGCCGTGGCGCTCGAGGCGCTCCACGAGCCGGCGCGCCTCCTCGCGGGTGTTGACGAAGATCATCGTGCGCTCGCACCCCTCGCGCGCCAGCAGGCCCAGCAGCAGCGAAAACTTCTCCCGCGAGCCCACGTGGTAGAGCGCCTGCTCGAGCCGGTCGGGGGTGATCTCCTCCGGGTTGACCACGATCTCGGCGGGGTCCCGCATCTCGGAGAAACCGAGCTGGAGCACGCGGTTGGAGAGCGTGGCGGTGTAGAACATCGTCTGCCGCCTGCCAGGCGCAGGCAACCGGCGGGTAATCTCCCGCAGGTCGTCGATGAACCCCATGTCGAACATGCGGTCCGCCTCGTCCACCACGAAGACCTGTACGCGGCGCAGCGACGTCACGCCCTGGCGCAGGTAGTCGAGCAGGCGGCCGGGGGTGCCGACCAGCAGGTCCACGCCGCGCCTGAGCTCTTCCCGCTGCTCGCGGTACTCCATACCGCCGAAAACCGCCTCGGTCACGAGGCCCGTGTGGGCCCCGAGTTTCTCGGCGTCGGCCGCCACCTGAACCACCAACTCGCGGGTCGGCGCAATGACCAGCGCCCGCGGCTCGCGCGGCTCGGGGGCCGGCGCAGCCAGCAGCTTGTTGAAGATCGTGACCAGGTAGGCGGCGGTCTTTCCGGTCCCGGTCTGCGCCTGGGCCGCCACATCGCGGCCGGCGAGGGACAGCGGCAGCACCTCGGCCTGGACCAGGGTGCAGCGGTCGAAGCCGGCGTCGGCGAGGCCCTGCCGGATCTGGGGCGGGAGGTCGAACTCGGAGAAGGTGCGGTGCGAGAACAGCGTGCCCGGTTCACTCACCCGCGCAGTATACGCGGTGGGACCGTCGCTATGCAGGTCCACCGAGCCACCGCGTCAAGGCCCGCTGCGACTCAGGAATGCCCTGCTGGGGACGGTGACCTCGACCACCACCGTGGAGACTTCCTCGGTGACGTCGTCCTGCAACGTCACTGCCACGGGGTGCTTCCCCTCCTGCACCATCAGCGCGACTCGCCAGGTAGGGGAGGACGGCCGCCCTCGGACGCGCCCCTACGCGAGCTTGCTGTGACGGAAGCTGTAGCCGGCGTAGATCACGAGGCCGATCACCAGCCACACGAGGAAGCGCAGCCAGGTCACCAGCGGCAGGCTGGCCATCAGGTAGCCGCACAGCACGATGCCGAGGATCGGGATCACCGGGTACGCCGGTACCGTGAACGGCCGTTCAACCTCAGGCCTCGTGCGCCGCAGCACCAGCACGCCGGCCGAGACGATCACGAACGCGAACAGGGTCCCGATCGAGCACAGCTCGGCCACGACGTTGATCGGCGTGAGCGCCGAGGAGACCGCCACCACCGTTCCCGTGATGATGGTCGTGAGGTAAGGGGTGCGAAAGCGCTCGTGCACCTTGGACATCAGCGGTGGGAGCAGGCCGTCGCGGGACATCGCGAACAGGATCCTCGGCTGGCCGAGCAGGAGCACCAGCAGCACGCTGGTGATCCCGGCAAGGGCACCGACGCTCACGACCACCGAGGCCCACGGCATGTTGAGCACGTTGAGGACCAGCGCCACCGGGTCGGCCACATTGAGCTGCTTGTATGGCACCACACCGGTCATGATCGCCGCCACCGCCACGTACAGGATCGTCGCCACTGCGAGCGAGCCCATAATCCCGATTGGCATGTCGCGCTGGGGGTTGATCGCCTCCTCCGCGGTGGTGGAAACCGCGTCGAACCCCACGTAGGCCAAGAAAATGATCGCGGCCGCGGTCACCACCCCCTTGAATCCGAAGGGCATGAACGGTTTCCAGTTGGTGGGGTTGACGTACCAGGCGGTCAGCCCGATGAAGATCAGGATCACCGTGACCTTGATGATGACCATCGTCAGGTTGACGCGCGCGCTCTCCTTGATCCCGCGCACCAAGAGCCACGTCAGCATCGCGATGATCAGTACCGCCGGCAGGTTGAGGATGCCGGGTGTCTGGCCCGCGGGCACCCAGGGTGGCGTGCACCAGGCGTGCGGCAGGGTCATCCCCATCGGCTGGAGCAGGTGGTTGATCAGGTTCACAAGGTAGGCGGACCACCCGATGGCCACCAGGCTCGCACCCACCATGTACTCCAGGATCAGGTCCCAGCCGATGATCCAGGCGACCAGCTCGCCCAGGGTGGCGTAGCCGTAGGTGTAGGCGCTGCCCGCCACTGGGATCATCGCCGCCAGCTCGGCGTAGCAGAGCGCCGCGCAGGCGCAGGCGGAGGCAGCGATCACGAAGGAGAGGATGATGCCGGGCCCGGCATGGTTGGCGGCCTCGACCCCCGGCAGCACGAAGATCCCCACCCCGATGATGCAGCCGATGCCGATGGCCACCAGGTCCCAGCGCCCGAGCGCCCGCTTGAGCCCGTGCTTCTCATCGGAGGTTTCCTGCAGGACCAGGGTCAGCGGCTTGGTGCGCAGGAGCGACGAGCTCATCGGGCTGCCTCCTCAGGGGTTCAACCGCACGGTGGCACAAGGTCGCGTCACTATAGCGGCTCGATCGGGGCTTTGCCAGCGACGAGCCTCACGTCGGCCGGCCTCAGCGACCGGGCGTGCCGTCCCGGACGGCGATCCAGCTCTCGAGCTTCGCCCGCCGATCCGGTGTGTCCGCGCGCGGCAACAGCTCCTCCAGGGTGCCCTTCGGGCCGCCGGCGTACACGTCGTGGATCACCGCCAGCTCGAGCGACGACTGCCAGGTCGACGGCGGGCGGACGTTTCCCACGAGCAGCAGCGCGCCGAGCAGCAGCACCAGCGCAACGAGCCACTCGACTGGGCGGCCACCCGGTGTAGCCAGCAGCAGGAGCAGCGCCATCGCCGCCGCCCCGAGCACCCCAAGGACCGGCTGCAGCAGGGGGGGCGGCAGCCACGACGGCACCCGGATGCCGCCGCCCAGCAGCTTCTGCGCGAGCGTGACGAACGGGACCGGGTAGTCTTCGGGCGGGAAAGGGAAGCTTGCGAGGACCGGCCAGACCTGGAGCCACCCCCACAGCGCTCCGAGGGCGACGAGTGCACGTCCCCAGCCGCGGCGCAGCACCGTCTCGGCGCCGTCGGCCGCCAGCAGGCAGATCAGCGGCAGCACGGCCAGCAGGTAGCGGGGGCCGGGAAACCACCCCCCGTGCCAGTTCCGGTAGCCGGACATGGCGATCAGGAGCACTGCCGGCGCCGCCACGAGCGCCAGCCGCGCGGCGATGTCCTCCCTCCACCACGCGCCCCGCCGGAGCACCCCGACCAGTGCCAGAGCCGCGACCGGCGCCCACACAAGCAGCCCGCGGCTCGGCGAGACGAGCAGCCCCACGAGCGCCGACGCGCGTGGCCAGGAAACCCCGGAGAGTCCCTGCGCCCCCAGCGCTGCAAACGACCCGTAGCTGGAGTGCGCGGAGGCGAGCGCGAACGGCGAGCCGAAGCAGGAGGCGTTGTAGAGGCCGAGAAGAATGAGCGGCAGGGCGCCACCGGCGGTCATCCCGAAGCTGCCCCACCGGCCCAGGCGATGCACGGCCGCGAGCGCGAGCACGGCGGCCGGCAGCGCGACCGGATACTCCGAGACTGAAGCCCACGCGAGGAGCACCCCGGCGAGGAAACCACACCGTACGCCCGCCCGCCTCGAGCCGAACAGCAACAGGTACGCCGCCAGCAGCAGGCAAGCCGTCAGCGCGTGCGAGAACAGCAGCAGCGCGGCGGCCAGCGCCGGGGTGGCGAGGGCGAACGCCGCGACAATCACCGCCCCGCCGGCGGGAGAGCGGACGGACGCGACCCGCGCAAGCAGGAGGACCGTGAGGACGAACGGCGCACCGGCGGCGAGGAGCCTCCCGAGCACCAGGGCCAAACGCAATGTGGACTCAGGATCATTGCCGGCAAGGCGCTCCGCCAGGAACGCGCCGGGCAGCAGGAGCGGGAGCATCCCCGGGGCCTTGTTCGGAAAGATGCGCCCGCCGGCGGAGGCGAGATCCTCCATGCCGCCGAAGCGCTCGACCTCCGGGGAGATCTCAAGGGTGCCGCGGGTGACCACGGCGAGCGCCTGGTAGACCCGTCCGCGCTCGTTGGGGCTCTCGAAGCGCGGCCAGAAGTTGACCACGACGAGCTGCAGGAGCACGACCACGCCCAACGTCACGCCCAGCCAGGCGCCGCGTAACCTCTCCTCGGCCGACTGCAGAGTCACACCGACAGTGTAGGCGATGGCCCGCGCGCCCTTGACGCGACCGCCGCCGGGCGCTAGACCTGTTGCGAGCCCGGAGGGCCGGCCGAGACCGGACACGCACGACGGTCCGCCTCGCGCCTGCGGCCGGGATGGGAGACTGAACATGACGACGGCACCACACGGGGGGGTTCCGGCGCGCCGCACACGCGAGGGGTTCCACCCGATCGCCTGCATCCTGCCGCCCCACATCCTGCGCGCGATCGTCGAGCGCGGCACCCCCGAGCAGCGCGCCTGGGCCATGCAGGTCCTCGCGATTTCCGAGCGGATCCGCGGCCGGCGCGAGCTGCTGGGCGACATCGCCACCGCGACGGCGCTGGCTGCGGAGGGCAGGCAGCGCACCGTGTACGACGCCGGTGGCGGCTCGCAGCTCCCCGGCAGGCTGGTGCGCAGCGAGGGCCAGGGCCCCGCGGAGGACGTCGCCGGCAACGAGGCGTACGACGGCTCGGGCGCGACCTGGGACCTCTACCACGACGTCTACGGGCGCAACTCGATCGACGACCGTGGGATGCCGCTCGTCTCCAGCGTTCACTACCGGGTCGCCTACGACAACGCGTTCTGGGACGGCAGCCAGATGGTCTACGGCGACGGCGACGGGAAGATCTTCCAACGCTTCACGAAGGCGATCGACGTGATCGGCCACGAGCTGACGCACGGCGTCACGCAGTACGAGGCTGGGCTCGCCTACGCGGACCAGCCGGGCGCGCTCAACGAGTCGTTCTCCGATGTGTTCGGCTCTCTCGTCAAACAGCGCTCGCTGGGCCAGACGGCCGCGCAGGCCGACTGGCTCATCGGCGATGGGCTGTTCACCTCCGCGATCAACGGGAAGGCGCTGCGCTCGATGGCGGCGCCGGGGACCGCGTACGACGACCCCCTCATCGGCAAGGATCCGCAGCCCGCCGACATGGCGCACTACGTCGAGACGACCGACGACAACGGCGGCGTGCACATCAACTCCGGGATCCCCAACCGCGCGTTCTACCTCGCGGCCACCGCCATCGGAGGCTACGCCTGGGAGAAGGCGGGCCACGTCTGGTACGTCACCCTGCGGGATCGCCTGCACCCCGAATCGGACTTCAAGGCCGCCGCGCAGCTCACGGCCGCGGTGGCCGGCGAGCTTTTCGGCAGGAGGAGCCCGGTCGCCTCGGCGGTGCGCGCCGCCTGGACGACGGTCGGCGTACTCTAAAGGCCGCCATGCGCGTGAGACTCGAGCGGACCGGGGGCTTCGCCAACATCCGGAGGACGTTCACCGCGGACGCGGCGACCCTCGCCCCCGAGCGCGCGGAGGAGCTTCGTCGCCTGGTGGAGGCCGCCGCCCTCGATCGTGTCACCTCGAGGCCTTCTGCGCCCCCGCGAGGCGCCGACCGCTTCGTCTACACAGTCACCGTCGAGCAGGAGGGTACGGAGCGGGCGGTCACCGTCGGCGAGGACGCCGCGCCCGCGGCCCTGCAGCAGCTCATCGACTGGGTCCAACGCCTCGCGGAAGGCTGACACTGTTGCGACCCGAGCCGTGGAACAATAGCTCGGCGAGCCTGCGGCGCGCTGCTGCGCGCAACAAGCAAGTCTACTCGGCTCGGAGCGCGTCCACGGGATCGAGGGCGGCCGCGTGGCGGGCGGGGATCACGCCGGCCGCGATCCCCACGACGAAACTCATCGTGAGGGCGGCGACGACCGCCCCGACCGGCGTTGCGAGAGGCAGCCCCGGCACGAACGCCCGTGCCAGTACCTGCACCCCGAAGCCGAACCCGATGCCGGCGATGCCTCCGGTCATCGCCAGCAGCGCCGCCTCCAGCAGGAACAGCCGCTGCACACCCTGCTCGGTTACGCCGAGCGCGCGCAGCAACCCGATCTCCCCGGTGCGCTCGTGCACCGAGATCCACATGATCGTGAGGATCCCCATCGCGCCCACGAACAGCGAGATCCCGGCGATCGCCGTGACCGCCGCGGTGATGATCCCGATGATGCGGCCGAAGGTGTCGAGCATCTCGGTCTGGGTGGTGACGGTGAAGTCCTCCTCACCGCGATGGCGAGCCGCGAGCACGGCCTTGATGCCCGACACCACGCCCGGAATCGCCTCGGTGCTGCGCGTCACCACGTCGATGGCCATCAGCTGGGTCTGGTTGAAGAGGTTCATCGCGGTGGCCACCGGGATGTACGCCACGTCATCGATGTCGAAGCCCAGCAGCTGCCCCTTGGCCTCCATCACGCCGATCACAAGGAAGCTCCAGCTCCCGATGCGCACCCGGCGCCCGAGCGGCGAGACCGTACCGAACAACTCGCGGGCGAGCTTGGGCCCCAGCACTACGAACGATCCCTGCCGGTGAGGGTCCATCTCGGGGAGGAAGCTCCCCTGCGCGACGGTGACCGTCCACGCCGCCGGAAGCTCGTGGGTGACGCCGTAGACGAACACGCTGCGGCCTCGCTCGCCGGCCTCCACCCTCGCCTGCCCGAATGTGGCCGCCACGACCTCCGCAACACCCGGGAGCCGCCGCAACGACTCGGCGTCGTCGATGGTGAGCCTCTGGGTCGTGCCGCCGAACGCACCCGCAAACCCGAACGTCTTCACCTTGCCCGGGTTGATCTCCATTAGGTTGGTCCCGAACTGGGAGAACTGCCGCACGATGTACTGGCGCGTCCCTTCCCCCAGCGAGGTGAGCAGCACGACCGCGGCCACGCCGATCGCCACCCCGAGCGCGGAGAGCACCGAGCGTAGCCGGTGGCCGGTGAGGGCGCCCAGCACGAAGCGGACCAGCTCGATCGTCTCCATGGCTACCGCCTCGCGAGCGCCGCGACTGGGTCGAGTCGTGTTGCACGGCGGGCGGGCCACACGCCGAAGCCCACGCCCACCGCGAACGACAACGCGAACGCTGCGGCGATCGCCCACGCGGGCGGGGAAGCCGGAAAGCTCGGGTAGAGGCTCACGAACACGCGCACCGCACCGGCGCCGACCGCGAGCCCTGCCACGCCTCCGCAGCTTGCGAGGAGCACCGCCTCGGCGAGGAACGCCGCCAGCACCTGCCGGTTGGCCGCCCCCAGCGCCTTCAGGAGCCCGATCTCCGCCCGCCGCTCGGTGACCGAGACCAGCATCACGTTCATGATCCCGACCCCGGCCACCGCGAGCGAGACCGAGGCGATCCCGACTAGGGCGAGGGTGAGCGCGTTGAGGATCTTCGAGAAGGCGGCCAGCAGCGCGTCCTGGGTGATCACCGTGACATCCTCGGCGCGGTGACGCTCCGCCAGCAGCTTCTCCACGTCCTTCTTGGTCGCCTCCATCTCTGGGTGCGCCCGAACATCGATGAGGATGCGGAACAGGGTGGATCTGTTGAACACGCGCATCGCCGTGCGCACTGGGATGAAGACCACGTCGTCCAGATTGAAGGTGAGGGAGCGCCCGCGCGGGGCCAGCACTCCCACAACCCGGAAGCGCCACTGCCCCACTCGCACGATCCGGCCCAGCGGGTTCTCATCGCGGAAGAGCTCCTGCGCCACCGTCATGCCCAGCACAATCTCGCTACCTCCCTGCTCGGGATCGCCCCCGGGCAGGAACTCCCCCGAGCCGAGCTGGAGCCTTCTCACCTGCGCGAACTCCGCAATCGTGCCCAGCACCGGGACCGAGCGGCCGCGGTCCAGGTAGTGGACCGTGTCCTCACCGACCGCCAGCGGGGCGGCTCTGCGAACCCTCGGCAGCCTGGCGATCGCCCGAAAGTCGTCAATGGTGAGGTCGCGGGTCACCCCCCCGAACGGGGCGCCGCCGGTCGTCTCGACCTTGCCCGGCAGCACGATGAGCAGGTTGCTTCCGAGGGCGGCAAACTGGTCCACCACGTAGCGGCGCGCACCCTCGCCCAGTGCCGTGAGGGCGACCACCGCCGAGATCCCCACCGCCACGCCGGCAACCGAGAGCGCGGTCCGCAACCGGTGTCCGCGGAGCGCCCCCGCCGCAAACGCCAACAGGTCGAGGAAGCGCACCCTATCCCCCACCCGCGAGTCCGGACTCCGGGCTGCGGGCTCCGAATACCCCGGGTTCGACCTTGGCGCCCCGGGCCTTGGGCCCTGCGCCCTGAATCTCCCCGTCGTCCATCCTAATCACCCGTTTCGCGCGCCGGGCGATCGCGGGATCGTGCGTCACAACCACGAGGGTGAGCCCGCGCGCGTTCATCCGCTCGATCAGCTCCATGACCTCGAGCGCCGAGGCGCGGTCGAGGTTGCCGGTGGGCTCGTCGGCTAGCAGTACCGCGGGGTCCATCACGACGGCGCGCGCGATCGCCACGCGCTGGCGCTCGCCGCCCGAGAGCTGGTCCGGCCGGTGGTGGGAACGGTGCGAGAGGCCCACCGACTCCAGCGCCTTCGCCGCGCGCTCGCGGCGCTCCTCGGGAGGGGTGCCCGCGAAGAGCATCGGCAGCTCCACGTTGCCCTGGGCGGTGAGGCGCGGCAGCAGATGGAAGAACTGGAAGACGAAACCGATCCGGTGGCGCCGGATGAGCGAGCGCTCCTCCTCGGAGAGGGAACCCACCTCGCGCCCTTCAAGCAGGTAGCGCCCGCGCGTCGGTCGGTCGAGGCACCCCACGATGTGCAGCAGCGTGGACTTGCCGGAGCCGGAGGGGCCCACGAGCGCGACGTGCTCGCCGCGCTCGATCGTGAGGCTCACCCCCTTGAGGGCGTGCACCTCGCCCTCACCGACCCTGAAGATGCGCCAGACGCCCTCCAGGTCGATCACCGGACCTCCCGGGCCCTCGCCTTCGCGCCCGGCTTGATCTCGGTCGAGTCGCGGGAGGTCACGACCAGCTCGCCGCGCACGACCCCGGACTTCACCTCTGTGAACTGCCAGTTGCGCATCCCGGGACCTACCGTGCGCTCCCCCAGCCGGCCGCCCGCGAGAACGAGGACCTTGCCGCCCTCGGCGATCGCCGAGGTGGGGATGCGCAGCACGCCTTCACGGCGGGCGAGAATCACCTCGACATCGGCGGAGGTGCCGGGCAGGAGGCTCGCCGCCATCTTCGAGTTCGCCAGATCGACCTCGATCTCCACCGTCCGGTTCTGCTCCAGGACGTCCATCACGTACGGGGCCACGCGGACCAGGGCCCCGGCCAGGTGCTCACCCGGGAGGGAGTCCACGGTCATGCGGACCTCCTGGCCCACCCTCACGCGCCGCGAGTCGACCTCGTCGATCGGGGCGGACACGTAGACCGAGCCGGGGTCGATGAGGTCGAGCACGGCCGGGATCGGCACCCCCGGCGGGGCCGGCGTGATCCACTCCCCGACCTCGGTGCTGCAGTCCGCAACCACCCCTGCAAACGGCGCCCGGACGACGGTGAGCGCCAGCTCGGCGTGCGCGAGCCCGACCTGGGCGCGCGCCTGGTCCGCCGCGGCCCGTGCGGCCTGGCACGCGGCCAGGCTCTGGTCGCGCGTGCTCTCCAGGGTGTCGAGGTTCTGCTGGCTGGTGATGCCGTCCGCGGAGAGCGCGACCCCCCGCTTCAGCTCCTTCTCGGCCAGATCCGCGGCGAGGCAGGCCTGGTGCGCCTGCGACTCGGCGGTCTTCACCTGCTCATCGGCGAGCCGCACCTGCGCCTGCTGGACCGAGTCGTCGAGCCTGAGCAGAAGCGCGCCCGCCTCCACACGCGCGCCCTTCCGGTACGGAAGCTCGGTGGCTCGGCCGCCGATCTGGGGCGAGAGCTTGGCGCGCCTGCGCGCCTTGACGGTGCCGGCCCGCGTGTTGGTGACGGTCTCCTCCACGGTCCCCGGCTCGACGCGCGCCAGGTCCACCGGGACTGCCCTGACACCTAAGACGGTGAAGCGCAGCGCCAGCGCGACGCCGAGGAGCGTGACCACGACGATCAGCCAAAGCGGAACCCTACGCATGTCTCATTCTACGTCACAGCATCATCGTTAGTTTCTCAATAAGAGCCGATTTTGGATCGGGCTTGTCTCACCCGCCCGGCTGAGGCATGCTGGCCGCCTGGAGGGACCATGAAGCGAAAGCTCGCGGCGGTTCTTCTCGCCCTGTTCACCGCGACGTTCCTGGCGGCGGCCGAGGTCGTCCGCCCCCACGTCCTGGTCACCAACGATGACGGAATCGACGCGCCGGGCATCGCCGCGCTCGTCGAGGCGATCAGGGGCGAGTACCGGATCACCGTGGTCGCCCCCACGCAGGACCAGAGCGGGGTGGGGCACGGGATCACCTACCGCACCCCCGTCCTGGTGGAGAAGCGGCCGGGCGGCGAGGGGATCCGGCGTTTCGCCGTGCACGCCCAGCCGGCCACCTGCACCCGTATCGGGGTCACGGGCCTGCTGGCGGCCGACCCGCCGGTGCTCGTGCTGTCGGGGATCAACCGCGGGGACAACGCGGGCCGCTCGGCCTGGGTTTCCGGCACCGTCGCCGGGGCACGCGAGGGGGCGCTTGTGGGACTGCCGGCCGTCGCGTTCTCGGCCGTGGCCCCTCCCGGCGCAAACCCGGACTTCGCCGCCGCCGCGCGCTGGGCGAGCGTCGTGCTGCAGAAGCTGCGCGAGGCGGGGCTGCCCGCTCCCGGCCAGCTCGTCAAGGTGGAGATCCCTCACCCTGCCGGCCAGGCGCGCGGCGTCGTGGTGACGAGGATGAGCACGGCACCGGCCAAGGAGGAGATCTACGTCGAGAAGGCGGGGGCGGCGGGCGAGCGGTTGTTCGTGAGCCGCTACGCGCCCCCGGAGCGCGACGCCCCGGGCACCGACGTGCAGGCACTGGCCGGCGGTTTTGTCGCGGTCACGCCGCTCTCCCTCGACCAGACCGACTATGCAGGGCTCCCCGCGCTGGCGGCGGTCCCCTGGTGCCTGGCGGCGCCGGCGGCGAGATCGGCACCGTGATCTTCGCGCTTCGAGGTGAGCCCGCCGGAATGTCCGGTCACCCTTCGGCGACGATGCGCGTGCCCTTCGTCTCCGGGAGCATCCACACCCAGAGCCCGGTGAAGACGGCGAAGAACGCGGCGAGGGAGATGCCGCCGCCGAGCCCGTAGCGTCCCGCCACCTGGGTGATCACGAGCGGCGTGAAGAATTGCACGCCCCGCGCCAGGTTGAACGCGGCGCCCATCGCGGTGTTGCGCACCTTGGTCGGGAAGATCTCGGCGAAGATCGGCCCGTACCCGGAGAAGTTGCCGGTCCCGAAACCCACCATGAACATGAACGCGAGGGTGAGCGCGGGCCAGAGCGCGATGCTGCCCCAGAACCAGGTGACGGCCAGGAGGCCCACCGCCCAGATGAAGGAAAAGCCGGTGTACGCCACCCGGCGCCCCTTCCAGTCCGCCACCAGGCCGAACGAGAGGTAGCCGAGGAAGCCACCCACCTGCGTGGTCAGCATCCACAGCCCCGAGCGCGCCATCGAGAAGCCGAGCTGCTCGTAGAGGTACTTGGGCAGCCAGGAGTAGGTGAACCAGTACGCCGACATGTCCGTGAGCGCCAGCACGAGGCCGAGGCCGAAGAGGCGGCGCAGGCCGGGGGTACGCAGGAGGTCTCCGAGGTGGCCCCTATCCTCGACCTCGAGGCGCTGACGGCGCGCGAGCCACACGTCCGACTCCGGCATCGCCCTGCGGATCACCACCACGAGCAGAGCAGGAATCACGGAGAGGAAGAAGCACCCGCGCCACCCCCACTCCGGCCCGAACGCGCTGACGAGCGCCGGCTCCACGAAGCCGCCCACGATCGCCGCGAGCGCGATGCCGAGCGGCGCGCCCGTCTGCATCACCGCGGCAAAGCGGGCGCGCATGCGCGCCGGGAACGTCTCGCCGACCAGCGTCTGGCCGGTGGCCCACTCCCCGCCGACGCCAAGCCCCGTGATGATGCGGAACACGAGTAACCACACGGCGCCCTGCGCGAACCCGCAGGCGAACGTCCCGACTGAGTAGACCAGGATCGTCCAGGAGAGCACCGTCTTGCGGCCGAAGCGGTCCGCGAGGTAGCCGAACACGATCCCGCCCAGCGCCGTCGCCGCCAGCGTCGCGCCCAGCAGCAGCGACAGCGAGGTCTCGGACAGGCCGAGCGTCTTCTTGATCGGGATGAGCAGGAACGAGAACATCATCAGGTCGTAGAAATCGAACAGCCACCCCGCCCACGCCATCCCCAGGATGACGTAGTGCGTGCGCGTCGGCCTCTCGCTCTCGTTGAGAAGACGCCGCGCGCCGCTGACCTCAAGGGAATCGGCAGGCATTGGTCTGGGCGAATGTTCTCACAAACGCCGTGAACCGCAATGGTGGACCGCAGCACGCCGTCCGGCAACCGCCTCGCAAAGCTTTCAGCCCCAGATGGTTGCGGGGCACGCACTTGTCGCGCGGAAGAGCGAGGCGTAGTCTACGTTGTTTGAGGGGGGTATGCCGAACGTCGTAGACAAGGTAATGGAGATCTTCCTGGGCTCCAAGCACGAGCGCGAGATGAAGCGCCTCGCCCCGCTCGTGGCGGAGATCAACGCCAGGGAGCCTGAGCTCGCCGCGCTCTCGGACGACGAGCTGCGCGCGCGCCTGCAGGCGATGCGCGAGAAGGTGCGGGCCGCCACCACGACGCTGCCTGAGGAGTACGTGGAACGCCGCACGCTGGTCCAGGGCGTGCTGGACGAGCACCTCCCCGACGTCTTCGCGATCGTGCGCGAGGCCTCCAGGCGCGCCCTCGGGATGCGGCACTTCGACGTCCAGCTCATCGGCGGGATGGTGCTGAACGCCGGCAAGATCGCCGAGATGAAGACCGGCGAGGGCAAGACGCTCGTCGCCACCCTCCCGGTGGTCCTCAACGCGCTCACCGGGCGGGGCGTGCACGTGGTGACTGTCAATGACTACCTGGCCAGACGCGACGCCGAGTGGATGGGCCAGATCTACAAGTTCCTGGGGCTCTCAGTGGGCTGCATCCAGAACCAGATGGACGACACCGCCCGCAAGGCGGCGTACAACGCGGACATCACCTACGGGACCAACAACGAGTTCGGCTTCGACTACCTGCGCGACAACATGAAGTTCGAGGTCGAGAACATGGTCCAGCGCAGCCACATCTACGCGATCGTGGACGAGGTGGACTCCATCCTCGTGGATGAGGCGCGCACACCGCTCATCATCTCCGGCCCGTCGGAGCTCTCGGTCGACCTCTACTACTCGGTGGACCGCATCATCCCCAAGATGGTCAAGGGCGAGGAGACCAAGGACAAGTACGGCAACAAGACGACCACCGGCGACTACATCCTCGACGAGAAGGCCCACACCTCGACCCTTACCGAGGAGGGCGTCGCCAAGGCCGAAAAGCTGCTCGGCGTGTCCAACCTCTACGACCCGACCAACATCGAGACGCTCCACGCGGTTCAGCAGGCGCTGCGCGCCCACACCCTCTATCAGGTCGACGACCACTACATCGTGAAGGAAGGCCAGGTGATCATCGTGGACGAGTTCACCGGCCGCCTGATGCCGGGCCGGCGGTGGTCCGACGGGCTGCACCAGGCCGTCGAGGCCAAGGAGGGGGTGAAGATCGAGGCCGAGAACCAGACCCTGGCCACGATCACGCTGCAGAACTACTTCCGCATGTACGAGAAGCTCGCGGGCATGACCGGCACCGCCGAGACCGAGGCGGACGAGTTCGCCCACATCTACGGGCTCGACGTGGTGGTGATCCCCACCAACGCGCCGATGATCCGCGCCGACAACTCCGACGTCATCTTCCGCACCGAGAAGGAGAAGTGGCAGGCCGTGGTGGAGGAGCTGGTCGAGCTGCACGAGAAGGGGCAGCCGGTGCTGGTCGGCACTGTCTCGATCGAGAAGTCGGAGAAGCTCTCGGAGCTGCTCAAGCGGCGCTCCATTCCGCACGTGGTCCTGAACGCCAAATATCATGAGCGCGAGGCCGGGATCGTGGCGCAGGCCGGCCGCTTCGCGGCGGTCACCATCGCCACCAACATGGCGGGGCGCGGCACCGACATCATCCTGGGCGGCGGCCCGGACGGACTGGCCAGGGGAGAGGCGGACCCCGCCAAGGACCCGGAGGCATACGCCCAGGCGCTCGAGCGCTACAAGGTCAAGTGCGCCGAGGAGCGCGAGAAGGTGCTTTCGGCGGGCGGCGTCCACATCCTTGGCACCGAGCGGCACGAGGCCCGCCGCATCGACAACCAGCTCCGCGGCCGCTCCGGCCGCCAGGGGGACCCCGGCTCCTCGCGCTTCATCCTCTCGCTCGAGGACGACCTCTTGCGCATCTTCGCTTCCGACCGCCTGCGCGAGTGGATGAAGCACCTCGGCATGGAAGAGGGCGTCCCAATCGAGTCCGGGATGGTCACCCGTTCGATCGAGCGGGCGCAGAAGCAGGTGGAGGGGCGCAACTTCGAGATCCGCAAGCACCTGCTGGAGTACGACGACGTCATGAACAAGCAGCGCGAGGCGGTCTACCGCCTGCGCCGCAACGTGCTCCAGGGCAAGGAGGGGCGGGAGTGGGTGCTGCGCGCCGCGCGGGAGATCGTCACCTCGCTGGTCGACTCCTACTGCCCCGCCGACAAGCACCCCGACGAGTGGGACCGCGAGGCGTTCGAGCGCGAGCTCAAAGAGCTCTTCGGCCTCGCCCTGGCACAGGCCGACGTCAGCTGGGACACGGTCACCCGGCCCAGGCTCGAGGAGGCGCTGACCGCCACCGTGGAGCAGCGCTTCGAGGAGCGCGAGCGCACGATCGGCACGGACCAGTTCCGACAGCTCGAGCGCTACCTCATCCTCTCGGTGCTGGACGCGCAGTGGAAGGACCACCTGCTGGCCCTCGACCACCTCAAGGAGGGCATCGGCATGCGGGCGTACGGCCAGCGCGACCCGCTCGTCGAGTACAAGCGCGAGTCGTTTGGGCTCTTCCAGGAGATGATGGAGCGCCTCGAGGACCAGGTCGTGCAGTACCTCTACCGGGTGGAGCTGGTGCAGGCTCCCCCGCAGCAACAGCGCCGCCGCCAGGTGGCGCACCGCGAGGTCAAGGCCGAAGCCACGGGCCTGCAGGGCGAACGCCGCGAGGCGCAGCAGTCTCCCACCACCGGCCCGCCGACCACCGTGCGTCGCTCCACCCCCAAGGTCGGCCGCAACGACCCCTGTCCCTGCGGCTCCGGCAAAAAGTACAAGAAGTGCCACGGCGCGATGGACACGACGGCCCCCTAGGCTGGCTTCCTAGGCCAGCAGCCTGGCCATGAGCGCTGGCGGGACTGCCGTCAGGATCAACCAACCAGCCGCGAGGTCGTCGCGAAAACGGTGTTCCTTCATCGCCGTCTCCACCCCGGAAAGCATGGCGCACAGACAGGGCAGCCTGGCGAGCGACTTCCCCCAAGGCGTGGCGACGCGCACCCGGGCGTACGAGCTGGCAACTCGTGCTTGCTTGCGGTCCCGCTCTCGACGCAAGTATCCTTCCGGCATGGGTGAGCGAGCCTACCCGGTCGCCGCGCCCGATTGCTCCGACCGGCGCAACGTCTACTACCTCCTTGCCAAGACGATCGTGCTGCTCGGGCACCGCCTGCTGGTGCACCCCCACGTCGAGATGGACCCCGACATCCGCACCGTGAAACGCCGGGGTGGGGCGGTGTACCTCTACTGTGGCCTGCACAAGAGCCTGTGGGAGACGAGCGGTGTCCTGCCGCCGCTGTTTCATGCCGGCCTGCCGGTTCCCTACGTCGGCATGGGCGACAACCTCGTCAAGGGTCGCCTCTTCCAGAACCTCAGCCGGAAGATCGGCGCCTTCCCGGTGCGTAGGCCGAGCAGCCGGAGGGAGGTGCTGGAGTCCGCCCGCAAGCTGCGCGACGACATCCTCTCGTTCGTCGCGCACGGCCTCGACGTGATGATCTTTCCCGAGGGCACGCGCAAGAACATCCCGGCGCACGCCCGCTACGGAGACTTCTTCCCTGCGGTCTTCGACGCCCTGATCGAGTACGAGAGGAACAAGGACGCGATCCGCGCCGCCCATCCGGAGCTTCCGGCCTACGAGACGTTCATCGTACCGTTCAACGTGGACTACAGCCGGGTGCGCGAGGCCCACGAGATGGTCGGCGAGGAGGGCGGGAAGCCGCGCACGCTGCACGTGCTCGACTCGCTTTCGATGCTGCGCAGCATCGGCGACACCTACCTGTCCTACGGCGCGCCGATCCGTGTGGCGGACTACCTGCACCTGGGGCGCAAGGGGCTCGCGGCGTTGAGCCGGAAGCGGTGCCTGGCGCTCGTGAAGATCCTCCCGGTCAACGTGGCGAGCCGCGCCATTCTGGAGTTCGAACCCGGGTCCGACGTCTCGCCGACCGCCTTCGGAGAGGCGCTTCGCCGCGTCCTCGACGCGCTTCGACCGTACGCGGACTGCTTCCGCGGGTTCCGCCCGGGCGACACGCAGGCCGAGATCGTCCGCCGCGCCGGGCAGGCGCGGGTACAGTTCCGCCGCCTCGTCCCGCGGGACCTGCGCCTGTACCGCCTGTACGCCGGCTACATCGCGCACTACCTGGAGCCCGAGCCCGCGTTCGTGGGCTGACCCGCGGCCCAGGCCTCTCGTGCCGCACCGGAGCTGACCGCCCCCCCGGCGCCGAAACAGCTACAGCGTCTCAATCGTATAATGATCCGGGGAGGTCGCCATGGAGCAAACCCTCAGGGACAAGGTCATCGCCACGGTCACCGGCGCGGGAGCCCACGTGGCTGCGGCCGTCATGCTCGAGGGGCTGACAGCCGCCCAGGCGCGGCGGCGGCCGAGCAAGAAGTTGGCAACCATCTGGGAGGAGCTCGGCCACGTCGTGTTCTGGCAGGAGTTCATCCTGGAAACCGTGCGCGGCGGCCAGCCCCAACCGCCGCCCACGGCCGCGGGAGGGTGGCCGGCGATGCCGTCCGGCCGTGGGGCGGGAAAGGCGTGGGAGGCGCTCAAGCGCCGCTTCACGACCTCGCTCGCCGAGATCCAGATGATCGCTCGCGAGAACGACCTCGAGGACCACGTCGGGCAGGACAAGAAGAGCACCCTCGGTGAGCAGCTCCTGATGCTCGGCCACCACAATTCCTACCACTGTGGCCAGATCGTCTCGCTGCGGCGGCTGATCGGCGCGTGGCCTCCGCCCTCCGGCGGCGCGACCTGGTGACGCGGCGCCCCGCACGCCCCACCTCCACGGCTTCGAATAGGAACGGACTCAACCGGACGGCGCACTCGCGCCGTCTGCTAGAATCCGCCATGGC
Source organism: Thermoanaerobaculaceae bacterium (assembly GCA_041494245.1). Lineage (GTDB taxonomy): Bacteria > Acidobacteriota > Thermoanaerobaculia > Thermoanaerobaculales > Thermoanaerobaculaceae > RBG-13-68-16. Next base: position 108,886 of record JBGQAK010000004.1, read on the forward strand.
TGCTTGCCACTTTCCGTCATCAGAAGGCTCGTGGTGCGATCTGATCGCCTCGCTCGCCCTGCCTTCGGCGGCGCTCACCCATGAGGGGCACCCAGCGGCCTTCAGAACCCCACGGGAGGTTGCCCGCCATGGCTGATGAAAAGATCCAGCTTGCACTCACCTTCGACGACGTGCTGCTGCTGCCGGGCCGCTCGTCGGTGCATCCCGCCCAGGTGGACGTCACCTCCCGCCTCACGCGCACGATCCGCCTCAACATCCCGATCCTCTCCTCCGCCATGGACACGGTCACGGAAGCCCCGATGGCGATCGCCATGGCGCAGCACGGCGGACTCGGCGTGATCCACCGCAACATGTCCATTCCCCGCCAGGCGGAGGAGGTGGACATGGTCAAGCGCTCCGAGTCCGGGATGATCGTGGACCCGGTGACCATCCACCCTGACCGCCTCGTCCGCGAGGCGCTCGACCAGATGGCCCGCTTCAAGATCTCCGGGCTCCCGGTGGTGAACGAGCACGGCCAACTCAAGGGCATCCTCACCAACCGCGACCTGCGCTTCTGCACCGAGGTCGACCGCCCGATCGCCGACTTCATGACCAAGGACCACCTGGTCACGGCGCCGGTGGGTACCACCCTCGAGACCGCCAAGGCGCTCCTGCACAAGCACCGTATCGAGAAGCTCCTGGTCGTGGACGAGGAGGGCAACCTCAAGGGCCTCATCACGGTCAAGGACATCAAGAAAGCCCAGGAGTACCCGAACGCGTGCAAGGACGCGCTTGGCCGCCTGCGCGTGGTCGCCGCGGTGGGCGCGGGTGGCGACCTCGACGAGCGCTGTGCCGCCCTGGTGTCCGCTAAGGTGGACGTCCTGTGCCTCGACTCCTCGCACGGCCACAGCGAGAATGTGATGACCGCGGCCGAGCGGATCAAGAATCGCTTCCCGGACGTGCCGCTGGTGGCGGGAAACGTGGCGACGTACGAGGGTGCGCGAGACCTCATCGCCCTCGGGGTGGACGCGGTGAAGGTGGGGGTCGGCCCCGGCTCGATCTGCACCACCCGCGTCGTGGCGGGCGCCGGCGTGCCGCAGATCACGGCGATCATGGAGTGCGCCCGGGCCTGCCGCGCGGCGGACGTTCCGCTGATCGCCGACGGCGGTATCAAGTACTCCGGCGACATCACCAAGGCGCTCTCCGCCGGCGCCGACACTGTCATGATCGGCTCGCTGTTCGCCGGCGTGGACGAGTCCCCCGGCGAGCAGATCCTCTACCAGGGGCGCACGTTCAAGGCGTACCGCGGCATGGGTTCACTGGGAGCCATGCGGAGCGGGGAGGGCGCGCGGGAGCGCTACTTCCAGGCTGGCGAGGAGCCCGCCAAGCTCGTCCCCGAGGGGATCGAGGGCATGGTGCCGTACAAGGGACCGCTCTCCGCCCAGCTCACCCAGCTCGTCGGCGGGCTGCGTGCGGGCATGGGCTTGGCCGGGTGCGCCACCATCGCACAGCTGACGCAGCACGCGAGGTTCATCCGCATCACCTCGGCCGGCCTCAAGGAGTCCCACGCGCACGACGTGGTGATCACCAAGGAAGCGCCGAACTACCGGGTCGAGCTGTAGGCGTTCGGCGATCCGCCGGAGTCGGCGGGTCCGCCCCGCTCAGGGCAGAAGGCGCGTACGGACCGGAACGGCGCGCAGGACCTTGACCGGGAGACCCTTCGCACGCCAGGAGGCCGCCTCGCCGTCGGCCGAGTCAAACTGCGGGCGAATGCGCACGAATCGCCCTGCGACGTGGGCGACCACCGCGTACTCGCCCGGGCCGACGCTCCCTGGCGCGTCCACGAGCATCGGACCACCTCGGGGCTCCAGCAGGTAGGAGAAGAGGGCGCTCCAGTCGGCAAGGGCATACGGATCGGCGTGACGGGAGTAGTAGATCTTCGGCACGCCCTGGGATTCCAGGGACAGGGTAACGAGCGGGCTCTCCCTCTCGGCGCGGACCACCACCAGCGGACGGTCGAGGGGGAGCTGCGGGAGGAACGCCTCCGCCTCCCCGAGCAGCCTGCGGTGGGCCTCCCACAGACGTCGCGCATCGGTCCTGTCGCCCCACAGCCAGGCGAGGTTGGCGAGGAGCAGCAGGAGCGCCATCAACCCTGCGGCGACCCGGCCGGCCCGGCGCCAGCTCTCCGGCGCCTCCTCGATCGACCCCCGCGCGCTCGCCGCTATCACGATCAGGAACCCGAGGAGAGGGATCGTCGTGTAGCGCGAGGTCATCCAGCCGACCGGCAGGATCGGCAGGAAGGGGAGGAGGAAGAAGGCAAAGCCGACGCCGACGAGGTACCAGCGCCGCCGCCAGGCCAGCCAGCCGAGCAGAAGCATGACTGCCACCCCGCACGCCTCGGGGAGGCCGAACGGAAACGCGAGCGGGCACAGACCACGCAGGCCCAGGAAGGCGGCCCAGGCGTGGGGAACCTTCAGGGCGCCGGCCGCACCCGCATGGAAGAACTCCCCGGGCAGGATGGCGGGGTGCGTCAGGTAGACGACGAGGTACACGGCGACGGCCGCAGCCGCCAGCGAGCCGTGCAACAGCACCTTCCGGAGCCTCGTGCGCGCAAGGAAGAGGTCGAAGGCGAGCACGAACCCGGGGAGGACCACCCAGCTCTCCTTAGTCACGATTGTCAGCCCGGCAACGATGACGACGGCGGCCGTGCGCCGGCCGGTCCACGCCTCGCCAGGTCGGGGCCAGAGAACCGCGAGACCGAGCCAGAGAAGGGCCATGACGGGCTCGAAGCGGGCCGCGACGAACACCGCCGTCTCCTCGGTGAACGGCGAGCACAGCCAGAGCGTCACGACGGCCAGCCGGGCAGGTGCAGAGAAACCCTCACGCGAGAGGAACCACCACAGCAGTACACCGCAGGCCAGGTGCAGGAGCAGGTTGGTGAGGTGGTACCCGAAGGGGTTCGTGCCCCAGATCAGCTGGTCGAAGGCGAGGGTCCACGTGTTGAGCGGCCGAAATCCGCCGTAGCCGTCGAACAGCAGCGCCGGATCCTGGAGCGCCATGCGGGCGTGCTGCCACCACTGGAAGTCATCGCCGACGAACCCCAGGGTGAGGGCGTGGCCGCGGACTGCCAACCACAGGGCCACGGCCGGGAGCAGCCAAAGGATGTCCCTCCAACCTCCCGCCGCTCGCGCCCGGCCGGGCGGCACGAGCGAACCGTGCGGATCCTCGGAAGACGGCAAACCGGCGGAGGATGTGCCCGCCGCCGAGTCACGATTGTGGCCGGAACCGCCGGCCGGCCCTCGGCTTTCCCTGCCCGCGCGGGAGTCTCCACCGTCCATCGCCCTCAGGGTAGCATCCGGAGGGCTGGTGCCGCGCCGGGCTGGACGGGTATCCTTGTGAGGGATGGAACGACACTCAAGCAGCGGCGCGCGCGCCGAACAGTTCCTGCCTTCAGCACCCGTGGTCGTCATCGAGCCGACGCGTCGCCTGGGGACGGCCCGCCTCCGAGAGCTGTGGGCGTACCGGGAACTGCTCTACTTCCTCGTCTGGCGCGACGTCAAGGTGCGGTACAAGCAGACTGCCCTCGGAGCTGCCTGGGCGATTCTGCAGCCCCTGATGACCGCGGCCGTCTTCACGATCTTCTTCGGGCGCCTGGCCGGAATCCCGTCCGACGGCCTCCCTTACCCGCTCTTCGCCTACTCGGGCCTCCTTGTCTGGACCTTCTTCGCCCAGGGGCTCACGCAGTCCTCGGCCAGCGTCGTCGGGTCGGCGCAGCTCATCACCAAAGTGTACTTCCCGCGGCTGGTGATCCCGATCGCCGCCGTCCTGTCCGGGTTCGTGGACCTGGCCGTGGCCTTCCCGGTGGTCGTCGTGATCATGTGGCACTACGGCGTCTGGCCGGGGCTGGCCGTGCTCGCCCTCCCCTGCCTCGTGCTGCTCGGTTTCGTCGCGGCGGTCGGCGTGGGGCTCTGGCTGTCGGCCCTCAACGTGAAGTACCGGGATGTCCGCTACGTGGTGCCGTTCCTGGTCCAGATCTGGCTCTTCGTCACGCCCGTGATCTACCCCGCAAGCACCGTGGCCGCCTACCTTGAGGGTTGGGGCATCCCGGCGTGGGTCCTGGGGCTGAACCCGATGGCGGGGGTCGTGGAGGGGTTCCGCTGGGCGCTGCTCGCTGTGCCGACCAGCCCCGGCCCGCTCATCGCCGCCAGCACCGTCACGGGTCTCGCTCTGTTGCTTTCGGGCGCCTGGTACTTTCGCAGGGTCGAGAGGTCGTTCGCCGATGTTGTGTGACGCGGCCCCCGCAACGGCAATGGAACCCGCCGGCCGGAGGGGCCCGTGACCGACATCGCCATCCGGGTCCAGGGGCTGTCGAAGCTCTACCGCATCGGCGAGCGGGTGCGCTACAAGTCGCTGCGGGAGAGCATCCAGAACGCCGTCACGGCACCGTTCCGACGCGACCGACACGCAGAGGAGACAATCTGGGCGCTTCGAGATGTGACGTTCGAGGTTGCCCCGGGCGAAGTCGTCGGTGTAATCGGTCGCAACGGAGCCGGCAAGAGTACGCTCCTTAAGATTCTCTCCCGCATCACCGAGCCGACCGAAGGCCGGGTCGAGCTCCACGGCCGGGTCGGCAGCCTGCTCGAGGTCGGCACCGGATTCCACCAGGAGCTGACGGGGAGGGAGAACATCTACCTGAACGGCGCGATCCTCGGGATGAGACGCGTCGAGATCGCCCGCAAGTTCGACGAGATCGTGGATTTCGCGGAGGTAGAGAAGTTCATCGACACGCCGGTGAAGCACTTCTCAACCGGGATGTACCTGCGCCTGGCGTTCGCCGTGGCGGCGCACCTTGAGCCCGAGATCCTGCTCGTCGACGAGGTGCTCGCGGTGGGGGACGCGGCGTTCCAGAAGAAGTGCATGGGTAAGATGGGCGACGTGGCCAGGGGCGGACGCACCGTGCTTTTCGTGAGCCACAACATGACGGCCATCACGAGCCTGTGTACCCGCACGGTCTGGCTCGGCCAGGGTCGACTGCTCATGGACGACGAGGCCAGGAAGACAGCCGAGGCGTACTTGCTCTCCGAGAGCTCCGCGGCTTTGACGCGGGTCTGGGACGAGGCGGCGGCCCCTGGCAACGACAAGGTCCGACTACGGGGAGTACGCCTGGTCTCGGCCGAGACCCACACCGCCCTCATCAAGGTCTCGACTGCTTTCGGCATCGAGGTGGACTTCTGGAACCTGATCGAAGCGCGCCTGCTTAACCTCAGCATCGTGATCTACTCTGGGGAAGGTGTCTGCGTCTTCAACACCACTTCGGAGCCGGTGTTGACACCTGCAGGGCTCGTTCGAGGCACCGTCAAGGTCCCCGGGGACCTGCTCAACGAGGGGTGGTACGTGGTCCGCGTCCTCGTCGTCCAGGACGCCGGCGTCCCGCTCATCGACCTGGAGCAGGTCATCCGCTTCGAAGTTCACGATACTGAGCGCCTCGGTGGGTGGCACGGCCGATGGGTCGGCGTCGTCCGCCCCAAACTCGAGTGGCGGTGGGACGTGCTCGACAGGCAGTCTCCGCCGCGTTGACGCGCGAGGCACGATGCCTGACGGCACCGCCGGTTTGCCCCGCTCAATCGCCGCTGCGGACATGGAGATGCGACCTTGGCCACAAGGGCTCGTGAGCTGAGAACGGCGGCACGAACCGCTTTGCAGCGACTCAGGGGCTGGCTCGCCCGCTACCCCCTGAGCTGCAACCTGTGCGGCTGTCGCGTCCCGGCGTTCCTCCCGCTTCCCGCCAATCTCCTCCTAGAGCTGGATCGGGCCGGTTTCCCGCGCAAGCTGCTCCTCGGCTCCGAGACGCTCAACGTCGCCCACTACCTCTGTCCGGTCTGCAGGGCGACAGACCGCGACCGCCTCATCGGGCTCTTCCTCAGCCGCGTGCCAGACGGCTCCTCATCCTTACCATGGCCGAACATGCTCGACGTCGCCCCGAGTATGCCCCTGCGAGCCTACATTCTGCGCTCGCGGCGCTTCGCGTACCGCTCCGTCGATCTGACGGACCCACGGGCCGACGATCGGGCCGACGTCCAGGACCTGAGGCTCTACGACGACGCAACGTTCGACTGCGTGTTGTGTTCACACGTCCTCGAGCACGTGCCCGACGACCGCCGGGCGCTGCGCGAGTTGCGGCGCGTCTTGCGTCCAAGCGGGTGGGCGGTGATCCTGGCGCCAGTTGCCTTGCCGCTGGCGGGGACACGAGAAGAGCCAACGCTCTTGGACCCGTTGGAGCGGACCAAGCGGTTTGGCCAGGCCGACCATCTCCGCCTCTACGCCAAGGCGGACCTCATCGCCAGGATCGAGGGCGCCGGTTTCTCCGAGGTCAAGCAGCTCGACGCCACGTTCTTCGGACTGAAAGCGTTCGTGCGGCACGGGATTGCCGCCCCCTCTGTGCTCTACGTCGCTGGCGGCCTGCAGGCGCAGCCAACCAGATAGGCACCAGGAGCCAGAGCATTTTTCTCGACCCACGGCGCCCCACTGGGTATGCTTGTCACAGGAGGCGGCCATGGCGAGCAGCAACAAAGCGTACGAGCTGCCTTTCAGGCGGATCGGCAGGGATGTCTTCGTGTGGGAAAAGAGCCAGATCCTCGCGCCCGAAAGGATTTCGATCGCCGACTCGGTGATCATCGACGATTTCGTCCTGCTCATGGGAGGAGAGGAGACCATTCTCGGGAGCTTCATCCACATCGCCGCGTTTTCCAGCATTGTGGGAGGCGGCCGGTTGATCATGGAGGATTTCGCAGGGCTCTCGGGCGGCGTCCGCCTCTACACCGGGAACGAGGAGTACGGCGGCGGCAGCCTCACGAACCCCGCCGTTCCGGCACCATACCGCTGCCCCATCCGAGGTTTCGTCCGGATTGCAAAACACGCCATCGTCGGCGCCAACGCCGTGATCCTCCCAAACGTGACGATCGGTGAGGGCGCCGTGGTCGGCGCCGGAAGCCTGGTCGTCAGGGACTGCGAGCCCTGGACCGTGTACGTGGGCAGTCCCGCGAGACAGGTAAAGGCGAGGGCCCGTGAGCGGATCTTGGAGCTCGAGGAGCAGTTGCGTCGCGACCTGTACGACCGAAATGGGGTGTACATTCCGAAGAGCCAGAGGGAGCGTGCCTGAATGCGTCGGGGACAGAAGGGTTGCGTCGATGATCTGGCGGTCCTTGGAGGCCCCTCGAGCTTTTCCAACCCGCTCCACGTGGGGCGCCCTAATCTCGGCTCGCGCAGGCGCCTTCTCTCGCGTGTCAAGAGCGTGCTGGATCGCCGGTGGCTGACTAACGACGGCCCGCTCGTCCGCGAGTTCGAACGGGAGGTGGCTCGCCTGGCCGGAACGGCCCACTGCATTGCCGTGTGCAACGCCACGGCCGGGCTCGAGTTGGCGACCGCCGCCGCTGGCCTGAGCGGCGAGGTCATTGTACCGTCGTTCACGTTCGTGGCGACACCGCACGCGCTGCTCTGGCGGGGGATCACTCCCGTTTTCTGCGACGTTGACCCCCGCACCCACAACCTCGACCCCGCTCAGGTTGAGGTGCTCGTTTCGCAAAAAACGACGGGCGTCTTGGCCGTCCACCTGTGGGGAAGGCCGTGCGACGTCGAGGCGCTGAAGGCCATCGCGGAGCGTCATAAGCTCACGCTGCTCTTCGATGCGGCCCATGCCTTCGGCTGTTCCTACCGGGGCCGACCAGTCGGCGGGCTAGGCCTCGCCGAGGTTTTCAGCTTCCACGCCACCAAGTTCGTGAATAGCGCCGAGGGAGGAGCTGTCGTCACCGACGACGATGAGCTGGCCGACAGGTTGCGCCTGCTCCGCAACTTCGGCTTCACCGGCTATGACACCGTGGCTCGGCTCGGCATCAACGCCAAGATGAACGAGTTTGCGGCGGCAATGGGGCTGACGAACCTTGAGAGCATGGATGAGGTCATTCAGGTCAATCGGAGCAACCATGCGGCTTACCTACGGGGGCTGGCCGGCATCGAGGGCCTGCGCGTGCTCGACTTCGACCCTCGGGAGCGCTGCAACTACCAATACGTGGTCGTCGAGGTCGACGCTCGTCGCGATGGGCCAACGCGCGATGCGATGGTAAATGTCCTCCACGCCGAGAATGTCCTGGCCCGCCGCTACTTCTCCCCGGGGTGCCACCGGGCGGAGCCGTACCGCTCCATGTTTCCGGACGTTGGCTCGCGCCTTCCGGTAACCGAACGCCTGGCGCGGAGCGTTCTCACGCTGCCCACCGGGACGGCGGTGAACCGAGACGACATTGTGAAGGTCTGCGCTTTGATCCGCTTCGTGGCCAAGCGTTGGGCCGAGATTGCGCCCCGTCTGGCCGCCACGTCTCCGGAAGAGGATCATCGAACATGAGCTTTTTCCTGAGCGCCCCGGAGGGACCTGGCGCGCCTCGGCCCGTGGTGAGCGTTCTCATGCTCACTTTCAACCACGAGAGGTTTCTCGCTCAGGCCATCGACAGCGCCCTTGGCCAGCGTACGGCGGTGCCGATCGAGATCGTCATCGGCGCCGATCAGTCACCTGATCACACCCAGGAGATTGCGCGAGAGTTCGGGGCGAGATACGCCTCGCGGGTCCGCGTGCTGGCGGCACAATCTCGGCTCGGCATGCATGAGAACTTCAAGAGGACGCTCTCCGCGTGCCGCGGCCGCTACATTGCGATCCTCGAGGGTGACGACTTCTGGACGGACCCGGCAAAGGTGCAGACACAGGTCAACGTGATGGAGCGAGAGCCGGCGTGCACCCTCTGTTTCCACACCACGACCAAAATTTGGGAGGACGGGAGCCACCCACCCACCGAGGTCCGACCCGCGGCCCTACGCGCAACCTATGCGGCCGAGGACCTCATTCGAGAGAACATCATCATGACGCCGTCCGTGATGTTCAGGGCGAACCTTTGGACATCACTCCCCCCCTTTATGGACACGATTGGCATGATCGACTGGCCCCTGCACATCATAAACGCGTCGTTCGGTCACGCTCGGTTTATCGATTCCGCCATGGCGACCTATCGGGTTCACGGTGGCGGAATCTGGTCCGGGAAAGACTACATCACCTGCGTGAAAGAGGCGGTCGTGATGTTCGCTGCACTCGACGAACACCTGGGCTTTCGCTATCACCACGCGTTCACCGTGGCCCGTCGGGACTATGCCGCTCGCCTGTCCCACTACCTGGTCAACACGGCCCTTCAACGAGCGACCGGGCTGGGGGCGCTCCGAGACGTCCGCGCAGCCCTGCGGAGCCTCCCCCACGAACTCCACGCCAACCCAGTCTTCGCGGCCCTCACCGTTGCGCGGCTCGGGCGCGCATTGGCTACCCGAGGCCGGTCCCGCGCGACCTCACGACAAAAGGCCTGACCGGAGATGAGTGTGCCCGTGGCGGTCGTCGTCCCAATCTTCAAGACGGAGCTGTCGCCGGACGAGCGGCTGTCCCTCGCCCACCTTGCCCGCCAGCTTGCGCGCTACCCGCGCGTGCAGGTCTCCCCCGCTTCCCTGACAGCAAACGTCCTGGGCGGCGAGGTACGGCGCTTCCCCAATGGTTTCTTCACCGGGACTGTTTCCTACAGCCGCCTGCTGCTCTCGCGCGAGTTCTACGAGGCGTTCCTCGACTTCGAATATATCTTGGTCCATCAGACGGACTGCCTCACATTCAGCGACACCCTGGAGGATTTCGTTCAACTCGGCGTGGACTATCTTGGGGCGCCGTGGGTGCTGTTCGATCGCAGCGCCGGACCTCGCCTCGGCCGGGCCGGAAACGGCGGCTTCTCCCTCCGGAGAGTGAAGAGGTTCCTCGACGTCCTCGATGCGCGCGAAGTGTTCACCTATCCCGGCGACGAGCTCCGACGTCATTTCGGAGCGATGCGCTTTTTCTCGAAGCTTGACGAATTCAGGATCACGGCCTCCGCGCTGTGCCGTGTGCCCCAGCTTGGAGAGACAGTCGCGCGGAAGTGGACAGGAAACGAGGACATTTTCTGGGCTTTCATGGCGCCAGCAATCGTGAGGGACTTCCGAGTCGCCGACTGGCAGGTGGGCGTGCGGTTCGCCTTCGAGGAGGCACCTCAGCTGTGCTTTTCCCTGAACCAGGGGCGCCTGCCGTTCGCCTGCCACGCCTGGAAACGCTGGGATCCTGAGTTCTGGCAGGGCATCCTCGCTCGCCTCGAAGCGTGATCCTGTCTGTCCGCCGTCGGGGCGGCCTCGCGGCAAGCCCGGGCAACGGTCCCGCCTGCGGTCAAAGCACGAGACCTGCTAGCATCACGCGTCCGGAGGTTCTCATGAAGCTCGTCGAGTGCGTCCCCAACATCTCGGAAGGCCGGCGGCCGGAGATCTACGAGGCGGCGGCGAAGGCCGCGGCCTCGGTGCCGGGGGTCACTCTCCTCAACGTGGATCCCGGCGCCCAGACCAACCGCACCGTGATCACCTTCGTGGGAGAGCCGGAGGCCGTCTTGGAGGGCGCGTTCCGCCTCACCGCGAACGCCGTCGAGCTCATCGACATGAGCACGCACCACGGCGCCCACCCGCGGATGGGGGCGGTGGACGTGGTGCCGTTCGTGCCGGTCGCCGGGGTGACAATGGACGAGTGCGTGGCGCTCGCGCGCCGCCTGGGCGAGCGGGTCGGCACGGAGCTCGCGATCCCCGTCTACCTCTACGAGGACGCGGCCTCGCAGTCCGCCCGCCGGAACCTGGCCGACATCCGCTCCGGCGAGTACGAGGGGCTGGCGGAGAAGCTCAAGGACTCCGCCTGGAGGCCGGACTTCGGCCCCGCCGCGTTCGTACCGCGCTCGGGAGCGAGCGTGATCGGCGCGCGGAAGTTCCTCGTCGCCTTCAACGTCAACCTCAACACGCTCGACAAGCGCCTAGCCAACCGGGTTGCCCTCGACGTGCGTGAGAAGGGGCGCATGCGGCGCGACGAGCACGACAACCCCGTGCTCGACGCCAAGGGGAACCCGGTGTGGGATCCGGGGATCCTGAAGTCCGTGAAAGCGGTGGGCTGGGTGATCCCCGAGTTCGGCTGCGCGCAGATCTCGATGAACCTGACCGACCTCGACGTGACGCCCCTGTATGTGGCGTTCGACACCTGCGACGAGCGCGCCCGCGAGCGCGGGCTGCGCGTGACCGGGTCGGAGCTGGTCGGGCTGATCCCGAAGTCGGCGCTGCTCGCCGCCGGCCGGCACTACCTGCGGCAGATGGGGCGTTCCACCGGGGTCCCCGAGAGCGCTCTCATCCACGTCGCGATGCGCACCCTCGGCCTCTCCGAGGTGAAGGCGTTCGACCCTTCCGAGCGCATCATCGAGTACCGGCTCGCCGAGCCCGCGCGACTGGTCTCGATGACGCTGTGCGAGTTCGCCGACGAGCTCTCGGCCGACTCACCGGCGCCGGGAGGTGGCTCGGTTGCGGCGCTGGTGGGGAGCCTAGGCGCCGCCCTGGCCGCCATGGTGGCCAACCTCTCGCACGCCAAGAAAGGGTTCGAGGACCGGCTGGATCGGCTCGACGCCATCGCGGTGCGCGGCCAGGAGCTCAAGGACCGCCTGCTCGCGGCCGTGGACGCCGACACTGCCGCCTTCGACCGCCTGCTGGAGGCGATGCGCCTGCCGAAGGGCACCCTCGAGGAGCAGACCGCCCGCGAGGCCACGATAGCCTCGGCGACTGTCGCGGCCGTCGAGGTCCCGCTGGGGGTGCTCGAGGCCTGCCCCGAGATCATCGAGCTTTGCCTCGAGGTCGGCCACGTCGGCCTGCAGGCCTCGCGGTCCGACGCCGGCACCGGCGCCCAGGTTGCGCGTGCCGCCGCCGCAGGCGCCTACCAGAACGTGTGTATCAACCTCCCCGGCCTCACCGACAGGGCGCAGGCGAGGGCGCTGGTCGCGCGCGCCGACGCCGCATGGGCGAAAGCAAAAGACCTGCACACCACGGCGGAGGTGGAGATCCTCGGCGGGCTCCGCACGGCGGCGGCAGAGCACGCCTGACGGGCCCTTTGTGTCCGCCGGTGTGCTCGCCGTCATATCGGAATGACCACGGACGCCACAGAAAAAAATTTGGTGGCGCCGAAGGCACCACCGGAAGGAGCGGCCAGCTTCCACCTTGCTCGGGTACTCTCGATCGGCGGCGGACCCAATGCAATCCCACGAACGTGGGATGTTTGGAGACACAGCTGAGACTAGGGTCTGGAATCGTAAGTAAATACCACTAACATCAACGGGCTGAAGGAGAAGAGCCCAGGGTTCGGTCCCGGGCCCTTTCTTGCTTTCTTGTCTATTGCCTTCTGCCTTCTTGCCTTTTGCTTTCCGCTTCCTGCCTCTTGCCTGCTACGCCTCTGCCTTGAGCTTTCGAATCTCCTCGATGAGCGGGGGGACGACCTGGAAGAGATCTCCCACGATCCCGTAGTCCGCCACCTTGAAGATCGGCGCCTCGGCGTCTTTGTTGATCGCCACGATCACCTTCGCGGACGACATCCCGGCGAGGTGCTGGATCGCCCCCGAGATGCCGCACGCGATGTAGAGCGAGGGCGAGACGACCTTGCCGGTCTGCCCGACCTGGTGCGCGTGGTCGATCCACCCTGCGTCCACCACGGCGCGCGACGCCCCGACCGCGGCGCCGAGCACCTTGGCCAGCTCGCGGATGAGCGCGAAGTTCTCCGGGCCCTTGATGCCGCGGCCGCCGCTCACGATCACGTCCGCCTCGGCCACGTCGAGCTCGCCCCCCTCCTTGGTCAGCATCTCCTTCACGACCGCCCGGATGTCGCCGCCCGTCGCGGGCAGTGTCTCCACCTCGGCCGCCCCCTGCCCGGCCTCGGCGCGGAACACGTTGGGGCGCAGCGTGACGACCACGGCCTTGCCGGCGCCCTCCGCGGTGGCCAGTGCCTTCCCGGAGTACACCGGCCGGGTGGCCACGATCGTGCCGCCCTCGATCGCCAGCTTGACGACGTCCGCGAGGCACCCCCACCCGTGACGTGCCGCGACGCGCCCGGAGAGGTCGCGCCCCAGCACCGTGGCCGCCATGAACACCGCGGCCGGCTGGCACTTCTCGATCGCGGCCCGGACGGCCGCCGTGTACCCCTCGGCGGAGTAGCGCGCGAGCCTCTCCTCGTCCGCTACGAAAACCTTGCCGGCACCGAAGGCGCCGAGCTCGGCCGCCTTCGCGCCGATCCCGTAACCCACCAGGACCGCGCTGACCGGCAGGCCCGCTCCCCCCGCCAGGCGCTTCGCCTCCGAGAGGGCTTCGAGCGAGGCCTTCCGGATGTTGCCGCTGCGTTGCTCGATGAAAACCAGGATGCCCGCCATGGTCGCCTCCCGAGCCCTAAATGGCCTTGGCCTGCTCGCGCAGGAGACGGGCCAACTCCCGCGCAGCAGCCGGGGGGTCCTCTTCGCCCTTCAGGATCATGCCTCCGCTCTTGGCGGGCGGAAGCGCGAGCGCCCTCCAGCGGGAGCCCGCCTCGGCCCCTGCCAGCGCCCCCTCGTCGAGCCCCAGGTCCGCCACTGCGAACCCCTGGATGGTCACCTTCTTCGAGGCCATGATCCCCTTGAGCGACGGGTAGCGCGGTTCGTTGAGCCCCTTGTGGGCGGTGAGCACGCACGGCAGCGGAGCCGCGACCACCTCGATGCCGCCCTCGATCTCGCGGTGCGCGACGAGCCTGCCGTCACCGACCTCGAGCTTCACCACGCCCGACACGTGGGGGAGGTCCAGCAGTTCCGCGACCATGGGCCCCACGAGGCTGTTGTCGCTCCCCACGCCCTGGACCCCGGCGAGGATGAGATCGAACGGCCCCACCTTGCGAATGGCCGCCGCCAGCACCCGGGCGATCGCCAGCGCGTCGCCGAATGTCGCCACGCCGCCCTTGACGTGCACCGCCGCATCCGCGCCCCGTGCCAGGCACTCGCGCAGGCCCTGCTGGGCGCGCTCCGGCCCGTAGGTGAGGACGGTGACGTGGCCCCCTCCGCGCGTCTCCTTGAGGTGGATCGCCTCCTCGAGGGCGTACTCGTCGTACGGCGAGACGATCCATTTGATGTCGGACTCGTCGATGCGGCTGCCCGTGCCCGCGACCTTGATCACCGAGGCCGTGTCGGGCACGTGCGCCATGAGAACGCAGCTCTTCATGGGGTCTCCCTCCTCAGCCGCTGACGCGCGGCGTGCGAATCAGAGCTTGCCCGTACCACCGGCGAGGCGTCGACCGCCCGCCCCTCATCTGAGCTTGCCGAGCACCAGGCAGGCGTTGGTTCCGCCGAAACCGAACGAGTTGGAGATCGCCACCCGCACCTCGCGTTGGACCGCGCGGTGGGCCGTGTAATCGAGGTCGAACCCCTCGTCGGGGTTGTCAAGGTTGAGCGTCGGCGGGATCGTGTCGCGCGCCACCGTGAGCGCGGTGACGCCGGTTTCGAGCCCGCCCGCGGCGCCCAGCAGGTGCCCGGTGGAGGACTTCGTCGATGAGATCGCGAGGCGGTACGCGTGCTCGCCGAACACCTTCTTGATCGCGATGGTCTCCACGCGGTCGCCGTGGGGCGTGGACGTACCGTGGGCGTTGATGTAGTCCACGTCCTCCGGCTTCAACCCCGCATCGGCGAGGGCGTTGGCCATCACGCGCGCCGGGCCGTCGCCGTCCTCCGACGGGGCGGTGATGTGGTAGGCGTCTCCCGACATCCCGAAGCCGAGCAGCTCGCAGAGGATCGGGGCACCCCGGCGCTTGGCGAACTCGAGCTCCTCGAGCACCAGGATCCCCGCGCCCTCGGCGAGCACAAAGCCGTCGCGGTCCCGATCCCAGGGGCGCGAGGCCTTCTCGGGCTGCTCGTTGCGCGTGGAGAGCGCCTTCATGTTGGCGAAACCCGCGATGGTGAGCGGTGACATCGTGGACTCCGTGCCACCGCAGATCGCGGCGTCGCAGTAGCCGCGTTGGATGTAGAGGAACGCGTCACCGATGGCGTGCGCCCCCGTCGAGCAGGCGGTGCACGTCGCGCTGTTGGGTCCCTTGGCACCGGTCCGGATGGATACGAGCCCGGACGGCATGTTGACGATGCTCCCTGGGATGAAAAACGGCGACACGCGCCGTGGACCTTTCTCGAGGAGCGTGAGGTGGTTCTCCGTGATCCAGGGGAGCCCGCCGATCCCCGACCCGATCACCACGCCCACCCGAGGGGCGTTCTCCGTGGTGACCTGGAGACCCGACATGGCGAGCGCCATGTCGCTGGCGGCCAGGGCGTAGTGGCAAAAGGTGTCGTACTTGCGGGCTTCCTTCGGCTCCATCACGAGCCCGGGGTAGAACCCCTTGACCTCGCCCGCGATGCGCACCGGGGAATCCTTGGCGTCAAAACGGGTAATGGGACCGATGCCGGAGCGTCCGGCTACCAGCCCCTCCCAGGTCGCCTCGGTCCCCACGCCGAGAGGGGAAACGAGGCCCACGCCGGTCACGACGACCCGGCGCGCCATCACGACTCCTTCACATGCTCCTTGAGGTACTTCACGGCATCGCCGACGGTGCGGATCTTCTCCGCCTCCTCGTCAGGGATCTCGACCCCGAACTCCTCCTCGAACGCCATCACCAGCTCGACGGTGTCGAGAGAGTCCGCGCCCAGATCCTCCACGAACGATGCTTCCAGCTTCACCTTCTCGGGGTCCACCCCGAGCTGCTGCACGATGATGTCCTTGACCTTCTGTTCGATATTCATGCAGAGATCTCCTTCGCGATCTGCGTCGTAGACAGCGGGCGCTTTTCTATCACACGGCGGCGGCTCATGCAAGCGGGGCGTCCGGGTCGGTGAGCACCTTGCCGGTCTCGTCAAGCACCTTGAGCTCCAGCTCCAGGGTGATTCCGAAGCGCTCGCGCACCCGTGCCGCCATTTGCGCGACCAACCAGCGCACATCGGCCGCCGTCGCCCCCCCGACGTTGACTATGACGTTGGCGTGGCGGGGGCTCACCTCGGCCCCGCCGCGCCGGAGGCCCTTGCAGCCGGCGAGCTCCAGAAGCCTGCCTGCAAAGTCGCCGGGAGGGTTGCGGAAGACGCTCCCGGCCGAGGGCTCAGGCGGAAGCACCCCCTGGCGGCGCGCCCGGACCTGCTGAACGCGCGCTTTCAGAGTCTCGGGATCCTCGGCCCGCAGAACCAGTTCCACCGAGGTGACAACCCGTCCCATGCCGAGGACACTCCACCGGTACCCCCCCTCCACCTCCCACCTCTCGAGCCGGCGGATGTTCCCGTCCTCTTCGACAACTTCAGCCCATCCAAGAACATCCAGGATCTCCTGACCGTAGGCACCGGCGTTCATCGCGAGCGCCCCGCCGATCGTCGAAGGGATGCCACCCAGGCACTCGATACCGGCCAATCCGGCGTCGATCGAGGCCCGCACCGCCTTGCCCAGCTGGGCCCCGCCGCCGGCACGGATCCTTGCGCCCTCCAGAGAAATGGAGCCCAAGTCTCCAACAAGCGTCAGCACGGCGGCGTCCAGGCCGGCGTCCGGGACCAGCACGTTGGCGCCCAGACCCAGGACGAGCCAGGGGACACCGGCCTCGCGCGCGGCGCGCACCGCGGCCGCGACACCCTCGGCCCGCCCGCACCGCAGCAGCACCCGCGCGGGCCCGCCGATCCGCAGGGTGGTATGCAGGGCAAGCTCCTCAGACGCCACGACTTCAAGGCTCTCTTTCGGCAACGGCTCGAGCTGCCTGCGGAAAAGGTCCCACTCTGCGGCACTTGGCATGGGGCTTGCTTATTGAACGGGTGCGGTCAGGGACAACGGCCACGACCTGAACGCACGCATCCAACCTCCTCCTTCATCCTGGCGGGCCCAAAAGCCCGCCACCTTTTTGTCCATTTCTCCGGGAGGTCCCGTCCTGCCTGCGGCAGGACTCTAGTCCCCCCGTGCCCCCCGCGCTCGCGGGGAGTGAATCCCCGCTCGCTTCTCTCCGGGAGGTCCCGTCCTACCTGCGGCGGGATTCTAGACCCCCCGTGCCCCCCGCGCTCGCGGGGAGTGAATCCCCGCTCGCTTCTCTCCGGGAGGTCCCGTCCTACCTGCGGCGGGATTCTAGACCCTCCGTGCCCCCCGCGCTCGCGGGGAGTGAATCCCCGCTCGCTTCTCTCCGGGAGGTCCCGTCCTACCTGCGGCGGGACTCTAGACCCCCGCGCCCCCCACGCTCGCGCCGGCAGAGCCGGATGTTCGCTTGTCCGCGGGTCCCAACCTGCCTACGGCAAGACTCCAGACCCGCCGCGCTCCGCGGGCGTGAAACCCGCCTGCTGGGCGAGTGTAGCTCAGCTCTCATCGTGATCGTGGAGGTCGAGAGCACGCAAGTGGTACAGCAGCGTCTGGCGGGAGACCCCGGCGCGCCGCGCCGCCCGCGTGCGATTGCCCCCGGTCTCGCGGAGGACCGTCGAGAAGTAGGAGCGCCGGAACTGGGCGAGCGCTGCGGGCCAGGCGGGCAGGGCGCGCGCAGCCGGGACACCAGGGACCACGCCGGGGAACCTGTCCGGGCCCAGCACCTCGCCCGGGCGGGCGTCCGCCACGGCGCGGGCCACCGCCGACTCCAGCTCGCGAGCGTTGCCCGGCCACGGTCCCTGCCGGAGCAGCTCGAGCGCGGCCGGCGCGAGGCGGACCCCCGGACGGTTGAGGGTTCCAGCGAAGCGGTGGGCGAAGAAGCGCGCCAGCGCCTCGATGTCCTCCGGCCGCTCGCGCAGCGGCGGCACCTCGATTACCGCCACCGCCAAGCGGTAGTAGAGGTCCTGGCGGAACTCTCCGCCCGACATCGCCGCCACGAGGTCGCGGTTGGTCGCGGCGACGAAGCGCACGTCCACGGTGCGCGAGCGCGTCGCACCCACGCGCCGCACCTCGCGCTCCTGCAGCAGCCGAAGCAGCTTGCTCTGGAGCTCCAGCGGCAGCTCGCCGATCTCGTCGAGGAAGAACGTGCCGCCTTCGGCCGCCTCGACGAGGCCGACCCGGTCGCGGTCGGCCCCCGTGAACGCCCCGCGCACGACCCCGAACAGCTCGGCCTCCAGGAGCGACGCGGGGATTCCGGCGCAGTTGATCGGGATGAAAGGCCCGGGGCGCAGGCTGCGCCGGTGGAGCTCGCGCGCGACCAGCTCCTTCCCCGTCCCGGGCTCACCGGTGATCAGCACGGTGAGCGGGAGCGGCCCCCAGCGCGTCACCTGCTCGCGCAGCTCGTGCAGGGAGGCGCTGGTCCCGAGCAGGTCGCTGCCCGCCGTCTCGACCTCCAGCCCGCCGCCGTCCTGGCGGGTGGCGAGGTGCCGGGCCACCAGGCGAAGCGCGGCCTCGGCCGCGGAGTGCGTCACCCCCGCGGCGCGCACCAGGATGCCGTCCGCACGGAACTCCGAGACCTCGCCCTCCGCCTCGCCCCAGCACCCGAGGCGCGCGCCCCCGCGAACGATCTCCAGCCGTCGCAGGCCGAGGGCGCGCGCCAGCGCCTCCAGGCGCGCCGGGCTGAGGGCATCGGTGCCGGCGTTCAGGATGCCGTCCAGGGCCTGCAGCAGGCGCACCGGGTCGAGGCCGCAGGCACCGCGCAGGATCCCGGCCCACCCCTCCAGCTCGGCGGCCGCCAGCGTCTCCTCGGCGCGGCGCTCAAGGTCGCTCCAGGCGGCACCCAGGTGCTGGCCGCCGCGCGCCAGCAGCGCGGCGAACCGCGCGAGGCCGACCGCGGCCTCGCGCGGGGTGCGCTCGAGCGCGCGTTTCAGGCACACGAGGGCGGCGACCTCGTCGCCGCGCCGCCAGGCCGCGAGCAGCTGCGCCGTCACCGCCACGCCCCAGCGCCGGGGCAACGTCGGGGGCGGATCGCTCCCCTCGTCGGCGGACCCGAGCGCGAGGATGAGCTCCCTCTCGCCAGCCTCCGCCTCCCGGGCCCGCGCCAGCGCCCCCGCTAGGTCCCCGCTCGCCAGGGCGAGGTGCGCCGCGAGCGCCGCGAGTGTCTGGCGCGCCGGGGTGTGGGTGCCGTGCCGCCCCACGGCCTCCGCGAGGCCGGGGAGCAACGCCTGGACCGCCGCCACGTCGCCGCGCGCGAGCTCGGCGCGCGCCAGCTCCAGCTCCCCGAGCAGCGCAGGGCTGTCGTCCACCGCTCCCCGCTGCTCGCGGACGGCCAGGTTCAGCTCGCGGCAGGTGCGCCAGTCCAGCCTGTCGCACGCCAGCACCGCGCGGTTGGCGCGCACCAGCGTGACGCTCCGGCGGGAGCCGCAGCGCTCCAGCAGCTGCTCCGCCAGGAGCAGGTGGCGGTCGGCGACGGCGAGCTGCTCGGCCAGGATCGCGGCACCCCCGAGATCGGCGTGGATCTCGCCCAGCAGGCGGAGGTTGTTGCCGCTGGCCGCGCGCAGCGCCGCACGCAGGGCACTCGCGGCAGCCGCGCAGCTCCCGCGGTCGAGGGCGGCGAGGCCCAGCAGCTGGAGGAGGCGTGCCGTCAGGTCCTCCTCCCACCCCGCGGCGCGCGCCTTCTGCAGTCCCCTGAGCGCGTCTGGCCCCTCGCGCGCCGCGCGCTCGAGCTCCGCCTCCGGGAGCGGGGGCTCGGTGGCCGAGACGGCACGCTCGAGGTGCTCGAGCTCGGCCGCCCGCTCGCCCCGGCGGCGCGCCAGGGCCGCCGCCACTAGCTCGCAACGGGCGGCGAGCCGCCCGGGCAGGCCTTCGCCGACGGCGTCGATCTCCGAGGCGGCCCGCTCGGTCAACCCGGCCTGCTCCGCCCACCACGCCGCGAGGGCGTGCCAGCGCGGGCCGCGCCTCTCCTCACCCACGCCATCGAGAAACGCCTCCGCCTCCCTGAGGTGCCCGACGCCGAGCGCCGCCTCGGCCGCCGCAAGCCGCAGCGCCGGGAAGCACGCCAACGCTTGCGCGACCTCGAGGACCTCGCGGGCCGACCCCCTTTCCAGGCGCTCCTCGCACCAGGCCGCGGACGGCTGCCACACTTCACGTGCGAGCGCGCGGGCCACCAAGCCGGCCCGGGACCCCTCCGGCAACCGGCCCACCATGACCTGGAGCTTCTCGGGGTCACGGTCGCGCTGATCGCGCAGGGCTCGCCAGACGCCGTGACGCCGCTGGGCGAGACCCAGCCGCTCGAGCTCCGGAAGCGCCTCGGGAGGCACCGCAGCGAGCCCCGTCAGCTCCCCTTCGGTCAAACCCACCGGTGCGCTCTCCAGCCAACACAGCGCCTGACGCGCCGGCGGCGAGGCGAGCGCCTCGCGATCCTCGACCGAGGCCGGCGTAGGCGAGCGGGTGAAGCCGGTGCCTGCGCCCGCCTGCAGCGCCAGCCTCGCGAGGCTCGGGCGCCGCCCGCCCGCCTCTACCGCCGCGGCCAGATGGGCGTGGGCGGTGGTGCTGCGGGGTGCGAGCACCCACGCGGCATCGGCGTCTCCGGCCAGCGGCAGCGGCGGCACCCCGGGCAGGCTCAGGGTGGTCAGCACCAGACAGTCCCGCCCGTCGGCCGCGGCCCGCGCCTGGGCCCGTGCCGCGTCAGCCTCCTCGAAGGCGCCCCCCGCGACGGCGAGCGCATCCCCCGCCGCCAGCCACGCCGCCGCCACGAGGCCGGGCAGCACCCCCTCCTCCTCGACCCAGAACACGCCCCCGGACGGCACCAGGAAACGCCGCGCCCACAAGGCACGCCCCCGGCCCGCGGGGTGGCGGAGTGCGGCGGCTCCGCGCCCGTCGGCAAGCAGCGCCTCAACCCAGGCCGCGGCGGCCTCCCAGGCCGGACGCGAACTCGTCGCGCGCTCCAGCTCGTCCCCGCACTCGGGGAGGAGCGCGCGCAGCAGGGGCGCAACGACGGACACCATCAGGTTCTCCTCGGCCCCCGGCAGCAGCCGCACACGCGCCTCCAGGCGCGCGTCCCCCAGCCGCCAGCGCGGCAGCCGGGCCAGCCGCAGCCACACCCCGTCCTTCCCGCGGCTCACCCGCGCGCCGCGCAGCAGGGATCGCGACGGGTACCAGCCGCGCTCGAACAGGAACGCGGAGGCCGCCACGACCTGCAGCGCCACCGCCGCCCGCTGCCCGCGCGGCCAGGACATCGCGCGCCCCAGCTCCACGCCGGGCGCGTCGCAATGCACCTCGAGCCCGTCGGAAGTGAACGCGAGTTCGGTGACCGCGGGGAGGAAAGGCGCATCCCAGGAGAGCAGCCGGGCGAGGTGCCCCGCGGCGGAGGCGCGAGCGCTCACACGTCCTCCGAGGTGATTCCCTGCCACGCGGCCCAGAAGGCGGGCCAGGACTTGGCGACGCACCCCGGATCGAAGACCCGGACCCCCGGCACCGCGCACCCGGCCACCGCCAGCGCCATCGCCACCCGGTGGTCCATCGCGGGGTCGAACGGGTCGTCCGGCGCGCGCATGCGCGGGGCGCCGCCCAGGCTCACGAACCACCCGTCGCGTGCCTCGACCGCGAAGCCCAGTGCGATGAGGTGCCGCGCCATGACCTCCAGCCGGTTGCTCTCCTTGGCGGCGAGGGCTTCCAGGCCGGTGAGGGTCCCGCCCACCCTCGCAACCACTACCGAGAGCGCCGGGAAGAGGTCGGGGGTGTCGCGCAGGTCGGCCTCCAGCGGCCGCGTCGCCGGGCCATGCACCACGACGCCGTGGTCGGAAACGCGCACCGCGCAGCCGGTCCTCGCCAGCAGCTCCAGCAGCGCGGCGTCCCCCTGCCGGCTGTCGCGGCGCACGCCCTCGACCTCGACCTCGCCACCGGCAACCGCGGCCGCCGCGAGCGGGAACGCCGCCGCCGACCAGTCCCCCTCGACGGTGAACTGCGCCGCGGTGAGGCCGCCGCCTGCGACGGCGAAGAGCCTGCCGTCCGGAGCCAGGGTTGGGGCGGCGCCGAACGCGGCGAGCACCTCGGCCGTGAGGTCGAGGTACGGGCGCGACGGGGGCGGGGCGGTCAGACGCACCGAGAGCCCCTCCGGCAGGACGGCCCCGAGCAGCAGCAGAGCCGAGACGAACTGGCTTGAGGCCGAGGCGTCCAGCGCCACCTCGCCGCCCGAAAGGCCGCGCCCGGACACCTTGAGCGGGAGCGCCACGGCGGGGCCGAGCGCGGGCTCGATCGCGGCCCCCAAACCCCGAAGCGCCTCGACGAGCGGGGCGAGCGGCCGCTGCCGGAGCCGCTCGCCACCGTCGAGCAGCCAGGTGCCGGGCAGGGCGGCAAGCTGCGCGAGCAGGAAGCGCACGCCGGTGCCGTTGTTGCCCATGAACACCACCGCGCCCTCGACGGCCTGCCGCCCCAGCGCGGCGACCGTCTCCCCCTCCCAGCTCAGGCGGAACCCGGCGTGACGCAGGGCCTCGAAGAGCAGGCGCGGGTCCTCGGCGTCGAGCGGGTGGCGGACTTCCGACCCCGGCCCGGCCAGGGCGGCGACGACGAGGGCGCGCTGCGTCAGGCTCTTGGAAGCGGGCACGCGGACGCTTCCCCCCACGCCAGAGGGCGCGTGGCGCACCGAAACCACGTCCCTGCCCGGTTGGTCCATGTGCTCGTTCCGACGGCGTGGCCGATTCTCCGCCTGCCCCTTGCCAGCGTCAAGCTTCAGCACCAGATTGACCTCGTGGAGACGCGGCTGGACCGCCTCACCGCCGCGCGTGCCGAGCTCGCGGTACCACACCCCTCCGGCAAGCTCGTGTGCGTCGCGTGCGCGCACCGCTGCAAGCTCGGCGACGGCGCCCGGGGCGTCTGCCTTGTGCGCGCCCGCTCGGGGAACGCCCTCACCGTGCCGTGGGGGTACACGGCGGGGGTGGCCGTGGACCCGATCGAGAAGAAGCCGTTCTTCCACGTGCGGCCGGGCAGCCGGGCGCTCTCGTTCGGGATGCTCGGGTGCGACCTGCACTGCCCGTACTGCCAGAACTGGTTCACCTCCCAGGCGCTGCGCGACCCGGAGGCGAGCGACGCCGCCCACCCAGTGACGCCGGAGGCGCTCGTGGATGCGGCCCTGGAGCACCGCTGCGAGGTGATCACCAGCACCTACAACGAGCCGCTCATCACCGCCGAGTGGGCCTACGACGTCTTCGTGGCGGCGCGCAAGGAGGGGATCCTGACGAGCGTCGTCTCCAACGGACACGGAACGCCCGAGGTGCTCGACTTCCTCGCGCCCGTGGTGGACGCCTACAAGGTGGACCTGAAGGCGTTCTCACCCAAGACCTACACGGCCCTCGGCGGAAAGCTGCAGGCGGTGCTGGACACGATCGCGGGTCTGGTGGCGCGCGAGGTCTGGGTGGAGGTCGTCACGCTCGTGGTCCCGGGCCTCAACGACTCGCGCGCGGAGCTTGCCGGGATCGCGCGTTTCCTCGCCGGTGTCAGCCCGGACATCCCGTGGCACGTGACCGCGTTCCATCCCGACTACCAGATGACCGAGCCGCCGCCGACGCCGGCGCGGACGCTGCGCGAGGCGGCCGAGATCGGACGCGAGGCCGGCCTGCGCTACGTCTACGCCGGCAACCTCCCCGAGCGCGTCGGGGAGCTGGAGAGCACGAGCTGCCCGAGCTGCTCGGAGACCCTGGTGCGCCGCGTCGGCCTCAGTGTGCTCGAAAGGAAGATCACGCCGGCCGGCGCGTGCCCCGGATGCGGGAGCGTGATCGCCGGCCTGTGGTCGTAACCGCGACCGTTCGTGGTGGAGCCATACCACAGGCCACTCTGCTAGATTGTGAAAGTATTCACCATACAGGACGGTGGTAGTATCCCGCGTTCGGCGATGGGAGCGGTGCGCCTTGGTTCGCTGACCCTCGAGGGGTTCAAGTCGTTCGCGACAAGGGTGGAGCTGTCTTTTCCCGGCGCGCTCATCGCCATCGTCGGCCCCAACGGCGTCGGCAAGTCCAACGTATCGGACGCCATCGCCTGGGTGCTGGGCGAGCAGTCCTCCCGCCTGCTGCGCTCCCAGATCATGGCGGACGTGATCTTTGCCGGTGCCCCCAGTCGTCCACCGCTGGGCGCCGCCCAGGTGAGCCTCACGCTCGTCTCTCCCGACGGCCGCTGGTCCGAGGCGGAGGGCAAGCTCACGATCTCCCGCCGCGTTCTGCGCGACGGGACCTCAGAGTACCGCATGCAGGGCCGCCGCGTCCGCCTCAAGGACGTCATGGACGAGCTGATGGACGCGGGCCTGGGCACCCGCGCCTACGCCATCATCGAGCAGGGGCGCATCGGGCAGGTGCTCTCCGTCAAGGCCACCGAGCGGCGCAACCTCTTCGAGGAGGCCGCCGGGATCACCAAGTACCGCGCCCGCCGCCACGAGGCCGAGCTGAAGCTCGCGGAGACCAGCGCCAACCTCCTGCGCGTGGCCGACGTGGCCGCGGAGGTGAGGCGCTCCCTGGAAGCTGCACGCCGCCAGGCCCGCCGCGCCGAGAAGCACCGCGAGCTGCGTCAGGGCCTGGCCGGGGCGCGCGCGGCGCTGTTCTCCGGCAGGCGCGCCGTGCTGCTGATCGTCGTCGGGGAGAAGCAGCAGGTGCTCACCTCGGCCGGGCTGGCCGAGGCGGAGGCCGCAAGCGGTCTCGCGAGCGCCGAGGCGTCGCTCGCCACCCTGCGGCGCGACCTGGACACGCTCCAGGAGCGCCTCACCACATCCAGGGACGAGGAGGCCAGGAGTGACGCCCTCGCCCAGCGGCGCGAGGCCGAGGAGACCGCCGCCCGCCGCGAGGCCGCCGACGCCGGCGAGCGCCGTGCGGCGGCCGCCATGGAGGCCGAGAGGCTCGCCGCCTCGGTGCAGACGCTCGAGCAGCAGGGCGCGGCGCTCGCGGCCACGCTCGCCGCCGCCAAGGGCACGGTCACCGTGCGCGAGGGCGAGGCCAACGCCGCCGCCGAGACCGCACAGAGGGCCGACGCTGCGGCTCGCGAGGTCGGCGCGGGGACCGAGGAAGCGCGCCGTGCCCTGCTCGCGGCGGTCGCGGGCGCGAGCGAGGCCCGCAACCGCGCCCACCGCCTCGAGGTCGAACTCGAGCAGGACGCCTACCAGCGGACGCGCCTCACCGCCGAACACGAGCGCCTCTCCGCCCACCTGGCGGAGATCGCGAGGAGCGGGGCGGAGGCAGCGGCAAGAGAAAGCGCCACCGCCGCCTCGGCCGCCGAGGTGGAGCGCGAGCGCCAGCTCCTGTGCGCTCACCAGGAGCGGCTCGCGGCGCGCGCCGCCGAGCTGACCGCCGCGCGCGACCGCGCCGGCCACGAGCGCTGGCAGGCCCAGCACGAGCGCGAGGGGCTCGCGCGCCGGCTCGCCGAGGCCCGCGTCCTCCCCGCGACCCTCGCCCGGGTGCTGCCGTCGGAGAAGCTGCAGGGGACCGTCGCGGACTTCCTCTCGCCTTCACCCGAGGTGGCCAGGCTCCTCGACCGCGCCTACGGCGAGCTCCTCAACCTGCCGGTGTGCACCGACGAGGAGGCCGCCGCCGCGCTGGTCGCTCAGGCCTCGCGGGTCGAGGGCAGGCTCGAGGTGGCGGTGCTCGACCGCTCCCGGACCGCCCGCCCGTCGCCGCTGCTCGAGCAGGGCGGCGCGCGCCCCGGTGACCTCGCCTGGCTCTCGGCGGCGCTCCCCCGCGCCGTCGTCGCGTGCGACCTCGCGCACGCACGCGAACTGGCCACCGCCGACCCCGATCTCGTCGTTCTCCTTCCCGAGGGGGGTCGCCGGCGCGGGATGCGCCTTGAGCTGCCCGGCGAGCGCACCTCCTCACCCGGGGTGCTCGAGCTGCGCCTTAAGGAGCAGGAGGCGGCCGCCGCCGAGATCGCGGCCGCCACGCGCGAGGCCGAGACGGTCGCGGTCCTGGAACAGGTCCAGCGGGAGCTGACGCAGCTCGGTCCGCAGCTCGCCGAGCGCGACGCGGCCGCCCGCCGGTCCGCCGAGGCGCTCGCCGCCGCCACCTCCGGCCGGGCATCGCTGCACCGCGAGCACGAGCGGCTCGAGCGGGAGCTGGAGGCACTAGCGGCCGAGCTCAAGAGAATCGACGAGGAGAGCGCTTCGCTCGCCGTCCGCCTGACGACCGCCCGCGAGGAGGTGGAGAGGCTCGTCGCGCGTGCCAGCGCGCTGGAGAATGAGGTGGATGCGCTCGCGCGCGACGCCGACCGCGCGCGCGACGCGGCCGCCTCCACGCGTGCCGAGGCGGAGCGCACCCGCGGCGCAGCCGCGCTCGCCCAGGAGCGCCTCGCCGCCGCCCAGCGCGACCTCGCGCGCCACCGCGAGGAGCTGGACGGAATCAGGCTGCGCGAGCGCCAGGCCCGGGACCAGGCACAGGCCCAGGCGATGCGCGCCGAGGCGGCGGGGCGCGCGGCCGTGACCGCCCGCGCCGAGCTCGAGGAGCTGCTGGCCCGGCGGGCGGCGTTCCACCGCGAGGTCGAGCGGCTCACCGCGGAGGTCGAGGGAACAAGGGGAAAGGTGGCCGGCGCCGAAGCCCAGGCCGAGCAGGCGCGCCTCGGCCACCTCGCCGCGCGCGACGCCGCCCACGAGGCACGCCTCGCGCTCACCGAGGCGACCGGCGCACGCGAGCGGCTGGAGGAGACCATCGCCCTCACCCTCGCCGGCCAGGCGGAGCTTCCGGAGCCCCCGCCTCCCGAGGCGGTGCCCGAGCTGGAGACGCGCGAGCAGGCGCTCGCCGCCGAGCTCGAGGCGCTGGGCCCGGTGAACGAGCTGGCGGTGGCCGAGCGCGACGAGCTGGAGCAGCGGCACGCGTTCCTCAAGGAGCAGCGCCGTGACCTCGAGCGCTCGCTCGAGTCGCTCGATCAGACGGTGAAGGAGCTGGACGCCACCTGCGCCGAGCGCTTCCTGGCCACGCTCGCCGAGGTCAACGGCGCGTTCGACGCGGTCTTCCAGCGCCTATTCGGCGGTGGCGAGGCGCGGGCCGAGCTGTCCGACCCCGAGGCGCCCCTGGAGAGCGGCATCGAGATCAGGGTGCGCCCTCCCGGCAAGCACACCCAGTCGGTTCTGCTGCTCTCCGGTGGCGAGAAGGCGCTGGCGGCGGTCGCGCTGCTGCTCGCGCTCTTCCGCATCCGGCCGGCGCCGTTCTGCCTCCTCGATGAGGTGGACGCGCCCCTCGACGACGCCAACGTCGAGCGCCTCGCCGAGTTGCTGCGGGAGATGAGCGAGGGCACCCAGTTCCTTCTCATCACGCACAACCGCCGCACAATGGCGCACGCCGACGTGCTCTACGGCGTCACCATGGAGGAGCCCGGGGTCTCACGGATCGTCTCCGTCCGCCTGGAGGAGTAGCCGATGCCACGCGCCAGCAGCGCGCCGGCCCAGAACGGATCCCCGACCGACCGCCTGATCTCGCTGCTCGCGTATGCGGCCGCCGTTGTGCTCGTGCTCGCGGTGCCCCTTGTGTGGGACAGCGGGACCCTCGACATGTTCCGCGGGCCCAAGAGCGAGCTCGCCCTCGCCGCCTGGTTGGTGCTGGCCGCCGTGTTCGTCGTCCGCAACCTGGGCGGAGGAGCGTGGCGCGACCCGTGGTGGCTGGCGTGGGGAGGCGCGCTCGCCGGCGGCGCGGCGAGCGCGATCGGCTGCCCGGAGCATGCGCGGGCGCTTGCCGGCCTCCTCCCCCTCGCGCTGGCCACGGCCGGGTGGGGTGCGCTGCGCCAGCTCTCCGACGATCGCAGGCGCTCCCTCGCCAACCTCGTCGTGTGGGCCGGTGCGATCGAAGCGGGAATCGTGCTGCTCTTCCTGTCGCCCTCGTGGCAGCCGGACAGCTTCGCGCTTCTGAACCAGCTGCGCGGGCGCTACGCGTGGATCGGGACGATGGGCAACCCCGCCGATGTGGCGATCTTCCTTGTGCTGCCGGCGCTGCTAGCAGTGCAGCGCGCGATCTCCAGGCACCGCCGCCGCCTGCCCTACGCCGCCGCGGCCGCCCTCATGGTCGGCGTGGCGCTCGGGACCCGCACCCTGACCGCGTTCGCGGCGCTCGCCGCGGGGGTGCTCGTCCTGCTGTGGCGGGCGGTGCCAAGCCGGCGTCGCCTCCCGGTACTGGCCGCGGCCGTCGCGCTCATGGCGATCCTCTTCGCCGTTTCGCCGCTGGCGACGCGAGTCCGCGGCGCGATCAGGGGGGCGCGCGGTACAAGTCTGCTGTGGATGGGCAGCGGCCGCGCGGCCGGCTATGCCGCCGCGGCCTCGATGCTCGCGGCGCGCCCTGCCACCGGTGTTGGCTTCGATCTCTTCGAGGCCAACTCCTTCCGATACCAGAGCCCGGACGCCCTCGCCGAGCGCGGGCGCGTCCTCGGTCTGGCCACGGGGTTTGGCGAGGCGCACAACGACCTCCTGCAGTACTCCGCCGAAACCGGCCTCGTCGGCCTCGTGCTCGCGCTCGCCGGCCTCGCATGGGCGGCGCGGCGCGCCACGCGGGGAGAGGCGGTCATCGCCGGTTCCCCGCTGCTGGCCGCGGCCACGGTGCTCGCCCTCTCCCAGTTCCCGCTCCACCTCGCGCCGATCGCCGCGCAGTGGGCGGTACTGGCGGCGCTCGCGGTGCCGGCGCTCCCAGCGCCGCCCGCGGCCGGCGTCTGGGGATCCCGGCTCCGCGTACTCACGATCGGCATCCTGGCCGGGGCAGGGCTGACGGTGGCGTGGCAGCGCTACCACGTCGAGACGATGTTCCAGCAGGGCAAGGCGTTGTCGGCGTCGCTGCGGGCCGGCGGGACATCGCAGGCGACCACGACCGCGGCCTCGCGCACCGCACTGACCCGCCTCGTCCCCATGACGCGCTGGCATCCCGATTCATGGGAGGCGATGCTCATCCTCGGAAACCTGGCGGTCGACGCCGGCGACACCAGGCTCGCTCTTTCGAGCTTTGGCCGCGCGCTCGCGCTCGCCGAACGTCCCGAGGTGCGCTTCGACATCGGCATGGCGCTGCTCATGGCCGGAGAGCGGGAGGCGGGCATGGTGCACCTCATGCGGGCGGTGGAGCTCAACCCCGCGATCTTCCGCGAGGTGAAGGACCCCGCGCTCTCGCGCGCGCTGCGCAACCGCCTCGACGCCTCCGGATACGGCACGAAGCACCCCTGGATGTACAAGGGCACGCCGGCTGAAATCCCGTAGCGGAGGCGCCGGCCGCCGGCTCCACGCCGTCCCGACCCAAACGCGCGGCGCTCCAAACGATCGGGTACTCTTGCCGCCGTCGAGACTGGCGGATGGCCCGTGGGTGAGTTCTTCGCGCTCCTGACAGCGGTGATCTGGGCGATCGCCGTGATCCTGCTCAAGAGGTCGGGTGACACCGTGTCGCCGTTCGCCCTCAACCTCTTCCGGGTGGTGGTCTCGAGCTGCCTCCTGGTGCCGACATTGCTGGTGGCCGGAGGTCCACTCTGGCGCGAGGGCGCCCTCGCCGATGTCCTGATCCTGTTTGCGAGCGGGATCATCGCCATCGCCATCTCCGACACCTTGTTCCACATGAGCCTCAACATGGTGGGTGCAGGCATCTCCGCGATCATCGACTGCCTCTACTCTCCGCTGACCGTGCTGCTCGCGACTCTCTTCCTGGGTGAGCGGCTCGGGGCGCTCCAGCTCCTGGGCATGGCGCTGGTCATCTCCGGCGTCCTCGCCGCCGCCCAGCACGAACCACCCCGCGGCGTCACCACCCGCCAGCTGCTGCTGGGCGTGGTCTGGGGCGTGCTTGCCATGGCCACCCTGGCCCTTGGCGTCGTGATCGCCAAGCCCGCGCTCAACCACTCGCCCGTGCTGTGGGCCGCCACGGTGCGGCAGATCGGATGCCTGGCCGTGATGGGGCCCATCGCGCTGCTCACCCCGAGGCGGCGGGAGATCCTGCGCGTCTTCCGCCCTTCGCCGACGTGGCGGGTGTCGGTGCCGGCGGCAGTCCTCGGCTCCTACCTGGCGCTCATGTGCTGGATCGCCGGCATGAAGTACACGAAGGTCGGGATCGCCGCCATCCTGAACCAGTCGAGCACGATCTACATCCTGATCCTGGCGGCCATCTTCCTGAAGGAGCCGTTCACCCGCCGGAAGGTTGTCGCCTTGCTCGTCGCCGTCGCCGGCATCATCCTCGTCACGATCTAAGAGCGCCGCCGATAGCGGACCATCTGCGTTGTCGGACTTCGGCGGTTCGGATCCTCACATAGCCTCCGGCTATGCTCCGGTCCGACCGCCTTGCCCTCCTAGCATCTGGCCCACTCTCGGCGGCGCGGGCTGCACGCCCTCTCCATAAAGCACGCGGCAGCGAAGAAGAGCTCTACTGCTTCCGTGCCAGCGGACGGAGGAGGAACAGCTCAAAGGTAGGCCTCCGCGGCCCCGGTGTCGCGAGCGGAAACCCGACCGCACCCTGCACCAGCGTTCCCCACGGGCCCTGCACGTTGAGCCCGAGACCCACCCCCGAGAGCGGCTGCGCCGAGTACCCCGAGCGGGGGTCGCGCGCCCAGCCGAGGGCGGCTTCCAGTTGCCCGCGCACGCGCATCGAGAGCGGGAGCGCGAGCGCCGCACGCGCCACGGCGAGGTGGTCCGGCGTCACAACGCTCGAGGCGATGCCGACGATTCGCACGCCGCCGAAGCGCGCCGGAGACGGCGCGGAGAAGCGGTCGAGGTTCGACCCCGCCCACACCTCGCCGTCCAGGTGCAGCCGCGCGAGGGAAAACAGCGACCGCTCCCACACCAACGCCAGCCGGCCGAGCCGCCAGGAGCGCTCCGGCTTCTCCAGCCCGAGGGTGCCCCACGGCTGCCAGTCGTTCCGCCACCCCGCCTGTCCCGAGAGGATCACGCTCGCGGCGCCGAGGGCGGCGCTGCACTCCAGCTTGGCCACCCCTTCGAAGGTGTCGGAGGGCAGCACGAACGCTGTGGACGTGCTCCCGGTGCGGCGGAAGTCCAGGCGGTTGACACCCGCCTCGAGGAAGAGGCGCGCGAACGAGACGTTGGTGGCGACCCCGACTCCCACGCTCTGGCGCTGGACGTTGACCTGCTCGCCCTCGAGCTCGTGCCCCTGCGCGTAGACGTTGGCTGCAAACGGGATGAGCTGGAGGAAGGCGCGCGCGGTGATCTCGAAGGCGCCGTGGCGCGCGGACCAGGCGCCGTCGTTAACCACGCCGGCGATCAGCAGGCGCAGCTGCTCGTCCCGGTCGTGGAAGTTGAAGTCCTGGATCTGGACACCGCCGAACGGCACCGGGAAGGAGAGCCCGGGATCGAAGACGGCGCCCCCGATCAGGTAACGCTGGGACTCCCTCGGCACCGACCCCACGACCCGGCCGCCGTGGCCGTCCGGCACCAGCGCCGCGATCCCGCCGGGAGCATCGCGCAGCATGCGGTGGCTCCGCCCGTACGCCGCGCCTCGTCCGGTGTCAAAACCGGCCGGGTTGAGCACCATCTCCGTCAGCACCACTTCCCGGTGCACGGTCGCGCTCGCGCCGAACGCCGAGAGAAAGTCGTCGGCGGTCACGCGCGAGGGCAGCCAAAGCAGCTCGCCGCCCAGATCCTGCGGCCGGTAGACGTTCGTCGAACGGGTGGCGCGCACCTCACCCGGCAGACGCTCCGCGGTTTCCTCCAGCTCGACGAGGCCGAAGCCGGCCGCATCGATGTACGCGGTGCCCCTTCGCACCGGCCCCCCGGCCTGGCCGCTCGAGAACGCGAGCGCATAGCAGCGCCGAGCCTGGCGCTCCTCGACCCCGCGCAGCTCATAGTGGTAGGAAGGCTCCAGACGCAGGGCGAGCGGCGGCGCGGGAGGACGCCTCGGCTCGAGCAACGGGAGATCGGGAAGCGCGTCCACGTCCCACGCCACCCCGTCCACCCACGCCTTCGCCAGCTCCCAATCCGTGCCCGCCCCGCGTTCCCAGAACGCCGGCCCCGCGAGCACCACCTCGAAGCTGCGCGCGAGCTGCTCCACCCACACCCTCACCAGGAGGCGCTGCTCGGCACGCCACCTGGGGACGAGGCGCTGCTGGCGAGCGGCCGCACGCTGGTGGCGGGCCAACACCTCCGCCGCGGAGGGCAGCCGTTCGCCGCTCACCTCGACCTTCTCGAACGCGCCCTCGCCGGCGGGGCGCAGCGCGACGAGCACGCCGCCTCCGCGCAGCGGCGGCACAGCGGCCACCGACGCGTCGCCCACCCGCCGGAGCGCCAGCGGGTGCGAGCCGCCAGCCAGCAGCTCGGCCTGCCCGTACCACGCGCCGGGCAGCGCGACATCACCGCCGGGAAAGCCGCGGGGCAGCCCCACCACGGTGGCGAGGTCGGCGCCGCGCAACGCGCTCGGCAGCGCGCCGCCCGGGCCGTGCGCCGCCGCAGGCTCCGGCAGCAGGCCGGCAAGCTGCCGCTCCCACGCGGGGTCCGGGCTCGCGAGGAGCACCGCGCTCGCACCCGCGGCGAGGGCGGCCACCGCCTGCGCGGGACCCGAGACCGCCACCACCAGTGCCACGCCCGCAAGACGTTCCATCAGCTCCGGGTAGGCGATCGACTCCGGGGCCGCCTCTGAGCAGAACCCATCCAGGTACGGCAGCACACCCGCCGGCGGCGGGGCGGCGCCCACGGCGACCAGGGGTGCCCGCCGGGAGGAGAGCGCCACCGCGGCCTCCAGCCAGCGCTGATCCGGGAGGCCGGGGGCCGGCGGCAACTCCAGCAGGTAGCCGGCAACCTCGGCCTCGGGGGGCGGGGCGTCAGCCCGCACCAGCACCCAGCTCGAAGGGCCGAGGCGCGGGTCGGCGATGACCGGGGGAAGCGCAGGCGCCGCGAGGAGGAGAAACGTGGCCAGCATCGGCCACGGCTACCCTTGCCCGGGCGGCATCATCTCCCCGGCCCTGACGGCAAACGGCACGAAGTTCTCCTGGGGTGCGATCGGGCACTGGGCGGAGATCCCGTAGGCGCAGTCCGGGTTGTAGGCACGGTTGAAGTCCAGGCTCACCACGCCGCCCGGCAGCCGCTCGATCTCGAGGTAGCGGCCGGCCCCGTAGGTCTCGGCGCCAGCGCCCGCATCCCGGAACGGGAGGAAGAGCGCGTCCGAGTAGCGCGCGCGGACGTCGTCAAGCTGGTAGAACGAGAGCACCGCCTCGCCCCCGGGGAAATGGAGCCGTACCCGGCCGACCCGGTGCGCCGGCCGCGTCTGGCCGTCGCTGGCGGCCAACCTCAACGGCTCGGGCGGGACGACCGGCTCGAGCATGGCGCGGAAGCGGCAGGCGGGGTCGAACGGGTAGAAGCGCAGGCCCTTGAAGTGCGCGGCCGCCGCGGGGAAAAGCTCGGCGCGGACCGCCTGCTCGCGCTCCTCGCGGTACCTGAGCTCAGGCGCCGGCAACGGCGCGCGGCATGCGAGCGCAAGCATCGCGCCCAGCGGCAGACACACCGTCGCGAGCGCGCGCGGAACACGACCGCCAATGGATGTCAGCAAACGAAGCGGACTCAGCACGTTGACAAGACCCTAAAAAATCACGTGCTGCATGAAGAAGTTCTCGGCGGTGATCTTCCCGCTCACCAGCTCCGCGGCGTCGGCGGCCGAGATCCGGAACACCCCGGCTTCCTTGCCGGACTCGTTGATCATCTGGATCTCGACCCGCTCGGGGATCCGGTTCGGGGCCTTCTCCGCCAGCAGTAGGTAGGTCTGGCTGACGGCCTGAAGCGCCTTGAGCGTCTCCGGCTGCCCGTTCACCTGGAGTTCGATGAAGAGGTAGGTCTGCTGCGTGCCCTGGCTGGTCCTGTAGAGGTAGAGGTGGTAGCTCTCGAGACCCTGCTGGAACGCTTGGTCCACCTGAGGATCGTGGAACTGCTTGTCGTGGTACATCACACCCGGCGTCGGGGTGGGCTTGGCGGCGTCGGCCTCTGGCTTGGCGAGGTCGGTCCGGATGCGACCGAGGGAGGAGACCGGCACGGTGGGTGTGGGTGTCGGGGTGGTCTTCTGGATGTCCACCCAGTCCAGCGTCTGCACATCACCGAGGTTCAGCGAGTTGATCTTCTCCGTGGACTCCAGGTCGATCTGGGAGAGCGGGACCGAGGTGTAGGCGCCCGTCTTGGTTTTGAACACGGCGTTCGGACCCTTCACCGTGTACTTCTCCTTGGCCACAATGCGATTGCCGTTGCGCAGCATGATCACGTAGACGGCTTGCGCCTGCTGTGCCAGGAGGAGGAGCGCAACGCCGAGAAAGAACACCCTCTTCACGTTGACAACCTCCTTACCTCCGGTAGTATAGCGCTTCTGGGGGGCAACGATGCTGATCGTCATGACGATGGGGGCCACCCCGCAGCAGGTCGAGCGGGTCATCGAGCGGGTCACCTCGCTCGGGCTCAAGGCCCACCCCATACCCGGCGCCCAACGGGTAGCCATCGGGATCACCGGCAACCAGGGCACCGTCGAACCCGCTCTCTTCGAGAACCTCCCCGGGGTGCTCGAGGTCATCCCGGTCTCGCACCCCTACAAGCTCGTGAGCCGGGAGGCGAAGCCCGAGGCCAGCGTCGTCGTGGTGGGTGGGGTGCGGGTCGGCGGGGACAACTTCACGGTCTTTGCGGGGCCGTGCTCGGTCGAGACCCCGGAGCAGACGTTCACGATCGCACGCCGCGTGCGCGCCGCAGGGGCGCAGATCCTGCGCGGTGGCGCGTTCAAGCCGCGCACCTCGCCGTACGCGTTCCAGGGCCTGGGCGAGCCGGGACTCGCGATCCTGCGCGACGTGGGGCGCGAGGTCGGCATGCCGGTGGTGTCCGAGGCTCTCGACGAGCGCTCGCTCGACCTGGTCATCGAGTACTGCGACATGATCCAGATCGGCGCCCGCAACATGCAGAACTACTCGCTCCTGCGCACCGCCGGGAAGGCCCGCAAGCCCGTGCTGCTCAAGCGCGGGATGGCCGCCACCGTCGAGGAGCTTCTGATGGCCGCGGAGTACGTGCTCTCGGAGGGCAACTACGACGTGGTGCTGTGCGAGCGTGGGATCCGGACCTTCACCGACCACACCCGGAACACGCTGGACCTCGCGGCGGTGGTGGCGGTCCAGCGCGTCTCGCACCTGCCGATCATCGTCGACCCCTCGCACGGGACCGGCAAGCGGCACAAGGTGGTGCCGCTCGCGCGCGCAGCCGCGGCCGTGGGGGCGGACGGGCTCATGATCGAGGTGCACCACGACCCCGCCCAGGCGCTCTCCGACGCCTCCCAGGCGATCCTGCCCGACGAGCTCGCGCAGCTCATGCAGCAGCTCCCCCACCTGCTGCCGCTCATCGGCCGGCACATGGCGCAACCCCTCAGGCTGAGCGCCTAGCGCCGCCATGGGTGCGCTCCTGCTGCCGCTCATCCTGACCGCCGCGCTGACCTGGCTCGACCCGGCGGCCCTGCAGCCGGGTCAGAAGGGCGTGTGCGTCACCGAGTGGAGCGGCGGCGAGCGCCTGGAGATCCCGGTGGAGGTGGTCGGGGTGCTCGACGCGACCGGCCCCGAGCGGCAAATGGTGCTGGTGCGCCTGCTCGGCGAGCACTTCGCCGGTTCGGGGGTGGTGGCGGGGATGAGCGGCTCGCCGGTGTACGTGGACGGCAGGCTGCTCGGCGCCGTCGCCTTCGGCTGGGCGTTCGCAAAGGATCCCCTGGCCGGGGTGACACCGTTCGCCACCATGCGGCGAATCGCGCCGGGCGAGGACGTGGCGCCCGCCCCCGCCCCAACCCTGGCCGAGCTCGCGGCGCTGGGCGCCGGCAGGGCGGAGCCGCTCGCGGTGCTGCGGGGCATGCCGTCCCGCGAGGGGCGGCAGCCGCAGCTGGCGGCGGTGGGAGGGCTGCCGATGCCCACCGGCTTTGCCCACGAGCTGCTCGACACGATGGGCCTGCAAGCCGTGCCGGCCGGCCGTGGGGATGTTCCCGAGGGGCCACCCAAGCCCGGCGACATGCTCGCCGTGCTGCTCGTGTGGGGGGACGCCACGATCGCCGCGGGCGGGACCGTGACCGCCATCGACGGCAACCGCGTCTGGGCGTTCGGACACCCTCTCTACGGGCTGGGCGCCGTGCGCTTTCCGGCGGCGCGCGCACGCGTGCTGGCGATCCAGAGCTCGTACCAGAACCCTTTCAAGGTATTCGCCGTGGGGACGAGCTTCGGCACCCTGGTGGCCGACAGGCCGGCCGGCGTGCTGGCGCTGGTCGGGGAGCAGGCCCCCGGCATCCCCGTCGAGGTCCGCGTGCGTGACACCACCGGCGAGGCCACCTGGCGTTTCCGCATCGCCGAGGTCCCGATCTTGGAGCCGTTGCTGGTGACGTACCTCTCGAGCGCGTGCCTGACCGCCCGTGGCGCCTCCGCCGGCGAGGCGTCGGTCCGCCTGGCGCTCACGGCGCGGATGGCCGACGGCCGCGGGGTGACCGTGCGGCAGGCCGCACGCGGCCTCGATGCGCTCGCGCGCCTGTCCGCCTTCGCCGGCGGCGTGGTGGGCTTCCTGGCGAACTCGCCGTTCCCCCACCCGGACGTCGCCTCGGTGGAGGTGCAGCTGGAAAGGGCCGAGGAGGCGAGCGGCGCGACCATCGTAGAGGTGCTGCCGGCGCGCACCTCGGTGAGCCCGGGCGAGGAGCTCGTGGTGACGGTCCGTCTCAAGCCGTACAGGGCGCCTGCCGAGACGAAGTGGCTGGTGATCACGGTTCCGCCGGGCACGCCGGAGGGCTCCCTCGACCTGATCGTGGCGGACGGTGCGTGGTGGAGCGAATACCGGCTGCGAGCGGAGGCCGTCGTGCCCGACGATTTTGCCGGTCAACTCGCCCAGGTGGCCCTCCTCGAGAGCAGCACCACGATGGTCGTGGCGCTGGAGGCGCGCGACCGCGGGGTTGCGCTGCCGGGCGCCTCGGAGCCCGGGGTGCCACCGTCCTGGGCAGCCACCCTCGCGAGCGGCCTCGGAACTAAGGCCCTCGCCCGGCTCACCACGGCCGTCGTCGCGGTCGATCGCGTCGCGGGGTCGGTCCCCCTGGACGGCGCCGTGCGGGTCCCGCTCACCGTGCGCCCGCGCCCGGAGGTCCCATGAAGCCCCAAGCTCTCGTCCTCGTCTCCCTGCTCGCGGTGGGCGCCGCCGAGGCGACCCAGACCCGCCACTTCGTCCTCGACACGCCGCGGGCCCTGGCCGGGGCGGCAGGCAAGGGCGTGGCGATTTTCCCGGATGGGACCCTGCGCCCGCTCCCGCCGCTGGCCCCGGTCGCGACCTTCGACGAGCCTCTGGGCCTTGCGCTCGTGGCCGGACCCGACGGCACCGCCTTCGTCGGCACCGGGCACCCGGCCCGCCTCTACCGTATCGTCGGGGGCTCCAAGGAGCTGATCGGTGAGGTCAAGGCTGACCAGATCACCGCGCTTCTCCTCGACCCCGACGGAAACCTCTGGGTCACCACCGCAGCCCCCGCCCTGCTCATGCGCCTGCGCGGCGGCAAGGGCGCCCCGGAGGAGGTCGCCAGGCTCGCCGAGGGCAACCTCTGGGACCTGGCGTGGTTCCGCGGCGGCCTGGTGGCCGCGGCCGGAAACCCGGGCCGGCTGTTGCGCCTGACCGTCAAGGGGTTCGAGGTTGCGTGGTCGATTCCCGACCGCCACGCCCGCTGCCTGGCGGTGAGCGGCGATTCCCTGCTGGTCGGCACCTCGGGCAAGGGGCTCGTGATGCGGTGGGCCGGCGAAGGACCACCCGGCGTGGTGTACGACTCTCAGTTCACCGAGATCGTGGCCCTCGCGGTCGCGCCCGAGGGGGTCGTCTACGCGGCCGGTCTCACCGGCGACCCCACGCTGGGGAAGCCCCCGACCGAGAAGGAGGGCGAGGCGATCGCGACGGTTTCCGTCAGCGAGAGCCCCGCGGCCACACCCCCGACGCCCAAGGGCCCGGCCACCTCCGAGATCGTGCGCATCTTCCCGTCGGGAGCGGCGGTCTCCGTGCACCGCTTCACCAAGCAGCTCGCCGGGACGTTGATCTGGAACGACGCCGGGCTGGTCATCGGCACCTGGATGGAGGGCGAGCTGTGGCAGCTCGTGGACGGCTCGGCGGCCCAGCTCGACACCGTGGACGCCGGCCAGGTCGTGCGCCTGGCCGCCGGGGGGAACTGGGTCCTCACCCAGGGGCCGGTGAAGCTCCTTCACCGCGCGGGACCGCCCCATGGCACGTTCGCGTCGCCGGCGCTGGATGCCGGGCAGCCGGCGCAGTGGGGAGAGGCCGTACTGCAGGGCGAGCTTCCGCCGGCGGACGGCTGCACGCTGCGCTTCCGCTCCGGCGCCGTGTCCCCGCCCGAGGACACCTGGAGCGCGTGGTCGGCCGCCGTTCCGTGCCCGACAGCCAGGGTGAGCGCGCCGCCCGCCCGCTACCTGCAGTGGCAGGTGGAGCTGCACCCCCAGCCCTCCGGTCCGGCGGCGCGGGTGGGGCGGGTCGTGGTGGCCTACCGGCAGATCAACCTTCCGCCCGAGATCAAGGAGCTGACCGTCCACCCGCCGGGCGAGATCTTCCTAAAGGGTGCTCCTCCCTCCGACCGCATCGTCGAGGTCCAGCACCCCGAGCT
Organism: Thermoanaerobaculaceae bacterium; assembly: GCA_041494245.1. Lineage (GTDB taxonomy): Bacteria > Acidobacteriota > Thermoanaerobaculia > Thermoanaerobaculales > Thermoanaerobaculaceae > RBG-13-68-16. The sequence continues at coordinate 147,174 of JBGQAK010000004.1, forward strand.
GTCGGGGATCTTCACCACCATCGACGACGACGCCAAGGAGAGCCAGGAGCGCCCCGGCAAGAAGTACTACCGGGTCGGCTACCAGAGCGTCTCCTGGAAGACCGAGGACCCCAACGTGGACCCGTTGCGCTTCACGCTCGAGATCGAGAAGCAGGGGAGCGGGCGCTGGTGGAAGGTCCGGGAGAACCTCGAGACGGTCGTGCTGGGCATCGACACCCAGGCGCTCGCCGATGGGCTCTACCGTTTCCGCCTGACCGCCACCGACGCGCCCGCCAACCCGGAGGCGCCGGCCACCGCGCAGGCGTCCTCGAGCTGGTTCGTGGTGGACAACACAGCGCCCAGGATCACCGTCACTCGCCAGGGGCGCGAGTGGCTGGTCACGGTGGACGACGCGCTTTCACCGGTCGTGCGGGTGGAGTGGAACCGGGACGCCGAGAGCTGGCACCCGATGGCGCCCGAAGGTGGGCTCCTGGACAGCCGGCACGAGACCTTTCGCATCCCGGTCCAGGCCGGGGAGCACGTACTCGCGGTGCGCGCGACCGACGACCACTTCAACCGTGCGACCATGGCGGTGGAGGAGAAGCCGTGAGCAACCAACCGATCACCGCGGTCTACCCCGGGAGCTTCGATCCCCTCCACCTGGGCCATGTGGACATCGTGCGGCGGGCGCTCGACATCTTCCCCCGCGTGGTGGTGGCGGTCCTGGAGAACACCGACAAGACACCGCTGCAGTCCGTGCCGCAGCGCGTGGAGCTGATCCGCCTGACCCTGCAGGGCTACCCGGGCGTGGAGGTGACCTCGTTCTCGGGGCTGCTGGTGAATTTCCTGCAGCAGACCGGGGCGCGCGTCATCCTGCGCGGGATGCGGGCGGTCTCGGACTTCGAGTACGAGTTCCAGATTGCGCTCATGAACCGCAGGCTCTGGCGCGCCGCCGAGACGGTGTTCCTCACGCCCAACGAGGAGTTCACCTACCTGTCGTCGCGCGTAGTGCGGGAGATCTGGCAGCTTGGCGGTGACGTCTCGGGCCTGGTCCCCGAGCCGGTCCGCCGCGCGCTCCAGAAGCTGCCCCGCTAGCCGCGCACGCGGTTTCCTGCCCAGCCCGGCGTGTCGGGCACCCGCCTCACTGCTGCGGGAGTACGGTGTCCACCTCGACGACCTCGTCTGCGGCAGCCGGGTCCACGACGATCTGGACCCAGGTCGTGCGGTAGCCGTACAGCGAGAGCTGCTCGAGGTGCGTACCGGGACGGTCGAAGACGTGCTCCCTGCGGTCGGCCTTGCCCAGCACGTTCCCGTCAACGGTGACGACTGCCTCCCCGGGCGACACCCTGAACTCCGCGCCGCGGCCGATCTCGCTTGTGACCGTGTAGCGACCGATCGATGCGGGGACCGTCACCCGCTTTCCTTGTCGGTCTCTTCGGATCCGGTGTCGGCGTCCTCGGCGAGCGCATCCTGACCGGCCTCGGCTTCGGCCAGCACTGCGTCCGCCCGATCCAAATCGGCGGGCGCCACCAGGAGGAGGACCTCAGCCTCGTCAACCTGAGGGAACGGGTTGAGAACGACGTGTTTGTCGACGACCTCGGCCGGGATGCCCTGCTCCTGCAGCAGCCCCTGGGCGAGGCGCGCCTCCTCGACGGTCGTGTACCCGGCCACCTCGACCCATTCGGGCCCGGGTTCGGGCGGCTGCTCCGTCCCGGGCGGAGGCTCGTTGACCAGCGCGACACCGCACTCGGAGCAGCGGGTGAAGCCTTCCCTGTACTCTGCGCCACACTCCGGGCACCAAGGCATGGTTTTCCCCCGGTCGCGTCCGAATCAGAAGTCGAACGCCTCGCCGTCCAGCACGTCGGAGAGCTGGCGCATCACGGCCGCGCTGACGGCCGCCGAGGCGCCCGCGACGATCGCGGCGCCCTTGCCACGGCCGATCAGGAAGCCGAGCCCGGCCGCCACGCCCACCGCGAGCATCGGGTGCCGGCGCACCAGATCGCGCCAGTCGATCTCATCGGGGATGACCTTGTCGAGCAGGAAATCGGCATCCAGGCGCTGGCGCTTCGCCGCCGGCTCCTCCTGCAGCTCGTACAGATCCTCGTGCTCCGGCTCGTCTTCGTCGCGCGGCCGCTCGTCTTCCATGCGTCATGGCTCCCGTCGGCGCACCATGTACCCGATGGCAAAGCCGACGCCGATGGCGATCAGGATCGACTTGCCGGGGTTGCGCCGGATGTAGTCCACCACGTCGTCGCGGACTTCCTTGACATCGATCTCCTGGACCTTGTCCTTCACCTTCGCATAGCCCTTCTTGACCTCGACCTGGAGCTTGTCGAACTGGACTTTGGCCTTGCCGTAGGCCTCCTCCACCACCTCGCGCGAGCGCCCGTACAACTCGCCGGTCTTCTCCCGGGCGGACTCGAGGGCGGCGCGGGCCTCCGTCAGGTACACCTTGGCCTTGGAGTAGGCCTCGGTGGTGCGGGCCTTGACCTTGCCGTACCCCTCGCCGAGGGCTTCCTTGGCCTTCTCCATCGAGCCTTCGGCGCGCGCGATGGAATCCTTGGCCTCCTCCAGGACATCGTGCACGGCACCCTCCAGTTGGTCGATCTTCTCTTCGACTCCCGAGACCTTCTTTGTCGGTGTCATGGGCACCTCCCCGTCATCCCCTGATGGTCCCGATTCTACGCCCCGTCCGGGGGTGGCGCAAGGAACGCCTCCGCAACGAGATCCCGTCTCGGCCTTGAAGCAGCCCGCCCGAGCGGCTAGCCTGGACGGGCCAATGATCTCCCTCTCGTTCCTGGGTGCCACCGGCACCGTCACCGGCTCGCGCTACCTTCTGGAGGCTCACGGCGCCAGGTTCATCGTCGATGCCGGTCTGTTCCAGGGGAGCAAGGAGCTGAGGCTGCGCAACTGGGCAGGGCTCCCGGTGGCCCCCAACTCCCTCTCGGGGGTGATCCTCACCCACGCCCACATCGACCACACGGGCTACCTGCCCCGCCTGGTGCGGGATGGGTTCGGCGGCCCCACCTTCGTCACCCCGCCCACGGGCCGCCTCCTGCAGGTGGTGCTCCCCGACGCCGCGCGCCTCCAGGAGGAAGAGGCGCGTTTCGCCAACAAGGTCGGCTCCACCAGGCACGACCCGGCGCTGCCCTTATTCACCGAGCGTGACGCCCACGATGCCCTCGGCACGCTGCAGAGCGTGCCTTTCGGGCAGTGCTTCACGCTCAAGCCCGGGATCGAGTTCCGATACCACCGCCAGGGGCACATCCTGGGCGCGGTCGAGGTTGGCATCAAGGCGGCCAGCGGTGACCACGTCACGCTCTACTTCTCCGGCGACGTCGGCCGATATGACGTGCCGATGCTCCAGCCCCCGGAACCGTACCCGGGCTCGACCTACCTCGTGGTCGAGTCCACCTACGGCGACACGTTTCACGACCCCGCCGACCCCCGCGAGCAGCTCGCCGACGTGATCACGGAAGCGGCACAGCGCAAGGGCATCATCCTCATCCCCGCGTTCGCGATCGACCGCACCCAGGAGGTGCTCTACCTCCTGCGCGAGCTCATCGAAGACGGGGCGATCGACCCCTTGCCGATCTACCTCGACTCCCCCATGGCCCGCGAGGCGACCTCCGTATACCGCTCGTGCGCGCTCGAGCACGACGCCGAGATGAAGGAACTGGTCCGCGAGGGTGTCGAACCGCTCGTTCCCCCCAACCTGGTGATCGTCGGCCGCGTGGACGAGTCCAAGCGGCTGAACACCGTGGGCGGTCCGGCGATCATCCTCTCGGCCTCGGGCATGGCCACCGGAGGGCGAATCCTCCACCACCTCCGCCACCGGGTGTCGGACCCCAGCACGACCGTGGTCTTCGTCGGCTACCAGGCGGAGGGGACGCGGGGCCGCCGGATCCTCGACGGCGAGGGCGAGATCAAGATCTTCGGCGAGATGGTCCCGGTGCGCGCCCAGGTCCGCAGCATCCCGTCGCTGTCGGCCCACGCCGACGCGGACGAGCTCACCATCTGGGCGAGCGGGCCGGCTACCAGGCCGGCGAGGGTGTTCGTGACGCACGGCGAGCCGCCGGCGAGCCAGGCGCTTGCCGCCCGCTTCACCGAGCACTTCGGATGGGAGTGCGTCGTGCCGGCGCTTGAGGAGACGGTCCACCTGTGATGTCGGCCCTGCGATCCTTGGCTCGCTTCGTCGGGGAGCTCGTGCGCGCGCAGCATCGCGACCGGCTCCTGGTGCGGGCCGGCGCCCTCGCGTACACGACGCTGCTCTCGCTCGTGCCGCTCCTCACCGTCGGGTTGGTGACGGTCAGCCAGCTGCAACCCGAGCGCGCCGCTGTGATGGTCCAGGCGATCGCCACCGTGTTGCCGTTCTCCCCCGAACGGGTCCAGGCCACGCTCGGGGAGGTTCGGGCGCGCACCGGCACCGGGGGCAACGGCGAGAGGGACTCGCTCACGCTCGCCGCGCTTGCCAAGCAGGTCAACGGCGAGCAAGCGACGGCGCCAGAAGGACCCGCGAACGGGGCTTCCGAAACGCCCTAGCGCTACATCCTACGTACGAAGAAGTTGCTGCGCTCCACCGGGCGCGGCCCCGCGCGCCGGGGGCCGGGCTTGCACCCCGTGTACTCCGAGAACAGGCCGATGGAGAGGAGGCGTCGGACGTCCTCGAACCCCGCCTCCCCGAGTGCAGAGACGATGCGCTCGGGGGGGACGCAGCTCTCGACCGTATCCCAGAAGTACTTCATGAGCAGCTCGGCGTCGTGGTCGCGGGTCGACAGCCTGGTGAACATCGGAACCATCCGGCGGAGGTAGAAGCGCAACGCCGCGAATCCCAGCCTGGTTTTCGGGCGCGTGAGTTCGAGGACGCAGAGGGTCCCGCCCGGCTTGAGCACGCGGATGAACTCGCGGAAGGTCGTCGCCAGGTCGGAAAGGTGGCGAAGAGCGTACCCCATGCTCAGGAAGTCGAAGCTGTCGTCGCGCCACGGCAGGCGCTCACCGAGCCCGATCACGGCCAGCACCCCGAGCTTCCTGCGCGCCTGGGCGAGCATGCCGGCGCTCGGGTCGAGCCCGATGACGCGGCGTGCGTCTCCCGTCAGACGCACCGCCTCGCGCGCCACTAGGCCCGTGCCGATGGCCACGTCCAGCACGGTCATCCGTTCGCCCAGGCCGGCGCGGCGGAGCGCCTCCCGCCGGTACCGCCGGCCCGAGCCGAACGCCATGGCGCCCTCGATCCGGTCGTAGTGGCGGGCGGCGCCGTCGAAGAGCCGCCGCACGAACTCCGGTCTATCCTCGTCACGGCCGTAGTAGCCGGAGAGCGTGGGGTGCGGCGGCAGCGGAGCACCCTGCCCGTTCTTTTCAGGCCCGACCATCGACAGAGTCTACCAGTGGCCGGCAAGGCGACAAGCCGTGCGCGATCCGGTCACCGTGCCTTTGGCATCTTGAGAGCTTGCCTGTGCCTGCGCCGGGACTGGACACCCGCAAAAGGCGCGGAGCGGGATTCACTCCCGCGGAGCGCGGGGGGGTCCGGGGGGCACTTCTGCGGCGGTGGGTGGTGGGAGCGCCGCAGAGCCCCCCGCAACAGATAGCCGCGGGACCGCCCGCCCTAGAATGTCGTGCCGATCGAGAACTGGAACTCGCTGCGCTTCTCGTCCGGGAACGGTTTCGGGTTGATGCCGTAGATGAACCGCAGCGGGGCCTGGAAGATGGGCAGGAAAACCCGCAGCTCCGCCCCAAAACTGTAGCGGTACAGCTTCAAGTCCCAGCCCTGACTCGCGTTCCAGGTGTTGCCGGAGTCGCTGAAGAGGATAAACTTGATCGGCCCGCCCACCTTGATCTGGTACTCGAGGTTGAGCTGCAGGTAGCGGTCCCCGCCGAGGGGGACGCCGTACGCGTCATAGAAGTAGAGGCCGGTCTTCGTGCGCGGAATGATCGAGTAGTACTGGAAGCCGCGGATCGAGCGCTCACCGCCCAGGCGATAGAGGTCGTAAACCGGGATCGCCGCGCCTCTCATCGACTCGATGATGCCGCCCTCGAAGTTGACCGCGAAGATGTAGCGGCGCGTGATCGGGAGGAACCAGGAGGTTCCGGCCTCGGGGCGCCAGTAGTGGAAGTCGCCCCCGAGCGGGCCACCGGCGTAGCGGAGGCGCCCGAAGTACGAGCCGCCCGAGTTCGGATTGAAGGGATCGTCGCGCGAGTCATACGCGTACGAGGGCGTGATCGACGAGGTGATGCCGCTGTACGTTTCGTAGAACTTGTCCTCCCCGGGAATGTTCGTGTACGGCGGCGGCAGCGACGGACGGTGCGGAAACGTGGGCGACACGCCGCCAAAGAGCGTTCGCTGTGTGCTGTACCTCGCGTTCACGTCCTCGTAGCCGTAGGAGACCGCGAACTGGCCGAAAATCCCCACCCCGAGCCCCCAAAAAAGTGAGCCGCCCTTGGTATTGCGAACGTAGTCGCTCTGGGCGAACGAGTAGGCGGTGTAGTCGAGAGATTGTTTGTAGATCGCGCCGCCGATCATCATCCGCTTGTCCAGGAAGTACGGCTCGGAGAACGACAGCGAGTAGTTGCTCCCGGTCCTGCCCACCTGCGCGCTGAACCCCAGGATCTCGCCGCGGCCCAGGAAGTTCCTCGTGCTGAAGCTGAACTGCCCGAACAGACCCTCGAGCTCCGAGTAGCCCGCGCCGAACTGGACGTCTGTCCTGCCGACCTCTTCCCCCTTGATCGTCACGTTGACGCGCTTGTTCTGCTCGTCGAACTTGAAATCAACGGGGTCCTCTTTGAGCTTGAAGTAACCGAGCTGGTTGACCTTGAACATCGAGCGCTTGAACAGGCTCATGTTCATGTAATCGCCCTCCGCCAGGCGAACCTCGCGGCGCAACACCTTGTCCTGCGTCTTCGTGTTGCCAACGAACTCGAGCCTGCCAAGGCGGAAGCGATCGCCTTCAAACACGTTGACGACGACGTCCACCGTGTCGGGTTTGTCCTTCTCGTCCACCAGAGACTGGTTGGTGTACGCGTACACGTAGCCCCGGGACTGGTACAGGTTCCGCAGCGCCTCGTTGCCCTCCTCGACCTTGGAGTAGTTGTAGACCTTCCCGGGTTTGATCTCGTACAGCTTGCGCAGCGGTTCGGTCGGGAAGACCGTGTTGCCCTTGATGCTCAGTGCCCCCATCCGGAACTGCTTGCCGTCCTCGACGGGGATGACGATCACCATCCTGAAATTCTTCTCCTTCTGGGTCTTGCCCTGCGGGTTGCGGGCAATGAGGTCAACCTTCGGCTCGCCAACCACGATGTCCTTGTAGCCGTGGTTCATGTAGAACTTCTTGAGGTTCTCGGAGTCCTCGCCCCAGTTCTCCTTGCTCCAGATGATTTTCTTCCCGAACACGTGGAACAGCGACTTCTCCTTGGTTTTCTTGAGAGCGCGCCGAAGGGTAGCGTTCGAATACACCTTGTTCCCCACGAACGTGATCTCGCTGATCTTGATCTTGACGCCCTCGTCGATTTGGAAGGTCACCTTGCGCTGGTTGGTCCCGGTCTCACTGATCGCCGGAGTCACCACAGCGCTGGCGTAGCCCTCCTTGCCGTACACATCGATGATCGCTTGCCTGATCCGCTGGATCTCCGACGTGCGCAACGGGACGTTGCGCTTGAGGGTGATGTTGGTGGCGTCGAGCTTCTCCTTGATCGTCGAGGTCGACACCTTCTTGTTTCCGGAGAAGTCCCACTCGGTCACCTTCGGGCGCTCTTTGACGGTGACAATGAGCCGCACCTTGCCGGACGCAATCTCCTCCACCTCGATTTTGGCGTCCTCGATCAATCCCGAGTCCCAGAAGCGGTGGAAGTTCTTTGCCACGGCATCGGGGTCGTAGGGGTCGCCCTTCGCCACCCCCAGGTAGTACTCGATCGTGTCCTCGTTGATCGTGGCCGCCCCGACGACCTTGACCTCCGCGACGATCGGCCTCGGCGGCTCGGCGGCGAAGCCGGCCAGAGGCAGGAGGGCAATCAGGAGGGCAACGGCTATGGCTCGCAAACGCCCTCCCGGGCCGCCACGATCAGGCGGTCGCCTTCGGCGCGCGCCTGCAGCGTCTCGTCGCCTCCCTGCCGGTGTGAGATCAGGTAGTCCGAGACAGCGTCCTCCAGGTACCGCTGCACGGCGCGCCGGAGCGGCCGGGCCCCGGCCGACGCGTCGCCGCTGGTGTGGGCGAGCAGCCACTCGATCGTCTCCTCCGGCACCTCGAGCGTGATGCTTCGGCGGGCGAGGTGAACCACCACATCCCCCACGAGCAGGCGCGCGACCCCGCGCAGCTGCTCCGGATCCAGGGGGTGGAACACTACGATGTCGTCCAGGCGGTTCAGGAATTCGGGTGGAAACTGTCGCCTGAGCTCACGGAGCACCACCTCGCGAATCTCGCCCTGCGTCGGCACCCCACCCCTCTCCGTGAACCCGACGTGGGCCGCACCGGCCAGAAGGTCACGGGTACCGAGGTTCGACGTCATGATGATCAGCGAGTTCTTGAAGTCCACCACGTCGCCGAACGCATCGGTGAGGATGCCGTCCTCGAGGATCTGCAACAACAGGTTCGCGATGTCCGGGTGCGCCTTCTCGATCTCGTCGAGCAGGATCACCGAGTAGGGCTGCCGCCGAACGCGCTCGGTAAGCTGCCCGCCCTCCTCGAAGCCGACGTACCCCGGCGGGGAGCCGATCAGCTTAGAAACCGTGTGCTTCTCCATGTACTCGGACATGTCGAAGCGCACAAGAGCCTTGTCGTTGTGGAACAGGAACCGGCCGAGCTGCCTCGCCGCCTCGGTCTTTCCTACCCCTGAGGGGCCGAGGAACAGGAACGATCCGATCGGGCGAAGCCCGCGCGCCACGCCCAGCCGGGTCCGCCGGATCGCGCGCGCAATTGCCGAGATCGCCTCCTCCTGCCCGACGATGCGCTGCCGCAGGATCTCTTCCATGCGGGCCAGGCGGTCGGCCTCATCCTCGCGGAGCGTCGTGATCGGGATCCCAGTCCAGGAGGCGATCACCTCCTCCACGTCCCCACGCTCCACGGCCGCGGGAGGCTCCCGGGTCGGCGGGCTCTGGGACAGCCGTTTGATCTCCGCCCGCAACTCCAGCTCGCGCTCTCGGAGCTTCACCGCCCCCTCGAAGTCCTTCGAGGAGATCGCCCGTTTCATCTCCCGCACCACGCGGCTCGCATCGCCCTGCATCTGGCGAAGCTGCTCGGTCGAAGCGGCGCCGCGAAGCTTCACGCGCGCACCGGCCTCGTCCAGGACGTCGATGGCCTTGTCCGGGAAGAAGCGATCCGTGATGTAGCGCCCCGCCTGCTCCACGGCCGCCTTCAGTGCCTCGTCGGCGTAGCGGACGTTGTGGAACTTCTCGTAACGGTCGCGGACACCGTGGAGGATGCCGAGGGTCGCGGCCTCGTCCGGCGGCTGAACGACGACCGGCTGGAAGCGGCGCGAGAGCGAGCGGTCCTTCTCGATGTACTTCCGGTACTCCTTCAGCGTCGTGGCGCCAATGCACGTCACCTCGCCGCGCGACAGCGCGGGCTTGAGGATGTTGGCCGCATCGAGCGACCCCTCGGCAGAGCCGGCCCCGATCAGGACGTGCAGCTCGTCGATGAACACGATGATCTCGGGGTTCTCCCTGAGCTCCTTGAGGATCGCCTTCAGGCGCTCCTCGAACTGGCCGCGGTACTTCGTGCCCGCCACCACGAGCGAGAGGTCGAGCGCCAGGATACGCCGCTCCGCGAGCTGCACAGGCACGCGCCCGCTGGCGATCCGTTGCGCGAGCCCCTCCACGATGGCGGTCTTGCCCACCCCGGGCTCGCCCAGCAGCACCGGGTTGTTCTTGGTGCGGCGCAGGAGGATCTGCACGATCCGGTCCACCTCGGCCTCGCGCCCCACGAGGGGATCGAAGCCGCCGCCGGCCGCGAATTCGGTGAGGTCACGGGCAAACTCCCCGAGGGCCGTGAGCTCACGCTTGCCCCTCTTGATCTCGCGCTCCCGCCAGATCTCCGAGAGCTCCTCGCGCACGGAAAGCAGCGACAAGCCGTGCGTGGCGAGGGCCCGCGCCGCCGCGCACCCCTCCAGGCGTAGGATTCCGAGCAGCACGTGCTCGTTTCCGACCGACGGCTGGCCCAGCACCTCGGCCTCGTGGGCTGCAAGCAGCAGGATGCGCCGGCTGTCCTCGGCCAGCGGCAGTTCGGCCCGGGTCTGCGCGTCCATGCCCCTGGAGACGGGCCTGAGATCGGCGCGCAGCTCGTCGCTCGAGAGCTGGAATCGCTGAAGGAGCATCTCGACGATCTCGTCACTCTCGCGCAGCAGGCCGAGCAGCAGGTGCTCCGAGCCGATGCTCGGAGCACCGGCCTGCGCTGCCTCGTACCGTGCGAAGAAGAGCGTCCGCCGGGCCCTCTCGGTCAGGTTTTCGAGCATACCTCCTCGACAGCGGCCCCGGTCAGCCGGACAGTACGGCCGCACCGGCTCGCCAGGGCCTCGTGGTGGGTCACGATAACACTGGTGAGCGAACGGCTCAAATGGAGTTTCTGCAACAGGGAGAAAAGCCCATCGGCGCTGGCCGCATCGAGGTTTCCGGTGGGCTCGTCGGCCAGCAGCAGCTCAGGTTCGGCCACCAGCGCACGCGCCACCGCCCCTCGCTGCTGCTCCCCGCCCGAGAGCTCGTCCGGGAAGTGCTCGCGGCGGTGGGCGAGACCCACGGCCGCGACCAGCTCGCGGGCGGCGGCGAGCGCGCTCCTGCGCGCTCGGCCCGCGATCATGAGGGGCATCGCCACGTTCTCCTCGAGCGAGAACTCCGGAAGCAGGGCGTGGAACTGGAACACGAAACCGAGCCGGCGGTTGCGCCAGCTCGCGCGCTCCTCCACCGTGAGAGCCGAGACGTCGGCGTCGAAGATGCGCAGCTCCCCGGCGTCCGGCCGGTCCAGCAGCCCGATCAGGTGGAGGAGTGTGCTCTTGCCAACCCCTGAAGGACCCACGATCGCCAGCATCTCCCCGTGCTCCACCGAAAAGTTGAGCCCGCGCAGCACCTCCACCCGCCTTTCGCCTGCGCCGTAACCCTTGCATAGCCCGCGGGCACGCACGAGCTCACTCATAGCGCAGCCCGCCATACGCTGCGGGGGGCTCTGCGGCACTCCATCCACCACCCACCCGCCGCAGAAGTACCCCCCGAGCCCCCACGCTCGCGCGGAGTGAATCCCCGCTCGCTTCCAGCGCCGCGTGGCCTATTCATAGCGCAGCCCTTCCAATGCGTCTCTCCTTGCGGCGGCGCGGGCGGGGGCGAGCGAGGCGAGGAGCGCCGCCACCACCGAAACGGTCAGCACCAGCGCCACGGCCCCGGCGGTCACCCGGAAGGGCACGTGCGAGACGATGAACACCCCGCGCGGCAGCGGCAACGCGTGCGTCCAGTCCAAGACCACTGCGGCCAGCCATCCCGCGAGCGTGCCGAGCACCCCCCCCAGCGCCCCGACGCCGACGCCCAGGAGGAGGAACAGACGGCCCACACGGGTAGGTGAGAGGCCGAGGGCGGTGAGGAGTGCCACATCGGCGCGTTTCTCCGCCGCCAGGAGCGCCAGGTTGCACAGCAGGTTGAGAGCCGCCACCGCCATGACGAGCGCGACGCCGAAGCCGATCATCGCGCGCTCGAGCGCCAGCGCTGCCAGCAGGGGTCGGTTCAGCTCCGCGAACGACACCACCTCCACTCCCTCGGGTACTTCGCCTTGCACAACCGATGCCACCCTCCAGGCCTGGGAGGGGTCCTGGGCCCTCAGCGCAACCGAACGCGGACCCGCGCCCTGGAGCAGCGCAGCGCCGATGGCGGCCGGCACCCGCACCACGGCCCGCTCATCCCCCGGCCGCATCGCGCTGACCGCGCCAACCTCCACCCTGCGGCGGGTCGGCACCGGCCCAAGGGGGCTCAGCGCCAGCCGCGGGCTCGCGATCGTGATCTCCGAGCCGGCGCCGACCGCGAGGCGGGCCGCGAGCAGCCGGTTGACCTCCACACGGGACAGGGTGTCCACTGCCTCCAGCTCCGCGGGCACCGCACCATCCGGCGCGAGACACCAGACCGCGCCGCCGCTCACCACGCGCACCTCGAGCTCCGGGTGGCGGGCGCGCAGAGAGGCGAGCCAGTCGCCGCCTGGGAGCGTGCGGCCGACGCGCGGCCGCAGCTCGGCGTGGATCCCGCTGTCGGCGAGCTGGGCCCGGATCGTCGCCTGGAAACCCTCCAGCAACGCGAGGGAGAGCACCAACGCGGCCGCCCCCAGCGCCATCGCCCCGAACGAGATCGCGCTCACCGCCGCGACGTGGGTCCGGCGGCGCAAACCCAGGAGGTAGCGCCCGGCAAGCAGGGTCAGGACCGACGTCACGATTCCCTCCCACCTCTTCGAGGGTCGGGCCCCGGGGCCCAGGGCACCGCATCCCCGCCCCGACAGATGGGGAACCCGCGCCCGACCACAGCCAACTCGTGTTGCCGCTCCGGAACCAGGAGCCCGGAGGCCGGCATCACCCTTCCTTCGGGCGCAGCAGAGGGAAGAGGATCACGTCGCGGATGGAGTGTGAGTCGGTCAGCACCATGACCAGGCGATCGATGCCGATCCCCTCCCCGGCTGTCGGCGGCATGCCGTGCTCCAGCGCCAGCAGGTAGTCCTCGTCCACCACGCCTCCGGCGAGGCACACCTGGTCCTCGAAGCGTTGGCGCTGGTCGTCGGGGTCGTTCAGCTCCGTGAAGGCGTTGGCCAGCTCCATCCCCGCCAGGTAGAGCTCGAAGCGCTCGGTGAGGTCGGGCTCGCCCGGCTTGCGCTTGGCGAGGGGCGAGATGTCCGCCGGAAAGTCGGTGACGAACGTCGGGTCCTGGAGCTTCGACTCCGCGGTGGCCTCGAACAGCTCCGCCAGGAGCTTGCCCGAGGAAAGCCTCCCCACGTCGGCGATGTCGAAGCGGCGCGCCGATGCCTCCAGGCTCGCGCGCTCGCCGAGGCCCTCGGGCTTCAGGTCCGAGAATGCGAGCACCGCGTCGCGCATCGAGAGGCGACGCCAGGGCCGCGCCAGGCTCAGGGTCGCGTCGCCCCAGCGCAGGGTGTTGGAGCGCGTGATCCTGTCCGCGATGCCGCCCAGCATCTCCTCGGTGACCGACATCAGGTCCTCGTAGCTCGCGTAGGCCCAGTAGAACTCCAGCATCGTGAACTCAGGGTTGTGCTGGGTCGAGATCCCCTCGTTCCGGAAATTGCGGTTGATCTCGTACACGCGCTCCAGGCCGCCCACCACCAGGCGCTTGAGGTAGAGCTCCGGGGCGATGCGCAGGTACAGCTCCATGTCCAGCGTGTTGTGGTGCGTCACGAACGGCCGGGCTGTGGCGCCGCCCGGGATCGGCTGCATCATCGGGGTCTCGACCTCGACGAACCCCCGGGCATCCAGGAAGGCGCGGATCTCGCGCACGATCGCCGCGCGGGTGAGGAACACCTTGCGCGACTCGGGGTTGGTGGCGAGGTCCAGGTAGCGCTGGCGGGCGCGCAGCTCGCGGTCGGTGAGGCCGTGCCACTTCTCGGGCCACGGCTGCAGGCCCTTCGCGAGCACGGTCAGCCTCTCGGCCCGCACGGTCAGCTCACCGGTGCGGGTACGGAAGAGGGCACCCTCGGCGCCCCAGAAGTCCCCCAGGTCGAGGGTCTCCAGCAGCGCGAACGACCCCTCGCCGACGACGTCGCGCTTGATGTAGACCTGGATGCGCCCGTCGCCGTCGGAGAGGTCCACGAACGTCGCCTTGCCGTGACTGCGGATCGCGATGACGCGGCCCCCCACCCGCACACGCGGTGCCTCGGCTTCGAGGCGGGCGGCGTCGAGCGGGGCGAAGCGCGCCACCAGCTCGCTCACCCTCCCGTCGACGGGAAACCGCGGCGGGTAGGGATCGAGGCCGCGGCGGCGGAGCTCGTCGAGCTTGCCGCGCCGGTGCGCCCGCAACGTCTCCAAGGGTTCCACGGCACCTCCGCGTGCGCTGCGATGATGCGCCAAAGCGGCGCATTCTAGCACGTGAAGGCGGCGCGCGGTGCCCGGAAAACCCGCCGGCGCAAGGGCTCTCGCGCGATTGCGGCCTCACGCCCCCCGCTCACCTCGAGGGCGACGTGGCTGCTTGCGCCGGGACCACCAGCGCGTCCCGCCTGATCTGGAAGCTCACGGAGCTCGTGCGCGAGGGGCAGCGGAGGGGGTGGTTCTTCGTGCGGCTCCCTCCGCTTTGCGTTCAGAACGACGCCACCAGCGACACAGTCGAGGCCGTATCGGTCTTGCGGAACCCCGGGATCGGCGTGTTGCTGTAACGGACCTCGTAACCAACCTTGAGCGCCAGGCGACCCGTGAGGCTGGCCTTCAGCGCGCTCTCCGACGTGAGCCTCCAGTTGCTGGTCTGGTCGAGGTCCGGATACAATCGCAGCTTCTCCGTGAACGCGGCGGTCTCGTTGAACTTCCACTGGTAAGCGAGGCCGAGGAGAGCGCCGACGAAGCTCCGGTCGTTGCCGACCACCCGGTTCTCGCGCGTCCAAGTGAGGCCCCCGTCGAAGGAAAGCTCGTGGATCGGACCCGGAAGGAGCTTGTACGTGGCACCGCCCTCGACAATGGCTCGCAGATCGTAGCCAGCGAACCGGTCCCGCTCACCGCTCACACCTGCGAAGAGAGCCCAGCGGTCGGTGAGGCGGCGCGTCCCGCGCACGCTCGCGAGGTAGCGCTCGGCGTCGGTGGTGCCGTCCTTGCTGGACCGTAGCAACTTTGCGTCGATCTCGAGTCCCCAGGGATCCGGGGTCCGCTTGGCACTCAGGTCGAGGCCGAACGACTGTGTCTGGGAGTTACCGGTGGTGGATAGGAACGATAACCCGAGCGATCCGCTCCACGGTGGCTTGGGGGGCTCCTCGGCACCCAGGACAGGCACCGCAAAGAGCAGGGTGAGCGTGCTGACGAACAGCTTTCTCTTCATCGACCGTCCTCCCTCCCTCTGTGCGCGTCGCACCGCAGGCCCCTTGGCTTGGAAGGCGCGGCGTGGCTGCGAGGGACGCGCGGTATTTACTCAACCGTCCCGTCATAGGAGGCATTCCCGGTTCGCGCATTCTCGCAGAGAACACGCCGACGTGGTACAAGGCAGGCATGACCGCGCACGCCGACCGTCAGTTTCGACGCTGTTCCCTGGTCCTGGCCTTCGCCGTCCTCGCTGCCCTGGCCGCGCTCGCAGGGTGCGGGAGAAAGGCGCCCGCGGTGGAACCGGGCTACGAACGGGAGATCGAAAGCTGGCGGGCCGCGCGCCTCGCCGCCCTGACGGCGGAGGACGGCTGGCTCACCGTGACCGGTCTTTACTGGCTGGAGCCCGGCCACAACTCCTTCGGTGCCGCCCCGGAAAACACCGTCGTGCTGCGCGGCAAAGGCGTGCCTCCGGTGGCCGGCGTCCTCGAACTGCGGCCCGACGGGACCGTGTTCGTCTATCCGCGCGCGGGGGCGGGGGTTACCCTGGACGGTGCTCCGCCACCCGACCGGGCGCTGCGTTCGGACCGCTCCGGCAGGCCAGACGTCCTCCGGATCGCGGCGGTGCGCTTCTACGTCATCGACCGGGCGGGGAAGCTCGCCGTCCGGGTCAAGGATCCGGACAACCCGGCCCGGGCGCGCTTCGAGGGGATCCGGTCGTTCCCCGTGGACCCGGCCTACCGCGTCGATGGGACGCTCGAACCATACGCCGCCCCGCGCGAGGTCACGGTGGCCACCGCCCAGGGGCCGCAGCAGAAGATGCTCGCGCCGGGGCTGGTCCGCTTCACGTTGGCGGGCAAGGCCCTCGCCCTCGAGCCGTTCGTCTCCTCCCCGGACGACCGCACCTACATGTTCGTCTTCCGCGACCTTACGGGTGGGGTGGAGACCTACGGCGCCGGGAGGTTCCTCGACACCGCCGCCCCCCAGGACGGATCGCGGAGGGTCGTGCTTGACTTCAACAAGGCCTACAGCCCCCCGTGTGCCTTCACGCCCTTTGCAACCTGCCCGCTGCCGCCGCGCCAGAACGAGCTGCCGTTGCGCATCGAAGCCGGCGAGAAGCAGTCCGGCACGCACTGACGCGCACCCCCGTGGGACGCGTGCGCTCGTGCGCTATCCTTCCGGCCATGGATACCTTCACGCCACGCGCGCTGGAAGACGCGGCCCGCGCCTTCGCGACCTCCCACCCGACCGGTCGGCTGGTCGCCGCGTTCGTCGCCGGCTCGGGGATCACGCTCACCGCGCCGGGCTGGGAGAAGGCGGCCGAGGTCCCGTACGCCGAGGTGTTCCCGTTCCCCGTTCGTGCCCTCGTGGGGCACACCCCGACCGTGACCGTTTGGCGTCAGGGCGGGGCAGGCCTGCTGGTCTTCAACGGGCGCTTCCATCTCTACCAGGGGTACGGCGCGCCGGAGATCGCAGCGGTTCCCCGCCTGGCGGGGCTGCTCGGCGCGCCGGTCTACGTGGCCACCAACGCCAGCGGCTCGATCGACCCCGCCGTACCGGCGGGCACCCTGGTGCTCGTGCGCGACCACCTCAACTTCCAGGGGACGAGTCCGCTCCTTGGCGAGTGGGGGCGGTGGCGCGCCCCGATGTTCCCTGACCTGACCGAGGCCTACGACCCGGCGCTCCGGGTATCCGCCGGGCGGTGCGCCACGGCGGCGGGGTTTGCGGTCCACGAGGGCGTCTACGTCGCCACCCTCGGTCCCAACTACGAGACCCCGGCGGAGATCGAGGCGTTCCGGCGCATGGGCGGCACCGTGGTGGGCATGTCCACGGTGCAGGAGGTGATCGCCGCGCGCCACCTCGGGATGCGGGTGCTGGTGCTCGCCCTCGCCACCAACATGGCTGCGGGGATCGCCGGGCGTCCTCTCACCCACGAGGAGGTTCTGGAGGCCGGGGAAGCCGCCCGCGGGCGGCTTCAGGACCTGCTCCAGCGCCTGGTGGCCGAGCTCGCCCAGGGCCCGGCGTGAGGGTCCTCGGGCTCGAGCTGGGACCGTTCGCCGCACGGTGCGTGATCCTGGGCGGCGAGGCGAGCGGCGACGCGGTGGTGGTGGACCCCGGCTTCGAGCCGGAGGTCGTGATCGGGACCGTCGCCCGCAACGGCCTCAACCCCACGGCGATCGTGCTGACCCATGCTCACCTCGACCACGCGTGGGGGGTTCCCGCGCTCAAGGCGGCGTTCCCGGCAGCGCCGGTGCTGCTGCATCCGGACGACCTGCCCCTCCTTCGCAACCTCTCCGCCCAGGCCGTGGCGTTCGGGTTTCCGGCCCCGGACTCGGTCCGGGAGGACGGCCTGCTCCAGGACGGCCAGACGCTCGCGGTCGGGGAGGAGAGCGTCCTCGTCCGCCACTGCCCGGGGCACTCGCCGGGCCACGTCGTGCTGATCCGCGACCGGGCCGACGGTCCGCTCGCTGTGGTCGGGGACGTCCTGTTCGCCGGCTCAGTGGGCCGCACGGACCTCTGGGGCGGGTCGTTCGAGCAACTGGAGCGCTCGATCAGGGAGGTGCTCTACCGCCTCCCCGGTGCGACCCGCGTCATCCCGGGCCATGGTCCGGCGACCACCATTGCGGCGGAGAAGGCCGGCAACCCGTTCGTGGCCGAGATGCCCGTCTGACAGCCTCCGCCCCTGCGTGGTGAAACCAGGCGCCGCGGGGCGGCGGGCTCCTTGAGAACCTTCGACCGCGGTCGCACGTTTAATGGGGAGAGGGAGGAACCATGAGGCACATCGCACTGGCCCTCGCCGCCGTCATCTGTGCCGCCGTGGCGACCGCGCAAGGCTCGCGCACGCTCGAGCTTGCCCGCGACGCCAAGGGGATCACCGAGGTCGTCATCCACGCCGGCGTGGGGGAAATCGAGGTGCTCAGCGACCCGGGCAGCCAGATCACCGCCCGGGTGGAACTCAAGCCCAAGCACTTCGGGATCTTCTCCCGGCACTCCGACCCCGACATCGAGAACCTCAAGCTCGAGCCGACCGTTGCCGGAGGCACGCTCACCCTGGAGCTCAAGCCGGAGACCCACGAAGACCGGGGCTTTTCCGAGTCGTGGACGGTCCGCGTGCCGGCTTCCCTTGCCGCCACCATCAAGCTCGGCGTCGGGGAGGTCAAGGTGCTCGACCTCACCTCGGACGTCGAGGTTGAGCTGGGCGTCGGCGACGTCACGATCGAGGGGCCGTACGCCTCGTTCGGGAGCGTGCACGCCAACTGCGGCGTCGGCGACGTCTCGATGCGCTCCCCCGAGGGCCGGGAGGAGGGCGAGGGGTTCATCGCCCACACCCTGCACGCGAAGGGACCCGGCAAGGCCTCGATCCGCGCCTCCGCCGGCGTCGGCGACGTCAAGATCCGCCTCCGATAGAACCGGGGTCCGGGGTCCGGCAAGACAACCGCAGGCCAGGTACGGCATTCCGGCTCGCGCATACGCGAGCTGCAATCGCCTCGCACCAATTGTTGTTGCGGTGCCCGGAGCCCGGTGCCCTGTGCGTCAGGTCTGAAGCACGCCCCAGCGGAACGGCTCGAGGGCTCCCTGGTGGGCGCACGCCGCCAGGCACGCCGCGACCACCTCGCGCGTGTGGCGGGGATCGAGGATCCCGTCCACCCAGAGGCGGGCCGCCGCGTAGCGCGGGTCCGTCGTCACGTCGTAGCGCGCCTTGATGTCCGCCAGACGCGTCGCCTTCTCCTCCTCGCTCACCTCGCCCGGGCGGTTCTTGAGCTGGATCGAGAGGAGCGTCTGCGCGGCCTGCTGTCCGCCCATCACCGCGATCGAGGCGGACGGCCAGGCGAAGATGAAGCGCGGGCCGTACGCCTTCCCGCACATGGCGTAGTTGCCGGCCCCGTAGGAGTTGCCGACGAAGATCGTGATCTTCGGCACCGTGGAGTTGGCCACCACGTTGACCATCTTGGCGCCGTCCTTGATGATCCCTTCCTTCTCGGCGCGCGAGCCGACCATGAAGCCGGTGACGTCCTGCAGGAACAGCAGCGGGATCCCCTTCTGGTTGCAAAGCTCGATGAAGCGGGTGCCCTTGTCGGCGCCGTCGGAGTAGATCACCCCGCCGATCTGCATTTCCCGCTCCTTGGGGTCGAGTCCGCGGCGGCGGGCGACGACAGCGCGCTGGTTGGCCACGATTCCGACCGCCCACCCCTTGATCCGGCCGGTGCCGCACACCAGTGAGCGCCCGGAGGTCGCCTTGTACTCCTCGAACCCGGAGCCGTCCAGGAGGTACGCCAAAAGCGCGTAGGTATCGTAGGGCCTCGTCCGGTCCACGGGGACCGCGCCCAGGATCTCGTCCGGATCCACCGCGGGGTCAGCGGCCTCGATCCGGTCGAACGGCACCATCGGCGGCCACTTAAGCTGGCCGACGCGCGCGCGCACCGAGGCCAGGCAGGAAGCATCGTCGGGGAAGCGGTCGTCCACCACCATCGAGACGTCGGTCTGCACCTCGGCGCCGCCCAGCGCGTCGGTCTCGATCTGCTCCCCGATCGCCGCCCTCACCAGGTGCGGGCCCGCCAGGAAGATCGAGCCGGTGCCTTCCACGATGAGCGCCTCGTCCGACATGATCGGCAGGTAGGCCCCCCCCGCCACGCACGGCCCCATGATCGCGGCGATCTGGTAGACACCTTCCGCCGAGAGACGGGCGTTGTTGTAGAACACACGGCCGAAGTGTTCCTTGTCGGGGAAGATCTCCTCCTGCATCGGAAGGAAGACGCCCGCGGAGTCGACCAGGTAGATCACCGGTAGCCGGTTCTCCAGGGCGATCTCCTGGGCGCGCAGGATCTTCTTCAGGGTGATCGGAAACCATGCACCGGCCTTGACGGTGGCGTCGTTGGCGACCACGACGCAGGTCCGTCCCGCGACGGTGCCGATGCCGGCCACGCACCCGGCCGAGGGGGCGCCGCCCCACTCCTGGTACATCCCCCACCCCGCCCACACCCCCAGCTCGAGGAACGGCGTGCCCGGATCCAGCAGCGCGGCGAGGCGCTCGCGCGCGAGCATCTTGCCTTGGGCCTTCTGTCGCTCGGCTGCTTTGGCGCCGCCGCCCTCGAACAGGCGCCGTTCCTCCGCGCGTAGGCGCTCCACCGCCGTTCGCCAGTGCTCCCGGTTGGTCTCGAAAGCGGCGTCGCGCCTCGCCGTGCCCGACAGTTCGCGCATTCCGGCCCCCATGACCTCGCAGCAGGGTACGCCAAAGGGGGCGGCCGGCATAGGTCCCGCCTCGGACATGAGAGCAGGATGCGATCTCGTGTGGCCGCGCGTGCACGTGAAAGTCTCTACAAGCTCTTGACACTTCCGATAGGCAAACCGTATATTCGAAGCAAGGAACACCGACGGGGCTTCCCTTTCAAGGAAACGGTTTTCTGCTGATTCTCCCGTCGCTCTGGTCGCCGCGATGATCGTCGGCATTGGCAGCGATGTCCTGGAGGTCGCACGCATGGAGCGTGAGCTTCGCACCGATGGATCCTCCTTCAGGGAGGACGTCTTCACCCCCGGCGAGATCGCGTACTGCGAGGGCAAGCGCTACCCCGCGCGCCACTTCGCGGCCCGCTTCGCGGCTAAGGAAGCCGTGTTCAAGGCACTTTCGCTGGATGGCGCCGGTGGCCTGCGCTTCCGCAATGTCGAGGTCTGCAACGACGGGCTCGGGCGGCCTCGCGTGGAGCTTTCCGGCGCGACGAGGGAGCTCGCCGAGAGCCGCGGCGTGGCCCGCGTCTTCGTCTCACTCTCGCACACCGACGAACTGGCGACTGCCACCGTGGTCCTGGAGTCCGAGGACCCCGCGGCGCGACCCGTGAGGTGATTAGATGAGCACAACCCTGACCCACCCGACATACGAGGAGCTGTGCGCCGACTTCAACTGGGCGAACGCGGAGCGGGAGCTCGGCGTCTCCAAGACCGGCCGCGTCAACATCGGCTGGCACTGCAGCGACCGGATCTGCCGCCTCGGCAAGGCGAGCAAGCGCGCCCTCGTTTGGGAGGACTTCCACGGCAACGGCAGGACCTACACCTTCGACGACCTGCGCGTGCTCACCAACACTTTTGCGGACTACCTGTGCGGCCTGGGGCTGGGACCCGGAGAGCGGGTCTGTCTTTTCATGGACCGCATCCCCGAGCTGTACATCGGCTTTCTCGGCATCCTCAAGATGGGGGGCATCGCCCAGCCGCTCTTCTCCGCGTTTGGCGAGGACTCGCTGTGGACCCGCCTGGCCGACGCCAAGACCTCCGCAATCGTCACCCAGAGGAGGCACGTCGGCAAGGTACGCAGGATCCGGGAGAGGCTCCCCGAGCTGCGCCACATCATCGTGGTGGACGCCGACGAGTTTGTCCTGCTGGAGCGCGAGGTCGCCCTCGCTCTCGACAGGCTGCCGCGCGTCGAGCGCTTCGAGGTGTTCCCCTCGAGCGCCGAGACCGCCTCTGTACTCCACTACACCTCCGGCACCACGGGCCAGCCGAAGGGCGCCCAGCACGTCCACTACTCCCTGGTCTCGCAGTACCTCACCGCCAAGTGGGTGCTCGACCTGCAGGACGACGACGTCTACTGGTGCAACGCCGACCCCGGCTGGGTGACCGGCACCTCGTACGGGATCATCGGCCCGTGGGCGAACGGCACCACCCAGGTGGTGCTGGACTCGGGTTTCAACACCGAGCGCTGGTACGCCTTCATCGCGAAGCACCGCGTCACGGTTTGGTACTCGGCCCCCACCGCCATCCGCCTCCTCATGCGCGACGGCACGGGGCTCGCCCGGAAGCACGACCTCTCCTCCCTGCGTCACCTGTGCAGCGTGGGTGAGCCGCTCAACGCGGAGGCCGTGATCTGGTCCAGGGAGGCGTTCGGTCTCCCGTTCCACGACACCTTCTGGCAGACCGAGACCGGGTGCATCGTGATCACGAACTTCCCCGGCATGGCGATCAAGCCGGGCTCCATGGGCAAGCCGTTCCCGGGGATCACCGCCACCGTGCTTGATCCCAGGACCCACGAGCCCTGCACGAGCCCCGGCACCGTGGGGCTGATCGCGCTGCGTCCCGGCTGGCCGTCCATGATCCGCGGCTACTGGAACAACTCCACCGGCTACGCCTCCAAGTTCGACAACGGCTGGTACCTGT
The DNA here is from genome assembly GCA_041494245.1 of Thermoanaerobaculaceae bacterium. GTDB lineage: Bacteria > Acidobacteriota > Thermoanaerobaculia > Thermoanaerobaculales > Thermoanaerobaculaceae > RBG-13-68-16. Next base: position 169,245 of record JBGQAK010000004.1, read on the forward strand.
GCGGGGACCGCGCGAGCATCGACCCCGACGGCTACTACTGGTTCGTGGGGCGCGACGACGACGTCATCAACACAGGGGGGCACCTTGTTGGCCCGTTCGAGATTGAGTCGGCGCTCCTGGAGCACCCGGTGGTGGCCGAGTCCGCCGCTGTTGCCACGCCCGACCCGGTGAACATGGAGGTCGTCAAGGCGTTCGTCACGCTGAAGCCGGGGTTTGCGGGCGGCCCCGACCTGGAGCTCGAGATCATGAACTTCGTCCGCAAGAAACTCTCGCCGCTCGCGATGCCCCAACAGATCGAGTTCGTCTCTGCCCTTCCCAAGACCCGGAGCGGCAAGATCGTGCGCCGCATCCTGCGGGCGAAGGAGTTCGGCGAGCCGGTGGGCGACACGTCGACGCTGATGGACGAGTGATGAGAAGAAAGGCAAGAGGCAAGAACGAAAACAGAGAGGGGTCGCGGCTGGCGGTCGGGTGCCGTGGGCGGACCGGAGCGGAGGATCGAGATGGACGAGCTCAAGAAGGTGATTCTCGACTACGTCGCGAAGGAGTACCTCGAGGAGGGCGACGACCGCCAGATCAGCGAGGACACCCCATTGATCACGGGCGGGATCGTGGACTCCTTCTCCATGGTCTCCCTCAAGCGCTTCCTGGAGAGGAAATACAGCATCCAGATCCCGGACGCTGAGGCGACACCCCGGGCGTTCGACACGGTCACCAACATCGCCGAACTTGTGAAGAAATTCACAAGGACGTAGGGGAGGAGCCATGGCGTACAGCACCAAGGCCCGCGAGTGGTACCAGGGGGAACTCGTCAACCTGCGGGACCAGGGGCTCTTCAAGGAGGAGCGCTTCATCCACGCCCCCCAAGGGGCGGAGGTCGAGGTGGAGTTCCCCGCCGGCAACCCGGTCAAGAAGGTCATCAACCTGTGCGCCAACAACTACCTCGGTCTCTCCAGCCACCCCGACGTGGTGGCGGCGGCGCACGCGGGGCTGGACCACCGCGGGTACGGGATGGCATCGGTGCGCTTCATCTGCGGCACGCAGGACATCCACCGCGAGCTCGAGCGCAAGCTCACCGCCTTCCTGGGCACCGAGGACACGCTCCTGTTCCCGTCCTGCATGGACGCCAACGCCGGGGTGTTCGAGGCGGTGCTCTCCGAGCAGGATGTCATGATCGCCGACCGCCTGGTGCACGCGTCCATTGTGGACGGAATGCGCCTGTGCAAGGCGATGCAGGACACCTTCAAGCACTCGGACATGGGCCACCTCGAGGAGAAGCTCGCCGAGCACCAGGACAAGCGGTTCCGCATGGTGATCACGGACGGAGTGTTCTCGATGGACGGCGACATCGCCAGGCTGGACGAGATCGTGCGCCTGGCGGAGAAGTACGACGCGATGGTCTTCCTGGACGACTCGCACGCCTCCGGTTTCATCGGCAAGACCGGCCGCGGCACCCACGAGCACTGCGGCGTGCTCAGCAGGATCGACGTCATCACCACGACGCTCGGCAAGGCACTGGGTGGGGCGTCGGGCGGGTGCGTGTCCGGCCGCCGCGAGCTCGTGGAGATGTGCCGCCAGCGCGCGCGTCCGTACCTCTTCTCCAACACGGTGGCGCCAGTGATCGTCTCGGGCGCTCTCAAGGTGCTCGACCTCATCTCGATGACCACCCAGCGGCGCGACAAGCTGGAAGCCAACGCGATGTACTGGCGGAAGCTCCTCACCGAGGCGGGCTTCGACGTGAAGGCCGGGGAGAGCCCGATCGTCCCGGTGATGCTCTACAACGCCAAGCTCGCGCAGGACGTGGCCCGCGACCTCTTTGCCGAAGGGATTTACGTCGTGGGGTTCTTCTTCCCGGTCGTGCCGAAGGGACAGGCGCGCATCCGCACGCAGCTCTCCGCGGCGCACGAGAAGCACCACCTCGACACGGCGATCCACGCGTTCGTCAAGGTCGGCGCGAAGCACGGGATCCTCGGCCTTTCGAAGAAGGGGATCATCGAGAAGTTCGGGATGTAGCGCTCCTGAAGGGGGGCCGGTCATGGCAACGGCAAAGACCATCGAGGTTGCGCTGCCCGAGGGTGTGTACCCCAGCAAGCTCGACCTCGAGCTTCTGAAGGCCACGTTCCAGGCGATCGTCACCTTGCGCACCGAGGGCAGCAAGGAATGGCAGGAGGTCCTCTGCCAGCTCGAGCGCGACGGCTGGAGCGTGCAGTGGGGGCTCTGCTGGCACGCGGCGGCCAAGCGCGGCGAGGACTTCGAGAAGGCGAGCGGGAGGACCCTGGACGCGACGTTCACCGAGCTCGCGCAGCTCGCGCGCCTCGACATGGTGGGCCACTGCCCCTGAGGCGGGACCCCTCCCGGCGCCCCCTGGCGCCACCCACAGGCAAGCGACGACGGCCGCGGGGCGACCGCGGCCGTCGTCGTGCGGCGTTCAGTCGATGGCGAGTTCCGTCACCTGGATCTCGTCCCCCTGCCGCTGTCCGCTCACCGTCACCCGGATCCCTGCGGTCTTCTTGGTCGCCTGGAGCGCCTTCAGGGCCTTCTCGTTCCCGCTCTTGTCGAACTTGACCCAGGTGCCGTCGGAGGTCAGGATCCCGTAGCCGCTGTCGGAGCACATGATCAGGCAGCTCGTCGTGTGCTTGTCGGGATCGGCCTTCACCTTGTTCACGCAGTCGTGGTCCACGAGCGGCACGTTCTTCCAGGTCTCCGCGGCCGCAATGGCCGGCTGGACGAGGATCGCGAAAAGTGCTGCGACCAACGTCGTTCTGATGCGCATTCGTCACACCCCCCTTTCCTCTGCGCTCATGCCAACCGGGCAGTCGCAGGGCGTCATTCCACCTCCGGGCGCTGGTTCTTCGACAGCGAGTTCCTGGGCGGTGTGTTCTTCTCGTTCGGCGGGACGTAGCCTGGCCGAGACGAGGCCACCGGCACCCGGGGCCGGCCGATCCGCGCCGCCTGTACCGGCGCTCGGGATGGTGCTCCAGGTCACAACGTCCCGCGACAGAGCCGTTTCCGCAAGGCTTGATAAATTCGGAAATTTAAGTCATGATTTAGCGGTTGCGGAGACCGGGAGCCGAGCCGCACGCCCGGAACGCCAACCGAGGGAAGCCATGAAGATCACCGCGACCGAGGAGTACGGGATGCGCTGCATGCTGCAGCTCGCGCTGCGCCACGGTGAGACCGTCTCCCTCTCGGAGCTGGCAGGCGCCGAGGGGATCGCCGTGCCGTTCGCGGCCAAGGTGCTCCTGCGACTGCGCCACGCCGGCCTCGTTGCCGCCACCCGCGGCCGCAACGGCGGCTACATGCTCGCCGAGGCACCCGAGCGGATCACCGTGCTCCGCGTCCTCAAGGCACTCGGCAAGCCGCTGTTCGACGCCAGCTTCTGCAGCGAGCACGGGAGCCCAGGCTCGGCCGATTGCTCGCGCCTCACTGACTGCTCCCTGCGCCCGGTGTGGGCGCACCTGGACGCCCTGCTTCGGCGCTTCTTCGAGAACACCACGCTCGCCGACCTTGCCGTAGGCGAGCGCCGAGCCGACAGACACCTGCAGGAGCGCTGGCCGCTGCTCGCGCCCGCGACGTTGGGCGCAGGGGCCAGCGCCAAGAGAGGAACCCAATGAGCCACTCCGCGAAGCCCGTGTTCTCGTGCACCGGCGTGCACGTCTGGATCGCCGAGAAAGAGGTCGTGAAAGGCGTGGACCTGGCGGTCTCGGCCGGCGAGATTCACGCCATCATGGGCCCCAACGGCTCCGGCAAGTCCACCCTCGCCAACGCCCTCATGGGTCATCCGGCGTACGCGCTCGAAGGAACGATCACCCTCAACGGTGAGGTCGTCACCACCCTCTCCCCCGACGAGAAGGCCCGCAAGGGCATGTTCCTCGCCTTCCAGTACCCGGTGGCGGTGCCCGGCGTGACCGTTGCTTCCTTCCTGCGGGCCGCCGTCACCGCAGTGAGGGGCACCGAGGTGCCGGTGCGCGAGTTCCGCAAGGAGCTGCTGGCCCGCATGGAGGACCTCGCGATGGATCCTGCGTTCGCGGGGCGGTACCTCAACGACGGCTTCTCGGGCGGCGAGAAGAAGCGCCTCGAGATCCTGCAGCTGCTCATGCTCAAACCCCGCTTCGCCCTGCTCGATGAGACCGACTCGGGACTCGACATCGACGCGCTCAAGGTGGTGGCCGAGGGCATCAACGCCGCGGCCTCGCAGGACGTCGGGATGGTGCTGGTCACCCACTACCAGCGGCTGCTCAACTACGTGCGCCCGCACCTGGTGCACGTGTTCATGGATGGCCGCATCGTGCGCACCGGCGGGCCCGAGCTCGCCCTCGAGCTCGAGGAGCGCGGCTACGACTGGCTCGAGCCGGCCGCCGCCGCGGGAGGTGTGTGATGGCTTCGACACCGAAGGTCGCCGACATCGGCACGGACTACAGCCGGCGCTACGGCTTCCACGACCCCGAAGAGTACTTCATGCGCACGCCCAAGGGCCTCTCACACGAGGTTGTGGAGGCGATCTCGCGCCTGAAGAAGGAGCAGGAGTGGATGCGCGAGTTCCGCCACAAGGCTCTCGATATCTTCCTCGCCAAGCCGATGCCCACGTGGGGCGATACCGACATGCTGTCGGAGATCAACTTCGACGACATCACCTACTACGTTCGCGCCACCGAGAAGCAGGAGACGAGCTGGGAGGAGGTCCCCGAGAACGTCAAGCGCACCTTCGACCGGCTCGGCATCCCGGAGGCGGAGCGCAAGTTCCTCGCCGGCGTATCGGCGCAGTACGAGTCCGAGGTGGTCTACCACTCCGTGAAGGAGGAGCTCACCAAGCAGGGCGTGATCTTCCTCGACATGGACTCCGGGCTGCGCGAGCACGAGGACCTCGTGCGCAAGCACTTCGCCACCGTGATCCCGATCGCCGACAACAAGTTCGCGGCGCTCAACAGCGCCGTGTGGTCGGGCGGCTCGTTCATCTACGTGCCCAAGAACACCGAGGTGGCGATCCCGCTGCAGGCCTACTTCCGGATCAACGCCGAGCGCATGGGGCAGTTCGAGCGCACGCTCATCATCGCCGACGAGGGCGCTAAGGTGCACTACATCGAGGGGTGCACGGCACCGGTGTACTCGACGAACTCCCTGCACTCCGCGGTGGTCGAGCTGATCGCCATGAAGGGCGCCCGCATCCGGTACACGACGATCCAGAACTGGTCGAACAACATCTACAACCTGGTCACCAAGCGCGCGGTGGCCCACGAGGACGCGGTGGTGGAGTGGGTGGACGGCAACATCGGCTCCAAGCTCACCATGAAGTACCCGGCCGTGATCCTGAAGGGCGAGCGAGCCCACGGCGAGGTGCTCTCGATTGCGTTCGCCGGTCCCGGCCAGCATCAGGACGCCGGCGCCAAGATGACGCACCTGGCACCCAACACGACCTCCAAGATCACCTCCAAGTCCATCTCCAAGGGCACCGGGCGGGCCTCGTACCGCGGCCTCGTCAAGGTGCGCAAGGGCGCGCACGGCTGCAAGACATCCGTGCAGTGCGACGCGCTCCTGATCGGCGACGCCGCCCGTACCGACACCTACCCGACCATGGAGATCGCCGAGGACCAGGTGCGCATCGAGCACGAGGCGCGCGTCTCCAAGATCGGTGACGAGCAACTCTTCTACCTGCGCTCGCGCGGTCTCAAGGACGACCAGGCGCGGCTGATGATCGTCAACGGTTTCATCGAGCCGTTCGTCAAGGAGCTGCCGATGGAGTACGCGGTGGAGCTGAACCGCCTGATCGAGCTCGAGATGGAGGGCTCCGTTGGCTAGCCGCCCGCGAACCGAGGCGGTTCTCCCGACGGTGCCCCTCGAGCATGTCGCCGAGCTGTCGGCGGCGGCCGGCGAGGACCGCACCCTGCTCGCGCTCCGCAACCAGGCGCGCGAGGCGCTCTCGCCCTTCGTGCTGCCCGACCGCGCGCGGCACCTATGGCGCTACACCGATCCGGCCCGCTTCCTCCCCGGGGGCGACCCCACCACCCTGGTGCCGACCGACGTCGGCCCCACGTGGCGCCTCGAGGAGCCGCTGGCGGTGGCCGGCCTGCTCGCCGGCGGGGCGTTGCGCGTGGTCGAGGTCGACGCGCGAGCGCGCAAGGCGGGCGTCGTCGTGGAGGACCTGCACCGCGCCCCGGTTGCCGAGCTCCTCGGGAAAGCCGTTCCGGTAAGCCACGGCTTCGTCGAGACCATCAACGCCGCGGCCTGGCGGGGGGGTGTGCTGGTGCGTGTGCCGGCCGGGGTCGAACTCGAGCACCCGATCCGGCTGCGCGTGGTGGCCGGTCCGCTGACCATCCCCCGCGTGCTCGTGGTTGCAGGAGAGGGAAGCTCGTTCGAGATCATCGAGGGCCACGTGGGCGGCGACCGGGGCGGCGGTATGGTCCTCGGCGTCACGGAGATCCTCGTCGAAGCCGGCGCCAACGCCCGTTACGGCCTCGTGCAACGCTGGGAGGCCGGCGTGGTCGGCCACCTCACCGCGCGAGCCCGGGTCGGCACGGGCGCCCGCTTCCAGATGTCACTCGCATCGTTCGGCGGCGGCACCTTCAAGGCGGACGTGGGCGCGATCCTCGCCGGCGAGGGCGCCGAGGTGGAGACGGCCGGCGTGGCGATGGGCGGCGACCAACAGCACTTCGACCACCACACGGAGCACATCCACGACGCACGCAAGACGACCTCCAACCTCGACTTCAAGGTGGCGCTGACCGGCGCTGCACGTTCCGCCTACACGGGCATGATCCGCATCGCGCCCCACGCGGGCGGTAGCCAGGCGTACCAGGAGAACCGCAACCTCCTCCTCTCCCACGACGCTCGCGCCGAGTCTATACCCGAGCTGGAGATTCTGACCGACGACGTGCGCTGCTCGCATGGCGCGACGGTCGCGCCGCTCGACCCCGAGCAGCTCTTCTACCTCGCCAGCCGCGGCCTCCCGCGCCTGCAGGCGATGCGGGTGATCGTCTACGGGTTCCTGGACCAGACCCTGGCTCGGCTGCCGGAGACCACCCGCGAGCGCATCGAAGCACTGGTTGCCGCTCGCCTGCACACGGAGTGAGCGATGACCGCGACCGCACCACCCCGCCTCGCGTTGGACCCTCACGCCCTGCGGGCGCGCTTCCCGATCCTGCAACGCCAGATCCACGGTCACCGGCTCGTCTACCTCGACAACGCCGCCACCACCCAGAAGCCCGAATCGGTGCTGTCGGCGCTCCGGCGCTACTACACCACCTCCAACGCCAACGTCCACCGTGGCGTCCACACCCTCGCGGAGGAGGCCACCGCGGCGTACGAGGAGTGTCGCAGACGAGTCGCCTTCTTCGTCAACGCGCCCGAGGAGCGCGGCGTGGTGATCGTGCGCAACGCGACCGAGGCCATCAACCTGGTGGCGCGCTCCTGGGGTGCCGCGCTCGCCGAGGGCGACGAGGTGCTGCTCTCCGAGATGGAGCACCATTCGAACCTCGTGCCGTGGATCATGCTGGCGCGCGAGCGCGGCGTGGTGCTGCGCCACGTCCCCATCACCGACTCCGGCGAGCTGGACATGGCGGCCCTGAGCTCGCTGCTTACCACGCGCACCCGGATCGTCGCGCTCACCGCGATGTCCAACGTGCTGGGCACGATCAACCCGGTGGCCGAGATCGCCGTGGCCGCCCATCGCGTGGGGGCGATCATGGTGGTGGACGGGGCGCAGTCCGTTCCCCGCCTGAGAGTGGACTTCCAAGCGCTCGGCATCGATTTCCTGGCGTTCTCCGCCCACAAGGCGTACGGCCCCACCGGCATCGGCTTCCTGGTTGCGCGGCCGGAGCTGCTCGAGCGCATGGAGCCGGTGAGCGGCGGAGGCGAGATGATTCGCGTGGTCACGCTCGACTCCGCATCCTGGAACGACATCCCGCACAAATTCGAGGCCGGCACCCCCAACATCGCGGACGCCGCCGCGTTCCCCGCGGCGCTCGACCTGCTGGAGGAGCTGGGCATGGGGGCCGTGCGCGAGCACGAGAGGGAGCTGGCCGGCTACGCCCTGGAGCGCCTGCAGTCCCTGGACTGGCTGCAGATTCACGGCCCCCTGGACCCCTCCAGGCGGGGCGCGCTGGTCTCGTTCGGGGATCCCGAGATTCACCCGCACGACCTCGCCCAGGTTCTGGACACCCGCGGCATCGCGATCCGCGCCGGCCACCACTGCGCCCAGCCGCTGATGCGCCGCCTGGACGTGGCGGCCACGGCACGCGCCTCCTTCGGCATCTACAATGACCGCGATGACGTGGACGCCCTGGTGGACGGCCTGGTAGCCGCCCGCCGGTACTTTGGCCTGCTCTGACCATGGTTGACCGTCCCGAAGTGCAGCTGGACGAGCTCTACCGGGAGGTGGTGCTCGACCACCACCGGCGTCCCCGCGGGCGGGCGCCGCTGGCGCGCGTGGACGCCCGCGCCCATGGCTTCAACCCGGTGTGCGGTGACGAGGTCGTCCTCCAGCTCTCCCTCGATGGCGACCGGATCACAGGCGTTCAGATCCAGGGGCACGGGTGCGCGATCTGCACCGCCTCCGGTTCGATCATGGCCGAGCTTATCCGGGATCGCAGCGACGGGGAAGCCGGCGCCTTGACCGAAACGTTCCGCGGCGTCATGCACGGGCACCCGGCACCACCAGGCGTGGATCTTGGCGACCTCGAGGCGCTCGAGGGCGTCAAGAAGTTCCCGGTGCGGGTCAAGTGTGCGCTCCTCCCCTGGGTCACCCTCGCCGACGCCCTGCGCGCCTGGCGCGAGGGTGCTCCGGAGGCGACCACCACCACCGAAGAGGAGAAACCGTGAGCTCGCTGACCGTGGAAGCCGTGCGCGACGCGCTGCGTCCGATCCAGGACCCGGAGATCTTCATCTCGATCGTGGACCTGGGGCTCATTCGCACCGTCGAGGTCGCTCCCGACGGGACCACGGTCAAGGTCACGATGACCCTCACCACCCCGTTCTGCCCCGAGGGCCCGATGATCGTCGAGGCTGTCAAGCAGGTGATCAGCTCCCTCCCCGGTGTCGTGGAGTCCGAGGTCGAGCTGCAGTGGAACCCACCCTGGGACCCCCGCAAAGAGGCCTCCGACGACGTCAAGGCGGAGCTTGGGATCTGGGACTGAGAGGACAGGGCACCGGGCGCAGGGCTCACAGAGAAGACCCAGCAACGACCGAGACGCCGCTCCGCGGCACCCCCTACAATTGGCTTTATGGGAGCGATCTCCCCGGAGGTAAGACGGCGCCTGATCGGCGGTGCGATCGTCCTCTTCTGGCTGGTGATGCTCGGTGTCCTGCTGCACCGCGAGATGGGAGGGCGCGGCGTCCTCCTCCGCCGTCCGGCGGTCTCCACCCCGCCACGGGCGGGCGAGAGCTGGCTTGGAGTCCTCGTCGGCGGCCAGAGGATCGGTACCCTCCACCTCCTCACCCAGCCCGGCGAGCGTGACGGGAGCCCTGGCGCCACGATGCGCCTCGACCTGAGGCTGCGCGTGCGCGTCCTCGATACCCCTGCCGAGTTGCGCCTGGCGGGCTCCATCTGGCGCGCCCAGGCGGCCCCGTTCGCGGCGTTCGAGGTGCGCGCGAGCTCTGGCGGACACACCGTGCAGGCCGAAGGAACGGTTGAGAAAGGCCTTCTCAGCGGCGTGCTCCACTCCGGCGGAGAGACCATCCCCGTCCAGGCCCGGGTCGGCCGCCTGCTCGAGGGCGACGACGCCCTCCTCGGGTTGGTACCCGGTGCCGGCCTGGCGCCCGGCCAGGACGCGACCTTCGAGAGCCTCGATCCGTTCACGCTGCAGCCGGCGCCGGCGCACGCCCGCTGCGTGCGGGAGGAGCGGCTGTGGGTCGGCGGCGAGGCTGTGCCCACGCGCGTCGTGGAGGTCACGGTGGGCAAAGCCTCCGTGACCGCCTGGCTCGACCCGGGAGGCGCCGTCGTGCAAGCCGAGACCCCGTTCGGCCTCACGCTGCGGAGGTTTGGCCGCGAGGAGGTTCTTGCGCCGCCCGGCTCCTCCGACGCTCCCGACCTGCTCGCGGCGCTCAGGGTCGCCCCCGCCGGCCGCCGCCCGCAGCGCGGTGCGCACCGGATGGTGGCCCGCATCACCGGCGTCCCGGTGGCCGACCTCCCGACGGACGACACCCAGACGTTGGCCTCCGGCGGCTCCCTGCTGGTTGTCTCCCCGCCCCTGCGGAGGGCGGCCTCCACATCGAGCGCGCACACCCTGCCACCTGGGGATCTGACGTCCGCCCTCGGCTGCAACGCCCTGGTGCAGTGCGACAACGCCGCGATCAAGGCCCAGGCCGCCCGCATCGTGGGCGCGGAGAGGGACGTGTGGGCGCGCGCTCTCCTCATCAACACGTGGGTGCACGCCAACCTCGAAAAGAAGGCGGTACTGTCCGTGCCCTCGGCCCTCGACGTGCTGGCCAGCCGCGAGGGGGACTGCACCGAGCACACCGTGCTTTTCACCGCGCTCGCGCGTGCCGCCAGCGTACCGACTCGGATGGCGGCAGGCCTGGTGTGGAGCGAGGAGCTGCAGGCGTTCGGCTACCACGCGTGGCCGGAGGTGTTCGCCGGACGCTGGACGTGGACCGACCCCACGCTCGGCCAGCCGATCGCTGACGCCACCCACGTCAAGCTGGCGACCGGTGGCATCGAGGACTGGCGTGGCCTGGTCGCATTCCTGGGCCGCATCAGGATCGAGGTGGTGGAGATCGAGTGATCCGGACCGAGCACCTCGGCAAGACGTTCGGCGGCAAGGCCGCGGTGGACGACCTCACGCTCACCGTGGCTCGCGGGGAGTTCTTCTGCTTCCTCGGCCCCAACGGGGCGGGCAAGACCACGACGATCAAGCTGCTCACTGGCCTGCTTCGCCCCACTTCGGGGCACGCTCTGATCGGCGGGTTCGACGTTGTCGCCCAGCCGATCGAGGCCAAGAAGCTGCTCGGGTTCATCCCAGACCAGCCTTTCCTTTACGAGAAACTCACCGGAGGGGAGCTGATGCAGTTCGTGGCGGGCCTCTACGGGATGGCCGGGGACGGCCTGCCCGACCGCATCGCCGGGCTCCTCGGCGCGTTCGAGGTCGCCGATGCCGAGGGCCTCCTCATCGGCGACCTCAGCCACGGGATGCGCCAGAAGCTTGCGTTCGCCTCGACCTTCCTCCACGAGCCGCAGGTCGTGGTGGTGGACGAACCGTGGGTCGGCCTCGACCCGAAGAGCATCCGCAACGTCAAGACCTACCTGCGCGAGCGCACCCGCGACGGCCTCACGGTGTTCATGTCCACCCACACCCTTTCCATCGCCGAGGAGGTGGCGGACCGCATCGGCATCATCCACAAGGGGAGGCTACTCGCCCTCGGCACCGTGGCGGAGATCAAGGCCCTCGCCACCCGGCCGGGCACCCTCGAGGACATCTTCCTCGAGCTCACCCGCGACGACGCATGAGCCCCTTCGGCGCCATCCTGATCGCGAAGCTGCGCATCACCGGGCACTCCGTGGCGTCGGTACGGCGCGAGTCGAAGCTCAAGGTTGCTCTCGTCGCGACCTCCGTCGTGGTGCTCTGGGTGGGGGCGTTCGCCCTGGCGAAGTTCTCTCTGCAGGCGCTGGATCGCTTCGGCTCCGGCCTTCTGGGCGGCGCCGATCTCAGCCTGGTGGAGCTGCTGATTCCGAGGGTGCTCTCGATCTTCGCCCTCGTGCTCTTCGTCCTGCTCGTCTTCTCCAACGCGCTCCTCACCCACGCGACGCTCTACCGCTCCCGCGAGATGCTGCCCCTGCTCGCCAGTCCGCTCTCATTCCGGACGTTGTTCCTTGCGCGCTTCGTCGAGATCGTCACCTTCAGCTCGTGGTCCATGGCCTACCTCGGCTCCCCCCTCGTGCTGGCCTACGGCCTCGTGCGCCACGCAGCCTGGCCGTTCTACCCGGTTGCCGTGCTGCTCTTCGTCCCATTCGTCGTGGTCCCGGCCGCGCTCGGCGCCATCATCGCCATGCTCGCGGTTCGGGCGCTGCCGCGCATGCCGCGCTCCGCCCTCGTGACGGCGGCCGTCCTCGCCTTGGCGGTGGTGCTCGCCTTCTTCCGCTCGCAGCTCGCCGATCCTCGTTTCCGGGAAACCGCGGACCTCTCCACCGCGCTCCGCCTCACGGCTCAGGCGGACAGCCCGTTCCTCCCGAGTTTCTGGCTCACGAGCGGTCTGGTCGCGGGGACGCGCGGCGAGGTCGGGGAGGCAGCCTATTGCCTCGCACTGCTTGCAGCCAACGCGCTCTTCTTCGCCTGGCTCGCGGCCGAGAGTGCGCAGCGCGTCTTCCACCACGGTTGGTCGGACCTCGCAGGGGGCGGCAGGCGTGTCAGGCGGCGGGTGCCGCGGGGGCGTTCCGACACGCTGGCGCGGCTCCTCGCTCCGCTCCCCGGGCAGGCGCGCTGGCTCACGGTCAAGGACATCCGTCTGTTCGCGCGCGACCCCGCGCAGTGGTCGCAGTTCGCGATCTTCTTCGGGATGCTGCTCCTGTACGTCGCCAACATGCGCGGGGGCGCCCGTGGCTTCTCGACAGCGTTCTGGCAGAGCTGGATCACGCTGCTCAACACCGTTGCCGCGCTGCTGGTGCTGGCCACCCTGACGACGCGCTTCGTCTTCCCGCTCCTCAGCCTGGAGGGCCGCCGCTTCTGGATCTTGGGCCAGGCGCCGCTTGCGAGGCGGCAGCTCGTCCTGCAAAAATTCTGGCTGAGCGTAGCGTTCAGCTCGGCGATCACGCTCGGCCTCGCATTGCTCTCGGGCTGGCGCCTGAACCTGCCCCTCGTCCCGTTCGCATTTTCGGTGTTCACGGTGTGTTCGGCCAGCGTTGCGCTGTCCGGGCTGGCGGTGGGCCTCGGCTGTCTCTACCCGAACCTCGCCGAGGAGAACCCCTCGCGCATCGTCTCCGGGCTCGGAGGCACCCTCACCTTCATCCTGAGCGTCGTCTACGTGGTGCTCGTTGCCGGAGTTGAAACCGCGGTCCTGCACTGGAGCCGCTCTGGTCATCACCTCGGCGGCGCGGGCGGCCGCGCGTGGGTGGTTGCGGGCGGCGCGCTCTTCACGCTGGGGGTGACGGCGGTGACGACGGTGCTGCCGCTGCGGCTCGGTGTGAGGAACCTCGAGCGCCTCGAGGTGTGACCCGCCTACGGCGCGAAGCTGCGCACCGCCGTGGGCTCGTCCTCGAAGACTTCCAAGAGCGGCAGGATCTGGCTGAGGTGCAGGGTGGAGCGCACCCGGTCGCCCGGTCGCAGCAGCTTGATCGAGGCGCCGAACTCGGCCGCCAGCTTCCAGCTCGCCACCAGCTCACCCACACCGCCGCTGTCCATGCGCTTGACCTTCGCGAGGTTGATGAGGACCTTCCTCCACCCCTCCGACAGAAGCTCGTCCACGACCTCGCGGAGGAGAACCTCGCCGTCCTCTTCCACCAAGTCTCCGCGGAGGTCCACAATCACGACATCGTCGGCATGGCGAACCCCGGCACGCATGGCACGATTGTAGCCGCGTTTTGCCCGTCTGTCCTTCCCGCGCCTGCAAGGGAGAAGGCCCCCGATCATCACGGCCGTTTCCGGCCGCGTATGGTACACTTTTTGAAGGAGTGCTGAACGGGCATGTACGGCGCACAGCGCAATACGCTGGTGGTAGGCTTCGGGCGCGAGTCGTTCGACAATCTCGTTAAGGTCCTTCGTGCAGCCAAGCTCCACGCCGAACACGAGCCGACCGCGACGAGCGCTCTGGAAGCCATCGGGTTCCTGCCGTTCGATGCGATCGTAGCCGCCTTTCCCCTGCCCGATATGGAGATGCAGGATTTCCTCGACGCTGTGCGCAGGGAGGGCTCCAACTGCCGGAAGGCGGGGGTCGTTCTGATCGCGCCGCAAGACCTGTTCGAGCAGGCGCAGCAGTTCCTCGGTCGGGGCGCCAACCGGGTGCTGACCCCCGAGGACCTCACCGACCAGTTGCCGCACGTGCTCTCCCGCCTCTGCGAGGTCCCGCCCCGAGTCGCGGTGCGAGGCAAGCTGCGCCTGGAGGTCGGGCTGTCTCCCCGCGCCGGCCGCCGCACCTGCCACAGCGAGAATGTCTCCTTCACCGGCATGCTGATCAGGTCGGACCGCACCTACCCCATCGGCACCCAGCTCAGCTTCGAGCTCACCATGCCTGGGGACAGCACACCGATACGCGGGCTTGCCGTGGTCGTTCGCCGGACGCTCGAGGAGCGTGAGACCGTCAGCGGCTTCGCCGTGCAGTTCCTGTCGTTCCACGACGACGACAAGACCAGGTTCCAGCACCTTCTGACTCGGCTCCTCGGCGTGAGCGGCGCGTCCGAGCCCGAGGTCCGCGTGGCACAACACGAGTAGGAGCCGCCCGACACCCAGGGAGTCCTTGACCCGCCTGGCGTGTCGGATCGCCCAACGCGCACCGGCGTCGGACGAGCAACAAGACTCTTCCGGTCGAGCAAACCCGGAGGCGGGGGAGCTTGGAGAGAGAGGCGGAACGCAGTAAGCTTTTCTCAGGCTGCTTGCGGTCGCACGGCAGCCAGTCGAGAGGAGCGGGGCAGGCGCACATGTACGGGGTGCAGCGCAGCACGCTGGTCGTCGGCCTGGAAGAGCAGCTCTTCCAGAGCGTCGCCTCCGTCCTGAGCGCCGCCAAGTTCTACGCGGACTACGCGGAGACAGCCACCGGCGCGCTGGAGTCGATCGCGTTCCTCCCGTTTGATGCCATCGTCGCCGCGTATCCCCTCCCCGACATGGCGACCCAGCAGTTCCTGAGCGCGGTGCGCAAGAAGGACTCGCCCTGCCGGCAGGCCGCGCTGGTCCTCCTGACCCCGCGCGGGATGCTCGAAGAGGCGGAGGACTTCGTTGGCAAGGGCGCCAACCGGGCGCTCGCCGTCGAGGACTTCGCCCAACACCTGCCGCACGTGCTCTTCCGCCTCCTTGAGGTGCCACCGCGCTTCGCCATGCGGGCCACGTCCCGCCTGAGGGTCCAGGTCTCCTGGGGCATGACCCAGGCCCTCTGCCAGACCGAGAACCTCTCGGCCCACGGCATGCTGATCAAGACAGACCACACCTACCCGGTGGGGACCCAGATGACGTTCGAGCTGACGATGCCGGGCGACACCAACCCGGTGCGCGGGTCCGCCGTCGTCGTGCGGCACACAACCGAGCAGCGCGAGCGCTTGAGCGGCATCGCGGTGAGGTTCTCCTCGTTCGAGGGCGACGACAAGAGGCGCTTCGAGACCCTCCTCGCCAAGATCGTGAAGTGAACCTGTCGCCTCCAGGCGACCCGCGCGCGCTCACCAGCAATCCCGGAAAACCCAGCTCCTGTGCTATTCTCCGGGGAGTTCAGAGGTCCCCAGCGGGAAAGGACGGTGTCGGACGATGCGCGTGGATCGGTTCTTCTCGCCGACCGACCTTGCAGAGATCGAGAAGGCCGTTCGGGAAGCGGAGGCGCAGACGGCTGGCGAGATCGTCCCCTATGCGGTCTCCCACTCGGACCACTACGAGGCCGCCGCGTGGAAGGGCGCGACGCTCGGCGCGTTCCTGGCGGTGGCGCTGGCCGCCCTCGTTCACTGGCGGGCGGAGCTGTGGGGCGGCCCCACCGTGGCGTGGATCGCGCTGCCTCCGCTCGCCGGAGGAGCCCTGGGGTACCTCGCGCCAGCCCTGATCCGCCCGTTCAAGGTGTGGCTCGCCGGACGTGCCGTCGTGGACCACCACGTGCGCCAGAGGGCCGCCACCGCCTTCCTCGAAAGTGAGGTCTTCAAAACAGCCGACCGGACCGGCGTCCTGGTCTTCGTCTCGCTGTTCGAGCGCCGGGTCGTGGTGCTGGGCGACGCGGGGATCAACGCACTGGTCGGCCAGCACGAGTGGGATGCAATCGTCGGCGAGATCGTCGCCGGCATCCGCGCCGGTCACCCCGGGGCGGCGCTCGCGGCTGGGATCCGCCGGTGCGGGGAACTGCTCAAGCGCCGGGGTGTGACCATCCGCCCCGACGACACCGACGAGCTCCCCGACAGATTGCAGACGAGGGAGGAGTAGCCGTGCGGGTCTTCGCGGGACGCGCCGTGCCGGCGGCGCGGGCATGGGTGCCCGTCGCCATCGCACTGGTGTTCCTCGCGTCCTACGCAGACGCAAAAGAAGTGCCGTACCTCTCGGGGCGGGTCAACGACACCGCCGCCATGATCCCGACCGAGGTCCGCACCAGGATCGAGGGCGCTCTCAAAGAGCTCGAGAAGCAGACCGGCGCCCAGGTGGCCGTCCTGACCATCGACAGCCTGGACGGGGAGCCGCTCGAGGACTACACCCTCAGGGTTGCGCAGACCTGGAAACTCGGCCGCAAGGGCGTGGACGACGGTGTCTTGCTTCTGATCGCAAAGGATGACCGCAAGATGCGCATCGAGGTCGGCTACGGGCTGGAGCCCAAACTCACCGACCTGCAGTGCAAGCGGATCCTCGACGACGTGGTCCGCCCTGCCTTTCGCAACGGGGACTTCGGCGCGGGGGTGGAGTCAGGTGTAAACGCGATCATCGGAACGATCCAGGGCAAGGATGTGATCCCGGGACGCTCCCCGTCGGGGAGCACGTCGGTGTCGGATCTTACCCTGGTCCCCAGGATGATTGCCTCGCTCATCTTTCTCGTGGTCATCGGGGTGTTTTCGGCGCTCGCACTCCTCGGCAAGGGCTGCCAGAGCTGGTTCCTGTACGTCTTCCTGATGCCGTTCTACGCAGTGTTCCCCTTCGCCCTCTGGGGAACGTTGGGCGCCCTTTTGATTCCCGCCTGGTTCGTCGGCTTTCCCATCGCCAAGCACTGGCTCGGAAAGACCTCGGGCGGCAAGAGTTTCCTGGCGGCGCACCCGGGCCTCGTCGCGTTTGCGGCCTCCAGCGGGCACGGCGGATCAGGTGGGGGCGGGAGCTCCGGCGGTTTCTCGGGCGGCGGTGGCAGCTTCGGGGGCGGCGGCAGCTCGAGTAGCTGGTAGCGCGGCGATACCGACCTGCGGTTCTCGTTCCGCGCTCCGAGCAATGTGTCCCTCGGGTGGGGCTACTCGTCGAGCGAGTCCGGCCGCGCACGCCGCCCCTTGAGGCGCCCGCGCAGCTTTTTCTCCGCAATGCGCCGGTCCCTGGACGCTCGATGTGGCCGTGTCGGGACCCGCGGCGCCTCCTCGGCGAGGGCTCCTCGCATCAGCTCGATGAAGCGCTCCAGCGCCGCCCGACGGTTGGCTCCCTGGCTGCGGTGGCGCTGGGAGACAACCCGCAGCACCCCGTTCTTACTGATCCGGGTCGCGAGACGCGTCAGGATCAGGGCCTTCTCTCGCACCGGGATGCTCGGTGAGCCCACCACGTCGAACGCCAGCGTGACCCGGGTGGCGACCTTGTTGACGTTCTGCCCCCCGGGTCCGCCGCTCCGCGAGGCGGCAAATGACAGCTCCCCGTCGGGGATCGCGAGGCCCTCGGCGACCTCAATCATGCGGCGCTCATCTTAGCTGGGGGACGAGGTAGGAAACCAGCCGTGCCGGTTGCCCGGCACGGCCGCGCGGGAGTTGGATCAAATCCTTCACCGGCACTCCACGGCCAGGCGGTCCCCGGGCACTTGGGGCCGCCGAACGCACCCGCGTTTGGTGCGAGAGATGCCGAACGCTACGGGCTGCCATGGAGGTGGAACGTTACCGTCACGGTCAGGTAGACGCTCACGGGCCGCCCGTCGAGGGTGGCCGGCTGGTATCTCCAGGTGCGTACCGCGGCCAGCGCCGTCTCGCTCAATCCGAAGCCGGGGTCCGTGAGCACCCGTGCGTCCACGACGTTTCCGGACTTGTCGATAATCGCCTCGAGGACCACGATCCCCTCCCGGCGCAGCTTGCGCGCGAGCTCGGGGTAGGCGGGCGCGCTCCGCACGACCGCGATCGGGGGCTTCATGGCCGGGTCGAGCCGGTAGACCGGTTCAGGCTCCACCTGTGGCCGGTCGGGCTCCCGCGGCACTCCTCCCGGCACGCCGTCCGGGCTTCCGTCGGGGATTCCCTCGGGCACACCGTTGGGAGCGCCTCCGGCGTCGGGCGTTCCGGGCTTCGCAGGCTCCGACGGGACCTCGACCGGCTGCATCGGAGAGCTCACAAGAGGCGGGTTCGCGCCGGTGTTCGGACCCTTCCCCTTCGGAGGGGGCGGGGGCGGAGGCGTCGGGGGGTGGAACTCGACGAAGCTCACCACGAGCGCCGGCTCCGGCACCCCGTCCACAGCCCACAGCTGGCCAACCATCAGGAAGCCCATGGCGAGCGCGTGGATCGCCAGCGCGACCGGCAGGGTCGCGAGCTTTCCCCTCACCTGCCGCCTCGGGTGCGATGCGATCAGGGTGGTGTCGAACACGGTGGCCTCCCTTCGCTTATCTCGGTAGCTTCTGCGCTTTGGACACCGCAGGGTGCCGAACCGAAACCGGAAACGGGTAGGATTGTGGCGATGAGGCGCTCGCCCAGGACAGGGCCTCCGGTGGAGAGAGCGTGAAGGTCACCTCAGCGAGCGAGCACAAGCTCACCGTCGAACGCTCGCGCTTCCACGCGCTGCTCTTCCCTGCGATCTCCGAGGAGGACGTGTCCGCCGTCGTGAAACGGCGGAGGGGCGAGCTGCGAAAAGCCAACCACCACTGCTGGGCGCTGCGCTACCGCGATGCCTCCAGTGCCCTCGTCGAGAGGTCGCGCGACGACGGGGAGGTGGGCCACCCGGGCCGTGTGCTGCTCGAGCTTCTCCGGCGGGAGGATCTCGAGGGTGCCCTGCTCGTCTCTCGGGTGTTCGGCGGGGTCAAGCTCGGGGTCGGCGGCGTCTCTCGTGCTTTCCGCGCGGCCGGCGAAGGCGCCGTCGCCGCCCGCCCACCCTCACCGTAACGGGCGGCCGCTACGCCTTCTGCTTCTCGAGCCAGCGGTTGAACAGCCACATGGAGAGCGCGGAGGCGAGGCCGATCACCATCAGGATCATCCAGCCGAGGGCGTTTTGGGTCGGATCGAGCTCGAGCAGGCCGTCCGGGCGTTTTGTCGCGCCCCTGGCCATGATGTCGTTGAAGATGAACGCACCGACCGGGCCGCCGAAGAGCGAGCCGATGGCGAGCGGCAGGTTGGCGTAGCCGAGGAACAGCCCCTCCTGCCCCTTGGGCGCCAGCGCGCCGATGTACTCGTACATGCGCGGCGACGTGAACAGCTCCGAAAAAGCGATCAACGCGACCGTCATGATCACGAACACGGAGCCGATCGGGAGCCAGTTGGCCGCCAGCGCTCGGACACCGCCAGACGCGAAGACCGGGATGAGGTTGACCGCCATCGAGAGCGAGATGCCGACGCTGCCAACGATCATCGAGCGGATCGGCCGCATCCTGCCGAATCTGCTCGTGATCAGGAGCTGGAAGCAGACGATGACCAGCGGGTTGGCGGCGGTGTAGAGGTCCATCGCCGGGCTCAGCTCCACGACCCGCTTCACGTAGAGCGGGAGCACGTTGTAGACCTGGTTGTAGAGAAAGAAGAAGCCGCTGATGACCAGCAGAAACAGCGTGAACCGGCCGCTCTTCAACACCAGGACCATGTCGAGCAGGATCCGCCCCACCGATCGCTTCGGCCTGGCCGGAGCAGCAGCGTCAGTCGAGGGTTCCTGGTAGAAGAACAGGACGACGAAGAAAGCGACCGCCGAGGCCGCGGTCGCCACCGCGAAGATGTACGACAGGCTCGAGCCCGAGCCGCCCGACGGTTGGTCGCTGGGGAGCCGAAGAATCCACGAGATCGCCAGCACGGCGGCCGTCACGATCGACAGGGAGCCAAGCGTCGTCCAGCCGATGTTCCCCTTGCGTTCGCGGTTCGCGGCGCTCCAGCGCGCCAGGAGAATGAGCGTGGCTGCCGCCAGTGCGCAGACCCCGACGACGAGCAGGACAAGCACGGCGCTCGACCGGGTGCGAACCACGAACGCGGTGCCGCGCCCGAAGAGCGAGCCGATGTTGATGACCATGTAAAAAATCGCGAACCCAAGCGTGGCCAGGGTGCCGGATGTCTTCTGGACGGTTCCCGAGATGCACGGCTTGATCACCGAGCCCCCCATGCCGATGAGCACAATCGCCACTACGACGATGGCCACGAATCCCGGCTTGGCGGTGAACTCCTTGGCCACGGTAGGGGCGAGCTCGCCGCTGGCGAACCAGACCGGAAACCCCATCAGGAAATACCCGGCCGCGAGCAGGATGAACGCCACCAACAGCGACTTGCGGAATCCGACCTGGTCGGCGATGGTCCCGGAGAGGATGGGGAGAAAGTAGACCAGCGTCCACAGGACGCTGTTGAGGTTGGACGGCCAGTACGCGCCGAACCCCAGCTGGCCGAGGTAGATGACCACGAAGCTGGCCATCGAGTAGTAGGCGGCGCGCTCGAACAGCTCGGTGACGTTGGCGGTCCAGAAGACCTTCGGGAACCTCCCGGTTTCGGGGGTCGCCATGCCTCTCGCACCTGCTTTCCGGCCCGGTGGGGCCAGAGGCCGGCATTCTACCAGTTGGAAAAAAGGCGCCGTTCGCAGGCGAAATTCACGTTGGGCCACGGGTCGGCACGCAGGAGGCAGGGGTTTTCGCCTTGTGGCGCTTGAATCGCAGCCACCCCGCTGGTAGATTGGCTTTCAGGCAACAATGAGAAGGGCGAGTCGATGCCTGAAGAACCGCGGGCTTTCCGCCATTTCCCCCGAGTCCCGGTCGAGAACGCCGTGCTCGTGCGCACGCTCGGCGCCGAGGGCCCGGAGGTCATGGCCATGACCCGCACGGTCAGCAGCGGCGGGTGCATGTTCGTGTATCAGGAGCGCGTCGGTGTCGGAACCTCGGTGGAGCTGCTCATCTCCCTCCCGGGCCGCGTCATCAAGGCGCAGGGGCGCATCGTCTGGGAGAACGAGAGGGCCTCTGGCGAGGTCGAGGTAGGCGTCGAGTTCCTGCGCATCAACCCCGAGGACCGACGGGTCCTCGAAGCCACCATCGCCACGGCGGCGTTCAAGAAGAGATAGGCGCCCGGGCGAAGGTACGCACGCCAGAACAGGAAAAGCGAGAGGGTGACCATGAAGGTCAGCGCGATGTCGGTGAGCACGATCCGCGAGTACTCCTGGAACTCGATCGCAGTTGCGCACAAGAACATGGCTGCCCACGCGGCGAGCTGGCGCTGGCCGTCAGGAGCGCCGGACTCCCCGGGTGCCCGGGCCCCCGTCACAAAGAGGTCGATGAGCACCAGCGTCCCGAAACCGTAGAGTGCGGCAGGGAGACGCACCAGGCCCTCGGTGACTCGGCCGCCGAGGTGACAGAACACAAGCGAGGTCCAGTGCAGGAGCGGCGGCTTCTCGAGGAACGCCTTCCCGTTGATGGTGGGCGTCACCCAGGTGCCGTGCCGGTACATGTCCCAGATCATCCCGCCTTCGCGGGCGTCGTTCGCGCCCCACAGCGAGTGGCCGAACACCCCGAAGAACGCGAACGCCACGAGCAGCAGCCAGAGCAGCAGCCCCTGCCAACGGCCCAGTGGCGGAACCTCGGCCGCCGACGCCGAGGCGCGTTCCGCCCACGTTCGACCGACCAGACGGCCGAGCCAGCCGCCGAGAGGCTGTGGACGACTCAATGGCACAATGCCGCGTTCTTCCACCTGCGATGTCGCTCCAAGAAACCGGGCTTTTGAAACAACGCTAGAGTTTGCCCCACCCGGTCCAGTCGCTCAACGGGCGGCCCCGCACGGGCACGGCGGCGGCTCCGTGCCTACACGCACCCTGGTCTTATTGAATGCGAAGCAGTACTCCGTCAGGCCCTCGGCCCCGGGGCCCTTGGCGAGGGGCGGCGAGTCCCGCCTGATATCGCGAAACTCGGTACCGATGCTCCCGTCGGGCCGGACCTCGACCAGTAAGTAGCCATAGCGGATCGTGTCCTGGTACAGCACGGCGCCCCCCGTGCCGACCGCCCACCCTGGCAGCACCTGGCCGCGATGCTCGGGCGTGTCGTAGATGTTTTCCTCGAAGACGTGGACGTGGCTGGCAAGAACGAGGACCCGCTTCTGCTTCTCGGCAGGCGCCGAGAGGTTTTGCGCCCTGAACAGCATCTCGTACACCTGCTCCCCCGAGCAGCGCCCCTGGCAGCTGCTGTCCATCGCGTGGGCGCGAGTCGTGCTGTAGGGCAGTGGCTCGTGCATCGCGGCGACGATGGTCCGGACCGCGGGATCCGCGGCATCGGCGGCCAGAACCTTCGAGAGCCAGACGATCTGCTCGGCGGTGAACGCCCGGTCGTCCGCGTTGTCGAGGAAGATGGAATCCACGCCCCTGTAGACGAAGTGGTAGGTGGTGTCGCCCTCGACGCTTGAGATCCCTTTGCCGGCGTCCGTCCTGCGCTGGCCGTGCAACGGCTCCTGGGTCAGCCATTTCTGGAACGTTTTGACGAACTCCTCCCGGGTCCGGGGGGCGATCAGCTCGTGGTTGCCGATGCCCAGGAACACCTGCGTTTCACCGAACGGCTCGACCTGATGGGTGATGAAGTCGTCCCACGCCGAGCTCAGGTACTCGTGCATGTCGTTGGCGCCCAGCGGCTGCGTGCGCTCCTTACAGTCGTAGTTCGGGTACTTTCGCTTGAGCATGTCGCAGTCGATGTCGTACATGCGCCTGAAGTCACCGAGGTGCCAGAAGAAGCTGACCGGCTTCCTCGCCTGGTTGGACGCGATGTCCTGGGCGATCTTTGGCATGATCAGATCGCCGCAGTCGCGCGAGTCCCCGGACACCGCGAAGTACCACGACCCGCCGCTCTGGGCGCAGGCGATCGCGGCCACGAGAGTCGCAAGCAACGTCACCACCATCCGCTTTTTCATCTGACCTCCGCCGGGGCCGCCCGGCACCCGAATGCGAGCCGCCATTCTAAGACTACGACGCGGTTTCGACGAGCCCGCACTCAGGCCTCCGTTGTGAGGCCCGCCCCGACCGACGATCCGTTTGCACTATCATGACAATCGGAGGTCGGGTGAGGGTTTGGGTTCCTGGCAGGTACCGGAGTGGGGAGGTCATGCCCGGGTTCCCGAAACCCGGCCGCATCCCCCGGCTGGTGCGAATCGCCCTGTCCGTGCTCCTCGCGCTGACCGCGCAACAATTGGCCGCCCTCAACCCGTCCCGGGCCCTCACCCAGTACGGCCACGACGTCTGGCAGGTCGAGGAAGGGCTCCCGCAGAACACCGTGGACGCCATCGTCCAGACGAGAGACGGGCACCTCTGGCTCGGGACGCAGCGCGGGGTCGCGTGGTTCAACGGGGTGGAGTTCACGGTCCTCGAGGGCAGAGGGACCAGCGGCCTGCGGCACAACTACGTGTTGGCGCTGTGCGAGGGGCGGGACGGCTCTCTGTGGATCGGGACCTACGGCGGCGGACTGAGCCGCTTCAAGGATGGCACCTTCACCACCTACACCACGACCAACGGCCTGCCGGACGACACGGTGCGGGCCTTGCTGGAGGATCGCACCGGCGCCCTCTGGATCGGCACCAACGGCGGGGGCGTGAGCCGTTTCCAGGGCGGCAAGTTCACCACCTACACGACCGCTGACGGCCTCGCGGCGAACGTCGTGAGGGCGCTGCTCGAGGACACGGATGGCCAGATCTGGGTGGGAACCTCGGGTGGTGGGGTGAGCGTGCTGCGCCAGGGCTCGTTCACCACCTTCTCGAGGAAGAACGGGCTGCCCCACAACTTCGTCTGGGCCCTGTACGAGGACCGCGGCGGATCGGTCTGGATCGGGACCTCGGCGGGGCTGTGCCGGTACCGGGCTGGCGCCTTTTCCACCTACACCACCAGGGACGGCCTCAGCGACAACTTTGTGATCGCCGTGGTCGAGGACCGTGACGGCAACCTCTGGGCGGGCACCACGAGCGGCGGGGTCAGCCGCTTCGCAAACGGCTCCTTCTCGCCCTTCACCACCCGCGAAGGGCTCTCGAGCAACGCCATCATGACGCTGTACGAGGACACCGAAGGGAGCCTGTGGATCGGCACCGACGGAGGGGGCCTCAACCGCCTGCGTGACGGCGACGTCACCACCTTCAGCCGTACCGAAGGTCTCTCGAGCGACGCGGTGTTTGCGGTGTACGAGGACACCCTGGGTACCGTCTGGATCGGCACGAACGGCCAGGGTCTGGACCGCATGCGCGGCGGCAAGGTCAGCCGCCTCACGACCAAGGATGGCCTGGCCCACGACGTCGTCGGCGCGCTCTGTCAGGACGCCGCCGGCAACCTGTGGGTCGGAACCAGCGGGGGCGGCCTGTCCAGGTTCGACGGCCGGACGTTCACGACGTTTTCCAGCCGGAACGGCCTAGGCAGCGACTTCATCCGCGCGCTGTGGCCGGGGCGTGACGGCAGCCTGTGGATCGGCACCAACGGCGCCGGCCTCACGCGTCTGAAGGACGGCGTCTTCACCCGCTACGGGCGCGGTGAGGGTCTCACCAGCGGCACCATCCGGGCGCTCTGGGAGGACCCTTCGGGTTCCCTGTGGATCGGGACCAACGGCGGCGGGCTGTTCCGGCTCAAGGACGGGAAGTTCACCGCGGTGACGACGAGCGATGGGCTGTCGAGCAACTTCGTCCTCTCGCTCTACGGGGATGCCGATGGCACGCTCTGGATCGGCACCTACGGCGGGGGGCTGAATCGTCTCCGGGCCGGCACGCTGCACGCCTTCACCACCGAGACGGGGCTGCCCGACGACGTGATCTTCGCCATCCTCGAGGACTCGCGCGGTCACCTCTGGATGAGCAGCCTGAAGGGGATCTTCCGCGTCAGCAAGGAACAGCTCGACGAGGTGGCGACCGGACGCCGGCGCACCGTTGCAGCGATCACGTTCGGCAAGGCGGACGGGATGAAGACTACCGAGTGCACCGGGGGCTCTCAGCCCTCCGGCTGGAGGACACACGACGGCCGCCTGTGGTTCCGCACGCTCAAGGGCGTGGCGGTCGTGGACCCCGCGCGGCTCAACCTGCTGCAGGACCCTCCTCCGGCAAGGATCGAGAGGGTGATCGTGGACGGGGTGGCCAAGGAGGTCCGCAGCGTCATGCAGCTCCCCTCGGCGAGCGGGCACCTCGAGATCCTCTACAACACGATCAGCCTTCTCGACCCCAGGAGGGTGGGGTTCCGCTACCGGCTGGTCGGGTTCGACAGCACCTGGGTGTATGCGGGCTCCCGCCGCACTGCGTACTACGCGAAGCTGCCCCCAGGACGCTACACCTTCGAGGTCGCCGCAAGCCGCAACAACGGCCCCTGGAACCCCACCGTGGCCACCCTCCCGTTCTCGGTCGAACCCCGCTTCTACCAGACCTCCTGGTTCCTCGGGGTGTGCGGCATCGCGGTTCTGCTCGTCGGGCTCGGCGGTCACCGGTGGCGCATCCGGCAGACCGCCGCGCGCCACACGGAGCTGGGCCAGCTGGTCGCCAAGCGCACGCGGCAGCTCGAGGAGGCCAACGCGCTGCTCGGCGAGCGTACCAGGCAGCTGGAGGAGGCGAACCGCCAGCTCGAGCTGCTCTCCTCGGTGGACAGCCTCACCGAGGTGGCCAACCGCCGCCAGTTCGACCACGTCCTCGACGCCGAGTGGCGCCGCTGCGCCCGGACCGGGCTCCCCCTGGCCCTCGTGATGCTCGATATCGACCACTTCAAGCCATTCAACGACGGCTACGGGCACGTCACCGGGGATGCCTGCCTGAGGAACGTCGCCTCGGTGCTGCAACACCTGGTGCAGCGGGCGGGCGAGATGGTCGCGCGGTACGGCGGGGAGGAGTTTGCGGTCCTGCTCCCCGGCAGCGACGCCAACCACGCCCGCGAGCTCGCGGAGAGCATCCGGCTCGAGGTGGAGGCGCTTGCCATCCCGCACGCCTATTCGGGCGTCGCTCCCGTCGTCACCCTTTCTGCGGGCGTCGCCACGATGATCCCGATCTACGGCAACACGCCGGGCGACCTGGTCGCCGCCGCAGACCGCGCCCTCTACCACGCCAAGCAGGCCGGGCGGAACCGCGTCGCGCTCATCCCCCCCGTGTGAGCTCGCCCGCCGGCGCGACGGGCGCCGCAATCGTGAGCACCCGGCAGCCCGGGTGGCGCCTCCTACTCCTCGCCGGCGTGGGTGCCGACGACCTCCGGGGCGGGGGCGTCCGTTCCAGGCGTGCGGTTCACCAGCCACACACCCGCCAGGATCACGGCTCCGCCCACCGCCGTGGCGAGCAAGATCGGCTCCCCGAGCACGATGGCCGCCACCGTCATCGCCACGAGAGGCTCAAGGTAGAGAAGAGCGCCGACCTGTGAGGCTGGCATGTGCTGGAGCGCGTCGTACCACGCGATGTAGGCCAGGCCCGAGCAGGCGACCCCGAGGAACGCGAGAGCCGCCCAGCCGCGAGGAGTGATCCTCGCGATCTCCGAGAACCCCGGGCCGCTGAAGAAGAGCACCGAGGTGAACAGCCACCCGAGAGCCATCACGTAGAACATCATGCGCGTCGCGGGGTGCCTGGCCAGGGCACCGCGCGAGAGCACCGAGAACACCGCCCAGTTGGGCGCCGAGAGGAGGATCAGCACGTCGCCGGGGGCGCCGAACCGCCCGGCCAGCAGGGTCGCGGGGTCGTCCCTGGAGACAACCAGCAGCACCCCCACGGTCGCAAGGGCGATGCCGAAGACGCGAAGCCAGGGCAGCCGCTCGCCGAGCACTAGGCGCCCCAACAGGGCCATGAAGATCGGCGTGGTGGCGATGATCCAACCGCTCGTGCTGGCCTGCGAGGTCACGAGGGCGTTGGACTGCAGCCACTGGTGGGCCGTGATGCCGATGAAGCCGAGGAGCGCAAAAGTCGCAAGCTCCCTCGCAGACACCAGCGCGAACTGGCGGCGGGCCGCAACGGCGACACCGAGCACCACGACGCCCATCGCAAAGCGCACCCAGACCACGGTCACCGGGGAGGCGTCCGCGAGGGCCACCTTGGTGGCGATGAACGAAGCCCCCC
Organism: Thermoanaerobaculaceae bacterium; assembly: GCA_041494245.1. GTDB lineage: Bacteria > Acidobacteriota > Thermoanaerobaculia > Thermoanaerobaculales > Thermoanaerobaculaceae > RBG-13-68-16. The sequence goes on from JBGQAK010000004.1 coordinate 196,192, forward strand.
ACACCAGGACCGCGAACAACCCCTCCAGGATCGCCATGGCGCGCGCACGCTGCATCGGACCGGTTTCCCTCCCCGTCAACGCTACCGGGGGTTCTCCGCTTTCCAGCGCATCGCCATCAGAATGCGGCTGTAGCCGCTGGGGTGGTCGAAGAACACGAACTCCTCCAGCGGCCCCGGCTTCAGCTTGCGGTACTCGCCGAGCTTCAGCGCCACCTCGGCCTCGCCGTCCGGCTGGCGGGCCGCGTTGAGGCCGAAAATATCCGCCTCGACCTCCTGCGTGCGGATCATCGTGTTGGTCACGGGCGTCAAAACGAAGAAGAACACGGACAGCAGCAGCACGAGCAGGGGCAGGCCGGCCACGTCACCTATCCCGCCGATCCCCCATCGTGCACCCCACCGCTGCACGACACGGTCGAACGTCCAGCGCAGGAAGGCGAACCCCGCCACGATCAACAGGCCGAACTGCAGCAGGCCCTTGTACACGTGGTTGAGCACGTAGTGGCCCATCTCGTGGGCCATCACCGTCTCGATCTCGGGCAGGGTGCACCGGTTGAGCAGATTGTCGTTTAGGGCGATGCGCTCGCTGCCGAGAAACCCCGCGACGTTCGCGGAGACGCGGGTGGTCTGGCGCGAGGCGTCGAAGACGAAGACGTCGTTGGCCGGGATGCCGTTGGCGCGGGCGAGACGGAGGATCGGACCCTTGACCTTCTCGTCAGTCAGCGGCGTGTACTTGTTGAACACCGGCTCGATGAAGACCGGGGCGATGGCCATGGTGACCACCATGAAGACCAGGGTTACTGCAGCGCCCCACAGCCACCAGGTGCGCGGGGCCCGGCGGACGACGGCGTAAATCGCCATCAGGCCCAGGGCGCCGAGGATCGCCCCGATGGCCAGCCCCTTGGCCTGGTCCCCGAGCCAGGGACCGAACGTCTGGGTGGACAGACCGTACGCGTGCTCGCGGACAAAGCCCGCGTAGACCGTGAGCGGAAACGAGAGCACGGTCGTCACCAGCAGATACTGCACCCAGTAGAGGGCCGTCTGCAGGCTCCTCACCCGCGTGATACGGGCGGCTAGGTCGCGCATCCGTGCCGAGAGCCGGGTGGCGAGCAGCAGCACGGAGATCGCGGCGCCGAGGAGGAAGCTCCACAGCTGGAGCCAGTACCCGCCCTCGAAGTAGGCGTCGGAGCGGGCCCTCTGCTCGGGCGATAGTTTGGCCAGGTACGCCTCGGTGGCGGCCGCCGGGTTGAACCCTCCCGTCTTTGTCTCCTTGACGGCGGTCGTGTGCCCGGGATTCGCCTGGCCCGCACCGGCAGCGAGGGTGGCCGAGGGCGCCGTGGCCGTCAGACACACGACAGCCCCGACGACCGCAAGCGTTCCACGAAACGTCCTCATCCCGTCCTCCTTCCCCGTTTCTGATCGAGGGTACTCCGCCCGCGCACCCCCCGATCCTACGCCCCCGACCCTCCAAGGTTGCCCGGAGCGGAGCACCGGCGCAGATGCGCTAGCATCCACCCGCGTGAAACCCGGCGGCTCGCAGCGTGCCTACCGACGCACGATCGTGGCGTGGTCGCTGTACGACTGGGCCAACCACGGCTATCTCACGACCACCGCCACCACGTTCTTCCCGCCCCACTTCATCGCCATCGCCACCCCCGCCTTCGTGGCGGCCGGTGCGGCCGCGGGCGCGAGCACTCTCGCCCGCGACACCGCCTCCAACGTCTTCGCGCTCACCGTCTCGCTCGCCCTCTTCGTAGCGGCGGTGCTGGCGCCAGTCGTCGGGGCCTACGCGGACATCACGGGCAGCCGCAAGCGCCTGCTTGTCAGCATCACCGTGCTAGGGGCCGCGCTGGCCTGCGCGATGTTCGCCCTCACGCCCGGCCGCTGGCGGCTGGCCCTGGCGCTTTACTTCGCCACCCAGGTGGCGCTGAACCTGGCGCTCGGCCTCAACAGCAGCCTGCTCCCGCACGTGGCCCGCCCTGAGGACCTGCCGCGCGCCTCAAGCCTCGGGTACGCCATGGGCTACATCGGAGGCGGCGTGCTCCTGGCCGTCAACACCGTGCTGTTCGTGCTCGCCGAGCCGCTCGGAATCGACAGGGACCTCGCGGTCCGCATCGCTTTCCTGACGGTCGGGGTGTGGTGGATCGTGTTCACGGTGCCCCTGGTGCGGCACGTGCCCGAGCCGCCGGCCGTCCCGCTCGCCCACGGCAGCACCGGGAACTCCCTCGGCGACGCGTTCCGGCGGCTTGCCCACACCCTACGCGACATCCGGCGCAACCGCGAGCTGTTCAAGATGCTCGTCGCGTTCTGGTTCTACATGGAGGGCGTGGGCGCGATCGTCCTGCTGGCGACAGCCTACGGCGCCGCCCTTGGCCTCGACACCGGTGTGCTCGTCAGCACTCTCTTGATGACACAGGTGGTCGCGTTCCCCTTCGCCCTGCTGTACGGCCGGATCACGGACCCGCTCACGAGGTGGCGCGGGGCATTCGTGGCGATGCTGCTGTGGAGCGGTGCCACGCTGCCGCTCCTCGGCGCCTATGTGAGGGCCCACGGCAGCATCGGCTGGGCTCAGGTTTTCGCGCTGATTGCCGCCGATCAGCTCCTCGGAATCGCTCTCTCGCTTCTGGTAGGTGGCCGGCTCGTGGCCCCACTGGTACGGCGGCTCGACGCCAAGGGTGCCGTGATCCTCGGGCTCGCCATCTACACCGTGATCCCGCTCTGGGGCTTCTTCCTCTCCACGCAGGCAGAGTTCGTGATGATCGGGTGGCTGGTGGGCACCGTGCAGGGCGGCACCCAGGCGCTCAGCCGCGCCATCTACGCGGAGCTGTCGCCGGCGGCGAAGTCGGGCGAGTTCTTCGGGCTGTACGGCCTCTCCGAGAAGTTCGCTGGAATCCTCGGGCCTCTCCTGTACGGCGTCGTCGGCCAGCTCACGCACAACCCCCGTGCCAGCATTCTCTCGGTCTCGGCGTTCTTCCTTCTCGGCATCGTGATGCTCGCCCGCGTGGACGTGGCGGCCGGCGCACGCACGGCCGCCGCAGAGGAGGCCGCCATCGAGGCCGCCCACACGGCCGACTGACGATCGCGGGTCCACAAGAGTGCGGCCTCGGGCGTTGCCGTAAGATAACTGCCGTGCAGTCCAGCACGCTCATCCCCACGATCGTGCGTCTCGCCAACGGGTGGGATGACCCTGTGCACCGGGCCTTCTGCGCCGAGCTCGAGGCGATCAGCCGGGAGGTGCGGCCTGAGGAGGTGATCCACCGCGGCCGCAACGTCATCTTCCGGCACCGCGTCGTCGGCGACGAGGTGGCGGTTAAGCGCTTTCCGGTGAGCGGTGGCCGCCGACTCGTGTACCGCCTGCGCACAAGCAAGGCCGTGCGCGCCTTCGACCACGCCACCCGCCTGCTCGCGATCGGCGTCGGCACCCCGCGCCCGCTCGCCGCGGTGGAGGTCCGGCACGGCCGGGCGCTCGCCGCGTCGTACTACTGCTGCGCGCTGGTCTCGGGATTCCGGGAGGTACGCGAGCTGAAGCGCCCCGATTCGCCAGGGCGCGAGCTTCTGCTCGAGGAGCTGGGCGCCTTCGTCGGCCGGCTGCACGAACTGGGCGCCATGCACCGCGACCTCACCTCGGGCAACGTGCTGCTCCTGCCCGATCCCTCCAAACCCGGCAGCGTCTCCTTCCAGCTCGTGGACATCAACCGAATGCGCTTCGGCAAGGTCGGAGTGCGCGCCGGGCTGGCCAACCTCGCGCAGCTGCGCCTTCACGACAACGGCCTGCTCCTCGCCGGCTACTGCCGTGCCCGCGGCGTCTCGCCCTCGGACGTCGGCGGCTACTACCGCCTCCGGAGCTGCCTGCGCTCCGCCGGGCGCACGCTCAAGGACCGCACCCGCCCGGTCCGCCGCCGCCTCGGGCTCTAGGAGCCTGTCCGAGTAAGCGGGCGCGGTCGCCCGAGTACTCGGACAGGCTCCTAGCGCTTCGGCTTCAGAATGGCGTAGCTGCGGCCGCCGGGGTCCGGCAGATCGATGCGGCGCTCGACCTCAAGGTCGAAGCCTCCCTCCAAGTCGTCGAGACGCCGCTCCTTGCCCGCGCCGCCGGTCACCTCCGTCAGCACGTGGAGGTCCACGGCCGCAGCCAGCCGGCGGCGCAGCTCCTCACCGGCGGAGATGCAGGGCGGGGTCAACCCGGCGTAGAAGTCAAGCACGGCGATGATCGTTTCGTCCGCGTCCCAGATCGCGAGCGGATGCTCAGCCGCCACGTCCCGCGCGGCTCGGGCCACCGGGCCAAGGTCCTGCGAGCGGTTGAGCATCGGGCAGAACAGCGCGGAGAAGGCCAGCATCGTCAGGACCCAGCACGCAGCCGCAGCCGCCAGGGCGGTCCCCAGCCGGCCGCCTCGGATCGCACTCCAGAGGCGCGCGGCCAGTACGAGCGAGGCGAGCCATGCCGCCGCCGCGAGCACGACCGCGGCGGCAGAGGCCGGCGCCCCCACCCGCACCGACTCGACGAGGGCGCTCGGCGGGAGCAGCAGAGCGGACACGGCCAGCAGCATGGCGGTGGCCCGCACCATGGCGCGGTCGAGACGCCGGGGAGCCCGCAGCGCCGGGGAGATCCACAGCCCACCCAGCAGCGCAAAACCCGGCATCAGCACGGCGGCATAGATGTCGCGCTTGGTGGTGGACGCGGACAGCAGCAGCAAGGCGGGCACCACGGAGGCGATCGCAAAGCGCCAGGGTGGCCGTTCCCTCGCGGCTGCCTGGTCACCGGTACACGCCTTGCGGCTTGCTCTCCATGCCTCGGCCACCGCCGCGATGATCAGGAACGTCCACGGCACCAGGTAGACCGGCAGCTCGACCAGGTACTCCCCCAGCCACCCCCGATGGCCTTCGGTGTAGCCCACGCCTTCCAGCCGCGTGAAGCGTCCGACGAGGTTGTCCACGAAGAAGATCCGCAGGTAGGTGGCACCGTCGGGCCGCGCCGCAACCGCCAGGACCCAGGGGAGGACCGCCGCGAGCTGGATCGCCAGGCCCGCATATAGCTCCCAGGCGAGAAGCTCCCGCCAGCGACGCTCCCAGGCCACGAAGAGCACCAGGGCAAGGGCCGGAACCATCCACGCCACGACGTTCTTTGTGAGGAAGCCGGCCGCAAGGAAGACGTGCATGAGCGTGTACCAGCCAAGCTTGGGCCACCCTCTCCGCGCCATCAGGCCCCTATAACAGCCAAAGAGCGCGCCTGCGACCGTCGCCATGAGCAGGGCGTCGGTGGCGATCCAGATCTCGACGCGGTAGGCGAGGTACAGCGTGCCCATGAGCAGGCCCGCGGTGAACGCGGCGAGCCGCCCAGCTGCGGCTCGGGCCAGAAGGCCGACCAGCAGCGCGCCCGCCAGCGCGTAGATCAGGTTGGGCAGGCGCACCGATACCGGCCCTGAACCCAGGAGCCGGATGGAGCCGGTCGCCACCCAGTAGTAGAGCGGTGGCTTCTCGCAGATCGGTTGCTCTCCCAAGTGCGGCACGACCAGGTCGCCTCCGGGGCGCGCCATGCGGCCGGCGATCGCCGCTTCGCGAGGCTCGTCCGGTTTCCAGAGGTTCCGGCCGAAGATGCCAAACGCCAGGCACGCCGACAACGCCAGGACGAGGACGAGAGGCCAGCGCTTGAGCAAAGCGTCATCGAGAGTCACGGTGCCGACTATCCTACAAGCCCCCCGGCGTCTCGTGCTAGCGGTGCGCCGCCTGTACGGTGCGGGCCCCCTCGATCATGCGCTCAGCGTCGGCGACCCGGTCGCCGTCACCCTCCCGGTAGCGACCTCGTCGAACCGCCAGACACCCCCCGCGTCGATCATCCAGTTGCGCGAAATGCCGGTGGTGCGAAGCCGCGGGCAACCCCCACGCACATCGGCCCGCCGGACCCGGGAGAGCACGGCGGCGGTGTTGACTCTCGGCGACGCTTGTATCTTTGTACCTTCGGGATCATATTGAGAAGAGAATGAACATGTCAGTGCTTGTATTGAGTCGCGCTCTTGACAACCGCCGCTGGCGGGCGGCGGGGAATGACGAAGGAGGGATTCGATCATGAGCGGCAAAGCGCTGGTGACCTTGCTCCTCGTGGGTCTGACCGCAACGCTCGGCGCCTGCAGGAAGGCTCCGGTCGCACCGCCGCCCGCGATGGTCGGGCACTGGGAGGGCAAGGCCGAGGTGGCCGTGAACTGGTGCAATGCGAAGGAACTCGCGGTGTCCTTCACGATCGCCGCCAACGGGAGCGTGACGGGCAAGGTTGGGGATGCCACCCTCAAGAAGGGTCACATCTACCCGAACCCCGGCAAGCAGCCCCAGGGCCTCATGCTGCAGACGAAGTACGTCATCGAGGCGGGGCTCGACGGACCCCTGGTGGCGGCCGAGAAGATCACCCGCGACGAGATCTGCATCCCCGTCGAGGTGACCAAGGACGGCCAGCTCGCGGGTGCGTTCCTCACATCCGGGACCGAGATCGGCGGCAAGGAGGACAAGGTCTTCTCCGGTGGGCTCAGGCCCCTCATCAAGGGTCCGGCCAGCTAGTAGGACCCGCCGACCGGCGCAGGAACAACGCCTCGCACCCCGCTTTTGACGCGTGCCCTCCTCCCTCGGTCCCCCGGGCGTGCCTCCCACTGGACCGCCGTACCCGCACGGCGGTAAGCTCTTCCCGGGATGCGGTCCCGGCGCGTTCGCGGCGTGTGTGTGGGCGCCGGCTGCGAGACGTGGCGGGTCCGCACAGGGGGCGACGATTCCGCAATCGAACGCGCCATGGGTGGGGGCTCGGCAGAGATGAGGATCCTCCTCGTCAAGCCGCGCGCCGAGCTGCCCACGATCCTCGGCCTGCAGAGGTTCACGCTGCTGGAGCCGCTCGAGCTCGGGTACCTGGCCGCAGCCGTGCCCCCGGGGCACGACGTGCGGGTGCTCGACCTGCGCCTCACCCGGAGCCCGGAGCGCGCGTTCCGCCGGGCGCTCCGCCGACACCGCCCCGACCTCGTCGGGGTGTCCGGGTACAGCCACGAGGCGTCGACCGTGAAACGGCTTGCCGCCCTCGTCCGTCGCGAGCTTCCTGGCGCGCGGGTAGTGGTGGGCGGCCATCACGCCACCGTAGCGCCCGAAGACTACGACATCCCAGAGATCGCCGCGGTGGTCCGCGGGGAGGGGTGCGCGCCGTTTGCCGCCATCGTCGCGGCACTCGCCGCCGGCGAGGGCCTCGCCGGGATACCGAACGTCCTCACGCCGGGTGACGGCTTCGACGCGGCGACCGCCTCGACCTGGCCGCGGTTTCCCGACCCGGCGACGCTCCCGATCCCGCGGCGCGACCTCTGGGACTCGCGTGCCTACACGTCGGTGTGGCTGTGCGAGGACCTTCCCCCCTGGCACGCCCTCTACCCGTCCGTGGCGATGGTGCGGACGTCGTTCGGCTGCAGGATGAAGTGCTCGTTCTGCGTGGTCCCGTACCTGTGCGGTGGCCGGCACATGCCCAGGCCGGTCGAGGCCGTGGCGGAGGAGATCGCCGGGATCCGGGCCGATCACGTCTACTTCTGCGACGACGAGAACTTCATCGACGAGGGCTTCGCGTGGGAGCTCGCGGAGGCGCTGGCGGCGCGGGGCGTGTGCAAGCGCTACTTCGCCTGGACCCGCTCCACCACCGTCAACCGCTCGCCCGAGCTCCTCAAGGCCTGGCACGGGCTCGGCCTGGACGGCGCGTTCATCGGGTTCGAGTTCTCGAGCGACGCGGAGCTCCGCACGGTCGCCAAGGGCGGCAGCGTCGCGGCAAACGAGCGCGCGCTCACGACCCTGCGGTCGCTGGGGATCGCCGTGCACGCGGCGTTCATGGTCACCCCGGAGTACACCCGCGACGACTTCGAGAGGCTGCGTGGCTACGTCCAAGCACTGCCCCCGGCCCAGTGCAGCTTCACCGTGTGCACGCCCTCGCCCGGCACACCAGACTATGAACGGATCAAGCCCCGGATCTGGGTGCCCAACCCGTTCGACCTGCACGACTGCATGCACCCGCTCACGCCCACCGCCCTTCCCCTGCGCGAGTTCAGCCGCCTCTACGCCCGCCAGGTCACCGAAGGGGTGGCCAAGACCCCGCTGCGCCGCAGCTCACACCCCGCCAACCCCTGGCACCTCGTGCGGGTCACCGCCGCACGCGCCGCCTACGCCCGCAGCTACGAGAACCTCTACCGCGACTACCCTCGCGAGCTCTGGGGGTAGGTCACTCTCCAGAGCGGTTGACAGAACCTCGGGTGCCATTGCACAGTGTCGCCGCAGCGGCGGCGTAAGTGCGCACCCCGTCCCCGCGCGACCCGGAGGAACGCATGGGCCTCGACATGGACTTCTCGAAGCTGCAGCCGCACGACGTGCTCGACCTCGCGATCTTCGCCGAGGAGGAGGCGCAGGAGCAGTACGAGCACTTCGCGGCGATCATGGAGACCGTCCACAATTCCGACGTTGCGGAGTTCTTCCGCAGGATGGCGGGGCGCGAGAAGCTGCACCGCGACCAGATCGCCGAGCGCCGCCAGGCCCTCTACGCGAAAGCCAAGCCCAACCTCGCGAACCGCGCCCTATGGGGCATCGAGGCGCCCCACGACGCGAAGGCCGACTCCTCCCTGTCGCTTGCCGCCGCGTTTGCGATCGCGCTCGACTCGGAGAGAAGGGCCCACGACTACTACGCGGCCGCCCTGCAGCAGCCCCTCGACACGACCGTCAGCCAGCTCTTCGAGAACCTCCGCAAGGCCGAGCTCGAACACATGCGTCTGCTCGAGCTGGAGAAAGCCAAGCAGGCCGCAAAGTAACCGCGGGAAGCGCACCCGGCCCCTGCGTCACCCCGTCTTTGCGGCATTCCCGGAGAACCGGCTCTTCCGGGCCCGCGGTGTGCCTCTGAGTGTATGAGAGCCGTTTCCCGGCTATCGCGCAAGCTCGAGGAGCCGCCTCGCGATGGCGTCCGGGGAGCCGATGGCCATGTTCAGCATCACGACCCTGGTGGCGGCCAGGAGCCGCTCGTGCTGGGCGCGCAGCAGGTCGGCGCGGGAGGAGTCCGGGGTCGCGAGGTGGGGGTTCATGAACGGGAACGCCTTGCCGGTGCCCCCCGGGAGCTGCCCCGTGCCGAGCACCCGCGCGGCCTCGCGAGGCTGCAACTCCTGCACCAGTGGGAGTACCGGATCCTTGGCCAGGAGCACGGCGACGCGAGGGGTCGTCCGGCGGACGTGACGGGTGGCGCCGCCCAGCCAGTACGGGTCGAGCATGACTCGCCCGTTCTTCGAGGCCTCGATGCAGGCGGCGGCCCCGCGGTCCAGCGGGCACTCGTCGTTGGGGTGGTCCACGGTGCAGCCGTCGCGGGAGACGACCATGTTCTCGAGCTTTGACCGCTCGAGGAGCTTCCCGATCTCGGGGAATTTCCCCACCCACTTGGCCTTGAGGTAGAGCTTGCGCTCGACGAGGTCCGCGACAGGGTTGCGTGGCCCGGTCGCCAACCGCCACCGGTCACCCCATGCTCCGGCTCTCTGACTGCGACGGCGGTCTCATACCTGATTATTGACCCCCCGCCGAAAGTCATCACCCGTTTGGGCGATGACGGCGCCCTCGCCGGAACCGATACTTCCGATGACACACGGGAGGGACGGAAGGGGTGCTTTCCGGCGAGGGTCGATCTCAGGCGGCGTCAAACGCATGAGACGAGAGGAGAGGCAGATGGGCGCCGGGTTCTGGTTGGGGTCTCACTTTGGATACGGGTGTCGCTGTCTCACTGGCGGAGTACTCGGCCAGCTTCCGCGCCGGCACCATCACCCCAGCGGGAGTGTGACTGGCCCTTGCACGGTGCTGCCATGCGCGAAGTTGACGTGAAGCGGTTTACGTGGGAAATGTGAGAAAGGAGCGTCGTATGCCAAGAGAAATGACGGACAACCTGTGCGTGCTGCCGCGTCTTCTGAATGCTTCCCTCCTCCTTCTTTTCCTCGCAGCCGCTCCCGCTCTGGCCCAGCAGCCGCCAAGATCGAACCGTCCCCCGGCGGTGCCGGACGACTACGTGATCACGCCGTTCGGCTGGTTCCATCCATCCTGTGTGCGAGGCGTCGCAAGTGGAGACACGGTGTTCGCGGATGGCCGCGTCCAACATGCGGACGGCACGGTGGACCCGCCGGCCCCGGTCTGCGGTTATCCGACGTACACGGCTCGTGGAGAGCTCATCACTTCGACGTCGCCATCGGTAAGCGGCTGGATTGAAACCGCCACTACACCGAAGCCACCACCACCGCCAGCACCACGGGTAACCTCATTCAGCAAGCTGACGGCGACCTGGACCGTGCCGCCTCCGCCGACCACTACGTCCGGCGGCCAGACCCTGTACTTCTTTCCAGGTATGCAGGACACACGCGACCCTGATAACCCCCCGCTCATCATTCAACCTGTTCTCGCGTGGAATCAAGGAGCAACACAGTACCCGACTGATCCCGGTCTCCCCGGCGTGTGGAGCATTGGGAGCTGGGCTTGCTGCATGGCCAAGATTACGTGGCACGGCCCGTTCAAGAGCGTCCAGCCCGGCGACATGATCAACGGCGCTATCGCGTCCAACTGTCAGCCCGGGACGTTCACCTGTCCGAACTGGACCATTACCACGACAGACCAATTATCGGGCGCGACGTCTCCATTGAGTGTCTCGACCTGGGATCAGAATTACGTGCGGACCTTCGATTGGGCGTTCGAGGGGGCGCTAGAGGTCGAAATGTATGTTCCGCCGGTTTCTCAATGCACTGACTATCCCCCGAATGGTGCGCTGACCTTCGCCAGCGTCGCTCTGTATGATTACAACTTCAATCCGATCTCCAACCCGGGCTGGACGTTCGTGCCAAACTATCAGGGCGTTGACCCACAATGCTGGTATGGGGATGGCGGGCAAGTGCCACTGCCACCCACCCAGCTCACCCTGTACTACGGCCTGGTCGCGTCGCCGGCGGCGCTCAATTTTGGTCAACACTATACCGACCAGCCGCCGGTGTACCTAACCACGACGCTCACGAATCACAGCACCTCGCAGCCCGCTACCATCGTCAGCATCGGACAGAACCTGCCCGGCTATTTCCTGGTATCCGGCACGAGCTGCGGGTCCACCTTGGGAGCGGGGGCGAGCTGCAGCATCACGGTTGAGTTCGATGTGGCCGACGCGCCCAAGGGAACCGACCGCGCGACCATGGCCATCGTCTACCAGAGCAATACCACCCCGCCACAACCGGCACAACTGAACGTTCCCCTTGTGGGGACGGCGGTGTGCCGCTATAACTGTTTTGGCCCGGTGGGGAACTAGGGCGTGGCTGACGATGGGCGGCTTTGCGGCCACCCGGGCCATGGGGGCACGACCGCGACTGGCATCTCGGGGGTAGTGACCGGAGCGAGATGAAGAGGAGGAAGAATTGGCACGGCGCATAGGGGTGTTGCTGGGGTTCGTCTTCCTTGCGAATACAGCGGCTGCGCAGTTGGTCCAGCAGGGGAGCAAGCTCGTGGGCACGGGCGCGGTCGGACCCGTCGGGGCCGATCGGGGTTCCTCGGTGGCAATCTCGGCGGACGGCAACACCGCGATCGTCGGCGGGCCCTGGGACAACAACTTAGCAGGCGCGACGTGGGTCTTCACGCGCGCCGGTGGAGTTTGGTCACAGCAGGGCGACAAGTTGGTCGGCGCAGGTGCGCTCGGTGGGCCCACTGTGGCCGGAGCAACCCAGGGCACCTCAGTGGCGATCTCCGCAGACGGCAACACCGCGATCGTGGGCGGGCCCTTGGACAACAACGACGCAGGCGCGGCGTGGGTGTTCACGCGCAGCGGCGCCGTGTGGTCGCAGCAGGGAAGCAAGCTGGTCGGCACGGGTGCAGTCGGTGCGACCTCGCAGGGCGCCTCGGTTGCGATCTCCGCAGACGGCAACACCGCGATCGTCGGCGGGCCGAGCGACAACGCCAGCGCCGGCGCCGCGTGGGTCTTCACACGAAGCGGTGGGGTGTGGTCACAGCAGGGCGACAAGCTGGTCGGCGCAGGCGCGGTCGGCGGGGCCTGGCAGGGTTCTTCGGTCGCGATCTCTGCGGACGGCAACACCGCGATCGTCGGCGGGCCCTTCGACGACGACCGCGCCGGCGCGATGTGGGTCTTCACCCGCAGCGGCGGAGTCTGGTCGCAGCAGGGTGGAAAACTGGCGGCTACGGGTGGAGCCGAACAGGGTTCTTCGGTTGCCATCTCCGCGGACGGCAACACCGCGATCGTTGGCGGGCCTTTCGACAACAACTACGCCGGCGCCGCATGGGTCTACACGCGCAGCGGCGGTATGTGGACGCAGCAGGGCGACAAGCTGGTCGGCACGGGTGCAGTCGGCGCGGCCTATCAGGGCCACTCGGTTGCGATCTCGGCGGACGGGAACAGCGCGATCGTCGGGGGACCCGGCGACAACACCGTGGGGTTCCAGGGTCCGGCGGTCGGGGCTGCCTGGGTCTTCACGCGCCGCGGTGGAGTCTGGTCCCAGCAAGGCGATAAGCTCGTCGGCACCGGCGTTGACGGTGGGCCCTCACAGGGTTCGTCGGTTGCGATTTCAGCGGACGGGACCACGGCAATCGTCGGTGGCCCCTACGACCACGGGGTTGGCTTAGGCCCTGCCGGGAGAGCCGGCTGGGGCGCCGCGTGGATCTTCGCCGGCCCTTTCAGCCGTTGGGTGCCCGTGGCGGCCCACAACGCCGGTCTCAACGGGAGCCAGTGGCGGAGCGATTTGGGGCTACTCAACACCGGCACCGTCACTGCCAATGCGGAGATCACGCTCTTCGGAAGCGACGGCACGCTGAGCAGCACAACGTCCGTCCCGGCCGGCGCGCAGGCCACGCTCACCGATCTCGTGGGGCAACTCGGCGGCAGCGGCCAGGGAGCCCTTCAGGTCCTGTCCGACCAGCCGCTCACTGTCACCTCCCGTACCTACAACAAGGTCTCGTCCGGAGCGAGCTGTTACGCCAATGGCACGCAGGGCCAGGACTATCCGGCCGTTGCGAGCGGCAGCGGACTCCTCAGCGGGCAGAGCGCATACCTCGCCGGACTGGTCGAAAACGCCTCCTTCCGATCCAACATCGGGCTCGTGAACACGGGGCCTGGCGCCGCCGCCGTGCTCGTGGAGCTGTACGACGGGGACGGGACGAAGCTCGCCGACTACACAGTGACCCTGAATCCAGGCGAATGGAAGCAGGAGACGCAGCCGTTCTTCACCAAAGCCGGCCAGACGGCGATGGACCGCGGCTACGCCAGGATCACCGTGCAGTCCGGCTCCGGGGTGTTCGCGTTCGCCTCCGTTGTGGACAACCTCACCAACGATCCGACCACGATCATCGCAGGGAATCCTGTGCCACCTCCGATATGGGTGCCGGTGGCGGCCCGCAACCCCGGCCTCAACGGCAGCCAGTGGCGCAGCGATCTCGGCGTGCTCAACACAGGCACGGGTACGGCCAACGTGCAGGTGGAGTTCTTCGGCAGCGGCGGCGTCGTGTCGAACACCACCTACGTACCGGCCGGAGCGCAGTCGATCCTCACCGATGTGGTCGGGCAACTCGGCGTCAGCGGCCAGGGAGCGCTCGAGGTCCTCTCCGACCAGCCTCTCGTGGTCACGTCGCGCACCTACAACCAGGTCTCCTCGGATGCGAGCTGCGACCCCAACGGTACCCAGGGGCAGGACTATCCGGTGCTCGTGACGAGCGACGGTCTCTCGGCTGGACAGATTGCGTACCTGGCGGGACTGACGGAGAACGCTTCCTATCGCAGCAACATCGGGCTCGTGAACACGGGGCCTGACGCCGCCACGGTGCTCGTGGAGCTCTACGATGGCCACGGCAGCAAACTCACGGAGTACACGGTCGCTCTGGAGCTGAATCAGTGGTCGCAGGCGGTCCAGCCGTTCAGGAAGCTGGCCGGCGAGACGGCGCTGGACAGCGGGTACGCCCAGATCACTGTGCAGACGGGGTCGGGAGTCTTCGGCTTCGCCTCGGTCGTCGACAACCTCACCAACGACCCGACGACGGTGACCATGCAGCGGTAGGCGAGGCCCGCCAACGATCTTCGCTCAACTCGTGCTGGTGGCGTGCACCAACAGGGGAGCAGGATGGTCTAGCGAGCGAGCTCGAGCATCCGGCGGGTGGCGGCGTCGGTGGAACCGATCGCCATATTGAGCATGACGACCTTGGTCGAGGCGAACAGCCGCTCGTGCTGGGCGCGCAGCAGGTCGGCACGGGTCGAGTCCGGGGCTGCAAGGTGGGGGTTCATGAACGGGAACGCCTTACCGGTGCCACCCGCGAGCTGCCCCGTGCCGAGCACCCGCGCGGCCTCGCGGGGCTGCAACTCCTGCAGCAGTGGGAGTACCGGATCCTTGGCCAGGAGCACGGCGACGCGAGGGGTCGTCCGGCGGACGTGACGGGTGGCGCCGCCCAGCCAGTACGGGTCGAGCATGAGGCGCCCGTTCTTGGAGGCCTCGATGCACGCGGCGGCCCCGCGGTCCAGCGGGCACTCATCGTTGGGGTGGTCCACGGCGCAACCGTCGCGGGAGACGACCATGTTCTCGAGCTTTGACCGCTCGAGGAGCTTCTCGATCTCGGGGAACTTCCCCACCCACTTGGCCTTGAGGTAGAGCTTGCGCTCGACGAGGTCCGCCACCGGCTCCGAGGTTCCCAGGCGCACGAGCACGGTGTCGTTGCTGACCAGCCGAACCCCCTCCTCCCGCATGGTCGCTGCGAGCAGGCCGGTGCGGCCCGACCCCGGCCCGCCCCAGAACAGGATCCCGCGGCCGCCGGCGTCGAGCGCGGCGCCGCAGGGTACGGCCGCGCCACAGTCCCAACGTTGTCGCTGGCTCAGCGTCTCAGCTTCGACGGGAAAGCAAACTCCAACTGGAAATTGGTAATCCCGCAGAGGCCTTGCTCGCCGCAGACCCACGGTGGCTCTTGAGTCCAATCCAGCGTGATCTTTCTCACAGACACAACGTCCCCTGGCCTACTATCGTCAGTTTGTTCGTTCTTGACGGCGTCCTGAGCATTCGGCGTTATCGGCGCCGGTTCGTTGGTCCCAGCGAAGGCGCCGCAGCTTGAGGGACGGGTGAAGAGAGCGGCAAGGTGTGCGGACCTGCAACCGTGACGGCGGCGGTCGCGACCATGGAGGCCGGCGCTGGCGTTTCGGTTCCCGTAGCCTCGCCGGTCCTCCCTTCAGGCGGCGACGAGGTCGTCGCAACCGTCGCAGTCGCCGTGCCTGGCCCCACACGGCTCACCAACAAAGGCGCTGGTCGACTCACGCTCCCTTCGCGCCCCTGGAGAAGCGCCAACGAACGCTGCGCGAGGCCTTCACACAGGCTCCACGGGGCGGTGCGGGCCTCAGTGAGCACCACAAGGCATTGCCGTGTTCAGCGTTGATACGAGACCGTCAGACTGGGAGAAATGAGAAAGGAGACCCCCCATGGAAGAGACAAAGAGCCACCTGTCGGTGCTGCGGGCCGTTCTGCATGCTTCGCTCCTACTCGTGCTGGTCGTCCCTTCGCTTCACGCTCAGCAGCCATCAGCGTTGAGCCGTCCCCCGGGCGTGCCGGGTGACTACGTGATCACACCGTTCGGCTGGTTCCATCCATCCTGTGTGCGAGGCGTCGCGAGTGGGGACACGGTGTTCGCGGATGGCCGCGTCCAACACGCGGATGGCACGGTGGACCCCGCGGCCCCGGTCTGCGGTTATCCGTCATACACGGCTCGTGGAGAGATCATCACTTCAAGGTCACCAGCAGCCAATGGCTGGATTGAAACCGCTCACACTTCGCCGACTCCCCCGCCATCAACCTCCTTCGGGAATCTGACGGCGACCTGGACGGTGCCTCTGGCGCCGAGCAACACATCCTCTAGCCAGCTACTCGTATACTTCTTCCCGGGTTTGCAGCAGGACCTTGACGCGCAGAACCTGATCATTCAACCTGTGCTGGGTTGGAATGACCGGCAAAATCAGGGTCCTGCCAACGCGTGGGGTATTGCGAGCTGGATCTATTGTACCGACCCGAACATCACAACGCATAGCACACCAAGAGCGGTGAACCCAAACGATGTAATCGTTGGCACCATCAGCGGCTCCAACTGCAACCCCGTAACGCTCAAATGCTCATCGTGGACCATCACGACACAGGACCAGACTACGAGCACTAGCACCACATTGAATGTGTCCAACTACGACCGGAAGTTCAATTTGGCATTCGAGGGAGCGTTGGAGGCTTACAATGTCAATACCTGCAACCAGTATCCTGCTAATGGCAAGCTGACCTTCTTTGATGTCGCGCTCTACGACTACAACCACAACTTGATCTCCAACCCGGGGTGGTCGTGGGACCCGCAGTATCAGTACCTCGACCCACAGTGCTGGTATGGGGGACAAGCCTCACCCACCCAGCTCACACTGTACTACGGGCTGTACGCCACACCGGCGACGCTCAACTTTGGCCATCACTACACCGACGAATCACCAGTGTATTTGACGGCGACCGTCACGAACAGCGGCGCCTCGTACGCTCCCATCGTCAGCATCGGACAGAATCTGCCCGCCTACTTCCTCGTTTCGAGCACGACCTGCGGGTCCACCTTGGGAGCGGGATCGAGCTGCAGTATCACGGTCGAGTTGGATCTGGCGAATGCGCCCGTCGGAACCATCAAGAAGACCATGGCCATCGTGTACGGCAGCCTCAGCACCGCCGCACAACTGAACGTTCCCCTTGTGGCGACCGTGTCGTGCCGCTACAATTGCTTTGGTCCGGTGGGCGGCCCTTGATGCGCGGCGGGCGGCGGAGCGGAACAACGGTCTGGGAGAGCGTGTAGCTGCGCCCGCGTGACGCACCGCAGCGGCGCTTTGGACCGTCGTCGCGGTGCCACAGCACACACCTCGCATGGGCTCGGGAAGGAGACCTCGAAATGACTAGCGTGACACGGTTATGCGCGGCAGCTGGCACGATCGCGGCCATGCTTACAGTTGGCGAGGTGAAGGCGCAGACCTTCACGACGACCTCGCCGTTGCCCGATGCGACGGAGGGGACCGCCTACTCACTCCAGTTCGCCGCGTCCGGCGGCTTCGGAGGCTACCGGTGGTTGACGGGGTGCTGTCCGCCGTGCGGGTTCCCCGGATGCCCGCCGACCACTGGCCTGCCACCAGGGCTCTCGCTCTCGCCGACCGGGCTGCTGGGCGGCACGCCCACGGCAAGTGGGTCCTTCAGTTTTTGGGTATATTTGAGCGACAGCACTGGTGCAGGCACGGTCGGGGTGTTTGTCTTGCACGTCAGGTCATCCGCGGCGTACTCGTTCTCGAGATGGGTGCCCGTGGCGGCCCACAACAGCGGCCTCAACGGCAGCGCATGGCGCACCGACCTCGGCATCCTCAACCCCACCACCTCCGCGGCCAATGTCGAGATTGACTTCTATGGCGGCTACAACGGGATCCTGAGCAACACGATCTCGGTCGCGGCGGGCGCGCAACTGATGCTCGCCGACGTCGTCGGGGAGATCGGCGCGAGCGGCCAAGGGGCCCTCGAGATCCTCTCCGACCAGGCGCTCAAGGTCACCTCCCGCACGTACAGCAGGATCCCATCGGATGCGAGCTGCCTCCCCGACGGTACCCAGGGCCAGGACTACCCTGCGCTGACCGCCAGCGACGGGCTCGTTGCCGGTCAAATCGCGTACCTCGCCGGACTGGTCGAAAACGCCTCCTTCCGATCCAACATTGGGCTGGTGAACACAGGTCCGGACTCGGCGACGGTGCTCGTGGAGCTGTACGACGCCACCGGCACCGAGCTCGTTCAGTACTATGCCTGGCTGGTGCCCGGCGAGTGGGAACAGAGGACCCAGCCGTTCCTCAACTGGGCCGGCCAGACGGCGATGGACAGGGGGTACGCCAAGATCACCGTGCAGTGGGGCTCCGGCGTCTTTGCGTTCGCCTCGGTCGTCGACAACCTCACCAACGACCCCACCACGGAGACCATGCAGCGCTAGGCGAGGCCGCCGAGGATCTTCGGTCAAGTCGTCCTATACGGCTTGCACGTCAAACGGAGTGGCATCCCGGGGATCAAGGGCCCGAGGGATCTGCTTTCATAACGAGACGCACAGGGCTAGGACGAGAAGCAGATCCCTCTCCCGCCTTCGGCGGGATCGGGATGACAGTCAATCGCTCCGCTCGGGATGAAATTGAATGCACCACGACGAACGTCAAGTCCGTATTGAAGGCGTGCATCAAAAGGAGCACGGTCTCTAGCGAGCGAGCTCGAGCATCCGGCGGGCGGCGGCTTCGGTGGATCCGATCGCGAGGTTGAGGACCACCACCTTGGTGGCGGCGAGCAGACGTTCGTGCTGGGCACGCAGTAGGTCAGTGCGGGAGGAGTCCGGGCTCGCGAGGTGAGGGTTCATGAACGGGAACGCCTTGCCGGTGCCACCCGCGAGCTGCCCCGTCGCGAGGACCCGCCCGGCTTCGCGGGGCTGCAACTCCTGCACCAGCGGGAGGACCGGATCTTTGGCCAGGAGCACGGCGAGGCGGGGGGTCGTCCGGCGGACGTGACGGGTGGCGCCTCCCAGCCAGTACGGGTCGAGCATGAGGCGCCCGTTCTTGGAGGCCTCGATGCACGCGGCGGCCCCACGGTCCAGCGGGCACTCGTCGTTGGGATGGTCCACGGTGCAGCCGTCACGGGAGACGACCATGTTCTCGAGCTTGGAGCGCTCGAGGAGCTTCCCGATCTCGGGGAACTTCCCCACCCACTTGGCCTTGAGGTAGAACTTGCGCTCGACAAGGTCCGCCACCGGCTCCGAGGTTCCCAGGCGCACCAGCACGGTGTCGTTGCTGACCAGCCGAACCCCCTCCTCCCGCATGGCCGCTGCGAGCAGGCCGGTGCGGCCCGACCCCGGCCCGCCGAACACCAGCACGCCCTTGCCTTCGACGTCCAGGGCGGCGCAGTGGGCCAGCAGGGCCCCCGAGCTGCGGGCGGCGGCCTCTGCGGCAAGCTGCAAGGTGAGCGAGCGCACCTGGCCGTAGAACGCCGTGTTGAAGGTGAAGGCCGTTGAGGTCTCCAGGCTCACCAGGCCCGCGGGCTCGCGGCCGGGCACGTCCTTGACGGCGTAGACGACCGCGTGGGGCTCGAGGTCCCCCTCGAGCGGCGCCGGGTAGAAGTTTTCCTGGTAGAAGTCCGCGAGGTGAGGCGAGTTGGTGCGCAGCTGGACCACGATGCCGGCCACCGCCGCGTTCCACTCGAAGTAGGCGTCGGGCGAGAGGTGCGAGCTCGCCTCCTCAAGCAGAGCGTTGCGGCTCTCGAGGCCGACCACCGCGCGGCTCTCACCGTAGGTCGCCACCTTCGTGGAGACGTTGTTGAGGGCCCGCGGGCGCAGCCGGCGCGGCTCCTCCAGACGCGCGAGCGCCTCACGGATGCGCCGGCACCCCTCCTCGATCCGATCCATCGAGGTCGCGAAGGAGATGCGGACGTGCGCGTCCGTGCCGAACGCCTCGCCCGGCACGACCGCCACGTTGGCCTCCTTCAGCAGGTAGTAGGAGAGGCCGTACGTATTGCGGATGGGCGCACCGCTGAACTCCTTGTCCAGGTAGCGCGTCACGTTGGGCATGACGTAGAACGCGCCCGAGGGTGAGAAGCAGGAGACGTTCGGCAACGCGCGCAGCCGGTAGACGATCGCGTTGCGCCTCCGCTCGAACTCCTGGCGCATGCGTTCGACCTCCATGCTGCACTCGCGCAACGCCACGACGGCGGCCTTCTGCACGAACGAGGTGGCGTTGGAGGTGTTGTGCGACTGGACCTTAGAGCACGCGGCGATGATCTCGCGCGGCCCCGCGGCGTAGCCCAGGCGCCACCCGGTCATCGAAAACGCCTTCGAGAAGCCATTGATGACGATCGTGAGCTTCTTGATCTTCTCGTTGAGGGAGGCAATCGAGGTGTAGCGCTGCCCGTCGTAGAGCAGCTTCTCGTAGATCTCGTCCGAGACCACCCAGATCTGCTCCCGCACGCAGACCTCGGCGATCTCCTCGAGCTGCTCGCGTGTGTACGTCGCGCCAGTCGGGTTGCAGGGGTAATTGAGGATGAGTGCCTTGGTGTTGGGAGTGATGGCCGCGGCCAGGTCGCTGGCCCGCAGGCGGAAACCCTCCTCCTCGCGCGTCGGCACGACCACCGGGTTGGCCTTGGCGAGCTTCACCTGGTCCGGGTACGACACCCAGTACGGCGCCGGTATGAGGATGTCATCGCCCTCGTCGTACAACGACATCGCCACGTTGAACAGCGAGTTCTTGGCGCCGACCGAGACGATCACCTCGTCCGGCGAGTAGCGGAGGGAGTTCTCGCGCTCGAGCTTCTCGCAGATCGCCTTCTTGAGCTCCGGGATGCCGTCGTTCGCGGTGTACTTGGTGAAGTTGGCGTCGATCGCCGCCTTCGCCGCGCGCTTGACGGCTTCCGGGGTGGGGAAGTCGGGCTCGCCGACCGAGAAGTCCACCACGTCGATTCCCTGAGCGCGCATCTGCGTCGCGCGTGCGTTGATGCGCAGCGTGGGGGACAGGGCGATGCGGTTGACGCGTTCCGAGAGCATTGCGGTCTCACCTCACCTTTCGCGGCGAAACCGCCTTCACTTCTCGACCTCACCCTTCTTCCCGCGCTTGAGGAGCTCGTCGAGCTTCAAACCGGTGAGCGACTCCACGACGGTCGGCAGCTGGGCGAGCACGCTCGCCACCTGCCCGGTGAGCTTGGGCACGCCGTCGACGTCCCCGACCATGACGATCTTCTCGACCTTGGAGAGCGGCTCGGAGACGGCCCTGGCCAGCTCCGGGAGCTGCTTGATCACCATCTCAGCGAGTGCGGCGTTGGTGTACTCCTTCCACGCCGCCGCCTTCTGCCGCATCGCCTCGGCCTCGGCCTTGCCGCGCGCGCTGACCGACTCCGCCTCCGCGTTGCCGGAGAGCCTGATGCCGGCGGCCTTGCCTTTGGCCTCGAGCTCCTTCTGGTAGGCGTCGGTCTCGGCCTCCAGCTTGGCCTGATAGTGCATCGCCTCGGCCGGCCGCTTCACGGTGGCCTCGAGCTCCTTCTCGCGGCGGACGATCTCCTGCTCCTCCACCTGCGCCGCGAGCTGCTTCTCGGTGAGGCGCACCGCGTATTCCTGGCGCTTCAGCTCCTCGGAGAGCTTGGCGCGCTCGAGGTCGTACGCGATGTCGGCCTTCGCGCGCTTCACGTTGACCGCGGCTTGGAAGTCGGCGCGCTGCATCTCGAAGTCGCGCGTCGCCTTCGCGAGCTCCGTCTCCGCTGCGAGGCGGGCGACGTCGCCCTGCTTGCGATACTCGGAAGCCTGGATCGCCGAGTCGCGCTCCGTCTCGGCCTGCGCAAGGGCGGCATCGAGCTTGACCTCGGCGATGCGCCGGGCACCCAACGAGGCGAGGTAACCTTGGGAGTCCGTGATGTCCTTGAGGGCGAACGAGAGCAGCTCGAGCCCGAGGCGGGCGAAGTCTTCACCTGCGGTCTTCCGGACGCGCGCGGCGAACTGGTCGCGCTCGGTGTAGATCTCCTCCACCGCCATCATCCCGAGAGCGGCGCGCATGTGCCCTTCCAGCACCTCCTGCGCCACCGAGGTGATGCCGGAGGAACCCCTGGACAGGAAGTTCTCCACGGCACGGTGCAGCAGCGGCTCCTCGCTCGCCGCCTTCACCTGCCCGAACGCCTCGGCGGAGATGATGACGCCCTTGGCGGTGAGCACCTCGGGGCAGCGCACCGAGATCGAGAACACGTCCAGCGGCAGCACGTCCACCGTCTCCACGAACGGCATCACGAAGGTCCCGCCGCCCACCTGCAGGCGGTACCCCACCGTGCGCTCCCGGCCGTCCACATCTGTGACGGTGGAGGTGCGGCCGGAAATGACCAGCACCTGGTTGGGGCCGACCTTGCGGTAGTTGAAGGCCCACAGACCGAAGAAGAGCAGGACGACGACGAGAACGACAGCGCCGACGATCCAGGGGAGCAACACCATGGCTTCCTCCACCGCCCGGCCGGGCGGACGATGCCACCTTAACGCAAGTTCCTGTACGGTACAAGCCTAATCTTCGCCCTTCGGGTCAGCGGCTCTTGAGCCTTGCGCGTCCCCACGGGCGTCAGGAGCGACTTGGCTCCGAGCCCGCGGGGCAAGAGAAAAGCCGTCACGCAGTGAAAATTGAAACCGACAAGCGGGAGCGGGCCGGCAACGTCCGAGTTTATACTCCCTCGCCGGAGGCGGCGTGGAGAACCTTGAGCTCTGGCTGGTGCGTCACGGCGAGACGACCTACAGCCGCGACGGCATTCTCGCCGGCTGGGTGGACGTCTCGCTCACCGAGCGGGGCGCGGCCCAGGCCGAGGCGGTGCGCCCCTGCCTGGACGGAGCGACGTTTGTGGGCGTGTGGTGCTCCGACCTCCGGCGCGCCGTCCAGACGGCGCTGCTGGCGTGGGGGCCTCCGGTCGCCGACCCGCGGCTGCGCGAGATCAGCTTCGGGGCGCTCGAGGGCGCGCACTGGGACACCCTGGAGGCGGTGTACAAGAAGGCCCTGGTGGATTTCTCCGGCTTCAACCCCCCCGGCGGGGAGACGCTCGAGGACGCGTGGGAGCGGGTCGCGGGGTTCCTCGCGGAGCTGCCCGCGGGGCGGCACCTGCTGTTCACCCACGGCGGGATCATCCGCCTGCTCACGCGCGAGGTCGGCGAGGACGGCTTCGTGCCGACCGGCACCGTGGTCGGCCTCGACTGGACCCACCGCACGATGCTGTTCAAGCGCGAGTCCCCGATCGCCTCGCCACTCCCCTTCGGCGAATAGACTCGTCTGACCCGCCCACGGGCGCAAACGGTTCCGGAGCAGTGCTTGCTCTCGGTCGGTACAAGCGGCTATCCTCACCTCGGGGTGTCCTGCGCCCCAAAGAGGTGGCGATGCCCGCACCGTACGATCCCGACGTTTACCGCCGTTTCGCCGAGAACCTGCGCGGCGCCCTCGACGGCCCCAACATCGAGCACATCTCCATGCGCGCCCTGCACCGGAAGGCGCTCGAGACCGCGGTCGTCACCGCCAACGGTTCGCCGCTCTGGTTCTCCGCGATCTCCTCACGGATGGCCGCCAAGACCGTCTACCTCGGCAACGGATCGGAGATCGTGCTTCCCAAGGCTTCCCCCGAGCAGCTTGCGATCGTCGAGAAGGCCCCTGAGCAGCTCCACAAGGTGCTGCAGCTGTTGCGCACGATGCCGTTCGTGCACGTGCGCCGGCAGATGGGCGACAACGAGGAGTTCAACCCGATCTGCAACCTCTACATGTGCGTCGCGGACAAGAAGAACTACCGGATCGCCTACGAGTGGGCGATGACGATGGGCGACGTCAGGAAGTCGAGGCCGGGCCCTGAGTTCATCATGATCGACGTGCCGCAGGAGCACCAGCTGCGCATGCAGATCCTCACCATCCCCGAGCACGACATCAACATCGCCCTCGGCACCGACTACACCGGCGAGTGCAAGAAGGGGTTCCTGCGGCAGGGGATGTTCCGCGCGGACGAGCGCGGCATGCTCGGCCTGCACGCCGGCACCAAGCTTGTGCGCGCCCGCGACGCCAAGACAGGCAAGCTCAAGACGTACGCGGTGTTCATGTTCGGCCTCACCGCCACCGGCAAGTCCACCTGGTCCTGCCATCAGCTCGGGCTCGACGTCGAGCAGGGCGAGGGGACGTGGGTCTCCCAGGACGACATCGTCTTCCTGCGCCGGGATGGCTCGTCCTACGGGACCGAGCTGGGTTTCTACGTCAAGACCGACGTGGACGTGAAGCTGCAGGAGGCGATGTACAACGCCCTCGTCCACTCCTCGGCGCTGCTCGAGAACGTCATGGTTAACGCCAAGGGGGAGATCGACTTCCTCGACGAGCGCCTAGGGGAAAACGGCCGCGGGGTGCTGGACAGGAGAGAGCTCAAGGTCAAGCGCGGGCGCAAGATGGTCTCGATCTGCGCCGACTCAATCAACACCGCCTCGCTCGAGGGGGTGGACGGCATCGTCTTCGCCTTCATCACCCGCCGCGCCACCATCATGCCGTTCGCCCAGCGTCTGACGCCCGAGCAGGGGGTGATGGCGTACCTGTGGGGGGAGTCCACGCACTCCTTCGCGACCGTCCCGGCCAAGGCCGGCGAGTCCGTGCGCATCGTCGGGATGGACGACTTCATCATCGGCGCACAGGGCCGCAAAGTGAACGCGTTCTACGACATCGTCACCGACCTGGTGGCCCGCTACCCGGACAAGGTGCACTTTGCCCAGTACAACACCGGCGGGATGGGCGAGATCATCGAGGTCAACAGGGAAACCGGCAAGAAGAAGCTGGTGCGCAAGGTCACACGCGTGCCGATCGACCTGATGGCGGCGTTGCAGCGGGGCGACCTGCGGGGGACCAACGAGTACACCAAAGGCCGGCTCGGCACCGAGTACGTGGTGAAGGCCGAGGGTGCCGACCTTGCCCAGTACGACGCGCACAACTGCTACTCCGACGAGCAGATCGAGGGCTACGTGGCGGACCTGGTGGACGGGCGGCGGAAGTTCACCGAGGAGATCGCCGCGCAGGGGCTGCGCAAGGACATCCGCACGATTGCCCACCGGGAGCTCGACGCGATCGACGCCAAGACCAAGGCGAAGCCGGAGCCGTGGGCACCAGCCGAGGAGGCCGGACCGCGCGAGGCCGCCGAGGACCGCGACCCGCGCTCGAAGTGGATCTCCCCCTGGGAGCCCCGCCGACCGAGCGGTGGCTACTTCCCGATGCCGGCCGCCAAGCGGCGCTAGCGACACCCCCGGCGCTCAGCGCTCGGCTTGCGGACCTGGGCCGGCGAGTGCCCGCAGCAGGAACGAGCCCCGGAGCAGAGCGTGCCAGCACTCCCGCGGCGCCGGCGGCCGCTCGAGGAGCGGCCGGTAGTCCGCGAGCGTCTGTGGCCACGGAGCTCCCTCCCGCGAGCGCGCGAGGCCGCCGACCGCGGCCACGAAGAACAGGTAGCCCGCGAGCGTCGTGACCGCCACTCCCGTAACCGCGACGGCTCGCCAGCGCGGCACGCTCAACACGCAGGCGAACCCGAGGGCCAGTGGGGGCAGGGCGTCGATCAGAAAGCGCTGGCCATAGCCGCCAACGTTGGCCCACTCCGACCACCAGCCGTGGACGAGCGCAACGGAGGCAAACCACACCATCGCGAGGCGGTACAGGGGGCGGCCGCTCGGTGGGATCCTGGCGAGCCACCCCAACCCGAGGCCGGCCGCCGCGAGAGCCAGCGCGGGGTGGAACACGAACAGCCCGTGTTGCCCCGAGAGCAGCACGTTCCACGGCGAGGCGGGCACGACCCGGAACGAGCCGCCGTATCCGAGCGGGAGCCACTGCCCATAGTGCAGGCGAAAGTAGAACGGGAGCAGCACGAGCGGCACGAGGAAGCCGGCCAAAGCCGCGCTCCACCGGCGCCACAGTGGTCGCCCCCACGTCCCCACCAGCACCGCCGGCAGCAGCGCCGCGACCGAGTAGCGGACGAGCGTTGCCGCGCCGACGATCACCCCGGCGACAAAGGCGCTCCGCGCACCGCCGGTGCCCCTGTCACGCACGAGCACCAGGAGGAGCAGCGCGGAGAGCGCGAACGTCGGCGCATGGCTCGCCCCAACCAGCGAGTAAAAGACGAGCGGCCCGCCGAAGAGCGCGAGGGCGCTCGCGGAGGCTGCCGTCCCATCCCCGAAGCCGGCCCGCCGCAGCGCCGCCGCGATCGCGAACAGGCCGGCCAGCACCGCGAGGTTGCGCGCAGCGACGATCCCCGCGATCTCGAGGAACACCCGGCGCGGCAGGAGACCCGCCGGCGGCACCGAAACCCCGGCTGCAAGCCACCGCGCCGGGAGCACCCGGTCGAGCGCCCTGCCTGCGAGAAACGGCAGCAGGTCCAGGAGCGGTCCGCCGGGGGGATATTGCATCACCAGGTGCTCGCCGGGCCCGCGCAGCAGCCCGTTCATCACGCCGTGGGTGTTGTTCTCCAGGAAGAGGTCCCGGTCTTCGAGCGCCGACTCCAGAAACGCAAACGTCGCCCACCCGTCGCCACCCAGGCCACGATCGAAGACCGCCATGTGGGCCGCTGCCAGGACGAGCGGCACCGTGAGGACAACGAGCCGGACGCGAGGTGCTCTTCCCTTGACCGTGGCGCGCTCCCCGCCGGAGTATGCGCTTCAAGCGCGGATTGCCCAACACGCGCAGGAGCCGATCGCCGGCCGGCGATAGGGGGGCTCAGCGGTCGCCCGACGACACCCCGGGCACCCCCTTCGGATGCCCCTTCAGGTGGCGGTCGAAAGGGTCGGGAATCATCCGCGCCGGCTCGGCGCGGGTCGTCGGGAGTGTCAGCTCCCCGCGGCGGGTGCAATGGGCTGGGTGGCCAGCTTGACGTCGAGCCAGAGTTTGATGGGGTCGGGCATCTGCCCCCTTTCGCCGCGCATGCCGCCCCCCGTCCCACCGCCCCGCCCACCGGACCCCGGTCCGCCCCCGTGGGAGCCCCCGTACCCGCCGCGGCCACCGTGGCCTCCGCCGCCGGGTCTCTCACCACCCCCCTCGGCGCCCTCCCCTTTCTTGAATTTGGGTTTCTCGGTCTCGAGCCCGAGGAGGACGGTCCTCCCGGGGGCGCTGCCCACGCAGAGCGGGTGCATCTCCGAGGCTTTAAGAGGGAGCCTCAATTCAATCACCATCACCCCGGACTCGTCGCCGAGTGCGGCACGGACCGGATGGGTGTCGTCCGCCGGGACGATCAGGCGGTCCTCCGCGGTGGGGCCGATGATCTCGAACCCCCCGACCGCACCCTCCGGGCCCGGAGCAGGGTACGTCTCGGGGGGAGGCGCGGACGATCCGTCGCGTGCCGGCCGCATGGACCTCGCACTGCCCCCGACGGGGAAACGGACGCCGAACGTCTTCTCCTTCTTGCCGGCGCCGTCGGCCCACAGCGTGAGGCCGAGCATCGCGAGCTGCCTCTTCGTCTTCGGGTCGGAGGTCTTGAAGCAGAGATAGAGGAAGTCGCCGTCGTTCTGGACGCCGATCAGCATCGGGACGTCGGGCAGCGGTCTCAGCACTCCGGCCCACTCGTCCGCAACGCCGTCGATCTTCACCTCCGCCTGGCGCCAGGCACTGGGAAGCTCGAAATCCTTCGCGTACACGAGGGGCGAGGTCAGACACAGCGCCGCACCGAGGCACGCCCAGCCAAGCTCACGCACCATGCTCCCTCCCGGCCTTCCGCCGGACGCCGGCGGTCGGATGATCCACACCACCCTTGACGAGCGGCGCCCGACGGAGGTTGACCCCTCATTCCGGGGGCGACGCATCCTCACCGCGACGGCGGCTCGTCCAGCGTGCCGGTCGCCCACCTGAGGTTGACGAGCGCGACCTGGTAATCGCGCTGCGCCAGCGCGAGGTTGCCCCTGGCCTGCACCACGTTGAGCTGGGCGTCCTGGACGTCGAGGTTGGTCTTGACCCCGAACTCGAACCCCTTCTCGGCCATCACCAGGAGGCGCTCGGCCTGTGAGACGGTGCCGGAGAGCGCCTGCACGATCTCGGTGGCCTGGAGGGCGGCATCGACCGCTGTACGCACCTCGAGGGTTACCGAGTCTCGCAGCTGGGCCTCGGACAGGCGCGTGGTCTCCAGGTCGCTCCTGGCCTGTGCGACCCTGGCCGAGGTCTTGAGGCCGTCGAAGAACGGGAAGGAGAAGGAGATGCCGGCGTTCCAGGTCTTGCCTCTCGAGCTCTGGTTCAGGATGTCGATGTTCCTGATGCCGTACGCGGCCTGCAGGTCGAGACGCGGCTTGTCGCCGGCGCCGTAGATCTTGACCAGCTCCAGCCTGACGTGGCGCGCGTGGTCGATCTCGGCCAGCTCCGAGCGGGACCTCAGCGCCTCCTCGAGCACGTCCTCGTACGGCGGTGGAGGTGCGACCTGCAGCGCCAGGGACCCCGTCACGTCCACCTCGCCCTCTTCAGCCAAGATGAAGCGCAGGCGCTCGCGTGCCGAGCGCACAAGGTTGGAGGTCCGAATCACGTCGGGCCTCGCGTTGGCCACCGCCACCTCGGCCGCCAGCACGTCGTAGTCGGTGACCGTGCCGATCGTGGCCCTCCGCCGGGCCTCTTCGAAGTGGCGCTGTTTTTGGTCGAGGTTTTGCGCCGCGATGGCGGAAAGCTCCTTCGCGAGCAGCACGTCGTAGAAGGCGGCGCTCACGTCGCGGCGGACGGCCTGCTGGAAGCGGCGTAGCTGGTCATCGCCGGCGTCCATCGCCCACTTGGCGCCGCGGATCGCGGCGCCCACCTGCCCCCAAGTGAACAGCGCCTGTTTGAGTGTGACCTGCGCCGACCTGATGTCCTGCTGGAACGCAATGAGGGCGCGGAACTCCTCGGGCACATCCTTGAAGAAGTCCTGCTGGCTGTCGTCGTAGTTGCGCATCATGTTGCCGTCCAGCGTAAGGTGGGGCAAGGCCGCGGCGCGTTCCTCGACGTACCTTGCCTGCAGCCATCTCAGGTACTCCTCGGCCTTCTTGATGTCCAAGTTCTTCTCGCTCGCGATCGCCAGGGCCTCGTCGAGGGTGAGAACCCGGGGACCGGGGTCCGGCGTCCGAACTCCGTCACCCCCACCTAGCCGCAGCCCGGTGAGCGCTACACCGGCCGGAACGGCCGCCGTCGGCTGCGCGAGGGCGGGAGCCACGAGCAGCGACCCTGCCAGCGCCACGACGAGCAGCGTGGCGGCTCCCTTGGCGGCCTCGTGGGCCTCAAACTTGGCCCCCGCCATGCGCCGCTGCAGCCACGCCGCCACGTCGTCCAGGATCGTGTACACGACCGGGACGACGATGAGCGTGAGCAACGTGGAGGTGATCAGGCCGCCCACCACCGCGCGCGCCATTGGCGCGCGAAACTCGGCGCCCTTCCCGAGGGCGAAGAACAGCGGCAGCATCCCGAAGATCATCGCCGAGGTGGTCATCATGATCGGGCGAAGCCGCGTGCGTCCGGCGGTGATCAGGGCGGTGCGCCGGTCCATGCCCCGCCTGCGCAGCACCTTGGTGAAGTCCACCAGCAGGATCGCGTTCTTGGTCACCAGCCCCATCAGCATGATCAGGCCGATCAGCGACATGATGTTGATGGTGTCGCCGGTGAGGGCGAGCGTGCCGGCCATGCCTACGATCGAGAGCGGCAGCGATAGCATGATCGCCAGCGGGTCGATGAACGACTCGAACTGCGCCGCCAGGATCAGGTACACGAAGATGACCGCCAGCAGCAGCGCTTCCGCGAGGTAGCCGAAGGACTCCTTCATCATCTCGGTATCGCCCTGCATCACCACCTTGTAGCCCGGCTCCAGGTTTACCCGGTTGGCGGCCTTCATCGCCTCCTGCCCGGCGGTTCCGAGCGGGAGGTTGTCGAGGTTGGCGTCCACCACCACCTGCCGGGCGAGATCGCGGCGGTTGATCTCCGAGGGCGAGGTCGCGCGCTCGACCCTGACGAGGTCGGCGAGCGGAACGAGGGCCGGCCCCTCGGGCGTCGGCACCGAGATGCGCAGGTTCCCGACCTGAGTGACGTCCTCGCGCAGCTTTCCTGGCAGGCGCATCCGCACGTCCACGGCCTCCCCGGTCTCGTCCTCGTAGGTGGAGACCGCCTGGCCGCCGACGAGCACGCCGAGCGTGTTTGCCACCGCGCTCGTCCCGAGGCCCGTGGCGGCCGCACGCTCGCGGTCCACCGAGAGCCGGTACTCGGGGAGGTCCTGCTCCATCGCGGCCTCGATGTCCACGATTCCGCGCACCTTGTACAGCTCGTTCTTGAGCTCGCCCGCGTAGCGCTTGAGCGTCGGAATGTCATCGCCTTTGATTGCGACCTGCAGGGGCTTCTGCCATGCGTCCGGCTTCTCCAGCACCGACAGGGTGATGCCGGGGACCTTCTCCAGGCGTGCACGGACGACCGCGACGAACTTCTTCAGGCCGATCGTGCGCTGGTTCTTCTCCGTCATCTTCACGAAGATCAGGGTGTCGCGCACGGTGTCGGCATCGCCGCCGCCGATCGACGCGTAGGTGTACTTGACCTCCGGGTACTCCTTGAGCGCCGCCAGCACCTGCTCGAGCCGTCCGCGCGTCTCGACGATCGAGGCCCCGGGGGCGCTCTTGAACCGGATCGCGAACTCGCCCTGGTCCATCGGGGTCATGAACTCGGTCTGCAGGAACGCGAACACCGCGAGCCCGCCGACGAACGCCGCAGCAGCGCCACCGAGCACCAGGCCGCGGTGGTCGAGCGCCCAGCCGATGAGGCTCTTGTAGCGGTCGGCGTTCCGCTCGAACCAGGCGTTGAAGTGGTCAAGGCCACGTTGCAGGACGTTGCGCCGGCCCTTCCTCTCGATGTCCGGGTCGTACCAGCGCGAGGAGAGCATCGGGTCGAGGGTGAACGAGACGAAGAGCGAGACCATCACCGCAAACGCCACGGTGAGGCCGAACTGGAAGAAAAACCGGCCGATGATGCCCTTCATGAACGCGACCGGCACGAACACCGCCATGATCGACATCGAGGTCGACAGAACCGCGAGGCCGATCTCAGTCGTGCCCTCGCGGGCGGCCGTGAAGTGGTCCTCGCCGCGCTCCAGGTGGCGCACGATGTTCTCCCGCACCACGATTGCGTCGTCGATCAGGAGCCCGATCGCCAGCGACAGCGCCATCAGCGTCAGCATGTTAAGGGTCATATTCAGGAAGTACATGACGATGAACGAGGAGAGCACGGAAATCGGGAGCGTCAGGCCGGTGATCACCGTGGACCGCCACGAATTGAGGAAGCAGAACACGATGAGGATCGTGAGGAGGGCTCCCAGGACCAGCGTCATCTGCACGTCGGCCACGGCGTCGCGGATGAACACCGAGCTGTCGCGCACGATCTGAATCTCGGTACCCGCAGGAAGCTCCTTGCCGAGGTCGGCGACCGCCTGCTTGACCGCGTCGACCACCTGCACGGTGTTGGCCTTGGTCTGCTTGGTGATGTCGATCGCCACCGCGGGCTCGCTGTTGACCAGAGCGAGTGAGCGCTGCTCCTCCACGGTGTCCACCACCTCGGCCACGTCGCCGATTCTGATCGGCTGTGTACCGCGGCGGGCGATCACCATCGCCGGGTACTCCTGGACCTCCTTCGGCTTGCCCGAGATCCGGATCGGCATCTCGGTACCGCCGCGGTTGAGGCGGCCGAGCGGCGTGTTGACGTTCTCCGATCGCAATCCGGACACCACCTCGTCGACGCCCATGCCGAGCGCCTGGAGGCGGGCAGGTTCGAGGTTCACCGCCACCTCGCGCCTGGACGACCCCACGAGCTTGGCCTTGGCGACACCCGCGATGCTCTCCAGGCGGCGCTTGACCTTGCGGTCGGCGAGCGTCGTCAGGTCGCGGGGGTTGAGGACGCTCGAACGCACGGCCAGCGACACGATCGGCATCGCGGCGAAGTCGAACTTCTGGATCACCGGCTCCTTCATGCCCTCCGGAAGCTCCCTGCGGATAGCGTTGATCTTGGCGCGCGCCTCCTGTGACACGTCGTTGATCTTCACCTCGAGGTTGAACTCCACGACGACGCTGGAGAGACCCTCGCGCGAGACCGAGATCACGTGCTTGACCCCCGAGATGGGGTTGACGGCCTCCTCGATGCGCTTGGTGACCTCGCGCTCGACGGTCTCAGGCGAGGCCCCGGGAAACTCCGTTACGATCGAGAGCACCGGGATCTCGACGTCCGGCATCATGTCGATGGGAAGACGGCGCCACGAAAACAACCCGAGCGTCACCAGCGCGAGGATCATCACGCTGGCGAAGACCGGCCGCTTGATGGACAGGTTGGAGAGGAACATGGCCTACGCCCCTTTAGGTTTCGCGATCTGCACACGGTCGCCCGCTCGCAGGTTGAAGCCGCCGCGCGTCACGACCCTGTCCCCAGCGGCGATCCCTTGAGTGATTTCTACCGCCTCGCCCGTGACCTCGCCGGTCCGCACCGCGCGCCGTTCGGCCACGTCGTCGTTGATCACGAAGATCTCACCGCTGTTACCCTCGACATCCCACGAGAGCAACGCGGCGCGCGGGATCTGCAGCACGCCTGCGCGCTCGCCGGTCCGGATGCGCCCTTTGACGAACACGCCTCCGCGCAGCGCGCCGTCCTCGTTGGGGACCTCGGCCACGATCTTGACCGAACGGTCGGACTCGCTCACGGTGGGGTTGATGAACCGCACCGTCCCGCGGAACGTCCGCCCGGGAACCCCGTCGGTCACAAACTCGAGCGGCAGGCCGACGCGGAGTGTGGCGCTCTTTGTCGAGGGCACGGTGACCGTCAGGTCGAGCAGCCGGTTGTCCACGATGCGGAACATCGGGGAGTTGCCGCCCATGTTCTCGACGCGGTCGCCGACACTCACCCCGCGGAAATCGACGACGCCGTCCATCGGGGCGCGGATGATGGCCTTTTCGAGGCGCGTCTCCATCGACCTGACCGCCGCCCGCGCGGCCGACGTGGCCGCCGCGGCGGCGTCCTTCGCGGTGCGGGCGTCGTCGAGGTTCTGCTGCGTGGCGAGGCCGAACTCCTTGAGCTTCGCGGTGCGCTCCAGCTCCCGGCTCGCCCGCGTCTCATTCACCTCGGCCTGCATCAGCGAGGCCTTGGCCGACTCGAGCGCGAGCGCACCCTCGCGGGTGTCGAGCTTGGCCAGCGGCTGGCCCTTCGCCACGTGGACCCACTCGGTGACGTAGACCTCGCTCACCACCGCGGTGAACTCCGACTTGATGTCGGTCGCGAACTTGGGCGCGAGCGAGCCAACGACGTCGATCGTCTGCACCAGCTCGCCCGTGACGGCCGGCGTCACCTCGACCGCGATCAACGGCTTGCCGCCCGCCTGGGTTGCCTCACCTTCCCCTGCCCGCGAGCACGACGCCGTCACGATCAACAAAGCGAGAATCCCTGCTGCTGCCATCGTCCGTTTCATCGCACCGACTCCCCTTCCTCTTTCGCGCAAACACCCTCGAACACCACCCTCAGCAGCCTGGCGAGCCTGTCGCGGCCGAAGTCCATCTCGGGCTGCGAAAGGCTCATGCCGCGCACGACCTCGAACGGGCCGACGATCGCCCACGTCAGGTCATCCGGGTCGCCGCGACGGAACTCCCCCGACTCCATCCCCTGACGAACCAGCCGTCCAATGACCTCGGTGAAACGCTTGTGAATTGCCTCGAAGTCGAAGGGGGGGGCGCCCTGATGGGGGCCGTAGTAGATCGCGTCCAACACCCGCATGACGTCGAGGTGCTCGAGCAGCAGGGCGAACATGCCGTCGAGAAAGCGCAGGATGCGCTCCTCGGCGGACCCCTCGGTTTCGAGGGCGCGAGCCGCCGTCGCCTCGAACTCGTGCAGCGCCTCGCCCATCATGGCCAGGAAGATCCCTTCCTTGCTGCCGAAGTAGTAGTAGAGCGCCGGCTTCGTGACCCCCGCCGCTTCGACGATCTCACGCACCGTGGTTGCCGCATACCCCTTGCGGGCGAACAGCGCGATGGCGGAGGTCATGAGCCTCCCCTCCACGGTGTCGGCGTGGTGCATGAGCGCGGTGCCGTGTTCGTCCATCTCGCCCTCCAGTGAGGAACGGGCACCGGTCCAAGGGACCGGTGCCTACCTACCGGTAAGTATCGCCAGCGACTCCCGGTTGTCAACTGGCTACCGACCGGTAGGTAACTTCTTCGTGTACGCGACTGCTCGGCGAGGGTTTCATCGCGACGGGACCGAGCCCGGCATCCGCGCGCGGTCACGGCTCCCCTGAAACCCAGACACCCAAACGCCGGTCGACTCAGGGGCATCTCGGGGGCAACGGGTGCTAGGAGGAGGGCAGCTGCGCGGTGCAGTGTCCACAACGGGTCGCCTTGAGCGCGATCACCGACAGGCAGTACGGGCACTCCTTGGTCGTCGCGGGGGCGGCCTCCGGCTGGCGCTTGAAGCGGTTCACCTGCCGGATCAGGAGAAAGATCACGAACGCGACGACCACGAAATCCAGGATCGTGTTGAGGAAGGCACCGTACGGAATGACGGGTGCGGCGGCCTTCTTGGCATCTGCCAGGCTCGCAAACGGGGTGCCGGAGAGGTTGAAGTAGAGGCTCGAGAAGTCGACCTTGCCCAGCAGCAGACCGATCGGCGGCATGATCACGTCGTTGACGAGCGACGACACGATCCGCCCGAACGCGGCGCCGATGATGATGCCGATTGCCATGTCCAGGACGTTGCCGCGCATCGCGAACTCCTTGAACTCTTTGAGCATTGCCCGCTCCTTCGGATCGCCGTCATTGTACCCCGTCGAGCCCCGTGAGCGTGTCGACCCGCACCTCCACCGCCCTCCCCTTGACCGTGATCTCACCCACCTCGCGCACCCTGAGCTCGCACGCCCGGGTCGTGGCCTCGTCGAGGACGACCGGCACGCCGAGGTCCTTGGTCCTGCCCTCGAGGCGGGAGGCAAGGTTGAGCGTGTCCCCGATGGCGGCGTAGGCGCGCAGCTCGTCCGACCCGATAGTCCCCACCACCGCGTCGCGGGTCGCGATGCCCACCCCGATCGCCAGCGGCGGCCCGGTTCGCTGCCGCCACTGCTCGGCCAGACGCCTCGCGGCGCGCACCATCTCCGCCGCGCAGGAGGCCGCCAGACGCTCCTGCCCGGACTGTGCCAACGGCGCCCCCAGAACGCCATCACCGCATCGCCGATGAATTTGTCCACGGTGCCGCGGTGGGCGTGGATCACCGCCACCTGCGTCGAGAAGTACTCGTTGAGCCAGCCGACCACCTCCTCCTGGGCCATCTTCTCCGAGAGGGTGGTGTAGGACCGGATGTCGGAGAACAGCACCGCGATTCGGCGGCGCTCGCCCCCCAGGTGCGCCAGCTCGGGGTGCTCGAGCAAGACACGCAGGATGTCCGGGGCCACGTAGCGGCCGAAGATCCCCTGCCCGCGCCGGCGCTCCGCCGCCTCCCGCCACCACCCCTCCACGAGCAGCGTCGGAAGGGCGAGGGCGACCGCAACCGCGGGCAGCGACGGTCCCCCCGACAAACGAGAGGCCGAGGCGCCGGAGCGTGCGGCGCGACACCGTACCAGCGTAGCCTCGCGCCGCTCCGCTATACTCACTCCGGCATGCGCGAGGCCTGGATTACCGGCATCGGGCTGGTGAGCGCCCTGGGGCCGGATCGTGAGACAACCTGGAGGCGGCTTCTGGCGGGCGAGAGCGGCATCGGTCCGCTCTCGCTCTTCGACCCCGCCGGTTACCGCACCCGGATCGCGGCGCAGGTGGACGACGCCTCCCTGCGGCTCCCGCCGCTCCCACGCTCCGTGGAGCGCCGCGCCAGCCGCGCCAGCCGTTTCGCCCTCGCCGCGGCCGCCGAGGCGCTCGCCGACGCGGGCGTGTCGAGGGAGGGGCGGCGCCCGTGGGCGCTGGTGCTGGGCGGAGGCACCGCCGGGCTGTTCGAAGCCGAGGGGTTCGTGGCCCGCCGCCTCCGGGGCGGCCCGCGGGTCCGCGGCCTTTCTGAGCTGATCGAGGTCCCCCAGGACGCGCCCTCCGACAGGGTGGCGGAGGCGTTCGGCCTGGCCGGGCCGCGGATCACCGTCACCACCGCGTGCTCCTCCTCCACCATCGCGGTGGGGATGGCGGCGGAGCTGGTCGCCGGAGGCGAGGTTCCGATCGCGCTCACGGGCGGCACCGACGCGCTTTGCCGTCTGACCTACGCGGGGTTCAACTCGCTCCGCGCGGTCGACCCCGAGCCGGCGAGACCGTTCGACCGCCGGCGCAGGGGGCTCTCGCTCGGCGAGGGGGCCGCGCTGCTCGTGGTCGAGGAGGCGGAGCACGCCCGCCGGCGCGGCGCACGCTCCTACGCGCGGGTGCTCGGCTACGGGGTCACCAACGACGCGTTCCACATGACCCAGCCCGAGCCGTCCGGCAACGCGTGGGAGCGCACCGTGCGCGCCGCCCTCGCCGACGCCGGGGTGTCCGAGGGGGACGTGGGGTACATCAACGGCCACGGCACCGCGACCGAGCAGAACGACCCCGCCGAGTGCGCGGCCTACCTGAGGGTGTTCCGCGAAAGGCTCCCGGAGGTCCCGGTCTCCTCGATCAAGGGGGCGCTCGGCCACTGCCTGTGTGCCGCGGGCGGGATCGAGGCGGCCGTGACGGCGCTCGCCATCGCGCGCGGCACGCTCCCGCCCACCGCGGGCTTCGCCGAGGCCGACCCCGCCTGCCCGGTGGACCCGATCCCGGGGACCGGGCGGCCCGCGACCGTGCGCGTGGCGCTCTCCTCCTCGTTCGCCTTCGGGGGCAACTCCGGGGTGCTGGTGCTCGGGAGCTGCGCGTGAGCGCGCCCGGGGTGTTCGTGCTCGGCTCCGGCGCGGTGACCGCCGCGGGGACCGGTGTGCCGGCGCTGCTGCGGGTGGTCGCCGAGGCGGGGTGGCAGCCGCCCCTCGGCCTCGAGCGCCCCGACGCGCCGCCGCTTCCCGTGGCCGTCTGCCGCGGTTTCTCGGCGCGCGAGGTGCTGCCGCCGCTGGTGGCCCGCCGCCTCGACCGCCCGGCCCGCCTCCTGGCGGTGGCGGCACACGAGGCGCTCGCGCCGCTCGGTGATCCGCTCCCCTGGCCCCGCGAGAGGATCGGGGTCTCGGCCGCGACCTGGAGCGCAGGCACGTCGGCGCTTTTGGAGGTGCTGCGGGCCGTGTTCCTGACCTCGCCGGAGGAGGCGCCCCCCGCACAGTTCCCATCCACCGTGGCCAACGCCCCCGCAAGCCAGCTCGGCATCCTCGAGAAGCTGGGCGGGCCAAGCCTCACCTTCGCCGAGAAGCAGGCGGGGGGGTTGCGGGCGCTGGCCGAGGCGGCACGGGCGCTGCAGTGCGGCCGTGCCGACGCGGTCCTCGCGTGCGGCGTGGACGAGGCCGACTGGATCAACGCCGAGGGGTACGAGCGCCTCGGGGCGCTGCGCAAGGCGGGACGCCCGGGAATGGTCCTGGGGGAGGGCGCGGGGGTGCTGGCGCTCGCCCGCGAGCCCGGACCCGCCCCACTGGCCGTGCTCGCGGGGTGGGGCTCGGCCGGCGCCCAGGCGCCGCCGCACCGCTACCCGACCCGGCCCGAGGCGCTGGTGCACGCCTGCCGGGAGGCGCTGGAGCGCGCCTCCCTCGCCCCCGCCGACGTGGACCTCGTGGTGAGCCTTTCCAACGGGATCCCGGCCCTTGCAGCCCTGGAGCTCGAAGCCCTGCGGGCCGTCCTCGGCGCCCACCGCCCGGCCGCGTTCTCGGTCGCGGACCGCCTCGGCGAGGGGGCGTTCTCCGGCACCGTGCGGGCGCTCCTCGCCGCCCACCTCCTGGCGGGCACCGCCACCATCGCCTGGCCGGCGCCCGAGCACCTCGCGGACGCCGGCTTCCGGGCGTTCTCCGGGAAGCCGCGCACCGCCCTGGTCGCCGCGGCCGCCGGCGGCGGCTCAGCGGTGGCGCTCGCCCTCACCACGCCGTGAGGGTTGCCCCCGCCAGCGTTCTTGTGAATCTGTTCACATGCAAAACCACGCCTCCAGCTGGCGGTGGATGCGCCTCGGGTGGGTCCCCGACCAGTACACCCGCCCGCACCCCGGGCAGCCGGTGAAGCGGTCGGCGTGCACCGCAACGTACGGCGGCACCCGCTCGCGGACGGTCTCTCTGGGGACCTCGACCAGCACTGCGTTGCAGCACGAGCAGCGGGTGAAGAAGCGCTCCCGCTGGACCCCGATCGGCAGCCGGACGCGCAACTCGCCCACCTGCTCGCCCACACCGCGCCCCCGCAGCAGCACCACCCGGGGCCCCGCCTGCGCGGCCAGCTTGCGGTCCCGGGTGAGCAGCCAGCGCCCCTCGGCGCGGGCCATCCCAGCGACGGCGAAATCGGGGAGGTCGGGGAGGAAGGTGGCGTCGAACCCGGCGAAACGCAGCCAGCGGGCCAGGCGGCCCAACATGGCGTCGCAGGCGAAACGAAGCTCCTCCACGGGCAGGATTCTAGCCCTCGCACCTGTGCTAGCATGACCCCGGGATGCGGCTGGCACCCAACCAACCCCGGAGGTGTTCATGACGCCGTCGCAAGAACTGCGCGAGCAACTGGCGGACCAGGACCCGGAGTACCGTCGGCTCCTCGAGGAGCACCGCAAGCGGGTGAAAAGGCTGGAGGAGCTGACCCACAAGGGCTGGCTCACCACCGAGGAGGACCAGGAGGAGAAGCGTCTCAAGAGGGAAAAGCTCCAGCTCAAGGATCAGATGGAAGCCCGCCTCCGCAGCCATAGCTAGAGCCCCGATGTTGCCGTTAGCCCCGGAAGGTTATCCCTACGTGCTCGTCCCGGCCCTGGCCGGGATCCTGGCCTGGGTGTTCGGATACCCGGTGGTGGCGGTCGTCCTCTGGCTCGCCATGCTGGCCTGCCTGGCGTTCTTCCGCGACCCGGCCCGC
This sequence comes from Thermoanaerobaculaceae bacterium, assembly GCA_041494245.1. GTDB lineage: Bacteria > Acidobacteriota > Thermoanaerobaculia > Thermoanaerobaculales > Thermoanaerobaculaceae > RBG-13-68-16. Next base: position 234,637 of record JBGQAK010000004.1, read on the forward strand.
CAGTCGGACGCCCCGCCCGACGTGGTGCTGGCACCCGCCGACGGCAAGGTGCTCTCGGTCGGGAGCGCCCCCGCCGTGCTCGCTGGGATGGGGCTGCCCAAGCAGGTCTCGATCTTCATGTCGCCGGCCAATGTGCACGTGAACCGCGCGCCGATCTCCGGCACGGTGCGCGAGGCCCGCCACAACCGCGGCTCCAAGTTCCCCGCGTACCGCGACAAGGCCTCTGACCTGAACGAGCACAGCTTCGTGCTGATCGAGGGGTCGGGCGGGGCCGTGGCCTACAAGCAGATCGCCGGTGCCGTCGCCCGCCGCGTGGTGTGCGATCTGACGCCCGGCCAGGAGGTGACGCGTGGCGAGCGTGTCGGGCTGATCAAGTTTGGCTCGCGTGTGGATCTTTTCCTCCCGCAGCGGGCGACCATCGAGGTGAAGCCAGGCGAGCGGACACGCGCTGGGCTCACCTGCGTCGCGCGCCTACCTTCCCCGGTGCCCGCATGAGGGTCCGGCGCGAACGCCGCGCTCATCGCCACCGGCGCCCCGCGCGGGAATCGCTGCGGCGCGGGATCTACCTGCTCCCCTCGCTCTTCACGGTCGGCAACATGCTGTGCGGCTTCGCTGCGGTGCTGTACACCCTGCACGACCAGCTCGAGCGCGCCGGGTGGCTCATCCTGCTCGCCGGGTTGCTGGACGGCCTGGACGGACGCATCGCCCGCCTCACCAGGTCCACCTCGGAGTTCGGCAAGGAGTACGACTCGCTGGCCGACGTGGTCAGCTTCGGAATCGCACCCGCCCTGCTCGTCTACCAGTGGGGGCTGCGCGGCATGGGGCGGTGGGGGTGGGCGGCCGCGTTTCTCTTCCTGGTCGCGGGCTCGGTGCGCCTCGCCCGCTTCAACGTCAAGGCCAGCCAGATCGACCGCCGCTTCTTCGTCGGGCTGCCGATCCCGGGAGGAGCGGGGGCGCTCACCCTGATGGTGCTGGTTGCCCCCGAGCCGCTGGTCGAGAAAGGGCTGGCGGCCGCCGCCTCGCTGTTCGTGCTCCTCGTGTCGATCCTGATGGTGTCCATCATCCCCTACCGCTCCTTCAAGGACTACAACCTGCGCCAGCGCTGGCCGGCGACCGCGTTCTTCACGATCGCCGCGGTCGTCGCGGTGATCGCGTTCACGCCGCTGCCGGCGATGGCGCTCCTCCTCGGCTCCTACCTCGTGGCCGGCCCAGTGGAGTGGGCGCTCCGTAGGCTGCGCCGCAGGCCGGCAGAGGCCGCCCCTCCGGCGGTCGTCCAGATGACCGGTGCTTCCACCCCACGTGCGGACGCTGAGCATTCTTGACCCCACCTCGCTGCTCGGCCGCGAGGTTGCGAAGAGCATCGCGAGGACGTTCCCCGAGGTGCCCCGGAGGCTCTTCCACACCGGAGCGGACCCGGAGCACGTGCTCGCCGAGATTGCCGGCGAGGCTGTCCTGGTGGCCCCCCTGCTGGATCCCGCCGAGCTCGGCGGCAGCACCGCAGTGGTCGTCACGAGCCGCCCCGCGCCCGAGGTCGCCGAGCGCTTGCTCGCCTGGATGCGCACCAACCCGGCCGTGGCGCTGGTGGACTGCACCCAGCCCGGGGTGGGCGGGGACGAAGCCGCCTGCGTGCTGAACGCGCCGCCCTTCATGCGACGCGGACTCCCCTGGTACCACCTCCCGGACCCTGCGCTCGCCGCCCCGGCGCGCTGGCTCGCCGCGCTCTGGCCGCTTGCCCCCGAGGCGCTGCACCTCACGGTCGTCTGCCCGGCCTCGGAGTTCGGCGCGGAAGCGCTGGAGGAGCTGGCCGCGCAGGGCGCGGCGCGCCTCTCCGGGCGCCCGACGCGCACCCCCGTGCACCTGCCCGCGGTCCTCGCCTTCGACCTCGCCCCGGCGATGGGGGAGCGGCTCGCCACCCTGGACTCCCAGTTGGGTGAGCTGTTCCCCACCCTCGAGCGGCGCCTTCACGTCATCGACGCGGGCGTCTTCCACGGCCACTTGGCAACCCTCCAGCTGCGCTGCGGAAAGCAGGCCACCCTCGAGAAGGTCCGGTCGCTGCTGCGCGCGACACCGGGCCTGCGCCTCGGGCACCGCCACGAGACGGTCACCGCCAGAGGAACCGCCGAAGACGTGAAGATGGTCTGCGGCGAGGTGCGGGTACAGGGCTCGTGGGTGGGTGCCTGGCTCGTCGCCGACGGGCTTCGGGTCGGGGGCGCGGCCGCGGTCGTGGAGCTTTTGAGCTCTCTTACCGCGTCGTGAGCGGCACCGCCTCCAGCGGCCCGCTCACGTCGCTGCCGTCACCGAGGCGCACCCTCCACCGCGTCGCCACCGAACGCGGCCGTGAGAGGAAGGTGACCACGCACCCGGTGACCCGCGTCTGCGGGGGCACGTAGGTGAGGTAGAGGCGCAGCGCCGAGGCGTCGCGAGCGACCGTGCCGCGCCAGACGCCCCCAGTCGGGCGCCCAAACTCCATCCCGGAGAAATCCCCCAGTTGCACGTCGCGCACCTCGGTGCCCTCGAAGCGCAGCTCCACCCAGTTGCCGGTGGTGGCGAGCGCGCTCGCCTGCGGGGTGGGATTGGCCACCGACACCCGCATCACCGCCCCCTCGGGCCACCCGATCACCACCTGCGGCCTGGGGAACGGCTCGCCCCCCCGCAGGTACGCCAGGAACGCCTCCTGGCTCATACCCAGCGCGGGCTCGGGGGCGGGCAAGCCGACGGTGTCCCACCCCGCCAGCAGCGGACGCACCGGACGGAGCAGCAGACCGAGGTCGCGGTGGTAGCACGCGGTGTCCACGACCTCGACCGTGACGCTCTGGCCGGCCTCGATCGTGACGCCTCCCCAATCCACCGCCTTGCGCAGCTGGAAGACGTCGCCCCGTTCGCCGGGCCGGTAGATCGCGGTCTGGCCGCCGACGATCGATGCGAGCGATGCTCCGGCCGGACCCGGCGCAGGCGTCGAACGGGGAGCGACCACGATGGCCCCACGGTACGTCACGAGCGCGGCGTCGAGGCCGTCGAGCGCCACCCGATCGTCCTGCAGCGTCGTCTGGGGGAATCCGAGCGCCGAGGGGTTGCCGAAGGCTACCGCCACGGGACGGATGTCCTTCCAGCCGGCGATCGGCATGTGCTGGACGAGGTCCTGGGCCGGAAGGGCCAGCTCGACGGTCTGCCCAAGCTTGCGGGCCACTGTCATGGCAAAGCTCACCAGGCCGGGCGCGTAGTGCCGGGACGCCAGCAGCAGGGCGGCGCCCCCCTTGAACATGCGCTGCGCGGGGATGACCTGCGACGCGAACGCTGCAGGGTCGCCGCTCGCCTTGCCGCTGGTCTCGACCCAGACGAGGGGAGTCACCGGCCAGCCTGCGAGCGCGCCAAGGTCCGGGAGCGGCGTCAGCATGAGGTTGGCCGAGGCGTCGCCGAGCTGGACCTCCCCGACCGGCAGCACGAGGCCGTCCACGCCGCCGCTCCGGAGCGCGGTGAGGGTCGTCTGGTCCGGTACGCCCCCCAGCAGCCACACGCGGTGCTGGAGCGCCCTGGGGTTCTGGGCGGCAGCCGCCGACGCGGCCAGCAGCAGACCAGCACAGACAGCCCGTAATCTCCTCGTCACCATCTTCATGCTACCAGCCTCAGAGCTTGAGCGGGAAGACGAGCCGGACCTCGAGGCCGCCGTCCACGTTCCTCGCCTCCACGCTCCCGCCGGCGCGGGCTGCGACGCGCTGGACCACGGCGAGGCCCAGCCCGCTCCCTTCGCTGGTGGTGGAGAAGTGCGGCTCGAACAGCCGGCCGAGCAGCTCGGGTGGGACCCCTCCCCCGCTGTCGCGCACCGAGAGCACCGCCCGGTCGCCGACCCGCCGCACCGCCACGACAACCTCGCCCCCGCGCCCCGCCACGACCCGGGCGCTGTTCTCGAGTAGGTGGCGGAGGGCCCGCCGGATCCACTGGGCGTCGGCCACGATCTCCGCCTCGTCTGTAAGAACGCGGAGGTCGATTCCCCGCTGGCGCAGGACGTCGTACTCTGCGGCAACCTCGCGAGTCAGCTCCGCGAGGTCAATCACCTCAGGCTCCCAGTGCTCGAGGGCGACCAGGTTTGCAAACCCCTGGGCCACCTCGCGCAGGTGTTCGACGCGCTCGAGGATCTCCTGGGCTGCCACCCGCGCCACCTCTACCACGTCGCCGGGCCCGCGGGCCAACGCCGCGTTGAGCTCCTCGGCCCAGAGACGGATCGGCGTGAGCGGGTTCTTGACCTCGTGAGCGGCGATGCGGGCGAGCTCCGCGAACGATGCCAAGCGCTCCGCCCGCGCCAGCTCGGAGAGGTCCTCCATCACCACCAGCACCCGACCCGATCCGCCCGGCAGCGGCAACCCCGTGACCCGCCACACGGCCTCCGGCGAGGCGGACGGACGGACGGTCTCCTCCGCCCGCTCTCCGGAGGCCGCGCGGGAGGCCAGCGCGGAGATCTCGGGCGCGAACCGCTTGGCAAGATCCCCGATCAGCTCGTCCCCGCCCAGGAGTTGCCGGGCACCAGGGTTGGCCAGCTCGACGCGACCGTCGGCATCGGCCACGAGCACCGCAGCGGAGAGGGTCTCCAGCACCCGCTCCAGCAGGTCGCGCTCGCGGCGAAGCTCCTCCTCGCGGCGCTGCACCTCGCGCGCCATGGTGGCGAACGCGCGACCGAGCGCCCGCACGTCCTCGTCGCCGCCGGTCTCCAGCCCCACGAACCGTTCTCCCCGCTGCAGGCGGTTCGCCGCCCCCACCAGGCGGCGGAGCGGCCGCCCCAGCCGCTGTCCGAGCCGCTGGGCGGTCGAGAGCGCCACCGTCATGGCGAGGATGCCCGTGACCGCGAACCACTCCCCCGGTGACGGGCTGCGGCCCAGCGCCTGAACGTGCAGACCGACCACGCCGACCACGACCGGCTGCTCCCCGCGCATCGGCGCGAACACGTCGGTCTCCTGCTGCCCCCGGACCACCGGCTCCTGCCAGCCGCGCACCGAGCGCACGTACGCCTCGGGCGGCGGCAGCCACGGCACCTTGCCCTCCGCCACGAGATCCGGCCGCGTGGAGGAGACGAGCTTCCCCGAGCGGTACACCGCAACGACGCCCCCCATCTCGCGCACCAGCCAGGACAGCCCCTCCTCCCACCGGGCCGTCGCCAGGAGCTGGCTCACCGCTCGCCCGAGCTCCAGGCGGGCTTTCTCCTGCTGGCGGTTCCACTGCAGCGGGAGGAGCTGGCCCAGCAAGAGCACCGGCAGAACCGCGGTCGCCACCGCGAGCACCTGCACGCGCCCGCCAAAGGTTCGCCGCCGTCTCCACCAGTTCAGCCAGCGCCGCCGGCGCTCCAACACCGCCAGCGGAAACATCCCCCAGAGCGCGAGGGCGGCCAGTGTGAGCCCCGCCTCGGCCAGCGGCGGGCGGATCCACGGCACGGCCAGCACCGCGTCGCGGCGCGAGCGGAGATACGAGGCGAACTCGCGCTCCCCCACGCCCACGCGTCCCCAGCTCCGTGCGTCCGCGAGGGCCTTGCCCACCACGAACGGTGAGAGAGGCCGAAACGTCGCACCGCGGCTGGTGGGGGCCCCGGAGCGATCGAACACCGCCACCGGCACCCGGACACCGGCCGCCGTCAGGCCGGCCAGCACGTCGTAGGGCGGCGGCGGCGCCAGGATCCCCACCTGCCACCCGTTCTGGAGGGCTCGCGAGGCCAGCTCGCGCGGCGCCCCCTCCACTTGGATCGCCGCCTCACCCCAGGTTCCCGCCTCCTCCCCGCCCGGGTCGGTGAGCACGAGGGAGGCCCCCGGCAGCGTGTCCGCGAGGCCGAGCCAGGTCGCGAGCCTGCCCAGCACGACCAGGCGCTCGGCTGGCTCGAGCCGCACCATCGTCGCGAGCGCGCTCTCGGGCAGCGTGGCCAGAAGCGCCCTCGCCGGCGCCTGCACGCTCTCCAGCCGCGCGAGGGTGGACTCCGTCGTCGCAACGAGCTCGGTCCGTCGGGCGGCGTCATCCCCGCTTACCAGCAGGGCGGCGGACACCAGCGCAGGCAGCAGGAGTCCCTGGCCCGGAAGCCCGAGCAGCGTGACGGCCGCGGCGCCGACGCCGAGCATCGGTGCATCGGCCGTCACCACCCCGGCCGCTAGGAGAACCCACGCCGCCAGGCGGACCGGCCAGGGCAGTGGACCGCTGCCGCGGGACGCGTTGCGAACCAGGAGGGCGAGCGCGGCGACCACAGCCCAGCGCAGGGCGCCCGGCACGAGGAGTCGCTCGGGCACCGGGCCGAGGCTCGTGAGATCGAGGAGTCCAGCGAGACTCCAGGCCAATACCCCGACGACGGCCGCCTTGACGGCCCTCCAGGCGGAGGTGTGCGGCAGCCGCGCGGCGGCCACGCCGGCCGCCGCGATCGCGCCGGCCAGCCACCACCCCCGCTCCAGCCATCCCAGCAGCGGGAGGATCACGAGCGCCCCCGCCACCACCGCACCCAGAACGGCCGGCGGCCTCCCGACGGCCAGGACCACGAGCACCACGAGAAGCGCCAGGGCTGGCGCGCTCCACGCCACCGCCCGCACCGGGCGCACCTCGAGGCCGAGCGGAGGCGCGGGGCCGGGCGCAACCGGCGGCGCCCACCCGTCGAGGCGCGGGTAGGCCGCGGAAGCCCTGCCCGCCCAGGCGCCGAGCACGCTCCGGTTTCCGTCCTCGGGCAGCTCCACACCCGCCAGGAGAGAGCCCACCGGCCTGCCGCTCTCGAACACGCTCTCCCGCCACCAGAGCCAGACCGAGCCCACGCCGGGTTCGGCCGCGACGGTCCGCTCGCCGAGCAGCCGCATGTGCACCGGCAGCCGCGCCACCGGCCCCGTCCACGCCACCGGGAGCCCGTGCTCGTCCACGAGCACCAGAGAGTCGACCCGGAACGGCAGCGAGCGCCAGGCCTCGGCAACCACGACGAATGGGACCTCCGGCTCCGCCTCGCCGCCACCCGGGTACAGGATGCGGTGGAGCCGCGCGTCGTCCGCGAGCGCACCGAGCCTGCGCTCCAGCTCGCTGGCGCGCGCGTTGACCGAGGCGGCGAACTCCGAGGCGTCGTGCACCGTGGGGAAGGAGGCGTCCAGGGTGAGCGCCGCCAGCACCACGGCTGCCACGACGGCGCCCCTGCGGGGGATCGCGCGCCAAGCGAACGCCACCGCCGCGGCGGCGAGCGGCACCCGCCAAAAGAGCGAGGCCGCCGGCAGGGAGGGCCAGGGCCCCGCCGCCAGGGCGGCGAGCAGCGCAGCGGCGGCTCCCGACAGCTCGAACCTCAGCGGGAGCGCGTGCCGCCCGGCATCATCGGGATCGAAAGACCCGTGCGTCGTGCGCAGTCGATCGCCTCCTCGTACCCAGCGTCCACGTGGCGCATCACGCCGGTGCCCGGGTCGGTGGTGAGCACGCGCTCCAAGCGGTGCGCCGCCTCGGGCGTGCCGTCGGCCACTACCACCATGCCCGCGTGCTGCGAGTACCCGATCCCGACGCCGCCGCCGTGGTGGATGGACACCCAGGTGGCGCCCGCGGCGGTGTTGAGCAGCGCGTTGAGCAGAGGCCAGTCGGCGATCGCGTCCGAACCGTCTTTCATCCCCTCGGTCTCCCGGTTGGGGGATGCGACCGAGCCGGAGTCCAGGTGGTCGCGGCCGATCACGATCGGGGCCGAGATCTCCCCTCGAGCCACCAGGTCGTTGATGATCAACCCGAACCGCGCGCGCTCGCCGTAACCCAGCCAGCAGATGCGCGCCGGCAACCCCTGGAAGTGCACCCGCTCTCCCGCCATACGGATCCAGCGGCAGAGCGCCTCGTCCTCGGGGAACGCCTCGAGGATCGCCGTGTCGGTGCGGTAGATGTCCTCGGGCTTCCCGGACAGCGCCACCCAGCGGAACGGCCCCTTGCCCTCGCAGAACAGCGGCCGGATGTAGAGCGGCACGAAACCGATGACCTGGAAGGCGTCGGCGACCCCCGCCTTGATCGCCTGCCCGCGCAGGTTGTTGCCGTAGTCGAAGGTGACGGCGCCGCGGCGCTGCAGTTCGAGCATCGAGCGCATGTGCTCGGCCATCGTCCGGTACGCCTCGGCTTTGTACCTCTCGGGGTCCTCGCCGCGCAGCCTCACCGCCTCGGCGAGCGTCATCCGGTTGGGCACGTAGCCGTTGAGCTCGTCGTGCGCGGAGGTCTGGTCGGTCAGCACGTCCGGCACGATCCCGCGCGCAATCAAGCGCGCCAGCAGGTCGCCGGCGTTGGCGACCACGCCCACCGAGCGCGCCTCGCCGTTTTTCGCAAGCACGAGTGCGCGCTCGATCGCCGTATCGAGGTCGGAGAACTTCTCGTCCAGGTAGCCGGTGGCGAGCCGCTTGTCGATGCGCGTCTCGTCCACCTCGGCGGCCAGGAAGGTGCCGCCGTTCATGGTGGCCGCCAGCGGCTGGGCGCCGCCCATCCCGCCGAGGCCGGCGGTGACCACGACCCTGCCGCGGAGGGTACCGCCGAAGTGCTTGCGCGCCGCGGCCGCGAAACACTCGTACGTTCCCTGGAGGATCCCCTGCGTCCCGATGTAGATCCACGATCCGGCGGTCATCTGACCGTACATCGTGAGCCCCAGCCCTTCCAGGCGGCGGAACTCGTCCGCCGTCGCCCAGTGGGGCACCAGGTTGGCGTTGGCGATCAGCACCCGCGGCGCGTTCTCGTGCGTCCGGAAGATCCCCACCGGCTTGCCCGACTGCACGAGCAACGTCTCGTCGTTGCCCAGGGTCTTCAGGCTCGCCACGATCGCATCGAAGCATTCCCAGTTGCGGGCCGCCTTGCCGCTGCCCCCGTAGACCACGAGGTCCTGGGGGTGCTCCGCCACCTCAGGGTCCAGGTTGTTCGTCAGCATGCGCAGGGCGGCCTCCTGCCCCCAACCCTTGCAGGAGAGCTTGCTGCCCCGCGGGGCACGCACCGTGCGAGGCACTGCCATCTCTCGGGCCTCCGCGCGCCGGACGTTCGAGCCGGCGCACCGCCATCCTAGCGCGTCCCACCCTGCCCGTCGCCCCCTGCCGGAGTACCCGCCTTGTCCGGGGGATTCCTCGAGAAGGAAAACCGGCACCGGGGCCCCGGGCGACGTGCGCGCCCGGACTAGAGCGGGATCGGTGCGCCTGCCTGCAGGTCGCCGACCCGCTGGGCGGGCACCGCGCCCGGTGCGGCCAGCAGCGGCAGCACCTCGCCGGCCCACCTGGCGAACCTGGGCAGCTCGCCCTTGGGGAGCGGCGGGGCCGGCTCCTTTCCGACGGTGAGCGGGTTGATGTGGTGGCCGTTCTTGGTGATGCGGTAGTCCAGGTGAGGGCCGGTGGACATGCCCGTGTTGCCGACGAAACCGATCACCTGCCCCTGGCCCGCGCGCACCCCCGGCCAGATGCCCGACGCGAACCGCGAGAGGTGCAGGTACGCGGTGACGAACCCGCCCGCGTGAGAGATCTCGACCTCGTTGCCGGTCCCCGCGCGCGAGCCCACGAACGTCACCACCCCCTCGGCGGTGGCCATGACCGGCGTCCCCACGGGGGCGCCGTAGTCCACACCCCAATGCGGCAGCCGCTGGCCCAGGATCGGGTGCATGCGAGAGAGGGAGAAGCGAGAGGTTAGGCGGGAGAACCGCAGCGGGGCACGCAGGAACCGCTTGCGGAGCGGGCTGCCGTGCTCGTCGTAGTAGCTCTCTTTCCCGCCTCCGAACGCGTACCGCACGGCGGTGTACCGCCTGTCGCGGTTCGTGTAGGAGGCGGCTAGGACGGGCCCGTACGCCACGGTCGCGCCCTCGGCGGTCACCCGCTCAACGAGCAGGGCGAAGGTGTCGCCCTCGCGCACCTCGCGGTGGAAGTCGATGTCCCACTGGAAGAGGTCGGCGAGCTCCATCGCCAGGTTCTCGCTCTCACCGGTGGCGCCCATAGCGTCGAAGAGGCTCGAGTGCACGGTGCCCTCGACCACCACGAGCCGGCGCTCCACGGGGCGGGCCTCGCGCCGGGCGCGCAGACCGTCGGGGCCGCGCTCCACGATCACCGTGCTGCGCCAGTCCGGGGTCAGCCGCAGCGCCTTCACGGCACCCCCGGAGTCGACGACCGCCTCGGCCGCGAGCCCAACGGGGAGGGCGCGGGGATCGATCTGCCCCTGCACCGCGGCCAGCCACTGCGGCATCTCCGAGGGCGGGAGCCCCAGCCTTGCCGCGAGCTGGGCGACCGTCTCGCCGCGCGACAACACCCCTTCTCGGACGAAGCTCGGCAGGGGCAGGGGCGCCACCTTCAGGAGAGGGTGTGGCGGCAGCGACGGCGCCCCGCCGGCGGGCGCGGCCAGACGGCACAGGAAGAGGGCCACGAGGGCAAGGGCGGCCAGCCCCCGGTCGGCCACGCTCACCGGTTCGCCATTCCCTCGAGCATCTGACGGACCTCGGCCGGATCGGGGCCGGAACGCGCCCGGACGCTGCCGTCGCGTTCAACGAGCAGCACGGCCGGCGCGCGCGTCACCTTGAACCGCCGCACCAGCTCACCGCGGCGGTCGATCACGACCGGGAAGTCGCCCTTGCCCTGCGGAACGCTGCCGGCCCAGTCCGTGCTCTGGTCCTGGAAGACCACCACCGCCACCGGCCACGAGCGCTTTCGCGCCGCGGCTTCGACCTCCGGGATCAGCCCGGCGAACTCTTCCCAGCGCGGGAGCCAGGAGTTCCAGAACACGAGCACTCCAGGGCCTCCGGCGAGGAACTCGGAGATCGAGAAGGTGCCCCCCGAGGCGGTAGGCAGGTCGGCCGCACCTCCGGAGGAGGCGGCGGCAGCGACCAGCAGCGCGGCGGCGGCGCCTTTCATAGGCCTATGCTAGCAAAAACGGAAGGAGCCCAGCGCACGCGAGGCTCCCATTGTTCGTGCCGGTGAAAAACGCTGGTCAGTGCACACGCGGGCCGGCAGGTGCCGCCGGGCCGGCCGAGAACATGCGGTCCACGTCGAGGTTCTCGGAGCGCAAGCGGTGCGGCCTCTGGTGCAGGTAGTTGTAGCGGACGCCGTAGGAGAGCAGGGCCTTCTCGAGGAGCCGGCGGCCGCGGTAGAGGCGCGACATCACCGTGCCCACCGGGATCGCGAGGATGTCGGCGATCTCCTTGTAGGCGTACCCCTCGATGTCCGCCAGCAGCACCACCACCTTGTAGTTGTGGGGCAGCGCCTTCAGCGACGCGCGCACCTCGCCGTCCAGCGAGACCTCCATCAGCTCCTCCTCGGGTGATCGGGTCACAACCGAGTTGGTGTTGACCACGGCCGACTCGAAGGTTCCCTCGAGCTCGGCGAAGTCCACCTGGGCCGGCAGCTGCTTGCGGCGGCGGTACTCGTTGATGAAGGTGTTCTTCAGGATCTTGAACAACCACGCCTTCAGATTGGTGCCCGGCTGGAAGGAGGCGTAGTGACGGTAGGCCTTGAGGTAGGTCTCCTGGAGGAGATCTTCAGCGTCCTCCGAGCTGCGGGCCAGGCGCAGCGCCGTCTTGTACAGCTGGTCGCGAAACGGAAGCTCGGCATTCTCGAAGTTCCAGGAACTTTGGTCGTTCATGCTCGCCTCCACGACGCCACTAATCGTAACTGAGTCAGAGTTGCAATGTCAATACCTCGACAAAACATGGACGCGATCGCAGCGAAAAACGCAGCTACTAAGCGCACCATCACCCTGTCCGGAGACCGGTTTTCCATGCCGGAATTGCCCGAAACGGGGGCTGTCACGCCTGCGAGCGCGCCCCCACCGGGGCGTTCCGCCGGCCCACGGGCCGAACGGTCAGCCCGTGGCGCGCCGGAATCGGTATGGCGGTGGGGGCTCCGGCGTGCGGGCGCCAGAAAAGGCAAGCCCGGCCCATCACCGGCGGGCCGGACCGTCGTCCGCGCGTGGACGCGCCCGTGATCTCAGCACGTGTGGGACCCTTCCCCTGCGCGGCACGCAGGGTCAGGTTGAAGTCGCTCCAGGTCGCCGCGAAGCGACTTCACTTGCCCAGGATCATGAAAGCGATGACGAGGGCGTAAATGACCAACGACTCGATGAACGCCACGCCGAGCAGCATGGTGATTCGCACCGGGCCGGCCGCACCCGGGTTGCGCCCCATGCTGGTGCACGCCGAGGCCACGGCCTTGGCCTGGCCGAAGGCGCCGGCAAAGGCCGCCAGGCCGAGCACGAACGCCGCGGCGATGAACTTGCCCACGTCACGCATGGCGGGCGACGCGGCTCCGCCCTCCTCGGCCGCAAGCGCGGGGGCTGCGACCGCCACGAGTATCAATCCGAGAACCAAGGCCAGCTTCTGCTTCCTCATCTACCGTTCCTCCTTCGCAGGTGTCGTCTCCGTCAGTGCTCTTCGGCCACGGCCCCGGATACGTAGACCGCGGTCAACATGATGAAGATGAACGTCTGGATGATTGCCCCCATGATCCCCAGCCCCATCATTGCCGGCACGAAAAACGGCAGGATGCCGAGGAACATAGCGGTCGCCGAGTGCTCGCCGAAGATGTTGCCAAACAGACGCAAAGCCAGCGACAGGATGCGCGCAAGGTGCGAGATGATCTCGATCGGAACCATGAGCGGGAACAACCACCACACCGGCCCCATGAACTGCTTGGCGTACCCGACCGGGCCGTGTCGCCGCAGGCCGGCGATGTTGTAGAACAGGAAGGCAGTCAACGAGAGCGCGAAGGTCGTGCTGGTGTTCGCGGTGGGCGGCTGCAGGAAGAAGATCAGGCCGAAGAAGTTGGAGAGGAAGATGAAGAACCCGAGCGCCGCGATGAACGGCACGAACTGCCGGCCGATCCCATGGCCGATGACGTCCTCGGCCATGTTGCGCAGGCCGGTGAGCAGCAGCTCGAAGACCTGCTGCCCCGTCGAGGGGTGCTCGAGGGAGAAGCCGCGGCGCGCGGCCCACAGGAGCACCCCGACGATGAACACCACGAGCAGGGCCATCAACACGTGGTCGGGCAGCCAGACTCCGGGCTCCTCTTCGAGGCCCATCGCCTTGCGCCACGCCTCCGGTGGAGCGCCGAGCAGGCGCACCAGGAGCGCGTTGAAGTAGTGGTGCAGGATCGAGACCTCGTGGCGCACGTCCCCCTACTCCTCCCGGCCGCCGCGCTCCGGAGCCCTCATGGCGGCGCCCGCGAGGGCCGCGAGGAAGCACGCGACCCCCGCCGCCACGGCCCACAGCTCGATGCGGCTTCGCATCAGGTACAGCAAGACGAACAGCAGCCCCCAGAGGGCCCAGCGCCCGATCAGCACCGTCACCGCGCCCCGCGTCACGCGCGCCTTGCCCGGCTGCAGCATGCCGACCAGCAGCCCCTCAAGCCAAAGCCCGTTGATCATACCGACGGCGGCCGTCACGGTCAAGGCGAGCGCGCTCCATGGCTTACCCAGCCAGACCACGAGCGAGGCGGCCGCCAGGGTGAGCATCAAACCGCTGGCCAGGGCCCGTCGCGCGACCACCTCACCCCTCCCCACCGGGGCGCGTGCCGGCCTCGTCTTCCTCGCGACCGACCCGGAGAGCGGTGCGGATGGCGTTCAGGAACCCGGCCACGATCCCGAAGATGCTGAAGATGGCCATCAGCCACGGGGAGGTCCCGAACACCCCGTCCAGCCAGCGGCCGAAGAAGTAGCCGATCACGATCGCAATCGGGAAGGCGAGGCCGATGGACGAGACATCGGCGATGCGGCGGAACTGCGCGGCCGTGCGCCGGCGCCGCTCGGTGTTCACGGTAGCCCCAGCACCCCCACCGTCGCCTGGGCGGCGGCCAGGAACGGCGCCGGCAGCAGCCCGATCACCAAGACGGCGAGGCCGCACGCCCAGATCACCCGCTCCGTCCAGGGAGCCGCCACCATCGGCGCGGGCTCCGCGCCCTCACCGTCGCGCAGGTACATCTGCAGGACGATGCGGAAGTAGTAGTAGAGGGACACCGCCGACATCAGGACCGCCACCACCACGAGCCAGACGTACCCGGCGTTGACGGCCGCGGCGAACAGGTAGAGCTTGCCCATGAAGCCGGCGGTCGGTGGGATGCCCCCGAGCGAGAGCATGAAGAGCAGCATCCCGAAGGCCGCCGCCGGGTGCTTGCGGGCGAGGCCGGCGTAGTCCTCCACGGTTTCGCCGGCGAAGCCACGTGACTCGAGCAGGATCACGAAGCCGAAGGCACCCAGGTTGGTCACCGTGTAGGTCAGCATGTAGAAGAGCACGCTCTGAATCCCCGACGGCCCGCCCGCCACCAGGCCGACCAGGGCGTACCCGGCGTGGGCGATCGAGGAGTACGCCAGCATCCTCTTCACGTTATCCTGGGTGAGCGCGGCGACGTTGCCCCAGATCATCGTGAGAGCCGCAGCGCCTCCGACCAGCCAGCGCCACTGGCCGTCCAGGGGTCCGAAGCCCCACAGGAAGACCCGCAGGAACATCGCGAATGCGGCCGCCTTCGGCCCCACCGACATGAACGCCGTGATCGGCGTGGGAGCGCCCTCGTACACGTCCGGAGTCCAGACGTGGAACGGCACCGCGGCCACCTTGAAGAGGAACCCGCACGTGACAAGCGCCACACCGACCAGCGTCGGGGTGGTCACGGCCCCCGCCTTCAATGCCCTGGCGAGGACGCCTAGGTCGAGGGTGCCGGTGGTGCCGTACACCAGCGAGAGGCCGTAGAGCAGGATCCCCGAGGAGAGCGCCCCGAGCACGAAGTACTTGGCCGCCGCCTCGTGGGACTTCACCTCGCGCCGGAAGTACCCGGCCAGGATGTAGGTCGAGAGCGCCATCAGCTCGAGCCCGACGTAGATGGTGGCCAGGTTGGTGCCGGAGGCCATCGTCATCATGCCGACGGTCGCGAACATGATCAGGGCGAGGTACTCGCCCGGCCGGTAGTCGTTGCGCTCCAGGTAGTCCAGGGAGAGCAGGATCACGAGCCCCGAGGCGACCAAGAAGAGAACCTTGAAGAACACCGCGAAGTGGTCGAGCGCGAACATCCCGAAGAAGAGCCGGGCCGCCGGCTCGGTTGCGCCGGCGGCCAGCCACAGGGCCACGCCGGTGGCGGCGAGGGCGAGCACGGCCCCGGCGCCCAGGGCCCCGTGCCGGCGCTTCGACGACGCGAGACCCGCGAGCAGGACCACCATGCCCAGCGTGGTCAGCACCAGCTCCGGGAGCAGGGCGATGAGGTCGGCGCGCATGGATCAGTGCTCCTGCGCGTGCGAGACAGGGGTCACGAGGTGCGCCGCCGGTCGGTTCAGGTAGTCGGGGTCCACCACCTGCACGACCCGCTTGATCGAGGGCTCCAGGATGCGGAAGAACGGCTTCGGGTAGAGCCCGATCCAGAAGCACAGGATGATGAGCGGGATCAGCGTCCACTGCTCGCGCAGGTTCACGTCTTTGAGCAGCTTGTTCTCCTCGTGCGTGATCTCCCCGAAGAACGTCTGCTGGTACATCCAGAGCATGTACGCCGCCCCCAGCACGATCCCGGTCGCCGCCAGCACCGCCCACGTCGTGGAGCGGTTGAACGCGCCCACCAGGATCGTGAACTCCCCGATGAAGCCGTTCAGCGTGGGCAGCCCGATCGAGGCCATCGTGATGATCATGAACAGCATGGCGTAGACCGGCATGACCTTTGCGAGGCCGCCGTAGTCGGCGATCATACGGGTGTGCCGGCGCTCGTAGATGATGCCCACGAGCAAAAACAACCCGCCGGTCGAGAGCCCGTGGTTGATCATCTGCAGCACGGAGCCGGAGAGCCCCTGCGGGTTGAGTGCGAACATCCCCAGCATCACGAACCCGAGGTGAGAGACCGAGGAGTACGCGACCAGCTTCTTCATGTCCTTTTGCGCCATCGCCACCAGTGCGCCGTAAATGATCCCCACGATCGCAAGCGCGACCATCCAAGGCACCGCCTTGCGGGTGGCGTCCGGCAACAGCGGCAGCGAGAAGCGGATGAACCCGTACGTTCCCATCTTCAGCAGGACGCCCGCCAGGATCACGGAGCCGGCGGTCGGGGCCTCGACGTGGGCGTCGGGGAGCCAGGTGTGGAACGGGAACATCGGCACCTTGATCGCGAACCCCACGAAGAACGCCAGGAAAACCCAGAACTGCAGGTTCGGCGGGATCTGCGGCGCGATCTTGAACAGCTCGGTCACGTCGAACGTCGGCGCGTTGCCCAGGCCGGGCAGGCCGATCGCCTTCAGGCCTGTCGAGTTATAGAAGTAGAGCGCCAGGATGCCGACCAGCATCAGCACCGAGCCCACCAGGGTGTACAGGAAGAACTTGATCGCAGCGTACAGCTTGCGCGGTCCGCCCCAGATCCCGATGAGGAAGTACATCGGGACCAGCATGACCTCCCAGAAGACGTAGAAGACCACGAAGTCCAGCGACATGAAGACGCCGAGCATCCCAGTCTGGAGGACGAGCAGGAAGACGTAGTACTCCTTCTCACGATGGGTGATCGCCGAAAACGAGGAGTACACCGCGATGAAGCCCAGCAGCGTCGTGAGCAGGATGAGGAGGACCGAGATCCCGTCCACGCCGAAGTGGTACTTGGAACCCACCGATGGGATCCACTCGTGCAGGTATTCGAATTGGAACGCGGGGCCGTCCGGCACGTACCGGAACCACAGCGGCAGCGAGATCACGAAATCGAGCCCCGCCGCCACCGTGGCCACCGCCTTGATGGCCCGGGTGTGCTCCCGGCGCAGCAGGAAGATGATCACAAGCGCCCCGAGCAGCGGCACGTAGCAGATGATGTTCAGCAGGTTGGTGGCAAAACCCATCGCATCCCCCTCAGCGGCCGAGCCACAAGGCCGCCGCGACCATCAGCACGAAACCGACGACCATGACCATCGCGTATCCCTGCACGACGCCCCACTGCACACGCCTCAGGACCCGGCTCGCCCACCCGTAAAAGGCCGCCAGCCAGTTGACGAGCCCGTCCACGACGTTGAGATCGAAAAGCCCGGAGAAGAACGACGTGGCCACCGTGAGATGGCGTGTCCCGTTCACCGCGCCGTCCACGACGCGCGCGTCAAACTCGTAGCACCCCTTCGCCAGGCCTACCGTCCCGGCGACAACGGTGGCCCCGTAGATCTCGTCCACGTAGTACTTGTTGGCGACGGTGGCGTAGAGGGCGGGGAAGCGCTCGGCCAGCGCCCTGGGGCGTCGGAAAGCCTCGGGCCCGTAGTAGAACCTTCGCGCCAGCAGGATCCCGCCCACCGCCACCGCCACCGAAAGGGCAATCAGCACCCACTCGGCCGCCAGCGCCGGCGCGTGCTCCACCTCGAGCGCCGGGGCAATCGGGTGCAGGAAGTGCTCGAACCAGTTCAGGTCAGCCCCGAAGGTGAGTGCCTTCCCCAGCCCGACCAACCCCGCCACCACA
>JBGQAK010000007.1:0-194683 GCA_041494245.1 Thermoanaerobaculaceae bacterium
CGACAGCTCCCAGGCACACGATCACCAAAGTCAGAACACCCACTCGACGTGTGGTCATGGTAAGTCCCCCCCTGTCGTGAAGGCAGCGTCCCGAGGGCGACGTGCATCAGGCTGCCCAACAAGGCCGGGCGCCGTCTTCAGATTCTGTTGCCGGAAACATACGGCAAAGGGTCGCAGATTCCACGGCGGCGTCAGTGGGTCGGTCCGAAGTGAAGCTAAACCACTACGCGAGCAAGGGCTGCGGTGTTCACCCACCGCCCCGGCCTTTCCGCTTCCTTCTTGCTTGCCCCCCCGCCAAAGCAGCCTCATGCGAGCGGACGGCCGTGAGGTGTCCTCGCCTCGGCATCACGTCCCCCTTCTGCGCCACGCCAAGAGACCACCGATCGGCTCCGGACTCCACTCTCACCTGGACCAGTTTTCGGGTTTTGGGTCACTGTCGCAGCCACTCCGCGAGTTCGCCGATCTCCACCTGTGTAAGCCGGCCATTCGCGGTGACCGAATGTAGGAGCTGCAACAGGTCGAGGGCGACGGGCGTTTCGAGCTGGGATCTGGTCAAGGACAAACGGGGCCCTGGCATTGTCTCCGCCGTCGGGACCGTTACCCGACCGCTTGCTCACTTCCCGATCGACAATCCGGACCATGATGCCGAGGACCTCGAGCTCGCTACAGCTTAATCATTAGCTTCTAGCCTACCGCCGTTTCACGTTTCAGCGCAATTCTGCTAGTGGGCGCCCTGCACGACCGAGGCGGCAAATCGCTCCCAACCGCCCGACACGCGGCCCGGCGCCCATTCGCCCGACCAGCGCGCGAGCGCCGCAGCGAGCACAAAGTCATCGTGCGTCCCCTCCCGCCGGGCTCACCACGCCGCCGTAGGACGGGCGATCACACGGAGCGAGGGGTCAGGGCACGGGCCGGCCGCTCGAGTCGCGCACCAGCGCGCGGCGGACGGCCGCAGTCTCGGCGAGGAAGGGCTGGAACTCCTCCGGCTTGCAGCGCTTCTCTCCACGGTACACGGCCAGCGCGCCGCCGGCCGATTCGACCGACCAGCCCTGGTTCTGCGCGAAGAATCCCAGCGCTTCCGTCCCGAACGCCGCCCGGATCGCCATTTCGCTCGGTCCCCGCAGCAGGTAGTGTTTCGAGAATTCCTCGCTCGCCTCGAAATCAATGTCCTGGTAACCGAACACCTGCCCGATCTTGTCCCACCAGTGCTCCGGCGCGAGGGTGAACTCGGGGAGGGCGGCCGCCGTCGCCACTCCGGGGAAGATCGCCAAGGTCTGGCTGTGAGTGTGGGAGCTCTTCCCGCTTCCCGTCGTGTACTGGTAGTCGAGCACGACCACCTCGCCGTAGCCCGAGCGGCCCCGCATCAGGTTCTTGGCGCGCTGGCTGCGGCCGCGCTTGAAGAGGTGGAACGATCCCAGCGTAGTGAGCCGCTCCTTCGGCACCTTCGCCTCGAAAGTGAACCCCATCAGGAGCGCGACGTCGGCCAGCGCGGCCGTGCGCTTCTTTCCGGCGAGAAAGGCGAGGTAGAATGCGATCCCTGCGACGGCCAGGATGCCGGCGACGAGGAAGATCGTGATAATCGGATCCTGCACGGCGGCGGTCGTCACAGCTCAGCCTTGAGTTCGGCGACCTTCTGTTGCTCCTTTGTAAGTGCCGCCTTAGTGCGAGTCAGCTCCTGATTGATCTCCCGGAACGTGTAGAAGGCGCCAGCACATGTGAGGAGCACAAGACCGAAAAGAATCTTGTTCGTCATGGCGGGTCTCCGCTAGCAACTGTGGCACTGGGTGTAGGTACTGTCAACGCTACGGCTGTGCCCAGCCGACTTGATCCGAGGTTCTGAAACATTGCGCGGATGGTCTGACAGGAATACAAGGTCAGCGCGGGCCGCCTGGGCGGCTCCGGCCGCCCCTCTCAAAGGCTGACCCGGCCTGCCTGCTCTGGGCTACCATCTGGCGGCACCGGTCCGGAACGTGAGGACTGACGGTAAGGGGGAGGACAGCCTGACAAAGCTCTTAGGGCTGCTCGCCGTCATCTTCGGCCTGATCGTCGCAGTCGCGGCGTCGGCGGACCTAGTCAAGCTGGTAGGCGCGGTCGTGGTGCTGTTCGGCCTGCTCGTGGCCTGGAAGGGCGAGCGCGGATGACACTACCAGTAGCCTGAAACGAGGCTATAACCATACCCTATGCAATGGTGGGCAGAGACATTCCACGCGCTCGTGGTGATGCACGAATAGAAGCAGCAGAAGCACCTCCGCTCGTATATCTCGCCTGCCTTGGTGGGGACCCGAAGGTTTTGCTTGGGCTTGACCGCTCCGGCCGCGCCGGAGCTCACGCGCGAAACGTGAGCGTGTACTTCATCTCCAAGCGCGTCGGGTGGTAGGAGAGCTTGGCCTTGCGCAACCCCGGGTCGCCGAGGTCCTCCTCGCGGTTGATGAGGGAGAACCCCAGCCCCTCGATCACGCGCGCGGTCTCGCGGCTGATCACCTGGTAGAGGCCTTTCTCGGTGCGCAGGGCGCGCTCGAACAGGACAACCGCGGTCGTTGGGTTGAGGCGGTCGAAGATCGAGAACGCTGCCGGGCGCCCCGCGACCCGGATGAGGAGGCCCTGCAGACCGAGCGGCGCGAACAGCCGGAGCGCGCACTCGAGGGCGTGCGTCTCCTGCTCGAGCGTCACCGCCGCGTCGGCGGTCCGCTTGGCCGCGATGTCGTCCGCGACCTCGAGGCACTGGTCCGCCCGGCCCGAATGGAGCGGTTCGACCGACCAGGAGTGGAGGCGCGAGGCCTGTGCGATCAGGTTGCGCTTGCCGGCGTAGCGCCGGCCGCGCAGTCCAGCGAGGTCCGCGGCGGTGTAGATGTAGTTCGCGCTGTCGCGCACCGACCCGACCTCGAAGTGAGCGGAGAACCTCGCGTGCGTCTGCAGGAACTCCTCGCTCACGGACTCGATCCGCAGCGGTCCGGGGAGCTTGCGGGCATGCTGCAAGAGCGCCTCCTGCACCGCCTCGGGGAACTGGCCGATGGGCTGCAGGAGGCTCGGACGGCGCTCTGTCCCGAACATGGACGACACGAGCAGCGTGTTGCTTTCGACGAGGGCGTGGTGGTACCGGTAGACGGGCGACCACACGAGAAGCGACGCGAAGGTGTAGTCGGAGAGGGGCTGAGGGTAGCGCGCCAGCAGGTCGGCGAGGCGCGCCCGGTCCCCGATCTCGATCGGCGTGAAGCGCAGGCCGAGGAAGTCAATGTCCATCGGGCTCGCCGCCGTGGAGCAACGGCTCGTGGCCCGCGAGCGTGTGGAAGCCCAGCGGCTCGTAGAACGCCCTCGTCCCGGGCTCGGCCACCAGGCCGATCCAACCGATCCGTGCCTCGAGGCAGCGTTCGGTCAAGCGGCGGATGATCTCGCGGCCGATGCCGCGGCCGCGGTAGGCGTCGAGCACCACCACGTCCTGGATGTAGGCGTCGCTCACACCGTCGGAGATGACGCGGCCCATCCCGACGATGCGGCCCTCCGGTTCCCGCGCCACGAGGAAACAGAAGCTGCCGCGGATCATCTGCGGGATGATGGCGCGGTTGGCTGGATCCTCGTCCCACCAGCCGCCGGCCTGGTAGAGGCCGACGATGGCGTCGGTCGGGGCGCTGTTGACGACCTCGTAAGCGATCTCGGACATGGGGCACCAGCTCCTGGCGGCGTCGTTGCGCCGCCTCGAGCGCAGTCTACGCCGGTTGGACCGCGCGCCCGGTGGAGTCGCATCGTCTCTCCCCGTGTACAATCTGGTCCTTGGGGGGAGGGTTCGCATGCCGGGTCGCGGAGCGGCGGTTCCGCCCACGGCGCCCCCGAAACACCAATGCCTGGATCGTTGCCCGCGTTCGTGCGCCTCGACCGGTCGCTCGCGCCCGGGGACCACCCTCTCCTCGCGATCCTTCCGGGGGTGGCGGCAAGCCCGGCTCTGGCGCGAATCGCCGCCGAGCCGGCCGCTCGGGCGAGGCTCCTCGATCGCGCCCTCGTGCAGATCCGGGGTGACCGCGGCTACGCCTTCGTGGATGTGGAGAGGTCCTGCATCGTCCTCTCGGAGCGGTATTTTCGCGAGGGCGCGGAGCTCGACATCTACCTTGACCTCCTCCATGAGCTCACCCACCTCCGGCAGCTTGAGGAGGGCCTCGATCTGTGGGACGAGCGGTTCGCCTACGTGGATCGGCCCACCGAGGTCGAGGGGTATGCGGTCGCGATTGAGGAGGGGCGTCGACTCGCTATGACCGACCAAGAGGTCGTGGACCACCTTTCGAACCCGTGGATGACTGCAAACGAGGTGACGCGGCTTCTCCGCAACGTCGACGCCTTTCTCGCGAACGGGGTTCTCCCGAACCTCGAATAGATAGGAATTTCCTTTCTCACCTGGACCGAGAGTACCCCGGTGAGGGGAGGTGTCAAGGCGTCAGGAGGGATGCGGCGAGCGGGCGCGACCACGTGGAGAGGTGAACGAGACACCGAAGGCGGCGAAGCCTTGCCGGGCAGCGGAGCCGGGCAGGGCTTCGCCATGGCGTCGAGGACGTCAAGGGAGGAGCGGCGCCAGGTCCCGCGAGGTCAGGCTGCGGTGGGGCGGCACTCCCTCGGGCAAGGTGGGCTGCGCCCATCGACGCCCGTGGCGGCGAGGTGGCGCAGGATCTTCTTGATCACGGGCGGCTCCCTTATGAACGCGATGATGCGCATCGGTCCGGCGCAGCGGGGGCAGACGAGAGGATCGACGTCGTAGATGCCGCGGATGAATTGCGCCCAGCGCCCGCGCAGGATCCGGAGGTCCGGAGCGCCAGCGGCAGCGCTTCCATGAGCCCCGTCCGACTCCCCCTGGCCGGTTCTTTCGCTTAGCCCCGACACGCCGGTGGCCGTGCCCTGGCCCACCACGGGACGAACACGGAGTGTCGGCGAGCCTACGCCGTCGCCTTGGGCGCGCCCTCGGGAGCGGCGGGCGTCTTCCCCTTGAGCAGCGCGGAGATGATCAGGGAGAGGATGAGGCCGATCAGCACCGCAATGACCACGCCGAGGACCGCCAGCACCCCCGGCTGCAGCGTCCAGCGGGTGATGGCCTCGGCGCCTTCCATCTGCGCCTGGGTCAACCCCTTCGCGGCCCACTTCTCCCGGGTCAACGCGATCGTGTACTCGGCGAAGCTGGGGTTGATGAACGTGAAGTGGACGAAGGTGTAGACCGCGCTCATCAGGCCGGAGTAGAGCGAGATGAGCACACCCGCGCCGACGCGCTGGCCGAAGGTCATCGTGCGCTCGGGCTTCTCGTCGCGCACGGCTTTGATGCCGAGCCAGAGCACGATCGCCATGATGACCATGCCCAGGTACTGGAGGTACTGCCCGGTCGCAAGCTTCTCCGTCTGGAAACCCGTGAAAAACAGGAGGAGCTGCAGGACGATCGAACAGACCGTGAGGATCAACGCATAGAAGAACTTTGTGCCCATGGTGGTCTCCCGACGGTGCCCACTGAACGATTGAAGTTCACCTTGTCACTGCGGCGCAGGATAGCACCGTCCGGGGCCGCGAGGAGCCATTCCAGAACGGGCGGATGGGGCCGGTCGCATCGGCCCCGGTCGGAGAGGCGGTCCTCCGGGGCGCCCCGCGCCTACTCCTCGTCCTCGATCGGAGGGAGCGCGTAGAGGAGCAGCTCGCCCCCGAACGGGATCAGGACCAGCCGGTCGTGCGCCTTGAGGAGGTCCTCGTCGGGCCACGGCTTGCCCTTCGCGTCGTACGAACGGAAGCTCCACGGGACGTCCACCTCCCCGGGGGCAAGCCACTCCGGGATCACGAGCTGGGGACGCTCGTCCGACTCGCCGACTTTGCGGAACTGGACCTCGGAAATGGGACGGCGCTCGAGCAGCGTGGCCTCCTCCGCCTCGGCGGCCGCCGCCTCGACATGCTCGGAGACGATTTCCTGCACGGCGTCGCGGGCGGCCTCCAGGAACTCCTTGGGTCCCGAGATTTCCGCGTACAGACCGAGGCGGTACTTCTGGGCCTCGAGCGACTCCACCGAGGCCAGCCACACCTCCACCGCCTTCTTCGGGTCGTCCTCGGGCTCGAGCGTGATGGTCTGCCCGTACAGCCGGTCGCGGGTCGTGAGGGCAGCCAGCAGCTGGTCCGCGCTGGTGGCCGGAAGCTCAAGCTCCCACTCGTGTTCGATCTTTGCGGTCATTGCGCCCTCCCGCCGCCTCACCCCCCGGCGGCGCCGGTAGCCTACACGAAACGGGAGGATCGGGGAAGCGCCGGCACGTTCACGGGGAGAAGGGCGCCACGTTGTCGTGATGTCATCTCAACAACAAGGAACACCCTCACTCTGCCGATGCCCTCAGCGAGAGGCGGCGCGCGAGCCGTTCGGGCGTTGGGCAGCGGCCCGCGACTGCCACGCCTGCAGCGATCGTGGCTCGAGGGCGCCCCGGCGCAAGGCGGCGATCGCCTCCGCCGCGGCGAACGCGCCCGCCACGGTGGCGACGTAGGGGACGCGGTGCTCGAGCGCCCCGCGCCGGATCGCGACCCCGTCCAGGTGGGCGCGCGACCCGCTCGCGGTGTTGATGACCATCTGGATCTCCCCGTTCACCATCAGGTCCACCGCGTGCGGGCGGCCCTCCGAAACCTTGTGCACTTGCCGGGCGGAAATGCCGTCCCGCCCCAGCGCCGCCGCCGTACCGTGCGTGGCGAGCAGCGCGAAGCCCAGCTCCTCCAGGCGGGCCGCCAGCGCCGTGGCGCGTGGCTTGTCGGCATCGGCCACCGAGAGGAAGACCTTGCCCTCCAGGGGCAGCGCCAGGCCGGCGCCCAGCGCGGCCTTCGCGTACGCCTCCCCGAATGTCTCGGCCATCCCCATCACCTCGCCGGTCGAGCGCATTTCCGGCCCCGGCAGCGGGTCCACCCCCGGGAAGCGGTCGAACGGGAACACCGGCATCTTGACCGCGACGCCCAGCGGCACCCCGTCCGCGACGGAGAGGTCGGACAACCGTGCGCCGCAGCACACCTGCGCGGCGAGGGAAGCCCACGGCACGCCGGTGGCCTTGGAGATGAACGGGACGGTCCGGGAGGCCCGCGGGTTGGCCTCGAGCACGTAGGCGAGGCCGTCGCGTACGGCGAGCTGTGCGTTGATGAGCCCCACCACGCCGAGCTCGCGCGCCAGCAGCCGCACGATGCGCCGGACCTCGGCGGTGACCTCCAGCGGGAGGGAGACGCTCGGGAACACGCACGAGGAGTCCCCGGAGTGGATGCCGGCCTCCTCGATGTGCTCGAGCACGCCGCAGATCACCACGTCGCGACCGTCGCAAAGGGCATCCACGTCGATCTCCACCGCACGCTCCAGGAAACGGTCAATGAGCACCGGGTGCTCGGGCGCGGCCAGCACCTCGCGCTTCCAGTAGCCGGCCAGCTCCCCTTCCCGGTAGACCACCTCCATGCCGCGCCCGCCGAGCACGTACGACGGCCTTACCAGAACCGGGTACCCGAGCCGTGCCGCGGCCTTCCTGGCCTCGTCCAGGGTGACGACCGCCTCGCAGGCGGGCTGGCGCAGCCCGAGCCGGTTGATCACCTCGGAAAACCGCTCGCGGTCCTCGGCCAGGTCGATGGCGTCCGGGGATGTGCCCAGGATCTTGACGCCAGCCGCGGCCAGGCTCCTCGCGAGCTTGAGGGGGGTCTGCCCGCCGAACTGCGCTACCACGCCCTCCGCATTCTCGCGCGCGACCACGTCGAGCACCTCCTCGAGTGTCAGAGGCTCGAAGTAGAGGCGGTCCGCGGCGTCCCAGTCCGTCGAGACCGTCTCCGGGTTGCAGTTGATCATCACCGCCTCGCGCTCCGCCTCGCGCAGCCCAGCGATGGCCTGCACGCAGCAGGCGTCGAACTCGATCCCCTGCCCGATGCGCACCGGTCCCGAGCCGAGAATCACGACCGCCGGCCGCCGGCGCTCGGGCACCTCGTCGAGGGTGCCGAACCCCCCGTAGAGGTACGGCGTGGCGGCCGCGAACTCCCCGGCGCAGGTGTCCACCTTGCGGTAGCGGCGCACCGCCCCGGCCTCGCGCCGGCGCTCGCGCACCGTGCGCTCGGGTTGCTCGAACAGGCGACCGAGGTCGGCGTCGCCGAAGCCCAGGCGTTTGGCCGCGACGAGCGTCGCGCCGTCTGCGGGCCCCCTCTCCGCGATCTCCTGCTCCGCCGCCACCAGCCCGGCGACCCGCCGCACGAACCAGGGGTCCCAGCGCGAGAGGACGCTCACGCGGTCCACGTCCCAGCCGCGCCGCAGCGCTTCGGCCACCGCCCAGAGCCGCTCGGTATTCGCGACGCGCAGCCTCGAAGCCAGCGCCTCCTCGTCCAGGGCGGCCACGGCGGGCGTCGGGGCGAGGCCAGCGCGCCCCAGTTCGAGCGAGCGCACCGCCTTCAGCAGCGCCTCCTCGAAGCTCGCGCCGATCGCCATCACCTCGCCCACCGACTTCATCGAGGTGCCGAGGACGTCCTCGGCGCCGGGGAACTTTTCGAAGGCGAAGCGCGGCACCTTGACCACGACGTAGTCGAGGGCGGGCTCGAACGACGCCGGCGTGGAGCCGGTGATCGCGTTGGTGATCTCGTCGAGGCGGTAACCGAGGGCGAGCTTGGCGGCGATGCGAGCGATAGGAAAACCCGTCGCCTTGGAGGCGAGCGCCGAGGAGCGGGAGACGCGCGGATTCATTTCGATGATCGCCCACTCCCCCGTGTGCGGGTGGACGGCGAACTGCACGTTGGCGCCCCCGGTCTCGACGCCCACGGTCTTCAGGCACGTGGCCGCCGCGTCGCGCAGGACCTGGTACTCCTTGTCGGTGAGGGTGAGCGCCGGGGCCACCGTTATGGAGTCGCCGGTGTGCACACCCATCGCATCCACGTTCTCGATCGAGCACACCACCACCACGGTGTCGGCCACGTCGCGCATGACCTCGAGCTCGAACTCCTTCCACCCCTCGACCGAGCGCTCGACCAGCACCTCGCCGACCGGGCTTGCCGCCAGCGCGCCCTTGATCGCCTTCGCGTACTCCTCCCGGTTGTAAACCATGGCGGCGCCGGTGCCGCCCAGCGTGAACGAGGGGCGAAGAATCGCCGGGAAGCCGACCGCGTCGGCGGCCTCGTCCGCGGCGGCCAGCGAGGTCACGGTCAGGGATGGCAGCACCGGGAGGCCGGCGCGGCGCATCGCCTCCCGGAAGCGCTCGCGGTCCTCGGCGGTGCGGATCGCGTCCACGCTCGCGCCCAGGAGGCGCACGCCCAGACGCGAGAGCACGCCGGAGTTGGCCAGCTCCACCGCGACGTTGAGGCCGGTCTGCCCTCCCAGCGTCGGCAGCAGCGCGTCACACTTCTCCTTCTCGAGGATCGCGGCCGCCACCTCGGCGGTGACCGGCTCCACGTAGGTCGCGTCGGCGCGCTCCGGGTCGGTCATGATCGTCGCCGGGTTGGAGTTCACCAGCACGACCCGCAGCCCCTCCTCGCGCAGCGCCTGAACGCCCTGCACGCCCGAGTAATCGAACTCGCAGGCCTGACCGATGCGAATTGGGCCCGCCCCAAGCACGCACACGGACCGGATATCGTCCCGCCGCGGCATCAGCGGCGCCCCCTGCAGCGCCAGACGAAGCGCGCGAACACCCCGAGGGCATCGTGCGGTCCCGGCCCGGCCTCGGGGTGGAACTGGATCCCCTCCGCGAGCACGTCCTCCGCCACGATCCCCTCCACCGAGTCGTCGGTAAGGTTGACCATGCTCACCCGGGCGCGGCCCGGCAGTGAGTCGCGGTCCACCGCGTAGTTGTGGTTCTGGGAGGTGATCCACACCGAGCCCGTGGCCTGGTCGCGCACCGGGTGGTTGGCGCCGTGGTGGCCGAAGCGCAGCTTGTAGGTCAGGCCTCCGAGCGCCACGGCCAGGAGCTGATGGCCCAGGCAGATCCCGAGCAGCGGCACCTTGCCCAGCAGGTCGCGGATCGTCTGCGGGACACCCGCGACGGCGGCCGGGTCGCCGGGCCCATTGGAAACCACGACGCCCGCGGGCTTGAGCGCCAGGATCGAGGCCGCACCTGCGTCGGGCGGCACCACGACGACCCCGGCTCCCGCACCGACGAGGTGGCGGAGGATGGAGTGCTTGACGCCGCAGTCCACCACGGCGACGAGCGGCCCGCCGTTGGCCTTGTGCGGCTGCTCTCCGGGAGGCAGCCACGGCGCGGCGCTCCACTTCTCGATCTCGCCCCTGGCGACGGCGCGGGTCAGGTCGCAGCCGTCGGTTCCGCGCGCCTCCTTCACCAGGGCCTCGAGCTCTCTGCGCGCGGGCTCCCGGCCGCACACCAGCACGCCGGGGAGCGCGCCCGCGGCCCGCAGGCGGAGCACCAGCGCCCTCGTGTCGAACCCCCACCCCACCGCCACGCCCTGTGTGTCGAGCCGCTCCAGCAGACCGCCCTGCGCGCGCCAGTTGGAGGGGACCGCCGTCAGGTCGGGCACGATCAGCCCCTCCGCCCACACCCGCCGCGACTCCTCGTCCTCCGAGTTGACGCCCACGTTGCCCACGTGTGCGGTGGTGAGCACCAGGATCTGGCCGCGGTAGCTCGGGTCGGTGAGCATCTCCTGGTAGCCGAACATCGAGGTGTTGAAGACCACCTCGCCGGACGCCAGCGCCTCGCCGCCGGAAGCGTAGCCGTGGAACACCGTGCCGTCGGCGAGGGCAAGGCACGCGCGGCGCGGCCCGGCCAGGAGCGGCGGCAGCAGCGACCTGTCCATTGAGGCGCGAGGGTACCCGATCCCGCGAGGCACGACAATCACCGCGGGGGTCGGAGCCGGGCCGGCGACGCCCTTGCCACGTCCCGGGCCTTGCTGGGCCAGGCCCTTCCTGCGCCCGCCGGCGCCCTTGGCCCGCCGCCGCGCGGAGCCCGCGGGCTGCTCGACCTCGGCGAGGTCACCGAACCCGCGGCGCGCCACCGGGAGGTGCCGGGGAGACCGCTCCGCCACCCTCACTCCTCCCTTACGCGACGAAAGGCTTCGCGGAACGGGAGCCCGAGCTCCTGCACGAGGCGGTAGGCCTTCTCCGCCGCACGCAGCGACGGGTCCACGGCCTCGCGCATCCTCTCGGCGTCGAACTCCAGGCGCGGGAGGGCATGCGCCAGGAGGCGCGCGCTCGCGCTCGCCGAATCCAGACCGCGGAACAGCGGCTTCTTGGTGAGCTGCAGGTCGCGGTGGTAGCCGGAGGGCATCTTCGCGGTCACGGCCAGCACCTCCAGGAGCGCCGCCATCGCCTCGGCGGTGCGGCCGCGCACCAGCTCGAAGAGGTCGGGGTTCCGCTTCTGCGGCAACATCGAGGACCCCGTGGTGAACTCCGCGGGCAGCCGGACGAACCCGAACTCCGACGTCGCGAACAGACAGAGATCCGCTGCGAGGCGCCCCAGGTCCTGCGCGAGCATCGCCGCCTCGAAAAGCGCAGAGGCCTCCGCCTTGCCGCGCGAGAGCTGGACCGCTGTGACCGGCTCGTGGGTGGCGGCAAACCCGAGCTCGCGGGTAGTGTGCGCCCGGTCCAGCTCGAGCACCGGAACGCCGTAGCCGGCCGCCGAGCCCAGGGGGTTGAGATCGGCCCGGCGCCTGGCGGCACGCAGCCCGGCCGCGTCGTCGCGGAACTCGGAGGCGAAGGCGAGCGCCCACAGGCCAAGCGTCGTGGGCATCGCCCGCTGCATGTGCGTGTAGCCCGGCATGACGAGATCCCCGTGACGCCCGGCGATGCCCTCCAGCGCCGCCGCCACCGCCTCCGCCTCACCCGCCAGCGCCTCCAGCTTGTCCCTGAGCCA
Organism: Thermoanaerobaculaceae bacterium; assembly: GCA_041494245.1. GTDB lineage: Bacteria > Acidobacteriota > Thermoanaerobaculia > Thermoanaerobaculales > Thermoanaerobaculaceae > RBG-13-68-16. The sequence goes on from JBGQAK010000007.1 coordinate 11,793, forward strand.
GAGCCGCAGGGCGGCCAGCACCTGGTCGTTTCGCGAGCGGCCGAGGTGAATGCGCTGGCCTGCCTCTCCCGCCGCTTCCACGAGCCGGTTCTCGAGCGCGGTGTGGCAGTCCTCGTCCTCGAGCTTCACCTTCCACTCGCCGTGCGCGTGCGCCTCGCCGATGGCGCGCAGCGCTCCCTGGATCGCCGCGTGGTCGGAGTCAGTCAGGAGCCCGGCTGCGCGCAGCATCGCGGCGTGGGCCGCCGACGCACGAACGTCATACCTCACCAGCCGGTCGTCCAGGACGTGGTCTTCGCCCGCCGTGTACTCGAGCACCAGCCGGTCGAGGGGCTCCTTGCGGTCCCAAAGCCTCGTCACGCCGCCCTCCCTGTGCCGAGGAACTCGCGGCACGCGAGCACCACCTTCTCGTAGAACTGCGCCCCCTCGATCACCTCGCTCTCCAGCACGTACTCGTCGGGCGTGTGCGAGCGCTCGCTGCTCCCCGGCCCGACCTTGATGCCCGGGATCCCCGAGAAGAACACCAGATCCGAGAGCCCGCGCGAGCCGTACGTCCGCGCCTGCGGACGCGCGCGCAACGCCGCCGCCACCAGCGGGTGTTCGGGGGCAATCTCGCAGGGGCGCAGCCGATCCGAGATCACCCTCAGCTCGCCCGAGATCACCGTACGCAGCAGCGCCACGATCTCGCCCGGCGGCAGCTGCGGGTTGGTCCTCACGTCCAGGATGCATGACGCCTCGGCCGGGACCATGTTGCGCGCCGTGCCGCCCTTCGCCATCGTGGGCTCGAGCGTGACCGGCCCCAGCCGCGGATGCGACGGGCCGAGGTCGGCCCCCTCGAGCGCCACCAGGTCGCGTGCGAGGGTGCGCAGCGCGTTCGCGGCGCCCAAGGCTCGGCCGTGAGCGGCGTGGCAGGCCTGGCCGTGCGCGCGCAGCTCGAGCACCAGGAGTCCCTTCTGGGCGGTGGCCACGTCGAGGTCGGTGGGCTCACCCACGATCACCGCGTCAGGCTTGAGATCTCGTCTCACCAGCTCCGGGACCAGTACCTCGGTGCCCTTACTGCCGATCTCCTCCTCGGCGGAGAGCGCCAGTAGCACCCGCACGCCTAGCTCCTCCCCGCGGCCAGCAAGACGGAGGAACGCCGCCGTCATCGCCGCTGCTGAGGCTTTGGCGTCGTTGCTGCCCAGGCCGAACACCCGCCCGTCCACGACCGCCGGCTCGTGCGGCGGCCTCGTCCAGCTCGGCGAGGCCGGCACCGTGTCGAGGTGCGAGTTCAGGCAGACCACGCTCCCGCGGCCGGCGACGGCGTAGAGCGAGTTGCCGAGGCGGTGCGTCTGGACTCCGGCGTCAGCGAGACGGCGCTCCAGGTAGGAGGCCAGGGGACCCTCCTGCCCCGACAGCGAAGGGATCGCGATCATCTCCCGGTGGAGGGCGAGCAGATCCGCGTCGTTCACGGCGCCGTGCTCCCCGCATCCGCCCGCTCCTCGCGCCCCTGCTCGGTCGGCGGCAGCTCCGCGACGTCCTTCACGATGAGCGTCCCGGCCCCCTCGTTGGTGAAGACCTCCACCAGCAGGCTCAGCCTCTGGCGGAAGCCCACGATGTGCACCCTCCGTACACCGCCGGAGAGCGCCGCCCGGGCGGAGTTGACCTTGGGGAGCATCCCGCCGGCCAGCGCCCCGCGGGCCTCCATCGCGGCAAGACCGGCCAGGTCGGTGAAGCTGATCATGGAGTGGGCATCGTTCCTGTCCTCCAGGATCCCCGGCGTGTCGGTGAGGAAGATGAGTTTCTCAGCGTCCAGCGCGCACGCGATCGTGGCCGCCACCGTGTCCGCGTTCACGTTGAGCACGCGGCCGTCCTCGTCGGCCGAGATCGGGCTCACGACCGGCACAAACCCCGCAGCCAGCAGCCTCTCCAGCACGGAGCGGTCCACCGACACCAGGTCGCCGACCTCGCCGAAGTCCACGGTGACCGGCCCCTGGCCCAGGTCCATCTCCACCGGCGGGCGTACCCGCGCCCGCAGCAACCCCGCGTCCACCCCCGAGATGCCGACGGCCGGGAGGTGCACCCCCCGGCACGCCGCCAGCACCGAGGTGTTGACCAACCCGTTGAGGGTCATGACCGCCGCCTCCAGCGCCTCCGGCGTGGTCACGCGGCGCCCGTTTACGAAGCGCGCCTCGACCCCCAGGCGCTCCCCGAGCGCAGTGGTCTGAGGGCCTCCCCCGTGCACGAGCACGACGCGGATGCCCACCTCGCGCAGCACGCTCACCTGCTCGACGACCTGGCGCAGTGCGGCGGCATCCGAGCCCAGCGCCCCGCCCAGCTTGATCACGAACACCCGTCCTTTGTAGAGCCGGATGTAGGGCAGGGCCCGGGTGAGCCCCGCCATCGTCGCCTCCCGGTCGTAGGCTCCCGTCATGCTCGCCCCTCCGTCAGCATCTCGAGCATCAGCGCCTTCTGCGCGTGCAGGCGGTTGGCCGCCTCCCGCACCACCACGCTTCTCGGTCCGTCCAGCACCTCGTCCTTCACCTTCACGTTGCGCCGCACCGGCAGGCAGTGCATGAACTTGGCGTCCGGGCGGGCGGTCGCGAACCACGACTCCGCCACGCACCACTCCCGTAGCGGAGTCCGCAGCGGCGCCTCCTGCTCGGGCCGCCCGTAGAACGCGGGCGCCGCCCACGACTTGGCGTAGAGGACGTGGGCGCCCTCCATTCCGGCTTTGCGGTCCGAGGTCTCCTCGATCGAGCCGCCGTACCGGGTGGCCAGGGCGCGCGCCCGCGCCATGATCGGCTCGGGGAGCGCGTACCCGTCGGGGCGCAGGACCGTCACGTGCATCCCGCGCCGCGCGGCCATCGTGAGCGCCGAGGCCGGCACCGCGTACGGCAGCGGCTTCGGGTGGTACGCCCAGGACAGCACGAACTTCCCCCCCTGCCGGGGAATCCCCAGGTCCTCGAGGGTCTTCCAGTCCCCCAGCGCCTGGCAGGGGTGCGAGACCGCGGACTCCAGGTTGATGAACGGCACCGGGGACAGATCGGCCATCTTCCGGATCACGGCGTCCGAGAGGTCCTCCTCGAGGTCCTTCCCCCTGGCGAAGCAGCGCACCGCGAGGGCGTCCGCATACTGCCCGAGCACCGGGATCCCCTCGCGCACGTGTTCGGCGGCGGCGCCGTCCATCACGACACCGTCGCGCATCTCGATCTGCCAGGAGCCCGCCCCGGGCGAGATCACGAACGAGGTCCCGCCGAGCTGTGCCACGCCCGCCTGCATGGAGGCGAGCGTGCGCATCGAGGGGTTCATGAACACCAGGCCCACGATGCGGCCGGCGAGCGCCCGGCTCAGGGGCCGCTGCTCCAGCTCGCGCGCCCAGGTGAGAACAGCCTCCAGTCGCTCGTCCGGGAGGTCCTCAAGGTCCAGGAATCGTTTCATGCCTCGATCTCCTTCAAAGCGGCAACGAGCTCGTCCACGTGCGCGTCCTCCAGCACCAGCGGCGGGAGCAGCCGCACCACGTTCGGATCGCCGCTCCCACCAGCCAGGATCCGCTTCCCCCTCAGCTTCGCGAGGACCTCCTTCGCGGGTGGCGACGTGCGCAGGCCGAGGAGGAACCCCATCCCCTGCACCGCGGTGACCGGCCCGACGAGACACTCGCTCTGCAGGCGGGAAGAGAGCCGCCGGACGCGGTCGAGCAGGTTGCCGTCCTCGATGGCGCGGATGACCGCCACCACAAGCGCCGCGGCCAGCGGCCCGCCGCCGAACGTGGTCCCGAGGTCGCCCTTCCTCAGGCGGCCGGCCAGCGCCTCACCGACCATCACGGCGCCCGCGGGGAACCCTCCGGCGAGGCCCTTCGCGGTGGTGAGCACGTCGGGGAGAGCACCGTGTGCCTGCGCCGCGAACGGGAACCCGGTGCGCCCCATGCCGCACTGCACCTCATCGAAGATCAGCAGAGCGTGCGCGGCGCTCGTGGCCTCGCGCGCCTTCGCGATGAAGGCGCAGGAGAGGGCGCGTGCTCCGGCGACCCCCTGAACCGGCTCCAGGATCACGGCCGCCACGTCGAAGTCAACGGCGCGCTCGAGCGCCTCGAGGTCGTCGAACGGCACCCACGTGACTTCGAACGGATGTTCGGGGAAGCCGTACCACTTCTCGTTCCCCGCGGTGACCGTGGCGGCCGCGGCGGTCCGCCCGTGGAACGCCCCGTCAATCGCTACGATTCGCCTGCGGCCGGTGGTGCGGAGGGCGATGCGCAGCGCGTTCTCGTTGGCTTCGGCGCCGGAGTTGACGAAGAAGACCTTCGAGAGCCCCGCGGGCCCGAACCGCACCAGGCTCTCCGCGGCCCGGTCACGCACGTCCAGCGGCATCAGGTTCGACTGGAAGAAGAGGGCGCGCGCCTGCTCGTCGAGCGCCTTCACCAGGGCGGGGTGGCCGTAGCCGAGCAGCGCAACCGCGTGACCGCCGTAGAAGTCCAGGAAGCGTTCGCCGTCCGCGGTGAACAGGCAGGCACCCTCGCCGCGCACCGGGCGGAAAGGGATCTGCTCGAACACGTCGAGCAGCGCTGGCGAGGAGAGCCCCGCCGGCCGGGTCATCGCGGCTTCCGACATCAGTGCCACCCCAGCCCGGGCAGGCGCAGGCCGGCGTCCTCGTCCAGGCCGAACAGCCGGTTCATCCACTGCACCGCGCCGCCGGCCGCCCCCTTGACCAGGTTGTCGAGCACCGCGGTCACCACCGCGGTCCGGCCGCGTGTCGCCACCCCCAGCCGGCAGCGGTTGGTGCCCACCACCTCGTTGAGCCTGGGAGGCTCGGCCGTGGCGCTCACGAACGGGCTGCCGCGGTAGAAGCCGTTGATCGCTCCGGCGACGTCCGCCGCGCCCATGGGCTGCGCGAGAGTCATGCGCAACGTGGCGTGGATCCCGCGCACGAACGGCCCGGAGTGAGCCACGAACTCAACCTCGGGCTCGATGCCCCCGCAGGCGGGCGCCAGCAGCAGCCGCATCTCCGGCTCGTGGCGGTGGCGGAGCGCCGAGTAGGCGAAGAGGTTCCCGCTGCGCTCGGGGTGATGCGTGGTGGCGCCGGGCGTACGTCCGCTGCCGGAGCTCCCGGTCACCGCCGAGATGAACACGCTCCCCTCGGCCAGCCCAAGTGCGTACATCGGGTAGGCGGCCAGGGTCACCGCGGTGGTGAAGCACCCCGGCTGCGCGGCGTGAGCCGGCGGGCGCCCCTCGACGTGCTCGGGCACGGCGCACACGAACGCCGAGCAGCGGTGCGGCGCACCGTGCGCGTGCCCGTAGATCCGGGCGAACTGCGCCGGGTCGGCGAAGCGGAAGTCAGCCGAGAGATCCACGACGCGCACGGGCGCCCCGATCGAGTCGGCCTGCGCCAGGATGGCGTCCAGCAGCGCGGCCGTGGTGCCGTGCGGGGTCGCCGCGAAGATCCCGACCGCCCTGTCCCGCTCGAAAAACCGCCCGAGCGCCTCGACCCCCTCGAAGCGCAGCTCCTGGGGGAACAGCCCGGCCAGGTGCGGGAAGAACGAGGTCACGGGCTCTTCGACCTGGCTGGTGGAGGACACGGCCGCGACCTTCAGCACCGGGTGACCCGCGAGCAGCCGCAGCACTTCGCCCGCCACGTACCCGGTCCCCCCGAGGACCATCACCGGGACCGCGTCGCGCTCAGCCATCGCTCTCACCGTTGACGGCGTTGGCCGTGATCTCGAGCTTGCCGAGGACCAGCTCGGCAAGTGCGGCCGGGTCGGTGCGTGCGTTGATTCCCGGGATGCCGGTTTCCCGCTCGATCAGCTTGGTCCCGGCGACGTTGTCGGTGGCCGGCCCGGTGACCGCCGTGGCGAGAAGCCCGTACCGGTCCTCCAGGAGCCGCACGCCGCCCCAGGCGCCCACAGGGTCGTTCGCGGCCAGCACGATTGTGCTGAAGCTCCTCGACAGCTCAGGGTCGGCGAGGATAGCGTCCACGCCGTAGAGCCCGAGAAGCCCGTCGCCGAGCTCCAGCACGATGACGTCCGGCCCGTCGGCGGGCAGGTGCGTGATGATCGTGCGGGCCACGCGAGGGGCAACGTCCGGCGTGGTGGTCACCACGCCCAGGTCGGTGAAGATCAGGGTGTGCCGCGCCCCGGCGTCCTCCATCGCCAGGACGTCCCGCCGCAGCGAAACCCCGGTGGCCTTCCCGGCCGCGACCCGCAGGCCGCGGTGGGCGAACGCCTGGGTGAGCGAGCATGCCGCCTGCGTCTTGCCGGCGTTCATGCAGGTCCCGACGATCGCCACGACCGGGACGCCGCGCACGTCGAGGGCATCCCCGAGGGGCAGCGCGCCCTGCGAGATGTGGGCCGGCAGCCCCACCCGCTCTCCCAGGTACGGGAAGTGCAGGACCTGTCCGAGCACCTCGACCACGAAAGGGTTCCCGAGGTCGGGGTTGACGCCGTCGCACACGCCGATCACCCCGCCGGTGTTGAGGATGTTGAGGCGGTCGCCGACGGCCACTTCCTTCGGCAGATAACCGGAGTACCCGAACAGCGCCTTGCGGTGGCCGAGCGCCCCCGCCACCACGTCGCCCGGCTTGACCACCGAGAGGCGGCCGGAGGGCAGCTCGAGCTGGTTGTAGGTGCTCTTGGCGCTGAGCACGCGCACCACCACCACGCCGCCCTCGACGGCCGGAATCTCGCTCCCCAGGCGCACCTCCCGCGAAAGGCGGCAGGTGGCCGTCACGGAGCCGATCTTGTCCACCAGGACCTTCCTCACGGCTTCCCCCCACCGGCCCTCGCGTGCAGCATCCCGGGCAGCGCCAGCATGCGCGAGAAGCCCCGCGCGTCGGCCGCGGTCCACTCCCCCGCCGACTCCCCGTAGACCGCCCGCGAGGCCGCCTTGAGCGAGTGCGGTGACGACACCCCCTCGACGAAGAGCGAGCCCGGCCGCAGGAGGATCCGCACCTCCCCCGTCACCCGCTCCTGCGAGCGCACGAACGCGGCCTCGATGTCGCGGCACGCCGGCTCGAGGAACTGGCCCTCGTGCACGAGGTCCCCGTAGACCGCCGCGAGGGCGTCCTTCACCCGCTGCTGGCGCCCCGTGAGGGTCAGCTTCTCGAGCTCCCTGTGGGCCGTGATGAGCACGAGCGCGGCCGGCGCCTCGAACGCCACCCGCCCCTTCATCCCCAGGATCGTGTCGCCGAGGTGGATCCCGCGCCCGACCCCGAACGCGCCGCCGAGGGCGTTCAGCTTCTCCACGAGCTCGACCGGCGCCATGGCCGCACCATCGAGCCCGGCCGGCACGCCGCGCTCGAAGCGGATCGTGTGCGACTCGGGTCCGCGCGGGTTCTCGAACGCCCCGTGCGTGAGCACCCAGGCCCCCTCGGGGAGCGCCTCCACCGTGTCGGAGGTCTCCTTGCCGCCGATCGTGCACCCCCACAGACCGGAGTTGACCGAGTACGCCGCCCGCGCCGCGGGCCACTCGAAACCATGCGCGTGGAGGAACTCGACCTCCTGGGTCCGCGAGAACCCCTCGTCGCGGATCGGGGCGATGATCTCCAGCTCGGGTGCCAGCGTCCTCAGGGCGACCTCGAAGCGCACCTGGTCGTTGCCGGCGGCGGTGCTGCCGTGGGCGACCCCGCGCGCCCCGACCTCGCGGGCGACCCGCGCCACCATGCGGGCCTGTAGGCTGCGCTCGGCCCCCACGCAGAGCGGGTAGGCGTTCCCCCGCAGCACGTTGCCCATCACGAGGTACTTGAGGGTTTCCTCGAAGAACGTCGCGCGTGCCTCGATGAGGACGTGCCTCTCGGCGCCCAGCGAGAGCGCGGCCGCCTCCAGGCGGGCGCGCTCCGCGTCCGAGAGCCCGCCGGTGTCCACGGTCACGGTCACCACGTCGGCGCCGTGGCGCTCCTTCAGCCACGGCACGCAGAACGACGTGTCGAGCCCCCCGGAGAACGCGAGCACGATGCGTTCAGGCATGGGTCGCCCCTTTCACCAGCGCGCCCAGCTTCGCCTCGACGCGGGCCTGCTGGCGGCGGCCCGCGGTGGCCACAAAGAACGTGTCGTCCCCGGCGACAGTCCCGGCCACCTCGGGCCAGGCCGCCCGGTCGATGGCGAGCGCCACCAGGGGCGCGATCCCCGGCGGGGTCTTGACCACCAGCAGGTACGGCCCTGCGGCGGCCATGCCCTGCACGAAACCGGCGACGTCGGCGAGCTCCGCGGGGTGCCGTTCCCCGCCTCCGAGGACGTCGGGCGGAACGTAACGCCCTTCCACGCGGATTGCGCCGATCTCGTGCAGATCGCGTGAGACGCTCGACTGGGTGACCACGAGCCCACGCTCGGTGAGCCGGGCCACCAGCTCCAGCTGGTTGTGGATCTCCTCCCGGCGGAGGATCTCCTCGATCACCGCCCGTCGCTGCTGCCAGCCTTCGCCCCTGATCGGCATCTCCAACCTCCCCAGGCCCTCTCTCCCCCGTGAACCGCATCCGACGCCCACGTCAATGCGCAAGATAATAGTTTCATGCGCATAAAAATGCAAGTCCCGGAATAAGCAACGTCGACTCAGTCTCTTAGGTTGATGCCGCGCCACCGGAACCACATCCCGCGCGGCAGATCACACCCCCGCGACCAGTCGCCCGAGGTACACCTTGGTGTCGTACTCGAGCGTCACGGTGCCGCCCCGCTGGCAGGCCGCGAAGATCGCCCGCAGCTCGCCCAGCATCGGCGCGTGGTCGGGGTGGCCCGGGCCCGGCGTGTACGACGCGGAGGCGAGGTACCCCTCGAGGTGCTCGTAGTCGAGCGTCCGGGCGCTTTCGAAGCTCTTCACGCGTACAGGGCCGGGCGCAAAGAACTCGGCGATCACCTCGTCGGTCAGGTTCTCGTGGTCCACCGCCCGGTAGTCGGTCCCGTACCGCAGCAACAACCGCTCGTACGCCTCGGCGAGCGGCGTGCCGGCCTTGCGCCTCGTGTTCCAGGCCAGCACCACCCACCCGCCGGGCTTCAGGATGCGGGCAAACTCCTCCCGGGCCCGGGTGCGGTCGAACCAGTGGAACGCCTGCCCCGCGGTGACGAGCTCCACGCTGTACGGCGCCAGCGTGGTCGCCTCCGCCGTGCCGTTCACGCTGGCAAAGCGCGGGTACCCCGCGAGCAGGCGCTCGGCCGCCTCGCGCATCTCGCGGTTGGGCTCCACCCCGAACACCCTGCACCCCTCCCTCAGGAGCACCTCGGAGAGGATTCCGGTGCCCGAGCCGACGTCCGCGACAACCGAATCGGGCCTCAGGCCGCACTCGGCTCGCAGCACCTCGAACATGGCCCTCGGGTAGCCGGGGCGGAACCGGATGTAGGCCTCCACCCTGCTCGAGAACCGTCTGGTCGAATCGCTCATCGGGCTCTTCCAGCCGCATCGTCGGGTCCGCCAGCCACGATGTCAATGTCGCTTGCCGCGGGGGATGCGAGGGTGCAAGATGGCGGGCGGCGGTTCGCCGCGCAAGACGGGGGGAGCGCATGACCACATCCACGCAACGTCGTTTCGCTGTCCTGATTCTGGGTGTCGTCGCGCTGAGTGCCGCGATCCTGGCCGCGGACGCCGGTGATCAGGCACAGACGGCGCAGGAGCAGGCGCTCCAGGCAAAGGTCATCGCGATTCTCGCCGGGGTGCCGCTGATCGACGGCCACAACGACCTCCCCGAGCAGTATCGCGACCGCGTGAAGGACCACCTCGCCAGGCTCGACCTCACATCCGACCTCTCCAAGCTCGAGGACCCGATGCACACCGACATTCCACGGCTGCGCCGCGGCCACGTCGGCGGGGTTTTCTGGTCGGTGTACGTCTCCACCAGCCTCAAGGGATCCGACGCGGTGCAGGCGATGTTCGAGCAGATCGACCTCGTCCACCGCATGGTCGGCCGCTACCCCGAAGTGTTCGCGATCGCGACCACCGCCGCCGACGTCGAGCGCATCCACAAGGAGGGAAAGATCGCCTCGCTGATCGGCATGGAGGGCGGCCATTCGATCAACAACTCCCTCGCCGTGCTGCGCCAGGGGTACGCACGCGGCGCTCGCTACATGACCCTCACCCACTGGAACGACACGGACTGGGCCGACGCCGCCACCGACAAGTCGCGCCACAACGGTCTCACGCCTTTCGGGCGCGAGGTGGTGCGTGAGATGAACCGCCTCGGGATGCTGGTGGACCTCTCCCACGTCTCCGACAAGACGATGCTCGACGCGATGGAGGTGAGCGAGGCACCGGTGATCTTCTCCCACTCCTCCGCGCGAGCGCTCTGCAACCACGTCCGCAACGTGCCCGATGACATCCTCCGCAAGTTGGCCGCCAACGGGGGCGTCGTGATGGTGAACTTCGCACCGGGTTTCGTGTCGGAGGAAGTGAGGGTCTGGGAGGAACCCTTGACGGCGGAGTGGAGCCGCCTCGAGGGCCTCTACCCCAACGATCCGGCCAAGGTGCGGGAGAGCTTGAAGGCTTGGCGCTCCCAGCACACCGCACCGCAGGCCACGCTTGCCCAGGTCGCCGACCACGTGGAGCACATCCGTGCGGTGGCCGGCATCGACCGCGTTGGGCTGGGCTCGGACTTCGACGGTATCTCCCGGACACCGGTCGGCCTCGAGGACGTCTCGAAGTACCCGGCGCTCCTCGCCGAGCTCATGCGCCGCGGGTGGTCGGCCGAGAACATCAAGAAGCTCGCCAGCGGGAACATCCTCCGGGTCATGCGACAGGCGGAGCAGGTGGCGGTGCGGGCGCAGAAGACGCGGCCGGCGTCCGACGTCCGGATCGAGGAGCTGGACCTCCCGCCCGTTGCCCGCGAGCACACGGGCCCGGCCGCTTCGTCCTCCAAGTAGTGAGTGCGCGGGGCGCGGCGCTACGATGGTGGGGACGACGCATCTGGAGGTGCCATGACCCGTCCGCTCGCCTGCGCGCTCCTGGCCGTAGTCTCGACTCTTCCGGCGGCACCCGGCACGGCGCAGCCGCGTCCGAGGGCGCGCGAGGCCGGCGTCGTCGTGGGGATCCTTCCGGCGGGCCCGCTCAATGCGATCACCGACGTGGCTGGCGTCATGGTCGGGCAGACCACGCTCGCGGCCGGCGACGAGATCCGGACCGGCGTCACCGTGATCCTCCCCCACTCCGGGAACATTTTCCGGGACAAGGTGCCGGCGGCGATCTTCGTCGGGAACGGCTTCGGCAAGCTCGCCGGCGTGACTTAGGTGCAGGAGCTTGGCACGCTCGAGACCCCCATCGCTCTGACCGGGACCCTGAGCACGTGGAAGGTGGCGGACGCCCTCGCCGAATTTGTGCTCGCTCTGCCCGGCAACCAAGACGTGCAGTCGGTCAACCCGGTGGTCGGCGAGTGCAACGACTCCTACCTCTCCGACATCCGCAAGCGCCCCGTGGGACGCGAGCAGCTCCTGGCCGCCATCTCCGCCGCCTCCTCCGGCCCGGTGGCCGAGGGGAGCGTCGGGGCCGGCACGGGGACCAGGTGCCTGGGCTGGAAGGGCGGCATCGGCACCGCCTCGCGCAGGCTGCCACCTGCACTCGGCGGCTGGACCGTCGGCGTGCTGGTGCAGTCGAACTTCGGGGGCGTGCTCGCCGTGGCGGGCGTGCCCGTGGGGGTCGAGCTCGGCCGTTACTCGTTCAAGGACGAGCTCGCCGCTCCCGAGCGGGGTTCGTGCATGGTCGTGATCGCCACGGACGCGCCCGTGGACTTCCGCCAGCTCAGGCGCTTGGCGGCGCGCATGCCGATGGGGCTGTCGCGCGTCGGCGGCTTCGCCTCCAACGGGAGCGGCGACTACGCGATCGCGTTTACGGCCAACCCGGCCTGCCGCGTCCCGCACGAGGCGCGCGGAACGCGCAGCGTCCCCGTGCTTGCGGACGACGACCTCTCCCCACTCTTCCTCGCGGTCGTCGAGAGCACTGAGGAGGCGGTGCTCAACTCGCTTTTCGCCGCCACCACCACGCGCGGCTTCGGAGGCCACGTCGTGGAGGCCCTGCCGGTGGACCGGGTTCTGGAGATCCTCCGCGCCCACGGGATCCTTTCCACGGCGAGGCCCGCCGTCCAGCCGTAAATGTGGGGCGCGACCGCCGGGCAAGCCGGCCGCCCGGTCGAGGTTACGTCGTAACCCCCTGGGGCCTCAGCAGCCGCGGGGCGACCGTTCGGATGAGGGCGCGCGCCAGCACCCGCGTTGAATCCACGATCGGGGTGCCGCCGAGGACGCGTTCCGGCACCGCGAGCGGCAGCTCGGTGCAGGCGAGCACCACCACCTCGGCCCCGGCCGCCCTGACCCGCTCCACCGCGGCGAGCGCGTTGCGCCGCGCCCGCTCGCTCACCGGGCTCGCCTGTGCCTTGATGCCGAAGTGCGGGTCGTAGATCGAGGCGTGGACCAGCTCGCGCAGCTTGGACTCCTCGAGCGTGACCACCTCCAGACCGCTCCGGCCGAAAACCTCCGGGTAGACCCCCGAGCGCTGCGTGCCGACGGTCGAGAGCACGCCGACCTTCTTGAAACCGGGCCAGGTCGCCCTGATGGACGCGGCCGCCTCTTCGACCATGTGGAGCAGCCTCACCGCGCTGCCCCGCTGCGCGAGCCCGCGTGTGATGACGTTCCAGATCGCCGGCGCATGCGCGGTGTTGCACGGGATGCCGACGAACCGGCACCCCATCCGTTCGAGCTCGGCGATCACAGCGAGAATCGGGTCCGCCGGATTGAGGTCGGTCTCGCCGAGGATGAACGCGGTTCGGTCGGGGATGAGTCGTGGGTATGAGATCAGGGCAACCGGCAGGTGGTCCTGGTCGCGGCTGGCGATCGTCTCGTCGCAGATCTTCCTGGCGAGGTCAAGGGCCGCGTACGGTCCCACGCCGCCGACGATCCCGATGGTCGCCGTGCTGGCCACGCCCAAATGTATCACCCCGGGTGACGTGTGCACGCAGAAGTTGCTCCGCGGTGCGCGAGGGGTCAGGAGACCTCCCCCTCCCGTTGCCGTCGCACGTACAGGGTCTTGTCCACCTCGGCTACCACCATGCCGTCCTCGCCCACAACCTCGGCGGTGAACACCGGCTCGACCCTCTCACCGTCGTCGGCGGCCCGCCGAATCTCGTCAACGCGCACCTGCGGGATGTCGAAGGTGGCGCGGACGGTGCCCCGCCCGGGCCGCTTGAAGCGGATCGTCGCCGCCTTGTCCCAAACGACGTACTCGGGACCGAGCGCCGGGATCAGGATGAGCATGAAGAACGGGTCGCACATCGCGTAGAGGGAGCCGCCGAAGTGGGTGCCGACGTAGTTGCGGTTGAAGAAGTGGAGTTTCATCCGCACCTCGAAGGCGCGGCGGTCGGGTCCGACGCGCCGCACGCGGATGCCCGCGCCGAGGAACGGCGGGTAGAAGTTCATCACCCTGAGCAGCCAGCTCCTTCGCCCGCGAGGGCTTGCGCCGGCCCGGCGGTCGCTCTCGTTCGCCATGGCGCGATTGTCGCATTTCCGCCAACCGCCGGCCCTAGGGATGCCACCGCTCCCCCTCGGAGGCGCAGCAGGCCGCACCGCCACTCCGTAGGGCCTTCTCCCCAATTCTTCCCCAAACGGAGAGGCGTTTGTTTGGTGGAACGCTCGGAATCGGAACGAGCTCTCCCCGGCGCTTGCTTCGGGCGGGACCCGCGGACCTCAGCGCCAGCGCCGCCCTGCCTCGCCTGTCACGACGCCCCTGGGCATGGCGCCGGGCCGGCGTCAGCTCTCCAGCAGCTCCTTGAGCCTCTCGAGGGCGGCGGACCAGTACTCCTTCATGAGCTCCACCTCGGCCGCGCTCGCGAGCCTCTTGTGGTCCACCACCACCTGGCTCTTCTCCGGCCCTTTGGAGTAGAAGTTGACGTCCACGGTGCTCTTGCCGTCGGCCCAGGCGATCCGGATCGAGCGGCCGGGCGTGGACCTGCGGACGCTGAGGTCCACGGGCCCGAGCCAGGCGGTGCGCGTCTCGTCGCTCGACCAGGCGCCGAAAAGGGCCGACACACGAGCGGCGACGGTCTTGCTGGCGCTGACCTGGAACCCCTCCGGCGTCTGGTGCTTTTCGCGCAGGCCGCGCTCCTGCTCGTAGGCGACGGTGAGCATTTGCCGCCACCATGGACCGACGCGGAAGTGCTCGTCGAGGTAGGCCACGATTCCCCGGTGCCCAAGCTTGGTCCCATCCGCCTGATCGAGGATCTCGAACCATTCGGACCAGGTCTTGCCGGTCCTCGCCTTGACAGCGCCGTCGCTGATCCCAGCGGGCTTCTCACCATTCTCCGCTGCTGACATGGCTAGCTCTCCCTGCGGGTCCGGGGCGAGCGCCTCAGGGCCGCCTCGAACCCGCTTCTGGACCGCCCCCCGCCGTGTCGGCCCCGCCGACGCCTACGCGGGAGACCTCACATTGCTGGGCCACGATCTTCCCCCTTGTCTAAGCCGAACACAATAAAACTAAGTCTCTGTTGCGGATTCGTCAAGGCCACCGAACGGCCGTCCCTCGACAGCGGGAAGACCGATCACTTCACGTCCAGGATCGTGAAGATCTCCCGGTAGCCGGACCCGACCAGCGGCTTGAACTTCTCGAACCACCCCGACCACTCGGGGTCTGCATGCGCCTTGCCGAGCGCGCTCTCCCATGCGGCCACGCTGGCGTGGCTGCTCTCGATCACCAGGGTGTAGTAGGGGCCGGTCAGATCCATGAGCTGGCGGTCCGGCGCCAGGCCGGCCCTTCTCATGATCTCTGCGCGCGGCTTCAACAGGGCGCGCGCCTCCTTGGCCGTCCCGAACCGGAGCCGAAAAACGTCCCGAACGAGGATCATGGCCACCCTCCCCTTCTTTTTCGAGCCCACGCACGACCACCGGCTCACCCACCAGCGCTGGCTCGCTAGCTCGTCACATCAACCGACAGGGGACCCGGCTCGCGCTACCGGCCCTCCACAACCGTGAAGATCTCGCGATAGCCGGAATCCACCACCGCCTTGAACTTCTCGTACCACGCCTCCCATTCGGCCCCGAGCTGCACGTTGGCGTGCGCGTTCTCCCACGCCGCAAGACTGGCGTAGGTGCTCTCCAGCACCAGCGTGTAGTACGGCCCCACGAGGTCCATGAGGTGCCGCTGAGGGGCCTGACCGGCCCGGGCCGCGAGCTCGTCGCCCTGCTTCATCAGAGTCCTCGCCTCCTTGGCCTTACCGAACTTGAGGCGGAAGACATCCCGAACGAGGATCATCGCGATTCCCCCCTGTTTGACATGAACAGTACTAATATTAAGTCTCTATCGCGCTGGCGTCAAGCACGACCGCCCCGCCGTCTGCCCCCGTCCGCCTCAGTGCGATGACGTCAGCCGCAGACCCGTGATCCCGATGACGATCAAGAGGATGCACGCAAGGCGCAACCAGTCGCGCGGCTCGTCGAAGAGGACCATCCCGAGCAGTGCGGTCCCCACCGCCCCGATGCCCGTCCACACCGCGTAGGCGGTGCCGATCGGCAGCGACTTCGCGGCCTGGGCGAGGAGCGCGAAGCTCGCCAGCCCCCCGGCGACCGTCAGCACGCTCGGCCAGAACCGTGTCAGACCATGCGTGAACTTGAGGCCCACCGCCCACGCGATCTCGAGCATCCCGGCCACGAGAAGGATCAGCCATGCCATGATCAACCTCGGGTTCCCGCGGCCACCGGCCGCCTCGATCTGTCTGACGGGTCTCGCACATGTGTCGCCGCACGTTCCGCGGGCCGAGTGTAGCGGACGACGCGTAAAGGAGGCGGGGGCATTGCGCACGCTTCGGAATGGCGCGCCGACCAACTGTTCAGAGCTCACGCTCCCGGGAGCGCGGCTCGAAGCGGCCGAAACGCAACGCGAGGGCGGGGAGCGCGAGGAGGTTGAGCACCGTCGAGGTGGCCAGGCCACCCAGGATGACCTGCGCCATCGGGCCTTCGATTTCCCGCCCCGGCGCGCCGCTGCCGAGGGCCATCGGAAGCAGGCCCAGCGCGGTCACCAGTGCGGTCATCGCGATTGGCGCCAGCCTCTCCTCGGCGCCACGCAGGACAGTCTCCAACCCCCAGCTCGCGCCCTCCACGTCGACCAGGTGCTCGTAGTGGGAGATCAGCATGATGGAGTTGCGCAGCGTGATCCCGAACACCGTTACGAAGCCCACAAGTGAGCCCAGGGAAAGCTCGCCGCCGCTGGCCAGCACCACCAGCACCCCGCCGACCAGCGCGAACGGGAGGTTGGCCAGCACCAGCGCGAAGTTACGCGCCGAACCCGTGACCATGGAGAGCAGGACCAGAATCCCGATCCCGGCCATCGCCGCGTGCACGAGCAGATCGTGGCGCGAGCGGGCCTCGGCGGCGGCGGAGCCGGTGAAGTCGAGGTAGGTCCCGACGGGCAGGGGCACGGCGGCGGCGATCCGGCGCCTCGCCTCGGTGACGAACGAGGCCACGTCGCGCCCGATGACGTTGCAGGTCACGGCCTGTACGCGCCGAGCCCCGTCATGCAACACCGAGTAGCGCCCCGATGTAGCGAGGATGTCGGCCACCCGGGCCAGAGGCACATAGGTGCCGGCGGGGTTCCGCAAAGGGAGCGCGCCGATGGCCGTGACGCTTCGCCGGAGCGAGGGGTCGAGGATCACCGCGGTTGCGAACACCTGGCTCCCGTCATAGACCTGGCCGACGGTCTCCCCCTGGTAGGCGGTGCGCACGGCCTCGAGCGCCTCCACGGCCGTGAGGCCCCACCGCTCGAGGTCCGCCCGCCGCAGTCGGACGACGAGCTGTGGGCTGCCCGGCGGGGACTGCACGAGCACGTCGGCCGCGCCCGGGACCCTGGCCAGCGCCGCCGCGACCTCGGCGGCCTTCGCGTCCAGCACGTCGAGGTCGGGGCCGAAGATGTTCACCACGACAGGCGCCGTGAAGCCAGATAGGGTTTCCTCCACGCGCTCGGTGAGGAAGGTGTTGACCCCGAAGTTGGCACCGGGTTGCTGGGCCAGCACGGCCCGGATCCTCTCGAGAGCCCGCTCACTCGCCGCGGCACCAAGCGGTTTGAGGTCCACCTCGATCTCGCTGGAGTGGGTGCCCATGATGTCGTCCGCCGCCTCGGCGCGCCCCACCCGCTGGCCCACGGCACGCACCTCCGGGAGCTTCATCAGCTCGTCGGTCACCCTGCCGCCCAGGCGCAAAGACTCCGCCAGAGAGGTCCCCGGCACCGCGGTCATGTGGATGATGAAGTGCCCTTCCTTGAGCTCCGGCACGAAGCCACCGCCAAAGAACGGCAGCGCCGCGAGGCCGCCGAGGGTGAGCAGCACCACGCCTGCGATAACACCCCTGGGATGGCGCTCCACCCGCAGCAGCAACGGACGGTACCGAGCCTTCAGCCACCTTACGAGCGGCGGATCCCCCTCGGGCAGGCGGCCCTCCTTGAGGAGGAGCGAGCACAGCGCCGGCGTCACGGTGAGGGCCACGACGAGGGAGGCCAAGACGGCGAGAATGTACGCCAAGCCCAACGGCGCGAACAGGCGTCCCGCAACCCCCGTCATGGTGAGGATAGGCACGAACACCAGCACCACGGCAAAGGTCGCGTACACGACGGCGCCGCGCACCTCGAGCGACGCGTCGAAGACCACGCGCAGCGGCGGTAACGGCTGTGCCCGGCGGCGGTTCTCACGCAGGCGGCGCAGGATGTTCTCCACGTCGATGACGGCGTCGTCCACCACCTCGCCGATGGCGATGGCGAGGCCGCCCAGAGTCATCGTGTTGAGGGAGATGCCGAGCCGCTCCATCACCGTGACCGCCGCCAGCAGCGAGAGCGGGATGGCGGTGCACGAGATGGCGGCGGTGCGCAGGTTGAAGAGGAAGAGGGTCAGCACCACCACCACCAGGAGGCCCCCCAGCAGCAGCGCCGACCTCACGTTCCCCGTGGCTGTCTCGATGAACCTAGCGGGACGCAGGAGGTCGGCATCCATCCGCACTCCCTGCGCGTCGAGCGTCGGCCGCAGCTCGGCGAGCGCCTGGTCCACCAGGCGGGTCACCTCGAGCGTGTTGGCGCGGTACTGGGCAGAAACCATCAGCATGATGCCGGGTTTCCCCATGACGCTGGCTGCCCCCACCGGCGGCTCCGGCGCCTCGACCACCCGAGCCACGTCCCCCAGACGGACGCTGGCGCCGTTGCGATACACCACCACGGTGCGGGCCAGTTCGCCCGGCGTCAGGGCCTGCCCCTCGGTGCGGATCACCAGGCGCTGGTTGTCGGTGTCCATTACCCCAGCGCCGCGCACGCCGGTACCGGACCGCGCGGCGGCAAGCACGTCCTCCAGCACGAGGCCGTAGCGGATGAGACGCTCCGGCTCGAGCTGCACTTGGAGCTGCCGCACCTCGCCGCCAAAGACCGACACCTTGGCCACCCCGGGCACCGCAAGCAAGCGTTGCCGGACCGTCCAGTCGGCGATCGTGCGCAGCTCCATGAGACTGCGCTGCTGCGAGGTGAGGCCTACCGCAAGCACGGTGCTGGTGGATGAGGTCAGAGGCGTCATCTCCGGCGGCCCGGCCCCTGCCGGGAGGCGGCTCGCCACCGTCGCGAGGCGCTCCGCCACCAGTTGCCGGTCGAGGAAGATCTCGCTGCCCGACCGGAAGATCACGGTGATCACCGACAGCCCCTGGATGGAGCCGGAGCGCAGCGCCTCGATCCCCTCCAGGCCGTTGAGGCCGTTCTCAATTGGCTGGGTCACGAGGACTTCGACCTGCTCGGGGGAGAGACCCGGAGCCTCCGTCTGGATGACGACCTCGGGGGGAGCAAAATCGGGAAAGACGTCGTAGCGTGCCCGCAGCAGCGAGTAGGCGCCGTAGCCGAGCAGGACCGCAGCCAGGGCGATGACCACACCCCGGAAGCGCAGCGCGAAGCGGACGATTGCGGAGAGCATCAAGGCTCCGCGGCCGTCACCCTTCCGCCCCGTGGACCGCGGCGCGTCCCTCCTCCGACAGCAGCATTTGGCCGCCTCGCACCACCACGCGTTGCCCCGCCGCCAGCCCCGTCGTCACGAACCACCCGCCGGGAACCGGGGTGTCGGTCGCCACCTCGCGCCGCAGGTAGCGGCCCGGCCCCGTCTCCACGTACACCCACGCCCGCCCCTGAGACCACACGACCGCCGCCTCGGGCACCACCACGCCGGACGATGAACGCCCACCCGGTAGGAGCGCCACCACGCTGGCCCCGGGCAGCAACGCCGGCGCTGCGGGCGCGGCGTAGAGGAAGCTCGCGCCCTGGATGCGGGGGTCGGTGCGCGGGGCCGGCGAGACGAAGCGCGCCGCCTCACCCGGGCCATCCCCTGCACGCACCGTTGCGGTCGTGGGCGGGGACGCGAGCGGGGAGCCCGGCGGAGGAGTGATCTGCAGGAGCCGTTCCTTCTGCTGCAGCAGCGCCTCGAGCTCCGCCGAACCGCTCGCGATCCAGCCGGCAATCGTGGCGCCCCAACGCTGCCGGCCGGCTCCCAGCTGTGCCGCGAGCGCAGCCTCGGCGGCGTGCAGCTCCGCCTCGTCCGCCCGCCAGGCGGCGGCCGCACCCTCCACAACCCTATCGGAGGCGTTGTGATCGTCAGCGGAAAGCGCCTTGACACGGTCGTACTCGGCCTTGGAGGCAGCAAGCGCCGCGCGAGCCTTGGCCGCCCTCGCGCCCGCCGCCACCACGGCACCGTGCTCCTCCGCCAGGCCGGTGAGGTCCAGAACGGTTCCATATGCGGTCTCCTCGACTTGGTGAGTGGTGGCACTCAGCGCCTCGACGACGAGCCCGCTCCGCGCCCGGGTGGCCGCGTCCAGCGTGACAATCGTGCCATCCCGTCCGGCAACCACGCGGGGCGCCGCGGAGACCGGCCGGACCTCCGCGTCATCCGCGTCACGTCCCCCGCCACCGCATGCTCCGGCCACCAACGCGACGGCTGTAAACACGACGGCCGCCCACCGGAGCCTGCCCAACACGGGCGCCAGCGCACGTCCGAGCGCCGCGTGCCGGGGCGTCGAGCTCATCCGGTCCTCGGTCGTGACCTCTCGCGAGGTGATCTTCCGTTCGTCACTGGAATCGAAACTAGCCTCGCCGACATGACCCGTCAAGCGGCCACCCACCCCGCCAATGGGGCGCCCCGCACCTTCTACGGACGATTCATGACAAACGCATAGCCTAGGAGACGGTAGACGAGCTTGGCGGCCAGGAAGTCCGGGGCCACGTTCCCGGGGGTCGGCGCCAGCTCGACCACGTCGAACCCCACGATGCGCTTGTGCCGTGCCACCTCGCGCAGCACCGCGAGGGCGCGGTACCAGTCGAGGCCCCCGGGCTCGGGTGTGCCGGTCGACGGCATGATCGCGGGGTCGAACGCGTCGAGATCAACCGTGACGTAGACCTCCGCCGGCAGCGCCTGCAGCACGCGGCCGATCCAGGCGTCTACCGGCGCACCGACCGCCTCCGGCGCGAAGATCGTGCAGATCCCGAGCTCTCGGATGAGCGCCCGCTCCTCCCCCGTCAGCGAGCGGATGCCGACCTGCGCCAGCGGAATGCCGTCGTCGATCACCCTGTGCATGGCGCACGCGTGGTTGTGGGGCGAGCCCTCGAAGGTGTCCCGCAGGTCGGCGTGGGCGTCAAGCTGCAGCACCCCGACCTCCGGGTGCCTCGTCCTCACGGCCCGCACGAGCGCGGGCGTGATCGAGTGCTCGCCGCCGAGGCCGATGAGGAAACGACTGGCGTCCACGACCTCGCGGGCGGCGCGTTCGATGCGCTCGAGCGTCGCCGCGGGGCCCGAGGTGTCGGGCACGACGGCAGGCAGGGTCTGGATGCCGACCTCCTGCCACGTCTCGCGCCCGAGCTCCTCGTCGAACATTTCCAGGTGCGTCGAGGCCTCGAGGATCGCAATCGGCCCGCGCCGCGCGCCCGGCTGGTAGGAGGTCGTGAGGTCGTAGGGCACCGGAAGGATCGCCGCCCTCGACGCGCCCTTCGGTTTGAGATCATCCGGCACCCCGAGGAACTCCTGGTACGGCGCGTACCGCTCCTCGCTCACACCCCACCCGTCTTTCTGGCCTTCACGACTTCTTGCCCTTGAGGTAGTCGTCGCGCAGCCTCGCCAGCATCTTGTCGCGGCGGTCGTAGAGGCGCTTGAGCCGGCGCGGCTTGCGGTTGGCGAGGGCGTACGCGGTCAGCAGCGGCAGCGCGATCGTGACGTCGGTGTACACCACGACCGCGTTCGGAAGCTGATCGGGGTCCACCTTGCCCCACGAGACCGCCTCGGCCGGCGTGGCCCCCGACAGGCCCCCGGTGTCCGGGCGCGCATCCGTGACCTGCAGGAAGTAGTCATGCCCCTTCTCCGGCAGACCCAGGACCTCCTGGATCTGCGGCTCGGTCTGCAGCAGGAAGTTCTTCGGGCTGCCGCCGCCCAGGATGAGCACGGCGCTCTTGCCGCGCCGCTTGGCGTCGTACACGATGGCGGCGGTTTCGTTGACGTCCAGGTTGGGGTCGATGGTGAGCCTGGAGCCCGAGAGCGCCATCGCCGCCACGTTCATGCCGATCGAGGAGTCGCCGGGCGACGAGGTGTACACCGGCACGCCGGCGCGGTGGCAGGCCGCGATCAGGGAGTGCCCCTCGGTCTTGAGAACCTTCTCGCGCGCCGCGACGTAGCCGCCCAGCCGGTAGTGGAACTCCGAGGAGGAGATCGCCTTCTGGAACTCGGGGGCGCGGATCGCCTCGCGCACGAAGGCGTCGGTGTCCAGCAGCACGTCGTAGGCGAAGAAGACGTCGTAGATCCGGATCACCCCGGCGCGGCGGAGCTCCACGTCGGAGACGAAGGGAGACCCGTGGTAGAGCCGCATCCCGAGCCCGAAGTGCATGTCGTGATAGAGGTTCGCACCGGTGGACACGATCCAGTCAACGAACCCCGCCTCGACCAGCGGGATCAGGCACGAGATCCCGTACCCGCCCGGCGTGAGGGCGCCGGTGAGCGAGGCGGCGACCGTCGTGTCGGCGGCCAGCATCTTCTTCGCGAGGAGCCTGGCCCCCTCCCGCAGGCGGGCGGCGTTGTACGCGGTGAACGCCCCGTCCACGAGCTCGGCTGCGGTCATCTCGGGGCGCACACGCGGGGGCAGGATCCGTGCCCCGCCCAGGAACTTGCGCTTGGCGTCGGCCATCGCTCCCCCTCTAGTCGAACAGCAGGACGGCACAGGCGAGCACGGTCGTCCACTTGCCCGAGCGGCCCACGATGGCCGACTGGGTGACATTGCGGGTCGTCACGATCTTGTTGGAGATCTTCCAGATCTGGCGCTTCTCGTCCCACGACTGGTTCTCGTCGAACTCCACGCCCAACGTGGAGGCGAGCATGGAGGCGGCCAGGTCTTCCGCGTAGTCCCCCGCCTCCTTGCCGGTCTGGCCGAAGGAGTGGTGCTCCGAGAGGTAGCCGTACATGCGCCGGTCCCTCGGCACCGCCACGCCGATCGTGGCGGCGATCATGCGGTGGGGCTCGTTGGATTCGGCGCGGCTCATGACGACGAACGCGATCTGCCCGGGCTCCAGGTACTCCTCGCCCTTCGCCCGCGTGATAATCCTGCACCCCGGCGGGTAGATGGACGACACCGCCACCAGGTTCAGGTACGCGATCCCGGCATCCCGGAGGGCCAGCTCGAACGACTGCAGCTTCTCCTGGTGAACGCCCACCCCGTTCGTCAAGTAGAGCTTCTTCGGTACGAGGTTGGTTGGCATCCGGCCCTCCCTGTCACTCCCCCGCCACGCGGGGACTGCGGAGCGTAGTCGGAAAGTCCCTCAACATCAAGCACCGACCGAGCTAGGAGCCCGTCCGAGTAAGCGGGTGCGGTCGCGTTACGAGCGCCGCGGGGCCAGATGCAAGGCACCGCGACGAAGGCGATGTTCCCCCATCGGCGAGGAGCGGCAACACAGCAGATGGCCCCGCGCCGCCGTAACCCTCCGGGCGCACGGGTGTTGCGGGCGCATGCTGCGTTGCTCGTCGTCGACGATGCTCTGCATCGACTTCCTCCTCGCGCCTTGCCTGCGCCTCGCAAGCCCCCTGCGCGCGACTCGCCCCATTACTCGGACAGGCTCCTGGACAAAGAATCGGTGCACGCGTGACGCTTGTCAACTCGCCGCGACGCTGGGCCGGCGGCCGGCTTCGTGAGAGCATGAGGCCGTGAACGGACCGATCACCGACATCACCCGCCCTTTGTCGCCGACCACCGCGGTGTGGCCCGGCGACGAGCCCCTCTCCATGCGCTGGACGCAGCCGCACGGCGCCGGTGCAGCCGCGGTCTCC
The DNA here is from genome assembly GCA_041494245.1 of Thermoanaerobaculaceae bacterium. GTDB lineage: Bacteria > Acidobacteriota > Thermoanaerobaculia > Thermoanaerobaculales > Thermoanaerobaculaceae > RBG-13-68-16. Next base: position 35,016 of record JBGQAK010000007.1, read on the forward strand.
TGCATCCGACTCTCCCCGCACATCGGCACGCACCTCGACGCCCCTCTGCACCTCGACCCGTCGGGAGGCGACGTGGCGAGCGTCCCGCTCGGCGTGTGCGTGGGTCGGTGCGAGGTGGTGGCGTTGCCGGGCCACGACCATCCGATCACGCGCGAGGACCTCCCCTCCGCGTGGTCGCCGTCCGCGCCCCGGGTGGTGTTCTCGACCGGGATGTGGCCGGCCGGCGCACCCATCCCGCGGGCGTTCGCGAGCCTGTCCCCCGCGCTCGTGGAGTTCCTGGCCGGCGCCGGCGTCGTCCTCGTAGGCCTCGACACGCCCTCGGTGGACGAGCCTTCGGCCGCCGGGCTGGCCGTCCACAGGAGCTGCGTGGCGCACGGGATCGTGATCCTCGAGGGGCTGGACCTCGACCGGGTGCCGCCCGGCTTCTTCACGCTGGTGGCCGTGCCCCTGCGCCTCGAAGGCGCCGAGGCCTCGCCGGTTCGGGCGTTCCTCGTCGGCGAGGCGGGGTGAGCGGACGGGCGGCGTGAGGATCAACACCGTCCGCTGGAACCGCTGGCGCTGGAGCGTGCTCGCCCCGCTGTACGACCGCGTGCGCTTCTTTTCCGGCCAGCGGCGGCGCTCGATCGGCCTGCTCGACCTCAAGGCCGGTGAGCGCGTGCTGATGGTCGGCGCAGGGCCCGCCCATGACCTGTCGCTCGTTCCGGACGGCGTGCGCGTGCTGGTCACCGACGTGGCCCCCGGGATGATCGCGCGCGCCCGCCGGTACGGCCGCGCGGGGGTGGACTACGCGGTCATGGACGGAGCCGACCTCGACATCGCCGACGACGCCTTCGACGCCGCGATCCTCCACCTCGTCCTGACCGTCATGCCGGATCCGGCCGGCTGCCTGCGCGAGGTCGCCCGGGTGCTCAGGGATGGCGGCCGGATCGCGGTGCTCGACAAGTTCCTCGCCGATGGCGCCCACCCCGGCGTGCTGCGGAGGGTGGCCAACGCCTTCTCGACGGTGGTGGCGACCGACCTCAACCGCCGCTTCGGGGACATCCTGAGCGCCGCTGCGGCGCCCCTCACGGTCGTCCGCGACGAGCCGGCCGCCTTCGGCCGGTTTTTCCGCATCCTCATCCTGCACAAGCACGGCAGGCCAGGCACCTAAAGGGAGCTCAGCGGGGGGAGGTTCTCGGGTATACGGCGGGGCCGTCCATCAGCCCGATCGTCTCCTCAGTGGCCTCGTCGCGCCAGCGGTTCAGCACCTCGGCGACATCCTCCACCACGGACATCCCCAGCCGCTCCACCAACTCGGCGGGGAGCTCGGTCTTGGCTGCGACCCGGAATGCGCCGGTCTTCTCCACGAGCCGGAGCGTGGTGTGCCCGTACTGGACGTACCTCTCCGTCAGGCGGGCGACGATCGCCGCCGCCCTCGGGTCAGCCAGGAAAGGCTCCATGTCCGGGGAGCCGGCGCCCCCGTTGCAGGCTGCGACGAAAAGAACATCGGCGTCGGGCGACGCAAACCTGCAGGCGGCGTCGAGCGCCTTGTGCGCCTGGATCAGCGTGTGGTCGGATGGAAAACCGCCCGCGCACACGATCAGTCTGCGAAACGGGCCGGCTTCCGTCTCAAACCACGCCCGCACCTGGGCGCACGCCTGCGGGTAGGTCACGCGCAGCGGGCCGCCTGCCGACCACGCCGGCGTGCCGGCGGCGCCGGCCACCAGCAGCAGCGCGAAGTCGGGGGGGTGCAGGCTCGCCGCCGCCGCGATCTCCTCGGCGACCGGGTTGCCCGCCAGCACGCCAGGCTCGCAGCGAGGGTGGCGTCGCGGCGGATCACTCGCCAGTTCGATGACCTTGCCGTGGTTCGCCTGGGTCTCCTCGTACCCCGCCACGCCGGGGAAGACGAGCTTCGGCCCTCCCCCGAATCCCGCGAAGTAGTGGTGCTGCACGGTGGAGACCGCGATCAGGAGGTCCGCCTCAACCGCGGCCCTGTTCAAACGGACCGGTTGCCCCGAGGAAAGCGTCCCGACCTCGACCAGCGCCGACGTGTCCCGCGCGTCGTGCTGGAGGGCGCGCACCCCGGCTGGAAGCTCCCCGAGCAGGCTCCGGAGGGCTTCATCCGCGACCGCGGGGTGGGTGCCGCACGCCACCAACACCGTGACCACCTCCGGGCGGACACCCGCGTGGAGCAGTCGGGCGTGGACGGCCGGGAGCACGTCGGGCAGCCAGGCCATGCGCGTCGAATCGGGCACCAGCACGGTGACGCGCCGCCGCCCCCTGGCAAGCTCCGCCAGGGGCGGACCCTGTGCCGGGCGGTCGAGCGCCTGCTCCACGAGGTGCGCCACAGGCGGCACGTGTCTGGGCGTCGCCGGTCGCAGGTCGCGCACGCGGAGGTGACGCAGGTCGGCGGTCAGGAGCCCGCGGCCGTAGGGCAGCCGGAGGATCACTCGCCCACTCTACAAAGGCGGGGTTCCGACATCGAGAGGCCCTCCCTGGCCGGCTGGCTTCGCAAGGCCAACGCAGTCACCGAGCGCAGGAGCCGCGAGAGGGCACCGCTCACGACGCAGGCGACGGATCGCAGTCCTCGAGCTTGCCGCTCCTGATGCAGTGAATGCGCGGCCGGTTTGTGATGTCGCCGCCCGAGTCGAACGCCAGCTTGCCTGTCACGCCGCGCTTGTCTCCCAGGCTCATCAGGCGCTGCAGGAGCTGGGTGGGCTCCTCCGGCGGCGGCCCCTGCAGGGCGTACAACGCGGCCAACGCGGCGTCGTAGCCGTAGGCCGCGTAGAGGTCCGGGGTGACGCCGTTGTTGGCGGCCTTGTAGCGCTTCACGAACGACTTGGTGGGTTCCTGCTGGGAATCGGGGTCATAGCCGACCATCGGCACGAACACCCCCTCCGCGAGCGCTCCGGCGCGCCGGATCACGTCCGCGGTGACCATCGCAGAGGTCGCGCACACGGTGCCCGGGTACTTCGCGCCGCGGATCACCTCGAGAGCGGCGAGGGTCTCCTCGGCGTACGCGCAGATGAACACCGCATCCGGCTTCCCCGTCGAGAGCGCCTCGCCGATCGGCTTGTCCCAGTCCGTGGGGCCGATCTGGAGCTTGTCTGTGACCTTGGCGCCGAGCTTCGTGACCTCGTTGCTGTAGACCGGAAGCATCCCCCCGGAGTACACACCTTCCTGATAGAGGACGAGGATCGTGCGGGCCTTGCGCTGGCCCACCAGGAAGGTCGCCGCGACGGCGCCCTCGACGTCGTCCGAGGGCACCACGCGGAAGAACAGGTTGCTCGATGCGGCCAAGCCCGGCTCGCTGGCGGACGGGGAGATGATCACGGCCTTCGCCTTTTCGGCCTCGGGGATCATGAACTTCGCCTCCGCCGAGGTCGCCCCCCCTATGACGATCAGCGCCCCGGCCTTGAAGAGATCCGAGGTTTCCTTCTGCGCGTACTCGGGGCGCGATGCGGAATCGCGGTATCTCGCCTCGATACCCTTGGGCGACTGCTTCGCCACCGCGTCGTCGAGCGCCACCTTGATCCCCGATTTCAGTGACGCGCCGTACCCCTTGTTGATGCCGGTCTCGGGGAGCATCACCCCGACGACCAGCTTCCCGCTCCCGCAACTCACCGAGAGCAGCGCCCCCAGCACGAGCAACCCGACGGCAACACGCCTCATCTGCCACCTCCCGCGGCAGGAAGACCAACGCTCCTTCGCACTTGTGGGAGATTGTACTCCCTTTTCACGGCCTCCGGTTCCAGATGTCGTGGGATGGCGACCCTTTCGGGTACGGGGTCCCGCCGAGCAGCGGCTGGCAGAGCGGAACCAGAGGAAGAACCCTGCGGCCGGCCGCTACGAGGGACACCCGCCGCTTCCAGGACCAGGGTATGGCGGCCGGACGCCGGCCGGTCGTCCCAGCCCCGAGGCGGTGTCACTTGACCCCGGTTCCGGGTGGGACGTCGGCGTCCACCGAAAGCAGGAACGGCGCTCCCTCGACCGACGCTGCCAGGAGCATGCCGCGCGATTCGACGCCCATCAGCACCGCGGGCTTGAGGTTGGCCACGACCACAATCTGCCGGCCGACGAGCTTCTCCGGCTCGTACTGCCCGCCGATGCCGGCCACGACCTGGCGCAGGCTTCCCTCGCCCAGGTCCACCTCCATGCGTACCAGCTTCTTGGACTTGGGAACCCTCTCGGCGAGCTTGACCCGCCCCACCACCAGCCTCATGCGGGCAAACTCCTCGATTCCGATCTGCTCCGCCCCCTCCGTCCCCGTGGCCGCGGGTGCCCCGACCGGCCCCTGTGCCGTCTCGGCCTTCCCGGCCGGAGCCGGGGTCGTCCCTGCAACTGGCTTGCTCTCGTCCACCTTGACCTCCGCGAAGAACGCCTCGATGTCGGCGCGGGGAAACAGAACGCCCTCCTCGCCGAGCTTGGTGCCGGTGTGCAGTGCGCCCCATCGCAGCGAATCGGTTCTGGCCGTCGTTCCGGCCATGCCGAGCTGCTCCAGAAGGCGCGACGCGGTCGCCGGCATGACCGGGCTCACCATCACCGCCGTCAGGCGCAGCGCCTCCAGGCAGTTGTACAGGATCCGCTTCAAGCTCGCTGAATCGGCACCCTCGGCCTTGAAGATCGCCCACGGCGCCTTCTCGTTGACGTAACCGTCCACGGCCGTGAGCAGCTCCCAGACGGCCTCGAGGGCCCGCTGGAACTCGCAGGCGTCCATTGCCTCGAGATAGCGGGAGGCCGCGCCTTCCGCCGCCTCCCGCAGAACGCTCTCGTCGCACGCCTCGCCGGGCGTCATGCCGTCGAAGTAGCGCCGCGCCATCGCCAGCACCCGCGACGACGCGTTGCCGAGGCCGTTGGCGAGGTCCGAGTTATAGCGCTGGAGAAACCCCTCATCGGAGAAGTTGGCGTCCTGCCCGAACGTCATCTCGCGCAGCAGAAAGTAGCGCAGGGCGTCGGCGCCGAACCGTTCGAGCAGGGCGTCCGGGCGGACCACGTTGCCGAGCGACTTGGACATCTTTCGCTCGTCGCGCAGCCACCACCCGTGGCCGTACACCTGGGCCGGGAGGGGCAGCCCCGCCGACATCAGAAATGCCGGCCAGTACACGCAGTGGAACCGCAGGATGTCCTTGCCGACCAGGTGCAGGCTGGCCGGCCAGTAGCGCCCGAACAGGCTCTGGTCCCGCGAGCCGAAGCCGAGGGCGGTGATGTAGTTTGCGAGGGCGTCCAGCCAGACGTACACGACGTGCTCGGCGTCGCCGGGCCACGGGATCCCCCACTTAAGGGAGACGCGCGAGATCGAAAGGTCCTTGAGGCCCATCTCCACGAAGCGGACCACCTCGTTGTACCGGGAGGCAGGCCGGATGAACTCGGGGTGCTCGCGGTAGTAGCGCAGCAGCGGCTCCTGGTACGCGGAGAGCCTGAAGAAGTAGGACTCCTCCTCCAGCATCTCGACCGGGTGCCCCTGATCGGGGCACCTGCCTTCCACGAGCTGCGTCTCCGGGTAGAACGCCTCGCAGCCCGCGCAGTACCAGCCCGAGTAGGAGCCCTTGTAGATGTCGCCCTTCTTCTGCAGCAGCGCAATCAGCGCGTGCACGCCAGCGAGGTGCCGGGGCTCTGTGGTGCGGATGAAGTCGTCGTGGGTGATCCCGAGGCGCCGCCACAGCTCGTGGTACCGGCTCACGACGCGGTCGGCCAGCTCCTTGGGCGCCAGCCCCTGCTGCCGAGCGGTCCGGTCCATCTTCTGACCGTGCTCGTCAGTGCCGGTGAGAAAGCGGACGTCGAGACCCCGCATCCGCTTGTAACGCGCGAGCGTGTCCGCCACAACGGTCGTGTAGATGTGGCCGATGTGCGGCATGTCGTTGACGTAGTAGATCGGCGTCGTGATGTAGAAGGTCTTGGAAGCCACGGCCGCTCCTTCGCCTTACAGAACGGAGAGCATAGCATCGCCCGCACCGTGCGTACGCCGGTTGCGGCCGCGCATGCGCTAAAAAACCCGGCCAGAGAAGGGAGTCGACCATGCGCAGAGCGTTCATCCTCGCTGCAGCCGTCGTGGTGCTGGCCCTCATCGTCGGGGCGGTGTTCGCGGCCGCTCCGAAGACCTATCAGGTCACCGGCCCGGCGCTCTCAGTCAACGACACCACGATCGTCGTGCAGAAGGGCGAAGACAAGTGGGAGATCGCCCGGGACACCGGCACCAAGGTCACCGGGGACCTCAAGGTGGGCGCCAAGGTGACGATCCAGTACAGGATGATCGCCACCAGCGTCGAGGTGAAGGCGAAGTAGCTCCCTTGCTGAAAAGTGCCGCAGTGGGGGCGCGGCGACAGCGGGTCAGCCGGCGCCGAGCCGGGACTGCAGCGTCTTGAGCCGGATCTCGAGGGTCGTCTTCTCCATCGCGAGGCCAGCTTCCATCAGCAACACCTCCAGCCCCTCGATCCGGCCGATGGGATCACGGCTCGGGAGGTTGTCGGCGTAGAGGAGCGCGATGACGTTCCCGTTCACGACCATCGGGACCACGACGACCTCAGGCGGTTGCATGCCCCCGAGCTGAATCGCCAGGTACTCGTTCCACGTACCGCGCGGCAGCTCGCCCTGGTAGGTTTCGCGCGTCTCGATCACGCGCGAGAAGATGGAGGGTTCGTCCGCCGGTATCCTGATCAGGCCGACACCCTCGCCGCTCGCACTGGCCTCCTCATCGAGCCCGAGCTGGGCCATGCCGCGGATCCCGGCCTCCTTCGAAAAGGAGAACAAGACGCAGCGCCGCACCATGCCGGACGCGTAGCGCAGGATCCACAGGGTGAACTCGCCGGTGAAGGCGGGTGAGCGGAGTTCGTGGAGCACCGATTTGAGCGACGCCAGGCTGGCGTCCTGGTCCCCCTTTTTCGCCGCCTTGCGCCCGCCCCGGGCCTTCGGGCGCGCGGGTTTCTCCGCCCGTTCCCCACTCTCGGCGGTTTCTTGGAACAGCTGCGCCAGCGCTGCGGCATCGAGTCCCCCGTCCATCACGAGGTCGCGGACATCCACGCGGACCTCTCCGCCCTCGGCGATCTCAACCGCCTCGAACCGGAAGAAGCCCTTCTCCCAGCCCAAAAGCTCGTTCACCACCTTGACCGTCTGCTGGCGGAGCACGTCCTCCAGGCTCGCCTGCGAGATCGCCCCCATCTCGACGAGGATGGCCCCGAGGCGCTTCTCGTCGGCGAGCTCGTGCTGCACCTCGAGGGCGCGAAGAAGCGTCTTCTCGTCGAGGAGGCCGCGGCACACCAGGATGTTGCCCAGCGTCTCGCGGGCCGAGTTCGAGGCCGCATAGATGACGCTGCCCTTCCTCACGACGACCAGGCCGTCGCCCGCGGCCGACTTCAGCGTGAGCTTGCCGCTGATCTGCTTCACGGACAGGGTGTGCAGGAGGCCGGAAAGGGGGGCGTCGTCCAGCTTCCCGGAAACGGTCCGTGGCTGGGAGCTGCCTGTCGTCTGGGTCACATCCAGGTGCCTCCTGGGAAGATCACGCCAGGCTCGAACGGGGCTTCGCGGTCTGCCGGGGCCGACACCACCTCGACTCTTCAGGGTCAGCATACACGTTTTTCTCTGTCAAATCAGCACTTGGGACTCAACACCAAGATCGAGCAGACCCCCGGGGTCGCACCCCCACGGTATCTAGGGAAACCGAACGACGCCTCCCTGCCGCAGCGAGACGAAGGAGCCGCGGCCGACCACGACGTGGTCGAGCACGGCGATATTGAGCAGCCGCCCGACGTCCGCGAGCCGGCGCGTGAGGCTCACGTCGTCGTCGCTCGGGGAGGGATCCCCCGAAGGGTGCGTGTGCCAGAGGATGAGGCTATGGGCGTTGTCCGTGATCGCGCTGTTGAACACCTCGCTGGGCTCGACGTCTGAGTGGGCACGTGCCCCGCGGTGCAGCTCGTGCACGCGCAGCAGCCTGTTGCGGGAGTCGAGGGTGAGTGAGCCGAAGACCTCCACCCTCACGGCGCCGTAGCAGCGCGTCAGGTAGTCGGCCACCGACTCCGGCCTGTCGAGAACCGCCTGCCCGACGAGGCTCCTCCTGGCGATGCGCCGCCCCAGCTCCATGGCCGCTGCCACCACCGTGCCCTTGGCGGGGCCAACGCCCTTGCGGTGCATGACCAGCCTGGGGTCGGACAGCGAGAGGTGCTCGAGGCCGCCGCTCTCCGCGAGCCACTCCTCCGCCATCTCCAGGACGCTGGTGCCGCGCGTCCCGGTGCGCAGCAGCACCGCCAGCAGCTCGGCATCCGAAAGCGCCTCCGGTCCCCTCTCCAGGAGCTTCTCCCGCGGCCGCTCGGAGCGCGACAGCTCGGAGACCCGAACCATCACACCCCCGCCAGGCGCGCCTCGACGCGCGGCAGCAGCTCGCCGGCCGGCGCGCGCAGCGCGACGTTTACCAGGTGTGACTTGGCGCTCGCCTCAGGGTTCACCTCGATCACCTTGGCGCCGGCCTCGACGGCGACCTCGACGAGGCCGGCGGCCGGGTGCACGACGCCGGACGTCCCAACCACCACCAGCACCTCGCAGCTCTCGACGGCCGCATGCGCGGCCATCACCACGTCACGGGGCAGGAACTCCCCGAACCACACGACGCCGGGCCGCTCCATCGCGCCGCACCGTGAACACCGCGGAGGGAGCTCCGGCAGAGGCACCGTGCGCTCCTCGCGCTCCCGCCCGCACCCGAGGCAGCGCACCGTCCAGATCGAGCCGTGCAGCTCCAGCACGTCTCGCGCGCCCGCGGCCTGGTGCAGGCCATCCACGTTCTGCGTCACGAGGCGGTAGCTCGCGAAGCGGCCCTGCCACGCCGCCAGGACGTGGTGGGCGGGGTTGGGCTTCACGGAGGCGAGGTTGCGGCGGCGCTGCTCGTAGAAGTGCCAGACCATCACGGGGTCGGCCGAGAAACCCTGCGGGCTCGCGACCTCCTCCACCCTCCGGCCCTCCCAGAGGCTGCCCGCACCTCGAAACGTCGGCACGCCGCTCTCGGCCGACACGCCGGCGCCGGTCAGGGCGACGACCCGCCTGGCCGAGCGCAAGATCTCGGCGGCCTCCGCGATGGCGGCGTCGTGCATCGTGCGATTCTACCCCGCGCGCCGGGCGCGCGGCGTCACTTCCCCAGAAGCAGGACCCAGCCCACGTACGTGGCCACCGAGAGCACCGTGGTCACGAGCACGCAGGAACTTGCGAGGTCGGGGTCGCCACCCAGCTCCGCCGCAACCGAGTGGCTCGCCACGGCCGTCGGGGCCGCCAGAAGAAGCACGCCGATGGCGATCTCACGCGGCGAGGCGCCGAGCAGCTTCAGGAGCCACCACCCGGCCGCCGGCATGAGCACGAGCTTGATCACCGAGGCGGCGGCCAGGCTGCGCCACAGGCGCCGCCACTGTCCGACCACGAGCTGCGCGCCGAGCGCCAGGAGCGCAGCCGGAAAGGCCAGATCGGCAAGCGCGTTCAGGGTCGTCTCGAGCCAGCCCCAGGGGCGCCAGTGCACGATCGCGAGCACGAGGCTCGCAAGTGCCCCGATCACGATCGGGTTTCCAATCACCCTGAGGACGATGTGCGTGTCCTTCGAGCTCGCCGGCCGGTACCGCTCCAGGGCCGCCACCGCCAGGAGGTTCATGACCGGGATCAACACGGTCGAGGTCACGGCCGCCAGCCTGAGGCCGTCGTCGCCGTAGAGCGTGAGGATGAGCGGGAAGGTGAAGTACACGATATTTGCCCGCATCGCCCCCTGAGCGAGCGCGCCGCGCTGCGGCAGGGGGAGCCGTGCGGTCCGGGCGTACGCCAGGGCCACCGCGGTGGCCGCCCCGGCGATGACAACGGTCACGAGCATCAGGCGGGGCGAGAACGCGGACTCAAGCGGGGACGTCCCCACCTTGGCGATGAACAGCGCCGGCAGCGCGATGTAGACCACCAGGCGGTTGAGGCCAGTGGCCGAGGCTTCGTCGAGCAACCCGAACCGGCGCGCGACCACTCCGAGCGCGAGGATCAAGAAGATCGGGACCAGGCCGGCCAGCATCGTCATGGCCGCGGAGTGTAGAGCAGCCCGTGGGGTTTCCCAGCCTTCCTTGAGCTTCCACCTGCGGGACCGTATCCTGGGAACGCCGCGGAGGGGTGGCCGAGCGGCCTAAGGCAGCGGTCTTGAAAACCGCCAGGGCGCGAGCCCTCAGGAGTTCGAATCTCCTCCCCTCCGCCACCCGTTCACCGGACGCCGCGTCGTTCCCGTGCGGACGCCCGACACGGAGCGCGCCGCGGCCGGCTGCCCTGGACCCCGTGCTAAGGTGAGAACACGATGGACGCAGGCAGAACGCCGGCCTCGCCCACCCGGCAGGCCGCCGTCGTGGGCGCGGTTTCCTTCGCCACCTACCTGCTCACGCGTACGCGGGATCTGGGCGGTGACGACACCGTCTTCGCCATGGCCGTGGGCCGGGTTCTCTCCGGCCACGGCGTCACGCGGGAGCTGTTCCACCCTCACCATCCCATCTACAACCCGATCGTCGCCGCGGTGTGCTGGGTGCTGCGCCTGGTTGGTTTCCACCCGTTCGTCTCCGACGTCGGGGCAGCGGTCTCCGCTCTGGCGGCGGCGCTCGTGGCAGGGGGGGTGGTGCTGCTGCTGCGGCGCGCCGGCGTGCGCGAAGGCCCCGCGCTGCTCGCTGGCGTCGTGGCAGGCGCGAGCGGCGGCCTCTGGCAGTTCGGCACCTGCATGGAGGTGTACGCCCTCACCGCCGCCGCGGTGCTCCTCTGGCTCGCGGCCGTCGGCAGGGACAACCCGAAACCGCTGCCCGCAGGGGCCTCCGTGTCTCTCGCGATGCTGGGCCACCTGACCGCTGGGCTCCTCGTGGTGCCCACGGCGATCCGGCTCCGGGCGCGCCCGGCCTCGGCCGCTTGGGCGGTGGCCGTGGGTGTCGGCCTGGCCGGCGTCGCGCTCGCGGCGATGCTGGCGCTCTTCCATCACGCCTACACCCCTGGGCAGTGGTTTCGGACCGTGCTCCCTGCGCGCGGCGGGTCCTACCTGGGGGCGCCCGCCCCGCTCGCGATGCTCGGGGCCGTACGCGACCTCCTGGTGTGGCGGTGGTACCGCTCCGTGCCCGTCTTTACGCCCGCCGCCACGGGGTGGCTCGACGTGGCGGGGGCGGTGGCCGCGGCCCTGGCGCTCGTGGTGCTGGCGGCCGGCCTGATCGCAGCCGTCACCGACCGGCACCCGCTAGCCGTCGCCGCCTCCCTCGCGATCGCGGCGTACCTCCCGCTCTGGCTGATGTGGGACGTGGGGAACGTCGAGCACACGGTGGCGGCCACGCCCCTGTTCGCCACCGTCCTCGCCTTCGGCGCGGCGAAGCTGCCCAGGCGTTACGGCGAGGCCCTCCTCGGGGCTGTGGCGCTCCTGCTTATCGTGGCCAACGGCTTGGGCTCGGCCGTGCCGCAGTCGAAGGCCGAGAACAGCCGCGCGTGGGTGATCGCCTCCTTCGTCTCAAAGACCGTGCCCGCCGACGGGGTGCTGCTCACCGTGGGGGTGGAACCGCGCCTGCGGCTCGCGCTGCCCTACCTCTCCGGCCGGCGCGTCGTCTCGCTGACCCTCGACGTTGAGAGCGCCCGCGCCCAGGGACGCCCCCCGTCGGCCGCCCTCGCCTACTGGATGGAGGCGGGACGGGGTGCGCGCTCGCTCTGGGTCACCCCCGACGCCCTCGACCGGGCCACCTCGGCTTGGGTCGAGAACCTCGGCATTCCCTCCGCGGTCTGGTCGCGCGTCGTGGCGGGCGCGCGGCCGCTCCGCCGGCGCATGCTCCCAGCGGACGGCGTCGTGATCAAGGAGCCGTTCGTGCTCACCGAGATCTCGGTGGCGGGGGCGCATTAACGCCACTGCAAGTGATTTGCAGGTTGTGGTACCCTCTTCCCATGAAGAAGACTAAGATCGGGATTCTGGGAACCGGCGACGTCGGCCGCGCGCTCGGCGTCGGGTTCACCTCCCTCGGGCACGAGGTCAAGATTGGCTCGCGCGAGCCCGCCGGCGACAAGGTGAAGGCGCTGCTGGGCAAGATCGGCCACGGGGCCACGGCCGGCTCGTTTGCCGAAGCCGCCGCGTTCGGCGAAGTGGTCGTCCTCGCGACGCTGTGGAGCGGCACCGAGAGCGCCATCACGCTGGCCGGCCCACAGAACCTCAAGGGCAAGGTCGTCATCGACGCGACCAACCCTTTGGTGTTCACGCCGAACGCCCCGCCCGCGCTTGCCCTTGGGCGCACCGACTCGGGCGGCGAGCAGGTGCAGCGGTGGCTGCCCGGCGCGCGCGTCGTGAAGGCGTTCAACATCGTCGGCAACGCCCACATGTTCAAGCCGTCGTTCCCCGGCGGGCCGCCCGACATGTTCATCTGCGGCAACCATGCGGACGCGAAGAAGGTCGTCACCGAGATCCTCACCGACTTCGGCTGGCCGAGCATCGACATCGGCGGGATCGAGGGGGCGCGGCTGCTGGAGCCGCTGTGCATCCTCTGGGTGGGCTACGGCGTCCGTACCGGCACCTGGAACCACGCCTTCAAGCTTCTGCGCAAGTAGCGATCGACCCGTGCCGGGGGTTGCCGTGCCAGGGCACGTGACCGCTCGTCACGTTGCACTCGGCGTGCGGCTGCGTTTGTTTGAAGGAGCGCGCGACGCGCGCGAAAAAGGTGACCGTTTCGTGCTAGAGGCCGCTCCCACGCCACCACTCCTACGGACATCACGGCAGCCGCGAGGCCACCTTGTCCGCCACAGCCTTGAGCTTTTCGATCGGGATCAGGTCACCGGTGCCGGTTGCGGAGATGGACACCGAGTAGAAGTAGTCACCTCGGGTCCCGCCGCAGTTGGTCCCGAAAACGCTGAGGCCAGCCTTCTGGTAAGCGGGGGGCTGCATGGTCCAGCACTTCAGGTCGCCAAAGTCCCTCTCGGGGAACATGTACCCCGACTGGCGGAGCGTCACCTGCGCATGGCCCTCACCCGGGCGGCGCGGGACCGGCGGAATGGCCGGTCACTGCCGCGTTCGGTACGCCACGAAGAGCCAGAGAAGACCCAAGAGGATGACCCCGAAACCGGAGATGCGCACCGCCCAGAGGTACACCTTCTTCGTGAGGATGGCCGCCAGCCTCGGTTCCCAGGGCGACCAGCTGCGGATGCGCAGGTCCACCAGGAGGACCCAGCGGGGTGAGACTACGCACATGGCACCGATCGCGATCAGGAACGCCCCGACGACGCCGTCATACCACATGCGTGTCCTTTGGACCCGGGCGCGAGGACGGAGAGTCGGTCGTGTGACGCACCGCGTCACGCCCGGGTGTCAAGGCGCAGCTCCAGCTCGATCTCGTCCCGGATCGGAATCCCGTGGTACCCCACCAGCGGTATCTCGGGCTTGATCTTGCGCGACTCCTCGGCCGCGCCGCGGTAGACGCGCGCGAGCTCGAAGCCGCGCCTCTGGAAGAACCGCAACGCGTCGAGGTTGTCGTTCGTGGTGACCAGCCACACCCGCGCGCACTCCTCGCCCATCGCCTCCCTCTTCACCGCCTCGAGGAGCGACGTGCCGATTCCCACGTACCGGTGGACGGTATTGAGCGTCACCACCTCACACCCGCGCCCCTCCACCCGGAACGTCACCAGGCCCACCCTCCGGCTTGCGCTCTCGGCCACGAAGCCCTGCAGCCGCTCGGGCTTGTACACCGACCCGTGGACCACCACGATCGGCCCCCCCCAGTGCTCGGCCGTGAACTCGACGACCCACTCCCGGTCGTCGTGGGTGAGGGGACGGATGCTCACCTTCGGAGGCTTCGTTCCAGGCTTGGCCTTCGTCGTCGGCCTCGCCTTGGTCGTCGGCCTGCTCTTCGCCCGCACCGTGCTCGTCTTCTTCGCACGCCCTACCATCGTGGTTGCTCCCCGATCGGGCGGCGACGACCCCCGTGGCGATCGCCGCCACCCGCCACCTGCCGCAGGCTCATTTCAGGCCCAGTTTCCGGTTCTGGGCCAGGAGCGAGATGGCTTCCCGCAACCGGCGGAGGCGCGTCTCGTCCTTCCTCGCGCTCATCACCCATCGAATGTAGTTGCGCCGGTAGGAAGGGGCAAGCCGGCTGAAAAACGCCCACGCCCCCTTGTTGGCCCTCAGCTCGCGCAACATCGCCGGAGGCAGGGCGGGCTCCTCCCCCCTGTGGCCGGCCTCTGCCTCTTCGCCGCCCCTCGCGGCGGCGCCCGGGTCGGGGACCTTGGCCAGACCGGCCTGGCTCATCCGGCCCTCCCGCATCAGCTTCGCCACCCTCCGCCTGTTCAGCGCGGACCACTGGCTGCGGGCCTTCCGCGGCGTGAACTTCTGCGCGTAGGACTCGTCGTCGAGCCTCCTCACAATGCTGTCGATCCACCCGAAGCACAGCGCCTCCTCGACCGCATCCTCGTACTCGATGCGCGGCTTGCCCGTGCGGGCCTTGGAGTAGACGAGCCAGACCTCTCTCTCACGATCGTGGTTCTCCGCGAGCCAGGCGCGCCACGTGTCGCGGTCGGTCAGGTGAAGCAGCTTCGCGATCTTCATGAAGCTCCCCGAACAGTCTGCCGGATCCACCCACTCAACTATAGACCCCGTGTGAACGGCACTTACAACGTCTACCGCCGTGTCCGGCCACGCACGCGGCCCACCGGTCAAAGCAGCCTGTCGAATTCGGGCCCACGAGCTCTGATGGCATCCGCGACCGCGCGGTGATCGACGGCAAACGCGAAGTCGCTGAACTCGAAACCAGGCCCCACACAGCAACACGTGAGCGTGTACTCCCCCGCGGGCTCGGCGGCCTGCCACGCCCCCGCCGGAACCACCCGGAGCGGCTCCGCGCCCGGTCCGTGCCGCCCGAGCACCACCGTCGTGAGCCCGCCGGTTCCCTCGTCGAAGCAGAAGAGCGTGACCGGATCCCCTTCCAGGAAGCACCACACCTCGTCCGAGAGCACCCTGTGCCAGCGGGAGCGTTGGCCCCGGGCGAGCAGGAAGTAGATCGAGCTGAGCGCGAGCCTCTGCGGCCTGGCGTCTCCCGGCTTCACGTGCCGTGCGGAACGGAAGGCGCTGCGGTAGTACCCCCCTTCCGGATGCGGCTCCAGCTTCAGGTCCTCGACGAGGAATCGGGCTCGCTGGTTCATCGGTGCCTCATCTCCCGCCGAGCGGGCCTAGGGCTTCGGGCCGGGCACATACGCGATGCACTCGACCTCGACGCGCGCACCCATGGCGAGGCCGTTGGCCCCGAGCGCGCTGCGAGCCGGGAGGTTGCGGGTGAAGTACTGGCGGTACACCTCGTTGAACGTCGACCACTCCTTGATGTCGGCCAGGAAGACCGTGCACTTGACGACCTCCCCGAGCGACGATCCGTGCCGCTCCAGAACGGCCCTGATGTTCTCCAACGTCTGCCTGGCTTCGGGAACGATGCCGCCGGGGACGAGCTCGAGCTTTGCCGGGGCGGTGCCGATCTGACCCGAGAGGTACAGCACATCGCCCACGCGGACGGCCTCGGAGAACGGCAGCGAGCGGATCGCCGCCTGCGGGGAAGGAAAGTACTGCGGCGGCGCGGCGGCCCGCGGCGGGGCCGAGGCCTGGCACCCAAGCAAGCTCAGCGCCAGCGTCGGAAGCACGAGGTTTCTGGCCGACATGGGACCGGTCCTCCCTGCGGGTAAGGATACCGCTGCCCGGCCGGCGAGCGGCCCGCCGGGTCGCGATCCGAAGTATCCTTGACGGGATCACAGCGGCCCGACACGCCGTGGCGACCGAGGGCAAAGATGAAAAGTTTCGCGTTCAAGATCGATGCGCTGACCGGTGAGGAGTACTACGAGGTCTACTTGCGTGGCGAGCAGCTCATTGCCGATTCCCTCCTCAACAAGGGCTCCCACTTTACAATCGAGGAGCGCGCCTCGCTCGATCTCTCCGGTCTGCTCCCGCCGGGCGTCTCGACCATCGAGGAGCAGCTTGATCGGGCGCTTGACAGCTACCGCCGCAAACCCGACGACCTCGAGCGCTACATTTTCCTGCTCGGCCTGCTGAACCGCAACGAGACGCTCTTCTACCGCCTGCTGTCGGAGAACCTCACCGAGATGCTGCCGATCGTCTACACGCCGACGGTCGGGCAGGCGTGCCTGTTGCTCTCGCGGATCATGCGGCGCCCGCGCGGCATCTACTTCCACCCCGAAAACATCGCCAACATCGACCGGATCCTCCAGGCGGTGCCGCTCCCCGAGGTGCGGTTGATGGTCGTCACCGACGGCGAGCGCATCCTCGGCCTGGGAGACCTAGGGGCGGACGGCATGGGGATCCCGGTCGGCAAGGTCAGCCTCTACGTGGCCGCCGGCGGAATCCACCCGGCGTCCTGCCTACCAGTCTGCCTCGACGTCGGCACCAACAACGAGCGGCTGCTCGCCGATCCGATCTACCTCGGCACCCGGAAGCCGCGCCTCGAAGGTGCGGACTACGACCGTTTCGTGGAGCGCTTCGTCCTCGGCGTCAAACGCAACTTCCCCGACGCAATGATCCAGTGGGAGGACTTCGCCAAGCGCAGGGCGTTCGGGCTCCTCGAGCGCTACCGCGAGCGGGTACTCTCCTTCGACGACGACATCCAGGGCACGGGCGCAACGGCCTGCGCCACGCTGCTCGCCGCCATGCGCGTCAAGCGCAGCACGTTCGCGGAACAGCGCTTTGTGATCGCCGGCTATGGCCAGGCCGGGACCGGCACGGCACGCGCCCTGCGGGCGGGCCTCGTCGAAGAGGGCTTGCCGGACGATGAAGCTCGCCGCCGCATCTTCGCGGTGGACCAGCAGGGACTGCTCCTCGAGGACGACCCCGCCCTTGAGGGACCGCAGAAGCCGTACGCCCAGCCGCGCGCGGTGGTCGCGGGGTGGCAGCTCGCATCACCGCACCGGATCGACCTCAAGGACGTGGTGCGCAATGCGCACGCCACCGTGCTGATCGGTTTCACGGCGGTGCCTGGCCTCTTCGATGCCGACATCCTGCGGCAGATGGGCGCCAACGACGCGCGTCCCGTGATTCTTGCGCTCTCCAACCCGACTGACAGGTCGGAGTGCACTCCGGCGGAGGCGCTGCGTTGCACGGACGGGCGCGCTCTGATCGCGACCGGAAGCCCGTTCGAACCGGTCCCCTGGGGTGGGCGCACAGTCGGAATCTCCCAGTGCAACAACCTTTATATGTTCCCCGGTGTGGGGCTCGGCGCGCTGGTGTCACGCGCCGCCCGCATCACCGACCGGATGTTCGTCCAAGCCGCCAAGGCGCTCGCCGCAATGGTCACGAACGAGGACCTCGAGCGGGGCCGCCTGCTGCCGGACATGGAGGCGATCGGCGAGGTGGCGTTCACCGTGGCGCGCGCGGTCGCCATCGAGGCCCGCGACGCCGGGCTCGGCCGCCTGCTTGGCGATGAAGAACTCGCCGCGGTGATTCGCAAGGCGCAGTGGAAGCCGCACTTCTATCCGTACCGGGCGGGCCACCTACCGCACTGAGCCCGATGTTCCCGGAAATCAGTGGAAATCCCGCGAGGGCGATGCGGGCGTGCCGGCGTCGAGCGAGCGGCAGCGGCCGGCGAGCACGGTGACGACGCCGTCGCGCGCCTGCGCGCGGCCCTCGATCTCCAGCAGGGCGCTGGCGGTGATGACGGCACGCTGGAGCGCGAAGTTGTTCGGCATGATCGCGACGTTGGCGAAGCCGGTCTCGTCCTCCAGCGTCATGAAGCACATCCCCTTGGCGGTGTACGGGCGCTGGCGCACGATCACGACGCCGGCGATGTGCACGAGCTGGCCGTCGCGCGCACGGGTGAGCTGCGCCGCGGAGAGGATGCCGCGTGCGGCCAGTTCTGCGCGACGCAGCACGAGCGGGTGCCTGCCGACGGTCATCCCCGCGCCCAGGTAGTCCGCGACGTACCGCTCGCGAAGCGTCATCTCGGGGAGCGGACTCGGCGGCGGGTCGGGCTGCATCGCCTGCGCGAGCGGCGGGCGGCGCCCGTCCAGTGCCGAGACCTGCCAGAGCGCCGAGCGGCGGGTCTGTCCGAGGCTCGCGAAGACACCGACCTCGGCGAGGGCGGCCAGCTCGTCGTTGCGCAGGGAGCAGCGCGCCGCCACCTCGCTCACGGAGGTAAACGGCGCCTTGGCCGCCTCCTCCCCGATGCGCCTGGCGGCCTCCTCGCGCAGCCCCTTGACGAAGCGCAGCCCGAGACGCACCGCGAGATTCGGGGCTCGAGCCACGCAGTTGCCCGGGCGCTGCGAGGACTCGGGCGGGACAAGCCGCGAGCCCCGAGCCCCAAGTCCCGACACAGCTTCACCTACCTCGACGCGGCACAGGAAACCCGAGTGATTCACGTCGATCGGCAACACGCACACGCCGTGGCGCTTGGCGTCCTGGACGAGGGTGGCCGGGTGGTAGAAGCCCATCGGCCAGGCGTTGAGGAGCGCGGCGAGGAAGCACTCCGGGTGGTGCGCCCGCAGGTAGGCGGAGGCGTAGGCGATCAGCGCGAAGCTGGCCGCGTGGGACTCGGGGAAGCCGTAGAGCGCAAACGAGGTGATCCCCTGCACGATGTCGTCGGCGGCCTTGCCGGTGATGCCGCGCACCGCCATCCCCTCGCGGAGCTGACGCTCGAGCTTGGCCATGCGCTCGACCGAGCGCTTGGCGCCCATCGCGCGGCGCAGCTCCTCGGCCTGCCCACCGGAGAACCCCGCCACCACCATCGCGACGCGCATGAGCTGCTCCTGGAAGAGCGGCACGCCCAGTGTGCGCTTGAGGATCGGCTCCAAGTCGGGGTGCGGGTAGGTCACCCTCTCGCGGCCGGCGCGCCGGTTCAGGTACGGGTGGACCATCTTGCCGACGATCGGCCCGGGCCGGATGATCGCTACCTCCACGACGAGGTCGTAGAAGCGCTGCGGCTTCATGCGCGGCAGCGTGGCCATCTGCGCCCGGCTTTCGATTTGGAACACGCCGACGGTGTCGGCGCGGCAGAGCATGTCGTAGACCTTCGGGTCGTCGGGCGGTAGGTGGGCGAGGTCGATCGTGACCCCCTCGTGCTCCCTGATGAGCGGCACCACGTCCTGCAGCACCTGCAGCATTCCGAGCCCCAGCAGGTCCACCTTGATGATGCCGAGGTCGGCGCAGTCGTCCTTGTCCCACTGGATGACCACGCGCCCCGGCATGCTGGCTGGCTCCAGCGGCACCACGTCGTCCAGGCGGCCCGCCGCCAGCACCATGCCGCCCGAGTGCTGGCCGAGGTGGCGCGGCAGGTGCATGAGGCGCGCGACCAGCTCGACCAGCAGGCGGCTGCGGCGCTCCTCGGGGGCGAGGCCCGCGATCTTCAGGTGCTCGGGCAGCTCCTCCCGCACGTGGGCCGCGAACTCCCAGCTCCCGGAGAGTGCCGAGAGGCGGTCGAGGTGCTCCGCGGAGAAGCCCAGTACCTTGCCCACCTCGCGGATGGCGCTGCGCCTGCGGTAGGTGATCACGTTGGCAGTCATGGCGGCGCCGCGCTCGCCGTAGGTGCGGTAGACGTGCTGGATCACCTCCTCCCGCAGGCCACCGGAGGGCAGGTCGATGTCGATGTCCGGCCACTCCCCCCGCTCCTCGGAGAGGAAGCGCTCGAACAGCAGCTCCATCGCGATCGGGTCCACCGCCGTGATGGACAGCGCGTAGCACACCGCGCTGTTGGCCGCCGAGCCGCGCCCCTGGGCGAGGATGCCGCGGGCGCGGCAGAAGCGCACGATGTCGTGGACAACCAGGAAGTAGCCGGCGAGCCCCAGCTTGCCGATGAGTGCCAGCTCGCGCTCGAGCTGCGCCCGCACCCTGGGGGTGATGGTGAGGTAGCGCTCCCGTGCCCCCTTCTCCACCCGCGCCCTCAGCTCGGTAACCTCATCCCGCCCGGCTTCCAGGCGCGCCGAGGGGAAGCGGTACGGGAGCTGGTGCAGGCGGAACGGGCAGGCGCCCGCGATGCGCACCGTGTTGGCGATCGCCTCGGGGAGGTCGGCGAACAGGTGTGCCATCCCGTCCGGCGAGCGCAGGTGGCGGGTGCGGTTGGGCTCCACGAGGCGCCCCGCCGTGTCCAGGGTACGGTGCTCACGGATGCAGGCGAGCACGTCGGCGAGGGCGCCGTCGGCCGTCGTCGCGTGCAGGGCGTCCTGGGTCGCCACCACCGGCACCCCCGCCGCGTGCGCCAGGCGCACCAGCACCGCGTTGCGCACCTCCTCGCCCCGGCGCTGGTGGCGTTGCACCTCGACCGCCACGCGCCCGGCGCCGAAGATCTCGATCAGCCTGCGCAGCACCGAGCCCGCGGACTCCTCACCACCTCGCCGCAACGTCCGCACGAGCGGACCGTTCACACCGCCGGTGAGGGCGACCAGGCCGCTGGCGTGCTGCTCGACCAGCTCCCACGAGACGTGTCCCTCGCCCTTGGCACGTCCGAGCGCCCCCGAGGTGAGCATCCGGCAGAGGTTGGAGTAGCCGCGCGCGTCCTGGACGAGCAGCGGCAGCCGGCTGCCGTCCTCGAGTACCGCCTCGGCACCCACGATCGCCTCCACGCCGGCCTCCCTGGCCGCCTTGTGGAAGCGCGGGACCCCGTACACCCCACCGCGGTCGGTCACGGCCACCGCGGGGAGGCGGAGCTGCGCCGCCCGCTCGGCCATCGCCTCCGGCTCGCTCGCCCCCTCCAG
Source organism: Thermoanaerobaculaceae bacterium (assembly GCA_041494245.1). Classification (GTDB taxonomy): domain Bacteria; phylum Acidobacteriota; class Thermoanaerobaculia; order Thermoanaerobaculales; family Thermoanaerobaculaceae; genus RBG-13-68-16. The sequence continues at coordinate 55,656 of JBGQAK010000007.1, forward strand.
GAACGAGAACGCCGTGTGCACGTGCAATTCGCAGTACCGGTCAGTCATACACACCGTCCGCGAACCAGCGGTGCTCGAGGCGGTCGAAGTGGATCCGCAGCAGTGAGCCGTCCGTGGTGGCGACGTCGAAGTCCTCGCGTGCGAAGGGCTCATCGCCCCACCACTCGCCGACGAGGCGGTACGGGCCCGCCCAGCCCACCACAATGCCGCCGAGGGTGTCCACCCACACCACCGCCGGGCGGCCGCTGACGGCGTCCACCCTGGCCTCCCGCGGCGGCCGAAATGCCTTCAAGACCGGGCTCTGGGCTCCGGGCTCCGGGCTCGGTCGCCCACCGCCCCAGGCCGCTTCTTGTAGTCGTCTTTCTGTGCCCGGTGCCCGGTCTTCAAGGGGGGCAAACGGGACAAGGGACCAGGCGCCGGGGCGGTGGGTGTCGGGAACAGCCGGTGCGCCCACTCGTCCCGGACCGACCAACGCCGCCAGGCGGGCGAGCGTGGTGGATAGCTTCCCAGGCGCCGGCATGGGGGGGCCGAACAGGGAACCCTGCATCAGCCGCACCCGGCCCGGTGTGACCAGGGCCGCCACCCCCTCCACCGCGGCCCCCGGGGGGCTCGCCTCGAGCTGCAGCCGCGCCAGCGCCAGCACCGCCGGCACCTCGCGCGTCGGGGCCACCAGCTTGAGGCGGACCTCCCGGCGCTCGTCCCCCTCCAGGCGCAGCTCCAGGAGCACCTCGGCGAACCCCTCCCCGCGCAGCTCCAGGCGCCGCTCCAGGCGCCCGAGGACGCCGTTGAGCAGGAACAGGAAAGGCTCGAGGGCACCGAGGGGGAAGTCCACCTCGACCCCCTCCCGCAGCACCTCCTGCAGCGGGTCGGGGACGAAGGCGGTCGTCTCCTCCCCGCACGCGAGCCGGTGGAGCGCCACCCCCTCGATCCCGAGGCGCAGCTCCACCTCCTCGCGCGGGAGCCGGGCCAGCTCGCCGGCGGCGGCGAGCCCCCAGCGGGCCAGCATCGCGGTGAGGTCAGGGGAAGGTTCGAGCAGGGAGAGCGACAGCGGGGCCATGAACTTCCTCTCCTCACCCGGCCTCACCACCGTGAGCTCGCTGCAACGTGCGGCGGTCCTCGCGACCCCCACGCTGGCGGCGATGCCGATGCGTGCCTCCAACCCCACGTGCCGGCAGGCGCGCAGCAGCTCACCAGCGATGGCTTCTTCGCGGGGGGTCCCGCGCCGCTCCCTCGCACCACCCCGCGCTTCAGACCCCCCGAGCCCCCCACGCTCGCGGGAAGTGAATTCCCGCTCGCTTGGCTCGCTGCCGAACCGGGGGGTCAGCCCGCCCACGTCCAGCAGCACCTCACCGAGGCGGTGGCGCCTGATGCGCGGCGAGAAGCCGCCAGCCATGTCGGCCAGCGCCTCCCCCGCCGCGGCTGCCGCCGCCTCGGGGATCGCGCGCACCAGCACCGCCGGCGCTACCTGCCGCGCCTGCGCCGCGGTCATGCCGGCCCGCACGCCGAGCTCGGCGGCCTCCGCCGCAACACACACGATCAGGTCGCGCGGCAGCGGGCCGGCGGCGACGGCGAGCGGCGCCTCGGCCAGCTCGGGCGTGCTGCGGCGCAACGCCTGCAGGGGGAAGTCGGGGACCCAGAGGGCGGCGATGCGCATGGCTCAATCCCCGACCGCACGTTTCCGCCGATCCGGCGTCTGCACCGCGGCCCTGTTCGGTTCGCGCGCCCCGCCCCGCTGCACCCGGGCCTGCAGGGCGATCCCGTCCAGCCAACGGGAGCGCTCGCCGCCCCACCGCGCCGTCCCCCGCCCCAGCACCACCGTCGCTCCCGCCAGCGTCCCCACCCAGGGGCGCCCGGCCAGCACCAGCGCCACCGCCCCCGCCCGCTCCACCGCCCGCGCCAGCCGCAGGCGGAGCGCACCTCGGCCACCGCGCGCACGGCCCTGCACGGCCGCCGCAGCCGCCCCGAGGTCCAGCACCAGGATGGTGAACCCGCCGGTCTCCAGCACCAGCTCGGCGGCGCGCACGGTCTCCTCCACACCGCGCGGCCGCACCCACAGCACCCGCCGGAGGTCCACGCCCGCCGCGGCTGCGGAGGCGGGGTCGAAGGCGTCGGCGGCGTCGAGCCACGCCACCACCTCGCCGCGGGCCGTGGCCGCTGCGACCGTCGCGGCTGCCACCCCGGACCGGCCCGAGGAAAGCGGCCCCACCAGCTCACCCACCTTCCCCTGCGGCCACCCCCCTCCCAACAGCGCGTCCAGCACGACCGCCCCGGAGGCGAGCCGGACGCGGGCGCGCTCCCGGCGTGCCCAGCGATCGCTGGCCTCTCGTAGACCCTCCAGGGTGGGCGTGGACGCATGGGACATCATCATAGTCAAGACAAATTTAGATTGCACCATTATAATTGTCAAGTCGCCGGCTCTTCCGGCTCCGCCGAGACCGTTCCGCACCCCACCCCAAACTGCTGCCTGCACTTTCTCCACTTCATCGCAGTTGACAATGTTCCCGCCAAGGACTAAATTGACAACAGGAGTTGTCAGGCAGGCACTACAAACCGGGTCGCACCCCTCAAGCCCGGTTTCCGTACGGGATAGAGCCTGCCGACGCGCCGGCACCACGAGCAGGGCCCAGGCCTCCGAGGGCCCCGGAAGCGGGGGTTGTGCGATGAGCGTCGAGGAGCTTGGAACTGCGCTGCGCGAGGCCCGTACCCGGCGCGGCATGAGCCAGCAGGCGCTCGCCGACCGCGCCGGGCTCTCCCGGAACTTCGTCGCCCAGATCGAGCGCGCCGAGTCCGTGCCCACCGTGTCCACCCTCACCCGCATCGCCGTCGCCCTCGCCACCACCGTGGGCGAACTGCTGGGAGAGGAGGTTCCGGCCGTGGAGCCCGGCGACACGGTGCCGGTGCCGCTGGTGGCCGACCGAATCGCGGCCGGACCGCCGATGTTCCTCGCCGACCACGTGGAGCGCTACGAGCGCATACCGTACTCCCTTCTCCGCAACCTGGGGGTGGACCCGCGCCAGCCCGTGCTCGTCCGGCTCGGACCCGACCAGGACTCGATGGCCGAGACGATACCGCCGGGCTCCACGGTGCTGCTGGACCGCACCCCCGTCCGCGACATCGTGGCGCAGGGGATCTACGCGGTCCGCGAGGACAGCGGCGGCGAGCCCGGGTGCACGATCAAGCGCCTGGTGGTGGACACGGCGTCGCGGGTGCTGATCCTGCTCTCCGACAACCCCGCCCACCTTCCGCGCGCCATCCGCCTGCGGGCGGGCCAGACCCTTTCGGACGTGGTGATAGGCCGCGTCGTTTGGTGGACGCCGCCGAGCCCCATTCGGAAGTAAAGGTTACGCTTCCGGCTTGCGGGGCGTGGCGGTCTTGCGCGGCCGCCGCGTCCTCTCGTTCCGGGGCACCGGCTCCACGACGGGGCGGGGTCCGGAAAGGCGCAGCATCGGTTGCTCCTCTTGCCTCACGGTGAGCTGAAAGACGTCCGGCCGCGCGTAGTGGCCCGCGACGTCGAGGATCCACCTGGGGCCGCGCACCCTCCCCAGATCGATCTCTGCAACCAGCAGCCCCTCCTCTTCCTGCATCGGACCGGCCACGATCGCCCCGTCGGGGTCCACGATCGCGCTCCCGCCGGGGTTCACCCAGGTGCGCCCCGGCGGGTACAGCTCCCTGAAGGCGAAACGCTTGGGGATGTCGCCGCGGCGCAGCGCCATGCAGCACCCGACCACGTAGACACGCCCTTACTTGGCTATGTGCCGCAGCGTCGAGAGCCAGGGCTCGCCGTGGTCCCAGGTCGGCGCGGAGTAGATCTCCGTGCCCAGCGCGTACATCGCGTAGCGAGCCAGGGGCATGTAGTTCTCCCAGCAGATCAGCCCGCCGACCCTGCCGACCGGTAGGTCCACGGCCTGGAGGGTGCTCCCGTCCCCCTGCGCCCAGACGAGGCGCTCCCCGCCGGTGGGGACCAGCTTGCGGTGCCTGGCGACCAGCTTGCCGCTTGCGTCGATGTACACGAGCGTGTTGTACAGGCTGGTGCCGCTCGCCTCGACGTTGCGCTCCGAGACACCGACGACAACGCTGACGCGTGCCTGCCGGGCGGCGCGGCAGAGCTTCTCGGTGGCATCCGAGGGAATCGAGACCGCGTTGCGCAGCAGCTCTCCGTAAAGCGCGTTGAGCGCCGCCTTGTCGCGCGCGGGCACCAGCCACACCCAGTCGGGGTACCCCGGAACGAACGCCTCCGGGAACACAACGAGGCGCGCGCCCTCGCGGGCGGCCTCGGCGATCAGGCTGCAGGCCTTTTCGACGGTCTCGCCCAGGTCCATGAACACCGGCGCGGCCTGGGCCGCTGCCACCTTGAAAGCGCCGTCTCGCGTGTCCATCACTTCAGTATGTGACTTTACGGTGCGCTGTCGCGCGCCAACCCGGCGTCCGACGGGGGTGGCCCGCCGGACGCCGCTCCGGCTCCGTCAAGCCCTCACTTCTGCGTCATCGAGTGCGGCCCCTTGATCTCGGTGATGATGAGGTGGGTGTCCGTGGTGCCGGTGTTCACCCCCCCGTGGGTCACCGGGCCGTGGTAGTAGGCCTGGCCGGCCTTGAACTCCGCCGCCTCCGGCTTGCCGCCGGCCACGGTGATGCTGAGCTTGGAGTCCGTCAGGGAGTAGATCGAGGTTTGCGGATGGGAGTGCATCGGCATCTTCTCCCCCGGCTTGAGGGTGAACTCGTACACGCGCACGACCTCGTTCTCGAACAGGACCTTGCACTTGTCCGGCGCCACCTTGACCGAGTCCTGGGCGAGCACGGGGCGCGCCCCCGCTGCCACCAACACCCCAACGAAGGTCAGACCGACAACAAAACGCGACACGTTCTTCATTTTGCGCTCCCCTTTCGGGCCGGGCTCTTGGCCCCGCCGCTCCTGAACTCTGACTGCCCACATCAACCACCCTGACGGTGCCGATCCACTGTCCAGGGCCTCGGCCGCCGAGTTAATTGGTACTCAGTCTAAGTCGCGATCTAAACCTTGTCAAGCCGACAAGACCCGAGGCCCGTCCGCTACGAAGGGGAAGAGGGACTGCCGAAGCGAGTGCCTAGAAGCCTTCCAGGATCGTGGTCACCAGGTCCTGCGCCATGGTGCGCGAGAGGGTGTCCAGCGCCTCCACTTCGCGGTCGAAGTAGTCCTTCGCCAGAGGGTCCACCGGGTAGCTGGTGTTGCGCGAGAACCGCTCGTCGCGCCACAGCACGACCGGCTTCTTCCCGGTGCGGTCCACGAGCTGGACATCGATCGTCACGGTGACCTGGTACTGGGTGGCCCGCCCCTGCTGGTCGAACTGCACCGGGTTGATGACCGCGCTCTTGACCGTGGCCGAGAGCACGGCGTCCGCTCTGTCGCCGCTGGACATCAGTTCGAAGCGTCCGCGCCGTACCCATTCCTGGCTTATCTGCTCGGTCAGGCGCTGATCCACCTCGGAGCGCGCGCTCTGGTTGACGAACGGCGCCACGTAGAGCGTCTTCAGCCCGGGCGGCAGGTTGCTGGAGAGGCCGACCAGGTGATACCCGCACCCCGCGGCCACCATCGCAGTGGCAGCGAGCAAGGCTGCCAGGCGCCACCAACGATTCTTTGCAGTTCTCTGTGCCCAGCGCCCTGCGCCCTGTGCCCTGTTCATCGCACCACCAGTGAAACCATACGGTCCGGGACGTGGACCACCTTAACTAGTTCCTTCCCCTCCAGCCACCTGGCGGCGGCCTCGCGGGCCACGGCCGACGCGGCCTCGGCGTCGAGGCCGGGGTCCACCTCGATGGTCGCGCGCAGCTTGCCATTGACCTGCACCGCGAGCGTGACGCGCTGCCGCGAGAGCAGCTCGGCGTCGTAGGTCGGCCAGCCGGCGCGCAGGAGCGAGCCCTCGTGCCCGGTGCGCAGCCACAGCTCCTCGCTGATATGAGGTGCAAACGGGTGCAGCAGCCGCAGCAGCGTTTCGTACGCCTCGCGCAGCACGCCCTCGCTGGCATCCTTCTGCGCCTCCGAGATCGAGTTGACCAGCTCCATCATCGCGGCGATGGCCGTGTTGGGGTGGTAGCGGGCCAAGTCGTCGTTCACGCGCTTGATCGCACGGTGGGTCGCGATGCGCAGCCGCTCGTTGGCGGCCGCGTCTCCTGCCCTGGCCTTGGCCCCTCCCATCGCGTCCTGAAACGCCCACACCCGCTGCAAGAAGCGGTGGGCGCCGAGGACGCCCTCGTCCGTCCACTCCGCCTCCTTCTCGGGCGGCCCCATGAAGAGCGTGTAGACGCGCTCCGTGTCCGCGCCGTAGCGGGCGATGAGCGCGTCCGGGGCCACGACGTTGCCTTTCGACTTGGACATCTTCTCCAGCCTGCCGGTGATGCTGGACTTGCTCACGATCATCCCCTGGTTGAAGAGCACCGAGAACGGCTCGTCGCCGGGGACCATGCCGAAGTCCGACAGCACCTTGTAGAGGAAACGCGCGTACATGAGGTGCAGGATCGCGTGCTCGACCCCGCCGATGTAGAGGTCCACGGGCATCCAGCCCCGTACGCGCTCGCGGTCGAACATCGCGTCGTGGATGTGCGGGTTGATGAAGCGCGCGTAGTACCACGAGGAGTCCACGAACGTGTCCATCGTGTCGGTTTCGCGCCGCGCCGCCTTCCCGCACTTCGGGCAGGTGGTCTTCACGAACGACGGGCTCCGCTCGAGGGGGTTCCCGTCCACGTTGCCGAAGGCGATGTCGGTGGGGAGCAGCACCGGGAGCCGATCGTCCGGCACCGGCACGATGCCGTCGCTCTCGCAGTACACGACCGGGATCGGCGTGCCCCAGTAGCGCTGGCGCGAGATCAGCCAGTCGCGCAGGCGGTAACGCACCTTCCGGGTCCCGAAGCCGTGCTGCTCGACGTGCACGCCCATTCGGGGGATCGCCTCCTCGCTCGGCAGCCCGGAGAACGGCCCGGAGTTCACGACCTTACCCAGGCCCGTGTAGGCCTCCGCGAGCACGGTGTCCGGCCCCATGCCAGGGCCTGCGATGACGAGGCGGATCGGCAGGGAGTACTTGGTGGCGAACGCGAAGTCGCGCTCGTCGTGGGCCGGCACCGACATGATCGCGCCGGTGCCGTACTCCATCAGGACGAAGTTGGCGACCCAGATGGGGACGCGCTCCCCGTTGAACGGGTTGACGGCGTGCGCGCCGGTGAAGCGGCCCTCCTTCTCGCCTCCCTCGGACTCGCGCTGCAGCCGAGTCTGGTTGCGCAGGCGGTCCACGAACTCACCGAAGTCGGGATCGGGGGCGGTTGCCCTGAAGCGCCCGACCAGCGGGTGCTCGGGCGCGAGGGCGACGAAGGTGGCGCCGCAGATCGTGTCCACGCGCGTGGTGAACACCGTGAGCGGCTCCTTGACCCCCTCGACGACGAAGCGGAGGTCGCACCCCTCGGAGCGGCCGATCCAGTTGCGTTGCATCACCTTGACCTTCTCGGGCCAGTCGGGCAGCCGGTCCAGCCCCTCCAGCAGGCGATCCGCGTACGACGTGATGCGCAGGAACCACTGCTCCAGCTCGCGCTGCTCGACCGGCGTGCCGCAGCGCTCGCACCCCCCCGCCACCACCTGCTCGTTGGCCAGCACGGTTCGGCACGAGGGGCACCAGTTGACTGGCGACTTCCCGCGGTAGGCGAGGCCCTTCTCCAGCATGCGGTTGAAGAGCCACTGGTTCCAGCGGTAGTACTCGGGCTCGCAGGAGGTGATCTCCTTGTCCCAGTCGTAGACGATCCCCCAGCGCCGGAACTGGTCCTTCATCCGTCCGATGTTCGCGATCGTCCACTCGCGCGGGTGGATGTTGCGCTTGATGGCGGCGTTCTCGGCGGGCAGGCCGAAGGCGTCCCATCCCATCGGGTTGAGCACCTTGCGCCCCTGCATCAGGAACATGCGGAAGAGGCAGTCGCCGAGGATGTAGTTGCGGCCGTGCCCGACGTGCAGGTCCCCCGAGGGGTACGGGAACATCATCAGCATGTAGAGGTCCTTCGCCTTCGCGGTGTCCGCCGCGGCGAAGCGCTCCCGCGCCCAGAATTCCTGCCAGCGGGGCTCGATCTGCTGTGGGTCGTACGGTTCAGCCATCAGCGAATTGTAACAAGGCTCGGGCCGGGCGGAGGTCAGACGAGGCCGAGGAGAGTGCCGCTGCGCGCCAGCACACCTGCCAGCGCGACGGGCCCACCCCCCTCGGGGATCGGCTGGTCGCCGAGGAAGATCGCCAGGCACTCCCCCGCCGCGAGGATGGGGAAGACGTCCGCGTGTTCCAGACCGCCGCGCGCCTTGAGCGCCTTGGCGATGGCTGCGATGTCCTCCTCCCCGTACGAGGTCAGACGGACAGGCTTGCGCTCCACGACCACGTCCTCGAGCGGTGCCACGCCGCGCGAGACCCGCACCGGCCCGGGCAGGTGGAACCCGTACCCACCCACCGACTCGAAGAACGTCTCCCGGATCTCGAACAGGACGCCGCGCGCAAAAAACGTGCCCGCGAAGCGCAGGACCGAGGCCCGCACCTCGGCGGGGCTGGCGTCCACGTGCAGCGCGAGGAAGAAGTCCCGAAACGCTTCGGCGTCCCCCTCCCCGGCCGAGCCGCGGTGGGTCAGCAGCCGGTCCGCGAGCAATGTCAGCTCCTCCCGGAACCAGCGCGCGGTCTCGCCCACGTTGCTCACCGGGGCCGGGACGATGAAGTCGACGCCCGCCAGGATCGCCTGGTGGCGCAGCCACGGGTCTGCGAGGCCGCCCACCCAGATCGTCGCGGTACGCGGCCGCTCGGTTGACGCGCGCTTGACGAGATCGAGCCAGCCCCCGCCCTGCTCGGCCTGGGCCGAGGTTGCTGGGATGTGGATTACGATCAGGCTCGGCGCAGGCCCCTCGGGCCACTCCGGCGTGCCAGTCTGCACGACCTCCCACCCGCGTCGCTTCCACTCCGGCTCAAGTGGCCGGTAGGGCCGCGGATCGGCAGCCACGATGAGGACGCGCGCGCCCCCGCCGGGGATCGGGATCTCTTCGAGCGAGTCGCGCAGCTCCGCGAGCGGATCGGGGGTCCCGCCGGCGCCCGCGGGGCGCACCCATCCGGCAGGGGGCGTCACCCGCTGCGTCACGCCCGCCTCGGCCTCCAGGTGCGCGAGGAATTCCTCCTCCGACTCCCAGCCGCCGGCGTCCTTAACGGGGCCCGGCCGGAAGCAGTACGTTCCGCTGCGCATCGAGTACGCTGCAACGAGGGCGGGCGTGACCTCCGCGGCGATCCGGCCGTCGCGGAACAGGAGGCGCGCCGGCCCCGCCGGGCTCTCGACCTCCAGGACACCGTCCGCGCCCGCCGAGGTCAGGAGCCTGAAGAGCTCCCGGAGGCCGAGCTCCGAAAGGCGGCCGAGGATCGCCTTCACGACCCGGTCCCTCCCCTGCCCTGCAGGTCGATGCTGACCTCGCGCGTCACGCCGAGCTCGAGGTCGCGGGTGCAGCTCGTCCCCGCGCCGCTCACAAGGAGCCGGTACCGGCCCGGGAGCATCCCCTCGAAGACCACCTCGTGAAAACCCCTGCGCGCCCACCGCGAGCCGTCCGGTGCGAGAAGCAGCGCGGTGATCTCGCGGTCCTCCGTCGGCGACAGGCAGTGCAGCCTGACACCCCCCACCGGCACGGTGCGCAACCCGCTCCGCACCGGCAGGCACAGGTAGCCGCGTTCCGAGATGCGCTCGAGGCGCACACCGGCCAGCCTCGACCCCTCTCCCGAGCCGCGCATCGGCAGGTAGCGCACGCTCACCACGCCCACGGCCACCGCGGGGTCGAACGGCGTCCACCCCAGCTGGCCGAGCCAGGCCTCGCCCCACCGGTGCCAGCGCGCCCCCCCGCTCGCGATCACCATCCCCTGCACGACGCGCGCCGGGATCCCCATCGCGCGCAGCAGCCCGACCGCGAGGTTGGCGCGCCCCGAGCACCGGCCGCGCCCCCGCACGAGGACCGTGGAGGCGTCCTGCGGCCCGGCGTCGTTCTCGTCGAGCGTAGTCCGGTGCGTGACGAGCTCCACGACGCGGGACACCACGGCGAGCGCCGAGTCGCTCCGGCCGGTGATCCGCGCGAGCTCGAGCGGCAGGACGAAGGAGGCGGGGACCTGCAGTGCGAGCGGATCGCCGCACGCTCCCGCCCCGGCGAGCGGGTAGACAGGCGCGACCGGGAACGCACGGAGGGTCCGAGTCACCCAGACCAGCGCCCCGCCCGGGCGGCCCTCGAGGGAGATCGAGAGCCCCGATCGCTCGCCGGTCTCCACTCTCGCAGCCAGCGGCATCGGCAGGAAGATGGCGGCCTCGTCGGCGAAGGCGACGCCCGCCCCGGCCACGGCCAAAGCAAGGCCCACCGCGAGGCGCATCAGCTTGCCCCAGCGGCCCTGCCGCGGTGGAGAAACCCGTCCAGGACTCCGTTGACGAACTGGCTGGAGCGCTCGCTCCCGAAACGCTTGGCGATCTCCACGGCCTCGTCGATCACGACCGCGGGTGGCGTGTCCCCCTCGAACATCAGCTCGTACAGCGCGAGCCGCAGGATGTTGCGGTCGACCGCCGCCATCCTCTCGAGCCGCCAGTTGTCGGCCTGGTCCACGAGGTGCGAGTCCAGCTCCGCGAGCCGGGAGATCACGCCTCGCACCAGGGCGACGGCGAAATCGCGCGTCCCCGGCGGGGCCTGCTGGAGCTCGTCGGACGTGAGGAACATCTCCTCCACGTCGGAGCCGGCGAGCTCGTGCTGGTACAGCATCTGCAGGGCCAGCTCCCGCCCGCGGCGGCGCACCCCCACTGTCCTACTCCCCGAGGCGCCGGTAGAGCTGCACCATCTCGACCGCGGCCTGGGCCGCCTGCCAGCCCTTGTTGCCCGCCTTGCCGCCCGAGCGCTCGAGGGCCTGCTCCAGCGAGTCGCAGGTGAGCACCCCAAACGAGACCGGCAGACCGCTGGTGAGCGCCACATGGGCAAGGCCCTTGGCCGTTTCCGCGGCGATGTAGTCGAAGTGCGGCGTGGCGCCCCGGATCAGCACGCCCAGGCCGATGACCGCATCCACCTTGCCCGAGCCCGCGATCCGCTCGGCCACCAGCGGGATCTCCCACGAGCCGGGAACCTTCACGATCGTGATGTCCTCGTCGCGGGCGCCGTGGCGCGCCAGGCAGTCCAGGGCACCTTCCACCAGCCGGCCGGTCAGCATCTCGTTGAAGCGGCTTACCACCAGGCCGAAACGGAACCCCTTGGCGTCGAGCGTTCCTTCGTAGGTGCGGTGCATGCGGCTCTCCTTTAATGCATTCTAAGCCGCTGCCAGGCCACGAACAAGGCTCCCGAGAGCCGGTCGCAGGTGCGTTGGCGCCCCTGCACTTGCAAATTCAGATTAACGGTGTTAATTTGATCTTGTGAAGGTCTTCACTTTGGCAAGATTCAGAGGAAGTGAGGATCGCTCGTTGACAAAGGACCTTCCCCGGTGGGGCGCCCCGCAGGGTACCGCCGTTGGATCTCCCCCCCAAGCCATCCGACATTCGGTCCCCACCGCCCCGCCGGGGGGTTCTTCTTTCTAGCAGCGAATGTGCCCCTCCGCCCGGTGTCGAAGAAGGCTCCTCCGCCCTCCCGCACCGGGCGGAACGCTATAGAATCGTCGCGCGGGCGGCGTGACTGCCCAGGAGATCCTGGGAGCTGGCCCGTGAGCCGACCGCGCTCCGAAAAGGAGGGCGAGCGATGAAGCGCGTACTTTCGGGGAACGAAGCGATTGCCCGCGGGACCTGGGAAGCGGGCGCGCACGTGGCGGCCGCGTACCCCGGCACGCCCTCGACCGAGATCCTCGAGGAGCTCTCCCGCTTCCCGCACATCTATTGCGAGTGGTCCACCAACGAGAAGGTCGCCCTGGACGTGGCAATCGGTGCCGCGTACGCAGGACGTCGGGCCCTGGCGGCGATGAAGCACGTCGGGCTCAACGTCGCGGCCGACTCGCTCTTCTACGCCTCGTTCACCGGGGCCGAGGCTGGCCTGGTGATCGTCTCGGCCGACGATCCCGGCATGCACTCCTCCCAGAACGAGCAGGACAACCGCCGCTACGCCCAGTTCGCCCGCGTGCCCTGCCTGGACCCCACCGACTCCCAGGAGTGCAAGGATTTCACGATCGCGGCGTTCGACCTCTCGGAGATGTTCGACACTCCGGTGCTCCTGCGCACCACGACGCGGACCAACCACTCCTCCACCCTGGTGGAGCTCGGCGAGCGCACGGAGCGCGCACCCCGACGCCAAAAGTTCCCCCGCGACCCCGCCAAGTACGTGATGATCCCGGCCAACGCCCGCAAGCATCACCCGGTGGTCGAGCAGCGGGTGTGCGACATCGCCGCCTGGGCGGAGAAGTCGCCGCTCAACCGCATCGAGTGGCGCGACCGCAAGGTGGGGGTGATCACCGCCGGCGTCGCCTACCAGTACGCCAGAGAAGTGTTGCCCGGCGCGTCGGTGCTGAAGCTGGGCCTGGTCTACCCGCTGCCGCAGCAGCTCATCCGCGCCTTTGCCGCCGGCGTCGAGCGGCTGGTCGTCCTCGAAGAGCTGGACCCGATCCTCGAGGATGCCGTGCGCTTGCTGGGAATCCCCTGCGAGGGCAAGTCCATCTTCCCGCTGTGCGGGGAGCTGGATCCCACCGTCGTGCGCCGGGCGGCGGCGGGCGCCGGGCTGCCGGTGGACCGGCCGCCCGTGAGCGTGCAGGACCTCGCGCTCCCGGAGCTGCCAGCGCGCCCGCCAGTACTGTGTGCCGGCTGCCCCCACCGCGGCGTGTTCCAGCTCCTGTCCAAGAAGAAGGTGCCGGTCACCGGGGACATCGGCTGCTACACGCTCGGCTTGCTGCCCCCGCTCTCCGCGCTGCACACGTGCGGCTGCATGGGCGCCGGCATCGGCGTCGCCCACGGGGCCGCAAGGGCCGGGATCCGGGAGCGCATGGTGGCCGTGATCGGCGACTCGACGTTCTACCACGGCGGCCTGCCGGCCCTCGCCAACATCGCCTACAACAAGTCCAACGTGCTGACGATCATCCTCGACAACCGCACCACCGCGATGACCGGCCACCAGGCCAACCCCGGCACCGGCATCACGCTCCAGAAGCAGCCTGCGGAGGTGATTGAGCTCGAGCCGCTCGTGCGCGCCCTCGGCATCCACCACGTGGCAACGATCGACGCCTACGACGTCGACGAGCTGGAGAAGGCGTACAAGGAGCTGATGGCTCACGACGAGCCCGCCGTGCTGGTGGCGCGACGGGAGTGTGCGCTCCTCCCGGAGATCCGCCGCCAATGGGTGCCGCTCGAGGTGGTCGAGGAGAAGTGCACCGGCTGCGGGATCTGTTTCCGCATCGGGTGCCCGGCGATCCTCAAGAGCGGGGAGCTGGACCCGAAGTCGCACAAGCCGCTCGCGCTCATCGATCCCGACTCGTGCACCGGGTGCGAGGTCTGCTCGCAGCTTTGCCCGCACGACGCCATCCCCACCCGCGATCAGATGCGGCTGGCCGAGGAACACCAGCCGGGGAGCTGCTCGACGCCGGTCTCCGGAGGGAACTGACCCGTGGCCGCCAACAAGTCATGGAACTTCGTCCTGGTCGGGGTCGGCGGCCAGGGCACGCTTCTCGCAAGCAACATCCTGGCCGAGGTCGGGCTCGCGGCCGGGTTTGACGTCAAGAAGTCGGATGTGCACGGCATGGCCCAGCGCGGCGGCAGCGTCGCGTCGCACGTGCGCTGGCATTCCGAGAAGGTGCACTCGCCGCTCGTCGGCATGGGCGAGGCGGACATCCTGCTCTCGTTCGAGAAGCTGGAGGCGCTGCGCTTCGCGGAGGTCCTGCGGCGCGGCGGCACCGCGGTGGTCAACGACATGGCGGTGGTGCCGGTGACCGTGTCATCGGGCAGCGCGGTCTACCCCGGCGACGAGCACCTCGCGCGCGTCTTCGGCTCACTCGACGCGGAGCTGGTGATGGTCCCCGGCGAGCGCCTCGCCCAGGAGGCCGGAAACGTCAAGGCCGCCAACGTCGTGCTGCTCGGAGCGGTGTCCCGCCTGCTGCCGCTCCCCGAGGCGACGTGGTGGGACTGTTTGGCTGAGCGTATCCCGAAGAAGTTCCTGGAGCTCAACCGCGTGGCGTTCGCGTCCGGCCGGGCGGCAGTCACGGCAGCAGGCGCGAAAGTCTGAAAGAAGCGCCCGGGTTGCCCCGGGCGCCTGTCGTTGTCGCGATGCTCAGGGTGCCGGGCTTTGCTGCGCCCTGTACCCTTTTTCCTGCCTCAATCGCTGCCGAGGTCGTCGGCCTTGATCGCCTTCGACGCCACGTCCTCGAGCATCTTCGTGGTGACCGACTTCGGGCGCTCGATCGCGTAGCCGAGGGCGCGGTCCCACGTGGTGTTGGCGAGCACGCCGATCGCCCGGCCGACCCCGAACAGCACCGTGTAGAAGTCCCACTCCTTGAGGCCGTAGTACCACTGGATCACGCCGGACTGCGCGTCCACGTTCGGCCACGGGTTCTTGGTCTTGCCGTGCTCGGTGAGAACGCCCGGCGCCACCTTGTAGATCATGTTGACGAGCTTGAACAGCGGGTCGTTCGGGAGGTGCTTCTGGCAGAACTCCATCTGCGCGATGTAGCGCGGGTCGGTCTTGCGCAGCACCGCGTGGCCGTACCCCGGGATCACTTGGCCGGCCTTGAGCGTGTCCCAAAGCGCCTGCTTCACGTTCTCCTCTGTCGGCTCCTTGCCGCCGAGCTTCTCCTGGAACTTCATGATCCAGCGCAGCACCTCCTGGTTGGCCAGGCCGTGGAGCGGGCCGGCGAGGCCGTTGATGCCGGCAGACAGCGAGTAGAAGACATCCGAGAGCGCCGACGCGACGAGGTGGGTGGTGTGCGCCGAGACGTTACCGGATTCGTGGTCGGAGTGCAGAATGAAGTACATCCTCGCCACGTCGTCGTACGGCTTGGGGAAGCCCATCTGGTGGGCGAAGTTGCCCCCGAAGTCGAGATTCGGGTCGGCCGTGATCTGCTTGTCGTTCTTGTACTTCAGGCGGTAGATCATCGCGGCGACCGAGGGCAGCTTGGCGAGAAGGTTGGTGGAGTCTTCGTACGTCGGGTCCCAGTACTCGTCCTTCTTCATCCCCTCGTTGTAGCGCTTGACGAAGAGCGACTCCCGCTGCATTGAAAGGATCGCGGCGGAGAACATCGTCATCGGGTGCGTGTCGGGGGCCATGGCGCGCAGCATGTTCCCGACGTACGCAGGAACGGCGCGGCGGGCCTGGAAGTCCGCCACCACCTCGAGCGTCTGCTCCTTGGTCGGCACCTCGCCGGTGAGGAGGAACCACCAGAACGCCTCGACGTACGGGTAGCCCGAGCCAGGCACCTTCGGCAGGGCCGCGAACGTCTCGGGGATGGTCTTGCCGCGGAAGCGGATCCCCTCGAACGGGTCGAGGTAGGAGATGTCGGTCACCAGCATGCGGACACCGCGGGCGCCGCCGATGGCCTGAGCAACCGTCACCTCGCCGATCTTCAGATCCCCGTGTTCCTTCACCAGCTTCTGCGTGCGCGGACGGTGCTCCTGGATTTTCGCCAGCAGGGTTTCCTTGAGTTTCGCCATATCTCCCCCTTCCCCTTTCGTGGCCTTTCCGGCCAGACCTTGGGCGCGTGACACAGCCCGCACATCCTACCCGATTGCGCAACAGAACTGCAACTCAGCAGGACGGCACTAGCACCTCGCGCTCGTAATCGGCAACGGTGGTGAAGGTGGGGATCTTCTCGGTGGGCACCAGCAGCGTGGGAGGCAGCGTCCGGGCCCGCGCGCCCTCGGCAATGATCCGCACCATCTCGCGGAACGCCGCCAGGGGCGCAAGGTCAGTCCTGCCAAGCAGGTGGCGCGGGTCGAGGTGCGTCGACTCCAGCCGCTCAACCCGGCGGGTGCCGCCCAGGGCTCGGCGCAGGATCAGGTCCAGCACCAGGTACGGGCGCTCGCCGCCGGTACCTGTGATGCCGGCGACCGCGACCTTCTCGACCTCGTCGAACGGCAGCAGCTCCGGGCCTCCCTGGGCGCCGCGCAGCATGAGGCCCTCCTCCTGCAGGCTCTCAATAGTGCACTGCTCGATCTCCAGCGGCGCCGGCTCCCCGATAGCCAGCGGTCCCTGTGCCGCCGGCGCCTCATCGACCGGAGGCAGCGGGAACACGTCCTCGAGCAGAGCCGTGGCAACGGGCTGATCGAGCGGCGCGCTTGGCACCGTCGGCACTCGCGGCGGGATCGCAACCGGGTTCGGCGCCACGGCCACGGCGGCCGGCGCGGGCGCCTTCCGCTCCATCGAAGCGTTCACCGGGGGAGGCTCCACCGGCGCAGCCGGAGGTGCCTGCGCCATCGCGTGGAACTCCGCGGGAGGCGGCGCGGCGGCGCGTTGCGGCGCGGACGCGCCGAGCGCCGTGAGGTGGCGCGCCGCCTTCTCGCCGATGACGCCGGCCGCCGGATCCTCGGCCAGGTTCTTGAGAACCTCGACCGCCGCCTCGCGGTTCTCCGGCTCCAGCGTCGCGGCCAGGCGCCAGCGCAGCGCCGGCGGTCCGCCCTGCTTGGCGTCCGCCACCATCTCGTGCCAGTGCTCGAACGCAAGGCTGAAGTCGCGACGCCTGAGGTCCTCGTCGATTACGGCCGCGACGTGCGCGACACCCTGGGCTGCAGTCCCGTCCTGGCAGTGGCTCTGCCAGATGGCGAGATGGGCGTCCGGGTGCCGCGGCTCGGCCGCCAGCACCTTCTGGAACGCCTTCCGTGCCGCCACCGTGTCGCCTTTGGCCATCAGGTCGAGGCCCTCCTCGAGCGCCGGGTGCTGTTTGACCGAGATCTGCCCTTCGATCTTCGGCGCGATGAAGCGCTCTTCGACCCCCAGTTGCTTGATCACGAACGCGAACAGGAACCCGAAGACGAACCCGCCCACGTGGGCCCGGTAGGCGACACCCGACTCGGCGGTGAGGCCGGCGAAGAACAGCTGCTGGGCGAGCCAGAGCGGCAGCACGATCCAGGCCGGCAGCTCCACGGTACCGCTGCGGATGAGAAAGAAAAAGTAGAAGTAGAAGAACCGGATCTTCCTGGTGGCGAAACGCACGAGGAACGCACCCATGATCCCCGCGATCGCCCCCGAGGCGCCGATGAGCGGCGCCTGGGAGTGCGGGAAGCTCACCAGGTGCGCGAGGTTGGCCACCGCACCCGAGGCCAGGTAGAGGACGAGGAAGAGGGGGCGTCCGAACGCGTCCTCGATGAAGGGTCCCGAGAGGTAGAAGAAGAGCAGGTTCCCCAGCAGGTGCAGGAATCCGGCGTGCACGAAGAGGCTGGTCAGCCAGGTCACCGCCCGCGGATTTGCAGGTACGAGCCCCCAGACCATAAGGGGGTGTTCCGCCAGTGCCGCACGGTAGCCGTTCACGAGCTGGTCGAGCTGCTGCCGCGCCTTCTCCACCTCCCTCTCGTCATCCGGGGCGCGGCCGGTCATGCTCCTCACGCTCTCGGTGAGCAGGTTGAGCTTCTCGCGCTGCGCATCGGAGATCCCGCCCGGCATCAGCCCCTTGGGGAAAGGCAGGTAGGGATGTCGGGACCAGAACTCCATCGTCTCGGCGCGCTGCTTGGCGAGCGCCTCCTCGGCGCTGTGGACCTGGGGGGCCAGCGCGACGAACGCCAGGAGGTTGAGGCCGATGATGGTGAAGCTCACCCACGGTAAGCGCCGTACCGTGTCCTGGTCGAGCCCGATCGGGATGAGCACGCCGACAATCCTTTTCCTGACACCATGATACGATGCGTGGTCTCAGTCCGAAAACTCGCGCCGTGTAAACGAGGGCTTGCCAAGAAGCCGCGCAGCTACCCGCTACCGGTCCTCCGCCAAGGCCATGCGGGCGAGGTCCAGGATCTTTGCGAGCTCGTCCTCGGGCAGAACCTTGAGACGGCGGGCAGTGTCCATGACGGTCTCGCCGGCGTTCTCAGCCGCCTTCGCGACCTCCGCCGCTCGCTCGTACCCGATGCGCGCCGCGAGGGCGGTCGCGAGGGCAGGGCTGGCGGCGGCGAGCCGCCGCGCTCGTTCCGCGTTGACCCGCATTCCGGAGAGGCAGCGCGAGGCCAGCACGTCGCAGGCCCCGGCCAGCAGGCGCGCCATGGTGTCAAGGTTCCAGGCGAGCAGCGGGTTGGCGTGGGAGAGGTCGAGCTGGTGCAGCGCGGCGCTGGCACGGCACGCCGCGGCCAGACCCTCGACCTCCAGCGCCACCTGCGCGACCGCCTCTGCGATCACCGGGTTGACCTTTCCGGGCATGATGGACGAGCCGGGTTGCACGGCGGGAAGCTCCAGCTCGCCCAGACCTCCGAACGGCCCCGAGGCACGCAGCCGCAGGTCGTTCGCGAGTGCGAACAGCACGCGCCCGAGCCCGGCGAGCGCGTCCGCAAACGCGATCGGGTCGTCCTGGGCGGCGATCCCCGCGGCCGGGTTGCCCTGGAGCGTCAACGCGAGCTTCGTGGAGCCGGCCAGCAGTTCGATCGCGCGCGCCACGGCCGCACGGTCGGCACCGATGCCGGTCCCCACGGCCGTGCCACCCAACGGCAGCACCAGAAGCGCGTCCGCAGCAGAGCCGGCGCGCACCAGGGCGGCCTCCAGCCGGTCGGCCCACGCCCCGAACACCCGCCCGTAGGTGGTGGGGACCGCGTCCATGAGGTGCGTCCGGCCCAGGGTCACCGTTTTGCGGTGCTGCTTCTCGAGCCGGCGAAGCTCGGCCACGACCTTCTCCGCGGAGGGCCGCACCCGCTCGCGCCAGGCCAGCGCCGAGGCGAGACGCAGCGCGGCAGGGACCACGTCGTTGGAGGACTGCCCGAGGTTGACGTGGTCGTTGGGGTGGACGGGGTTGTGGGAGGCCGGGTCGCCCCCGAGGGCGCGGTTGGCAAGGTGCGCCAACACCTCGTTCATGTTCATGTTGGTGGAGGTCCCCGAGCCGGTCTGGAAGACGTCCACGGGGAAGTGCGAGAGGTGCGCACCCGAGGCGACCTCGTCTGCCGCCGACGCGATCGCATCCGCACAATCGCCCCGCACCAGCCCTCGTTCGCCGTTGGCGCGGGCAAACGCGGCCTTGATCCGGGCCAGCGCCGCGAGGAAGCCCGCCGGAAGCGTCCACCCGCTTATCGGGAAGTTGGCCACGGCCCGTGCGGTCTGCGCCCCGTACAGCACTCCTGCCGGGACTGCCATCGCGCCCAGCGTGTCCTTCTCGGGACGGGTCTTGCCTGATGAGCGTGTCATGGCTCTCACCTCCCCTTCTGCAAACGCCGGCGCGTTGGGCTTCCCTTCCGAAACGTCGGCGCGCGGCTTTCTAGTTCCGGTGCCTGGTTCTGCCTGCTTTCGCTTCGGGGATCAGCAGCGAGCCTGCGGTGGCGAACCCGAGGATGGCAGCGACGACCGCGAGCGAGGCCTCGGTGGGGATCTCCATCACGTCGGCAAGGAGCATCTTGACGCCGACCAGCACCAGGATCACGGCCAGGGCCGGGCGCAAGAAGCGCAGCGACCGCAGCGCCCCGGCCAGCACGAAGTAGAGCGCGCGCAGACCGAGGATCGCGAAGATGTTCGAGGTGTACACGACGAAGGGATCGCGGCTGACCGCCAGGACGGCCGGAACCGAGTCCACCGCGAACATCACGTCGGTGCTCTCGATGGCCAGAAGGACGAGGAACAGCGGCGTGAACCGCTTGCCGGCGTCGGTCCTCACCGTGAAATGCTCGCCGTGGTAGCTCTTCACGATCGGGAACACGCGGCTCGCCCAGCGCACGATGAGGTTCCGCTCGGGGTGCACCTCCTCGCCGCCCCCCAGGCCGAGCTTGGCCCCGGTTGCGACCAGGACGATCCCCAGGATGTACATCACCCAGTGGAAGCGCGAGATCAGGGCGACGCCTGCAAAGATGAAGACGCCGCGGAAGACGATAGCCCCCAGGATCCCCCAGAACAGCACGCGGTGCTGGTGCTCGGCCGCCACCCCGAAGTAAGTGAAAAGCGCAAGGAAAACGAACAGGTTGTCGACCGAGAGGGATTCCTCGATGAGGTAGGCGGTGAGGTATGAAAGCGCTGCGTCGTGTCCGCGCGCCAGACCAACGACCAGCGAGAACCCCAGTCCCAGGCCCACGTAGACGGCGCTCCAGGCGAGCGCCCTCCTGGTGCTCTCGTGCCTGGAATGACGGTGGAACACCGCGAGGTCGAGTGACAGCAGGACCACGACCACTGCGGCAAAAACCAGCCACCACCAGTAGGTCACCGGCAGGCCTCCTCCATCGTGATGCTATCGGCCCAAACGCGGCGCGATGATCCCACGCTCAGTACGCCGGGCCGAAGAACACCGCGTTGGCCAGCAGCAGCATGCTGGCACGGGTGAACCCACGCGCCGCCGGGTCGTCAGCGAAAGCCACCACCTTGCCCCGCTTGTAGGGCTGCAACATGAGGTATGCCTTGCGAGGGAGCTGCTCGCGGGAGACAGCCAGCAGGAACCCGGATTGGACCAGCTTGTCGGGCGCGGCGAAAATGCCCACGTTGGTCCCCTTGTCGAGCTTCAGCGGGGCGAAGACGCGCCGTGAGTTAATCAGCACGTCCACGCCGCCCTCCGGGAAGCCGGCGGCGAGGCAGCTCTCGGCGTCGAGCTCCACGCGCAGGATGGCGCCCGGCACGGCTGGCGGATCCTCCTCGCTCGGCTTGATCGCGTTGTCGTAGTCGAACGCCCGCTCCGCGGGGGGCTTCCCCTCGGCGGGGCCGGCGGGCTTGCCCTTCTCGGCCGGCAGTTCCGAGCCCAACCGGTTCTCCAGCTTGGAGCCGAGCAGGCCGACCTTTTCCCCGGTCAGCACGGCCGCCCCTCCTCCCACGCCAATCAGCACGCCGCCCTCACCCACCCAGGCGGTCAGACGCTTGACGCCCTCCTCGCCCAGCACCGCCGCGTACGATCCGGCCCGCTCCCACGAGTCAGGCAGGATGATCACGTCGAAGCGCGAGAGCTCTGCGTGCGCCAGCGTCGAAGTCCCGACGACGCTCACCGGGTAGCCGAAGTACATCTCAAGGGCGTACCAGAGATCCCCCGTGCTGAACGGGGCGGTCGGCACGTCCCAGGCGATTGCGACGCGCGGCGGCTTCAGCGGGAAGACGTTGGTCGAGCCGAGATCGATCCCGCGATCCGCATAGCCCGTGTCGGTGCCCACGAAGCTGGCACCTGTCACGCGTGCGACGTCGACGAGGCGCTCCAGAAGGCCATCGGTGTTGCCGGCGCGACGTATGACCACCGTGCCGCGCCCGTACTGCCGTCCTTTGAGCGTGAAAGGCTTGGCGGCCACCGATACCTTCACGCCCTGCTGGAGCAGCCGCGCCAGCGCCCGGGCCGAGGCCCCGCCTTCCCACGGGAGCAGGAACGCGACCTTGCCGTCGCCGGTGACGGAGCCCGCGGGCAGGCTTCCCGCTCTTACGGGCTCCATGGCGAGACCGCGCGGCAGGGCCTGCAGGGGCTTTGCCGGGACGTTCCAGAGGAGCGGAAGAGACCACGCCGTGATGTCGTAGATCTCGTCGGGCAGGCGCTTGGCGTCCCGGCGCTCCTGCTCCTTCTCGAACGCCGGCCCCATGGAGGCACCGCGCTCCAGGAGCGTGCGCGCCAGGCGGCCCAGAGGTTGATCGAGCGGCACGATGAAGCTGCCCGTCGCGATCCCTTCCCGGCCCTCGGTCACGTGGAACGCCTCGACGCCCTGGCAAGCCATGTGCTCGGCAAGCTCGCCGGCCGTCGCGCTGTCCTTTCCGTCGCCGAGGACGTAGGCGCGCACCGAGCCCTTTTGTCCGTCCGTGACGGCCGCCTGACGGAAGCTGTACCAGGCATGGAGGAAACGGGCCCGGTTCTCGGCCGTGGTCAGCGAGGTGGTGAAGGCCGCCAGGAGGTGGTGCTGGACGGTCTCCGCATAGGTGAGAAGGGAGCCGTCCCGCAGCGCGACCACGAGCCCCCGGCTCGATGCCTGCTCGAACGTCATGCCGATGGCGCCCGTGAAGGCGGGCCAGGCCTCGCCGTACCCGGGGTAGAACTCGTCGAAAACCTCGCGTGTCCAGTAGCGGAAGCCGTGCGCATCGAACGCGGCCGCGTTGGCGCGCCCGAGAACGTCGAGCAAGCCGGTTTCCTCCCCCGAGAGCAAGGGGTGGCGAGGTTCGGCCGGCGGCGCGAAGAAGTAGCCCATCTCCGCGCCCATCTCGTGCAGGTCGGCGACGACGATCGGGTGGTAGCGCAGCATCGCGTTCACACGCCCCACGGTCTCCGGGTGGGTGAGCGCGATCCAATCACGGTTGAGGTCGAAAAGCTCGTGCGAGACGCGGCCACCCGGCCAGGGCTGGATGTGCTCGGCGCTCGACGGCTCGGGATCGGGCCGGACACCGCGCGCCCGCCGCGTCGAGCCCACGAAACGCGCCCGGCCGTCGGGGTTTTCCATCGGGTCGATGACGACGAACGTGTTGTCGAGGATCTGGGCGATCTCCGGCCCGCTACCCGCCGCCAGGTAGTAGGCGAGGGCAAGACCCGCGTCGCCTCCGGAGGCCTCGTCGCCGTGGACCGAGCACTGGATCCAAACCACGGCGGGCAGGTCGCGGATCGCCTCGTCGGCCTGCGAGGCGTTAACGAGGCGGGCGTCGCCCAGGCGCGCCAGCCGGTTCTGGACGTTGTCCCACCGGGCGATGTTCGCGGGTGAACTCACGACCAGCAGCACGAGCGGACGGCCTTCCAATGAGCGGCCGTACTCCAGCAGACGGACGCGCGTCGGTACTCCTGCGGCGAGCGCCTGCGCGAACTTGAGAACCTGCCCAGGGTCGGTGATCTCCTCGCCCCACGCGAAACCCAGCGTCTTGTCGATCGTCGGCGCCGCAGCGTCAAACGTCGCCCGTGGAAGGACGCCAAAGAACTCGCCGGCGACGGCCACCGACGCAACGAGTGCGATCGCCAGACCGATCGCCAGCTTCCTGAAAGCCATCGTGCACCCCCGGTGCGACATGTGCGCCATTGTACGGCCTCCCTCTTCGGGGGGCCCGCGCTGGTGCGGCGGGTTGCGCCAACAAACACCGCCCTGCACCGACGGGGTGCGGGGACTGTCCGTGAGGACCGGATACCGGCTGGCAGTCTACGGCTTCTTCTTGCCGCCCATCATCTTGAGCATCGGATTGGACTCGTCGCCCTCTGCGCCGAGCAGGCTGGTCTCCTTGTAGTCCGAGGGATGCAAGGAGCGGATCGCCACTTCTCGATGCGCGACCCGTTGCTCCTCCACGGTGTCGTTTCTGCCCTGTTCCTGGCGCACCGGCTCTCAGACGCTCACAACCTGCCGGATCTCGGGGACCCGCTGCTTTAGGCGCTCCTCGACGAAGCCCACGAGCGTCATCATTGCCATCGGGCAGCCGCCACAGGCGCCCAGCAGGCGCACCCTGGCCACGCCGCCCTCCACGTCCACCAGCTCGACATCGCCGCCGTCCTTGCGGAGGGCCGGCCGCACCTCCTCGAGGGCGGCCTCCACCTGCTGTTTTATCGTCCCGGCCTGAATCGTCATCCAATCCTCCCCACGCCACCCATTCTGACACGATCGGCAACACGCCCTGGAGTGCCGGATCTTCCCGCCGCCGGCACCGGCTGGTTCTGCTACTGTAGGCACTCGATGGCCAACGTCCGCGAACCTGGAACCCTCCCTTTGCGTTGGATAGGACGGTGATGAAGCACGAGGCGCTCGAAGTCATCGTTGAGCGGTGCCGGACCGGCGACGAGCGCGCCTGGGAGGAACTGGTGGACGCCACGGCCGACGACATCTTCCGCATGGCGGTGAGCTTCACGCGCCATCGCCCGGAGGCCGAGGACCTCACCCAGGAGGTCTTTCTCAAGCTCTGGCAGAATTTACACCGTTATACGACCGACTCGTCGTTCCGCGCCTGGGCGTTCCGGGTCGCACGCAACCTCTTCGTGGACGCGTACCGCCGCTCCCGCGACCAGAGGAAGGCGACCTGGGTGGACCCCGAGTTCCTGGAGCTGCTGCCGGGCGGCGAGGACCCCCACACCCGCGCGGTGCGGCGCCAGCGCCTCGAGCTCGCACGATCGGCGCTCGAGCGCCTGCCCGAGGAGCTGGCGCAGCTCATCCTGCTGCGGGACTTCGCCGACTGGAGCTACGAAGAGCTGGCCGAGGAGCTGGAGCTGCCCCTCGGCACGATCAAGTCACGCCTCAACCGGGCGCGCGGCGAATTGGCGGCCGCGGTGACCCTCCAGATCACGCCCAGGATGCAGGTCGCACCCGCGGGGGCCGACTCATGAAGCCGTGCGAGACCCTGCTCAACGACCTGGACGCCGCCCTC
Source organism: Thermoanaerobaculaceae bacterium (assembly GCA_041494245.1). GTDB lineage: Bacteria > Acidobacteriota > Thermoanaerobaculia > Thermoanaerobaculales > Thermoanaerobaculaceae > RBG-13-68-16. Next base: position 79,990 of record JBGQAK010000007.1, read on the forward strand.
GCGGGGACGCTCCCGGCCGAGCTCGCTGAACACCTGGCCGGGTGCCCGGAGTGCCAGCTGGCGGTGGAGCGCTCGCGCGGCCTGGCCGAGGGCGGACGAGCGTTTCGCTCGTTGCACGCGCCCGCACCTCTCAAACAGCGGATCAAGGCGATGCCCCGCCTCGCCCCGGCGTGCGAGCAGGCCATCGAGCTGCTCGGGGTCGCCCTGGAGGGCGAGCTCTCCGACGACGGCCGCGCAACGCTCATGGGGCACATCCACGACTGCGCCGTCTGCAAGGCGGTCTGGGAGGCTTTCGCCACGCTCCGCGAGGTGGGGGGGAGCGTCCGCACCCCGGGCCGGCTGCGGGCCGCCATCGCCGTACCGCCGACGCGGCGCTTGGAGACGCGGCGGCGCATCCGCTTCTTCGACCTGCGGTTGGCGACCGCCGCCGCCTACCTGATCGCGGCGCTCACGGTGACGCTGCTGTCGAACCCGGCGACCCTCGCTCGCGCCAGCAGCGAGAGGATGGACCAGGCCGCCACGTACGCCACCGCGGCGGTGCAGAACCGCTTTTCCAGTTACTCGCACCGCGCGATGGAGAGCTTGGTGGCGACCGAGGGTTGGGTTCGCGACCATGCCGTGAAGGCATGGGAGGTGGCCAAGACGTTCGTCGGTGGGAAGCAGGAGAACCCAAGAGCGGGTGGAAGCGTTTCTAAGGATGGAGGACGGCCATGACCGAACAGGAAACCAACCAACAGCAACCCCCGGTGGCCCCACCCGCACACATGGAGCCCGCTCCCCCGCCGCCGGCGCCGCCGTTCCGGCGCTCCCCCGGGCTCGCCCTCGTGCTGTCTTTCTTCCCGGGGCTCGGTCACCTCTACCTCGGGCTCTACCAGCGAGCCTTCGCGATCTTCCTGTGCTTCGCGATCGCGATCTGGCTCGCGGAGCACTCGAACCTTGGCATCGTCGTCGCGTTCGTCTGGTTCTTCGCGGTGATCGACGCCTATCGCCAGGCCCAGATGATCAACCTCGGGCTGACTCCCGAGCCGGTCATGGGTACCGCGAAGGCAAACACCCCCCGGCGCGGCGCCCTCGGGTTCGGCATCTTCCTCCTGGTCATCGGCGTGCTGCTGCTCTACAACCAGTTCTACCCGATCGACTTCACGTTCCTGGAGGACTGGTGGCCCCTGCTCCTCGTGCTGGCCGGGTTCTACCTCGTGGCGGCCCACTTCCGGGAGAAGCAGCGCCAGGCCAGGCGCACCGCCAAGGCCGAATTGCCGCCGGCCGGCCCGGGCATCGGCATCTGAGGTCCGCCCCAAAGGCCCCCCGCGTCATGCCATCCGACATTCCGCCCCGCCGCGGCGGGGCGGGACTTTGTTTGCCCGCGCCTTCAAGTTAGATGCAGGCATTCTCACCACCAAGCCCGGATTGTTCACGGGGGGCCGTAGCGAGAGCGCGGAGGTGGCTGTCATGGCGGGCGAGCTTCCGTTGCGGGGGGCTCGGCACCGCTCCATCCACCGCCGGCGCCTCGGCCCCCCGGTCCCGCACGCTCGCGCGCCGGAGCCCCGCTCGCTCCGGGGCGAGGAGGGGAGCCGACCTCGCGCAGTACGGCGGCACCCTCCGAGCCCCGAGTACGCCCGCCAAGGCGGCCAGATCCGCGCTCGCAGTAGGCTCCTTCGTGATTAGTCCGGGTTAGGCTTGCCTCGTCTCCAAATCGCGGCATGTTCGTGTATGATGCGCGCCAGTCGCGCGGCGGTACAGCTGTAGGGTGAGGTGAACCAACGAGCGCTGTAGGAAAAGGGCGCAGCCCGGCGGCATGGTGCAGGAGCACCGGGCGAGAGCCAGAAAGCCTCTGGGGGAGGAGGAAGGGCAGATGAGTCCAACGGCGCAACTGTTACTTCTCGTCATCGGGTTTTCGATCTTCGGCCTGGCGTTCGCGGCCTACCTGGCCCGCTGGGTGCTGCGGCACAGCATGGGCAGCGAGGCGATGCAGCGCATCTCGAACGCCATCAAGGAAGGCGCGGAGGCGTTCCTGCGGCGGCAGAACCGTACGATCCTGACGCTCGCCGTCGTGGTCGCCGCCGTGCTGTTCATCGGCTACGGCTTCGTGCGCAGCCACCGCGAGTTCGACCCGGTGGGCAGCTCCATGCAGCTGGCCGTCTGGATCACCCTCTCCTTCGTCTTCGGCGCCCTGTGCTCGGTGTTTGCCGGGTACGTCGGCATGTGGGTGTCGATCCGCTCCAACATCCGCACCGCCACGGCGGTGCTCTCCAGCGTCAACGTTGCCCTGCGGATCGCCTTGCGCGGCGGTGCGGTCTCGGGACTGTTGGTGGTGGCCATGAGCCTCCTCGGCGTCTCCGGGCTGTACGCGCTCGTCAGCGCCGTGGGCGGGGTGGAGCCCACGAAGATCCCGCTGCTCATCGTCGGCTACGGCTTCGGGGCCAGCTTCGTGGCGCTCTTCGCCCAGCTCGGTGGCGGCATCTACACCAAGGCTGCCGACGTTGGCGCCGACCTCGTCGGCAAGGTCGAGGCCGGGATACCCGAGGACGACCCCCGCAACCCCGCCGTGATCGCCGACCTCGTGGGCGATAACGTGGGCGACTGTGCGGGCCGTGGCGCCGACCTGTTCGAGTCCACAGCCGCCGAGAACATCGGCGCGATGATCCTGGGCGCTTCCCTGGCGACCGCGGCGGACAAGGCGGGCATGGGGTTCTCCGCCGGAATCGTCGGCGTGATGATGTTCCCGCTCGTTGCCCGTGCCTTCGGGATCGTCGCGTCGATCGTCGGCATCGTGATGGTGAAGATGGACAAGGAAGAGAAGATAGACCCCATGCAGGCGCTCAACCGCGGCTACTACTATGCGGTGGTGCTGGCGATGGTGGCGTTCGGCGGGACCAGCTACTGGCTGCTCAATTCCCCCAGCGCACCCAACGCGTGGTGGCACTTCTTCCTGTGCGGGATCATCGGCGTGCTCACATCGGTGGCGTTCGTCTACATCACCCAGTACTACACCGAATACCGCTACTCGCCGGTGCAGCACATCGCCGAGGCCTCGAAGACCGGCCCGGCCACCAACATCATCGCCGGCATTGGTGTCGGCCTCGAGTGCGTCTGGATGCCAGCGCTGGTCATGGGCGCGGCGCTGCTTTCGTCCTACTACCTGGGCGCGTCCTCGGGGCTGCCCCACGCTGGGCTGTTCGGGACCGCCGTCGCCACCATGGGGATGCTGGCCACCGCGGCCTATATCCTGGCCATGGACACGTTCGGGCCCATCACCGACAACGCCGGCGGTATCGTCGAGATGTCGGAGCAGCCGGAGGCCATCCGCAAGAAGACCGACCGTCTGGACGCCGTCGGCAATACCACCAAGGCGCTGACCAAGGGGTACGCAGTCGGCTCGGCGGCGCTCGCGGCGTTCCTCCTGTTCCAGGCCTACATGGACGAGGTGGGGCAGTACGCCGGGCAGGAGATGCACGGGGTTAACCTCGCAAACCCGGTCGTCTTCGTCGGCGGCCTGCTCGGGGCGGCGCTGGTGTTCCTCTTCTCGGCCATGGCCATCCGCGCCGTCGGCAAGGCGGCACAGTCCATCATCGAGGAGGTCCGCCGCCAGTACGCCAAGCTTCCGCGCCTGCACGACATCATCCAGTTCCCCGCGGACTTCAAGCCGGACTACGGCTCCTGCGTCGACATCGTCACCCGCGCCGCGCTGCGCAAGATGGTCGCCCCGGGTCTCCTCGTTGTCCTGACCCCGATCGGCGTCGGGCTCGTCTTCAAGGTGTTCATCACGGCCCAGGACAAGCTGATCTCGGCCGAGGCCGTGGCAGCGCTGCTGATGGTCGGGACGATCACCGGAATCCTCACCGCTCTCTTCCTGAACAACGGCGGCGGCGCCTGGGACAACGCCAAGAAGTTCATCGAGACGGGCGCCCACGGCGGCAAGTACCTGACCACCCCAGACGGCAAGAAGATGAAGAACCCCACGCACGCCGCGGCCGTCGTCGGCGACACGGTTGGGGATCCTTTCAAGGACACGGCGGGCCCGTCGCTCCACGTGCTGATCAAGCTGCTCTCCACCATCACCCTGGTGCTGGCGCCGTTGTTCATCTAGCAGATCGCTTTGCGCTGCCGGCCGGGCGTGGGGAGACCACGCCCGGCTTTCCTTTCATAGCCCACCGCCGCGCGGACATCGCCGCGTCACCCGTCGGCGAGAACCTTGCCGGGCCCGGCTACGTTCTTTGACGTGAGAGGGAGGACGATCATGGAAGGCACACTCCGGACCGCGGTACCCGAAAGCCCGGCAAACGCGTCGCAACCCGCCAGGACCGGGCTCATGGTCAAACGCTCGCCGGCTCTGGCGGTTGTTCTGTCGATGTTGCCGGGGCTGGGGCACCTCTACCTCGGCCTGTACCGGCGCGGGATCGTTTTCTTCGCGGCCTGGGCGCTCTCGCTCGGGCTCTCAAACTCGCACCACGGCACCCTCGGCGTCATCATCCCGTTCATCTGGTTCTTCACTCTGATCGACGCGTTCCGCTGCGCGCAGGCGATCAACCTCGGCCATACCACCGCCGGCGTGCCGAGGGAGCTCGCGAGCCCCGTGGCGCTGCGCGCCAGCAACCTGGGATTCGGCGTGCTGCTCCTGCTCAGCGGCGCCGTGCTCCTGTACAACCAGTTCTACCCACTCGATCTGGCGTTCCTGGAGGACTGGTGGCCGCTCGCGATCGTGCTCCTCGGTGCCTACGTGATCGCCAAGCACCTCTGGGATGAGCGAGAGCGGCGCGCCGTCAGCGAGGTCGCAGGGAGCGCCTGACCAGCACGGGCGAGACCGGCTGGACGCCGTTGCTACCGGCCCGCCCCGGTGACGCGGCGACAGTCGGCCATCACCCTGGCGATCACCGCGCCGGCCCGCTCGCGCCCCTTGAGGAGTACCTCCTCCACGTAGCCGCGGTCGCGCTCGAGCTGCTCCCGCCGCTGCCGCGCCGGACCGAAGGTGTCGAGCAGGACCGCCAGCAGCCGCTTCTTCAGCTCGCCGTAACCGGTGCCGCCCTCGGTGAAGAGGCGCTTGGTGGCGGGCCACTTCCCCGCCGGGGTGAAGAGCTTGAGGAGCGCGTAGAGCGTGTTGCCGCGCGTGGGCTTGGGGTCGGAGACCGGGGTCGAGTCGGTGACGATCGACATCACCCGCTTCTTGAGGTCGGCCTCGGGGGCGAAAATCTCGAGCGTGTTGCCGTAGGACTTCGACATCTTCTGCCCATCGACGCCCGGCACCACCGCCACCTCGGGCAAGATCAGCTCCTCGGGAACCTTGAGGATGCCCTCGCCGTAGGTCTGGTTGAACGCGGCGGCGATGTCGCGCGTCATCTCCAGGTGCTGCTTCTGGTCTCTGCCCACCGGCACTTTGTCGGCGCGAACGATCAGGATGTCGGCGGCCATCAGCACCGGGTATGCGAACAGCCCGTGGTTGGGCGTGATCCCCCTCGCGACCTTGTCCTTGTAGGAGTGGCCGCGCTGCAGCAAACCCATCGGCGTGACCGTCGAGAGCATCCACGCCAGCTCTGCGACCTCCGCGACGTCCGACTGGCGGTAGAGCACCGAGCGCCGGGGGTCCAGACCGAGGGCGAGGTAGTCGGCAGCGACCTTGAAGGAGTTCTCGCGCAGCTCCGCGCCGCTCTTGATCGTCGTCATCGCGTGCAGGTCGGCCACGAAGTAGTAGCCCTCGTTGGCCGGGTCGGCCTGCAGCTGCACGAACTGGCGGATGGCCCCGAAGTAGTTGCCGATGTGCAGGTTCCCAGACGGTTGTACGCCCGACAGGATGCGCATCGCACCTCCTTGCCGGGGAATGATACAGGATGAGGCTTCAGGCCTCGGGCTTCAGGCTACAGTTTTCAGGCTTCAGACTCCAAGTCGTACCTGAAGCCTGCAGCCTGCTTCTGCTGAAGCCTGTATTCTGTGCCCTGCGCCCTGTGCCCTGTCTTTTCAGCGGAGCGCGAGCCGGCGGGTGATCGTGGCCTCGCCGGGCCGGTGGGTGTTGGAGATCACGGGCCTGCTCGAACCCACGACCAGCTCCACCGGCCGGGGCGGGTGCACCGGGCGACCGAACCCTCCGGTGAGCTTGGCCGTGCCGGGGTCGCCCTGGTAGGCGGCAAGGATGTTCCGCACGTAGGCACGCGTCTCGTCAAACGGCGGCACGCCCCCGTGCTTCTCCACCGCCTGGGGCCCGGCGTTGTAGGCGGCCAGGGCGAGGCGGAGGTCGGAGTTGAAGCGCTGCAGGAGGTCGCTCAGGTAGCGCACGCCGCCGCGGATGTTCTGGAACGGGTCGTAGACGTTGCGCACGCCGTACAGGGTGGCGGTCTCGGGCATCAGCTGCATGACTCCGCGGGCGCCCCTGCTGCTCAACGCCCGCGGGTTGTAACCGGACTCCATGCGGATCACCAGGTCCACGAGGTTGGGGTCGAGGCCGTGCGTGCGGGCGGCCTCCTGGACCGCGGGCCACAGCTGCACGCGCCGCTCCAGGAGCCCGTCGGGCACCGCGCCCGCAGCCGGATGGCCGGCCGGCACGTTGACCACCTGCCGGGTCCCGTCGGGGGCGGTGAAGATGACCACACCCCCGAGGCGCTGCGCGACCGCGGATCCGGCCGCCAGCACCGCCGCCACCGTAGCGATCGCCACCCTTCTCACGCCAGCATCTCCTCCACCACCGCCGGCGCCGTCCGCAGCGCCTCGGGGAGCTTCCCGGGCGCCTTTCCGCCGGCCTGCGCCAGCGAGGCCTTCCCGCCCCCCCGCCCGTCCACGATCGGGGCGAGGCGGCGCACGATCTCGCCTGCCGAGATCCGAGATGCCAGGTCGTCGGTCACGGCGACCAGCAGCGTTGCCGAGTCGCCGCTCACCATGCCCAGCACCACGATCCCTGATTTAATTTTACTACGCAGGGCATCGGCCAGGGTGCGAAGGTCCGCCGGGGCCATCTCCGGCACGTCCCGGACGAGGAGCTTCACCCCGCGGACCTCCTGGACCTCGGCTTCGGCACCGCCGCCGGAGACCAATTTGAGCTTGAGACTTTTTATCTCCTGATCCTGCTCCCGCAGGCGCTTCTCCTGCGCTTCAATTGCTGCGGGCAGGGAGTCGGCCGGCACGTTGGCGCGCGCCGCGGCTTGCCGCAGGACCCGGTGGTACGCCTGGAACAGCTCGACAGCGGCCCGCCCGGTCACCGCCTCGATCCGGCGCACGCCCGCGGCGATCCCCCGCTCGGAGGTGACCTTGAACGCCCCGACGTCCCCGGTGCGCCGCACGTGGCACCCGCCGCACAGCTCGCGCGAGACGGTGCCGCCGGCCACCGACACGACGCGGACCGTCTCGCCGTACTTCTCACCGAACAGCGCCATGGCCCCGGCGGCTCGCGCGTCTTCGAGCTTCATCTCCTGCGCACCGACCTCGTAGTTGGCGCGCACGTTCTGGTTCACCAGGGTCTCGATGGCCTCGAGCTGCTCGGGGAGGAGCGGCTGCGGCCAGGAGAAATCAAACCGCAGCCGCTCCGGCTCCACCAGCGAGCCGGCCTGCTGGGCGCTCGGGCCCAGCACCCGGTGGAGGGCGGCGTGCAGGAGGTGGGTCCCGGTGTGGTTGGCCTGCGTGTCCAGGCGCCTCCCGCGGTGGACCTCGGCGCGCACGGCGCCTCCCCGGCGCAGCGTCCCCTCTTCGACCACCACGCGGTGCACGATCAGACCCTGCACGGGTTTCTGGGTGTCGCGCACGGCGGCGCGACCGCCCTGCCAGGTGAGAACGCCCTGGTCGCCGATCTGGCCCCCGGACTCCGCGTAGAACGGCGTCCGGTCAAGGACCACTTCGCCCTCGCCCGTGAGGAGATCCACCTCACCCTGCGGGAAGAGCAGCGCAAGCACCCTGACGCCGTCGAGGGCGAACTCCTGGTAGCCCACGAACTCGGCGGTCACGCCGCGCGAGGACAGCATCTCGTACTCCTCGCGGAACCGCGCCAGCAGGTCGCCCTTCCAGCTCTCCTGCCCGCGGGCGCGCGCCGCCTCAAGCCTCGCCTCGAACCCGGCACGGTCCACGGTGAGCCCTTCCTCCTGCGAGAACTCCTCCAGAATGTCGAGCGGGATGCCGTTGGTCTCGTAGAAGTGGAACGCGGTCTCTCCCGGCAGCGTGGTCCCGCCCGCCCGCTTGATGCGGTCCAGCTCGCGGCCCACCAGGTCGGTGCCGACGTTGAGGGTGCGCGAGAACTTCTCCTCCTCGGTGCGCAGCAGCTGCTCGACGACCGGCCATCGCCTCACCAGCTCCGGATACACGTCGCCCATGGTGGCGTTGACGGCCGGCACCACGTCGGCGAGGAAGACCCCGTCGAAGCCCAGGGTGCGCCCGTAGCGCAGCGCGCGCCGCAGGATCCTCCGCAGCACGTAGCCGCGCCCCTCGTTCGAGGGCACAACACCGTCGGCCAGGAGGAACGCCGCGGCCCGGGCGTGGTCGGCGATCACCCGGAACGCCGGGCCGTGCTCGCCCTTGGGGTCATACGGACGCTGGGAGAGCTCGACGATGCGCGCCAGGATTGGGGCGAACACGTCGATGTCGTAGTTCGACCTCGCCCCCTGCATGACGGCGGCGATGCGCTCGAGACCCGCGCCCGTGTCCACGCACGGCTTCGGCAACGGGTGCATGCGGCCCGCCGCGTCGCGCTCGTACTGCATGAACACCAGGTTCCAGATCTCGACCGTCTCGTCCCCGGGCCCGTTCACCAGCTCGGCCGTGTTGTCCTTGAGGTTGGCACCCTGGAAGCAGTGGATCTCGCTGCACGGGCCGCAGGGGCCCGTCTCCCCCATCGCCCAGAAGTTCTCCTTCTCCCCGAACCGCAGGATGCGCTCGGGCGGTGCGCCCGCCTCCCTCCACAGCCGCGCCGCCTCGTCGTCATCGGTGTAGACAGTGAACCAGAGCCGCTCGATCGGGAGCTTGTAGACCTGGGTGAGGAGCTCCCATGCGAAGTGGATGGCATCGGCCTTGAAGTAGTCACCGAACGAGAAGTTGCCGAGCATCTCGAAGAAGGTGTGGTGGCGCGACGTGTAGCCGACGTTGTCGAGGTCGTTGTGCTTGCCCCCGGCGCGCACGCACTTCTGGCACGAGGTGGCGCGCGTGTAGTCGCGCTGCTCGCGCCCGAGGAAGGCGTCCTTGAACTGGTTCATCCCGGCGTTGGTGAAGAGGAGCGTGGCGTCGCCGACGGGGATCAGCGAGGACGACGGTACCACCCGGTGCCCGTGGGCGGCGAAGTAGTCAAGGAAGGCCTGGCGGATCTCCCGCGTCGTCGGTTTGGTCGCCATGCGGCTCGTCTCTCCCGTTCTCGTGCAGGGCGCGGCGCACCCGGTCCAGCGAAAAGCCGCGCGCGAGCAGATAACGTACCACTTTCCGCCGCTCTTCCGGAAGCCGGCGCCAGAACCGGTGCCTGGCGGCGACGCGGGCAAACGCGGCCGCGAGCGCCACCGACTCGTCCCCCTCCATGACCTCGTCCAGCGCCTGGGCCGCGGCCTCCCTGCCGACCAACCGGCGTCGCAGCGCGCCGATGATCGCGCGCCGCCCGCGGCCCGCTCGGATCTGCGCCTGGCACACCGAGCGGGCGAGGGCGAGCTCGTCCACCAGGCCCGCCCGCTTGAGGCGGGCAACCTCGACCCGAACCACCGACGGCTGAAAACCGCGGCGCTCGAGCCTCTCGGAGAGCTCGGCCGGCGAGAGCGCACGCCGACCGAGCATCCGCAAGGCGACCTCGTGGATCGCGCTCGGGTCCGGCGGGGGCCCGCCGCGGCCCCGCGGTCTTGCGCGCAGCGGCATGGTCAGAGTGTAGCGAGGTTCGAGGGGAAAAGAACGGGCCCCGGGATTTGCCACTCCAGGACCTGTCTCCGCCGTAATTTTTCCGTTATGCCGTTGCTGCCTGTTGCCTGCTACCTCTACGCCCCGCTCCCCTCCTTGCCACCGAACTGGAACGGGCTGTCGGCGGCGAACGGCTCGGCCGTGTTGGCCCCTTCGAGCGTGCTCTCCATCTCCTCGCGGGAGATGTCCGAGGTGGACTGGATCCCCTGCACGCGCAGCCTGAACTCGTCGGGGTTGCTGGCACGCCGCAGCGCCTCGTCGAGGGTGATGAGGCCGGACTTGAAAAGGAGGTACAGCGACTGGTCGAACGTCTGCATGCCGTACTGCGAGGTACCGGCGGAGATGGCGTCGCGGATCAGCTTGGTCTTCTCCTTCTGCTCGATGCACTCACGGATGTATGCGGTGGAGATCAGCACCTCCACGGCCGGCACCCGGCCCAGGCCGTCCGCCCTGGGCAGCAACCGCATCGAGATGATCGCCTTCAGAACGGCGGCGAGCTGGATGCGGATCTGCTTCTGTTGGTGCGGTGGAAACACCGCGATGATGCGGTTGACGGTCTCGGTTGCGTCCAGGGTGTGCAGCGTCGAGAGCACGAGGTGGCCCGTCTCGGCGGCCAGCAGCGCGGTCTCGATCGTCTCGTAGTCGCGCATCTCGCCGACCAGGATCACGTCCGGGTCCTGCCGGAGGCCGGAGCGCAGGGCCACCGAGAAGGTGCGGGTGTCCACCTCGACCTCGCGCTGGTTGATGATCGACTTCTTGTCGCGGTGGAGGAACTCGATTGGATCCTCGATCGTCACGATGTGGCAGTTCCGGAAGCTGTTGATGTGATCGATCATCGCCGCGAGCGTGGTTGACTTGCCGGACCCGGTCGTTCCGGTGACCAGCACCAGGCCGCGGTCCTCCTGCACGATCTTCTCGAGCACCGCCGGCAGCAGCAGCTCCCGGATGGTGAGGATGCGCGCGGGAATGAGTCGCAGCACCAGACCCACCGAGCCGCGTTGCTGGAAGATGTTGCAGCGAAAACGGCCCAGGCCCGGAACTGAGTACGCGATGTCGATCTCGAGGAACTGCTTGAACTTCTCCTTCTGCTGGGTGGACATCATCGAGAAGGCCATCGCGATGGTGTCCTCCTGCATCATGCGCTTGAACTCGACGAGCGGCAGGAGGCCGCCGTCGACCCGGATGAGCGGATGGGCACCCACCTTGAGGTGCACGTCCGAGGCCTTCCGCTCCGTCGCCACCTTGAGGATGTCGTTGATCTGCATGAACTCGTCCCCCAGTCGCCCGTCTCAGCGATGATACCCCTCCATCCACGTTAAACCGGACCGCCCGGGCTGTCAAAGAAGGCTCCTGGTCCGGGGGCGGTCGCGGGTGCCGGGTCGAGCGGGCGGTCCGCCGCGGTCCGGCCCACGACCGCTCCATGGTGGACGTCCGGGACACCTGCGAGGTGTGGATTATCGTGCCGCGGATTTGGTCTACGCGAAGGGAGGAAACCGTGAGGACCATTTCAGTACTGCTTTGTCTGGCAACGCTGGCCTGCGGTGGGACGGCCGCCGCCCCGACCCCACCTGTGAGCGGCGTCACCGGCGGCTTTCCGATTCCCCGGCCGGCTGGTCCCCGCGAGCCGCACCTCGCGAACCTCCGCCAGCTCACCGACGGCATCCAGAACGCCGAGGCGTCCTTCTCCTTCGACCGGAAACGGCTCATCTTTCAGTCCACCCGGACACCCTCCGAGTGCGACCAGATCTTCACGCAGTTCGACGGCTTCCCGATGTGGGCCCCGGACGGGAGGACGTTTGTCTTCTGCTCCAACCGCTTCAACTCCGGCCCGCACCAGGCCAACGTGTTCCTGGCCGATTGGGTGGACAAAGAGACCGGGCTCGGCCCCGCGCGTGCTGGCGTAATCGCGAAAAAGGAGCGACCCTGATGGCGTGAGAAGCTGGAGGCTCCTCCTCATCGCAGGGCTCGTGGTGCTGGCGCTTGCCGCGCTCCTGCTCATGACCAGGCCTTCGCCCCCTCCCCTTGTACCCGTGCCGCCTGCGATGCCGGTACCCACCGCAGTGCCGACGCCCCCGAGCGCCCCACCCCCAACTGCGGTCCCCCCTCGGATCGTGGATCGAAACGCCAGCTTTGCCGTGCAGTGGGGCGCGGAGCCGACGCCCGAGCCGGCGCCCACCCTGCCGTCACCGGCGCGACGACGCCCGTCGCCCACGCCGGCGGTCCAGGAGTGCGTGGGCGTGAAGTACTCGGTCGGCATTCTTCCCGGCTCGCTCGGCCGTATCCTCGTAGACGTCCGGCTGGAGAACCGCTGCGGGCGTGACCTGACACCTCTCGAGGTCTGGTTCTGGGTCGGGGGGTACCGGCACGGAGAGCTCGTCCAGAGCGTGAGCGGCCACCCGTTCGATCCGATCGCTCGGGACGGCGAGGGCAAGGCCTCAATCGTGCTTCCGGGATCCATCGACTGGTACGACCGGATCGAGGTGTACCCCGTGCCGAACGACGCCCGGTGAGGGCACCAAGCCCGCATGCGGCATTTTTCTCCCTGGGTCGCGGTTGCAGCGCGTGTGTCGGAGCGCTCCGGTACCTTCGTCGCGCCCTTTTCGTGTTCGACCGGGCGCCCACAGAGAAGAAGCTGGGCCAGACAGTGAAGACCAACCGCCTCGCGCGCGAGTCGAGCCCCTACCTCCTACAGCACGCCCGCAACCCCGTGGATTGGTACCCCTGGGGCGAGGAGGCGCTTGCCCGCGCCAGCGGCGAGGACAAGCCGATCTTCCTCTCGATCGGCTACGCCGCATGCCACTGGTGCCACGTCATGGAGCGCGAGTCGTTCGAGGACGCCGCCACCGCCGCGCTGCTCGGCGAGCATTTCATCGCCATCAAAGTGGACCGCGAGGAGCGCCCCGACCTGGACGCCGTCTACATGACCGCGGTGCAGGCCATGACCGGGTCCGGGGGGTGGCCGCTCAGCGTGTTCCTCACCCCGGAGCTGAACCCGTTCTTCGGCGGCACTTACTTCCCGCCCGAGAGCCACTACGGGATGCCGTCGTTCCGCGAGGTGCTGCTCGCGGTGGCCGACGCCTGGATCAACAGGCGCCAGGAGGTCGAGAACGGCGCCGCGAGGCTTCTCTCCCATCTGGCACGGCCCTCCCGCGCATCCCTGGGTACGGACCTGGACGTCCCGGCAGCCGCGCGCAGGGCGCTTGCCGCGCTCGGCGATGAGTACGACGGGCATCGGGGCGGGTTCGGCGGCGCACCCAAGTTTCCCGCCCCGTCGAGGCTCTTCTTCCTGATCGACCAGGCAAGGAAGGACGAGGACGCCCGCCGCATGCTGGCCGGCACGCTCGACGGGATGGCCGCGGGCGGGATGTACGACTGGCTGGGCGGGGGGTTCCACCGCTACTCGGTGGACTCCGACTGGCTCATCCCCCACTTCGAGAAGATGCTCTACGACAACGCCCTCCTCGCCCGCGTCTACGGCGAGGCCGGGCTCGAATTCGACCGGGGGGAGTGGCTCGCCGTGGCGCGGCAGACCGCCGATTACCTCCTGCGCGAGATGCGCGGGCCCGAGGGAGCGTTCTTCTCCTCCACCGACGCCGACAGCGAAGGGCACGAGGGGAGGTACTTCACCTGGACGCCAGCGCAGGTCCGCGAGGCCCTGCCTCCGCAGCAGGCCGATCTCGTGATCGCCCTCTGTGCGCTTGGCCCGAAGGGAAATGTCGAAGGTGAGGCCAGCGTGCTCCGGCCGGGGCGCCCGCTCGCGGAGGTGGCCGCCGACCAGAAGGTCGCCCCGGCGGCCGCCGACGACCTTCTGAAAAACGCCCGCGAGGGCCTGATGGAGGCGCGCGCCCAGCGCGTGCGTCCGGCAACCGACGACAAGCGCCTGGCCGGGTGGAACGGGATGGCGGTCTGGGCGCTCGCCTACCTGGGGGGCGCGCTGCCCGAGCCACGCTACCTGGAGGCGGCGCAGCGCGCCGGGGCGTTCCTGCTGGCCCGCCGCCAGCCGGACGGCCGCCTCGTACGCTCCTGGCGTGACGGCGCGGCCTCCGGCACCGAGACCCTCGAGGATGTGGCGTGGGTGTGCGCGGGGCTGGTCCAGCTCTGCGAGGCGGACGGCGACGTGGCGTGGCTCGCCGCCGCCGGCGAGCTGGCCGCCTGCCGACTGTCCCACTACCAGGACGCATCCGGCGCCTTCTTCGACGCGCCGGACGACGGACCCGCGCTCATCGTTCGCCCGCGCAACCCGAGCGACGGTGCGACGCCGGCCGCCGCCGGCGTGTTTGCGGGGACGCTGGTGCGCCTCGCCGCGCTGACCGGCGACGGGACGGTGCGCGCCGCCGCCGAGCGCGCCGTGCGAGCCGATGCAGCGCTGATCTCCCGGGCACCCGACGTGACGGCTGCGTTGCTGGCGGCGGCGCAGGCAGCCCTGAGGCCGCCCGCCACCCTTGTGATCGTCGGCGACCCCGCCTGGGAGTCGACGCGCTCGCTAGTGCGCGCAGCGTGGCACGGCAAGCCGGCTGCCTGCGCGCTCGCGCTCTCGCCTTCGGTGCCGGTGCCCGCGGAGGTCGTCCGCGTGGTCCCGCTGTTCGCAGGGAGAGAGAACGTCGCGGACGGACAGGCGCGTGCGTACCTGTGCGAGGGCGGCGTCTGCCGCCTGCCGATCGAGGACCCGGCCGAGCTGGCCAAGGCCCTTGCTGCCGCGGACTGAACAGGGCTGCCCCTCCCGTGGCGGTACGAGCCGGTTGTCGGCGCGAAACGCGGGGCGGAGCCTCCGAATCCGGTTCCCGTTCCACCGTTGAACTACCGGGGAGAGCTGCGCCAGGTGACCACCTCGGAAACGCGAGCCCAGACGCTCCGGAATCCAACGTAGGCGAGGGTACCCGCGCCAGCCGGGAACTGCTAGACTTCTCCGTCTAGGTAACGGCAGCGAGGGAGGGTCCGATGCGTCAACTTGCCATCGTTCTGATCGTTGTGGCCGCGTTGCTCTTCCTGATCGGGCTGTACTGCTCGTTCTTCGCGACAGCCGTCTTCGGGAAGATCGGGGTGACTCACTGGCGTGGAGCGATCGCCTTCCTGGCGTTCGCCATCGCGGTGCTCCAGCTCCACGCCGCTCCCAAGACCTAGCCCGGATTATTCATGAGGGGCCGTGGCGAGAGCGCGGAGGTGGCTGCGATGGTGGGCGCACGTAGGGGTGAGGAGGGGAGCCGTACTCGTGCAGTACGGCGGCACCCTCCGAGCCCCGAGTACGCCCGCCAGGACGGCCAAATCTGCGCTCGCAGTAGGCACCTTCGTGAATAGTCCGGGCTACAGCTCGGGCGGCTTCCCGGGGAGCATTCCGCGCAGGAAGTGGTAGAGCGCGAACACCGCGAGGGCGAACGGGGCGAAGCCCAGGAAACCCAGCACCGGCATCTCGTAGAGCCTCGCGCCGCCCAGGAAGGGCACGGAGTAGCTCCAGCGAGCGCTGGCGACCCAGTTCCAGCTCTCCCACAGCACGCCGCACGCCAGCCCGCTGGCAAGCAGCGCCAGCGGGCGCGACCGCCGTCCCACCTCGAGGTCCCCCAGGACGGACGGCCTCCCGAGGGCGTGGTTGACCGGATCCAAGAGCAACGGCCACGCGAGCCAGACGTCGGCAGCAAAGTACGTCGAAGGCCACAACAGCGGCACTGCCGCCAGGATCGCGCCCACGCAGGAGAGCGCGGCGCCGAGCTCCTTCGGCACCCGCCCGCCCGCACCGCGCCCCACGAGCCGGGCCGCCGCAGGCTCGAAGAGCCCGCCGAGCAGCAGCATCGCTGGCGTGATCGTCGCGAACGACCAGGCGTAGCCGAGGCCGCGCCACGGCCAGGGGGGAAGCCCCAAATAGTGCCACCACAGTTCGGGCCCGGACGCCGACCAGAATCGCGGCCGGTCGTAGAACTCGAAGAGCAGCCACGAAGGGATCGAGATCGCCGCCATCAGCACGAGCTCACCGGGCGCGTCGCGCACCCAGGAGCGGCCGCGCGCGGCCAGCAATCCGTCCACGGCAAGGATGAAGCCGGTCCAGCAGATCGGGGTCAGGTTCTGCGCCGCCACCCCTACATCCGCCAGGGCCAACCCCATGCCGAGCGCGATGACGGCGAGGCCTGCCCACGACCACCAGGCTGGACGATCCACGCGACGATTCTAGCCCCGACGACCAGTGACGGAACCTGGGACGCGCGCGCGGCCGGCGGGAGAGCGCGCCGCGAACAGCTCCGTGCCAGCGACCGAGTTTCGAACAACCACTTCCTTCTATGACATTTCTAGTATGGGAAACAATCTTCGCAAGAATCGCGTATCCTTACGGTGCATCGCGCCGCTGCCCATACGCGGGGCGCTCCGGAGGAAGAGGTGCGCAAGATCGGCAGAATCGTCGTCACGGTCGTCGTTGTGGCTGCGGTGGCGGTCGTCGCCTACGCTTTCCTGAGTAAGGGTGAGCGGAAGTCGTCCGGTTTCCTGACAGCGTTCGTGGACCGCGGCACGGTGATCCAGAGCGTGGCAACCACCGGAACGCTGACCGCAGTGACCACCGTCAAGGTCGGTTCGCAGGTCTCCGGGATCATCGCGACCTTGCACGCGGACTTCAACAACCAGGTCAAGAAGGGTCAGCTGCTGGCCACCCTCGACCCGACCCCGTTCCAGGCCACCGTCAACGAGACCAAGGCACAGCTCGACCGAGCCCGGGTGGCCGCGCTCGACGGCGAGATCAAGCTGAAGCGGCAGAAGGCGCTTTTCGAGGCCAAGCTGGTGTCCGAGGACGAGCTGCAATCCGCCAAGGCGGTGTACGACCAGGCCGCGGCGCAGGTGAGCCAGCTGCAGGCGACGCTCGCCAAGGCCGAGACCAACATGCGTTACTCGGTGATCACGGCACCGATCGACGGCGTCGTCGTCTCACGCGATTACGACGTCGGCCAGACCGTGGCGGCATCGTTCCAGGCCCCGACGCTGTTCACGATCGCCGAGGACCTCACCCGCATGCAGCTCACCTGCCAGGTGGACGAGGCCGATATCGGCCAGGTCAAGGAGGGCCAGACGGTCCGGTTTTCGGTGGACGCCTACCCCGAGCGCGATTTTCTCGGTACGGTTTCGCAGATCCGCCTGTCCCCCCAGATCACGAACAACGTCGTGACCTACCCGGTGATCGTCGAGGTCAACAACAAGGACCTGATCCTGCTGCCAGGCATGACCGCCGACGTACGGATCCAGGTGGCCAGGGCCGACGACGCGCTGCGCGTACCCGCCTCGGCGCTGCGCTTCCGTCCCGAGATGCTGGGCCTCAACGGCCAGGAAACCCATCCCCAGGGCGGGCAGGCGGCCGGGCGTCCTTCGGGGGACCGCGGGCCGGCGGACAGGTCGGGCAAGACCAGGGTGGCGCGGGTGTGGGTGCCGGCGGCCAAGGCCGGCGCCGGCCTAAGGCCGGTGGACTTCGTACCGGGGCTGACCGACGGGCAGTTCATCGAGGTCAAGAAGGGCGAGCTCGCCGAGGGCGAGAAGATCGTCGTCGGTCTCGCGACCTCGCAGGGCCAGGACATCGGCGGGCTCGCCGGCGTTGCGCGCGGCGGCCGGCACTAGGCGGCGCGCATGTTCAACGTCCTCGAAATCTACCGGGTTTCGCTGGTCGCGCTCAGGCGCAACCCGATGAGAACCATTCTCACCATGCTGGGCGTGATCATCGGGGTCGGGTGCGTGGTCGCCATGGTGGCCATCGGGCAGGGCGCCACCGCGGCCATCCAGAGCCAGATCGGGGCGCTCGGGACCAACTTCCTCCTCATCCACTCCGGCTCGCACTCGCGCGGCGGGGTCCACGGGGGCGCCGGCTCGGTGCAGAACCTCACAGCCGACGACGCGGCGGCGATCGCCCGCGAGTGCCCGTCGGTGGCGGCCGCGGATCCCGGGGTCCGGACCGGGGCCCAGGTCGTCTACGGCGACCAGAACTGGGCCACGTCGGTGCAGGGCGTGGGCCCGAGCTACCCCACGATCCGCGCCTGGGCGGTCGCCAAGGGTTCGTTCTTCACCGAGGAGGACGTCAAGGCGGCCACCAAGGTCGCCGTGCTCGGCCAGACCGTGGTGGACAACCTCTTCGTCGACGCCAACCCCATCGGCCAGATCATCCGGATGAAGGGGGTCCCGTTCCGGGTCCTCGGCGTCCTGGACAAGAAGGGTGGGAGCGCGATGGGCCAGGACCAGGACGACCTCATCTGCGTCCCCTACACCACCGCCCAGAAGCGCCTGATAGGCGTCACCTACATCGGGAACATCATCGTCTCGGCGGTCTCGCCGCAGGCCATCCAGCGGGCGACCGACGAGATCAGCGTTCTGCTGCGCCAGCGCCACCGTCTCGGCAAGGACCAGGATGACGACTTCGAGATCCGCTCGCAGCAGGACATCGCCAACACTGCGACGCAGATGAGCGGCGTGCTGACGGTCCTCCTGGGTGCGATCGCGTCGGTCTCCCTGCTGGTGGGCGGGATCGGCATCATGAACATCATGCTCGTCTCGGTCACCGAGCGGACGCGGGAGATCGGGGTCCGCAGGGCGTTGGGCGCCCGCCGCTCCGACATCCGCACCCAGTTCCTCATCGAGTCCTCGATGATCTCGGGGCTCGGGGGCGGAGTGGGCATCGTGGTGGGCATCTTCACCGCACGCTTCATCGCACGCTTCGGGGGATGGCCGACGCTGGTCGAGCCTCAGGTGGTGCTTGCGGCGTTCGTGTTTGCCGGCCTGGTCGGGGTGTTCTTCGGGTTCTACCCGGCCGCCAAGGCCGCCCGCCTCGACCCGATCGACGCGCTGCGGTACGAGTGAGCGGGCACAGGGCGCAGAACAAGAATTAACAGGGCGCGACTTAGGGACGGCCCATGACCTAGTGGACCGTGGGGCCGAGGCCGGCAAGCTCTACGCGTTGGAACGGCGTGCTGCACGGAGGGCCGGGGGCGAAGAGGTAGCTCGAGACGGCACCCCTCCCCAGCGCGACGATCGACGAGCAGACCGTGCCGTAACGCTCCCCGTGGCGGCATAGAGGATCCGCCCCCACATGGTCGGCCAGCAGCTCCTCGAGCGCTCCGGCCAGCCTCTCGCCACTTGACTGCGCCAGGGCGCGGGCCCGCTCGGCGGCGACGATGACACGCTCGCCGGGCTCGTCCAGCGGATCGTTGCCGATGGCGACGACGGCCCCCTTCCCAGCCTCGATGCGTGGCGCGGGATCGTTGGTCGCGAGCCAGCACTCCTGCACATCCGCGAGCAGCAGGTTGAACTCGCCGAAGCGGGCGAGATCCAGCTCCGACAGCAGCGCCAACGCCTCCGCCGTGCTCCGCTCCGCCGCCAGGTCGAGCACCAGCCGGCCGCGCGAGCGCTCCCCGGTCGGCGCGCCCCGGCGCGCGTTGGTCACACCCACGAGGAAACCGGCCTCCAGGTTGACGGCGAGCCAGCTCCCGCCGCCCAGCAGATCGCGACCGCCGAAGACGGGCGGGGCGGGCGTCAGGAGCATGGGCGGCTGCCAGGGGCGGTCCAGCCGCTCGTCACGGTTGGCCGCCACCCACAGCTCGCCGCCCTCGTGGGAGCGCCGGATGGCGAGGAGGATGCACACGGAATGAAACCTAACTGACCTGGCCGAGGGCCTTTGCGAAGCGGCGCAACGGGGCGCTGCCGGCCGCGGCCTCCTCACGGAAGCCCAGGCTCCTGACCAGGGCCACCGCCTCCGGCATCTCGGCCGGCACCGAGCACACCAGCCGCAGCGCTCCCGACTGCTGCGCGGAACGGATGGCCTGCTCGACGAGGGCGCGCCCCAGGCCGAAGCCGCGCCACTCCGACGCCAGGAAGAGCGAGTGCATCTCCCACGTGCCGTCCGCGCCCTCGCGTACGCCGCAGGAGCCGACGATCTCCGCCCGCCCCGCCTCCACGACCCACAGCAGGTCCGCCGCGCGCGCGGCGGACACCTGCTCCCCGCCGCGCACCGCGAGGTGGAACTCGCGCCGTACGCGCCGGGCCAGCTCACGCACGGCCTTGAGGTCGGCGGGCCGGGCCGGGCGCACCCAGTACGAGGTCATGCCTTTTCCGCCAACTCCTCGAGGAGAGCCATCAGGAGCCGCACGCCGAAGCCGGTGGCGCCCGTCGGCAGCCCGTTGTGGCTCTTGGAGATGTCGGCGACGCCTGCGATGTCCAGGTGGGCCCAGCGGACCTTCTCCGGCACGAACCGTGCGAGGAAGGAGGCCGACGCGGGCAGCGAGCCCCAGCGCCCGGCGCTGTTCTTGACGTCGGCCCACTCGCTGCGCAGCAGATCGCGGTACTCGGGCAGCAGTGGAAGCCGCCAGACGCGGTCGCCCGTCCGGTTTCCGAGGCGCTCGAGCTGCCCCGCCAGCGCGTCGTCGTTGGCGAACAACCCGGCGAGTTCGGATCCCAGCGCCACCTTGCAGGCGCCGGTGAGCGTGGCGAGGTCCACCATGACCTCCGGCTTGAAACGGGCCGCATACGCCATCGCGTCGGCCAGGATGATCCGCCCCTCCGCGTCGGTGTTGTCCACCTCGACGGTGAGGCCGTTGCACATCGTGAGGATGTCCCCGGGCTTGACCGCGCTCCCGGAGGGGAGGTTCTCCACCAGCGGCACCAGACCCACGACCTTGAGCGGCGGCTCGTCCTCCGCGACCGCCCGCATCGCGGAAACCACCGCCGCGGCGCCCGCCATGTCGTGCTTCATCTCGGCCATGTCCGCCGCGGGCTTCAGCGAGATTCCGCCCGCGTCGAACGTCACGCCCTTGCCGACGAGCACGATCGAGGCGCGCGGCTTCTTCGCCCGGTACTCCAGCCGCACCAGACGCGGCTCCTGCACGGATCCCTGCCCCACTCCCAGGATCCCGTTCAGTTTGTCCTTCTCGAGCTCCTTGCGGCCCATCACCGTGACTCGCACCGGGGATTTCGCGAACATGGAGGCGAGCTCGGAGGCGAACGTTTCGGGGGTGAGGTCGTTGCCGGGCCGGTTGCCGAAATCGCGCGCGAGGCGGACAAGGGAGTCAACGCGCTGCGCCTGCGAGAGCATCGAATCGAGCTGCTTCTCGGTCTCGCCCTTGAGGGGTACCACGTGCACGGCGTCCACCTTGGTGGACTCGTCGGAGCGCGAGCGGAACCGGTCGAAGGTGTAGTCGGCGAGTGCCAGCTCGGCAAGGGCCACCGTGCGGGCCCGCTCGGGGTCGAGCCCCTTCGCCATGAACGGCAGCGCCACCGCGATCTGGTACTCGCGGTTGCGGCCGGCCTGCTCCAGCACGCGGCGCAGCATCTTGCGCATCGAGTGGACGGTGAAGTCGCCCGTCTTGCCGATTCCGAAGCACGCAATGCGGCGGAACTCCCGGCTCGGGCTAGCCGTGACCAGCACCTCGCCCTCGAGGCCGCGGACGCCGAGCTCGCTCACCGTGCGGCCGATGGTCTTGTGGATGCTGCCGGGAAGCACGAGCCCTTCGAGGGGGTGCGTGCCTTCCCCGGTTGCGAGGTAGAGGCAGTCGAGCGGCTCTTCCGGCGCGCTCCAGAGCGGTACGAGGTCTGCCATGACTCCTCCCGCGAGAAATAGCGCCCCGAACAGGGCGCCCGGGTGATCCTATCACAAACGGTTCAGCGCGACCAGGAAGTGCGACGCCGTCTCTTCGTCGATGCTCACCAGGCGCACCTGTGCCACGCTTCCGGCGGGTCGTTTCAGGTGCCCGGCCACCTCCTCGAGGATCACCCGGCACCCCTCCGACTTGGGGTAGCCGAAGATCCCGGTGGAGATCGCAGGGAGCGCCAGTGATTTCAGGCCGAGCTCCTCGGCGCGCGCGAGCGCGCTGCCCACCGCCGTCCGCAGCTTGGCCTCCTCGCCGCCCTCGCCCCACACCGGGCCGACCGCGTGGATGACCCAACGGCAGGGAAGCCGGCCGGGCCCGGTGACAACCGCACCGCCCACCGGGACGGGGGCCTTGGCCAGCGACTCGCGCTGGATCTCCTCCCCGCCCCTGCGAACGATCGCCCCGGCGACCCCGCCGCCGTGCGCCAGCGCGCCGTTGGCCGGGTTCACGATGGCGTCGGCGGTCTCCTCCGTGAGGTCGCCAAGCACGACCGCGATGTCGCCCCGCCCCACCGTCCTGCTCGCGAGGATCTTCGCCAATTCTGCCTCCGTGTCCGTCGAGCCTAGCACTGCTGGCCAAATGCGGCCATCGCCCGTACAATCCCGGCGTGCTGCCGGTGCTCATCGCCGCGGTCGCTGCGACCTGCACTGCCCACCCCGCCGCGCTCGACCGCGAGGTGGGACGGCGCGCGATCCCCTGGCTGCCCCCCGACGTCGCCCGCCAGATCGTGCGGCGGGAACTTGACTTCGCCTCCGGTGCGGCGGCGGCCGCGCGGTGGGACCGCACGTTCCATCAGCCCGGCGGCAAGCGCGGCCTCGAGGTAACCGTTCGGGCACAGTGCGAGCGACTAACGGCGGCCATCCGCGCACGCGCGCCCTTCTCCGAGGTCGTCGCGGGGTTCGGGGCGCTCGCCCACCTGACCGTGGACCTCGACGCCCCGTTTCTGGGCGCCAGAGCCGGCGACGTCTACGCCGAGTCCTTCGTGGCCTACATTCGGACCGTCGCACCTCGCGTGCCGATCGTTTTCTACGGCCAGCAGCGCGCGGTGGTGGTGGGTGGTGTCAGCGGCCTCCCGGGTTTCCTGGCCGCCCGGCGGCGCGAGGCCGCTCTGCTGTCCGGGTTCGTGCGGGAGGACCTGGACCGGGTCGGAGGGCCCTCCTCGTGGCAGCGCCTCGACGACCGCTCCTCCACCTTCGGGGTGGGCTCGCTCCTGCTCAACCATGCGGCCACCGACTTCGCGGTCCTCGCCTCGTGGGTCTGGTTCCACGCCGGAGGCCTCGTACCGGACATCCCGATGCAGAACGACATGATCCTGGTCTGGAAGGGAGAGGTCCAACCCCGTGAAGCCCCTTTGCCTACTCTCGGTTTCCGACAAGCGCGGCCTTGAAGGTTTTGCGCGCGGGCTTGCCGGGCTCGGTTTCGAGATCGTCTCTACCGGCGGCACCGCCAAGGCGCTCGCGGGTGCGGGCGTGCCCGTGCGGGAGGTCACCGAGCTGACCGGGACGCCCGAGGTGCTCGACGGCCGGGTGAAGACGCTCCACCCGCGGGTCTTCGCCGCCATCCTGGCCGACCTCGACGAGCCCCCGCACCGGAAAGTGCTCGAGGAGTGGGGGCTCGCGCCGATCGCGCTCGTGGCGGTCAACCTGTACCCGTTCGCGGCGACCGCCGCCAGGCCCGGGGTGAAGCCGGGCGAGGTGATCGAGAACATCGACATCGGCGGACCCTCGTTGCTGCGCGCCGCCGCGAAGAACCACCGGCACGTCACGGTGGTGGTGGACCCGGACGACTACCCGGCCGTCCTGGACGCGCTGCGGGCGGGCGGCACGTCGGAGGAGCTGCGGCGACGCCTCGCCGTCAAGGCGTTCCGGCACACCGCGGCCTACGACGCCGCCATCGCGCAGCGGCTGCCGCGCCACCTCGGCCTGGAGCCCAGCCTCCTGCTGGAGGGGGTGGCGCCCTGGCTGGCGGCCGAGGAGGTGCCCCTCCGGTACGGGGAGAACCCCCACCAGAGCGCGGTGTTCGCCCGGCCGCCGTCCGCTCGGGGGCTGGCGGGCTTCGAGCAGCTGCAGGGCAAGGAGCTCTCCTACAACAACCTCATGGACGCCGACGGCGCCTGGCGCCTGGTGCACGACCTGCCGTCCGCGGGGGTCGCAATCATCAAGCACGGGGGCCCGTGCGGCGCGGGGCTGGGCGAGTCGGCCGCCACCGCCTACGTGCGCGCTCTCGCATGCGACCCCGTGTCCGCGTTCGGGGGCGTGATCGCCTCCTCGCTCCCCCTCGACGAGGAGGCTGCCAAGCGCATCGGGGAGCTGTTCGCCGAGGTCGTGGTCGCACCCGCGGTAGACGAGGGGGCGCGCAAGGTCTTCTCCACGAAGAAGAACCTCCGGGTGCTCGTGGCCCCGCCCCCGGCCGGCGGCACGCCGCGGTTGCGCGTGGTCGACGGCGGCCTGCTCGTGCAGACCGCGGACGAGGGGTGGCAGGAGGAGTGGCGGGTGGTCACCCGGCGCGCCCCGAACGAGGAGGAGTCGGCGGGGCTGGCGCTTGCCTGGCGCGTGGTCAAGCACGCCCATTCCAACGCGGTGGTGGCGGCGAGCGCCACCGCCACGATGGGGATCGGGGCGGGCCAGCCGAGCCGCGTGGACTCCTGCCGGATCGCCGTCGAGAAGGCACGGGCGGCCGGCCTCTCGCTGGCCGGCACCGCGGCCGGCAGCGATGCGTTCTTCCCTTTTCCCGACGGCGTGGAGGTGCTCGCCGCAGCGGGCGTGACCGCCGTCGCACAGCCGGGCGGATCGGTTCGCGACGCCGAGGTGATCAGCGCCGCAGACCGGCTCGGCCTCGCGATGGTTTTCACCGGGCGCCGCCACTTCCGGCACTAGGGGCTCCATGACGGCCCTCCTTCTCGCCCTCGCGCTCGCCGCTGACCCCCCTGATGGACTGGACCGCCTCGCGGCGGCGCTGCGTGCAGCGCGGGCGTGGCAAGCCGATTTCGTCCAGCTCTACACGCCGGAGGGCTTCGAGGACGGCACCACCGACCGTGGAAGGCTCACCGTCGCGCCCCCAACGAGTCTGCGCTTCGATTACACCTCCGGGAGCCCGCGGGTTTTCGCGGCGGACGGCGGCATCGGGCGCCTCGTGGACCAGGCGGCCGGGACGTGCGACGCCGTGCGCCTGGATGGCGGCACCTGGGGCCGCCTGCCGCTCGCCGCGGTCCTCGACCCGGGCGCCACGCGGCGCGCCTTCGTCGTCGAGGGCTCCGGGGCCACCCTGCGCCTCGTCCCCCGCGAGCCCAGCCCCGAGCTGGCCGAGGTCACCGTCACCCTCGACCAGGGCAACCTCCCCCATACCGTGACCGTGCGCGACGCGAGCGGCAACCGAAACCAGTTCACCTTCACCGGCTGGCGGCCGGTCCCGCTGCCCGCGGCGGCGTTCTTCCAGCCCACCCTGGCGGGGTCGCGGCCCTGCCAGCCGGAACAGTGATGACAGCGGAGCCGGTTACGGCTAGGATGAAGGCCGCCGCCACGCGCGGCAGGAGGGCGGAACGCTGAGAGCACCCAACGCCGTCACGGGCCCGCAGGCCGCCCCGCTCGGGGCCATGTTCGAAGCGGTGCGCCCGCGTCTCGAACTGGTCGAGCGGTTCATCGCCGACGAGCTGGCCCGCGGCCCGGTGCCGGTGCAGGAGGCGGGCAGCTACGTGCTGGAGGCAGGCGGAAAGCGCCTGCGCCCGGCGATCCTCCTGGTGGTGTCGAGGCTCCTGGGCTACGACGGCGATCGCGATATCGCCTACGCCGCGATGGTGGAGATGATCCACACCGCTACCCTGGTCCACGACGACATCATCGACCGGGCCACGGTCCGCCGCGGCAGGGCCACCGCCAACCACCGCTGGGGCAACCAGCTCACGGTCCTGCTTGGCGACTGGCTGTACATCCGGGCCATGGAGCTCGCGCTCGCGGAGGGCGACGTCCCGGCCCTGAGGGCGCTCTCGCGCGCGACGTGCCAGATGACCGAGGGCGAGATCCTGGGGCTCGGCCTCCAGGGCGGCAGCCAACTCACCCGGGAGCAGTACCTCGACATCACCCGCCGCAAGACGGCGGAGCTGTTCTCGGTCGCCTGCTCGCTTCCGACGTACCTCTCCACCGCCTTCGAGCGGCACCGCCCCGCGCTCGAGGAGTACGGGCGCAACATCGGCATGTGCTTCCAGATCGTGGACGACATCCTCGACATCACGGGTTCGCAGAAGAACCTGGGCAAGTCGGTCTTCTCCGACCTCCGCGAAGGCAAGCTCACCCTGCCGTTCATCCTCGTGCTGCCTCACCTCTCCACCGCCGAGCGGGCCACCCTCGAGGGCGTCCTTGCGACCGGCGAGCTGGCCGGCACCTCTCCCGAGCAGCTGCGCGAGCTCCTTGAGAGCCACGGGGCCGTCGAGGAGTCCAGGCGCGCGGCGGACGAGTTCGGCCGCCGTGCGGTGGCGGCGCTCGCGGGCATGCCCCAGGGCCCCGAGGTCAGCGCCCTGGCAGCGGCGCCGCGCTTCGTGGTCGAGCGCGACTATTAGGCCACACGGGTGCGCGGCCGTTCGGGCCTAGCGCGTCGCCACACGCTGCGGCCCGAAACTCCGTCGGCCGCGACCTGGCAGCCCGCTCCGTGCCGGGGCCCCTCGGTGTCTTCCTAAGACCGCGGCACCGACACCCCGTCCCGGCTCGCACGCCAGGTACCCGCGGGCGACGGAGGAATGGCCGCTGGCACCCGCGTGGCGGGCGGGATGCCCCCGCCCAATACTGGCCACGGTGGTGACCCCCGGGGCGGGAATCACCCCACCCACCACGTCCCGGTTCCCGGGGCCGAGGGATGAATAGCCGCGGGCTCGGGCGACGCGACCCGCCTCGCCCCCGAGCGTCTGACCTCCTCGTACCCGCTCGGACATCCCCCTCGACACCAGCAAGACCGGCTGGGCTCCCCCTGAAACCGGGGCGCGGGCGCCCGGAAGCCGCTCCGCAAAGTTAGTACCACTTTCGTTGGCGATGCAACTACAGAACCCTTTTATAACCTGTGAATTGAGCGTTTTCTTGAGACTGATCTCTAGACTGAGGCTTGATCTTGTTCTCTATAAAGGACTTATGTCATTTCAGCCTTGATCCGATTAGCAATACCTGGTGTTGGGTCCCCCCTAGTGCCCTTGCCAATTGCCACTTCGGGCATTACACTGTCTTATAGACATGGTAACCGCGATCTTACGACAGGTAGTGGGGCGGGAAGACCAAGCCGCCAGGCACAACGCCCTGGTCGCCGCCTTCAGAACCCAAATACTGCGCGCACTCGGCGAGGGTCGTTGGCGGTTCGCCGATCACTTCTGCGACAAGCTGCTCGCGGAAGACCCGCGCAACCTCGAGGCCTGGCTGCTGAAAGGCCATCTGGCCTGGCGGCAGTTCCAGGACACCCAGGGAGCTGTCACCTGTTTCCGCAGGGTGGTCATCCTGGGCGGGTTCGAGTCGTCCAACGACTACGTGGCACGGGCCCGAAGCTCCCTGGCACAACTCCTGGAGCAGCTGAGCTGAACTCCTCCGGCACCGGCCAGACCTCCACGGCCAGCGGCGGCTGCAGGCCGAAGACGAAGACCCTCGACATCACGCGCGGCTGCGGATCCAACCAACGTTTCTGACCCCTGAGCCTCACCACCGGCGCCGCTTCGCCGCGCCAGAAGTCGGTCCCGCCGCGCTCGTCCTCCGTGGCCGTGGCCACGAACACCATCCCCTCCCCCCCGAACTCCAGCCAGAGGTAGCCCATCACCGGCCTCGGCAGCACGAACTCCCAGCCGCCCGGCAGCTCGCGCGCGCTCGAGCCGCCGAGCCGCACCGGGTCCTCAACGACCGTCTCGTCGAGGGTGCGCGGGTGCGGGAGCGGCTTCGGGTACCCCCACGGGAACCTGGGCGGCATCCCCCACGTCACCGGCACCGGCCGGTCGCTGGGATCGCTCGCGCCGAGGCTGAAGTGCGACCGCGCGACGAACGCCGGCCCGCTCACCAGGACGTTGCGGCCGACCCCGTCCACGTCGAGGGCGACGAGCAGCCCGCCGACCGGAGTCGGCGAGCGCACCTCGACCGCAATCACGTTGCTGCCCTGCCGCAGGAGGTGGCCCACGTCGTACAGGTCGAGCCTGAATCCGGGCCGGTTCCACCCGCACGCCGCGGGCGAGCCGTTCAGGTACACCACGTACTCGCGGTCCCCGCAGACCTTCAGGAGCGCCCCGGGCGGCGGCGCATCGAGGCGCAGCGAGGCCACGAACATCGCGGGTTGGACGTGGACCGGGTCCAGGACGTCGGTGACCCAGATCCATTCGGCACCCCCGGTCAGGTGCGAAAGCTCCCGCTTCCAGAAGCCGTGCACCAGGTAGGCCACCAGCATGGCCCCGGCCGCGATGGCCAGGAGCAGGGCGCGCTGCCTGCGGACCTTTTCGTGCACCGCGGGAGTGTAGCAACCCTGGCCCCCCGGGATGTTTGACAGCCCCGGCCACATGGCCTAAAGTGCCTCCACAGGATGAAGACGACCCGCGTCCTTGCCGTGATTCCGGCGCGCTACGCCTCCACCCGCTTCCCCGGAAAACCCCTCGCCCTGATCGCCGGCAAGCCCATGGTGGCCCACGTCGTCGCACGCGCCCACGAGGCCTCGTGCTTCGCGGAGGTGATCGTCGCCACCGACGACGAGCGCATCGCGCGGGCGGCGGAGGCGGCCGGCGCCAGGCCGGTGATGACCGGGGAGTGCCGCAGCGGCACCGACCGGGTCGCCCAGGCGGTGCGGGGGATCCCCGCCTCCGTCGTGCTCAACGTGCAGGGGGACGAACCGGCGCAGGCGCCGGCGAACCTCCGCCTGCTGGCCGGCTTCCTGAGCGCCCACCCCGAGGTGCCCATGGGCACGCTCTCGCTTCCCGGCGTGCAGGCGGACCTTGACAACCCCAACGTGGTGAAGGTGGTGTGCGACCTCACGGGGCGGGCGCTCTACTTCTCGCGCGCCGCGATCCCCTACCCGCGCAATCCGGGACCGAAGCTTGTCCGGCGCCATCTGGGGCTGTACGGGTTCCAGAAGGAGGCGCTGCTCGCCTTCGCCTCGTGGCCGGAAACCGAGCTGGAGCGCGCGGAGGGCCTCGAGCAGCTGCGCGCCCTCGCGCACAGCATGCCGCTGCACGTGCTCCCCGCTGCGGCGGACTCCATCGCGGTGGACGTTCCCGACGACGTCGCGCGCGCGGAGGCCGCCCTCGCCATGCTGACGCAAGAGAGGAAAGAGGGCAGAGGGGTGAGGGCAGAGCCATGATCGACCGCGCTCTCGCACGTCCGTTTCTCTTCCCTCCTGTCTCTCCCCTGTCCCCCGACATCTTGAAAGGTGGAACGTGATGGCGACAAAGTACGTTTTCGTCACCGGCGGCGTGGTTTCGTCCCTCGGCAAGGGGATCACGGCCGCCTCGATCGGGGCACTGTTCGAGGCGCATGGCCTCAAGGTCACGCTGATGAAGTGCGATCCGTACATCAACGTGGACCCCGGCACGATGTCGCCGTTCCAACACGGCGAGGTGTACGTCACCGACGACGGGGCCGAGACCGACCTCGACCTCGGCCACTACGAGCGCTTCACCAACATGGTGACTTCGCGCAAGAACAACCTCACGACCGGCCGGGTGTACCAGTCCGTGATCGAGAAGGAAAGGCGCGGCGACTTCCTGGGTTCCACGGTGCAGGTCATCCCCCACATCACCGACGAGATCAAGGCCGCCATCCGCGACGTGGCCGATGACTGCGACGTCGTGATCGTCGAGATCGGCGGAACCGTGGGCGACATCGAGTCGTTGCCGTTCCTGGAGGCGATACGCCAGTTCCGTCAGGACGCCGGACGCGGCAACGCCATCAACGTGCACGTCACGCTCGTGCCGTACCTCGCCGCCACCGACGAGCTGAAGACCAAGCCCACCCAGCACTCGGTCAAGGAGCTGCTCTCGATCGGAATCCAGCCGGACGTGCTGGTGTGCCGGGTCGACCGCCACCTCCCCGAGGAGATGCGCCGCAAGATCGCGCTCTTCTGCAACGTCGAGGAGCGCGCGGTGATCCCTGCCCGCACCGTGGACACGATCTACGAGGTGCCGCTCCGCCTGGCGGCCGAGGGCCTGGACGGGCTCCTGCTCGAGTTCCTCAACCTCCCCGCCGGGCAGCGCGACCTGGCCAGATGGCAGACGATCGTGGACCGCCTCCACAACCCCGCCCGCACCGTGCGCATCGGCATCGTCGGCAAGTACGTCAACCTGGTGGACAGCTACAAGTCATTGAACGAGGCGCTCCTCCACGGCGGGATCGCCAACGACGCCAAGGTGGAGCTGGTGTTCATCGACTCCGAGAAGCTGGAGGAAGAAGCGTACGTCGAGGAGCTCTTCCAAGTGGACGGCATCCTCGTGCCCGGGGGCTTCGGCAAGCGCGGCATCGAGGGGATGATCCGCGCCATCGAGTTCGCGCGCGGCCACAGGATCCCTTACCTCGGCATCTGCCTCGGCCTGCAGACCGCCGTCATCGAGTTCGCCCGCAACGTGTGCAACCTCGAGAGGGCCAATTCCTCGGAGTTCGCCCAGGACCCGCCCTACAAGGTGATCTACAAGATGCGGGAGCTGGTCGGGGTGGACGTGATGGGCGGCACCATGCGCCTGGGCAAGTACCCCTGCCAACTCAAGCCGGGGTCGAAGGCCTGGGAAGCGTACAAGGCGGACACCGTCTGGGACCGCCACCGCCACCGCTACGAGGTCAACCCCGACTACGTCCCGATCCTGGAGCAGCACGGGATGCTGGTCACCGGGCGCTCCCCCGACAGGATCTTCGTCGAGATGGTCGAGATCCCGGACCACCCCTGGTTCGTTGCGTGCCAATTCCACCCCGAGCTGAAGTCCAAGCCGTTCGCGCCGCACCCGCTCTTCGTGGGCTTCGTCAAGGCCGCACTGAAGCACCAGGAGCTCCGGAAGGAGCACGAGGAGAGGCTGGCGTCTCAGGCCGGCGAGGTGTTCCAGGATTCGAAGCTCGAGCCGACGCCGGAATCCGGGAAGGTGCAAGGTGAGAACTAGCCACGCCCCAGCCGTCCGGCTCGCCCCAGGCGTCAGCGTGGGCCGCGGCCACCCCCTCGCCTTCATCGCCGGACCCTGCGTGATCGAGTCCGGCGAGCACGTCGTTCGCATGGCGGAGCTGCTGAAGCGGGTCGCCGGCGAGCTTGGATTCCCGCTGCTCTTCAAGGCCTCGTTCGACAAGGCCAACCGGTCGTCGCTCGCGAGTTACCGCGGGCCCGGTCTCGAGGAGGGTCTCGCCGCGCTCGCCGAGGTTAAGCGGGCGACCGGCCTGCCCATCCTCACCGACGTGCATGAGCCCGCCCAGGCGGAGGCCGCCGCCGCCGTCGTGGACGTGCTGCAAGTGCCCGCGTTCCTGTGCCGCCAGACCGAGCTGCTACTCGCCTGCGGGCGCACCGGCAAACCGGTCAACGTCAAGAAGGGCCAGTTCATGGCCCCCCACGACATGGGCAACGTGGTAGAGAAGGTGCGCTCCACCGGCAATCACGCCGTGACCCTGACCGAGCGGGGCAGCTCGTTCGGGTACAACAACCTCGTCGTGGACCTGCGCTCCCTCGCGATCATGCGCGCCTTCGCCCCGGTAGTGTTCGACGTCACCCACTCCCTGCAGCTCCCCGGCGGCCTCGGGCATGCCACCGGCGGAGCCAAGGAGTTCCACCTGGAGCTTGCGCGCGGTGCGGTGGCTGCCGGCTGCGACGCGATCTTCGTCGAGGTGCACGACGACCCGCCCAAGGCGCTCTCCGACCCAACCACCCAGCTCTCGCCCGAGGAGTTCCGCACCCTCGTCACCCAGGTCCTCGCCGTCCGCCGCGCCCTCGACTCCGTTTCCCCGGGAGCGTAGCCACGGACCTCGTCTCCGGGGCGTCATCCCGAGGAGCGTAGCGACGAGGGATCCGGGAGGGGGAAAGACAAACGATCTCGCCGCGGCTGAGAGAGTCCACGCGACGTATGTCACTCGACTCCGTTGATCTATACTCGCGTCCTGAAATTCAGAGGCCAAGGTGTTCGCAACCCAGCGAACCAGCTTTGAGCGCGATGGCAGGCGCGGCCGCCAGATTGGGCAGCACATTGTCTGCTGCCTATCCCACCGATCCTGCGGCACTGGGGATGCTCGACAATGAAGGCAGGGGCGCAACCTTTCCGGGCCACACGCAGCGCACCGCCCGCCAAATTAGTCAGCACCGAGTGTGTCAGTCATGGGTTATGCTCCCACTCTATTCGAGCGTTAGGCGGCAGTCAGAGAGCCGAAGCATGTCTTCTCAAAGGAGACGCCGATGGCAAAGGTGAAGGAACTCCAGATTCGTTGTAGCCACTGTAAGGCTTGGTTCCGTTCCCCAATCATGTTCGGCGGTACCGACAGCTTCGACACCTCGACCCTGATTGGCAATCAGGTGCAGTGCCCTGCTTGCGGCAAGATGACCGGCTGCAACAAAGAGAACATGCGCGTGCATTTCGAGGGTGGGGGGTTCGTTGGCGACGAAACCGTTTAGTAGCCGGCTTGATCGGGCCATACCAAGCCTGCTTCCTAACCGCCGCTTGCAGTGGAAGCAGAAGTTGCCCCGATAAATTAGACACTCTGACCTCACGCTCGAAGGGGTTCGGGATGGGCAGAACCAAGGGGCCGAAATCAAAAGCCTCGACCATGGGGCTGACTTGATTCGATACGTACTCTCGCTGGTCCTGCTCGGTCACGGCGGGGCCCACCTCGTGGGGTTCGTGGTCCCGTGGCGGCTCGCCACGCTGAAGGAGATGGCGTACAAGACCACGATCCTCGGCGGCAGGGTGGACCTCGGCGCCGCTGGCATTCGTGTGGTTGGCGTGCTCTGGCTGCTTGCGGCCGCCGCCTTCCTCGCGGCGGCCGGCGCCTTCATCTTTCAGGCGCCCTGGGCGCTGCCGTTCACGGCGGCGGTCTCGGTAGTTTCCCTGCTCCTGTGCGCGATCGAGTGGCCGGAGGCGCGGATCGGGGTGTTCGTCAACGTCGGGTTGCTGGCGATCCTCCTCCTGGCCTCCCGGCTGGGCCTGCCGATTCAACCGGCACCGTGACGAGAAGGACAGGGGCCAGGCCCCTCCCCTGCGAAGTCCTGGTCTTCTCTGTGCTCTGTGCCCTGCGCCCTGTGCCCTGTGCACTGCCGTCCTGTGCTAGCCTTTCCTTGCCATGGAGATCACGATCAAGGATCTGCTCGACGGCTTCGTCCCGGACAAGAAGAGCTACAAGAAGCCGGCACCGATCGCCGGCGTCGAGATCCTCGACCTCAAGAGGATCGTGGACGACCGCGGCCTCTTCCTCGAGGTCTTCCGCGGCAGGGCGACCCATCCCGGGAGCGAGAAGCTGGCCGCCTTCTTTTCCGGCGTCGGCCTCTCCCAGATGAACTACTCGCTGATCTCGACGGACGACCATGTGAAGGGTCTGCACTACCACCTCAAGCAGAGCGACGTGTGGTTCTGCCCGCCCCCGTTCAAGCTCAAGGTGGTGATGCTCGACCTCCGGCGCGCCTCCCCGACCGCGGGCGCCACGCAGGTCGTCGTGCTGGGCGAGGGCCGCGATGCCCTGGTAAAGATCCCAGAGGGCATCGCGCACGGGTACCGGCCCCTGACCGTCCCGTGCGGGCTCTTCTACATGGTGACCCGTTGCTTCGACCTCGAGGACCCCGACGAGTACCGCGTCCCCTGGGATCATCCGTCTGTGAAGGACCTCTGGACGGTCAAAAACGAGTAGGACAGCAGACAGGGGTCAGGGATCAGCGAGAGGCAACTTCTGCTCCGTTAACTAATTTCCTCCGAGAATCTCCTCTTCCCTGTTCCCTGTCTCTCTATTGCGGCTTCCAGTCGTCCAGCAGGACGGGCCTGCCCCACCCGGCGCCGGCCCGGCCGGCGACCGCGAGGTCCCAGTCCATCCCGCCCGGGGTGAAACGCGGCACCCGGAAGAAGAGGAGCGTCCCGTCCGCAGCCGGCGTGGCTTCGAGGAGCGGGCGCCGCTGCGCGCCGGGGAGCCGCACCTCCTGGACCACGCCGCCGGCAAACAACAGCTGCCGGTCCGCGCGGCAGAAGTAGAGCGTCTGGTTCGGGCCGAGCCGGGGCGCGTACTCCGGCCCCATGGTGTTGATGCGCGGCTCCAGCATCTGGCCGGGCTTACCCTCCATGGCAAGCCAGATGTCGCTGCCGTTCGGGTCGTAGACCGTCCACACGATCGACTTGAGCTGTTTGCCGAAGCGCTGGCCGTCGCCGGTCATGGGTCCCCCGGCGAGATCCAGCTTCTCGAGCTTGCCCCATGGATTGCGCTCGTTCGCACGCTGGCTCCCGAGGAGCTGCTTCGACCCGTCGGCCGAGGTCACCTCGACCAGGCACGAGGTCTCGTCCTCGTTGACCCAGGTGATGCGGGCCTTCGCCTCCGGTGTCAGGCCGGGCAGGTCCACCGGCTGCGGGACGCCCCAGCCCTCCTTGCCCCGGGCCACCCGGTACGGGCGGAAGCCGCCCACGGCCCACGGCGCCAGCGCCCCTGCCCGGTCCCGCATGCCCGGCCGCACCGCACCGATCGGCTGGGCCTCTCTGGTCCCGATCGGAACACCGGGGATCAGCCCCGCCCCGAAGTAAACCACCTTCCCGCCCCGCAGCGGGACCGGCGTCAGCTCGAGGCCGGCCGAGTTGATCTTCGCGGGGTCGGCCGGGGACGTGACCTCCGGGGGGAGCGCGCTCAGGGAGCGCGTCAGATAGCGGAGCTGGTAGGCCGAGAACAGGAAGAGCTCCGAGGCGTCCGCGGTCACGAGCTTGGTCCCGACCATCGCGGTGGTCCCCGGTACCGGGTTCACCGCCACTTCCTGCCCCACCCGGAACTCGTCGAGGCCGCCGGCGCGCAGACCCGCGACGCACACAGTGTCCCCGGTCACGCGCACCTTCACGGTGACGTCCTTGTCGAGCTGCGGGACTGTTCGCGCTTCCTTGCGCAGCGCGCCCTGCATCTGCTCGGGCAACGCCTCCCGGACCTCGACCTCCCAAACTCCGGCTTCCCCGGGCACCTCCCGGATCGCGGTGATCCTGCCCAGGATCAGGCTGTCCGGCTGGGGCACCGGGGCGTTGGTGTCCTGCACACCACATCCGATGGCCGTGAGAGACACAACGAGGAGGACAAAAAATCGGCGCATGTATGGCTCCAATCTCACTACAGCAGCATGCCTGCAATGCAGGCGCTCACAAAGCTGGTCAGCGAACCCGCGACCAGGGCGCGCACGCCCAGCCGGGCCAGGTCGTGCTGGCGGTTGGGGGCGAGGCCACCAATTCCCCCGATCTGGATTCCGATCGACCCGATGTTGGCAAACCCGGCCAAGGCGTACGTCGCGAGCACGGTGGCGCGGCCGGACAGTACCGGGACGGTCCCGGCAGCCTTGGCCCCGCTGGCCACGAGCTTCGCGTTCTCCAGGAGGGTTCTCATGTCGAGGTAGGCGATGAACTCGTTCAACACGGTCTTCTTGCCGAGCAGCACGCCGACCGTCCCGCACTCGCTCCAGGGGACACCCATAAGCCACGCCACCGGGGCCAGCACCCTCGCGAACACCCACTCCAGCGAGAGCTGCGGCATCCCGCCAAGGCCGCCGGCCCACCCGAGCAGCGCGTTGACAAGGGCCAGCAGCGCGAGGAACGCGATCAGCATCGCGCCCACGTTGAGGCAGAGCCTCATGCCGTCGGAGGCACCCGAGGCCGCCGCGTCCACGCCGTTGACCCACGGCCGCTCGACGTGCGCGCGCACCGTGCCGCGCGTTTCCGGCTCGCCGTCCTCGGGGAACAGCAACTTCGCGATGGCGAGCGCCCCGGGGGCCGCCATCACCGAGGCGGCGATCAGGTGCACCGCCGGAACACCGAATGAGATGTAGACCACCAGCACGCCAGCGGCCATGTGCGCAAACCCGCCCACCATGATCGCGTGCAACTCCGACTGCGTCAGGGTCGCGAGGTACGGCCGGATCATGAGCGGCGCCTCCGTCTGGCCGACGAAGACGTTGGCGTCGCACAGCGACTCCGCACCCGAGGTGCCCATCGTCTTCATCATCAGCCAGGCGATCCCCTGCACGACACGTTGCAGGACGCCGTAGAAGTAGAGGATCGTGGTCACCGACGACACGAAGATGATGGTCGGCAGCACCTTGAACGCGAAGAGGTGGTCGGTGAACTTCTCGCCGAACACGAAGCTCGCGCCGGCGTCCGAGAAGTCCAGGAACTTCTTCGCCAGCGTGCCCAGGAACTCGAACGCAGCGAAGCCCCACGGCGTCCGGATGACGATCACCGCCAGCCCGATCTGGAGGCCCAGACCCCACAACACCGTGCGCCAGCGGACGCCCTGGCGGTTCTTCGAGAACAGGTACGCGAGACTGACGAAAATCACGAGGCCGAGCGCAGAGATCGCACGTTCCATCAATCCTCCGACCGGGCGGACAACACCGGTTATCATACCCCGGATGATGCGCATGAGCCGCGAGGAGTTCGAACGCGTCGTCGGCAAGGCGCTCGACGGCCTGCCTCCCGAGGTCGCCGGCCTGCTCGACAACGTCGCGGTCGTTGTCGAGGACGACCCCACCGACGAGGACATCCTCGAGGCCGGCCTCGACCCCGAAACCGACACGCTCTTCGGGCTCTACCACGGCCTCGCGCTGCCCGAGCGCGGCGGGAGCTACGGGAACGTCCTCCCCGATCGCATCGTGATCTACCGCCGGCCGCTCCTGGCCTCGTGCGGCGACCGCAACGAGCTCATCCGGGAGATCCAGGACACGGTCGTCCACGAGGTCGGCCACTACTTCGGCCTCGACGAAGAGGACCTTCCGTAGCCTGCCAGCCGCTCGCACCAATCACGCCCGCACTCGCTCAACGGCGGGCTGCCGGATGTGGGGCGCGACCGCCGAGCGCGCGCCTTTCCCGCCCCACGCGCGCGGCCCGCTGGTTGTCTCACCCGGGCGCGAGAGGGCGCCCGCCCCACGATTCCGCGGTGGCGGCAATCCCCGCCCGTCGGGTGCGAGGTCAAGAAAAAATGCCGCCCCGCGACGGACAACCGTTGATCAGCTCGGTGCCATTACCCAAGGCCGGCGGAATCTGGCAAAATGATGTGCCGCGCGGGGCCCCCAAATGGATGAGCAGGCGCGCCCGTAGAGTGGCGGGAGGCAGGAACTTGGGCAAGGAGCAGGTCACGAGCAAGGACAGCAGGACGACGGCGCAGACACCCGGGCTGCGCCCGATCGAGAGCATCACGCCGCCGCAGATTCTGGAGCAGCTCAAGAGTGGGGTGCTCGGACAGGACACCGCCCTCAAGTTCGTCTCGGTGGCGATCTACAAGCACACCACCGGCAAAGTGCCGGGGAACATCATCCTGATCGGGAACTCAGGCACCGGCAAGACCACCATCATGAACAACATTCAACGCCTTTACAACGAGGTGCCCGAGTACGTTCCTTTTCGGGCGATGGCGATCATCAACGCCAACCTGCTGGTCGACTCCGACCGACTGGAGTTCCGCCCGGACCGCCTGTTGACGGCGGTGGAGCAACGGGTGCGATCGGTGATCCGGCACCCTGCTGCGGCCGAGGAGCTCAAGGCGGCGATGGAGCGCGCCACGGTTTGCATCGACGAGATCGATAAGATGTCCTCGATCGTCGCCGGCAAACCCAACGCGATCGGCGTGGCACTCCAGCAGGGGCTACTGACCCTCATGGAGGGCGACATCGTGCCGATTCGGACACACGTGATGGTGGACGGCCAGGAGAAAGCTGCCACGATCGAAATCGACACCAAAGGCATGATGTTCATGTGCGGTGGTGCGTTCGAGGGGCTGTACGACCAGGTCTTCGCTCGGGTGACGAATCCCGGAAGCGGCCAGAGGCTCCGGTCGGTGGCCGTCCGGGACGCCAGCGGCCAGGTGACCATCGAGACGCGCTTCTCGCTGGCCGACTACTTCAAGATCGAGGACCTCTTTCAGTACGGAATGCTGCCGCAGTTCATCGCCCGGCTCGATAACGTCGTGCTGCTTTCCGACCTCGACGTCGATGCCTTGAAGCAGATCCTGCTCGTGGCCCTGGACTCACCGTTCGTGCGCTCCCGCGCCTACCTGGAGGTGATGGGGATCGAGCTGGAGATCGAGGACATCGCGGCGGCCATCGTCGCCGAACAGGCCGAGAAGCACTCGCGGACCGGCGCCCGCGCGCTCCGCGCCATGTTCTCCAAGCTCATCAACCCAATCGAGTTCGACCCCTGGAACTCGGGCGCGCTCGAGGACACGGACACCGACCGCAAGAGGCTGCTCCTCACGGCGTCGATGGTGCGCCGCGCCCTCGGCCTCTAATACCTCCCTTTACTCCTGCCTTCCCCCGCCGGGTTCCTTTCTCCTGCCCCGCGCTGCGGGGGGGTGGCGGCCATTTCCGCCCCTCGGATGGAGGTGCCATTCCGCCGGAGCGAGCGGGCCCCCGACGCGCGGGCGGGGGGATGCACCCGCCTCTCGGGTGCGAGGTCAATGGCTCCGAAGGCTGCATGTTCTGCGCACGGCCCCGCGCCCCGGCGGGGTGGCGGCAATTCCCGCCCCTCGGGTGGAGGTGCCATTCCGCCGGAGCGAGCGGGCCCCCGACGCGGTGGGCGGCGCGGGGAGACGGCGCGGCGGTTTCATGCCGACGCCGAGGGCTTCCGCGCCGGGCAGCGCTGTCGGGTCGCTCGCGAAGGCGTCGCGAGCCCTGCCCGTGCCAGGGTGAGCGTGCACCACCACCCGAGGGGCAAGAAAAGCCATTTGCGACTTGATTTCACAATCTTCCCTTGCTATAAACTCCGCCAACGAATCCGCAAAAGGATTTGACGTTGCGGGGGGAGGAATAATGATGAAGACTCACCACGTGTTTCGCGCACTGGCAGCCGCGGCCGTCTCTTGCCTGTTGGCCAGTGCCCTCGGGGCCCAGGTCACCGGTCGCATCGCGGGGTCGGTGACCGACGAGCAGAAGGGAGTGCTTCCCGGCGTCACCGTGGAGGCAAAAGGTCCCGCCCTGCAGGGCAGCCGCGCCACCTCGACCGACCAGTCCGGTGCTTACCGACTCACGCTGCTGCCACCGGGCCAGTACGAGGTGACGTTCACGCTGCAGGGGTTCGCCACCGAGACGCGCACCGGGGTCACGGTCGGCCTGGCCAAGGACACGACCCTTGATACCGTGATGCGGCCAGCGGTCAAGGAGTCGGTGGTTGTCTCCTCCGAGTTTCCCGTCGTCGACGTAACATCAACAACGACAGGAACTAACCTGACCTCTCGGGCGATCGACACGCTGCCGACCGGGCGCAACTACACCGCAATCGTCGGGGTCGCGCCGGGGACCTCTACGGACGCCAGCCAAAACAACCTCGACCAGAACACAATCACGGTTTACGGCTCTTCAGGTGCCGAAAACGCCTACTTCATCGACGGCGTCAACACGACCAACGTGGAGTACGGCTTTCAGGGCAAGGTGCTCAACTACGAGTTCATCCAGGAGATCGACGTCAAGACCGGCGGGTACGAGGCGGAGTACGGGCGGTCCACTGGCGGCATCATCAACGTGATCACCAAGTCGGGCGGCAACGAGTTCCACGGGGACGCCTTCACGTATTACGACAACGACTCTCTGCAGGCAAAGGCCGAGTCGGTCGTGTCAAGCGGCGGCACGGTGAAAGGGTTCACCAAGAAGGACTACGGCGTGGACCTCGGCGGGTCCATCGTCAAGGACAAACTGTGGTTCTTCGGAGCCTACGACCAGGTCAAGAACACCACCAAGAGCGCGCTGCCCGCGGGCCCCCTGGAGGGCCAAATCGCCGAGTCCGACAGCAAACTCGACCTCGCCTCTGCGAAGCTGACGTGGCGCTTGGCGGAGAACCAGTCGCTGGTCGCCACGTTCTTCCAGGATCCGCGTACCGACACCGGCGCCATCAACGACGCCGACCATACCCTCATCGGCGATCCCCTCACCTACCAAGGCAAGAGAGAGTTCGGCGGCCGCGACTTTGCGCTGCGCTACGAGGGAATCATCGCGACGAATTGGTCTGTTCAGGCCCAGGTCGCGCGTCACCAGGAAAAGCACAACGTTGGACCCGCAAGCAGCGCTGGCGACATCATTCAGTACCAGGACGCGGCCGACAACTACTATCAGACCGGCGGGTTCGGGCGGATCGAGGGCAAAGACTTCAAGAGAGAGTTCTACGGAGGCTCCCTGACCCGCTTCTTTTCCGGCCACGAGATCAAGTTCGGCGCGGAATACGAGAAGGACGAGGCCGACGTTACGAAGCGCTATTCCGGGGGCCAGCAGGTGACCAAGTACACCAACCCGGTCGACCCCAGCAAGCCGATCTACAGCCACTACTACTGGACCACGCCTGACGCCACCCTGGACAACGCCCCGATCTCGGCTCTGTTCGCCGTACCCAAGCACCGCAACACAACGCTCTACCTGCAGGACAGGTGGACCGCAACGGACCGCCTCACCCTGAACCTCGGCGTGCGGTGGGACAGACAGGAGATCATCGACTCCTCGGGGGTCAAGCAGATCGACCTCAAAAAGGACTACGCACCGCGGCTGGGCTTTGTCTGGGACCCCACCGCCACCCACCGGTCCAAGGTGTACGGCTCCTACGGCCGCTTCTACGAGGAGATCCCGATGGACCTGGTAATCCGGTCGTACTCGTACGAGCGGCAGCCGACGATCATCAACTACAGCCTGACGGATTTTCACCCCGATCCCGCGGCTGAGGCCGCCTACGGCACCGCCTCGCACATTCTGGGCGGGTTCACCGAGCCGGCCGACCCCAACCTGCGCAGCCAGTTTGTCGAGGAGTACATCCTGGGCGCGGAGAAAGAGGTGGCCACCGACATCGCCGTAGGGGTTAAGGGGATCTACCGCAGCTACGGCCGGGTCATCGAGGACTTCCTCTGCATCGACGACGGCACCTACTGCATCGGCAACCCCGGCCAGGGGATCATGAGTCGGGTCTACAACCTCGCTTACGCGGAGACGTTCCCGGCGCCGCGCCCGGTCCGGATCTTCCGCGGCCTCCAGCTCGACGTGACGAAGCGCTTCTCCAACAACTGGCAGATGCTGGCCTCCTACCTCTACTCCACGCTGGAGGGCAACTTCGACGGCGGGTTCGCGCCGTACACCAACGTCGGCGCCGACCCCAATATCTCCGCCGCGTACGACTACTACGACTTCTTCACCAACGGCAAGGACCTCTCCAAGATCACCAACCGGGGCTACATGTCGAACGACCGCCGAAGCCAGTTCAAGGTCTCCGGCGTCTACTTCACACCGTTCAAGCTCTCGGTCGGCGTCTCAGCGTACTGGCGGACGGGTACGCCTCTTTCCCGCATGGGCTACTCCGACGCCTACAACCGCTACGAGTTCTTCCTCACCCAGCGGGGATCGGAGGGGAGGACCCCCGATACCTACGAGGCCGACCTGCACCTCGGGTACCCGATCGAGATCAAGCCTGTGACCATCAACATCCTGTTCGACATCTTCAACCTGCTCAACGCGCAGCGGCCGATTCTGCTCGACCAGCGTTGGGGGTTCCAGGAGGCGGACAACGCCTCACCCACACCGGTCAACCCGAACTACGGGAAGCCGGTGCTCCGAACGCCGCCGACGGCGCTGCGACTGGGTGTGAGAGTCAGCTTCTGATCAAGGCGGCGGGATGACCCGCTGAGCATCTGAAGGGAATCAAGCCACGGGAGCCCGTTCCGCAACACCGGAGCGGGCTCCTCGTGTTGCCGGGTCAGGGCTCCTGGCTACGGCTCAGCGGGCGGACGAACCCTTCCATGCCGTGTAGTACCTCGAAACACCGTCCACGAACCCGCCGTGCCGCGGCTGCCAGGAGAGCATCCGCACGGCCTTCCTGGAGTCCACGTGCTGGTTCAGCGCCAGGCACTCGGCGTACGGGCCCATGGCCTTGACGGCATCGGCGAGCGGCACGTGCATGACCTTGCCGTTGGCGCCCGCGGCCCGGCTTGCTACCTGGGCGCACTCGAGGACGGTGAAGCGGCTGCGGTCCGTGACGTTGAACACCTCGTTGCTGAACGGCGACTCCGCGACCCGCACGTACGCGTCCGCGAGGTCGTCCACGTGCACCATCGCCCACCGGAAGGCGCCGTTACCGATGATCTTCGCAGCCCCTTCGTTGAGCGCGCTCTCGAACCAGGCACCGGTGATGCCGCCACGCCCGCCGTACACGCACCCCGGTCGGATGACCACGGTGTGAACCTTCCCCTGGTTGGCGGCGAGAACGAGCTTTTCGTGCTCCACACGCGGAGCGATGAATGCCGGAGGCTTGAGCGGCGACTCCTCATCCGCCATGGCGTCGCCGGTGTCACCGTGCACCCACACGCCGCTGGTGTAGACGAACAGCCTCGGTTGGCCGGACTCCCGGGCGACGGCGAGACAGGTGTCGATCGTCTTCCTGTCCAACTCGAAGTACGAGGCCGAGTACTCCGCGGCGCAGTGGACGAGCACCTGGCATGAGCGTGCCGCCTCCCGGTAGCCGGAAGGATCCCCCATCGAGCCGATGACCGGCGTCACCTCGAACGCCTCGAGCTTCGCCGCCTTCTCCTTCGACCGCACGAGCCCGAACCCGTCGTGCCCTGCGCGCGCCAGCGCCGCAGCGACGGCCGAACCCACATACCCGCTTGCACCCGTCACGAAGACCTTCATGCCCGTCGCGCCTCCTGCACGTTCTCACCCCAAGGGGGAACCGGCTTTTCACCGATTCTATTCGCGCCCCGGGGCGGCATCAGTAGCGGCGCATGAGCCGGAGCGTACCGGCGTCGCGGGTGGTGTGGAACAGCGCCGCCAGCGCTGGTCGGTACGGCCCGTCCGCCGCGGCCTCGCCGTTGATCGTCTCGACCACGACCGCGTTTGCCGGGCGAACCGCTCGCGTGAGCAGCACCTTGAGAAAGCCGAGGTAGTCCCCGAGGCTCGGGTGGTCGGGCCCCGCCCGAATGTCGAGCGCGCGGCCCCGGCGCTCCGAGAGCACCACCAGGCGGTGCCCGTGGAACACCAGGTGGTTTCCCGGCAGGCGGCGGGGAAGCCCACCCAGCGCGTCGAGGCCGAGGCCGCACGGCGAGGCCGGGTCGGCGGCGTTGACCCACCAGACGCGGTCCTCCGGCGCGCCCTCGCGCAGCCGACGCAGGGCGTCGTGCGAGGCGAACTGCAGGCCCGCGACGCCGGTGAAGAACTGGCCCGCCACGACCTCGCCGGAGAGCTCCATCAGGCGCAGGGCGCGGAAGACTGACGGCCATTGCAGCACCGGCAGCTCGCGCTCGAGCAACTCCCGGAAGAGCACGCCGTGGCGGCCGAGCAGCAGG
Source organism: Thermoanaerobaculaceae bacterium (assembly GCA_041494245.1). GTDB lineage: Bacteria > Acidobacteriota > Thermoanaerobaculia > Thermoanaerobaculales > Thermoanaerobaculaceae > RBG-13-68-16. The sequence continues at coordinate 122,843 of JBGQAK010000007.1, forward strand.
CGCGCCCGGTCCTTGGCAAACTCCTCCCGCTCGAGGGCATCCGCAGGATCCTCGGCCTCCGGGAGACGGAACCAGCTCCCCGCAAACGGGCGCGACCCCTTCCAGCGCTCGTAGCGCAAGCGCCGGCGGTGGCGGCCGGTCGGCGGGTCGGGCTCCGCCGGCTTGAACCCGCTTGCGACCCCCTGGCGAACCGCCGCGAAGCCGTCGTTGGCAACCAGACCGCTCCACGCGAGCTGCCACAGCCGGCGCGTCAGCTCCCCCGAGCCCAGACCCGAGTGCGCCAGAAGCTCCTCGAACGAGAGCCGGCCGGGGCCCGCGGGGAGCACGGCGTCGACGTCGGCCGTTGCCGACCCGGCGTCTCCGCCCGCTGGTGGGGTGTCGTCCTGCAACAGCTCGCGCTCGCCGCTCAGGATGAAGGCGAGCCGTTCCGGGCCGCAGCCGAGCCAGCCAAGGTCGCTCTCCGCGATCAGCGCGTCCAGCCAAGCCGGGAGGTAGGGGGCCAGGCGTGCGGGCAGCAGCTCGGTCTCCCACAGTTCGGCGGGCGCGGCGAATCCGAACAGCCTCTCCAGGCACGCCCGCAGGTCCTCGATCCCCGCCCCTCGCGTGCCCAGACCATGCCAGCTCGCGAGGAACGCGGGCAGGTGGTCAGCCTGGAGCGGCTCGAACGCCGGCCGCTTCGCGGCCCGCGTCAGGCGAAGGAGGCGCTCGAGGTTCTCGGCATCGCAGATCTCCGGACCGCTCGCGCCCTCGGACAGCTCGTCCACCACGACGCGCTGCTCGTCCACGAGCGTGTCGAGCGTGGCGCGTTCCCGCTCGCCGTCGAGCGCCAGCACCTGGGCGACCAACCCGTGCCCCACCGGTCCGTAGAAGCGCAGAACATCGGCGAGGAGGTCAGCCAGGGGATCGCCCTGCTCGCCCTGTTCCACGCCGGGCTCGGCCGCGCGGGCGCGCAACGATGCAAGCGCTGCCAGCGCCGGGTCGGCCGGTGCGCCGTCGAGGGCGGCCGAGGAGAAGGCCGCTTCCCCCCTTTCGATCTCGAGCGCCCCGAGGATGCGTGGCACCGACTCCACCGCGCAGACGAGCGCAGGAGCGCTCTGACCCGGCCACGCCAGCGCGACCACCTTGCCGTCGAGCTCCCGGAGCACCTCGGTGGGGTCCAGCTCGTGGTCCCTGGAAACCGCGTCCAGCAGCTCGCGCCACTCCCCTGCCGGGATGGTAACGCGCTCGACGGTCCACGCGAGCAGCTCGCCCGCGCTCCGTGGTGCGTACCCGGGGAAGGTGCGCTGGAGCTTGCGCCGGAAGGTGTCGATCAGGGACGGCGCGATGCGCGGCCGCAGGTGCGCCGACAGCGCGACCTCGCGCAGCAGGTCGGGCCGCAGGTGGGAGCGGCCGCCGGTCGGGGTGTCGTCGTCGTACATCAGCTCGTTGGTGCGCTTCCAGGCGACGTTGGCGGCGAACGGCGAAGGGGCCGTGGTGGTCACCTCGGTTACCGTGATCCGGCCGTCGCGCAGCTCGTCCAGCACGAGCGTGAGGTTGCCCAGGTCAAACTCGTCGCGGAGGCAGGTGCGCCACGCCTCCAGCGCGATCGGGAAGTCCTCGAAGCGGCGCACCGCGTCGAGCAGCTCCTTGGCGCGCTGGCGGGAGAGCCAGAGCGGCGTGCGCCGGCGGAACCCCTCGCGTGGCAGCAGCAGCGCGCAGCCAGCGGCGGCGCGGAAGCGCGCGCCGAAGAAACCGGTGCTCTCGAGCTGCTCGCGCAGCAGCGCCTCGACGGCCTCGGCGCGCACCAGTCCAAGCAGCTCGTCTGCCGAGACCCGCGCCGGAGCGGCGACGACCACGCAGTCGTCGTCGTGGATCACCTCGAGCGTCATGCCGTGCCGCTGACGCCACGCCGCCTGCAGGGCGACCGCGAACGGACGGTTGACGCGCCCGCCCCAGAAGGTGTGTAGGACCGTTTCGACCCGCTCCGCCTTCGCCTGCGGGTCCGCGACGTGCTCGACCACCACGCGGTGGCGGTGCGGCAGCACGCCGGTGGCGGCCTTCTGCGCCTCCAGGTAGCGCAGCAGGCCATCCGCGGCCTCGCGGTGCAGCGCGTGCTCGGTCTCGAGCGCGGCGCGGAAGGCGGGTTCCGCGAGCCTCGCCTCGGCGTGTTCGAGGAGGAGCCCGATCTTCTCGGAAAGCTCGAAGCCGCGGTCACGCTCGTCGGCGCGCCAGAACGGGGCCATGGCCTGGCGGGCGTGGGCGGGCCGCACCAGCACGTCGTTGTGCGTGATTCGCTCGATCCGCCAGGTCTGAACGCCGAGCGTAAAGGCGTCACCCACCGCCCGCTCCCACACGAACTCCTCGTCCAGCTCGCCGAGCAGGGCGCCCGAGTCGGCCACCCGCAGGTGGAAGTAGCCGCGGTCGGGGATCGTGCCGCCGGAGAGGTAGACGATCCGCTCGGCGCCGGGCAGGGCGCGCACGGTGCCGTCCACGCGATCGATGGCCACGAGCGGCTTCAGCTCGCGCACGCGCACCTCGGCGTACCTCCCGGCGAGCATCTCGAGGACGAGGTCGAACTGCCGCCGCGAAAGGTTTCGGTACGGGCTGCAGCCCCGCACGGTGGCGTACAGCTCGTCCACGTGCCAGGTCTCCCCGACCGTCATGGAGACCAGCACCTGGGCGAGCACGTCGAGGGCGCCCTCCACCGGCCTCACCGGCTCGATCTCCCCGTCGAGCACCGCCCGCGCCGTCACGGCGGCCCCGAGCAGGTCGCGCGGATAGAGCGGCAGGAAGCTTCCGTGGCTCGTCTCCCCCACCGCATGGCCTGCGCGCCCGATGCGCTGCACCGCGGATGCCAGGGTGGGCGGGGTCTGCACCAGCACCACCTCGTCGAGCGCCCCGATGTCGATCCCCAGCTCGAGCGAGTTGGTGGCCACGATGCCGCGCAGCTCGCCGTTCTTGAGCCGCTCCTCCACCACGCCGCGCACCTCGCGGGAGAGCGAGCCATGGTGGGAGTAGACCACCTCGCTCGCCTCCTCCTCGTTGACCAGGCGCGTGACCTTCTCCACCATGCGCCGGCTGTTGGCGAAGACGAGCGTCGAGCGGTTCCGAGCGAGCAGGCGCCTGAGCTGGCCCACCAGCCACGGAAAGAGATCGTCGCCGGCCGCGACGCCGGGTTCGCCGGCCCCGCCCGGGAAGCGCACCTCGAGCTGGTACCGCTTGGGCGCGCGCGAGGCGACGATCTCCACGCGCCGCCGGCGGTACGTGGCCCCCTCGCCCTCACCGATCTTCTCGAACCCACCCACCCACTCGGCGACCCGCTCCAGCGGTCGCACGGTGGCCGAGAGCGCGATGCGCTGGAACTCCCCCGAGAGCCGGACCAGGCGCTCCACCGCAGTGATCAGGTGGGCGCCGCGCTTGCCGCCCACGACCGCGTGAATCTCGTCCAGGATGACGGTCGCGACCCCGCCGAGCATGGCGCGCCCGCGGCGCGAGGTGAGGAGGATGTTAAGGCTCTCGGGGGTGGTGATGAGGATCTCGGGCGGCCGGCGCGCCATGCGCGCCCGCTCCTCCGCCGGCGTGTCCCCCGAACGGGTGAGCACCCGGACGGCCGGCATCGGCTCGCCTGCGGCCTCGAAGACGGCGCGCAGCTCCTCGAGCGGCCGCAGCAGGTTGCGCCGGATGTCGGTGTTGAGCGCCTTGAGCGGCGAGACGTACAGCACCCGAACGCCGCCGCCCGGCCACGCCCCCGAGATCAGACGGTCCAGCGCCCACAAGAACGCGGCCAGCGTCTTGCCGCTGCCAGTGGGGGCCGTCACGAGGACGTGCCTGCCCTCGGCGATGCGCGGCCACACCATGGCCTGCACCTCCGTCGGCGTGCCGACTCGCTCGGCGAACCATCGCCGGATCAGCGGATGGAAGAGATCGAGCGCAGCATCCCCGGTCGCCATGGGCAGGCGCCCAAGCTAGCCGCGCGCCGACGGCAGCGTCAAGTGCCGGCCGTGCGGAAGCCGGGGAGGTTACCCGCCTAGGGTACGATACGGTCGATGCGCAAGGTGGCGGCGGTGGCGACGGGCCTGCTCGCCGCGGTCTCCTTTACGGCCGCCGGCACGGATGAAAAGATCCAGGACAACTCGTTCCTGATCGAGGAGGCCTACAACCAGGAGGACGGCGTCATCCAGCACATCTCAACGTTCCAGTGGGACCGGAGCCGTCGGGCGTGGGTGTACTCGTTCACCCAGGAGTGGCCTACGCCGCGGCAGAAGCACCAGCTCTCGTTCATGGTCCCGGTCGCGAAAACCGCACCGTCCGGTTCCGGTCTCGGGGACATCGTTCTCAACTACCGCTACCAGGCCGTCCTGACCGAGCGATTCGCCTTCGCCCCGCGCCTGTCGCTGGTGCTCTCCACCGGCCGCTGGCAGGACGGCTACGGCAAGGGCGGCCCTGCCCTTCAGGCCAGCCTCCCCGTGAGCGTGGACGCGTCGAGGCACGTGACTGTCCACTTCAACACAGGCGCCACGTGGACACCGCGCGCGGCCGGGGCCGTGGGCGTGTGCCGCACGACCGTGGATACCAGCGCCGGGGCGTCGGCAGTCATACACGTGAGCTCGACCCTCGACACGTTCGTGGAGTGTTCGGCGCCCGTGTCCAGTCGGTGCAGCCCGACGGCTCCGTCCGGAGCACGCGGGTGATGCTCCTGAACCCGGGTGTGCGCTTCGCCATCAACCGCCCCTCAGGCCTCCAGATCGTCCCCGGCATCGCCTACACGATCGGGGTCGGACCCTCGAACGGAAGGCGGGCGATCTTCCTGTACCTCTCCTTCGAGCACCCCCTGCGCTGGCTCAAGAAACACCTGTAGCAGGCAGCGTCTCAGGCACTGGCTCGGGCGCCACCCCCGGATGCTCGAGGTTGGCCGGCGGCGGCTCCTTGCTCTCCTTCGAGAGCGACAGGAGCAGGAGCATCGCAGCGAAGACAACGTACGCCAGGCCGAACTGGTACGGGATCGCACGCTGCAGCGGGCTCGCGAGCGACCACGGCAGGTACATGTTTCCGTCCGGCGACGAGGAGTGGACCACCCCGAAGAACGAGAACACCGCCAGGATCCCGAGGTAGAGCGCCGAGCGCTTGAGCTTCCGGTCGATCAGCTCCGCGAGGAACCCGCCCCACAGCATCGCGGTGAGGATGAAGCCGTTGCCCACCGCCACCGTGACCAGCACCTCAGGCAGCTCCTTGCCGGTCTTCGCGAGCAGCCCCGCCATCGTGCCGGCGGCGAGGAACGTCCCGTACTTGATGGCGAGCAGCCGGGCCACGGTCGGGAAGTAGGCGAACGCCACCGCAGGCGCGTGTCGCGCAGGGCAAGCCAGGAACGCCTGCACCATAATGTCGAGGGCGACGAAGATCAGGATCGGGGCAAGCACCGCCCGCGGGATCAGCTCCACGATGTACCCTACGTAGCCCAGGATCCCGCCCAGCCCGATGAACAGCCCGGTGAGCGTCGTGTAGCCGGCCCGGGCGCCCATCCCCTTGTACGCCGGCTGGCCGATGTACGGCGTGGACTGCGCCACGCCGCCGCACACGCCGGCGACCAGCGTCGCGACCGCCTCGGTGAGCAGAATGTCGCGCGTGTTGAAGTCGTCGCCCGCCACGCGTGCGCTCTCGGTGACGTTGATCCCACCCACCACGGTGAGCAGCGCGAACGGCGCGGCGAGCGGCAGGTACTTGAGAGCCGCAACGAACCCCTTCACGAACAGCAGCGTCGGGACCGGGAACCCGAAGTGCATCTCGGCCGCCGGAAGCGGATGGTACGTCCCGCCGACCCACCCGTGCGGCCCCAGGATGTAGTACAGCGCCGTGCCGATCGCGATCGCCGCGAGCACGCCCGGGACGTTCTTCGGCAGCCTGATGCGAGCCACCAGGTTGTACAGGATCAGGCCGAGCGAGATCAGGCCGATGAGCGGCATCCCGAATATGTCGAGCAGCGGCACGAAACCGATGAGGGCGAGGGCGACACCCGCCAAGGATCCGAGCAGACCCGCCTGCGGCACCACCTTCTGCACCCAGCGGCCGCAGAACGAGAGCACCAGCTTGATGATCCCGATCATGACCATGGTGGCCATGCCGATGTACCAGGTCATCATCGCGGCCTCGCGCGGCTCCATCCCCTGCGCTTTGAGCGAGACGAACGCCGGACCCAGCACCACCAGCGCGATGCCGATCGTGGACGGGGTGTCGAGCCCGAGCGGCATCGCCGTGACCCTGGTGTTGCCCGTCTTCCTGGCCAGCCGGAACGCCATCCACGTGTACACCAGGTCCCCGAACAGCACGCCGAACGCCGTGCCGGGGAACATCTTGGTGTAGACGATGTCGGCCGGGAAGCCGAACGCGAACACCAGGATTCCCGCCAGGAACGACAGCACGGTCACGTTGTCGAACATCAGGCCGAAGAAGCCATTCACGTCCCCGATGGCGAACCACTCGTACTTGCGCCCGGTCTGGCTCATGCGGGTCTCCTTGTCCTCTTGGGATGGTTTGGGACGGCGGCGGCGACGCCCATGCCCTGCGTGCAGGACCGCGGAGCTGGAGGGCGCCGGATCATCGCCGGATTCTAGCAACAACCGGGACGGACACCGCGGGCGGCCCCGACGAGGGCAATGGCCTTGAACCGGAGCGGCAGGCGTGACGCGGGCGAAAGGCCGTCACATCGCATCCGAGTGTCGGACACATCGAGGAGCTCCGCTGTCATCCCGGGTCCCGCCGCGGGCGGGAGAGGGAACGTCTTCTGTTGTCATCCCGAGTCGCGCCGCAGGCGGGAGAGGAATCTGGGAGGGGGCGTCCGTACCAAGGCTCCCCCCGCCCAGATTTCTCGCCCTGCCAGGGGCAGGGCTCGAAATGACATCAGTCCCGGCAGGTCGCGATCACATCCTCGAGCGTGTCCTGACCGGGCGACGGCGGAGGGATGTCAGCCGCGCACAAAGAGGGGACGGGCGATGTGCAAGATCAGGCTGGCCTCGTGCGCGCGCCGGTAGAACAGCGCGACGCCGCGGCGGCCGCGCTCGCCGTAGTCGAGCGTCGCCTCGTTGACGCACATCCCGACGAAGCGGTCCGCTTTGGAGCGGTTCAGCCCGCGCCCGAACGTGAGGGCTCAGATCCTCGCGCGTCAGCTCGCGGCGGGCGACCACCACGGGACCGTACCCGTCCCCGCGCGAGGCGCCCGAGTTGAGCAGCGCGTAGCGTTCGTCCCGGTACGCGAAGGCGTGCAGCGAGATCGCCGTCACCTCGTAGGTCCCCCCGTGCGCCCGCTGGTTCAGGGTCTCGATGTCCGCGAGGGTCGCCTCGAACCTCAGCCCTTCGGCGGCCACCCTGCCGGTGACCACCGCGTAGTGCATGAAGGCGTCGTTGGCGTCCGGCGAGTGAGCAATGCGGATGAGTCTCGACATCATTCGAATTCTAGCCCACTCCCCCGCTCTCGGCGACCGCCTGCACCGTTGCGACCGGCGCCTCGGCGAGCAGCCGCTCCAGCCCCTCCCGGGCGCAGCCGGCCTCCACGATGCCGGCGGGCAGGTAGACGACGAGCCAGGCGCGCCGCGTCTCGCCGCGCACCTTCACGCGCTCGCTGTCCGTGATCGGCGTTCCGAACGGGCCCCGAGCGTCGGCGAGCAGCGGCTTGCCGTGCAGCTCGTACGGGCCGCGCATCGAGAGCATGCTCTCCCCATCGCGTCCGGCCCTCAGCACGAACGGCGGCTCGACGGTGCCGGCCGCCATCACGCACCCCGGCACGACGAGCTCCACCGAGAGGCAGTTGTTGAGGTCCACCAGGGGGTGGATGGCGGGAAGTTCCTCGCCCTTGAGCACGCGCCGCAGCAGCGCCTCCGATGACGGGCGGTGGCGGGTCGGGTCGCACCCAGCCTGCCGGAACAGCTTCCGCACCGCGGCCGCGGTCGGGTGCGTCGCGAGCCCCTCGACCGTGTGGCTCGCACGTGCGCGCTCGGCCACCGCGACGCGCAGCGCCGCGAGCGCATCCGCCGCACCGGGCCGGACCTCGAGGTCGGCCCAGAACAACGCCCAACCGACTAGCTCGTGGCGAACGGCGGGAGCGAAGTCGGCCATGGCGTAATCCTGCCATAATCGGCATGGGAAGTGTGCCACCCGTGACTCGCTGCCTGTTCGCGACCGACCTGCACGGCCACGCGGACCGCTACATGAAGCTGTTCGCCGCAGCGGAGCGCGAGCGGCCGGCGGCGGTCCTCGTGGGCGGCGACCTTCTCGCGCATGGCTTCGCACGGCACGAACCTGGAGACTTCTTCGGGGAGTTCCTGCGACCGTGCCTGGCGGAGCTCAAAGGGCGGCTCGGGGAGGCGTACCCGCACGTGCTGGTCATTCTCGGCAACGACGACCCGCGCCGCGAAGTAGAGTCCCTCGAGCGGCTGGCCTCCGACGGTCTCCTAGAGCACGTCCACATGCGCAGCGTCGAGGTCGGCGGCTGCCGCGTTTACGGCTACGCGTGCGTCCCACCCACGCCGTTCGCGCTCAAGGACTGGGAGCGCTGGGACGTCTCCCGGCATCTTGAGCCGGGATGCGTATCTCCCGAGGAGGGATTTCGCTCGGTACCCGCCAAAGCGTCCGACGTCCGCTTCGGCACGATCGGGAAGGATCTCACCGCGCTCGTCGGCGAAGACGGGCTGGACCGGGCCGTGATGCTCTTCCATGCGCCGCCGTACGAGACCAACCTGGATCGTGCCGCGCTCGACGGGCAGAGCGTCGAGCATGTCCCGCTCGACGTCCACGTCGGCAGCATCGCGATCCGTCGCTTCATCGAGGACCATCAGCCGCTCGTCACGCTCCACGGCCATGTGCACGAGTCCGCGCGTTGCGCCGGCTCCTGGCGCGAGCGAATCGGCCGCACCTGGTGCTTCTCCGCCTCACATGACGGCCCCGAGCTCGCCCTCGTCCGCCTCGACCTCGACGACCCCGGCTCCGCTACCCGCGAGCTGATCTAATAACCGTTGTCCATGGACCGTGGTCCGGCCGTCCGTGGACGGCGCGTAGGCCGCGCCTCCCCCGGTGGGGATCGTCGCGTACGCCGCTAGGCCGCGCCGCCGCCGTTGGGCCTATCGCAAGGCGCGCGAGCCGGTCGCACCGGAGGCGTACCCGGAGCGTACGTTGACGATGCGAACCGGCGAGCGCAACGCCCGGCGAGACGCGGCTCCGCCGCGGCGAGCGGGGGGCACGGGGGGTCGAGAGCGGCCGGTCGGGGGCCGGAGCGGCCGCGGGACCCCCCGCCCGGATAGACGGTCCGACGCCGGCGGCGCTCAGGAGCGGCGGATCGGCAGTTCCCATGCCGCGTCCGTAACCGCCCCTATCTTGACCGCGTAGCTCGACCGCCCGGCGATGTCTTCGTCGGTCACGATATGCACATCCAGGAGGCCACCGCTGCGGAACCCTGTGCGCAGGAAGTTCATCTCGTCCAGGCAGAGGCTCCACCCCTCGAGCCAGGTCTCCAGAGCCTGCCGTTGCTCGCTGCTGCCCCGGAAGTGCACCAGCATGTCGAGGTCGCTTCCCGGTCCCGCGGTCGCATTCTTCGCACTGCCGAAGACATACATCGCCAACACGCCGAAGCGCTCCGCGTCGGTCTGCGCGGCGAGTCTTTCCGCCATCCGCAGGCGCCAGCGCCAGTGCCCCTCGTCTGAGGGCTCGCCGGGTTGCGGCTCCCCGCTCGGTCCTTCGGGTGGCTTGCCGGGTGGCACGAGGACCCCGACCGCCCTCTCCTCGTCTGCGTTCATGAGCACCCGAAGCACCATGCCTCCGCTCACCTTGGGCACATCGATCACCCGGACGACGCTCTCCAGGTGGGCGAACTCGGGCGCCAGACTTGCCAGCTCGTTCTCCGACCCCCGGAAGAAACTCTCGGCGAACAGGACACCGGGGTCGTCGGGGTAGAGCGGCAGATAGCGAATGGACGCTTCGACCAGGTCCTGGAAGAAGTGCGTTCCGAAGGAAAGATCGGGCAGGTAGTTTCCTCGCTTGCGGGCGATCTCCGCGAGCATCGCGGTGTGGTTGATGTCGGAGTAGGTGACGCTGACCCCCAGCTTGATGTCCCCGCGGCTCCCCCACCGTCCAGGTCCTATCAGGATGAACTGCCGCTTCGGCAGCACCGCGTTGAGCCGGCTGACGGCGCGGCCCACCGCGTGCAGGTCCTCGACGCTTTCGAGCTCGTTGTAGCGTTCCGGGTCCACGTAGACGACGTGAGTGATGTCCGGCATGCGCCCGTTGGAGACGTACCGGTTGGCCGAGAACAGGATGCTCTGCTCCGGGAGGTCGTGCGGGATCACAGCAGGGACGTTTTCGCGCGCGAAGCTCTGCGGGCGGCACTGAAGCAGGTAGAAATCGCGCCCGTCGGAGGCGAACTCCATGTCCACCGGCCGGCCGAGCCTCTCCTCCAGGACGCGGAGCATGGCCCCGATCCTCCGCACCAACGGGGTGTCTGAGATCAACCCCTCGAAGGTCACCACCGGCTCCCCCTGCTCGAGGTCGAGGTACGCGCCAACTGGCTTGACGATCTGCGAGTCGTGCTTGAACGAGACGATCCGATGGACCTCCGGGTATTCGTGGCCGCACTCCGCAAGCAGCGTCTTGATGCGCAGCGTCTTGAGGCTGCGGGACTCGAGGTCCACCACGTCAATCTGCTGCGGGGAGTAGCGCACGACCTCGTCGGGCGTGACGTTCACCCGCAGTCCCGGCTGCCCGGGTGCCACCAGGATCGGGTAGTCCTCCTGAACGCGATCCACGGCGCGGGTCCCGAGTCCCGGCACCATTCTGATCAGGCCATCCTCCCGCTTGACTCGCTGCGACCACCGGAACTCGTTGCGCGACAGGGCGACGCCGGCATAGGCGGGGAAGTAGTAGTGGCACACCGGCGTGCCAACCACCTCCTGGATCATGATCCCCATCTCCTCCTGGAAGTCGAGCAGGTCGCATTGGGCGCGGTACTGGATGGGGTCGGGCCCGTGAATCGAGGCGTAGACCTCGGCGATCGCGTCCATGAGCGCGTTGAGGCGCTCGCGCTTCGTACCCTGGTTGGCCAGGAAGAGGCTCTTGTACTTCCCCGAGAAAGCCGCACCGACCCGATCCTCGAGCAGGCTCGAGGAACGCACGATGATCGGCGTTTCGTGCAGCTCGTCCAGGACCAGCGACAGGCCCTTTACCAGCTCGGGCGGGAACTCCGAGTTCTTGAAGACCTGGACGAGGTGCGGGTACTCGAGCCGCACCTGGTCGATCTCCTTGTACTTCTGCTCGTAAACCTCCTCGAGGTTGTTGTGGCGCACGAAACCGCGCACCGCATCGGATGCGACATAGAAGGCGTGCGGCAACCGGACCTCGCCGATCTCGGGGTGGTCCGCGAGCGCCTTCCTGAGGATCTGCTCTGCCAGGAAGACACCTGCCAGCTTGCCGCCCAGCATTCCGCGGCTCCCCGGAAGGCAGATCAGGCGTTCGAGCAGCCCCAGGATGTCCTCGAGGTCGATGAATTCCTTTGCAACCTTGATGTACGAGGGTTCCCGTGAGAGGAAGCGACGGATCAGCGACACCCGGACGATGTTGAGCGTGGGCGGCGAAAGCCCCGCGCCCTCCGGGACCAGGTGCAGGTACCGCCGGATGGCGTTGGCCACCTCCTCGGGCGACGCCTGCACGTTGGCCACCGTCTGCACCAGAAACGCCGAGCGGTCCTCATGGATCCAGCGCTCGATGCGATCGAGGATCTCGCGACCCGACAGGCACTTCTGAGCCACCGCAAAGACCTCGTCGGCGAGCTGCATGGAGTCGCCCAGGGGGACCCGTTGACTGGGCTCGTTGACCTCGCCGAGCACGCCCTCCTCGGCCCGGCGGTCCTGGCCGAACCCCTGGAGCAGCGTCTCCGCCTGCGAAATCCCGCTCCACGCGAGGTGCGTGGCCATCTTGCGGGAGATGCGCACGAAGAGGTCCTGGTCCGTGCGGCGCAGCAGGTTCAGGATGACCCTCCACTCCTCCGGTCGATTCTCGGCCAGCGACTCGCGGACGTGCCGCCACTCCTCCACGATGCCCCGAAGCTGTCTGTGAAGTACGAAGTGGCCCACGCGCTCGGCGATGGTCTGGATGAGCCTGCCCTCCTCCTTGAGGAACGGGCCCTCGTCCGCCTGCGGCATCTCCCGCGTGTAGTAGACGCTTATCCGGCCGACCTTCTTGTCCTGCACGACGATGTTGGCACCTTGCTTCCATGGCGTATCGGCAAACCCCTCGCGGCCGAATTCTTGGCCCTCGTACTCGATGATGGCCACGCAGAGGTCCGGGTACTGCCAGCCGGGAGGAATGGCCGCAATGATCCCGGCGAAAACCTCCTCAAGCGGCCTGTCCGCGTCGTCGAGAAGCTCCTCGACGTCATACAGGCAGCCCAGCTCCTTCGCCCGCTCCTGGAGCGCCCAGAGCAGCCTCTCGTTGGCCTTGTCCTGGTCAGTCATGGTGAGTGATCACCCCCCGGCCGGACCGCCCGTCCACCCTGATGGACAACGGCACGGTCAGCCTCACGTGACGCAGGTAGCGCGTCTCGGTCACAGCCTGCTGCAAGTCGAGCGAGGCCCAGCCGATGCGGCGGCTCTCCTCTGCGTCGAGCGAGAAGTAGAGAACCGAGAAGCTCGTCAGATTGTGGAAGAAGTGGGAGCCCTGCGAGAGGTCGGCGCGCAGACCTGAGGTCGAGGCCTCGATGATGGCGCGGGCGCCGCAGATCTGCGCCCACTGCACCGGCACCCCTCCCCAATGGTCGGAGGTTCCCCACCGGCCGAACCCCAGAAGCAGGTATGGCCTCCCCTCACGCAGCAGCCCGTCGTTGATCGCCTCGAGCTCCCCGGCGATCACGGTGGTGGCGCTCACCTCGACAGCCCCCGGCTTGACGTACACGACATCCAGGACCGAGTCGTCCGAGCCGTTGCCGAGCACGTGGCGCGACGCAGCCAGCACGCCCGGTCCCTCCATCTCGGCCTCGTCAACCGTGACCGCCTCGTCGCCAACGACCAGCGGCCGCACCTGCAGGAACCCGAGCCGAGCCGCGCCGGCCGCGTCAATGGTGAGGGCGAACTCGATCTCCACCGGTTCCCCAACCGCGTCCTGGCACGCGGAGAGCAGCTGTCGTATGGTGTCGTTGAGGGACACCTGGTTGTAGGAGAGGATCGGCGCGAAGTTGAGGAGGCGCGGCCCCTTCACACCGGCACCAGCCGTGATCCGCTGGGCCTGCGGGTCGTAGGTGGAGGCGACAAAACGCAACGTGTCATCGGCTTCGGCGTCGGCGAGGGAGCACTGCACCAGGTGCTCGGTCTCCTTGCCCGGATCGTAAGGGGCCTGGCCCATGTTGACCGCCCAGAACTCGCGCTGGGTCGCGTCCAGCAGCTCGCCGATCGAGTTGGACGGCGGCGGCGCCTTCGGGTAGGCCGGCGAGTAGTTCCAGCACGGCTCACCGTCCACGATCGTCTTGCCGAGGCCGAGCGCGAGAGACGCCACGCCCTCGTCCGGCCTGGCGTGGCCCGACGGATAGTAGTTGTACGAACGGGCCACGCCGGAGACGGTCGGGTAGAAGCGCTCCCCGTGGCGCGCGCCGACCACCTCCTGGACGATGACCGCCATCTTCTCGTCGCCCACCGCCCCACGCACGGTTTTCAGGTAGCTCTTGGCCTCCCTGAAGTACGTCGAGGCCCAGACCAGCTTGACCGCCTCGACCAGCCGCCGGAAGCGCGAGTCCACGTCGAGCTGGTTGTTGGGCGTCATCTTGGTAGCGTAGACGCCGGCGAACGGCCGCTGCAGCGCGTCCTCCAGAAGGCTCGAGGAGCGTACAGCCAGCGGCGAATGGACCGCCGCGATCAGCGCGCGCAGGTCGCCGGCGAGCTGGCTCGGGAGATCGCCTTGCAGGAAGCGGCGGCTGATGCGGTCGTCCGGAAGGTCGGAGGCGGCGTCTTCGTGCAGGCCGTTGAGGCCCATGAACGCGTCGAAGTGCTCGGTCGTGATCACCGCGAGCTGCGGGATGGCGACCAAAACCTCGCTACCCCGGGCGAACCGCTCGGCGAGCGCGGGCAGGATGAAGGCGAGGCCCTGCGCCTTTCCGCCCAGTTCCCCGCCCCCGATCGCGGTGAACGGCGTCTCGGCATTGAAGAAGTCCCGCTCGAACCGCGTGACCGAACCCGCCGCCGCCTTCATGCGCCGATCTCGGTTTCCACTTCTGAGGTGAGTTTACGGTCCACTATCCTCACAGCCACCCCCGCGCCTTGCACGCGCCCGCGACGCGCGAGACCGCAATGATGTAGGCGGCGTCCCGCATCGAGAGGCTGCGCTTGCGCGCGAGGTCGCTCACCGCGATGTACGCGGAGGTCATCTTTACATCAAGCTTGCCGAGCACCTCGTCACGCTCCCAGAAGTAATTCATGTTTGACTGCACCAGCTCGAAGTAGGAGCAGGTCACCCCACCGGCCCCGGCAAGCAGGTCCGGGATCACGCTGACCCCGCGCGCCGCCAGCGCCTGCTCGGCCTCGGGACGCGTCGGTCCGTTCGCACCCTCGGCCACGATCCGCACGCGCCGACTCACCGCACCCACGTTCTCGGCGGTGATCTGGTTCTCGAGCGCCGCAGGGACGAGCACATCCACGTCCTGCTCGACCCAGGCGTTCCCGGGTAACACCTCGTAGCCGAGGCGCGTCGCCTCCTCACGGTCGATGCTCCCGAAACCGTCGGTGATCTCGAGCAGCTCCTCGACCCGCACTCCGTCCTCCCTGCGGACGGTGAACGGCTTGCGCTCTCTTCTCTCCAGCGCCGCGACCGCAACCACCTTCACGCCCAGGTCGGCGAACAGCTTCACGGCGTTCTGCCCGACGTTCCCGAAACCCTGCACGCTCGCGAGCGCGTTGGACGGTTTGACCCCAATCTCCTTCAGCGCCTCGCGCACGCAGATCACCGCGCCGAAACCCTGGGCCTCCTTGCGCCCCAGCGAGCCCCCCATGCCCACAGGCTTGCCTGTGAGCGCGCCCAGGGCGTGCCTCCCGTTGATCGCTTCGTACTCGTCCAGCATCCACAACATCTGCTGCGGGCCGGCCATGATGTCCGGCTCCGGGACGTCGACGTCGGGCCCGAGATCGCGTGCGGCAAAACGCATGAAGCGGCGGCAGAGCTGCTCTAGCTCGGCCGCGCTCAGGTTGTGTGGGTCCACCGCGACACCGCCGCCGCTCCCCCCGAGGGGGATGTCCACGACGGCCGTCTTCCACGTCATCCACATGGCGAGGGCGCGGATCACGTCCAGGGTGCCGGCTGGATGGAAGCGCAGGCCGCCTTTGCCGGGGCCCCGCGCGTCGTTATGGAGCACGCGGAACCCCCTGTAGATGTGTACGCCCCCGTTGTCCATGCGGAGCGGGAGCGAGAACACGACCTCCCTCATCGGCTCCCGCAGGAATTCCCGGATGGCGTTGTCGAGCCCGAGCTGCTCGGCCGCGCGGTCGTACTGAGACTGGGCCATCACAAAGGGGTTGAAGGGCTTTGTCGACATGTCGAATCTCCTGCTCCGACCGGCCTCAAAGTTTAGTCTGTTCTGGCCTTACGTTGATGTCAAGCAACAGCTTTTGCAGCTTGTAGAAGCGCGAGAACCGCCTGCACCGAGGTCGATACCCGACCCGTCGCTTGAACGACCGCCCGGCATCGCCGATGTGGTGAGATGTCACACCTAGCCACGAAGAACGATGAGACCCCGGCGGGTCGCGCCATCGACAACAACTTCCAGGGGGCGGTCCAAGCGGATGTGCCTCACCCTACCGGCCAGCTCTTCACGCTCGGCAGGATGAGCTGCGAGCCACTCCCAGTTGACGCTGCCACCGTTTTGTAGCCGATGCACGGCGAGGAACGGGATGCCAAACGACGTCAGGTTGTGGAAGAAATGGGATCCCTGCGAGGGCTCCACCTCGAGGTCCGCGAAATCGGTCTCGACGATCGCTGCGGCAGCCGATATCTGTGCCCATGCAACTGGTACCCCGAGCCACGGATCCCGCGAGCCCCACCGACCAGGTCCAATCAACAAGTAGCCTCGCCCTTCACTGCGCATCCGCTGGTTCTGGCGCTCAAGGATGCTCGCGACCTCAGCGGTATGCGCCCGCTCGAGAGTCGGAAGAACGACTACGACGTCGCGGACGTTGGTCCGCCGACCATGTCCGAGGGCGTTTGCGGAATCCGCAATCACGGTGTCACCAACGGCTGCGTCTATCGAGTCCGCCCTCTCCAGAGGTTCGATGAGCATCGGCCGCACCTGCAGCACGTGAAAGACCCGACTCGTCTCACCGGCTTTGAGATCGACCGCGAACTCGACCTCCACCGGCACTCCCAGCGCACGCTGACTCGCCCGCAAGAGCCACGTCAGGATCTCGGCAAGAGGAAAGCCGCTCCCCTTCAGGACCCGAGAGAACGTCACGAGCGGGCTTCCCCCGGGAACTAATCCATCGACCACCGTGTCGTTGGGCCGCAGATAGGTGGATGCAAGCGTGGCCACGCCACTATCCGCCAATGCCTCCGTGACCTCGAGCGAAACCAGGTTGGCGTCGTACTCCAAGCCTGGAATGACGTCAATTCGGCTCATGTCGAGCGCCCAGAACCGCCTCTGAGCGTTACGCAAGATGTCTTTTGTCGCCGAGAACTGCGGCAAGACCTGTGGCCAGGCGGGGCAGAAACGCAGCGCCTCGAACCCATCCACCACCGACTTCCCGAGTCCCACCGCCACCATAGCCACACCGTCTTCCGAGCGCATCTCGCGGAACGGGTAGAAATTGTACGAGCATGCAACGCCCGAGAAGGTGGGGTAGAAGCGAGCCCCGCGGGAGCTGCCGACGACACGCTGGAGGAGGACGGCCATTCTCTCCTCTTCCAGGCGGTGGGGCGTGCTCGCCAGGTACGCGCGAGCGGCCTGCATGAAGGTGGAGGCATAGACAACCTTGATCGCCTCGAGCAGCTGGGCCAGCCGCACGTCGAGGCTCGGGTGGTTGTTGGGGAGCATGATCGTGGCATACACGCCGGCAAAGGGCTGATAAGGGGAGTCCTCCAGCAGGCTCGACGAGCGCACGGCCAAGGGGCCACGGATCACCTGGAGGAACTTGGCCAGGTCGGCCCGCAGCGAACGGTGGAACCGACCCATACGGACAGCGTCGAGCACCTGCGGGTCAGAGCTCTCCCCCGGCCTGGAGACCAGCGTTTGCAGGTCGTTGCGCTCGAGGAACTCCTCGAACACGTCGGTGGCGATTGCCACGGTCTGCGGTACCACCGTGTCCACGTTGGCGAAGCTCACGCGCTCCTGAGCCAGCAGTTGCTGCATGAACGCGAGGCCCCGCCCCTTGCCGCCAAGAGATCCCGAGCCGATCTTGGCGAAGCCGACGAACTCGTCGAAACGATCAACAGCGAAATCAACGAGGACATGGCGCTTGATCTCGCGCAGGTAGCCCGTCACGGTGCGGACAAGGAAGGCCCGCAACTCCGCCAACGACGCAAACTCGGAGACCGTCCGCGGCCGCAAGGCGGAAGCCACCTCGAACTCGGTACGTGCTTTGAACCAGCGAGAGAAATGGTTGTGGCTGGCGTGGTACTCGAGCGAAAGCTCCGGTACGCGATCCAGCTCGACCAGCAGTTCGCGGATCTCGCTCGCACGCCCCACCTCTGCCCCATCCGGGAGGCGAAAAACAAAGTCTCCGAAGCCAAAGCTATCCAGGATGAAGCGCCGCACATCGTCGAGCACCATTGGAGAGGTCTTGTCGAGGAACACTGCCGAAAGCGAGACGGCGCGCGGCCGGTTGTCCGGCTCCGAGGAGAGCAGCAGCACCGGCATTTCCGGGTCGCGCGCCCGGACGCGACGGGTCAGCTCCAAACCGGCCTCCGCATCCTGTCGCCCATCGCGCGGAAAACGGATATCGGAGATGAGACCCAACACGTTTTCGCCGTACCGCTCGATCAGGTGCCAGGCCTCCTCGAGGGTCTGGGCCAGCATGATCTTCGGCCTGGCCTGCAAACGGAGCAGCCTGTGGGAGAGGTTGAGGCCCTCCGCCATGAGGCGCTCCGTCTGCCGCGTGACCTCGGCATACAGGTGGGGCAGGATAAACGAGACGAAACGCACGTCGTCCTCGACGAGAACGATGACCTGCACACCGGCCTGCAGGATGTCGTGGTCGGCGTTGCGGCGGTCTTCCTCCTGCTGGATCATGGCCAGCAACGTCTTGACGCCACCCTGGGAAAGGAAGACCCAGTCAACGATCCCGGACTCCCGGAGGCCTTCAAGGTGTGCAAGATCCCAGCCGTGTGCGGCAAGAACTCCGATCGACATTGTCGGGAAGTCACGTTTGACTTGTGTGGCGAAGTCGTGCAAGGGCATGCCGGGAAGTCTGGCGGTCGTCACCACCATGTCGAACTGTTCACCTCGCAGCAGCTGCAGGCCCCCATCCACGGTCTCTGCGCGTGTAAAGTGAGGGGCGTAGCCAACGTTGAGGCCAAGGTCGCGATACTCCTGGGACATCAGCTCTGCGAGCTCCCCGTCCTCCTCGAGCACAAAAGCGTCGTACCGAGAGGCGACGAGCAGAACCTTGCGCACGCGGAAGGCCATCAGGTCCGAGAACTGCTCGGTTCGCATGCCGTAGCGACTGACCAGCTCAAGCTGCCCTGTCATGGCGATTGCCTGCCCAGCACTGTACCAGAAGCCTCAAGGCCGTGAGCCACTTCGCTGCTGTTCCCCTCGTCACGTGCCGTGACCCCTTGAGGGATCGGCTCCGAGCCCTCTGGCCAAGAGACAATCCGGAAAGAAAACGGGGGAGACTCGCTCCCCCGCCCCCTGCGCCTCCCAACAGAAAGCCTCGGCCCTACACAAGCCCCTGGTCGATCATCGAGTTGGCAACCTTGATGAAGCCCGCGATGTTCGCGCCCAGTACGTAGTTGCCGGGATCGCCGTACTCCTTGGCGGTTTCCACGCACGCCGCGTGGATGTTCTTCATGATCGTGTGCAGTCGTTCGTCGACCTCTTCACGCGACCAGGTCAGACGCAGGCTGTTCTGCGACATCTCCAGGCCCGACGTGGCGACGCCACCGGCGTTGGCTGCCTTGCCCGGCCCGAACAGGATTTTCTTGGCGAGGAAGACCTCCACGCCCTCGAGAGTGGTTGGCATGTTCGCGCCCTCGGAGACGCAGGTGCAGCTATTCTTCACCAGCATCTGGGCATCCTCGCCGCTGATCTCGTTCTGCGTTGCTGACGGGAAAGCCACGTCGCACTTGACGAACCAGGGACGCCGGCCCTCGTAGTAGTCGCACTTGAACTTCTCGGCGTAGTCCTTGATGCGTCCCCTCTTGACGTTCTTGAGCTCCATCAGGTATTCCCACTTCTCGCCCTTGACCCCGTTCTTGTCCACCACCGTTCCGTTGGAGTCCGAGATGGTGATGACCTTGCCCCCCAACTGATTGACCTTCTCGATCGTGTACTGGGCGACGTTGCCGGAGCCGGAAACCGCGCAGACCAAGCCGTCGAGCGACATTCCGCGGGTCTTCAGCATCTCTTCCGCGAAGTACGTCGCACCATAGCCGGTCGCTTCGGGCCGGATGAGCGAGCCACCCCAGTTAAGGCCTTTGCCCGTGAATACCCCCTCGAAGGAATGGGTGAGCTTCTTGAATTGGCCGAAGAGATAGCCGATCTCGCGACCACCGACACCGATGTCTCCGGCGGGCACGTCGATGTTTGCGCCGATGTGCCTGAACAGCTCGTTCATGAAGCTCTGGCAGAAGCGCATCACCTCCGAATCGGACTTGCCCTTGGGGTCGAAGTCGCTGCCGCCCTTGGCGCCGCCCATCGGCAACGTGGTGAGGCTGTTCTTGAGGATCTGCTCGAAACCGAGGAACTTGAGGATGCCGAGGTTGACCGTGGGGTGGAAGCGCAGACCGCCCTTGTACGGGCCGATGGCGTTGTTGAACTCCACCCGAAAACCGCGGTTGACATGAATGACACCCTTGTCGTCCTGCCAAGGAACCCGGAAGATGTAGACCCTGTCTGGCTCACTCAGCCTCTCGAGGATCTTGTACTCCAAGTACTCGGGGTGCCGCTCCAGGCACGGGATGAGTGAATCCACGACTTCCTTCAATGCCTGATGGAACTCCGGCTCGGCGGGGTTCTTGGCGAGCAGGTTGCCCATGAACTTCTCCACGGTCTTCGCGACGCTCATGCGAGTTCTTCTCCCTTCTCTCGGCAAGTTCCCTTGCCGTGGCTCGGAGCACTCCTTGCGAGTTCTCCTACCTAACGCGACCCAAGAAAACCGATGTGACGCATACCAGACCCCGGACTCCTTCGTGGCGTGTCGCCTTGTGCGCCCTCCTTTCGCCGCTCGCCGCCATGGGCAAGCCGGCTTGAGGTCAAATGGCATGGGGTGCATTTCCCCTATTCTCGGAGAAAGTTGACGCACCCTCTCTGGCCTTGTAACACACGACTACAAGCGTGTCAACTAGCGAGCAGCCTACGTTTTAGACGAAGTCGCCTGTCAGAAACCGGGGGGCTTCACGGTCGAGGACCAGATCGTCAAGGGCCTCGCCAACGGCGCACCGTTCGTCAAGCTCGTGGGCATGGCGCGCGGGCCAATCGCGGCCGCGATGGTGGGCAAGACCATCGGGCGGACGATCGAAGAGGGGCAGGTCCCCATGTACGTCGCGCGCTTCGGCTCGACGAAGGACGAGATCTTCGTGACCGCGAGCGAGATGCACAAGGAGCTGGGCGACCAGGAATTCGACAGGATCCCGACGGGGGTTCTGGGCCTGTTCACCTACTCCGAGCGCCTGGCGCAGGGGCTGAGGCAGCTGATGGCAGGAAACCGCAAGTTCCCGTGCGCGTACATCAGCCGCGACGATCTCTCCGCGCTCACCAGAGAGGCCGCCGAGATCTCGGGCATCACCTACGTGATGGACGTCGACAGGGCGGAGGCGCAGGCGATCCTGAAGGCGTAGCCCGCACGGCACGCGGGGGCGCCCCCAATGGTGCGGAGGTGGGTGTCATGGCGTCTCCATGTCGCGGAGGCGGGACAGGGAGACCGGCTCCCATCCCCGCCGGCCGGAGGCAACGCCGGCCAGCCCGAGCGGCCGGGAGCGATCCGCGGCACCGGTTCGGAACGGGGATCCGAGCCCGCAGCCGTCTCGCCATTTGCGACGTTATCTCATTTAAGACACCGCTCCCATGGCACTTGACGCAACTTCTGCGCCAGCCTATCGTGCTGGTGGTATGGGCATGCGCCGCGAGCCACGGCCGCTTCCCCTTCCCTCCCCGGGGCGGCCGGGCGGGGCGGCGGGATGTCTTTCCCGGCAGGCGGCGGATCGCACCACCAGGATCGCGCCCAGGAGCGCACAGGCCACATGGTAGAAGCTTCCCCCTCGCCCCGTTACGAGCTCGCCGACGTCCAGCCCGGCTACGTGATCATCGAGCGCGAGATGTACAGCAAGGCGGCCAGGTCGTACTTCTCCGCCGAGCCCGTGCCGCCCAAGGAGCCGTATCGCGAGGGTCCCAAGGTCTGGGCGTTCTGGGAGATGGCCCAGTCGTTCCGGTTCTCCGTGCGCGACAACCAGACCGCCAAGGTCGTCAAGTTCGACGAGCTGCTCGGGCTGCTCTACTACGCCTGCTGCGACCGCGACAGCGATCTCTACCGCATCGGTGAGCTGGCGCACGAGCTCAGGATCTCGATCTATGCGGCCATCGCCTACGAGGCACCGGACGGATCGCCGCTGGACATCCCCCTCGAGAAGCTCGCCATCCTCAACAAGGCCTTCAACGAGCGGCTGCGCAGCAGGGACAAGAAGATCCTCATTCTCCCCGACTACTTCGGTCTCTACAAGAAGCTGTCCTACGGCCAGATCATGCTCGACTTCGGCCTCACGGCGATGGAGGAACGGGGGGGCTCGCTTCTCAAGGAGGACGTGCAATGAAGCTGAAAGAGATCGCGGAAAAACTCGAGCTCGAGAGGCTCACGCCGGTCTTCGACAAGGACGTCACCGGCGTGTACATCTCGGACATGGTGAGCGACGTAATCGCCAACGCCAAGGCCGGGAACCTCCTTGTGACGGTCCAGGTCCACGCCAACGCGCTCGCCGCGGCCAATCTCGTGGACCTCTGCGGGATCATCCTCGCGCAGGGCAAGAAACCGGCGGAGGACGTGATCAAGATGGCGGTGAAGGCCGAGATCTCGATCTTCTCCACCGCGCTCACCCGCTGGCAGGTGGCGACCAAGCTCTACGAGGCGGGGCTCCGCTGACTCCGGGCCGCGAGGCCGGCGACCCCCAGGGGAAAACCGTGCAGCTGCGTGCGGTCGTAGCACTCCTCGAGTGCGACGTGATCTGCGGGCACAAGGTGCTCGACGCGCATGTGTTTTCCTGCTGCGCCGCCGACCTGATGAGCGACGTGCTGGCTTTCTCCGCTCCGAACGCGCTCCTCGTCACCGGCCTCACGACCGTGCAGTCCGTGCACACGGCGGACGTCGCCGACTGCAGGGGCATCCTCTTCGTCTCGGGCAAACAGCCTTCCCCGGAGGCGCTCGACCTCGCCAGGAGCCGGGAGATACCCCTCCTGTCCACGCAGCACTCCATGTTCGACTCCTGCGGCCTCCTCTCCCAGCACGGGCTGCCGCCATCCAGAAAGGCGTGAGGATGCGATGAGCCCTCCGCTCGCCTCCGACCGCCCCGAGGTCCGCGACGCCCAGGACGAGGTCCTCTACCGCGAGACGTTCAGGATCGTGGGCAACAACTTCGAGCACGGTGGTGAGGTTGCGACGCGCGTCAAGGCCGTGCTCAAGCAACTCGGCCTCCCAACAGCGGTGATCCGGCGGCTCTCGATCGCGAACTTCGAAGCCGAGATGAATGTGATCATGTACGCTGACGAAGGTTCCCTCGACCTTGAGGTGCTTCACGGCTCGGTCCGGGTGACCGTCTCCGACCGCGGCCGCGGCATTCCGGATATCGAATGGGCCATGCAGGAAGGGCACTCCACGGCAACCGCCGAGATGAGGGCGCGCGGATTCGGGGCCGGACTGGGTCTGCCGAACATCAAGCGCAACAGCGACGAGTTCAGCATCGCCTCCACCGCCGGGGTGGGCACTACGCTGCGCTACGTCGTGCGCGCCGACGGATCGTGAGCGGCGGGAGACCATGGCCGAACGCACCCATGCTCTGGTGATCGACCGCGAGAAATGCGTCGGCTGCGTCGCCTGCACGATGGGATGCCCGACACGCGCGATCAGGGTCCGCGACAACTTGGCTGTGGTCAACGACGAGCTCTGCATCGACTGCGCGACCTGCATGGAGGCCTGCACGTACGACGCAATCCGCTCCCGGACCTCCTCGCCCGCGGACCTCAAGCGGTACAAGCACACGGTGGCGGTGCCGTCCCTGACCCTCTACGCCCAGTTCGGCAAGGACGTGCTGCCCGGCCAGGTGCTGCACGCCCTCCGCCAGATCGGCTTCGACGAGACCTACTGCATCTCCTGGATGTGCGAGATGGTGGCGGGCGCCACCGACGCACACCTTTCCGAGTCCAGAGGACCGTGGCCGAAAATATCGGTGACGTGCCCGGCGGTCGTGCGCCTGATCCAGATCCGCTACCCGGACCTCATCCCACACTTGGTACCGGTCGAGTCGCCGCGCGAGCTGGCGGCCAAGTTGCGCCGCCGGCGCCGCGCGGCCGAGCTCGGCATCGAGCCCGAAGAGATCGGCATGTTCTTCATCACCCCCTGCACCGCGATCGTGCACTCGATCGTGGCCCCGGTGGGGTTGGATGCCTCGCACCTGGACGGCGCGTTCTCCATCGCCGACCTGTACGGGCCCCTCGTCAAGGCGATGAAGGAGAAGCCCGGCAGCGACCCGGAGGACACGGTCAGCGCGCGCGGGCTGGCCTGGGCCATGGCCGGCGGCGAGATCGCCGGCATGCGCAACACGAACTCCATGACGGTGCGGGGCGTGCACGACGTCACCTACGTCTTCGATCGCATCGAGGCTGGCACCTTCCAGAGCGTCGACTTCATCGAGGCCTATATTTGTCCCGATGGTTGCGTGAGCGGCGGGCTCACGATTGCGGGCCGGTACGCCGCCCAGCGCAACCTGCGGGAGATTGCCCGGCACCTGGGCGACCAGGCTACGGTCAAGGAGGAGAAGGTGCGCTCGCTGGTGCGCGAGCACTTCTTCGACTTCGAGGCGGAGATCCGCGCCCGCCCGGTGCGCCCCCTTGCCCGCGACCTCAAGCAGGCCATTGCGCTCAAACGCGAGAAGGACGCCCTGCTCGAGCAGCTTCCCCGCAAGGACTGCGCGGCCTGCGGCGCACCTAACTGCGAGACTTTGGCCGAGGACGTCGTGCGCGGCCAGGCGAAACGCACCGACTGCGTCTTCGTCAGGCTCGAGTCGCTCGAGAAGGAAAAGACGGACCGCAGTGGAGGCGATGGATGACCAAGAAGTTGCTGGTTATGGAACTCGCGTGCCCCAACTGCAGCAGGGTGCTGACCAAGGGGACCAAGGTGCCGCTCGACGCCTTCGTGCGAGACACGCACCAGGACGGGCAGGTTGCGCTGTCGGCGCTCTTCGGGGACTACTCCGTTGAGAGCGAGCTCTCGATTCCCCCGGGAGCCATCGTGGAGCTCCGGTGCCCGGCCTGCGACACCAGCATCATGCTGACGCTGCCGTGCAGGTTGTGCGGGGCGCCAATGGCATCGTTGAACCTGACCAGCGGCGGCTACGTCGAGTTCTGCTCTCGCCGGGGCTGCAAGGGCCACGCCCTCGGCGGCGTCGGCGATGTCGATGATCTGATCTCTCTCATGAACAAGATGTGCGAGACACCGTATGACTGACGCCAGGACGCGGGGTTCGGGGCCCGGGAATCGAAAGACGATGCATCGCCACATGAGGAAAACCCGGAATGAGTGAACGACGCAAGTTCGACTTCAAGAAGCAGCACTACGCCGGTGAGGAGGGCCACCTCATCCCCCTGCTCCAGCAGGCGCAGGAGACGGACGGGTACATCTCCCGCCAGCGCATCGAGGAGATCCACGCCCGGTGCGGGATCCCCCTCGCGCAGATCTACGGGGTGGCCACGTTCTACGCCCAGTTCCGCCTGCATCCAGTCGGCAAGAACCTCATCAGAGTCTGCCACGGCACCGCCTGCCACGTGAGCGGCGCCAACGAGATCACGAAGGCCGTCGAGGATACCCTTGGCATCCGCAACGGCGAGACCACGCCGGACCGGCAGTTCACGATCGAGACGGTGTCCTGCGTGGGCTGCTGCAGCCTTGCTCCCGTGATCATGGTCAATCACACCACGCACGGGAACCTCTCCGAGAAGGAGGTCAAGAAGGTGGTCAAGCAGTGCCAAGAGGCAGCGGCCGCGGAGGTTCAGTGACGAAGATCCTGGTTGGGCTGGGCACCTGCGGGATCGCCGCGGGAGCCGAGAAGACCTACCAGGCCCTCGCCGAGAGGAAGGCCGGCGGGGCGGTCCCGTTCGAGCTGGAGAAGACCGGCTGCATCGGCATGTGCTACCGGGAGCCGCTGGTCGAGATCAGGGGTGACGACGGTTCCCGCGTGCAGTACGGAAACGTCTCCCCCGACAGGATCCAACGAATCCTGGACGAGCACGTGGCGCAGGGGAAGGCCATCGAGGACTGGATGGTCTGGTCCGACGACGGCCGCGGGAGCGAGCGACCGTACTTCTCGCACCAGACCCGCATCGTGCTGCGCAACTGCGGCAAGATCAACCCGGAGTCGCTCGACGACTATCTGGCAGCCGAAGGGTACCGGGCGCTCGCGCGGGTTCTGGAGCAGAACGAACCCGACGCGCTGATCGCCGCGATCGTGGACTCGGGCCTGCGCGGCCGCGGCGGCGCCGGCTTCCTGACAGGAATGAAGTGGCGCTTCACGCGCCAGGCCCAGGGCGACCGGAAGTTCATTATCTGCAACGCCGACGAGGGCGACCCCGGAGCGTTCATGGACCGCTCGGTTCTCGAGAGCGACCCCCATTCGGTTCTCGAGGGCATGGCTATTGGCGCCTTCGCGATCGGTGCGAACGAGGGCTACATCTACGTCCGCGCCGAGTATCCAAAGGCGATCGAGCGCCTCAACATCGCGATCACCCAGGCCGAGGAGAGAGGCTTCCTCGGCGACGATATCTGCGGGAAGGGGTATCGCTTCCACGTCAAGCTCAAGGAGGGTGCCGGGGCGTTCGTGTGCGGCGAGGAGACCGCCCTGATGGCGTCGATCGAGGGCAGGCGCGGCATGCCGCGCATCCGTCCCCCGTTCCCCGCCTCCAAGGGCCTGTGGGACTGCCCCACCTGCATCAACAACGTGGAGACGTTCGCCAACGTCCCGTGGATCGTGCTCAACGGGGCGGAATCGTTTGCCGCAATCGGTACGGCGAACAGCAAGGGCACCAAGGTTTTCGCGATGGCCGGCAAGATCAAACGCGGCGGGCTGGTCGAGGTACCGATGGGCATTTCGATCCGCGACATCGTCTTCGACGTTTGCGGCGGGATCAAGCAGGACAAGAAGTTCAAGACCGTGCAGATGGGTGGGCCATCCGGCGGTTTCATCCCTGCCCAGCTCCAGGACACCGTGATCGACTACGAGTCCATCAACCGGACCGGCGCCATCATGGGCTCCGGCGGCCTGGTCGTAATAGACGAGACCACCTGCATGGTGGACATCACGCGATTCTTCCTCGAGTTCACGCAGCGCGAGTCGTGCGGCAAGTGCACGTTCTGCCGGGTCGGCACCAAGCGCATGCTCGAGGTGCTGACCCGCATTTGCGAAGGCGAAGGCAGGGAGGGCGACATTGAACTCCTGGAGGAGCTGGCAGCCCTTGTGAAGAACACCTCTCTGTGCGGCCTCGGGCAGACGGCTCCCAATCCCGTTTTGACGGCGATCAAGTACTTCCGCTCCGAGTTTGAGGCCCACATCACCAACAAGAGGTGCCCGGCGCACCAGTGCAAGCCGTTGCTCACCTACATAATCCTTGACACCTGCGTCGGCTGCCTCTTGTGCGCCAAGGTCTGCCCGACCAATGCGATTACGGGCGAGCTCAAAAAGGTCCACGTCCTCGACCAGTCCAAATGCACACATTGCGGCGAGTGTCACAAGGTCTGCCGCGTCGACGCGATTGCTGTCTACTGAGGAGGCGGAGAAGTCTCTATGGCGCTGGTCAAGCTGGAGATCAACGGAAAACGGATGATCGCCGACAACTCGCAGACCATCCTGCGGGTCGCCCGGGAGAACGGCATCGCCGACATTCCGACGATGTGCCATGACGAGCAGCTCGAACCTTTCTCGTCCTGCTACCTGTGCGTCGTCAAGGTCAAGGGCGCTCGCTCGCTTCTTCCCGCCTGCTCCACGAAGGTGACCGGCGGGATGGTCGTTGAAACCGACACCCCCGAGGTGCGGCGCTCGCGCAAGGCTGCCCTCGAGTTGCTGCTCTCCAATCACTACGCCGACTGCATCGGCCCCTGCCAACTGGCGTGCCCAGCCGGCGTGGACATTCAGGGCTATGTGGCTCTCGCGGCGCTCGGCAAATTCACGGACGCGATCCAGTTGATCAAACAGACCAACCCCCTGCCCGCCATCTGCGGACGCGTCTGCACGCGCCCCTGCGAGGTCAAGGGCTGCCGCCGCAACATGCTGGACCAAGCCGTCGGCATCGACTACATCAAGCGCTACATCGCCGACCTCGACCTGGGCAAGGCGGAGCCGTTCCGCCCCACGCTGGGGCCGCCGGTCGGCAGGAACGTCGCGGTCGTGGGCGGTGGTCCCGCCGGGCTCTCCTGCGCGTATTACCTCGCGCTCAAGGGCTATCACGTCCACATCTTCGAGGCCATGCCCGAGGCCGGCGGGATGCTGCGCTACGGCATCCCCGAGTACCGCCTCCCCAAGGAGGTCCTCGATCTCGAGATCAGCCAGATCCTCGACCTCGGGGTCGAGCTTTCCACCAACGTCGCGCTCGGCAAGGACTACACGGTCGCCAGCCTCAAGCAGGACGGGTACGACGCGGTCTTCCTCGGCCTCGGTGCCTGGCAGAGCTCGACCATGAGGGTCAAGGACGAGGAGACCGAGGGCGTGCTGCCCGGCATCAATTTCCTCGAGAACTTCGGCCTCCGTAAGAAGATCGACATCCACGGCACGGTGCTCGTGATCGGGGGCGGCAACACCGCGATCGACTGCGCCCGCACCGCGCTCCGCCTGGGCGCCGGTGAGGTCGGGTTGTTCTACCGCCGCACCCGCAACGAGATGCCGGCCAACAAGGTGGAGATCGACGAGGCCGAGCGGGAGGGCGTGAAGTTGGAGTTCCTCGTCGCACCCACGAGGGTCATCAAGAGGAACGGCCGCCTCGCCGCCCTCGAGTGCCTCCGCATGGAGCTCGGCGAACCCGACTCCAGCGGGCGGCGCAGCCCCAAACCGGTCCGCGGCTCCGAGTTCAACGTGGAGTGCGACTTCGCGATCGCCGCCATCGGCCAGAACACCACGATCTCGGAGCTGCTGGACGGGAAGGTGCCCAACTTCCTTCCCTTCGGCGAGACGCTGGCCCTCACCCGTTGGCAGACAGTCCAGGTCAACGAGAGGACATTCGAGACCAGCGTGGATGGCGTCTTTTCCGGCGGCGACCTGGTCACCGGGGCGGCCACCGCGGTGGAGGCGATCGCGGCCGGCAGGAAGGCTGCGCATGCGATCGACCGCTACATCGTCACCGGCAAGGCCGAGCCCGAGGCGTTCGAGTTCACAAGTCGCAAGGACGCGTTTGCAAAGGTGACGCCCGTTGACCTCAGGTCGATCGAGAAGATCGCGCACAGGCCCATGCCGCTCATCCCCCCTGACGAACGCCGGGAGAGCTTCGCCGAGGTCGAGCTCGGATACACCCTTGATGACGTCATGACCGAGGCCGGTCGTTGCCTCGAGTGCGGGTGCACGGCGCTCTTCCAGTGCGACCTGCGCCGTTACGCCACGGAGTACCAGGTCGAGCTCAAGTCCTTCATGGGTGAGGCGAACCAGTATCAGGTGGACGGCAGCCACCCCCTCATCGAGCTGGACCCCAACAAGTGCATCCTGTGCGGGCGCTGCGTCCGGATGTGCAGCGAGGTCGTGGGGGTGGCCGCGTACGGGTTCATCAACCGCGGGTTCGCGACCATGGTCCGTCCCGCGATGGGGGGATCGCTTCTCGACACCGACTGCGTGAGCTGCGGGCTCTGCATCGGAACCTGCCCCACCGGCGCGATCGCGCCGAAGCTCCCGCTCGCCAAACCGGGCCCGTGGGATAGCACCGCGGTACCTTCGGTTTGCCACTACTGCGGCGTGGGCTGCCAGCTCAACTACGAGGCGTACGGCGACTCCCTGATCCGCGTGAGCCGCCGGGAGGACAGCCCGGTCACCCTCGGCAACCACTGCAAGAAGGGGATCTTCGGCTTCGAGTTGGTGCAGGCGCGCGACCGGATGCTGCGGGCGAAGATCAGACCGGGGAGGGAGCTTCAGGACACGACGCTCGAGGATGCGATCGACTACACCGGGATGCGCCTGAAAGAGCTCTCACGGGGTTACTCGCCGGAAGAGATGGCCGTCCTGGTTTCGCCCCGCCTCACCAACGAGGAGATCTACCTCGCCCAGAAGCTGGCCCGCGTGGCTCTGCGCACGCACAACGTGAGCTCGTTCTCCCGGCTCGTGAACCGGGAGTTCGACTGCCCCGAGGTGGTCTCCACCGCGACCTACGCCGACCTCGTGGACGCGCAGGCGATCCTGGTGGTGAACTCGAACCTCGATTCGGAACACTTCGTCGCCGACCTGCTCGGCAAGCGCGCGATCCGCAAGGGCGCCAGGCTCGTCTACATCGGCAGCGCCGACAACCGGACCTCGGCCACCGCGGAGGTCTTCCTGCGGTGCAGGCCGGGCACAGAGGCGCAGGTGCTCCTGGGCGTCGTCAAGGAGTTCGCGGAGAAGACCGGGAGCGACCTCTCGGAGCGCCCCGCGCTCGCGAAGGCGCTCGCGGGCATCAGGCCCAAGAGCGTGGAAAAACAGGCCGGGATCTCCTGGCCCGATGTCGAGTCCGCTGCGAACGTCCTCGCCAAGAGCATCCTGAAGGTCATGGTCTTCAACAAGGACTTCCGCGGACCGCGGATTCCGGGGGACGAGCGGCTGTTCATCGCGGTCTCGGAGGTCATGGGCTCCCCGGTCCTCGCCCTGCGCGAGAAGTCGAACTCGCAGGGGTTGCTCGACATGGGCGCCAGCCCGGAGTGGCTCCCGGGCTACGCTTCGCTCGGTGACCACGCGGCCATCGAAGCGCTCGAGAAGGAGTGGTGCGTCGTCCTGCGCGACATGAAGGGCCAGGACGGCGACCTCACAAAGGCCCTGGCAGAGAAGAAGATCAAGGTTGCCCTCGTGATCGGCGAGGACCCCCTCGGGAACGAGGATCTCCCCGATGACATCCGCAACGGCCTCCTCGCCGTGGACTTCCTGGTCGTCGCGGACGTGCTCTTCACCGCGACGGCGGCGGCCGCCAACGTCGTGCTGCCGCTCTCGAGCATGGCCGAGACGAGCGGGACCGTCACCAGCTCGGAGCGCCGCGTGCAGAGGGTGCGTCAGGCGATCCCACCCCGCAACGGCATGGAGACATGGCGGATCCTGACCCGGCTTGGCGCACGCATGGGCCACCGCTTCAAGATGAAGTACGCCGGCGTGGACGAGGTCACGGACGAGATCAGGCTGGCGGTTCCGATCTACCGAGGCGTCCAGATCGACGATCCAGGGAACGACGGGGTGTGGGACGCGGGCCTGTTCCGGCTCCCCAGGGTGGAACCCGACTGGGGCGCCCTCGGTGACGCCGCTCTGCCCCACTCCACCCTCGACTTCGACTGTCTCGAAGCGCGTTTCTCCAGACGCTTCCGGCAGCTTCTCGACGGGGCCAGGACACGGAAGCGTTCCACCGAGGCCCTGGCAGCCTTGTAGCGGGCTCGGGGCAGACAAGACCAGGGGCCGCGCCGTGCGGCGGCCCCCTCTTCCCCCTCCAAGCTCCCACGGCCCCGCGCAACCGCGGAGCCCTTGTCTGCAAGACATCAGTGAGCGATGCTTCAGAAAAAACTACGTCCCACCCTTGGTGCTGTCAACACCGGAACCCCGAGCGCGAAGATTCGCTCCGCCCTACCAGGCCATACCGTGGGATGCCGCCTGTCTCCGGAGGCGGTCATGGACCTCGCCCATCCTCTGCCAGACCTCGGCAGCCATGGGGTGGCTGGTCGGGTAGAGCCCCCAGTCGAGGCGGGCGGGCGCACCGAAGTAGACCCCTCCGACGAAAACGCTCGCCAACACCTCCTGGCCTGCAAGCAGCGGCGGCAGGGTGAGCCCAACCGAGGACACCCCGGGCCCCACGTACGGCAGGTGCCCCAGGTCGCGGATCCTGAGGTTGCCCTCGCGGGCCGCACGGGTCAAGAAGTCGGAGCGCCCCGAATCGGGCTTGCGGACGTCGTCGAAGGCCACCACGTCGGCACCGTGCGGTCCGTACAGGCCGCCGAAGCGCTCTACGACCTGATCCCAACCCTCCCGCCGAGCACAGTCCAGCGTTCGCCCCCACATGACGCCGAGTCCGAGGCCCGCGAACCTCTCGGGTGAAAGCCCGTCGCCGGTGAAAGCGCCGGAGGCATCCTGATTGCTGTCGTGGAACGCCGCCTGTGCCAGGTGATCGACCGGGTCCGACACCACAAGAAAGAGACCGGTGTAGCTCGCTGCCCGCGCCCGCTGCAGCAGCGTGCGCATGATTGCGCGGTTGGCTTCGAACTGCACCCCTCGCACGTCGCCCCGCGAACCTACGGGTGGGACGCTGTCGCTGGCGGCGAAAAGGAACACGTCGCAGCGACTGAAGATCTCCGAGATGCCAGCTGGGCGGACGCGCGGCAGGGCGTCGCGACCGCGCCATTGAGCGATCGAGCCCAGCTCCATCAACCAGCGCTCCTGGTTGGCCGAATCGAGGTCGTGGATCAGCAGCTCCCGAATCCCTGAGACGCGTGATGGGGTGACCGCAAGCATCGTGGCCGCCACCCCGCCGACCCTTCCGAGACCGGCGAGCGCGACGCACCGGCGAGGCCGCCTGGCGGAGGGCTCGGCGAGCCTCTCCAGGTAGCGGAGCACACCCGGGGGCTCGGGCAGGTAGCTCCAGGTCCGCCTCCTCGAACGCCGCCGCAACGCCTCCAGGCCGGCCGAGGGAGCGTGCCAACCGGGAGCGATCCAGGGCTCGACCCGCGGATCGCCCCGCCGCGGCTGCAAGAGGATCACAGGGTCGGGTCGGGAGCGCCGTCGCACGCCCCAGCCGAGCTTCTCGGCCGTGGCGGCGTCTCCGCCGAGCGCCGCACGGCCGTTCCCGAAGATCTTCACGACCCTGCCCACCTTTCCTCGTGTGCGGCGTGCGTCGATGGGTGCAGCCGGGCAAGAGCCTCGATGTCCCCCGCCACCAGCTCGCTCGGGAAGCGCTCCCTGGGCGGCACGAACCCCTCCGCCAGCGGCGGGCACCGCGGCGTTCGTACCACCGCGCCGAGGTCGCGCACCGACAGCAGGCGGCCCTCGGCCTGGCGGAACGTCTCCTCGATCACCAGCAGCAGCTTGCGCGCATTGTGCAGGGCGAGGCGCGAGAAGTCGAGAGCCGCAACTTCGTCGAGACCCAGGTGGTGCGGGTAGTGGTACGGCAGGCAATCGTTGAGCGAAGGCAGCAGCGAACCGGTCTCCAGCGGTTCCCGGCCCACGATGCTCCACCCTCCCACGTAGGGCGCCACAACGCTCTCGCGCAGCACGCCCTTCCAGCCGGGGACGACGGCGCCGCAGCGGTGGGAGATCCCGCGCAGCTCGAGGGCAGCCCGTGCGGAGGCGCTCGTCACGCCGACCAGCACCTCACGCACCTCCAGACCCACCGCCCGTGCCGCCTCGACCACCTGCACGACCATTTCCGGGCTGTCCAGGAACGGAACGAGGAGCAGGGCATTGCGCCCGAGCTCCCTCGCCACCGCCACCTGGAGCTCTAGCGTGGGGCTGCCCACGAGCGGGTAGGTGCCGCCCTCGTAGCCCTGCCAGGTGAGGAAACGCTCGAGGTCGATGGCGAACGTGGGACAACGGGCCACGATTTCGCGGGAGAACTGCCGCCCCAACCCCAACACAACCCACCGGCGACGGGTGGGCTCATCGGCAAGCCGCTCCCTCGCCCACTCCGCGACGCGGCGCTTGAGCTCCTCCTCGTGCAGGTGGAGCAGCGCGTTGCCCGGGGCCAGTTCGGCGAAGAACTCCGCGATCGCACGGCGGTTTTCCGCCAGAGCCTTCTGCACCGCGGGCGCCACCGCATAGGGCGGCTGCAGCATGCTCTCCACGTCCCACACGAACACCAGGGGATTGGTGAGGCGCAGCACGGCCAGCGCTTCGGTTCCCGCCTTGTCCCGGGTTTGCACTGCCGCGCCGAGCTGCCGGAGGGTCCTCCCGACGAGGCCGGCGTGCCTGGAGGGCAGC
Source organism: Thermoanaerobaculaceae bacterium (assembly GCA_041494245.1). Classification (GTDB taxonomy): domain Bacteria; phylum Acidobacteriota; class Thermoanaerobaculia; order Thermoanaerobaculales; family Thermoanaerobaculaceae; genus RBG-13-68-16. Next base: position 156,350 of record JBGQAK010000007.1, read on the forward strand.
GGCAGGAGGCCGAACAGCAGACCTGCGTCGAGCCAGCGAGCAAGCGCCTCCGAGAACATCCGCTCGAGCGGCGCATCGTCGTCCGCCTCGCTGGCGATCGCCTCCACGAGGGCGCCCTGGCCGATCAGCCGCTCCTGGCCTTCAAACGCGAGGCTCTCGCCGCCGACGATCACGGGGAGCGCGGCGGCCGAGATTCTCCGCCACATCAGGGCCGCGAGGGGCCGCCTGGCGTCGTCGCCCGAGGTCAGCACGAACAGCGTACTCCCCGTGCCCCTCTTGGGCCCCGTACCGTGGTCCGCGACCTCGGCGACGGCACGAAAGCCGGCCGGCAGGGCCACGGCCCCGCTGGTTGCCTCGACTCGATCGCGGGGAGCGGCAACCGGCTGTTTCTGGGCCGGGTAGTTCACGTACAGGCGTCGCTCCAGCAACGTCCGCGCCACCAGCGGGTGGCACAACGCTTCCAGCTCCTCGTGCCGGTCGAGCGCCGCCCGCACGGAAGTGGACGAGACCGCACGAATGTGGGGCGAGGCGGGTACTACTGCGATCCCGGCTCGGAAGTTCTCGATCCGGTCCGGCAAGCCCTCGCTTCCGGTGTCGTCCCGCATCACCAGGAGGTGGGGGATGTCGAAAATCTCGCCTTCCTTGTCGGCGTAGGCGCTGGCCCCAACCAGCACGTCCGAACCCACCACGAGCATGAGTCGCCGCGAGCCGAACGTGTGCCTCAGGTGGGCCACGCCGGCCGGGCTCGCGAGGTTCACCGGCGGCCGGAACGGCGCCAGGAACGCCTCGGGTACCGCCGCGAGCCCCATCCAGGAGAGCTCCTCGCGCAGCTGCCGGGGCAGCGCGTGCTTGCGCCAGGAGTAGTCGTCCATCTGGACCAGCACCTCGGCGGCGTTCTCCAGCGCTTTGGCAACCACAGCACGGTGAGCGATCGTAAACGGGTCGTAGGTTCCGGGAATGAAGGCGACGGACGGGTGATCGGGGAAGTGCAGCGCCGGGTGGAGGGTCGCCATTGCCCGGTCGAGGTGGTTGAGCGCCGAGGCGACCAGGAAAAAGCGAACCTGGTCTCCGGGCCGGTGGGTCACGAGCGAGAGGAGCTTTTTCGTCGCCAGCATCAGGAAGGCCCGAAGCCTTCCGTCGTCCTTGGCGAGCCGCGACAACCGCTCGAGCACCATCGCGATCTCGGCAAAGCCCTCGATCGCGGTCGACAAGCGCGACTCGGCGAGGGAGCCGAGCAGCATCCCGGTCAGTCGCCGCAGGACATCGCCGCTCAGGCGCTCGAACTGAACCGAGAGCAGGATCCATCCGACCGTCTGGAGGAGGAGGCGCTGCAGCGCCTCGTTGCCGCGCTGCACGTTGCCCTCGATGTCGTCGAGCCCCTCCAGGAACTCCTCGTCCGGCAGGCTCGCCAGGACCGAGCCCAGGAAGCGCGGGATGTACCGTGTGATCGCCTCGATGTCGAGCTCGAGGGAGCGCAGGAGCTCGACCATCAGGTCGTTTCGCTGCGGCACCGTCAACAGCGGCAGCAGGCGGAGCAGGCAGCGCCCGGCATGGAAGCGGGTTCCTTCGGCACGGCTCACCTTCAGCAGGTTGGCAAGGTGCGAGGCCACCTCGTTCGCGAAGTACGACCCGGGGTCGCGGCCCTCCTCGTGGCGGAGGTGGGCGGAGGCCGTGAGGTAGTCGCAGTTGACCTTCTTCTCCACCCAGTCGACGCGGCTCTTCAGGTTGCGAAGCAACACCTCGCGCACCGGGTCCTGCGCCTGCAGGCTGCGGCATTGCTCGGCGAGCCTGGGAAGGTCGCAGGCGGTTGCCATCTCCTGCAACAGGTACGACTCGGCTACCAGGTAATGCCCACCGGTGCGCTCCGCGAGGGTCTCCACCCGCTCTCTCACCTGGTCCCGCAGGTCCGGGTTGTCCTTCGACTCCCTTGCGAGCCCCAGCAGCAGCCGCCATGCCATCAAGCGTGTGGCCGCCACGGGGTGCTCCGACCACGCCTCTGCAAACCTGAACAGCGGCCGATGCTGCTCGGGAGCGATCCACTCCAGGCTGACTTCGAGCGTCTCGCACACGTACAGGCCGACCAACGGCCGCCGGTCCCGCAGGCGATGGCTGAAGTTCTCGATTACGAGGTCCCAGGCCCGCTGCTTCAGCTCCGGCTCGGCGTGGCGTAGGAGGCGGCGCACGATGATCGGCACCGCGTACAGCACCCGCTCCGTTGGTCCCATGTCCTCCTCGGGCTCGGGCTTCGCTCGGTCGAGCAGCGCCAGGACGCGGGAAAGCTCGTCGAGGACCGAGCGCTCAGGCCTCAGGACCACACCCTCGGGGAGGTCCTTGCGCCAGAAGTCCTCGCCCCCGGCGAGCAGATCGCCGATCCGGTTGGCGGCGTGGTAGCGGATGTCGTCGTCCCGGTGCGAGAGCAGCTCGATGAAGAAGTCGAGGGCCAGCGCCTTCTGCTCCCGCGAGAGGGCGGGGGCGTACTCGCCGAGGATCGCCAGGTAGGTTCGCAGGCCGCGCCACCCTTCGAAGGAGCGCGCCTCCTCCAGCAGCGCACGGAGCGCCGGCAGATCGCGCAGCCGCTCCATCACGCCCAGGTTGTGCGCCGTGACCATGAGGCGGCGCAGGGTCGTTATCTTCCGGCCGGTGGCGAGCGCCACCGCGTCGGGCCGAGATCTACCTGCCAGCACAGACACGATGTCGAGGTCCCTCGGGATCTGAGGCTCCGGAGGCTGCTCGCACTCGAAACCCGGAGGATCGAGCTGGACGTGCAGGAACTGCAGGTACTCCTCCAGGTCGCGCAGCTTGCGGTAGACCCCGCGGTAGCGGCGCACCTTTTCCTTGTCCAGGTTTTCGAGCTTGTTCCTGATGGTCACGAACGACTCGCGGAGCGAGATGATCTCCATGCCCTCGCCGGGGCCGGCGGACTCCTTGACGCGGAAGTCCGCATAGATGAGGAGCAGCGTCTCCACCGGCAGGCGCACCTGCTCCAGATCCCAGAGCGAGTGGTTCGTCGCAATGTGCCCAAGGCTCAGGAGGCCGCGGTCCTGGAACCAGGTGTGGGTGTAGTAGTAGTGCAGGCGCGGAATGCGCTCGACCTCGTCGCCGACGCAGCCGAACTTCCCGATGTCGTGGCCTATCGCGGCACCGTGCAGCAGCGGCAAGTCTACGGGGATCACCTTGGCAAGCTGCCGGCCGATCCACAGCGCGAGGCCCGTTACGCCGAGCACGTGCTCGTAGATCGAAAAACCCTGCCACTGCTGCGCCATCGCCAAGCACACGAGCAGGGCATCGTCCTCGACGTGCCGCAGCAAGCGGCGGTACTCCTCGCCCGAAGGCGAGCGTGTGATCTCCTCCTCGGTCAGCGGGGTGAACGGCAACCGCTGGACGACCCCGTCACCCTCCCGCGCCGCCTGCTCGCGAAGGACCGCCTGGGCGAGCGGAAAGAAGTAGCCCGACACCTTCTCGACATCGGACGTCGGGGTCGGGAACGTCTCGGGGTACAGACGGCGCCGGGCCTCCGTGAAGAGCGGGTCGTGCCACTCCGCCACATCTCCCTCGCACGGCAACCCCGCCAGATCGAGGGCGATGCGCACCGCGGTGTCGAGCTCGGTCAGCGGCAAGGTCCTGGAGGAGCTCGCCGGCTTCGACGGCCGCCAACCCTGCCGAGAGAGCACATCGAGGAGGGGGGAAACCTCCGGAAGAGCCTGCCCCATGGCTCGAAAGTATACCAGCGACGGGCCTTTCGACCCATTCCCCCCGGAGAAGGGCGGCTCCCGTAAGCGCTCGCGTGGGGCATCTGATTTACCGGCACCCCAGGTGGTCAAGGGTGGGCACCTGTCGCTTTCTTCTTGGGCTGCGTTGGGGTTTCCTTGTTTGCCCGGGGGGTGGCTTCGCTTCTTCTTCTTGCCACGCGGGTGGGTCGCCGGGTTTGTTTTGTCACTGCGTGACGGCTGTTGTGCCGCTCCCGCGGGTGGCTGAGTGCGGCCTTGCGTCTCCCCAGCCGCTGCGGCCGTCTATCCCTTGCGGGGGTCCCGTCCCACCAGAGGCGGGACTCTTGACCCCCGCGCCCCCCGCTCGCCGGGAGTGAATCCCGGCTCGCTCGCCTCCGCCCGCGACCGAAGGGCGCGATCCGCGGCGGGGCCCCTCGGCGTTCGCGTGATGCTGCGCCGCCGTCTCCCCAACGCGCTCGCGCGTCCGGTGCCCGCGGGCTTCGGAGCGATTGGCCACCCGCGGCACCGGCGATTGAAGCCCCCCACCCTTAGGCTAGAGGCATCAAAGCTGGAGCTGAAATGCTCGGGTGATAGGCGCGCTCAAGCAGGCCGGTGGCAGAGCGGGGGGGTGGGGGTGAAATCCGCCCCGCGGGCGATAGGAGCCATTCCGCCGGAGCGTGCGGGAATCGAGCGGCCAGACCGGCGGGTGGAAACGCTGGCCCCGACCGAGCTCCTCACTCTAGGGAGGGGAACAGCGAGGGTCCGCACGCCGGTCTGTGCCAGCTCGGTCGCACGCGCAGGCGGGTCGGAGGGCTGCGCTCGATGCGCAGCCCGAGCGACCGCTCCCAGCCCGCGGGGCAAGAAGAGCCACGCAGTGGAAAACACGAAGTCACCTACCGGCAACTTCAGCGTTCGCCCGAGGGGAGGAGGCGGAACTCGACCCACTCGGAGCGCATCCGCGCCTGAACGCTCACCACCCGGAACCGGAACGGGTTATGGCCGGCGAGGTCGTTCCAGAACCCCTCGGGGAAGGGCCCGAACACCACGCTCGGTCACGGCGCCCCGTGGCACCCCGGCTCCCCGGCAAGGAAGCCGCAGGGAAGCTGGCGTGTCCGTCAGCGGTCGATGTCGAGCGCCTTCTAGATCGCGTCGACTTTGGCTTTCACCTCGCGGCTCATCACGATGTCGCCGGGCCAGGGCCGGGCGAAGCCTTCCTGCGCCCACTTGCGCGTCGCGTCGATGCCCACCTTGCTCCCCCACCACGGCATCCGCGAGGCGTGGTCCAGCGTCTCGGCGGGACCGGTGGCGAACTCCAGCTCGCGCTGCGGATCGACGTTGGCGAGCGCGCACTGTACCCGTGGCTGGGACCCGAAGAGGTTGATCGCCACCGGCATGCGGCTGCCGGACACGTTCTGGAACAGGAGCGCGGGCCCCTGCCTCTTGACCACGCGGTCCGCGATCTCGGTGATCTCCAGGACCGGCGAAACCTCGGCCGCGATTCGCCTCAGCTCCCCCGCCTTCTCCAGCGCCGCCAGGTAGTCGTGCAGGTCGAGAAATGCCATCGGCGCCTCCGTTGCTGCGAATTGTCTCACGCGGTGAGGGGCTCGGGGCTCCGGACCCCGCCAAAGACAGGGTTCGCTAAATTGGATAATTGGCTCGAACGATTCCCTGTACCCTGTGTCCTGTGTCACTGCGGCCCCGGGTGCGCCCGGTCACAGTGCCGGTGAAGCCATGACGTTACCGGTCGACGGGCCGTAGACATGGGTGTGCTTCGGGTGTTGCTGCCCGGGGGAACTCGTTCGTTGTTCGGGAGGCACAGATGGTTGTGACCGTCCGTGGCGGATTTCGGTTCTTGTTCTCTCTGGCCGCATTCTTGATGCCGTCGGTGCTCGGCGCACAGCTCTGCGGGGTCTGGAGCTACGGCAACGTCAGCCCGCGTGGGATCGCGGCGGCCGCGGGCAACGGAACCACGGTGATCATCACGCAGGGCGAGGCGTTTGCCAGCCGGGACGGCGTCCGCTGGCGCTGGAGCCAGCTCCCCGTGCCCGGCCCCGCCTACTGGGACATCACGTGGGGCCACGGTCTCTTCGTCGCGGCCGGTGACGGCGGCATCGTCGCCAGTACCGACGGCGTCGCCTGGCACACGGTGAGGCCGATGCAGGGGGGATCCGTTGAGTCCGTGGCGTGGAGCGGGACGAAGTTCGTTGCGGTCGGTTTGATCTACGGCGGCCCCTCGGTGGTCTTCACGAGCGCCGACGGGCTCCAGTGGGCCACGACGCCGCTCCCGGTAGATGTGGCCCTCTCCAGCGTGCGGTGGGCCGGCGGGCAGTGGATCGGCCTCTCGCGCGTCGGGGGCGACAGCCTCAACGGGATCTACACGAGCGCGGACGGGGTGAGCTGGATCAAGCGGCTGCCCGACATGGATCCCACGGGGGTGGCCTGGAACGGCAGCCAGTACCTGGCCGTGGGCACGGCGATCAACAGCGCCCCGGTCATGGCGACCAGCCCGGATGGCGTGCAATGGACGGTGAGGCCCGCCGTCAATGGCCTGCCAATGCTCGACGTTGCAAGCGACGGGCGGCAGTGGGTGGTGCCCTCGTGGCAGGGGCTGATCCCGGCCCACCCGGTGATCCTCACGAGCCGGGACGGAGCAAGCTGGCGTGCAGTCGATCTCCCGCCCGGGCTCGATCTCACCGAAGCCGTCCGGTGGACCGGGACGGCGTTCATCACCGTTGGTTCGACCGGATACGCCACGAGCGTCGATGCGACCGACTGGGCGTTGAACCCCCTTGCCGATCTCAGTGCGGTGACGTGGACTGGGAGCCACTTCGTGGCCGTCGGCGCTACGTTCGGTACCGGTCAGGGTTCGGCAGAATTCAGTCCCGACGGCGAGGTCTGGGCGGAAGCGACCAGGCCGCCAGACGGGCCCGCCGTTGCGGCGGTCTGGACGGGGTCGCAGATGGTTGCGGCGGGGCCGGGAGGCGGCGTGTTCACGAGCCCCGACGGGGACGTCTGGACGCGCCAGGCCTCCCTGGCCGTCGGCTCCACCGACCCCGCCAGCGTCGCCTGGAGCGGCAGCCGGCTCGTTGCGGCGTTCGGAGGGAAGGTATTCACCAGCACCGACGGTGCAGGCTGGACCGCCGCCGCCCAGGTGGATGGAACGATCACAGGCATGGCGTGGGGGGCCGGGCAGTTTGTCGGCGTCGGGAGGCGGCTCGGCTCGATGGGGACGTGCCTCGCGATCTGGAGCAGTCCAGACGGCGTGCAGTGGCCGGCCCGGCAAGGTGACTCGCCGTGCGCCTTCTACGGCGACGACGCTCTTTCTGGCGTGGCGTGGAGCGGGAGCCGTTTCGTCACCGCCGGCATACACCATCCGACCCACGGAGACGTGGGCATCGTTCTTCTCGAGAGCGCCGACGGCGTCAACTGGTCACCGCTCCAGATCGCACTGGCCAGCGATCAGGGCAGCTTCTCGGCGAACGTTTGGTGGACGGGTGTCGGTTTCCTGGCAACGTGGGGAAATAGGGTCTTCACCAGCCCCGACGGCGTGACCTGGACGGAGGATGTGCCGTTCAAGCCGGGGTTCTATCCGGCCGCCATGGCGGGCAACGGCCATCAGGTCGTGGCGGTGGCGGGGTGGGGCGCCGTCGCTCGCACCGACTGCACGGCGCCGCCGCCCATCGGCCAGCCCGGCGTGACCAACACCGCCGTGGTCACCGCCGCACGAACCCCCGGTCTTGCCGGTACGCAGTGGGTCACGGACGTCGAGCTGTTCAACCCGGCCAGCAACGCGGTCGCCGCCCTCGTCTACTACCTGCCCCGCGACACCGACAACACCGCGCCTTTGCGCCGGTCCGTCACGGTGCCGTCCGGCCAGGCGGTGCGCCTCGACAACGTGGTGGGGCGGCTGTTCGGGTTGAACGAGTCCGCCGGGGCGCTCACCGTCTCGTGCTCGCAACCGCTGCTGGTCACCTCGCGAACCTACACGACGCCTTCGTCCGGCACCCTCGGGGAGTTCGTCCCCGGCCTCGGGGAGCAGGCCGCGATCGTGGCCGGGCAGGAGGCGCGCCTGATCCAGCTCACCCGCAACGCGGGCTACCGCACCAACATCGGCTTCGAGAGCATCTCCGCAGGGCCGATCGAGGTGGCCGTGGATCTGTTCCGCGCAACTGGTGAGTTCCTGGGCGAAAAGACGTTCTCGCTGCCGCCGTTCGGCGCCGCACAGGCAACGGAGATCTTTCCGCAGATCGGCGTGACCGTGGTGGACGACGCCTTCGCGGTGGTGCGATCCGACACCCCCGGCGCCCGGTTCTTCACCTACGCAGCGGTCGTGGACAACGCGTCCGGCGACACCATCACCGTGCTCCCGGGCCAGGTCAGCGGCGGAGAGCCGCTGTACGTCCCGGCGGTGGCTCACAACACCGGCCTCAAGGGGACGCAGTGGCGCGCCGACCTGGAGGTCCACAACCCGGGGGCGGTCCAGGCACGTTACTCGCTGGAACTGCTCAAGGCCGGGCAGGACAACTCCGCCCCGGCCTCCGCGACGTTCACGCTGGATCCGGGCACGAGCCGACGGTACGTGGACGTGATCAAGGACGTCTTCGGCGTCGAGGGCTCCGGGGCGATCCGGGTCACGCCGTCGTCCGGCAGCATCGTGGTCGCGGCGCGCAGCTACACCGATCCCGGCACCGGCACGCGCGGTCAGTTCATCCCCGGCCTCCCCGTCTCGGCGGCCACCGCGGCCCCCATCAGCGCCCGTCTGATCCAGCTCACCCACACCGCGAGCGGAGCAACGGGGTTCCGCACCAATATCGGCCTAGTCAACGTCACGGCGGCGCCGCTCAGCGCGCAGATCGGCCTCTACTCCGCGCAGGGCACCTGGCTGGGCACGAAGGTGCTCTCGCTTGCGCCGTACGAGTTCCGCCAGGAGACGGAGATCTTCCGATCGGTGACGGCCAGCGACGTCAGCGACGCCTTTGCCGTCGTGAGCAGCGCGATGCCGGGCGCGAGGTTCCTCGCCTACGCGTCGGTGGTGGACAACGTGTCGGGCGACCCGTTCTACATCCCGGCGCAGTAGAGGCTCGGGGCCCGGGTCGGCCCAGGCCGCGTCGGGCCGCGTGCCCGCCGCCCATCTATACTCCCCCCGTGCACAGGCGCGGCGTCCGGACAGCCCTCATCCTCGCGCTGGCGCTGCTGCCGGCGCTCGCGGCACTGCACTCGCGCTCGTTCTTCTCGCCCGACGAAACCTCATACGCCCAGGTTGCGAGGGAGATGCTCGAGACCCACGACCTCGTGGTCCCCACCATCGACGGCACGCCGTGGCTCGAAAAACCACCGCTCGTCTACTGGCTGCTTGCGGGCGCCTTCGCCCTCTTCGGATGGGGGTTCCCGGCGGCCGTGCTGCTCAACGCGCTGCTCACCGCGGGGACGGCGCTCGTCATCGCCGCGCACGTACGCCGCAGCGCCCCGCCGCGAGCCGCGCTGCTGGCCGCCGCCGCGTACCTCACGATGTTCCTCCCGCTCGCCGCCGCGCGCAGCGCGCTCACCGACCCGGCGCTCACGCTGTGCACGACCGCGGCGATCGCGCTCTTCCTCGTGGAGGGGTTGCCGGCCGCGATCGGCTCGGGCGCGCTGCTCGGCCTGGGCCTCCTGGCCAAGGGGCCGGTGGCGCCTCTCGTAGTGCTGCCGGCACTGCTGGCGGCGGCCGCCGTGCGGCGCGACATGGCGGCGTGGCGGCGGCTCGGGACGGCCCTGGCCGCGGCCGCGGCCGTCGCGCTCCCCTGGCACCTCCTGCTCGCCGCCCGCGGCCTCTGGCACGAGTTCTCCGCCGTGTTCTTCGGGCGCCAGGTGGTGTCGCGGGCGGTCGACGTGTGGGGCTTCCGGGCCCCGTGGTGGATCTACCTCCCGGCGCTGTGGCTGGCGGCGTTTCCCTGGGGGACACACCTGGCCCATGCGCTGCGCGGCGAGTGGCGGCGTCTTGCCGGCAGCCGGTTCCGGGATGTGGCCCCGGTTGTCGAGGCGGCTGCCGTCCTCGTCCCACTGATCGCCTTCTCGCTCGCCATCAACAAGCTCCCCCACTACCTGCTGCCGCTGGTACCCTGGCTCGCCGTCTGGCTCGGACGCGCCGCCGACTCCCTGCTGGACCACCCCCGGCCCGACCGCTTCACGCGTGCCACCGCGTGGAGCGCCGCGCTGATCGGTGCCGGCGCCCTGGCTGCGGCTGCCGCCCTGAGCACACGTGCCGATATCGGCCGGTTCTTGCCCAGCGCAACCCCCTGGATGTTGGCTGCCGCAGCACTTGTGTTTGCCGCCCTTGCCGTCGTCGAGGCCAGGGGTGCGATCCGCCTCGCCTGGGTCGGTCTGTGTCTCCTGGGGCTTGCAATGCGTCTTGGCCTCGACGTGTTGTTCCTCCCCGCGCTGGATCGTGAAACGCTCGAGCGGCCCCTCGCCGCCGCCGTGCGCGAGCACCTTCCCGCCGGCGGACTGCCGATCGCGCACAGGTGGTGGCGCGCCTCCTTCGTCGCCTACGGCGTGCGCGGCTGGACCCGCACGGACACCCGCGACCAGCTCGCCGCCGCGCTCGCCTCCGCAGCCGGCCAGGGCCGACCCGCCCTCGTCCTTGTGCGGGCCGACAGCGAGGGCGAGAGCCGCGCCGCCGCCTGGAGCGCGGGCGGAGACGCACGCGAGGTCGCCCGCCTCTCCGGCCTCGGCGAGATCGACGGGAAGATCCTCGAGGGCATCGTCTTTCTCGTGGACATGCAGCGCGACAGCACTCGCGTCTTCTACGACGCCGACCGCCCGCTGCCTGGCGAGGCCGGCTTCGCGGCCATCGAGGGAAACGCCTGGACGCCGAGCTTCCGCTGGAGCGTGGCGACCTCCTCGCGCCTCCCGCTCGCGGCGAAACCGCCGGGTGATGCGGTCCTGCGCCTGCGAGCCTGGGGGCGACCGCACCAGGGGAAGCAACAGCGGCTGCGCCTCGTGCTCAATGATTGCCCCCTCGGCGAGCTCACCCTGACGAGTCTTCCCGAGGTCTTCACCCTCCGCGCACCGGCGAGCTGCCTGGACAAGGCGCCCCAGGAGCTGGTCTTCACCGCCAGCCACCTCGACGTCCCGCGCGAGTCGGACCCGGCCAGCTCCGACGCCCGCACGCTGGCGTTCGCGCTCGACTGGCTCGCCCTCGACCCCGCGCCCGCCTCCGAGGGCAAGCCTCACTCTGAAACGAGCCGGTAGCCGACGCCGGGCTCGGTTCGGAGGATTTGGGGGCGGGCGGGGTCCGACTCGAGCTTACGGCGGAGCTGGGCGACGTAGACGCGTACGTAGTGGTTCTCGTCGCCGTACTCGGGGCCCCACACCTCGTGCAGGAGCTGCCGGTGGGTGAGCACCTTCCCGGCGTTCTTGACCAGGAACGCCAGCAGCTTGTACTCGATCGGCGTGAGGCGGACCTCGCGACCGGCGACGAAAACCTGCCGCCGCGCGAGGTCCACGCGCAGGTCCCCGCGCACAAACTCCAGCGGGCCGGAGGGCGCCCCTGCGGACGCGGCGTGGCGCAGCGCCACCCGCACCCGGGCGATCAGCTCCCCCACCGCGAACGGCTTGGTGAGGTAGTCGTCGGCGCCCGCCTCGAGAGCCGACACCTTGTCGTTCTCCCGGTCGCGCACCGAGAGCACCACGATCGGCACAGTCGACCACTCCCTCACGTCACGCGTGAGCGAGATGCCGTCACGATCCGGAAGGCCGAGATCCAGGATGATCACGTCCGGGCGTTCGGTCTCGAGCTTGGCCACCGCCTCCGCGGCGGTGCCGGCCTCGACGACACGGAACCCTTCGCTGGCGAGGCTGGCCCGAACGAAGTGGCGGATCGGCGCCTCGTCGTCAACCACCAGGATCAGGGGCTCGACGGAAACCATAATGGGCGCACCCTTTCGACGATCTTAGCCGATCGTGTCGGCGGCACGTTCCTCCGGCTTCACCTCCGGAGGCGGGCCGCCGAGAGGAAGCCGCATCGCGAAGACCGCTCCCCCGCCCGACCTGCCGGCGGCGGTGATCGCCCCGCCGTGGGCCGCCACGATGGCCTTGCAGATGGCGAGGCCGAGCCCCGCCCCGGGCTGGCCGCTGCCCGACGGCAGGCGGTAGAACTTCTCGAAAACGCGCTGCTCCTCGCCGGATGCGAGGCCGGGCCCGCGGTCCGCGACCTCGATCGTGACGTCCTTCCCCTCGATCCGGGCCGCGACATCGATCGGGGAGCCGGTGGGGGTGTACTTGACGGCGTTCTCCAGAAGGTTGACCAGCGCCTGGACGATGAGCGCGCTGTCGAGAGGGACGAGCGGGAGCGAGCCCGGCACATCTGTCCGAACCTCGCGCCCGGCGAGGCGGCCCTCCATTTGAGAGAGGGCGGCCCCGATGACTTCCTCCACCGGTTGCCACTCCTTCCGCAGCGTCACCGCTCCCGCCTCAAGGCGCGTCATGTCGAGCAGGTTTCCGATGAAGCGGTTCAGCCGTTCGGCCTGCTCGTTGACGGACTCGAGCAGCTCGCGCCTGGTCTCGCGCGCGAGCCCTTCGCCGCCCTGCAGCAGCGTGGCCGAAGCACCGGCGATGGCCGCGAGCGGCGTGCGCAGGTCGTGCGACACGGAGGCGAGCAGCGAGCTGCGCATCCGCTCGGTCTCAGCCTGCAGCTGGGCGGACTGCGCCTCGGCGGCGAGGTTGGTTCGCTCCACGGCAAGGGCGATCTGGCTGGCGAACGCCTCGAGCAGGTGGAGGCGCTCCGAGTCGAGCGGCCCCTGGCCGGTGCCCGGTTTCAGGCCGATCACGCCCACCGTGCCGCGAGACACCACGAGCGGCACGTAAATCGCCTCGCTTCCGGGCAGCGTATCGGTCCCGAGCCCCGCGCGCTGGCCGTGGTCGAAGGCCCACCGGGCGACCGAGACATCCTTGGAATCCCGGGCGAAACCGGCCTCGTGGGCAAAAGCGGCCGAGAGCCTCCCGTCTTTGTGCGGAAGGAAGATCGCCACGCCGCTTTCGAAGACCTCGGCCAGGTGGCGTCCCGCCACCCGCACCACCTCGTACGTCTCCCCCGCTCCGGCGCAGGCACGGCTCACCGCGTACAGGGCGGCGGTCCGCTGCTCGCGCGCCCGCGCGGCCACCGCCTGCTCGCGGACGTGCGCGGCGAGGTTCGCTATCACGAGCGCGACCGCCAGCATCACGCCGAACGTCAGCAGGTACTGTGTATCTGCGACGGCGAAGGTGTAACGGGGCGGAACGAACAGGAAATCGAACGCGGCGACGCTGAGGACCGACGACAGGGCGGCCGGGCCTCTCCCCGACCGAAGCGCCACGACGAGGATCCCGAGCAGATAGACCATGATGAGGTTCGAGAGTGCGAACCGGTCCGCCACCAGCGCAGCGACGACCGAGCAGCCAGCCACCACGAAGAGCGAGAAGCCATAGTCGCGCCACCGCGTGCGTACCCGAACCGGAGGCTTCGCCGACACCGGCTCTTCCTGCGCGCTCCCGGTGATCACGTACACGTCGATCTCGCCGCTGCCGCGCACCAGCCGCTCGACGAACGACCCCTGCAGGAGCGTTCTCCAGCGCGGCTCCGCCGGCTTGCCCACCACGAGCTTGGTGACGTTGCGGCGCCGGGCGTACGCGAGGATTTCATCCACCACGTTGCTGCCGCTCAACGTGACGGTCTCAGCACCAAGCTGCTCGGCCAGCCGCAGGGTGTCCTCGAGCTGCTCGCGATCGGCCTCGGGCAGAGGGACCTGGGAAGGGGTCTCGACGTAGACCGCCATCCATTCGGCCCGCAGGCGTGCCGCCATGCGGCGCGCCGCACGGACCAGGCGCATGGCGTAGGGGCTGGGCCCGATGCAGACGAGGACGCGCTCCGCGGTCGGCCAGGTCTCGCGGACGGCGTGCTCCTGACGGTAGCGCTGCATCTGGACGTCCACACGGTCGGCGGTCGCACGCAGCGCCAGCTCGCGGAGCGCGATGAGGTTCCCCTCCCGGAAGAAGCTCACGGCGGCGCGCTCCGCCTGCTCCGGGATGTACACCTTGCCGTCCGCCAGGCGTTTGCGCAGCTCCTCGGACGGCAGGTCCACCAGCTCGATCTCGTCGGCGCGGTCGAGCAGCGCGTCGGGGACCGTCTCCCGCACGGTGACGCCGGTGATCTGCGCCACCACGTCGTTGAGGGTTTCCAGGTGCTGCACGTTCAGGGTGGTGTAGACGTCGATCCCCGCGGCCAACAGCTCCTCCACGTCCCCCAACCGCTTGGCGTGGCGAACGCCCGGTGCGTTGGTGTGGGCAAGCTCGTCGACCAGGATGAGCGCCGGGTGGCGGTCGAGCGCCGCCTCGAGGTCGAACTCCTCCAGCCTCTTGCCCCTGTAGGAGAGCGGGCGGCGCGGCATAACCTCGAGTCCCTCGAGCAGCGCCTCGGTCTCGCGTCGCCCGTGCGTCTCCACCCATCCGGCCACCACGTCGACGCCTTCGGCCCTCCGTGCCCGCGCCGCCTCCAGCATCGCGTACGTCTTCCCCACTCCGGGTGCGGCGCCGAAGAACACCTTCAGCTTGCCCCGCGACCGCCGTACCTCTTCTTCCTGCACGATTGCGAGCAGCTCATCGGGGTCGGGTCGCCGGTGCTCCATGCCTGCCCCAACGATACCGCTCTTTACCGCCGCAGGCGATCGAGGGTGAGGTTGAGGGCGAGCACGTTGACCCCCGGCTCGCCCAGGAACCCCAGCGTGCGTCCCTGGCTGTGCGCCTGGACCAACCCTCGCACCGTTTCCGGCCGCAAGCCGCGGGCCCGCGCAACGCGGTCAACCTGTACCAGCGCGGCCGCCACGGAGATGTCGGGGTCGAGTCCGCTGCCCGATGTCGTCACGAGGTCCACCGGGATCGGCCCGGTGAGACCCGGGTCGGCCTGGCGCAGCGCAGCGACTCGGTTGTGAACGGCGCTCAGCAGTGCCGGGTTGGTGGGTCCGAGGTTCGAGCCAGTCGAGCCGGAGGCATCGTAAGGGGCGGGCGAGGTCGCGGAGGGTCGGCTCCAGAAATAGGCGGGGGCCGAGAACGGCTGGCCGATCAGGGCCGAGCCGCGCACCTTCCCGTCGACCTCCATCAGGGAGCCGTTGGCCTTGTCGTGCCAGACCACCTGGGCAACACCGGTGACGACAAGCGGATAGACGAGACCCGTTACGACGTGAAGCGCGACCAGCAAAACGAGGGCCGGACGAAGTTGGGAGAACATGGCGAGCCTCCTCACGCAAGGTGGAGCACTTCGAGCAGCAGGTCGATGGCCTTGATGCCGATGAACGGGGCAATGATCCCGCCCAGGCCGTACACGAGCAGGTTACGGCGCAGCAGGGCCGCCGCGCCGATCGGCCGGTACTCGACGCCGCGTAGCGCCAGCGGGATCAAGGCAATGATGATCAGGGCATTGAATATGACTGCCGACATCACGGCGCTTGCCGGCGTCGCCAGCCGCATGATGTTGAGCGCCCCCAGTTGCGGGTAGGTCGCGACAAACATCGCGGGGATGATGGCGAAATACTTGGCCACGTCGTTGGCGATCGAGAACGTCGTGAGCGAGCCGCGGGTCATCAGGAGCTGCTTGCCGATCTCCACCACCTCGATGAGCTTCGTTGGGTTGGAGTCGAGGTCAACCATGTTGCCGGCTTCCTTCGCCGCCTGGGTGCCGCTATTCATCGCCACCGCAACGTCGGCCTGCGCGAGGGCTGGCGCGTCGTTCGTGCCGTCGCCGGTCATCGCCACCAACCGCCCACCCTTCTGCTGCTCGCGGATCAGCCGCAGCTTGGTCTCCGGAGTGGCCTCCGCGAGGAAGTCGTCCACCCCGGCCTCGGCTGCGATGGCGGCCGCGGTGAGCGGGTTGTCGCCCGTGATCATCACGGTCTTGATACCCATCCGGCGCAGCTCTGCGAAGCGCTCTCGAATGCCGCCCTTGACGATGTCCTTGAGCTGGATCACACCGAGCACGCGCGAGCCGTCCGCGACCACGAGCGGCGTGCCGCCCGCCTTGGCGATTCCGTCTACGCTCGCATTCACCTCGTCAGGAATCCGGCCGCCGTGGTCCGCGACGAACGCAGCAATGGCGTCGGCCGCTCCCTTGCGGATCGCCCGTGCGTCGAGGTTCACGCCGCTCATGCGGCTTTGTGCGGAGAACGGCACGAAGGTCGCCCCGAGCTGGTGGACGTCGCGGCCGCGCAGGCCGTACTTCTCCTTGGCCAGGATCACGATGCTGCGGCCCTCTGGAGTTTCGTCGGCGAGGGAGGCGAGCTGCGCCGCGTCCGCAAGCTCCCCGGGGGTGACGTTGGGTGCGGGTATGAACGCTGTCGCCTGCCGGTTGCCGAGCGTGATCGTGCCGGTCTTGTCGAGGAGCAGCACGTCCACGTCACCCGCCGCCTCGACGGCGCGACCCGAGGTGGCGATCACGTTGGCCTGGATCATGCGATCCATTCCGGCGATGCCTATCGCCGAGAGCAGGCCGCCGATGGTTGTCGGGATCAAGCAGACAAGCAGTGCGACGAGCACCGTGACCGTGACGGGCTGTCCCTGGCCGGCGACGTGGACGGAGTAGAGCGAGAACGGCAACAGCGTCGCCACCGCGAGGAGAAACACGATCGTCAGGGCCGCAAGCAAGATCGACAGCGCGATCTCGTTAGGCGTGCGCTGGCGTCTGGCACCCTCCACCATCGAGATCATGCGATCGAGGAACGTCTCGCCTGCCTCAGCCGAGACCCTCACCACCAGCCAGTCGGAGAGGACCCTCGTGCCGGCGGTCACGGCGCTGCGATCGCCTCCGGACTCGCGGATCACCGGCGCGCTCTCGCCGGTGATCACGCTCTCGTCCACCGACGCGATCCCCTCGATCACCTCGCCGTCGCAGGGAATGATGTCCCCAGCCTCGACCAGGACCGCGTCGCCCTTGTGCAGCATGTGCGCGGGGACCGCGGCCCACCCCGCCCCGTAGCGCGGCTCGCCCATGAACTTCGCGGTGAGCTCCTTGCGCGAGCGTCGCAGCGCGTCGGCTTGCGCCTTGCCGCGCCCCTCTGCCATTGCCTCGGCAAAATTCGCGAAAAGCACCGTGAACCAAAGCCAGATCGACACGGCCAGGATGAAGCCCGCCGGCGCCTCGCCTTTGCCCAGCAGCGCCTGGACCCAGAGACAGGTCGTGAGCAGGCTGACCACCTCGGTGACGAACATGACCGGGTTTCTGACCTGGTGGCGGGGGTCGAGCTTCTTGAACGAATCAACGATCGCGCGTCGCACGATGGCGGGCTCGAAGAGGTTGAGAGCGTGGACTCTGCTTGGCATGTGTTATCTCCCTATCGTGCCGCCGCCAGCATCTGTAGGTGCTCGACGATCGGGCCGAGAGCGAGCGCAGGGAAGAACGTCAGCGCGGCCACGAGAAGTACCGTTCCGATCAGCAGCACGATGAACAGCGGCGTGTGGGTCGCGAGAGTCCCAGCACCGACCGGCGTGAGCTTCTTCGCGGCCAGCGAGCCGGCGACGGCCAGGATCGGGATCTTCGACCAGAAACGGCCGAAGAACATCGCCAGGCCAAGCGTGAAGTTGTAGAACTGGGTGTTCCCGTTCAGGCCCGCGAACGCCGACCCGTTGTTGTTGCTGGCCGATGAAAAGGCGTACAGGATCTCGGAAAAGCCGTGGGCGCCAGGGTTGGAGACGCCAGCGCGGCCCGCATCTGTCGCGACAGCGATCGCCGTGCCTAAGAGGACACACGCCGGAGGGATCAGGATCACCAGCGACGCCATCTTCATCTCGAAAGACTGAATCTTCTTGCCCAGGTACTCCGGCGTGCGTCCCACCATCAGGCCGGCGATGAAGACCGCGACGATGGCGAACGCCAGCATCCCGTAGAGCCCGGAGCCGACGCCGCCGAACACGACCTCGCCGATTTGAATCATCGCCATCGGAACGAGGCCCCCCAGCGGCGTGAACGAGTCGTGCATCGAGTTGACGGCGCCGCAGGAGGTCGAGGTGGTCTCCGCCGCGAACAAACCGCTGGCTGCCGGACCGAAGCGGACCTCCTTGCCCTCCATGTTTCCCCCGGACTGTGTCGGCGAGGGGCGCTGGTCCACGCCGAGCTTCGCCAGCAGCGGGTTGCCGGCCTGCTCGCTGCTGATGGCGACGACGGCAGCCAACACGAAGATCACGGACATCGCGGCGAGGATCGCCCACCCCTGGCGGCGATCGCGCACCATCTCGCCGAACGTGAGACATAGCGCGCCGGGAATGAGAAACGTCGCGAGCATCTCGAGGAAGTTCGAGAGCGGCGTCGGGTTCTCGAACGGGTGCGCCGAGTTGGCGTTGAAGAAGCCCCCGCCGTTGGTGCCGAGCTGCTTGATCGCGATCTGCGACGCCACCGGCCCCAGCGCCAGCGTCTGTTCCGTCACCGTGACCTTTTCGGTGACTGGGTTGCCCTGGGCGTCCTTGACCGGCGCGCCCGACGCATCGAGCTTCGGCTGGTCCACCACCACAGGCTGCAGCAGCGCCACCTTCTTGTACGGCGAGAAGGTTTGCACGACGCCCTGTGACGCCAGCCCGAGGGCCACGAGCAGTGACAACGGCACGAGGATGTACAGCGTGCCACGCACTGCGTCCACCCAGAAGTTTCCAACGGTCGACGCCGTGCGTCGCGCAATGCCGCGAATCAACGCCACCAGCACCGCCATCCCGGACGCGGCGGAGAGGAAGTTCTGCACCGCCAGGCCGAACATCTGCGCCAGGTAGCTCATCGTCTGCTCGCCCGAGTAGTTCTGCCAGTTGGTGTTGGTCACGAACGATATCGCCGCGTTGAAGGCAAGATCGGGAGCCACCGCGGGAACGTGAGCGGGGTTGGCCGGCAGCGCTCCTTGCAGCCGCTGGAGGGCGTAAAGCAGGACGAAGCCCACAAAGTTGAACACCAGCATGGCGACGGCGTAGCGCTTCCAGTCCATCTCCTCGCCGGACTTGACTCCCGAGATGCGGTACAGGAAGCGCTCAACCGGCCCGAGGACGCGGTCGATGCCGCAGGGGCGGCCCTCGTACACGCGGGCCATGTAGATCCCGAGCGGCTTGGCGAGCGCCAAGATCACGCCCAGGTAGATCAGCAGTTGAACGACGGCGAGTGCGGTCATCCGAGTTCCTCCGGCTTGAGCAACGCGACGAGCAGGTAGATCACGAGTCCGAGGGCGATCAGCCCCGCAATGAGGTAGAGCAAGTTCATTGCGTCCTCCCACGGCCGAGGCGGTCGACGCCTGCAACGAACCAAAGCGTGACCACCAGCAGAGCAGTCACGAGAAGCAGTACGATGACGTCCACGTCGCACCTCCAAGCCCGAGCATTCGAGCACCGCGTGTGTCAAGGACGCATAGGCAAAGGCGGCCTTGATGTCAAGAAAAGGTCAATGGATGTAGCGCGGAGCTCGCGGGACCGGTAGTCTCTGCCCTCAGCAACGTTCCACTCAGACTCGCCTTGCAGCTCCCCCAAACAAGGTTTCGAGCGCCCGCGCTGCGTTCTCGGCCCCTCGCCGCGCGCCGCGATCGTGAGTTCCGACCCGCAGGCGGCTCCGAGGGTCATCACGTCCAGGATCGACGTGCCATTAGCCCGGTTCGCGCCCTCCTCGCCGGAATCAGAGCTTCACGAGCAGGGCCATGTTGATCCGGTTCTCTGCCTTGCGGAGATCCGGGTTCCAGCCAGGCACTAGCGAGCCGGCCGGACCGGTGTTGCCGCCTGGAGGCGTGACGCCCCCGGGACCGGCGAAGTACGGCACACTCGCGCCGCGATGATCGAACTCCCACCGGAAGGTCACGAACTGGCTCGGCATGTAGTCAAACGTGACCGATGCATCCCAGGCACGGAACAGGTCCCCGGGGTTCATAGTGAAGTAGGGCGATCCTGAAGACGCCGTCGCGCCGTTGATCGGAGGCATCAGCACGAGATAGCGGCCGGGGTTGTTGATCTGCCCGCCCCCGATCGTGAGGCCGAACACGTCCTTGTGGAACCAGAAGCGGTTGTAAAGCATCCAGCCCAGGAAGTACTGCGCCGGGCTCGCCGCGGAACCGCCGGTGCAGCTCACGCCACCGCCGCTCTCGCATCCGGCGTCTACCGTCAACGAGAACGCGGCCTTGTCGAGAAAGCTCGACGGCCTGTCGTAGTACTTGACCTCGATGCTGTCATCGCTGTGCCAGCGCGTCCGATTCTCGTTGCCGAGCGTGTCTGTGCCGACGCCGTAACTATTGGAGAGGATCGAGACAGAACCGTTCGGGCGCCACAAAACCTGCAAGCCGAGGCCGGGTTTGTTGTTGAACCTGCCGTACGACTGCCAGCCGTTGATCAGCCACGGCTCAATCTTGAGCTTGTCAGAGGGGAAGATCTGGACCCGCAGACCGTTGAAGAACCACGGCGTGTTGGAGGACACGTACGACGGCTGGTACGTCCAGTTGTCGAAGTTGTAGTAGCTGAAGAGGCCGACGTACGACATGAAGATGCCCGCCTCGACGTTGATCCCGTTCCACGTGTCGATGTGGTACCCGCCGTACGCCTCGGAGACGTAGCGGTAGGCATCGGCGAGGTTCCACTGGCCACGTGAGGGACTGGCGTCGTTGCGCGGCGTCATCGTCGAGTACATCCCGAACTGCGTCATCAGCCTGCCGATCACGTTGTCGTAGTGGAAATCTCCGCCGATCCCCAGCTGCTGCACCTGAAACTCACCCGTTCGACCGCTCTCGGAACTCCCGACCAGGGTGTTGTCCTGGGGATGGTTGAAGTCATAGATGTAGCTCGTGTCAACCCGAAACTCGCCGGTGAAGACCTTGGTATCGATCGGCGATTCTTTCGTTCGGGGATTCCCGTTGAGCCAGGTGAAGTCCGCGAAGGCGAACGGCTCGGCCGCCTTCGTGTGGGCCGGATCAGCCGCCGGGACCGGTGAATGGGGCGGCTCAGGTTGCGCATGGGGCTGAACTGGTTGGGTCTGTTCGACCTCCGGCGCCGCCGGTGCGCTCTGGGCGCCCGCCCGAAGCGGTGAGAACCACACCATTACCGCAAGGAGGGCACCCACAGCCGTGCATTTCAGGTGGTCGGTCATCGCAAGTTCCTCCACAGTCTTCCGTGCGAGCCGCGCAGGCGCCCCCACAAACGGCTAAGTGGCCGCCTGCTCGCACTCCGGGCCCCGGGTGCATCGCACCGAGCGCCCGCGATGGGCCGTATTGGAGTACCGGGAACGTCAAGGGCGCATAAGTCCCTGCCGCCTGCAGATCAAGGAAATCTCAGTGCAGGCGAACCGTGCAGGCGGCGAGGCTGAGTCGCTTCCACCTGGGCATAAGAAGCGGCGGCGGACCGGTCCGTGGCAGTCTCATGCCGACGCACGGGTGAGCACCCGCCCAACCGGGTCCTCGAGCTCGGCACGCAGATCGAACTTTAGACGTCGTCTCAATGGTCGCCCCTCCCCTGCGAGGAAAAAAGTCGCGCTGCGTCTCGTACAATGGCGCATGCCCTCAGCGGCGCCGGGCAAATTCCATCGAAGGAGCCTCCGATGCGCACAAGAGTTGTGTTCGTTCTCGCGGCTGCGATACTCCTGGCCGGAGTGGTGAGCGCCATGGAGAACCCGCTGCCCAAGCTCAAGGTCGAGCAGTACAAGCTCTCCAACGGGCTGACCGTGATCCTCTACGAGGACCACTCCCTGCCCATCGTGGGAGTCAACGTCACGTACTTCGTGGGCTCGAAGAACGAGAAGCCCGGCAAGACCGGCTTCGCGCACCTCTTCGAGCACATGATGTTCCAGGGCAGCAAGAACTCCAACCAGGGCTACTTCAAGCCGCTGCAGGAGATCGGCGGCACCCTCAACGGCAGCACCAACACCGACCGCACCCAGTACTGGGAGATGGTCCCCTCCGGTTACCTCGAGCGCGCCCTCTGGATGGAGGCGGACCGCATGGGGTTCCTGCTCGACGCGATGACGCAGGAGCGCCTGGCCAACCAGATCTCGGTGGTCTCCAACGAGCGGCGGCAGAACTACGAGAACCGCCCGTACGGCACGGTGCGCGAGAGGATCGCCGCCGTCCTCTACCCGCCCAACCACCCCTACTCCTGGCTCACCATCGGTTCGATCGCGGATCTCCAGGCGGCGAGCCTCGACGACGTGAAGGACTTCTTCCGCAGCTACTACACCCCCAACAACGCCGGTCTGTGCGTGACCGGCGACTTCGACCCCAAGCAGACAAGGCAGCTCATCGAGAAGGTCTTCGGCGCGCTCCCCCCCGGACCTCCGGTAAGCCGCATCGAGCGCTGGGTCCCCAAGCTGTCCGGACAGGTCGCGCTCGAGATCCAGGACCGCGTGCAACTGCCGCGCACAACCTACGTCTGGCCGACCGTGCCGATCTACACCGCCGATGACGCCGCGCTCGACGTGTTCGGCCGCATCTTGGGCGGGGGCAAGACCTCGCGCCTCTACCAGAAGCTCGTCTACGAGAAGCAGATCGCGCAGGACGCGATGAGCACCCACAACGCACAGCAGATCGCCGGCACCTTCAACATCACGCTCACGCCGCGGCCTGGCCGCACCCTGCAGGAGGTCGAGGCCGCTGCCCTCGAGGTGCTCAAGGAAGCCCTCGACAAGGGCATCTCCAAGGACGAGCTGGAGCGCATCCAGACCATGACCACCGCGGACTACGTGCGCTCCATGCAGAGCATCGGCGGCTTCGGCGGGCTCTCGGACCGGCTCAACGAGTACTACCAGTTCCTCGGCCAACCCGACATGTACCGCTGGGACCTCCAGCGCTACCTCGACCTCACGCCTGAGGGGGTCACCGCCGCCGCGCGCCGCTACCTGGGCGCCGACCGCCTGGTCGCCCGCGTGAACCCGATGCCCCAGGTCAAGCCGGAGACCTCGGACCTCGCCACCAAGTTCGACCGGTCCTCGATGCCGGGCCAGGGACCCGAGAACGCGTTCAAGCTCCCCGCGCGCCAGCACTTCAAGCTCGCCAACGGTCTCGACGTCGTGCTCGTCGAGTACCACGACCTCCCGCTGGTGAACCTCTACCTCCTCGTGCGCGGCGGGTCCTCCGCCGATCCCGCACAGCGCCCGGGGCTGGCGTCCATGACCGCCACGCTCCTGCAGGAGGGAGCAGCCGGGCGCACCTCGCAGCAGATCGCCGAGGCGCTCGAGGGGTTGGGCGCCGAGATGCGGACCAACGTCTCCGCGGACGCCACGGCGATCTCGCTCTCCGCCATCAAGACCCGCCTCGACGCCTCGCTCGCGATCTACTCCGACGTGGTCACGAAGCCCGACTTCCCGGCCGCCGAGCTGGAGAGGCAACGCAAGCGCCTGCTGGTGCGCTTCCAGCAGATGGAGGACCAGCCCGAGTACCTGGCCGGCCTCGCGATGACGCGCGTGCTCTTCCCCGACTACCCGTACGGCCACCTCCCCATGGGCAACCCCAACGCGGTCGCCGCGATCACGCTCGACGACGTCAAGGGCTTCTGGAAGGCCGGCTACGTGCCGGCCAACGCGGACCTCATCGTGGTCGGCGACGTGACGCGGGCCGAGATGGAGGCCAAACTGGCGCCCTGCCTGGGCGCCTGGAAGGGCGGCAAGGCGCCGCCCCTTTCGCTCAAGCCCGCGCCGCAGCACGGGAAGCGCACGATCTACCTGGTCGACAAGCCGGCCGCGGCCCAGTCGGTGATTACCGCGGGCCTGGTCGGCGTGCCCCGCAGCACGAAGGAGTACGCCGTCATCGAGGTGCTCAACGCCGCGTTCGGCGGACAGTTCGTCTCGCGCCTGAACCTCAACCTGCGCGAGGACAAGGGCTACACCTACGGCGCCCGGTCGCGCTTCCAGTTCGACCGCTTCTCGGGCAGCTTCACGGCCGGCGCCCCGGTCCAGACCAAGGTCACGGTGCCGGCTCTCAAGGAGATCCTCGCCGAGCTCGAGGGCATCGCGGGCAAGCGGCCGATCACCGACAAGGAGCTGTCGTACGCGCAGGGCACGATCGTCAACGGCTACGTGCGGCGGTTCGAGACGCCGGGGCAGATCGCCATGCAGC
This sequence comes from Thermoanaerobaculaceae bacterium, assembly GCA_041494245.1. Taxonomy (GTDB): domain Bacteria; phylum Acidobacteriota; class Thermoanaerobaculia; order Thermoanaerobaculales; family Thermoanaerobaculaceae; genus RBG-13-68-16. The sequence goes on from JBGQAK010000007.1 coordinate 180,108, forward strand.
TTTCGGACGTCGTCCTCTACGGCCTGCCCGACGACACGCTGGAGACGTTCCCCAAGCAGGTCATGGCGGTCAAGGCCTCCGAGCTCTCCAAGCTGGGTCCGAAGCTGATCCTGCCGGACGATCTGGCCATCGTGGTGGTCGGCGACGCCAAGGTCGTCAAGCCCGAGCTGGAGAAGCTGCAGCTCGGCCCGATCGTCGAGCTGGACAAGGAAGGCAACCCGATCGCCGCGAAGAAGTGACGCCGGCGCGAGCGGAGAAAACGGAGCGGGCCGGGCCGCCCCCTCTCGCCCTGCGGGGGCCGGCGGAATTACATGCGCCGCAAGTGCTTGCGGGGAATGGGCCCGAGCGGGGCGATCACCTTCTTGATCACCACGTTGTCGATGTAGGCGCCCTCTTTCTGGGTGGTCGCATCCGACAAGAACAGGAACGCGAAGGACACGTTCGACTGCCCGAGGATCGGAGCGTCGTTTTCCACGGTCATGTCCTTCATCTTGACCGACACGTGCTCCCAGCCGGTGGTCGCCCCGGAGCTCTCGAAACCGTAATAGTTTGTCCCGTCAACGGACCACATCCAGTAGACCGCGTCCGTCGGATTGACCGCGTTGCCGCCGTCGTCGATGTCCATCCAGAGGTCGAAGTCCCAGGTGCCGTCCGTGGCGTCGGCGAGCGAGAACGGCCCAGCAACCAGGAAGGTGCCCTGGTTGGGCGCGTACTGCGTGCACGGGGTCTGCGGCGCCAAGCCGCCGGCGGCGCACCACACGGCGCCGTTGCCGCCTGCCGTCTTGCAGCTCGCGAGGCCCCAGGCCGTGCCGCTGGCTCCGCTCGTCTTGCCGAGCCTCCACTTGGACAGGCCGCTCTCGAAGTCGTCGGCGAGGAGCGTGATGCCGCCCGAGGCGCCGGCGGAGAACGCCCATGTCCCGCTCGCGGGGGCCGCGGCCTCGCCGCACGGGTCCTTGGCCACCACCTTCCAGAAGTAGCTCGATCCCGCGGTCACGCTCACGTTGACGCTCGTGCCCGTCTGGTTGCCGAGCAGCGGCGGGTTCTGGTCGTTCCCGAAATAGACGTCGTAGGAAGCCGCGCCTTCGGACGCGCCCCAGCTCAGCGTGACTGGGCCGGTGGCGGGGACGGCGGCTCCGTTGGCCGGAGAGGTAAGGCTGAATGTACCGGGGGCAGAGCACGGCTGCTGGATCGTGACCGTGAATGAGATCGTGTCCCCCGGCGCGCCGACATTGGAGATCGAGAGGCCACCGGGGTACCCGGCGGACAGGAACGATGAGGGATTGGTGGTGTCGTCGATGGCTGTGCGTGGTGGCACCGTGTTGTTCGCGAAGTACGCGTTGAGGAGGTTCCCCTGGCGCGTCACCGTACCGTCGGGGCGGTAGATGTAGAGCTCGTCCGGAGGCCCGCAGCTGTTGCCGCGGATTCCCGTCTTGATCCGGTAGACGAGGAGACCGTCGCCCGGCACCATGTTCTCGAATGGGAAGCTGCGCTTGCGGTACTCCACGACGAAGTACTCACTCGTCGAGTCGGGCGAGGCGATCCTGTAGCAGTTGTTGCTCGCCGAGGTCAGCGGGTGCAGGGAGTACGGCCCCGAGGTCGAGATCAGCGGGATCTGGGGGATCCACCCCATGTACTGGTACTTCAAGTACGCCGTCATGTGCTGCGGCGGGTTCGCGTCGTAGCCCATGATGTCCCACCGCCCGACCGGGTCGAGACCGACCGCGGATGAGCACGTGTCGTAGTGGTAGAGGTCCGGGGCGCCCAGCGTGTGCGTCATCTCGTGGCACAGCTCCCCGACCGCGATGCCGTTGTCGAGCTCGAAGTTGTAGTCGTCCACGGTCTTTCCGTTGATCGTTGCGGTCGCGGCAAAGTCCGCGCTCATCGCCCACCGGTGCGGCCACAGGAGGTTGCCCCAGCCGTCCGGCGAGCCGCTCACGACGAAGACCACGTTGTCCACGAAGCCGTCGTGGTTGGTGTCGAGGTCCAGCCCGGGCGGCACCTGGGACGAGATGCTGTCCACCGCCGCCTTCAGCAGCGTGTGCTCGCGCTCGCCGCGGTTCCCGTCGGTGTAGCCGTCCGGGTTGGTGCTGCCCTGGAGCCGGTAGTACGAGCGGTTGTGCGTGTCCTGGAAGGAAACGACGGTCGAACCCGAGGGCGCCGGGAAGAAGCTGCTGTCCACGGTGAGTTGGCCGTAGGACGCCTCCAGGAAGTACCACCGCAGCGAGCTGTCCGTCGAGTTTGCGGCGTTGAGCCACATCTGGTACGAGCCCGGCGCCTGGAAACCGGCCGCGGAATCGTCGGCGAAACGAATGAAGATCACGATGTTGTTGATGTGGGAGAACTCCGGCGCGTTGGCGAGGGCCTGGGCCCGCGCCTGAAGATGGCGCCTCCCTGCCGGGAACAGCTCCTCAGGGGCCGGAAGGTACTGTGGGTCGGGCTTAACCCCCTTCTCGAGGCCCAGCGCCGCGGGGTCCGCCTCCCCCACCCGGAACGCGGAGGGCTGCAGGCGGCCGTCCACCTTGACCGCGTACACGAGGTATCCGCTCTGCGGGTCGCGGACCACCACGTACCCGTCGGCGTCGTGCAGCCAGTTGTAGTACTCGTCGCCGGTCGCGAACAGGTGCAGCACCGTGCCGTCCGGCTGCGTGACCGTCTGCGGCACGTTGCGCCGGTACGCCGCCTCGCCCGCCACCGCCACGAGCAGCGCAACGAGGACGATCAGCCATATGCCACCCCGGCGCCTTGCTCGAGGGGAAATGCCCATGGGTTCACCTTCCGACGGCGGCCCGCGCCGCCCGCACGACACACCCGAATCTAAGCCATCCGCAGCGATTTTGAAAGCCGCCCTGTCCGCGCACCGTCGTAATCTAGCCACGGTCGCGCTTCTCCTTGAAGGAAGGCGCGGTGGCGAGTCGTGGGTCAGCCTCGGCAGAAGCCCCCAAGAAGGACAACCTATGATGACCTTCAAGAGGTCGACGGTTCGATGCAGTTCGGCTCCACCCACCCACGAGGCACAGGTCCCTGGAGGAAGTGGTAAAATATTTAGCCTGATAGACTTCGCTCCCTAGGGCGCCGCGTTAGACCGGGGGTTCAGGATCGTTTACAATGAGCCGAACTGGAGGACCGATGGCGAGAGTGCCTGTCCGGTTGCAGCACCCGCCGCTGGTCGAGGTGGTTTTCGAGGTCCGCTTCGCAAGCACGATAGGTTCGACAGGGGATCTCCTTCCGGGGCTTATTTACCCACGCGTTGGAAAGCGTTTCCCTAAGCTCGAGAAACTCCCCCTGGCAGACTTCCCCAAAGAGATGCGAGAGGCAGACGTCAACCTCAAGTACGTCCCGCATCTGCGCCTATCGGGGCAGAGTGAGGCGCTTCTCTTAGGTGATCATGTGTTCACTGTCAGTAAGATGCCCCCTTACCACGGCTGGCCGCACTTCCACGCACTATGTGAGGAATCGTTGCAGGCGTTCAAGGACACGAGCCAGGTCGAGCGTGTGGAGCGCCTATCGTTGAAGTGTGTCAACATACTGGAGACTGGCCAGGGTTCTCCCCTCTCGCTTCTTAGTATCGAGCTGAAACTTGGTGAGTTTAGTGTGACCGATCGGGGATTTCGGCTTCGCAACGAGTTTGACCTGCACGGCTTCACCAATATTGTCGAAATCGTTGGGCAAGCTACGGCTGAAGTACAAGGCAAATCGCGAAGCGGGCTGCTATTCTCTCTAGATACGATCAAGCAGGCCGACGGCGGTGACGTCTGGAACACGGCTCTTTCAACTTTGGACGATGCTCATGTGACCCTGAAGAATATTTTCTTTGGCCTACTCGCTCCTGCAACACTCGAAGCACTCGGCCCATTGTGGGAGGGTTGATCATGGCGTACCGACCCGCTGTGGCACCAGAGGTGGATCGAAGCAGCACCCTCGCTCAGACCGGGCTGAGGGCAGCCGTCTTAGGCCTGGCTTTGCGCGTGCCTCCTGCCGCGGCTCGCCTGACGGGCGGGCCCCGCACCTTGAATGTGCAGTACCGTTTCACGCTGGCCAATCAAAGTTCAACCACCAGCTCCACCTTTTCGGATCTTACGCCTGCCGATTTGTTACAGGCTCTGGTCGATCTGCACAGCTTCCTGGTTATGAGGCAACGGGACCTTGATCCAGAGGATAGGCGACTGCTGGACGCCCACCTCTGGGACCTTTATGAGTAGCCCGGACATATTCGAGCAAGCCAAGCTCTACCTGCCAAAGTACCTAACCTCAACACAGCAGCGAGAGCTTTTCGAACAGCTCCGTGAGTTCCCGCGCATAAGAGAGTTCTACCTTGACAAGCCACCTGAGCAAACGTTGCTCCAAGGTGACGGTTGGAGAGGGTTTGTCGTTCTGGATTTCTTCACTTCCGAGAGGAAGGTTATCTCTGGCGTGATCCTTTCAAATAGCTGCGATATCAGCCCAGAGAACCTCCAAATGCTTCCGGGGCGGGTCCTCTTCTCTCCTCTTATCCGGCTAAGCAAGTACAGGCGGCTGTTGCGTGATGCGGGCCGAAGCGATGAGCAGATAGAAGGAAAGCTCGCAAGCATCCGCAAGCAAGAGGTAACTTCGATCTTCTGGCTACCGGAGTTACCGGGTACGTTTGAGGAAAGCATGATTCTCCTTGACGACATTCACACCCACCCGCTCGACGATTTCGTCCAACGTGATAGAAGCCGCATCTTTACCCTGAGCCAGGTGGGATTTTATGTGCTCTTGTTGAAACTTTCTATTCATTTCTCGCGGTTTCAGGAAGGGGTCCAACGCTATAACTAGGGAACAACCATCTAACCTCTGCACAGCAGCAGCGACCCCGGGACCCTGCACGGGAAATCCTCACCACATTTGACATTGTCCCACCCTTAGGACTGTGCGCTGCCTTTGAACATGATCATGCACGAGGCAGACCGGAGACGCGGCAAACTGACCCGGTGCTCGCCCGCGCAGATTTTGAGCTGAGACCCGCCTTCACCCGTCGACCCCACGCCGACTGGGAGGTCAGGTAGAGTAATGTCCTCTTTTCGGTTACAGCCCGTAGTACAGCTCGATCTCGTTGGGGTGGGGGCGGTTGCGGACCTGGCGCTCCTCGTTGCGCGTGCGTGCGGTCCAGCGCTCGACGAGGTCCGTCTTGACGGCGTAGACGAGATAGCCGGTCTGTGAGTCGCGCACGACCACGTACCCATCAGCGTCGTGCAGCCAGTTGTAGTACTCGTCGCCGGTCGCGAACAGGTGTAGCACCGTCCCGTCCGGCTGCGCGACCGTCTGCGGCACGTTGCGCAGGTACGCCGCCTCGCCCGCCACCGCGAACAGCACCACGGCCAGGGCGATCAGCCACAGGCCACGCCGGCATCTCGCTCGTGGGGACTTGTTGCTCATGGGTTCACCTTCCGACGGCGGCGTATGCCGCCCTACATCAAAGCAATTATATCTAAGCCATGTGTCGAAGTTTTGAAAGACATCGTGCTCCAAGAGGCTCCGCAACGCGGACACGCCTTCTTTGCGGCAGACCCATTCTGGCAGAAAGCCCTGCAGATGCCCTTGTGACGCCCCGGCCTCCTGTCACCCTGGATGGTCAAAAGACCCTGCAGCGACGCAAGTTACGGCCGGCCACTTTTCAAACCGAGGAACCTGGGCAACCCAAGTCGTGCCTTCCCCCGGGATCTGAGAGTCCCGGTGGACGGCAGGCAAGCACTTTCACGGGCCCGCAAACGCGAAATCGAAACCCACTCAGGGCTGGGTGGAGTCGTACCTCGGACCGTCGTCGATGCACCCCCCTCCACCCTGGTCATGCGGGACGCACACGGTCACCTCACCGTTGGTCACACCCCCTTTTCCATCTGTGGCACGGAAGAGAACGTGATAGACGCGCCCGTTCCCCGATCCTGCACGCTCGGCTCTGACCTGCAGGGGCTTCAGCGTCGCGTCCGGGCTCGTGTCCCCGTCGCCGGTACCCTTCACCGGCTCGTCCTGGCGCACCCCCGTAATCTCGATAGTCACCACGTCTCCGTCGGGATCCATTACTCCTGCGATGGAGATGGTCTTCATCTTATGGTTGGCGGGCCAAAGCGAGCCCGGTACGGCGCGGGCGTTCGGGCAGTCAGGCGGCTGGTTGGGAGGTTTCACTTTGTAGAACGACGCCGAGGCCCGGGACACCAAATCATTCACAGTGAGCGCCCCCTCGAGTTGGTGCTGCCCTTCGCTCACAGACGGCAGCGGAAGGGACAGGCGTTGCACACCAGTCAGGTTGAGGTTTGTCGTGCTCACGAGGTTCCCATCGAGTACCAACCTGAAGACCCCCGCGCCCGAGCCTTGCATATCCGCGAGGAGAGCGATCGGCTCGCTGACGTACGCGGCACGATCGGTCCGCATCGCGAGCACTCGGCCACCAGCCACATCTACCTGCGCTGAGCCTGCAGCGAGCACGTGCCCGTCGTTGCCGTATACACCGATGACGACAGTATGCGTACCACTCTCCTGGGTCTCGACCGGCACAGCGACCGTCGCATCATCGAGGTCGATCCCCTCGTCTGCCCGCGGTGCGGCGCTTTCCGCTTCCCTCTCGCGCCCCCACGGCGTTCACCATGCAGGTCATGCCCCGAGAGTGTGCTGTCGCGGCCGCTCCGGGGGGGGCGTTGACTCGTTTCCGACTGGCGCTATCCTCCATTCAGTGAAAAGCAACTTCGTATCTCTCTTAGTTGAGGCCAGGCTGGTCAATTGAAAATCAGCCTGCCCGCCGAAAGGTATAGATGAAGAAGCCGACCAAGATGCTGAAGGAAACGCAAAACCTGACACCAGGAGACCAGCTACTCCCCGTGTTGCGGACCTTCGCCGAGCAGGTCCATGCCAAGTTTGCGGCGGCGGCTCGTGGTGAGCCCGAAGACCAGCTCAAGCCCCCCATTGATCAACTGTTCACCTCCTACGGCAAGATCGTCTCCAAGAGCATCGTGCTCAAGGGTGCGTCGCTGCTCAAGGACCGTCTTGGCAAACCGGACTTCGCCGCGCATGACGGCAAGTTGCTGATCGGCTATGTGGAGCTAAAAGCTCCGGGCAAAAGAGCAAACCCGGACTTATACAGGGGACATGACCGTGAACAGTGGGAGCGATTTAAGGCTCTCCCCAACATTATCTATACCGACGGGAACGAGTGGGGCCTGTATAGGGAGGGCAAGCCAGCCGCCAAGCTCGTCCGTCTGAGGGGCAACGTGGTGGCTGACGGAGAAAGGGCTGTTGCCGCCGAGGACGCCCGGGACCTCTTCGACCTTTTCGTCGCGTTCACGTCCTGGACGCCGATAGTGCCGCGGAAGCCTAAGGAGCTTGCCGAGTTCCTAGCCCCTTACTGTCGCCTGATTCGGGAAGAGGTCTTGGACGCGCTCAAGGACGGCCCTTCCCCCCTCCGCAGCCTGAAGGAGGAGATCCAGAACCTGCTGTTCCCGGACGCGAGCGACCGGCAGTTCGCCGACGCCTACGCCCAAACGGTGATCTTCGCCCTGCTCCTGGCCAACATGGAGGGTGCCGACGTCCTGGAGCTGAACAGCGCCTACGAAACGTTGGCTCCCCACCACCTGCTGCTTTCGCGCTCCCTGCAATTCTTGACTGACCCGCAGGCGCTCACGGAAATCTCGTCCTCGCTGTCCCTCGCTCAGCGCGTTATTCACGAAATCCAGCCGAGTTCCCTCTGGGCCGAGGGACGCCTGTTCGATGAGGCTACGGCCGAAGGCCCCTGGCTCTTCTTCTACGAGCACTTCCTTGCGAAGTACGACCCGAAGCTCCGCAAGGCCTGGGGGGTGTACTTCACACCAGTGGAAGTAACGCGCTGCCAGGTGCACCTGATCGACGAGATTCTGGCAAAACACCTGGGCAAGCGGATGGGTTTCGTCGATGCAGGGGTCTTCACCCTCGACCCTGCACTGGGAACGGCGACGTACCTCATGGCAATCATTGACCACGCCCTGGAGCGCGTGGAGCGCGACGAAGGAAAGGGGGCGCTCAAAGGAGGTGCCCGCAGCCTAGTGAATAACCTCCACGGCTTCGAGTGGATGGTCGGCCCCTACGCCGTCGCCCAGCTCCGCTTCGCGCGGGCGCTCGTAGCCTACGGCGCGACGCTCCCGCAGGGCGGGCCGGGCATCTACCTGACCAACACGCTGGAGAGCCCGCACGTCAAGCCGCCGGCCCCGCCGCTCTTCCACGAACCCATCGCCAAGGAGCACGAGCGCGCGCTGACGGTCAAGGATTCTGAGCACGTCCTGATCTGCCTCGGCAACCCGCCCTACGGCCGCCACGAGGCCGCCGCGGCGGGCAACAAGGCCGTCACCGGCGGCTGGGTCCGCTACGGCGGCAAGGACGAGCGCAGCATCTTGGAAGACTTTCTTGAGCCGGCCCGCAAGGCCGGCCACGGCGTCCATCTCAAGAACCTCTACAACCTGTACGTTTACTTCATCCGCTGGGCGCTCTGGAAGGTCTTCGAGCACAAGTCGGCCACGGGGCCGGGCATTGTCTCCTTCATTACCGCATCAAGCTACCTTGACGGCGACGCCTTCGTCGGCGTCCGCGAGCACATGCGCCGGGAGTGTGACCACGTTGACATTATCGACCTCGGCGGCGAGGGGCGCGGGACACGCAAGGACGAGAACGTTTTCGCGATCCAGACGCCGGTGGCGATCTTCGTGGCCTGGCGCAAGGCGCGAAAGGACAACAAGGGCGTTCCCGCGACGGTGCGCTACACCCGCATCGAAGGCAGCCGGGAGGAGAAGCTCAAGAAGCTCGATCGCATCAGGTCGCACAAGAGCCTCAAGTGGCAGGAGTGCCCGAGCGACTGGCAGGCGCCGTTCCGGCCGGTTTCGACTGGCGGCTTCAACGCGTGGCCAAACCTCACCGACATTTTCCCATGGCAGCAATCCGGCGCGCAGTTCAAACGCTCTTGGCCGATAGCCCCCGAAGCGGATGTGTTACGTCGGCGCTGGAGAGCTTTCGTAAACTCGAACGACAAACCTGGTGTCTTCAAGGAGACGCGAGATCGAAAGATTTCAAATTCTTACCCTGACCTGAACGGCAAAGACAGACTTCTGCCCTTGGAGAAAGCCGCTGACTCGGACATCCGAAACCCAGCGCGGTACGGCTACCGTTCATTTGACCGACAATTCGTCATCCCTGACAATCGGTTGGGTGATTTCCTCCGGCCATCGCTATGGCAAGTCCAGAGCGACCAGCAGGTTTATCTCACGGGGTCTTTCTCTGTTCCGCTGGGAGCAGGACCAGCGCTTACGGCATCCGCTGCAGTCCCTGACCTCCATTATTTCTGCAACCGGGGAGCCAAAGACGCCATCCCCCTCTACCGCGACTCTTCGGCGAAGGACCCGAACATTCTCCCAGGTCTACGGGAGTTGCTCGGCCCGGAGTACGACCGGGAAGTCACGCCGGAGGACCTGGCCGGTTACGTTTACGCCCTGCTTGCCCAGCCAGAGTACACGTTGCGCTTCGCCACGGAGCTTTCCAGCCGCGAGGTGCGCGTGCCGCTCACCCGAAATGGCAAGCTCTTCGTCAAGGCCGCCGAGTTCGGCAAAGAGCTGATTTGGCTGCACACCTATGGCGAACGCTTGACAGCCAAGGACCGGCCGGCCGGGGAAGGCCCCAAGGGCCGCGCCAAGTGCCTCGCCGCCGTCTCCGAGGGCGAGGACAAGTACCCCAACGAGTTCAGCTACAACGAGGGCTTGAAGACCCTCCGTGTCGGCGACGGTCGATTCTCGCCGGTCGAGCCGGAGATCTTCGAGTTCGAGGTCTCCGGGTTCAAGGTGGTCAAATCCTGGCTCGGCTACCGGATGAAAGACCGGTCCGGCAAGAAATCCTCGCCACTCGACGACATCTGCCCCAAGTCCTGGACCCATGAGTTCACCCGGGAACTGCTGGAGCTGCTCTGGGTGCTCGAAAAGACCATCGAGGGCTATCCGGCCCAGAGGCAGTTGCTGACTGAGGTCCTGGCCGACAGGCTTTTCAAGGCCGACGATCTTCCTCCCGTGCCGGAAGAAGCCCGCGAGGCGCCGAAGTCAGGAAAGGTCAAGAATCCCGCACAGGCCAAACTCGAGTTCTGACAAAACAATTGGACGCGTGGTCAAGCGCCAAAGGGGGTAACGGCGCCCGCTCAGTTGACCGCTCTCCGCTTCCCGTCCGCGTATCCCTGCTCGTAACCTTCGAGCCTTGCTCGCTCGATCGCTAGCCCCACCAAGTCGCGGATGGGGCCCTCAAGCCGCTTCTGCTGCTTCCAGTCGTGCATCACCACTAGCGCGTGGACCGTCTCTTCCCACCATGGCATGCGCTGATGGTAGCCTACAGTGTGCGGCCTGGGCAGGCCAGTGGCGCGAACCCTCAAGCTACGGCTGACTAGTCGGCCAACCCGGCACCGATCCGCCAGGGCGTACACTCTTCGTCGCTTTGGATTTGACTATCCTGCCGTTACTAAGTCTGACGCGAGCAAGTTCATGCGCACGCTCATGCGCCCACGCTGGCAGGTCAGTAGTTTCGACCCACGTTGTCCACGGCTCGTCAGGCTTCAGCCTCTTGGGGAGCGGTCGGTAGGGATTCATAACGTCAACTTCAGGCTCGCAGTCAAAGAAGACGTGGGTTATCTCCAGCTCTCGTCCTCGGGAGAGATTAGTGACGGTGACAAAGACGCACTCCTTGGCAGCTCCCTGAAAAAAGGCTTTGTGAACCTCGACCCTCAGTCGCCTACGACTCAGGAAAAGCTCCCATAGTTTGTCGCCGACCCACGCGCCCATAGGACCCCCGCTGTCAATCTGGCGTTGCGCAATTGTAGGCCACAACAGGCCGCTGGGAAACGAGGCCACCACGCATGCAGCGTGCTCCGTGCCAGATCTTCTATTAGTGGAGTGCGACCCCGGTGCAACCCGCTCTGCCTGTTTGTCTCCTAAGTTGGTGGAGGCGACTGGAATCGAACCGTCGACTGCTTGACGCGCACTCAAGAAGTCGGCGTCTCGATGCCTGCCGCTCAAGCGCAACTGTGGTGGCGTGCCGTGGCGGCGAGGCTTTGCGCGCCCCGCGCGCCGAAGCGATGGGATTGTCAGCGCTGCCTACAGCCCGTAGTACAGCTCGATCTCGTAGGGGTGCGGGCGGTTGCGGACCTCGCGCTCCTCCTTGCCCTCGCGGGCGATCCAGCGCTCGATGAGGTCGGAAGCGCCCTAATCAGGCCGCGCTTTTTGGAGGGGCGTCGTTTCCAATTCCATGGCGCGCTCGGCACGAGTGAGCGCTCGGAGGTTTTCAATGTGTTTGAACTCTCGCTCAAGCCAATCGGAGTAGCGGGTGCCACAGAGCCCTGTCGTACGAGCGCACCGGTCCCGCTCGTGAACCAACACCCTCCTGGCTGGCCGCCACGTCTGAGGGTGCAACCAGAAGGCATCGTAGTAGGCCTTGGGGAGAACATCCTCGCGCATGGCTTGGGTCACTTCACCACCGGCATCCAAGCAACGGAATCCCTTCTCCACATCCCCGGAATCAAAGTCTCGCGCTACCTCACGCACGAGTCGTTGACTCAGTATGCGAGTTCGAAATTCGGCCAGGCAGGGCTTGGTCCGGCCTGGCGCACACGCGGCCTCGATCCGGCGGGCCGAGTCGAAGTCGAGGTGGTTGACAATTGAGCTGATTGCCGCGCTTACCGAAGGTGTGATCTCGCCTCCTCCCTCTACGAACTTCACTGACTGTTTGACCAATTCGTCGACTGGTAGCATCTGCCGTTGCACAAGGCCTACGGTCTGGGAGAACCAAGCCGAGAAGTCCGACGGTGTCACCTTGCGCTTCATCGTCACCTCAACCCTCACCGGCTGCCAATTGCTCAACCAACTGGCTGCCACCCACTCAAATGGAAACCCTGTTGCGGGTAAGCCCTGGTGCGGGAAGTTGTGAAATAGAAATGGGTGGAAACCCGGCGAAGGTGCCTCGAAGAGGATCGGGATATGGTCCTCGGCGTACGCAACCCAGCTCAGGTCGCTCAGACCCCAGACACCCATCGGCACCACCGCCACCCACCCAGGAATGCGAAACTTGCCCTGCCGGTCGCTGCGGACGCTCACAGTCGGTGCGGCAAGTTCCTCCCCCGACCCGCTCATTGCAATGAACCCCAGCAACGCCGCCCGGCTAAGGTCCCTCATGAACAGCACACCGCCGATCGGCGCCCCGGTATCGCGGTCCACCACCCGCCCCTGGATCGGTGGAACGGCGAACTTCAACAGCGACCACGACCACGTGACGCCCAGCCAAATGAGGCAGACGGAGACCGCCCACTCCCACCGCCGAACGCCGGGTGGAGGATTCGCCCCCTCGGACGGCGGTGGCTCGACCCGTGTCGCCTGTCGCTTCCGCCGCCTCCTCTCGAACACGATTCCCCCGACCACCAGCGCCACCGGAATCGGCCACAGAAACGCCGGCGAAAATGGGATGTTCATCCGAGCCTCCGAGACGCTCGCCATGCTGAGTGCGATGCTGCGGCGTGGCGGGCGAACGATCGCAACGCAGCTACCCATGGCGAGGGGAAAGGTGGAATACACACGGCGTTTTCGAGATGATACACGGCCGGCGGCGAGGTTCCTCTCCACGTGCGTAACCTAAATGAGACAGATCTCAATTGGTTTGAAGCTTCGTTCCTGCGGGGACAGCGCGCCTTCTGCCAGCGTTGACCGCGGATCCGGTGAAGCCCTCTACAACCCGTAGTACAGCTCGATCTCGTAGGGGTGCGGGCGGTTGCGGACCTCGCGCTCCTCCTTGCGCTCGCGGGCGATCCAGCGCTCGATGAGGTCGGCGCTGAACACGCCGCCCTCCAGCAGGAACGCCTGGTCGCGCTCGAGCGCGTTCATCGCCTCAGAGAGTCCGATCTTCGGCCCATATTCGGCCCGACTTCCCGATGGGGTCATGTCAGTGGACGTAACGCCCTTACCAGGAGGGACCCACGGCATCCCCGCCGGGCCGGGAACCCCTGCGAAAGCAAGAATCGAGCCGCCCACAGACCCATTGCGAAAGCTTTCTTGCGGGCCGACACGATGGCGTCTCTCCCCCGCCCCCGCAGCGCTGCTGGGTGCCTTGACAGGGGATAGGGAGCGAGCCGATATTGACGGCGAAATCCAGAAGGAGGCGCAGGGCGTTCACTCGGATCTGAGAAGGCGGAGTGCGCGGTGACGTTGAGGCTTTGACCTGATCCGCCGGTGACCTCTCAACGCAGGGAAACGGAAAGGAGGAGAAGAGCGACGTATCGTGCAGGCGCACGCGGTGTCTAACTCATGAGGGCAGCGCAGTTGTCGAACTTTGAAGGGGGTGCCATGAAAACCAAGTTCTCCGTTCTCTTGCTCGCCAGCGTTCTTTTGATCATGGTTTCTAGCCAGGGCTACGCGGAAAAGCCAAAGTTGGACCTGAAGAAAATCGCGGACAAAATCGTCAAAACGATGAACGGCGGCCGTGATCCTGTGGCCCTCGCCAACCTCTATGCGCAGGACGCCGTCATGATCCAATCGGGCGAGCCGGGACCGGTCCGCGGTCATGCGGCCCTCCTGAAGTATCAGCAGGACTCATACAGGGCCTTTTCAGATTCCAAAGCCGAATTCACCTCGATCTTCTATTCCGGAGACACGATCATCTTCGAAGGCGTCGGTCACGGTACGTTTACAGGCCCCCTGGCGACCCCGGAAGGCGACGTGGCTCCCACGGGAAAGAGCTTCAATCTCCGGTTCGTGTTCCTCGCCAAGATCTCGCCTGACGGGCTGATCGCCGAAGATAGGACGTATTTCGACAACCTGGACCTAATGAAGCAACTGGGGTTGATCAAGTAGCGGGTGGGCGCCACCGATTGCTCCCGCGGTAGACGAACGGGAGCAATGCAAGCTTCGATTCGCATAGGACGGCCTTAGCGTCAGAGGCTGGGCAGGGGATCAATCTGCCCTACCCATACGCTAAGAATGTCGGACCTTCCCAGACTGACCTTAGAGTGGCGATCTTGGCGGGACCGGATTCCGGTGGGCAACGGGTGACCGTTCAGTTGAGCGCTCTTCGCTTCCCGTCTTCGCACCCTTGCTAGTAGCCTTCAAACTCCGCTCACTCGACCGCTCCGCCCTCGCCCTCTAGCTGCGAACCTGACGCAAGACAGGCATTGACAAAGAAGACGCCTGCACCTAGGGTGCCGGCCAAGACAGCCTGAAGACTGCGCCCGGCCTTGATGGGCAGCCTGATGCACGTCGCCCTCGGGACGCTGCCTTCACGACAGGGGGGGACTTACCATGACCACACGTCGAGTGGGTGTTCTGACTTTGGTGATCGTGTGCCTGGGAGCTGTCGTGCTGGCCCAGGGGCCGGCGGAAATGCCACTGGCGAGCTGGGCGGCGCCGCCGTACTGGCTGCCGTCCGGGGCGATCCCGGCTGCCGGCACGCCAGCGGCCGAGGGACCAGAGGTCGCTGCGGAGCCGGCCGTGGTGCGGGCTCTGCCGCTGGTGGCGATCGCGCCGTGTCGCCTGCTCGACACCCGGACGGCAGGTTCCCCCGCCCTGCTCGCTGGTGCGGCCCAGGAGATC
>JBGQAK010000031.1:0-15573 GCA_041494245.1 Thermoanaerobaculaceae bacterium
AGATGGTGATGCCTGGGGACAACATTGCGGTGGAGGTGGAGTTGATCACGCCGATTGCGATGGAGAAGGGGCTGCGGTTCGCCATTCGTGAGGGCGGTCGCACGGTCGGCGCCGGCACCATCACCGAAGTCATCGAGTAGGCGCGGCTTCGAGCCGTGCTCACGGGCGGCCCGCGGCCGCGAAGGGTTTGAGTGATGCGCGAAAACATTCAGCTTGCGTGCGGCGAGTGCAAGAGGCGCACCTACACCGCTACCCGGAACAAGAAGAAGCAGACCGAGCGGCTGGAGGTGAAGAAGTACTGCAAGTTCTGCCGCAGGCACACGCTGCACAAGGAAGTGAAGTAGTTGCGTCCCGTGAAGGCCAGTAGCTCAATTGGTAGAGTCCCGGTCTCCAAAACCGGTGGTTGGGGGTTCGAGTCCCTCCTGGCCTGCCAGAAACCCCTAGCGCCAGGGAGGCGCGGCGAATGAACTGGTGG
The DNA here is from genome assembly GCA_041494245.1 of Thermoanaerobaculaceae bacterium. Taxonomy (GTDB): domain Bacteria; phylum Acidobacteriota; class Thermoanaerobaculia; order Thermoanaerobaculales; family Thermoanaerobaculaceae; genus RBG-13-68-16. The sequence goes on from JBGQAK010000031.1 coordinate 476, forward strand.
CAAAGGCTCAAGACGTTCCTCCGCGAGGTGGCTGTCGAGACCAAGAAGGTCACGTGGCCGGCCCGTGAGGAGGTGGTGGCCACGACGGTCGTGGTCATTGCGGCGTCTTTCATATTCGGGATTTTCCTGTACGTCTGCGACCTGGGGTTCTATCGGCTGGTGCAGTGGCTGATCGACCTCCTCAAGTCGTAGCGGGGGCCAGACGAATGCCGAAGCAGTGGTACATCATCCACACCTACTCGGGCTTCGAGGAGCGCGTCAAGAAGACGCTCGAGCAGCGCATCGAAGCCCTCGAGATGGCCGACTTCTTCGGCGAGGTCCGCATCCCGACCGAGACTGTCGTAGAGGTGCGCAACGGCAAGCGCCGCGAGGTTCAGCGCAAGTTCTTCCCCGGTTACGTCCTGGTGCAGATCGACCTGGCCGGAGAGAAGGGGGACGAGGCCTGGCACCTGGTGCGCAACACCCCCAAGGTGACCGGTTTCGTGGGCTCCGGCAAGAAACCGACTCCGCTGACCGAGGAGGAGGTCAACCAGATCCTGCACCAGGTGACGGTGGCCAAGGAAAAGCCGAGGCCCAAGCACGTTTTGGAGAAGGGCGAGCAGGTCCGCATCACGGACGGACCCTTCTCGAACTTTACGGGAGTGGTGGAGGAGGTCAACCTGGACCGCTCCACGCTGAAGGTCATGGTCACGATCTTCGGCAGGTCCACCCCCGTCGAACTCGAGTTCAGCCAGGTCCAGAAGACCGCGTGAGGTAGCAGATGGCAAAAAAGATTACCGGCTACGTGAAACTCCAGATCCCGGCAGGCCAGGCGACCCCGGCGCCCCCGGTGGGGCCGGCGCTCGGCCAGCATGGTCTCAACATCATGGACTTCTGCAAGGCGTTCAACGCCAAGACGCAGAAGCTCGCGGGAACCATCATCCCTGTGGTGGTCACGGTCTACTCCGACCGCACCTACACGTTCATCACCAAGACACCGCCCGCCTCCTTCCTTCTGCGGCAGGCGGCAGGTGTCGAGAAGGGTTCCGGCGAGCCGAACCGCAACAAGATCGGCAAGGTGACGCGGGAGCAGGTGGAGGCGATCGCCAAGACCAAGCTGCCCGACCTCAACACCACCTCGCTCGAGGCGGCGATCCACATCATCGAGGGCACCGCGCGCAGCATGGGCATCGAGGTCGTGGCGTAGGGGGGGTTGGCATGAGCCATTCGAAGAGATACCTTGAGGCAAAGTCCAAGGTCGAGCAGCGCCGCTACCAGCTGCGCGAGGCCGTCGAGTTGGTGCGCGAGATGCACTACGTGAAGTTCGACGAGACGGTCGAGGTCGCGCTGCGCCTCGGCGTGGACCCTCGCCACGCGGACCAGATGGTGCGCGGAACGGTGGTCCTCCCGCACGGAACCGGCAAGAGCAAGAAAGTGCTCGTGGTGGCCGCGGGAGACCAGGCCAAGGAGGCGCAGGAGGCGGGCGCCGACTTCGTGATGGGCGAGGAGGCGATCGAGAAGATCCAGGGCGGCTGGCTGGATTTTGACGCGATCGTGGCCTCGCCGGACATGATGCGCGGCCTCTCCAGGCTCGGGAAGATCCTCGGCCCCCGCGGCCTGATGCCGAACCCCAAGACGGGGACGGTGACGCCCGAGGTGGCCAAGGCGGTGCGCGAGATCAAGGCGGGCAAGGTCGAGTTTCGCGTCGACAAGACCTCAATCATCCACGCTCCCGTGGGCAAGGTCTCCTTCAGCGCGGACGCTCTCGAGGAGAACGCGCGATCTTTGATCACGGCGATCCTGAAGGCCAAGCCCTCGAGCGCCAAGGGAAAGTACGTGCAGTCCGCATACATGAGCTCGACGATGGGGCCCGGCGTGGCGCTGGACCTCACGCCGCTGGAAGCGAAGTAGGGGGTTACCAATGTTCACGCGCGCACAGAAGCAGGACCAGATCGACGCCCTCAAGGGCATTTTGGCTCCGGCGCACGGGCTCTTCGTGATGGACTTCACGGGGCTTTCCGTCGGCGAGGTCACGGAGCTTCGCCGCAAGGTGAAGGAGGCCAAGGGCAACTACCGCGTGGTCAGGAACACCCTGGCGAGGCTCGCGGTGGTGCAGACCGGGCACGGTGCCCTGAAGGAGCTGCTGACGGGCCCGGCGGCGGTCGCGTACACCGACCAGGACGCGGTGCTCCTCGCCAAGACCCTGGCCGATTTCGCCAAGACCCACGAGAAGCTGCGCTTCCGGGGCGGGCTCGTCGAGGGGCAGCTCCTCGACGCTCAGCAGGCCAAGCAGGTCGCAGCGCTGCCGTCCAGGAAGGAGCTGGTGGCAAAGCTGCTGTTCATCCTGCAGTCACCGATGCGGAGGCTGGTAACGGTCCTCGACGCCCCGGTGCGCGGCCTGGCCGTGAGCCTCAAGGGGATCGCAGACGACAAGGAACGCCGGGAGAAGGCGTGACGACTTTGGCAGCAAGAAACTAAACAAAGGAGAAACGAGATGGCACAGATCCAACAGTTTGTGGAGCAGATCAAGGGGATGACGGTGCTCGAGCTGAACGAGCTGGTCAAGGCCTTGGAAACCGAGTTCGGCGTCTCGGCCGCTGCCGCGGCGATGCCGATGGCGGTGGCGGGAGCGCCCGCCGCCGGGGCCGCCGAGCAGGCCGAGGAGAAGACCGAGTTCGACGTCATCCTCGAGGACGCCGGCGACAAGAAGATCAACGTGATCAAGGTCGTGCGCGAGGTTACCTCGCTCGGTCTCAAGGAGGCCAAGGACCTGGTCGAGGGTGCTCCCGCCAAGGTGAAGGAGGGCGTCTCGAAGCAGGAGGCCGAGGAGATCAAGAAGAAGTTCACGGAAGCCGGCGCCAAGGCCAAGGTTTCTTAGGCCGTCGCGACCGGGAGCTGGGTCGACGGAGTCCGATCTCAGGGACTGGCGCTGCGCCGGGTGGAGGGACGTCCTCCACCGCGGGCTGCGTGAGGCACTCGGACTTGAGCTTGGCGGTCCGGGAAGGGGGGCATCCGCCCCCCATGAGCCGTTTCTGTTGGTGCGCCGCAGGCGCGGCGCATCCGTGAGGGCTTTCGCGCATGTCGGCGCGAGGAAAGTCGCGGGCGGGGAACGATGGCAAACGTAAAGAGCGCGAAGAAGAAGACCCCGGAGAAGCAGGCTGCGGCAAAGAAGCCTGCGGCCAGGAAGCCTGCCGAGAAGAAAGCTGCGGTGAAGCGGGTTGAGCAGAAAACGGTTGCGTCTGCCGGCAGCGCGGCGAAGAAGACCGTCGTGAACCTGGGCTCGGGCAGGAAGAGCGCCGAGAAGAGGGCGGAGACGAGGCGCGAGGTGAGCAGCCTCGACCTCGGCCAGCTGGTCGAGAGCGGCGAGCGGATGAACTTCTCCAAGATTCGCACCACCATTCCGCTCCCCAACCTGATCGCCGTCCAGCGTTCGAGCTACGAGCAGTTCCTCCAAATGGACCTGCTGCCCGAGGAGCGCGACAACAAGGGGCTTCAGGCCGTTTTCTCCAGCGTTTTTCCGTTCTCGGACTTCCGCTCGTCGTGCGAGCTTCACTTCGTCCGGTACGAGCTCGGGACGTGGGAGTGCAAGTGCGGCGGGCTGAAGAGCCTGGAGCGCCTGCGCATCGACTGTTCGCATTGCGGGACGCGGATCAAGTCCGCCGAGACCCACGAGAGCACGGTGGTCTGCCCGTCGTGCGGCCAGGGCACGGCCAACGCGGTGCCCCACTGCCCGACGTGCGGCAACCCGGTGGGACTGCGGCTCACCTACACCGAGAGCGACTGCCGCGAGCGGGGTCTCACCTACGCGGTGCCGCTCAAGGTGACGTTCCGCCTCGTCCTCTTCGAGGAGGGTTCGGGGAGCGAGCGCCACATCAGGGACGTCAAGGAGGAGGAGCTCTACTTCGGTGAGCTGCCGCTCATGACGGAGACCGGCACCTTCATCATCAACGGCACGGAGCGGGTCATCGTCTCCCAGCTGCACCGCTCGCCGGGCGTTTCGTTCACCCGCGAGACGGCGACGTCGCTGCTTGCCAAGGTGGTGCCGTACCGTGGCTCGTGGATCGAGTTCGAGTTCGACAAGAAGCAGGTCCTGTACGTGCGGATCGACCGCAAGCGCCGGTTCCCCGGGACCGTGTTCCTGCGGGCCCTGGGCCTGGAGTCCAACGCCCAGCTTCTGGCGGTCTTCTACAACCTGTTTGAGGCGAAGATCGGGACCAACGACGTCACCCTCATGCTGGACGAACGGGTACTGGCGGTCGAGGACGAGCGCGCCGCGGCCCAGGTCGGCCGGCGTTCCGCGGCCCCAGACCTGTTTGGCGGCCTCAAACTCGACCAGAGCCTCCGCAAGTCGCTCAAGGGCCGAGGACAGACCAAGGTCAAGGTGGCGTCCGAGGCGCTGGTGGACGCGGTGCTCGCCGAGGACCTCGTGGACCCGAACACCGGCGAGGTCATCGCCGAGGCGGCCAACGCCGTCTCCCCCGAACTGCTTGCCCGCGCCCGCGACGTGGGCCGCGCCGAGCTGAAGCTTGCGTTCCCGGCCTGGGACATGATCGGCGAGATCCTCACCAAGACCATCGAGAAGGACCAGATCCGCGCCAAGCTCGACGCCATCATGGAGGTGTACCGGAGGCTGCGCCCCGGCGACCCGCCGACCGAGGAGTCGGCGACGACGCTATTCGAGGGGCTCTTCTTCGACGAGCGCAAATACGACCTCTCGGAGGTCGGCCGCTTCAAGTTCAACGTCAAGCTGGGCTTGAAGAAGAACCTGAAGCAGCGCGTGATGGATCAGGAGGACTTCATCGCGGTGGTCCGCTACCTGCTGAAGCTCTCGCGCGGCCTCGGGCGGCTCGACGACATCGACTCGCTCGCCAACCGCCGCGTGCGTGCGGTCGGCGAGCTGCTCGAGAACCAGTTCCGGGTGGGTCTCGTGCGCATGGAGCGCGCCATCAAGGAGCGCATGACCATCCACCAGGACATCGAGAACGCGATGCCGCGCGACCTGATCAACGCCAAGCCGGTGATCGCCGCGGTGAAGGAGTTCTTCGGCTCCTCGCAGCTCTCGCAGTTCATGGACCAGACCAACCCGCTGGCCGAGGTGACGCACAAGCGGCGGCTCTCCGCCCTCGGGCCGGGCGGCCTGTCGCGCGAGCGCGCCGGGTTCGAGGTGCGCGACGTGCACTCCACCCACTACGGGCGGATCTGCCCGATCGAGACCCCGGAAGGTCCGAACATCGGCCTCATCTCCTCGCTGTCCTGCTACGCGCGTATCAACGACTTCGGCTTCATCGAGTCGCCCTACAAGAAGGTCGAGAAGGGGCGGGTCCTCGAGCACGTCCAAATCACCGAGCGCGGCGACTCTGGCTTTGAGCTCGGCCAGGTTGTGCTGCTCGAGGGAGCGGAGGCGGCCAACGCCAACCTCGCGGGCAAGCGCAGGCGCCCGGCGCGCTGGATGCCGCACGCCTTCTACCTCTCGGCGTGGGACGAGGAGACGCTGAACATCGCCCAGGCCAACGCGGTGGTGGACAAGCGGGGGCACCTGCAGTCCGAGAAGGTGATCGCGCGGTCGGCCGGTGAGTTCGTGTTGATCGACCGCGAAAAGGTGGACTACATCGACGTCTCCCCCAAGCAGGTGGTCTCCGTGGCCGCCGCGCTCATCCCGTTCCTCGAGCACGACGACGCCAACCGCGCGCTGATGGGCTCCAACATGCAGCGGCAGGCGGTGCCTCTCCTCCGCTCCGAGGCGCCGCTGGTCGGCACCGGCCTCGAGCCGGTCGTCGCGCGCGACTCCGGGTCGATTATCGTGTGCCGGCGCTCCGGCGTCGTGGACACCGTGGACGCCCGCCGCATCATCGTGCGCGTCGAGGCGGAGGACCCCCAAACGGGGCGTCCCCGCGACTTCGGCGCCGACATCTATCAGCTCACCAAGTTCCGCCGCTCCAACCAGAACACCTGCGTGAACCAAAAGCCGATCGTCCGTCCCGGGCAGAGGGTGGTGAAGGGGCAGGTGCTGGCCGACGGCCCCAACACCGACCGAGGCGAGCTGGCGCTCGGGCGCAACGTGCTCGTGGCCTTCATGCCCTGGCGCGGCTACAACTTCGAAGACGCGATCGTGGTCTCCGAGAAGCTCGTCAAGGAGGACTACTTCACCTCGGTGCACATCGAGGAGCTTGAGATCGCGGCGCGCGACACCAAGCTCGGTCCCGAGGAGATCACCCGCGACATCCCCAACGTCTCGGAGTCTGCGCTCAAGGACCTCGACGAAGCCGGCATCGTCCGCATCGGCGCCCACGTGCGGCCCGGCAGCATCCTTGTCGGAAAGGTGACGCCCAAGGGCGAGACCCAGCTCACGCCGGAGGAGAAGCTGCTGCGGGCGATCTTCGGCGAGAAGGCGGGCGACGTGCGCGACGCGTCGCTGAAGTGCCCGCCGGGGATCTCCGGTGTGGTGGTGGACGTCAAGATCTTCGCCCGCCGCGGCACGGAGAAGGACGTCCGGGCCCAGGCGATCGAGAAGGAGGAGATCGGGCGCATCCGCAAGAACTCCGAGGACGAGCGGCGCATCATCCTGGAGGAGCGCAACAAGAAGCTCGCCGAGCTGCTCGACGGCGCCAAGGTGACCGGCGACGTGACCTCGGCGCGCAGCGGCGACGTGCTCGCCAAGAACGGCGGCAAGCTCAAGGCCGAGTCCGTGAGCGAGCTGACCCGCGCCGAGCTGCTGGCGTTGCCCCTGAAGGACTCGACCGTGCGCGAACGGGTCCGGATGCTGGTCAAACAGGCCGAGTCGCAGATCGAGGTGCTGGAGAAGCTCAACGACGAGCGGATCAAGCTCCTCACCGCGGGCGACGAGCTGCCGCCCGGCGTCATCAAGCAGGTGAAGGCCTACGTGGCGATGAAACGCAAGCTCCAGGTCGGCGACAAGATGGCGGGCCGCCACGGCAACAAGGGCGTGATCTCGGTGGTCCTCCCCGACGAGGACATGCCGTACCTCGAGGACGGGACCGCAGTTGAGATCGTTCTCAACCCGCTCGGCGTTCCCAGCCGCATGAACGTGGGCCAGATCCTCGAAACGCACCTCGGCTGGGCCGGCAAGGCGTTGGGCCTGAAGTTCGCCACGCCGGTGTTCGACGGCGCGAGCGAGGAGGAGATCCGCGGGCTGCTCTCGCGCGCCGGCATCCCGGAGGACGGCAAGACCGTGCTGCGGGACGGCGTGATCGGCGAGCCGTTCGAGCAGAGGGTCACCGTCGGCTACATCTACATGCTCAAGCTCTCCCACCTGGTGGACGACAAGATCCACGCCCGCTCGATCGGCCCGTACTCGCTGATCACCCAGCAGCCGCTCGGCGGCAAGGCGCAGTTCGGCGGCCAGCGCCTGGGTGAGATGGAGGTGTGGGCCCTCGAGGCCTACGGTGCCGCCTACACGTTGCAGGAGCTGCTGACCGTCAAGTCCGACGACGTTGAGGGACGTTCGCGGGTCTACGAGGCGATCGTCAAGGGCAAGGTCCCCGAGCAGCCGGGCCTGCCCGAGTCGTTCAACGTGCTCGTGCGCGAGCTCCAGAGCCTCGGGCTCGATGTGGAGCTCGTCAAGCACGAGGCAGAGTAAGGGGGTCTGGAATGAGCAGCATGCCGAACGAACCCCGCGCGTTTTTCACCAAGCCGAAGGCTATCAATGACTTCGACGCGATCCGCGTGTCCCTGGCCTCGCCGGAGAAGATCCGGTCCTGGTCGCACGGCGAGGTAACCAAGCCCGAGACCATCAACTACCGCACGTTCAAGCCCGAGCGCGACGGCCTCTTCTGCGCCCGCATCTTCGGCCCCGTCACCGACTGGGAGTGCCTGTGCGGCAAGTACAAGCGGATGAAGCACCGCGGCGTGGTTTGCGACAAGTGCGGCGTCGAGGTGACCCGCTCCAAGGTGCGGCGCGAGCGCATGGGCCACGTCGAGCTCGCGGCGCCGGTCTCCCACGTGTGGTTCTTTAAGGGGCTGCCCAGCCGCATCGGCCAGCTGCTCGACATCACGATGCGCGAGCTGGAGCGGGTGCTCTACTTCGAGGCGTACGTGGTCATCGACCCCGGCGACACCACGCTGGAGGAGAAGCAGGTCCTCTCGGAGGAGCAGTACCGCGAGGCCCGGCAGGAGTACGGCGAGAGCTTCGTCGCCAAGATGGGCGCCGAGGCGATCCAGGAGCTCCTGCGCCGCATCGACCTCGACGAGATGGCCGGCGAGCTGCGCCTCCTCATGCGCACCGAGCCGTCGGTCGTCAAGCGCCAGAAGGCGGCCAAGCGGCTGCGCGTGGTCGAGTCGTTCCGCAAGTCGGGCAACCGCCCGGAGTGGATGATCCTCGAGGTCATCCCGGTCATCCCGCCCGAGCTGCGCCCACTCGTGCCGCTGGATGGCGGCCGCTTCGCCACCTCGGACCTGAACGACCTCTACCGCCGGGTGATCAACCGGAACAACCGCCTCAAGAAGCTCCTCGAATTGCGGGCGCCGGAAGTCATCGTGCGCAACGAGAAGCGCATGCTCCAGGAGGCGGTGGACGCCCTGTTCGACAACGGGCGCCGCGGCCGCGTGATCAAGGGCTCCAACGGGCGCCCCCTCAAGTCGCTCTCCGACGCCCTCAAGGGCAAGCAGGGGCGGTTCCGCCAGAACCTGCTGGGCAAGCGCGTGGACTACTCGGGCCGCAGCGTGATCGTAGTCGGCCCGGAACTCCAGCTGCACCAGTGCGGCGTGCCCAAGGAGATGGCGCTCGAGCTGTTCAAGCCATTCATCTACCACGAGTTGGAGAAGAAGGGGCTGGTCACCACCATCAAGATGGCGCGCGAGCTCGTGGAACAGCGCACACCCGACGTCTGGGACGCGCTGGAGACCGTGACCCGGGAGCACCCGGTCCTGCTCAACCGCGCGCCGACCCTGCACCGCCTCGGCATCCAGGCGTTCGAGCCCGTGTTGGTCGAGGGCAAGGCGATCCGCATCCACCCGCTGGTGTGCGCCGCCTACAACGCCGACTTCGACGGCGACCAGATGGCGGTGCACGTGCCGCTCGCGCCGGTGGCGCAGCTCGAGGCCCGCGTCCTCATGTTGGCCTCGCAGAACATCCTCTCGCCGGCCTCCGGCAAGCCGCTCGCCGTACCCTCGCAGGACATGGTGCTCGGCATCTACTACCTGACCTCCGAGCGCCCGCTGGCCGAGAAGCAGAAGCGCAAACTCTTCGCCTACCTCGACGAGGCGCTGCTCGCCCATTCGAACAAGCGGGTGGAAACCCTGCAGCCGATCGAGGTCGTGTACACCGGCAACCTGCTCGACATGACCGTGGAGGCCGACCAGCAGGACATCCTGCACGCCGAACCTCAGTGGGTCGAGAACTTCCACCTCGAGACCACGGTCGGGCGCGTGCTGTTCAACTCGACGCTGCCGCCGGAGCTGCCGTTCGTGAACGGGCAGCTCAAGAAGGCCGGGCTGCAGAGCCTGGTCTCCTTCGCCTACCTGCGCTTCGGCCACGAGGTGACGGTCCGCCTGCTCGACGCCCTCAAGAACATCGGCTTCACCTGGGCGACCCGCGCCGGGATCTCGATCGGCGCAGGCGACATGATGGTCCCCGAGGCCAAGGAGGGCCTGATCGACAACGCGCTCATGGAGGTCGAGGAGGTCGAGCGCCAGCGCTCGGGAGGCATCATTACCGCCGGCGAGCGCCTCAACAAGATCGTGGACATCTGGCACCGCGTCACCGAGCGCGTCTCGGACGAAATGTTCCGCGAGATGCGGAAGAGGGCCGAGGAGAGCGGCGAGCCCAACCCGATCTTCATCATGGCCGACTCGGGCGCACGCGGTTCCAAGGAGCAGATCCGCCAGATCGCCGGCATGCGCGGCCTGATGTCCAAGCCCTCCGGCGAGATCATCCCGACCCCGATCACGGCGAACTTCCGTGAAGGGCTCTCGGTTCTGCAGTACTTCATCTCCACCCACGGCGCGCGCAAGGGTCTCGCCGACACCGCGCTCAAGACCGCCGACTCCGGCTACCTCACCCGGCGCCTCGTGGACGTCTCCCAGGACGTGATCATCACCGAGGAGGACTGCGGCACCGACCACGGCATCTACGTCACCGCCATCACCGAGGGCGGCGAGGTCCTGGAGAAGCTGCGCGACCGCCTGGTCGGCCGCGTGACCGCCGAGGACGTGGTGGACCCCCTCGAGGGGAACACGATCTGCGAGGCCAACACCGAGCTCACGGAGGAGCTCGCCGCCGCCATCGAGGATGCCGGCTACGAGCGGGTGAAGATCCGCTCGCTGCTGACGTGCGAGACCCGGCGCGGCGCCTGCCGCAAGTGCTACGGGCGCATGCTCGCCACCGGGCGGCTGGCCGAGCTCGGCGAGGCCGTCGGGATCATCGCCGCTCAGTCGATCGGCGAGCCCGGCACCCAGCTCACGATGCGGACGTTCCATTACGGCGGCACCGCCACCCGGGCCACCGAGCAGTCGCGCCACCAGGCGAGCCGCTCGGGCACGGCGCGCCTGTTCGGAGTCCAGGCGGTCACCAACACCTTGGGCAAGACGGTCGTGGTTTCCCGCAACGCCAAGGTCGCGATCTCCGACGACCGCGGGCGCGAGCGCGAGCGCTACAACCTGGTCTACGGCTCCGTCCTCCAGGTCAACGATGGCGACGAGGTCGGGCCGGGGACCGTGCTCTCCGAGTGGGACCCGTTCACCTCGGCCGTGCTCACCACCGTTGCGGGCAAGGTCGAGTTCGTCGACCTGATCGAGGGCGAGAACGTGCGCGAGGAGATCGACAAGCTCACGGGCCACTCGCACAAGATCGTCATCGAGCCGATCGGCGCCGACAGGCGCATCCCGACCATCGTCGTGCGCGCAGGCAAGAAGACGGAGAGGCGCTACCAGCTGGCCATCGGCTCGCACCTGATGATTGCCGAGGGCGACCACGTCAACCCGGGCGACGTGCTGGCGAAGATCCCACGCGAGACCACCAAGACCAAGGACATCACCGGCGGCCTGCCACGCGTGGTCGAGCTCTTCGAGGCCCGGCGGCCGAAGGATGCCGCCGTGGTCAGCGAGATCTCCGGCGTCGTGCACATCGGCGAGGCCACCCGCGGCACCCGCAAGGTGACCGTGGAGGGCAAGGAGGGCACCACCCGGGAGTACACGATCCCCAAGGTCGCCCACCTCATTGTGCAGGACGGGGAGTGGGTCACCAGCGGCGAGTCGCTCACCGACGGCCCCGTGGATCCCCACGACGTGCTCGCGGTGCTCGGTGAAACCGAGCTCCAGCGCTACCTGGTCGACAAGATCCAGGAGGTCTACCGCACCCAGGGCGTGACCATCAACGACAAGCACATCGAGACCATCGTCCGGCAGATGTGCCGTTTCGTGAAGGTCACGGACCCCGGCGACACCGAATTCCTGCTCGAGGAGCAGGTCCCGCGGTACCGGGTGCAGGAGGAGGACGAGCGGATCGAGAAGCTGGGCGGCCAGCCGGCACGCTTCGCCCCGGTGCTGCTCGGGATCACCAAGGCCGCGCTGGCGACCGAGTCCTTCGTCTCGGCGGCCTCCTTCCAGGAGACCACGCGCGTCCTGACCGAGGCCGCGGTGTCTGGGCGGATCGACGACCTGTACGGTCTCAAGGAGAACGTGATCGTGGGGCGGCTGATCCCGGCTGGCACGGGAGCCAAGCACTATCATCACTTTGCAGTCGGACCGGTGGCGCCGGAGGAGATGCCTCAGCCGCCGGAGCCGGAGGCCGAGGGGTCGGTGGAGTTCGAAGCGCTCAACCAGCTCATCCCGGGGCGTCCCGAGGGCAGTTGACACTTAGGTAGCAGTTAACTAAAATCTCCAGGCTTTGCCGGCAGGGGCCGGCAGGCGGGAGCCGGGGCCAAGCACCGGAACACGCTTGGCCCTTACTGCCTGGAGTCGAAAGAGGGAATGATGCCGACGATTGCGCAACTGGTCCGTCACGGACGCGAGAAGCTGGAGAGCAAGACCAAGAGCCCGGCTCTGAAGGCGAGTCCGCAGAAGCGGGGCGTATGCACCCGCGTGTACACGACCACGCCCAAGAAGCCGAACTCGGCCCTCCGGAAGGTGGCGCGCGTCCGCCTGACCAACGGCATCGAGGTGACGACCTACATCCCCGGTGAGGGTCACAATCTGCAGGAGCACTCGGTGGTGCTGATCCGTGGCGGTCGCGTGAAGGACCTCCCCGGCGTGCGCTACCACGTGATCCGCGGCGTGGTCGACGCCCAGGGGGTGGCGGGCCGCAACCAGAGCCGTTCGAAGTATGGGACGAAGAAGCAGAAGCAGCAGCAGGGGAGGCCGTAGGGTATGCCGCGCCGTCGTTACGTCGCCAAGCGCGAGGTGCTGCCGGATCCGGTCTACAACTCGCAGCTTGTCACGCGCTTCATCAACTCGATCCTGCGCCGGGGCAAGAAGAGCACGGCCGAGGGTATCTTCTACGGTGCCCTCGATATCATCCAGGGCAAGACGCAGGACGACCCGCTCAAGGTCTTCAAGCGGGCGATGGACAACGTGAAGCCGCAGCTCGAGGTGAAGTCCCGCCGGGTCGGCGGCTCGACCTATCAGGTCCCGGTCGAGGTGCCCCCGGCACGGCAGCTGTCTCTGTCCATCCGGTGGCTGATCGACTTCGCCCGGGCGCGCGGCGAGAAGTCGATGGTCGAGAAACTGGCCGGCGAGTTTCTGGACGCCGCCAACAGCCGCGGCGGGGCGATCAAGAAGAAGGACGACACGCACCGGATGGCCGAGGCCAACAAGGCGTTCAGCCACTACCGGTGGTAGGAGGCAGTTAACAGCTTTCAGCCGACAGCGGACAGCAGGGCTGGCGGTGCAGAGCAGAGAGAAGCGAGAAGCACTGAAAGGCTCTTTGAAAACATGCCACGACTTGCACCCCTCGAGAGGACTCGGAATATCGGCATCATGGCCCACATCGATGCCGGTAAGACGACGACTACCGAGCGCATCCTCTACTACACGGGGGTGACCTACAAGATGGGGGAGGTCCACGACGGGACCGCCACCATGGACTGGATGGAGCAGGAGCAGGAGCGTGGCATAACCATCACGTCCGCCGCCACCACCTGCTTCTGGCGCGACCACCGCATCAACATCATCGACACACCCGGGCATGTCGACTTCACCGCCGAGGTCGAGCGCAGCCTCCGTGTGCTCGACGGAGCGGTGGCGGTTTTCGACGCGGTGAACGGCGTCGAGCCCCAGTCCGAGACCGTCTGGCGGCAGGCTGACCGGTACCGCGTGCCCCGCATCGCCTTCGTGAACAAGATGGACCGGGTAGGCGCCGACTTCTTCGGCACGATCGAGCAGATGCGCTCCAAGCTGCGCGCCAACCCCGTGGCCGTACAGATCCCGCTCGGGGTCGAGGACGGCTTTCAGGGCGTGATCGACCTGATCGAGGGCTGCGCCTATGTCTACCGCGAGGAGACCCTTGGCGCGGAGTTCGAGCGCACCGAGGTCCCGGAGGAGCACAGGGCGACGTACGAGGAGTGGCGCGAGCGGATGCTCGAGGTCGCCGCCGAGTACGACGAGAAGCTGCTCGAGCGCTACCTGGCCGGCGAGACCCTGGAGCCCGAGGCGGTGCGGGCCAGCCTGCGGGCCCAGACCGTTGCGCACCACATCGCCCCCGTGGTCTGTGGCTCTGCCTTCAAGTACAAGGGCGTGCAGCAGCTCCTGGACGCCGTTGTGGATCTCCTCCCCTCGCCGCTCGACATCCCGCCGATCGAGGGGCACACGCCCTCAGGCGAGCCCGAGACGAGGCCCGCAGACGACGATGCGCCGTTTGCCGCGCTCGCCTTCAAGATCATGACCGACCCGTTCGTGGGCCAGCTGACGTTCCTGCGGGTTTACTCCGGGCAGGTTTCGACCGGCGACCAGGTCTTCAATGCCCGTACCGGGAACAACGAACGGATCGGGCGCCTCCTCAAGATGCATGCCAACAAGCGTGAGGAGATCAAGGAGGTCTTCGCCGGGGACATTGTCGCGCTGGTGGGCTTGCGCAGCGTGGCCACCGGCGACACGATCTGCTCACCCAAGCGCCCGATCGTGCTGGAAGCGATGCAGTTCCCGGAGCCGGTGATCGATGTCGCGATCGAGCCCACGACCAAGGCCGACCAGGACAAGCTGGGCATGGCGCTCGGCAAGCTCGCCCAGGAGGACCCCACGTTCCGGGTCCACACCGACTCGGAGACCGGCCAGACCATCATCTCGGGGATGGGGGAGCTGCACCTGGAGATCATCGTCGACCGGCTGGTGCGCGAGTTCAACGTGGAGGCGGCGGTCGGGCGGCCGCAGGTCTCCTACCGCGAGACGATCAAGAACGAGGCCCAAGGCGAGGGCCGATTCGTCCGGCAGACCGGGGGGCACGGCCAGTACGGGCATGCCAAGATCCGCATCCGGCCGCTCACCGACGGAACGGAGTACGAGTTTGAGAACGACGTCGTCGGGGGCAGAATCCCCCGCGAGTACATCAAGCCGGTGGATCAGGGGATCCGCGAGGCGCTGCAGCACGGCGTGCTCGCCGGCTATCCGATGATCGGCGTCGGCGTGAGCCTGTACGACGGCTCGTACCACGACGTGGACTCCTCGGAGATGGCGTTCAAGGTGGCCGGCTCGCTGGCGTTCAAGGACGCCGCGGCGAAGGCCGACCCGGTGCTCCTCGAGCCGCTCATGGAGGTCGAGGTCGTGACCCCGGATGACTACATGGGGGACGTGATCGGCGACCTCAACTCGCGGCGCGGCAAGATCACCAGCCTCGAGCAGCGCTCGGGCTCGCGGGTCATCAGCGCGTTCGTGCCACTGGCGGAAATGTTCGGATACGCGACGCAGCTCCGTTCCATGACGCAGGGGCGCGCCACGTACACCATGCAGTTTGACCACTACGACGAGGTCCCCAAGAACGTCGCGGAAGAGGTCGTTTCCCGCGCGCGGGGCCTGGTGTAAAGGGGGCGGATATGGCCAAGAAGAAGTTTGACCGGACGAAGCCGCACGTGAACGTAGGGACGATTGGGCACGTGGACCACGGCAAGACGCTGTTGACGTCGGCGATTACGAAGGTGATGTCGTTGAAGGGGTTGGCGGAGTTCAAGTCATAC
>JBGQAK010000035.1:0-10304 GCA_041494245.1 Thermoanaerobaculaceae bacterium
CAGCTGGTCGTGGAGGTCAACGGGTACTACGCGGGGGAGCCTGCGGTGCGCAGCCTCAACGCCTTGGCGGGGGACGTCCTCCTGCGCGCCGGGGAGAACATCGCGATCACCTCGGAGGGGAGCACGGTGACGATTGCGCTGGCGCCTGGCGGCAGCCCGGGAGCCCAGCAGCCTGGGGAGGTGGGGCCGCCAATCCCGGGGTCACCACCGCAAGGTCCTCGGGGGGGGCTCGGGCCGCCCATCCCGGGGTCACCACCGCAAGGTCGTCCGGTCGTGAGGGTGCTGCCCAGTCAACTGGCTAAAGCACAGGCGATGGTGCCGCCACCCTCGTCGATGTACGTGGCGGGTGCGATCGAGCTGCCGGCCACCACGGCGGCGGGTGCCGGCGTGATCACCCTGGGAGGGAATCCCTTCCTGCACAACTACGGACCCGCAAGCGCGGGCAACACTTTCGTCGGCCAGCAGGCGGGCAACTTCACGATGGGCGGCCTGAACTCGTACGAAGGGACAAACAACACCGCGATCGGCTCTCAGAGCCTCTTCTCCAACACCACGGGCTTCTCCAACACCGCGAGCGGCAGCCAGAGTCTGTACGCCAACACCACGGGCACCTCCAACACCGCGAGCGGCACCGACAGCCTGTACTTGAACACCACGGGCTCCTTCAACACCGCGAGCGGCGCGTCGAGCCTCTTCGTCAACACGACGGGCGCCCACAACACCGCAAGCGGGTACCAGAGCCTGGTCTCCAACAAGACGGGCACCGACAACACCGCAAGCGGCTCCAACAGCCTGTTCTCCAACACCACGGGCTCCTTCAACACCGCGAGCGGCACCAACAGCCTGTTCTCCAACACTACGGGCAACTACAACACCGCGAGCGGCTCCATCAGCCTGTATTTCAACACCACGGGCTACCGCAACACCGCGAGCGGCTACTACAGCCTGTACTCCAACACCACGGGCTACCAGAACACCGCGAGCGGCTACAACGCGGGGTTCACCAACACCACAGGCGTCAACAACACTTTCCTCGGTACTGGCACCGATGCCGCCACCAACAACCTCTACGACGCCACCGCGGTAGGCTTCGGCGCGATCGTCGATGCTTCCTATCACGTCCGCATAGGCGACACCAACGTGACCCAGATCGGCGGGCAGGTGGCGTGGTCCAACCTCTCCGACGCCCGCCACAAGGAGAACATCCGCGACCTCGACCTCGGGCTCGACTTCGTCCTCCAGCTCCGCCCGGTCTCGTTCACCATGAAGCAGGGCAACGGTCGGACGGACATGGGGTTCCTCGCCCAGGACGTGGAAGCCGTGCTCGGTGACGACTACAACGTGCTCGGGATCGGCGGCGACCAGGATCGTACGCTCTCGCTGCGCGGCACCGACCTGATCGCCCCGATGGTCAAGGCGATCCAGGAGCAGGACGCCACGATCAAAGTGCAGCAGGCGCAGATCGAGGCGCAGCGTGGCGAGATCCAGGAGCTCAAGGCCGCGGTGGAGGCGCTCAGGGCGCGGGTGCAGGCACAGACCGTTCCAGCCCGCACGGCTGACCTTCGCTGAGTCGCGTGCGCCGGTCCGACTAGAAACAGGAAGGGCCGTGGCATTCGCTGCGGCCCCTTCTCACTTACTCCGGTACCGGCGAGCTTCCTCGCGTTTCGGTGCTTCTCGCGCACAATGCCAGCGATGCCCTCGAAGTCCGCAGTTCCAAGGAATACTTCAAGGGAGTTGAAACACCTCCCCGTCCCCAGCCCTGCCGGCCCGGCGGGGGTCAGACGGGGTGACCTGGTGACGTCCTAAGGGTGATGGTACGCACACAAGATGCGGCTCGGTAAATGCCCAACGGGGGCGACTCAGCACGTTGGCAAACAAACTGGCAAACAGAACGACTCGGGCCGCTTGTATGCGGCCCGGAAGTCCTTCATAGGTTTGGTGGAGCCGCACGGGATCCAACCGTCGACCTCTTGAATGCCCTACCAGCGGGCCACTAACCCAGATCGCATGGCGTCAAACCGGCGTTTCACGATGTGGACTACCCCTGAACATCGTTGTACACCTCGCGGGCCGGGCAGGCGGCAAACTGACCCACTACGCGCCCGCGCAGATTCACAACTGAGACCGGGCTTCACCGGTGAACCTCACGCTGGCCGGGACGCCAGGTGCAGCGACGATCCTTTCTTGGCTACAGCCCGTAGTACAGCTCGATCTCGTAGGGGTGGGGGCGGTTGCGGACCTCGCGCTCCTCCTTGCGCTCGCGGGCGATCCAGCGCTCGATGAGGTCGGCGCTGAACACGCCGCCCTCGAGCAGGAACGCCTGGTCGCGCTCGAGCGCGTTGGTGGCCTCCTCCAGCGAGGTCGGCAGCGCCTTGATCTGCGCGCGCTTCTCGGCCGGCCAGCTGAAGATGTCCTCGTCAACCGGGCCGAAGCCGAGCGCCGACGGGTCGAGGTTCCTGCGGATGCCGTCCACGCCGGCGAGGAGCTGCGCCGCGATCGCGAGGTACGGGTTGCAGGTGGCGTCGGGCGGCCGGAACTCAAAGCGGGCGCTCTCGGCGCGGTTGGCGTACTTGGGGATGCGGATCGCCGCGGAGCGGTTGCCGACCGAGTACATGGCGGAGACCGGCGCTTCGTACCCCGGGATGAGCCGCCGGTAGGAGTTGGTCGAGGGGTTGGTGAACGCCATCACGGCGCCGCCGTGGAGCAGGAGCCCGGCGATGTAGGAGCGCGCGAGCCGGCTGATGGAGCCGTAGCCCTCGGCGTCGAAGAAGAGGTTGACGCCATCCCGCCAGAGCTGCTGGTGGAAGTGCATCCCCGAGCCCGCCTCGCCGTACAGCGGCTTGGGCATGAAGGTGGCGGTCATGCCCATCCCGGTGGCGATCATGCGGGTGACGTACTTGACGAGCATCGTGGTGTCCGCCGCCTTGAGCGCGGGCGCGAAGCGCGTTTCGATCTCGCACTGCCCCGGGCCGCCCACCTCGTGGTGGTGGTACTTGACCTCGACGCCCATCGCCTGGAGCGCCATGGTGATCCGGGTGCGGGCGTTGTAGAGCCGGTCCTGCGGCGGGATGGCGTGGTAGCCGCCGTGGCGCGGGATGTTGTAGCCGCTGCCCAGCTTGGAGCTGCCCCAGTCGGCCTCCGCGGACTCGACGCGGTAGGACGCGACGTTCATGCCGTTCTCATAGGAGACACCGTCGAACAGGTAGAACTCGAACTCCGGGCCCCACCGGCTCCAATCCGCGATCCCGCTCGCGCGCAGGTGCTCCTCGGCGCGGCGCGCGATGTTGCGCGGGTCGTACGGGAAGAGCTGGAGCGTGTCGGCCTCCAGGGTCGCGCAGATGAACGAGAGCGTCGGCACCTCCCAGAACGGGTCCACGAAGCCGGTCTCGATTTCCGGCACCATGACCATGTCGCCCGCGCTGACGCTCTTGAACCCCACGCTCGAGCCGTCGAAGCCGACCCCCTTCTCCAGCAGCGTCTTCGTGAAGCGCGGAGCGGGGATCGTCACGTGGTGCCAGCGCCCCCACAGGTCGCAGAACTTGAGGTCCACCATCCCGATGGAGTTGTCGCGAACGAACGTCCGGGCCTCGTCGAAACTACGGAACATGGGTCGCTCCTCCGGCGTGCGCCGCCGCGGGCGCGCTCGCCTGCGCGGCGCAAAACACCCGGCGTTCGGCGCCGGGTGAAACGTTGCTCATGATATCCCATTCACAAGGGTTGTCCCAGCAGCCTGGCGGTCGGGTCGTGGGTCAGTTTGAATATGCGGGGTTACTTGAGGAGCGCCACCAGGCCGAAGATCAGGGTCAGGACTGCCAGCGCGACCCCGAGGGAGATCTCAAAAGCCCAGCGGTTCACGGTCCCACCATCTCGATCGGCGGCGTGAACTCGCAGCCTGGCGTGCAATTCCGCGCCAGGCTCACTCGCGAATGAAGCGAGCCTTGAAATCCCGGTACAGTCGGAGGAGCCCCTCCTCGTGCTCTGCTTCTTCGCGCTGAAACTGCTCGAAGATCCCGCGGATCTCCGGGTCCTCGGCCATCGCGGCCATCTTTCCGTACGTGCCCTGTGCCTCGCGCTCGCGATCGAGCGCGAGCTTGAAGGCTTCGAAGAGCTGCTTCTCCTTGTTTGTCATCGGTCTGTTCGCGCTCATGGTGCCTCCTTTCCCAGAGCTATTGCACGAGTCCAGTGCTTGACAGTGTACTACCTCGACTTAACCAAGAGTGCCATAAGCTCCACAGCCCTAGTGTGGCGCTGCTGGATTCAAACCGACCCACTACCGACGGTCGGGTCGTGTCCTACGTTGAGCGTCAGCGGAGTGACCCCCTCACGTCGAGCTACCAGGTTGAGTTCTTAGGCGCGGTACTCGGCGGGGCTCCTCTAGCCGAGGGCCGAGTGCGGGCGCCGGGTGTCGGTGCGATGAATCCAGGCGATGACCTCCCTTCGTGGGTGCGTGAAGTCGGTGAAGGTGTGCAGCCAGACGCACTCTTCCTTGAGGGTGCGGAAGAAGCGTTCGATGATGCCGTTCTGCTCGGGGGTGTGCGGCGCAATGCTGGATTCGAGCGCCGCGGCGTGGCCCTCGGCGAGGAGCCCCAGGCGCTAGGAGCCTGCTCGAGGAACCTGCCTACCTTTTCCTGCCCCTTCTCCGAGTGACAAGCGCGGCGAGGCCGAACCCGACGAGGGCGCCGGCGAGCGCGCCCGCGCCCGCGTGCTTGTAGACCTGGGCGTTCAGGAGGTCGGGCTTCCCGAGACCCTCGATCCCCGCCTGGATGGCGAGCCCGGGGTGGGTGACGATACTGTTTGACAAACTCTGGACTCCGTCGGTCAACGTCTTCGCCTCCGCGTCGTACGCGGTCGCCTTGCGTTTGTGTTCCCGGTAGAGGTCTTTGATCCCCGCGTCGATCTTCTCGTTGCGAAGGAAAGCGCTTTCCTTCCCGCCTTCGAAATACGAGAGGATGCTCGTGTACTTATCGAGGATTGTATCGGCCGCGTACTGCTCGACGTGCGCCTGGCGATGGAGCGCATCGGTGTAGGTCGATTGCGTCGGGAACGCGGCGCCGCCGAGGCCGCCGAGGACGAGCCCCACCACCAGTCCCGCCTTGATGAGGAAGCGCCTCAAGCCTCTGCGCCGCAACTCCTTGTGGACCGCTCGGGTGACAACGGGATCCTCTCTCATCGGGTCGCCTCGCTCGTAAGCGATGCGGACTCCTTCCAGTTTTGTTTACTGACATTCCCCATATGAACTCCGCCGCGCCACCATCATAGACGATCCCACCCGATCTGCTGCCATGAAGTGCACCCGCACAAATGGCTCAACGAAGTCCGGTGGGCCAGTGACCCAAAACCCAAGAACTGGTCCAGGTGAAAGTTGGGTTTCGAGCCTCTCGGTGGTTTCCTAGCGGGGCGCAGGAGCGGGACGAGATGCCGAGGCGAGGACGCACCGAGCCGGGAGCTGATCTCGTATGGGCCCAGGCGGGAGCCGATCATGGCTTGACCTCGTACTTGGTGAGCAGCGCCTGGAATCGCGGGTCCGACCGCAGCGGGTCCCACCTGGGGTCCAGGCGAGGCATGTGGGCCGTGAACCAGCCGCTACGCGCCAGCAGGTCGTCCAGCTGGGCGATCGCCTCGCTGGTCTGCCCAACCATTGTGTAGACGAGGGCCAGATCTCCGAGGCGATAGAGAGCACGATACGCATCCTTCGACACCGGCATGAGCTCATAGCCCAGCTTTGCTTCCCGCACGGCTTCCACGCGCCGACCGAGCCCCGCATAGGCAAGCCCGAGCGCACTGTGAAGCCGGGAATCGTCGGGCGTTTGCTTGACCTTGTTCTCCAGTTCGAGCCGCGCAGCGTCGAACGAGCGACGCGCGAGATCCTCTTGGCCCCCCAGGGCCTGTGCCTGGCCACGAACCAACGGGATGGGCAGATAGCCGTTCAGGTTGTCGAAGGCGTGGCGCGTCTCCGCCTCGAGCTGCCGCAACGCCCTCTGGTAATCGCGGCGAACCAGGGCAACCGTTACCACCGACCAAGCGAGGAACCCGTCGTCGTCCCTGAGTCCGGCAACCCTTCCCGCTTCGTCCAGCACCGCCTGAGCCTTGTCCACATCGCCACGCCACTGAACCTGGAGCCACGCTTTCAGTAGGTAGGACTGGGCCCACTGTGGGCTCAGGGCGATCGCCAGACCTAAGGCACGGTCCGCGTCAGCGTAGCGGCGAGCGAGCATGCAGCTTTCGGCGAAGTTCCCGAACAAAGTGGCGTTCTTCGGATCCAACTCGAGCGCCTTGCTCAGCTGTTCTGCCGAGTCCGCCCAGTGGCCCTGGCGGCGCAGGACGTAGCTGATCGCCGCACGTGCGTCACTGCTGTTGGGCTGGATCTTGAGGGCCGCAGAGAATTCGCTCAGGGCTTGCGGGTAGTCGAGCAGAGCCCAATAGAAGTAGAAACCGAGTGCGGTGTGGGTCTCCGCGAGGTCAGGTCTTAACTCGACGGCCCGTTCCGCCGCTTCCTTCCCTTTGGCGAGTCGCTCCGGACTCCGGTCGATATAGAGCCAGTACATCAACAGGCGGCCCGCCGCGAGCCCCGCCAGGGCCTGCGCGAAGCTGGGGTCGCGATCGACCGCCGCCTGACAAAGCTGAACGGCGCCCTCGATATGTCGTCTGTCCTCGCCACCCCTGGCCAGTTCCTGCGCACGGAGGTACAGATCATAGGCCTCGAGGTCGTTCGTCGAGACCGCTTTCAGCGCAGTCCGCTCGCGGGGCAGGAGCGTGACGCCCATTGCCTTGACGGCGTTCTCCGCCACCTCCGACTGCATCGCGAAGACATCCGCGATCACCCGCTCGTACCGGTCGGCCCAGACGTGGGTGTCGTCCGCGACCCGGATCAGCTGCGGCGTGATGCGCACCCGGCTCTCGCGGCCCGCTCCGCGGTCCCAGCGAACGCTTCCCTCGAGCACGTAGTCAACGCCCAGGTCGCTCCCAATTTGCTTGACGGTCTTTCCACGGCGGTCGTACTGCACAGCCGACGTGCGGGAGATCACCCCCAATCCCTGGACGTTGGCGAGTCGGCTGGTGATCTCCTCGGTCATGCCGGCCGCGAAGTAGCCGTCCTCTTGCGAGCCGAGGTTCTCGAACGGGAGGACGACGATCTTCAGTGGCCCGGTCGCTCGGGCGCTCGGACCTGCAGGCTTGAGCTTGAGGACGAGCACGCCCACCGCCACGAGTGCCGCGACACCCACGAGTGCCAGCCCGACAACGCGCCGCTTTCCTTTGGACACAGTAATCGCAGCCGGCTTCGCTGGACCCGTGTCCGGCAGGATCGTGCCCAGGTCGTAGGCCAGATCTCGGGCTGACTGGAAACGCTCCTCCGGCTGTTTTTCGAGGCAGTGAGCAATCACCCGCGAGAGCGGCAGCGGAACTGCTTGGTGGATAACCGACAGGTCGGGCGGCTCCTCGGTGAGGATGGCGGCCATGGTGTCGGCAGCGGTGGCGCCGGCAAACGCCCGCCGCCCGGTGACCATCTCGTAGAGCACACACCCGAACGAGAAGATGTCCGAGCGGTGGTCAACGGGCAGCCCGCGCACCTGCTCGGGGGACATGTACCCGGCTGTTCCCATCACCATGCCGGGGTCGGTGCCCTCCAGCACCGTTGGCGCAACCGATCGTTCTGCCTGCTCGCGCTTCGGGAGCAGCTTTGCGACCCCGAAGTCAAGGATCTTCGTCTGGCCGTCCCTGGTGATGAAGAGGTTCTCCGGCTTGAGGTCCCGGTGAATGATCCCTTTCTCGTGTGCGGCTGCGAGCCCCTGCGCGATCTGGACGCCGGTCTCGACAGCCCTACGAACCGGCATCGCACCGCCGCTCAGCCGCTCGCGCAGGCTCTCGCCCTCTAGCAACTGGGTGACGATGTACGGCGAGCCCTCGTGCGTGCCGACGTCGTACAGGGCTAGGATGTTGGGGTGATCAAGGGCAGCGACCGCCCGCGCCTCCTGCTCGAAACGCCGAAGTCGGTCGGGATCCGATGCGAATTCCACCGGCAGAACCTTGATCGCGACGTCCCGGCCCAGGCGCGTATCGCGGGCCTTGTACACCTCGCCCATCCCGCCCGCGCCGATCAGGGCGGCAACCTCGTATGGGCCGAGGCGCGAGCCGATCATGGCTTGACCTCGTGCTTGGTGAGCAGCGCCTGGAATCTCGGGTCCGACCGCAGCGGGTCCCACCTGGGGTCCAGGCGGAGCACATGGGGTGTCATTTCGCCGCTCCGCGCCAGCAGGTCGTCCAGCTGGGCGATTGCCTCGCTGGACTGCCCGACCATCGTGTAGACGAGGGCCAGATCCTCAAGGCGATGGACAGCACGATAAGCATCCCTCGACGCGGGCATGAGCTCACAGCCCAGCTTCGCTTCTCGCACGGCTTCAATGCGGCGACCGAACCCCGCATAGGTGATCCCGAGCGAGCTGTGAAACCGGGCGTCCGAGGGTTCCTGCGCAACTTTCTGCTCCAGCTGAAGGCGAGCGGCGTCGAAGGACTGCTGTGCAAGATCGCGCTGACTCGCCAGCACCTGGACCAGCCCGCGGAGCAACGGGATGGGCAAATAGCGGAATTGGCCGTTAATAGCGTGGCGTTTCTCCGACTCAAGCTGCGTCAGCGCCCCTTGGAAGTCACGGCGGGCTAGGCTAACCGCTAGTCTGTAAAACGCGAGGACTCCCGTGTCGTCCCTGAGTCCGGCAACCCGTCCAGCTTCGTCTAAGACCGCCTGAGCCTTTTCGACGTCGCCGTGCCACTGAACCTGGAGCCATGCCTTCAAGCAGTAGGGCTCGGCCCACTGAGGGGTCAGGGCGATGGCGAGTCCAGAGGTACGATCCGCATCGGCGTAGCGGCGAGCGAAGACGCAGCTTCCGGCATAGTTCCCCAACAGATTGGTGTTCTTCGGGTCGAGCTGGAGCGCCTTGCTCATCATGTCCGCCGAGCTCGCCCAGTGGCCCTGACGGCGCAGGACGTAGCCGATCGCGGCAAATGCGTCACTGCTATTGGGCTGGATTTTGAGGGCAGCGTCAAACTCGGCCAGCGCTCGCGGGTAATCGAACAGCCCCTGATAGAAGTAGTAGCCGAGCGCGGCGTGGGGCTCGGCCAGGTCGGGCCGGAGCTCGATGGCCCGTTCCGCGGCTTCCTTCGCTTTGACGATTCGATCCGGGCTGCGGTCAAGATAGGCCCAGTACATGAAGAGGTGCATCCTGGCGAGCCCCGCCAGGGCCTGCGCGAAGCGGGGGTCGCGATCCACCGCCGCCTGGTACATCTGCAGGGCACCCTCAGTATGTTGTCTGTCCTGGCCACCGTTGGAGAGTTCCTGTCCACGGAGGTAGAGGTCGTAGGCCTCCAGATCGTTGGTCGAAACCTCCTTCAACTTGCTCTGCTCATGCGGCAGAAGTGCGACCCCCATCGCCTTGACGGCGTTCTCCGCCACCTCCGACTGGATGGCGAAGACGTCCGCAATCAGCCGGTCGTAGCGGTCGGCCCAGACATGGGTGTCGTCCGCGACCCGGATAAGCTGCGGGGTGATACGCACCCGGCTCTCACGGCCAGCTCCGCGCTCCCAACGCACGCTGCCTTCGAGCACGTAGTCCACACCCAGGTCACTCCCGATCTGTTTGACGGTCTTTCCATTCCGGTTGTACTCCACTGCCGAGGTACGCGAGATCACGCCCAGCCCGTGCACGTTGGCGAGACGGCTGGTGATCTCCTCGGTCATGCCGGCGGCGAAGTAGGCGTCCTCTTGTGAGCCGAGGTTTTCGAACGGGAGGACGACGATCTTCGGCGGCCCAGCCGCTCGGGCGCTCGGACCTGCAGGTTTGAGCCTGACGACGAGCACGCCTGCCGCTGCCAGCACCGCGACACCCGCGAGCGCCAGCCCGACAAGTCGCCACTTCCGTGTCGATGCGACGACCGAGCCTGGCCTCGCTGGGCTCGTCTCCGACATGGTCGCGCTCAGGTCGTGGGCCAGGTCGCGAGCGGACTGGAAGCGATCCTCCGGGCGCTTCTCCAGACACCGGACGATGATCCCCTCGATCGCGGGAGGGATGTGCCTGACCGCGCCGGAAGGCGGGGCAGGGTCCTCGTGCAGGATCGCGCTCGCCGTGTCGGCACCTGTGTCCCTTCGGAATGGGGACCGGCCCGCGAGCATCTCGTACAGCACGCACCCGAAGGAGAAGATGTCGGTGCGGTGGTCCATGCTGTGCCCACGCACCTGCTCCGGGGACATGTAGCCAACGGTCCCAAGTGTTGTGCCCGCTTCGGTCGCCTCCACCACCGTGCTCGCCTGGGCA
>JBGQAK010000026.1:0-30704 GCA_041494245.1 Thermoanaerobaculaceae bacterium
CAACGCAGCAGATGGCCCCGCGCCGCCGTAACCCTCCGGGCGCAGGGGTGTTGCGGGCGCATGCTGCGTTGCTCGTCGGCCACGATGCTCCAGCATCGCCTGCCTCCTCGCGCCTTGCCTGCGCCTCGCAAGCCCCCTGCGAGCGACTCGCCCCATTACTCGGACAGGCTCCTAGCCAGGGCATGCGGGGACGGCGATGATCGGGGTCAACCGGCAGGGCGAGGTGTGGGTGTTCGCGGAGCAGGAGGGTGGCACGCTTTCTGAGGTGCCGCTCGAGCTGCTCGGCAAGGGACGCGAGCTGGCGGACACGCTGGGCGTGCCGCTCGCCGCGGTGCTTCTGACCGCCGGGAACGGCGAGGGGATGGTCAGACGCCTCGGCCAGTACGGTGCGGACAAGGTCTACCTCGTCGAGCACGACCTCCTGCAGCAGTACCAGACCACGACGTACGCCCGGGTGGTGTGCGAGCTGGCGCAGGCGCACGCACCGCAGGTGGTCCTCTACGGTGCGACGGCCATGGGGCGCGACCTTGCGCCGACCGTGGCCAGCGCCCTCAAGTGCGGGCTCACGGCCGACTGTACCGACCTGCAGATCGGCGACCACACGGAGCCGGGCAACAAGGAGTTGCACCGGGACCTGCTGCTGCAGATCCGCCCGGCGTTCGGGGGCAGCATCATCGCGACCATCGTCAACTACGACCGCTGGCCGCAGATGGCCACCGTCCGCGAAGGCGTGATGGTGATGCCCGAGCCGGACGGGCGCAGGCGCGCCACGGTGGTGCGCCACCGCGCCTCCTTCAACGGCTTCATTGCGCCGCTGCGCATCCTCGAGTCGCAGCGCCGGGAGAAGAAGGTCAACCTGAAGGCGGCCCGTGTCATCGTCGCCGGCGGGGCGGGCGTCGGCACGAGGGAGAACTTCCGGCTCATCTGGGCGCTGGCGAACTGCCTTGGGGGAGCCGTGGGCGCCAGCCGGGCGGCGATCGACCTCGGCTTCGTGGACAAGGACCACCAAGTGGGTCAGACCGGCACCACGGTGCGGCCGGCGCTCTACCTCGCCTGCGGCATCTCCGGCGCGGTGCAGCACCGCGCCGGCATGGAGGAGTCCGCCAAGATCCTGGCGATCAACATCGATCGGTCCGCCCCGATTTTCTCCGTAGCCCACTACGGCATCGTCGGTGACCTCACGGTTGTGATCCCGAGGCTGATCCACGCCATCCGGAGCGGGGCGCGGATCGAGGGGCTCGCGGAGCCCCTCGGGGGCCGGAATGTCGCGTCGGGTGACGCGCGCGGGTGAGGGGGCGAAGGTGGCCAACTACTTCCTCGATAACGACGACGTGCAGTTCCTCTTCGAGCACTCCGACCTGCGGCGGTTGGCGACGCTCTACGAGGAGGGTTTCCGCTTCTGCCGCGAGTTCGACTTCGCGCCGGAGGACGCCGAGGACGCGGTGGACAACTACCGGCGGCTCCTGACCTGCCTGGGGGAGCTGGCGGCGGACGTTATCGCACCGACGGCGGCCGAGACCGACCGCGTGGGCAACGTCCTCAACGAGGACGGGAGCGTGACCTACGCCCCGGGCATCGCGGAGGCGCTGAAGCGCCTGGGCCAGGCCGACCTGATGGGGTTCACGCTCCCCTACCGCTTCGGAGGTCTGAACTGCCCTCAGCTCCTCTACACCATGTCCAACGAGATCGTCAGCCGCGCCGACGCCTCGCTCATGAACCTGTACGGGCTGCAGGGGATCGCGGAGACCATCAACGCCTACGCCGATGAAACGATCAAGGAGGCGGTCCTGCCGGAGATGGCCGCGGGGCGCAAGACGGGAGCGATGGTCCTCACCGAGCCGGATGCGGGTAGCGACCTCCAGGCAATCAAGGTGCGGGCATTCCAGGACGGTGCGGGCACCTGGTTCGTGCAGGGGGTCAAGCGCTTCATCACCAACGGGTGTGGCGACGTCCTGCTGGTGCTGGCCCGCAGCGAGCCCGGGATGGCCGATGCGCGCGGTCTCTCGCTCTTTTTGGTGGAGCGCGGGCCGCGTGTGAAGGTCCGCCGACTGGAGGAGAAGCTGGGCATCCACGGCAGCCCGACCTGCGAGCTCTTCTTCGACGACGCCCCGGCCCGCCTCGTCGGCCAGCGGCAGCGCGGCCTCGTGACGTACGTCATGAGCCTGATGAACGGTGCGCGCATCGGGATCGCCGCGCAGTCCCTGGGCATCGGTGAGGCCGCCTACCGGGTGGCGAGGGACTACGCCGCCAAGCGGAAGCAGTTCGGCGTGGAGATCGACAGGATCCCCGCCGTCCGCGAGCTGCTGGTGGATATGAGCGTGGATCTGCAGGCGGCGCGCGCCCTGACCTACTACGCCAGCTTCTCCGTGGACCTCGAGACAGGAGCGGTGCGTGCGATCGAGGGCCGCACCGGCGGCGGCGAGGAGGGCCGCCGGCTGCAGCAGGAGGCCCGCGTGCTCAGGCGCGTCAACGCCATGCTCACCCCGATGAGCAAGTACGTCGCCTCGGAGATGTCCATGCGGGTGGCCAACGGCGCGGTGGCGGTGCTGGGCGGCAGCGGGTACATGAAGGACTACTCGGTCGAGCGCCACCTGCGCGACAGCCGCATCACGACGATCTACGAGGGGACCAGCCAGCTCCAGGTTGTCGCGGCGATGGGCGGCGTCGTGGGCGGCACCGCCCGCACGCTGGTCGAGAGCCTGCTGGAGCGGGCGTGGCCGGAGGCCGTGGCGCCCCTGGTGGAGCAGGTGCTCGAGGGTCTCGGGCTGCTCGACGAGGCGGTGGGGTTCGCCAAGGAGCACCAGGGCGCGGGGTACCTCGGGCTGTACAGCCGCAGGATCGTCGACATGGTTTGCACGCTGATCATCGCCGCGCTCCTGTGCGGGCAGGCCGCGGCGAACGAGCGCAAGCTCGCCACGGCTCGGCGCTGGCTCGCCGCGAAGCTCCCGGAGCTGCGGATGAACCGGGCGATGGTGTGCTCCGGCGACGAGCTCGTGATGACGGAGTTCGACGCGCTGGCAGGAGCCGCGCCGGCATCCTGACGCGTTACGTTCGGTTCAGTCGGTCCCCGGGCTCTTCGGCCATGGCGGGTAGCTGGGGATGAGACGGAGCGGCACCGCTGCGGCGCGCTCGTCTGTGACGGCGTCCAGCAGCACGCGCCCCGCCATGTCGCGGGCCACCGGCAGCTCGAGCAGGTAGAGAACCGTGGCGACGGCGTCCGCGAGGCGCCCGCGCTGCAGGTGCCCGGGGCGGACCCCGGGGCCGGAGAACAGCACGAAACCGTCCGTGGAGTCCGCGGGCGAGACGCGCCAGCGCCGCGGCGTCCCCCCGAGGTGGGCGAGGCGCTGCCAGGGAGACGGCGGGGCGAGGCCGTACGGGGAAACGACCACCAGCAGGGTGTCCTCGCCCATCTGCAGCCAGAGGGTGCGGAGCTGCGTGTCGAGGATGCGCGCCGTCTGATGGAGGACGTCCTCCCCGGGGTCGCCGGGATCCTCCCCCGTCCACAACGGCCGCAGGTGGGCGGCCAGCTCGTAGTCGATGCCGAGCGCATCCACCGGCCGGTCCGTGGCGTACCTGGCGGTGGCTCCCCCGAAGGTGGCGGTGACGGCGAAGGAGCGGCGCGCGTCGTCCGCCAGATCGGGGTGCGAGCGGAAGGCGGGCTCGAACGCTGCCTGGAGGTCTCGGTCGAGGGTGGAGAACGGCGGCACCTCGGACGCCAACGGCCGGGTGAGGGTCCACGTCCCCTGCGCGTAGCGCGGCCACCCCGCGAGGCCTACCCTGCGGCCAGCGGCGAGGAGGATCTGCCACACCGTGCCGCGCTGGGGCGCGAGCCCGGCGGCGCGCTCCCAGGCGCGCCAGGGGAGCTGGTGGCCGCCCGGCCACGGCCCGGCCAGCAGCAGAGTGACCGGCCCCTCGGTCAGCCACGGGACACGGTAGGAGTTCCTCCCCAGTACCCCGTGGACCGCCGGCGCGCACCCGGTGAGCAGCGTGGCGATGGTGGCGGACCTGGTGTACGGGACCACGGTTCGGAGCTGGCCCCACGCGCCGTTGTCCCAGCGTGAGCGGAGGAACGGCATATCCCCTTTCGCCATCGCGGGGAGCAGCCACGGCAGGTCAGTGCCCTCCCACGACACGAAGAGCAGGTGGTGGGCGGGCGGGAAGCGCACGGGTTCCACGGTCGGCTCGGCCGGCCGGGACACCGGGCGGGCGACCCAGATTCCCCACAGGAACGCGACGAGGACACTCGCGGTGGTCAGCGAGACCGCCAGGGGGTGGCGGCGCGCCCGGCGCTGGAGCGCCGGCACCAGCAGGCTGATCGCGAACAGCGTCGCGATCGTCGCCCCCACGCCCAGGGCGTGCCGGTTCTCCGGGAGCAGCAGGTCGCGGGTCTCTTCGCGGTTCCACCATGCGGCACCCGAGGCGACCAGGCAGACCACGATCATCAGCCAGCGCCAGAGGCCGACGGAGAACCCCCGGGTGGAGGTCAGGTACGGCATGAACACCCCGGCCACCTCCACCATGACGAACAGGACACCCCCGATCCAGAGGGCGCCCCAGCTCGCCCAGGCGAGGAGCGCCACGAGTGCCCTGGCCGGTGTCAGAGAGACCTCGGGCCAGAGCAGGAGCTGCAGCGGGGCGAGGGCGGCGCCGGCAAAGGCGCCCGCCGCCAGGCTGTGGCCTAGGCGCCGGAGGTGACGCATAATGGCGCGGCATGATACCCCGTCGCGACCTGCCGGTGCGTGTGGCTGCTCGCGCCGAGCTCTCCCCCACCTGTTTTCGCCTCACCCTCAGCACCCCCGAGGTGATCGACGCGGCGCCCGGGCAGTTCGGGATGCTGGCGTGCGGGGGCACCTTCGATCCGCTCCTGCGGCGGGCGTTCTCGCTCGCGGGTGTCGTGCGCCGGGGCGGCCTCAGCGAGGTCGAGCTGCTGATCAAGGAGGTCGGGCGCGGCACGACGCAGCTGAGGCACATCGCGGTCGGCGCCGAGCTGCGCCTGCTGGCCCCCCTGGGGAAGGGGTTCACGCTCGAGGCCGGGGACCGCCCGCTGGCGCTGGTGGCCGGCGGGATCGGGCTGCCCCCGGTGCTCTTCGCTGCGGAGGTGCTGGCCGCGCGGGGTGCGGCGTTCGACCTCTTCGTGGGCGCGGTCAGCAGGCCCGAGCTCCTCGAGGTGGAGCGCTGCGGGCGGGCGGCCGCGTCCGTGGGCGGGGAGCTGGTGCTCGCCACCGACGACGGCAGCCGCGGGGAGGGAGGGTTCGTAACCGATGCGGTGGAGCGCCGCCTCGAGGCCGGCCAGTCGTACGCCCGGGCGCTCACGTGCGGTCCCAACCCCATGCTGGCCGCGATGGCGAAGGTGGGGCGCCGGCGCGGCGTCGAGGTGGAGCTCTCCCTCGAGGAGGCGATGGCGTGCGGGGTCGGGGTGTGCCTGGGGTGCGTCGTGGAGCTTTCGGACGGGCGCGTCGTCCCCTCGTGCAAGGAGGGCCCCGTGTTCACCGCCGAGCGCCTGGCGGCCAGGTGGTGGTCGTGAGCGTCGGCACGGCGACGAGGGTGGGCGCCCTCCCGCTCGCCAACCCGATCATGGCCGCGTCCGGCACCTTCGGGTACGGCCTCGATCTCGTCGAGTTCTGCCCGCCCGAGAGGCTGGGAGCGGTGGTCACGAAGGGTCTCTCGCCCCGACCGCGACTCGGCAACCCAACCCCCCGCATCGTCGAGACCGCGGCCGGCATGATCAACGCGATCGGCCTGCAGAACATCGGCGTGGAGGCGTTCTGCTGCGACGCGCTGCCGGTGCTGCGCGAGCGCGGCGCGGTCGTGGCGGTCAACGTGTTCGGCGAGCGTATGGAGGAGTACCTCGAGGTCATGGAGCGGTGCGAGCGGGAGGACGGGATCGCTGCGTACGAACTCAACGTCTCCTGCCCCAACGTGACCGCGGGCGGGATGGAGTTCGGGCACGAGCCCGTGCAGCTCGAGCGGCTCACCCGGATGTGCCGGGCCGCCACGCGACGGCCGGTGTGGGTCAAGCTTTCCCCCAACGCACCCGACCTGGTGGCGACGGCGAGGGCCGCGGTGGCCGGAGGCGCGGACGCCCTCACGCTGATCAACACGCTGCGCGCCATGGCCATCGACGCCGCCGCGCGTCGGCCGGTCCTGGCCAGAGGGTGCGGCGGGCTGTCGGGTCCGGCCATCAAGCCGATCGCCCTCCGCATGGTGTGGGAGGTGCATACGGCGCTGCCGGGGGTGCCGCTCGTGGGGATCGGCGGCGTCGAGACGGGGCGCGACGCGGTGGAGTTCCTGCTCGCGGGGGCGAGCGCGGTCCAGGTGGGGACCGCGATCTTCCGCGACCCGGGAGCCCCGCTCCGCGTCCTCTCGGAGCTTGAGCACTTCTGCGCCGAGCACGGTGTCGCGGAGGTCTCGTCGCTTATCGGGGGGCTGCAATGGCCTTGACGCGTATGCAGGCCGCTTGCCGGCTGGCGGTAGCGCTCGACACTTCGGACAGGGAGGAGATCGTGCGCCTCGCGCGGGTCCTCCGGGGACGCGTCGGGGTGGTCAAGGTCGGGCTGGAGGCGTTCACCGCCCACGGTCCCGACCTGGTGCGGGAGATCGCTGCTTTCGGCATGCCGGTCTTCCTGGACCTCAAGCTCCACGACATCCCAAACACCGTCGAGCGTGCCGCGCGCAACGCGGCGCACCTCGGCGTCGCCATGCTCACCGTGCACGCCTCCGGCGGCGAGGCGATGCTGCGGGCAGCCGTGGCGGGCGCCGCGGACGCAGCGAGCCCGCCGGCGGTGCTGGGGGTCACGGTCCTCACCAGCCTGGACGACGCGGCGCTCGATTCGCTCGGGATCCCGGGCGGCGCCGCCGGCCGGGTCTCGGCGTGGGCGAGCCTTGCGAAGGCGTGCGGCTGCAGCGGGGTTGTGTCCTCACCCCTGGAGGCGGCTAGGTTGCGAGCCGCGTTCGGCCCAGGCTTCCTGCTGGTGACCCCCGGGGTGCGCCCGGCGGGGGAGGCGGCCGGAGACCAGCGCCGGGTGGCCACCCCGCAGGCAGCGATCGCGGCCGGGGCCGACCTCCTCGTGGTCGGGCGTCCGATCACGGCGGCGGCTGACCCCGCCGCCGCCGCCGAGGCGATCGTGGCGGAGCTTTGCCAGGTGTAGACGGGAATGACGAAGCCTCCTGCCGACAAGCAGGGACGCAGCCCGTTCTCGTCTCTCCGGACCCCGATTCGTTTCCCCTGCGACACCCACACGCACACGGCACGATGCGGTCACGCCGGCGGCTCCGACGAGGCGTTCGTCGAGGCCGCGATTGGCCGCGGCCTCGATGCGATCGCCGTAACCGAGCACGCGCCGTTTTACTGGCTGCCGCGCGAGCGGCACGACCCAACGCTCGCGATGGCACCTGAAGTGCTCCCCTGGTATGTGGAGGACGTGCTCGCCCTGGCGGAGCGCTACCGGGGGCGGATCGAGGTGCTGCTCGGCCTCGAGGCGGACTACATTCCGGGGCAGGAGGAGGCGCTGAGCCGCCTCCTCGGAGAGTACCCCTTCGACGTGGTGCTGGGCTCGGTTCACTGGCTGGACGACTGGGTGCTGGACGCCCCGTCGTCGGTGGTGCGCTACCGCGAGGACCAGGCGGAAGTGGACCTGATCTGGGCGCGTTACGCCGAGCTGCTCATCGGCGCCGCACGTTCCGGCCTGTTCGACGTGCTCGCGCACCTGGACCTGCCGAAGAAGTTCGGCTTCCGCGCCACGCAGCCGTTCGGCGGCCGCCAGAGTGAGGTGGTGTCGGCCGTGGCCGCCTCGGGGTGCGCCGTGGAGCTCTCCTCGGCCGGCCGGCGCAAGCCGGTGGGGGAGGACTACCCGGCCCCCGACCTCGCGCGCGAGCTGGCCGCCGCCGCGGTGAGCTTCGTGCTTTCTTCCGATGCCCACGCCCCCGCCGAGGTCGGCTTCGCCTTCGGGGACCTCGCGGCGAGCGCCCGGGCTGCGGGGATCTCGGAGGTGATGGTTTTTCGCGGCCGCCGCCGTTGCCCCTCCGGGCTTTGACGCCCCTGGTAGAATTGCGTTCCTTGGTGCTGCGGCGCCCCCATTCTCATCATCCGGTGCGCCGCTCGGAGGAGTCAAACCAATGGAAGCGAAGCACTACCGTGTCATTGTCCTGGGCTCGGGCCCGGCCGGGCTGACGGCCGCCCTGTACGCCTCCCGCGCCCAGCTCGTGCCCCTGGTGATCGACGGGATGCAGCCGGGGGGGCAGCTCACCATCACCACCGACGTCGAGAACTACCCGGGTTTCCCGGATGGCATCCTGGGTCCCGAACTGATGACCAAGATGCGCGCCCAGGCGGAACGCTTCGGCACCAGCACAATCTTCGACATGGCCGAGGCCGTCGACCTTTCGGTGCGCCCGTTCCGGGTGACCACCGGCGACCACGGGGTTGCGACCTGCGATGCGCTCATCATTGCCACCGGGGCCTCGGCGCGGCTGCTCGGGATCCCCGGTGAGAAGGAACTCATGGGATACGGCGTCTCGGCGTGCGCGACCTGTGACGGCTTCTTCTTCAAGGAGCGGGAAGTCGTGGTGGTGGGCGGGGG
Organism: Thermoanaerobaculaceae bacterium; assembly: GCA_041494245.1. GTDB lineage: Bacteria > Acidobacteriota > Thermoanaerobaculia > Thermoanaerobaculales > Thermoanaerobaculaceae > RBG-13-68-16. Next base: position 8,580 of record JBGQAK010000026.1, read on the forward strand.
CGACACCGCCATGGAGGAGGCCACGTTCCTGACGCGCTTCGCGACCAGGGTCACCGTGGTGCACCGGCGGGGCGAGCTGCGGGCCTCGCGCATCATGCAGGAGCGTGCCAAGGCCAACCCCAAGATCGCCTTCGTGTGGAACGCGACGGTGGCGGAGGTCGTGGGCTCGAAGGAGAAGGGCATCACGGCGGTGGTCCTGGAGGACGTCCGCACCCGCGAAAGGAGCACGCTGCCGACCCAGGGCGTGTTCATGGCCATCGGCCACAAGCCCAACACCGAGCTGTTCGCCGGGAAGCTCGAACGTGACGATGTCGGCTACATCATCACCCGACCCAACTCGACGCGCACCTCGGTGGAGGGCGTCTACGCGTGCGGAGATGTACAGGATCACGTGTTTCGGCAGGCAGTTACGGCCGCGGGGAGCGGCTGCATGGCGGCCATCGAGGCGGAGCGTTGGCTGGGCGAGCACGGGCCCTAGCATGTGGAATAGCTTTCTCTTTTCAGAGGGTTTTTCGAACGAGGGGGCGGTGTGCCCAGGAGGTCAACCATGATCACCATGACGGACAAGGCTGCGGAGAAGGTCCGCTTCTACGCGGGCGAGATGCCCGAGGCGAAGGGCAAGGAGCTGCGCATCTTCGTCCAGGGCGGCGGCTGCTCCGGTTTTCAGTACGGCTTCACCTTCGACGAGCTGCAGGAGGGGGACACCATGGTGGAGGCGTCGGGGGTCCGCGTGCTGGTGGACCCGATGTCCGCCCAGTACCTCATGGGCGCCACGGTGGACTTCGTGGAGGACCTGCGCGGCTCCGGCTTCGTGGTGGAGAACCCTAACGCGGTGCGCTCCTGCGGCTGCGGCCACTCGTTCTCGGTGGACTGAGAAACGTGAAGGGTCGCCAGGCACAGGGGAGAAGGTGAGTACCCGCCCGATGGACGGCCGGCACCGCACGATCGTGCGGCTGGGCCACCCCGTCCTGCGCGAGCGCGCCCAGGAGGTTCCCAGGGAACGGTTCGGCACGCGCGTCGTCCGCGACCTCGGGCGTGACCTCCTCCGTACCATGTTCGAGGACAACGGAGTGGGCCTTGCGGCGCCCCAGCTGGGTGTCGCGCTGCGCGTCTTCGCCTACTACCTCCCCGGTGAAGGTGACAGGGACGAGGTACCCCCCCGGGTGGTGGTGAACCCCACCCTGACACTTGCGGGTGAGCCAACCGAGATGGGCTGGGAGGGGTGCCTCTCGCTGCCGGGCCTGCGCGGGATGGTACCGCGATACCCGGCGGTGAGCGTCCAGGCTTTCGACACCGAGGGCAACCCCGTGGCCTACGAGGCCCAGGGGTTCCACGCGCGGGTGATCCAGCACGAGTTCGACCACCTGGACGGCATCGTGTTCCTGGACCGCATGAGGGATATGTCCTCGCTCATGTTCGAGGAGGAGTGGGAGCAGTACGCCAAGGAGAAGGACCTGCCCGTCGAGGTCTGACGTGTGCCGGAGTCGCGGGTGGCCATGCGTGCGGCCCCCGCATGGGATGAGCCAGCGGCACGCCGCACGCGTTCCAACCCGTTCCTCTGCGACTGGAGTAGAAAAGGTATGAACAGACGAAGGCGCTCGCGGGTGGTTGGCCCGCGAGCGCCTGGTAGCTCTGCAAACCGGTTCTACAGATCGGCCGAGGGCGGGGCCGGGGGCGCGGGGTGCGCGGGTGGGGCGGGGGCTGCGGGTGGCGCCGGCGCCGGCACTCCGTGAGAGGGCCCCCCTCTGCGTGCGGGTACCTGGACGGACAGTGCAACCTTCTCGTGCTTGCGCATCACCTGCACCGTGACGTTCTCGCCCGGCTCGTAGGAGCGCAGGATGCGCATCGCCTGGGCGGGTGTTGCCGGGGAACGGTCGCCGATCTTGAGGATGACATCCCCGCCTTTGAGCTTCAGGGTGTCGTCCTTCGGGGCGCGGATGACGAGAATCCCCTCGGGGGCGCCGAAGTACTCGCCCAACTCCGGGTTCAGCGCCACCAGCTCGACATCCCGCCAGGGGCGCCGCACCATGAAGGCGTCCACGTCGATGTCGGGCACCTCGACCTCCGGGATGTCCGGAATCTCGATCTTCTCGATCTCGGGAACCGTGAAGACCCTGACCCGAGAGCCCGGCTGCCTGGAGGCGGTGACCGTGACGGTGCGGGTCGCGTCCCCGCGCCTGTACTCCAGCGTCACCTTGTCGCCGTCCTTGAGGCCGCGGGCCAGCTCCATGAGCCTGGCGGTGGGCACCGATTCGTCCTCGTCCGCCTCCGTCTTGGCGGAAGCAAGCGCCTCCCCGTTGAACGTGACGATGATGTCGCCGGGCTGCAGGCCTGCCTCCTCGGCGGGGCTGCCGGGGGTGAGCCCTTCCACGTAGGCCCCGATCGGGTCGGTTTTCGGGTTTCTGTCCGGGCGCAGGACTAGGCCGAGGCGCGCGCGGTCGCCGAAAACCACGACCTTGCTCTTGATCGTCGAGATGTGCTTGTGGACGTCGGCTCTCGCCATTTGTCTCGCCGCCTCGCTCATCGCGCGCTCGGCGTCGCGCATCTGCTGCTCGGCCTTCTTCATCTGCGCCTCGGCGTCGCGCCGCGCCTTGTCGGTATCGGTGGGGCTTTCCTGGGCGGCCAGCGGCACGGCCAGCAGAAGCGCGATCAACCCTGTGAGCAATGTCCTGGTGTTCATGTCTCGTCTCCCTTCCTTCACAACCCGACGTACGCGGTGCGGGTGGCCTGGACGTTCACCAGGGCGTCCAGCAGCTGAACCCGCTCCTGCCAGAGATTGAGTGCGTCCTGAGAGGCGGCGCGTTCCGGCCCCGTGCGGCCGAGCTGGGCATCGATGAGCGCGACGCGGTCCTGGAGCTGGGCAATGGTGCCAGCGGTGCGCCCGTTCATCACGCGGCTCCCGCCCTCGAGCCAACGGAGCGTCTGCTCGAGCTTCTGCGACTCCGCAACGAGCGCCCTGGTGCGGCGCGCGAGCTGAGCCTCCCGCCATGCCTCGACGCCGCCGCGCACCCCCATGACCACGGTGAAGAGCAACGCGGCGGCCGCGACCACCCAGCCCGCGCGAACCCAGCGGCGGAGCTGCCGGCGCGCCGAGGCGGCGGCACGCACCGCCGGCCAGAGGTCACGATCCGGGGCCTCCTCGGGGAGGGCCGCCAGCTCCTCCTGAAGCGCCCGCAGGCGTGCCAGCTCGCGGGTGCACTCCGGACAGGAGGCCGCATGCGTGGCGGCTTCGGCGCTGGCCTCGCCGTCACGCGCCGAAAGCAGGTCATCGATACTCAGGTGCATGGCCCCTCCCCGGTCCCAGGGGTGAGCAGGGCGCGCAGGCGGGCGTGCGCCCGCGCCAACTGCGACTTGGAGAAGCTCGGAGTCTTGCCCGCCATCGCCCCGATTTCCTCGTGGCTATACCCCTCGACGTCGTGCAGCCAGAGCACGGCCCGCGCGTTGTCCGAGAGCCGCGCCACCGCCGTCTCGAGATCCGCCCGTTCGACGGCGGCGGCGGCGCCCACGCCGGGGTGTCGGGCGGCGATCGAATCGGCAAGCTCGTCGGAGAGCTCCTGCTCGGGCGGCCGCGCGCCTTCCTGCCGGAGCTTCATGAGCGCCTTGCTGGCGGCCACCCTGCGGATCCAGCCGGCGAGCGAACCCTCGCCTCGGAACTGCCGGATGCTGCGCACGACCTCGAGGAACGTTTCCTGGAGCACGTCCTCCGCGTCGTGGGGCGTTCGGGTGAGCCGGCGGGCGAGGGTGTAGACCGGCCTCTCGAACGAGCGGTAGAGCTTCTCGAGCGCCGCCAGGTCGCCATTCCTGGCGCGCGCCACCAGGAGGTCGTCCACGGCCACGGCAAACAGCTGCCTCGCCCGGTCTCCCAAAGAGTCCCCGGAATGCAATACGGTCGCCGGCTCCGCAAGGTTCACCGCCGCCCGCGCTGCTGCCGTGATCTCCTGTGCCACGCCTTGATAGATGCGCACGGGGGGAAAACCGTCGCACGGGAGACCGGGGAGGGGGTCCGCTCCGCCGCTCGCCGGTCCGGGCGCGTGGCCATCTGCTGCGTTGCCGCTCCTTGCCGATGGGGGAGCATCGCCTTCGTCGCGGCGCCTTGCATCTGGCCCCGCGGCGCTCGTAACGCGACCGCACCCGCTTACTCGGACAGGCTCCTAGGACGCCGAACCCTTACCGGAGACCGTGATGGTCTCGAGGCCGTGGGCGTGGGGGCCGGTCTCCCGTTGGCGCAGCAGGAACGCGAAGAGGAGCGCGACGAGGCCGAGCACGGAGAACATCCACATGCCGGGGCGGTAGCCGGTGGGGTTGGAGGCGCTCGCCGCCCAGTGGTCGTTGGCCCAGCCGATCAGGAGGTTGAACCCCGCCAGGCCGATGTTCTGAATCATCGTCATCAGGCCATAGGCGGTTCCGAGCTTCGACTGGTCGACGATGTACGCCACCGACGGCCACATCACCGCCGGGATGAGCGAGAAGGCGATGCCCATGACCGCCATCGGGACGATCAGGGGGACCCGCGTGTACGCCATCACGAGGTAGACGGGGACCAGGAGCAGCGAGCCGAACATCATGAAGAGCGCCCGCTTGCCCACCCTGTCGACGAGCAGGCCGAAGAGAGGCGTGCCGATCATCGCGAACAGGGTGAGCGTGCTGGACAGAAACCCTCCGAACTCGCGCGAGGCGCCGTGGGTCTCGATGAAGAACTTCACCGCAAACGTCTGGAACGGGAAGATCGCCGAGTAGAAGGTGATGCAAAGTGCCACAACGTACCAGTAGGAGACGCCGAACTTGAACAGGTCGGCAAACACCACCTTGTCGGTCCCGCCGCCTCCGGCGAGCGCGTAGCGCCTCTCGGCGCCGCTCTCCAGGATCCAGTAGAGGATCGGCCCGATGATGCAGAACGTGGCCATGCCGACGCTGATCAGCAGCGGCCACTTCCAGTTGGCGTACGCCCCAGCCGCCCAGGTCGGGGCGTTGAGCGCCGCGAACGAGCCCAGGCGCGCGATCGTCAGGTTCATCCCGAAGGCAAACGAAAGCTCCTTGCCGCGGAACCACTTGGCGATGGCCGTTGTGACCGCGACGATGAGCGACTCGGCGCCGAGCCCGAAGACGAGGCGGCCGGTTGCCATCACCGCGAGGGTCCCGCTCAGCACCGTGATCACCGCACCCAAGAAGCACAGAACCCCGAACACCATCGTCGCCTTGCGGGTGCCGATCCGGTCGATGATGAACCCCCCGATCAGCACCATGATCACGTTGGGGATGCTGTAGATGGCGTTGAGCAGGCCGATGTTGGCGTCGGAGAAGCCGAGTTGAGCCTTGAGGACGTCGGCAAGCGGGCTGACGGAGTCGTAGACGTAGTAGTTGCCGAACATCGCCAGGGAGATGAGCACCAGCACGGCCCAGCGGTAGGCCTTGGACGGCGCGGGGGTCTCGAGGGCGACTGCGATCATCGGGTCGGTCATCTCGGGTTCACCTCGTGCGCCGCGAGCCCCGCAGCGATCGAACGGGCACGGGCGTCGGCGGATGGTAGCAGAGCGACACAGCCCCGGAGCGCCCGCAGCTCACGCTCCACCGATGAAAGCCCCCTGCAACGCTTCGCGGATGGAAGGCATCTACGTGCACAGGATGCAGGGCGCAACGGCTTCGTCACGGCAACCGCACGACCCCAGGCCGTGAGAACCGAAGCCCATGTCGGCTCGTAGGTAAGGGTGTCAGACCCGGCGCCATCACCCCCCGGCGCGGGCACGGGAGAAGCCATGAAGAGGTGGCTCAAGGTTCTGATTCCGGTCGTGGTGCTCGGCGGCGTCGGTTTCGGCGCCGTGCAGGCCAGCAAGGGGAGCGGTGCCTCCAAGAACGGCGTCACCCTCGTGAAGGTCGAGCGCGGGACGATCACCGACAAGGCGCTGGCCACCGGCCAGATCGTGCCGGAGCAGGAGATCCAGGTGAAGTCCCAGATCTCGGGGATCGTGAAGCAGTGCTTCGCCGAGGTCGGGGACCGCGTGGAGGTCGGGCAGTCGCTGTTCGCGATCACTCCCGACCCTACCCCTCTGGAGCTCAACGAGGTGGAGCGCGGGGTCCAGCTCGCCGAGGTCGCCTTCGCCAGGGCGAGCGCCGACTTCGAGCGCAACAGCACGCTGTGGAAGGAAGGGATCCTCTCCAAGGAAACCTTCGACGCGTCGAAGCAGGCGTACGACCAGGCGAGGATCCAGCTCGAACTGGCGCGCGAGCGCCTGGCGCTCACCAAGGAGGGCAAGATCAGCCGGGCCAAGGGAGGGGTGGACTCGGTGATCCGCGCCCCGGCGGCGGGCACGGTGCTCAGGCGCCTCGTCAACCCCGGCGATCCCGTGGTGCCGCTGACCTCCTACCAGGCCGGCACCCCGCTGATGACCATCGCCGACATGGGAACCCTCATGTTCAAGGGCACGGTGGACGAGATCGATGTCGGCAAGCTGAAGGAGGGGATGCCGGTGCGCATCAAGATCGGAGCGCTGCCGGACGCGAAGGTGACTGGACGGCTGACGCGGATCGCGCCCAAGGCGACCGAGAAGGAGGGCACCACCCTGTTCGACGTGGAGGCGGCGATCGAGAAGTCGGAGGGGATCACGCTGCGGGCCGGCTACTCTGCGAACGCCGATGTGATCATCCAGGAGAAGGCCAACGTGCTGCTGATCCCGGAGCGCTTGGTCACCTTCGACAAGGACGCGGCGTCCGTGGAGGTTCCGGGGCCGGGCCCCGATGCTAAGCCGGTGAAGAAGCAGATCAAGACCGGCCTGTCGGACGGGCTGAAGCTGGAGGTCGTCGGCGGGCTCGCGGAGGGCAACCAGGTGGTGCAGCGGCCGCCGAAGGAGATCAAGTGATGAATCGGCGCGCGGGCGCCGCGACTGGGGATTCCGATTCATGGGTGCGGCCGATCGGGGATGCTCCCTTCTTGACGTCGGCCGAGCTGGAGCGTTGACGCGTGGGGTGGAAGACCTACCTCCGCCAGTTCCTGCGCGATCTCAGGAGCCAGAAGCTGCGCGCGGCGCTCACGTTGTTCGGCCTCGTGTGGGGGACGACCGCGGTGACGCTCCTGCTGGCGTTCGGTGAGGGGCTTCAGGCCCGGCTGATCAAGAACATCCGCGGCCTGGGCGAGAACATCGTGATCTGCTGGCCCGCCCGCACGTCCAAGGCGTGGGAGGGATTGCCGCGCAACCGGAAGATCGTCGTCAAGGACGAAGACATCGACGCACTCAAACGGGAGGTGCCCGGTCTGACCGCGATCTCCGGCGAGTACAGCACCGGCAACAAGAAGTTCAAGGTGGGGCGCAAGGTCATCGTCCCCGGAGTGACCGGGGCGAGCCCGATCTTCGCCGCGATGCGCAACCTGATCCCGCAGGCCGGGGGCCGGTACATCGACGACCTGGACATGGACGAGCGGCGCCGGGTCGTGTTCCTGGGCGACGGGCTCAAGCACGACCTCTTCGGGGACGACGAGGCGGTGGGCAGGTACGTCACCATAAACGGGATGCCGTTCCTGGTCGTCGGGGTGATGCAGAAGAAAGAGCAGGACTCTTCCTACCAGGGGCGCGACACGGACCGCGCCTCGATGCCGGCCACCACCTTCCGAGCGGTGTACGGCCAGGAGGAGTACGGCAACTTCGTCCTTCAGGTGGGTGACGCTGAGAGTGTGGAGAACGCGAAAGACAAGGTGATCGCCACACTGGCCAAGCTTCACCGTTTCGACCCCACCGATCACGAGGCGGTACGGATGTGGGACGTCACCGAGAACGAGAAGTTCCTGCGTTCGTTCATGCTGGGGTTTCGCCTGTTCCTCGGCGTGATGGGGGTGCTCACCCTCGTGGTGGCCGGGATCGGGGTTTCCAACATCATGAACGTGGTGGTGGAGGAGCGCACCAAGGAGATCGGGGTCAAGATGGCCCTCGGCGCCAGGCAGCGCAGCATCATCACCCAGTTCCTGTTCGAGACGGGGCTCCTCACCCTCATGGGCGGTTCCATCGGATTCGCCATCTCCCTGGGAGTGTGCGCGGCGTTCCCGTCGAGTCTGGACGAGTACGTGGGAACTCCGATGATCTCCTTTCAGGTCGCGGTCATCACCACCGTGGTCCTGGGGCTCATCGCTTTCCTCGCCGGCTACTTCCCGGCGCGCGCGGCGGCGCGCCTGAACCCCGTCGAGGCTCTGAGGCTGTAGCGATGCTGACCGCGAGGCTCATCTTTCGTCTCTTTCGCAGCGCCGCCAAGATACAGCGCAAGCGGATGGTCCTCACCGTGACCGCGATCGCCTGGGGCACCATCGCGATCCTCCTGCTGCTGTCGTTCGGTGAAGGGCTCAAGCGCAGCCTGAAACAGGGCCAGCACGGCCTCGGAGAGAGCCTGGTCATCCTCTGGATGGGAGAGACCGAGAAGGCATACGCGGGGCTCCCGGCGGGGCGGCCGATCCGGCTCATCCCGGACGATGTCGAGCTCGTCCTCAAGAGCGTGCCGGAGATTGCAGCGGCCTCGGGCGAGATGCACAACTGGAACGTGCAGCTGGTGTCCGGGCGAACTGCCCTCAACAAACGGGTCGTCGGCGTGCACCCCGCGTACGGCGAACTGCGCGCTACATACCCTCAACCGGGCGGCCGCTACATCGACGAGCTCGACCAGCAGCTCAAGCGCCGGGTCGTGTTTCTGGGCAACGAGCTGGCCAAGGACCTGTTCCGAGCCGAGGACCCGGTTGGCAAGACATTGCTCGTAGCCGACATGCCGTTCACCGTCATCGGGGTGCTCCAGAAGAAGCGCCAGATGGGGATGTACGGCGGGCCCGACAGCGACCGCGCGACGATCCCGCTCTCCACGTTCGAAGCCATGTTCGGCCGCCGCTACCTGTCCAACCTCATCTACAAGCCGGTCACCGACGATCTCTCGCAAGTGGCCAAGCGCCGCTTCATGGAGGTCCTCGGCGGCAAGTACCGCTTCGACCCGGCGGACACCAGGGCGCTCTACTTCTGGGACACCATCGAGAACTCCAAGGTGTTCGACAAGATGATGATCGGGATCGAGATCTTTCTCGGCGTGATTGGTGGCCTGACGTTGATCATCGGCGGGGTCGGGGTGGCGAACATCATGTTCGCAGCCGTCACGCACCGGACGCGCGAGATCGGTGTCCAGATGGCGCTCGGAGCCCGCCGCCTCTACATCACGGGCGCCATCGTGCTCGAGTCGCTGGCGCTCACGTTCGCAGGCGGGGTCGTCGGTATCGGCGTCGGCGTCGCCATCGTGCAGATCCTGGCGGCGTTGCAGGAGCGGGCGAGAAGCGAGGCGATGGAGTTCCTGGGGGCGCCGACGATCTCCGTGCCGATCGTGGTCACCACCGTCACCCTGCTCGGGCTGGTCGGCCTCCTGGCGGGGTACTTCCCGGCGCGGCGGGCGGTCTCGGTGCAGCCCGCGGATGCGCTGCGGTTCGAGTGAAGGAGTGGACATGTTCTGGAACGGCAAGAACGGCAGGAACGGCGCGCACAACGAGGGGAACGGTCACGCCCTCATCGAGTTGAAGGGCATCCGCAAGGTCTACGACACGGGGGCGATCAAGGTAGAGGCGCTGTGCGGCGTCGATCTCGCGGTGGCCGAGAACGAGTTCCTCGCGATCGTGGGCCCGTCCGGGTCCGGCAAGTCGACGCTCATGAACATCATCGGCTGCCTGGACACGGCCACCGAGGGGTCCTACCGCCTGCACGGGGAGCAGGTGGCTGGGCTCACGATCGACCGGCTGGCCGAGATCCGTAACCGGCGCGTCGGTTTCGTCTTCCAGAACTTCAACCTGCTCCCACAGCTGAGCGCCTACGAGAACGTCGAGATGCCCCTGCTGTTCAAGGGCACCCCCCCGCGGGAGCGGCGCCAGCGCGTGCGGCACCTGTTCGAACAGGTCGGCCTCGCCGACCGCATGCTCCACCGGCCCGTGGAGCTGTCCGGCGGCCAGATGCAGCGGGTGGCGATCGCCAGGGCGCTGGCGTGCGAGCCGGCCATCATCCTGGCCGACGAACCGACCGGGAACCTGGACACGACCTCGGGGCGGGACATTATCGGGATGTTCGAGGAGCTCTGGACAAAGGGTCACACGCTGGTGCTGATCACCCACGACCCGGCGATCGCCGTGCGCACCCGCCGCGTAGTCCGCGTCCAAGACGGTGTGGTCGTGAGCGACGAACTGGCCGCGTGAGGGCGGCGACTACTGCGGTTTCACCCCCACGTACGACCCAGCGGCGTTGACGGTATACCAGATCTCGGCGGGCTTCGAACTGAACGCCCTGGTGAACAGCTCCTCCGCCGTGGCACGCTCTCCTTTGAGGTTGTCCCAGGCGCCGATCTCGACCAGGTTGCCCTCGTCCTTGGGATCGAGGGTGAGCGCCTTGTCGAAGGCGGCCTTGGCCTTGTCCCAGTCCTTGGCCTCGACGTACACGCGCCCCAGGCGCATCCAGTCGTCCTTCTTCATCTTGGTGGCGATGACGCGGTCGAAGATCGCCTGACCCTCCGCCTTGTCCCCCATCAGGTAGTAGACGCGTCCGACCGCGATGTTCTCCCAGCTCCCCTTGCCGGCCTGTTTGAGCGCCACCGTCAGCAACCCGAGCGCAGCGTCCTTGGGGGTCTTGCCTACGTACATCATCGGGGCCACCTTTTCCCCCGACGAGGCCACCACGCCCGCCACCACCCCGATCGCAAACGCGAGCAGCAACGGCACAACGTACGCCTTTTTCATGATCGCCTCCCCGTCGTTCGAATATAGATCTAGTCTTGTTCGCTGGGAAGTGCGGGAAGGCGAGCGCCTCCGGTGTCCCGGAGGGGCTGGATGGAGGGGCCACTGGGACGGGGCTATCTGGTGCCGTTGTGCTTGAGGCGGTAGATCTCGCGAGAGAGAGAATTTTGCTGCCGGTTGATGAGGGCGCGCTCGGCTGGCGTGAGCGCTCCGCCGTTGGTAATGCGAAACGCCCTTTCCTCGTAGTTGAGGCTTGCTTCCCGACGCTCGAGGTGCGCGGCCTCACAGGGGGTGAGCTGGCCGCTCGCTATTCCTGCGGCGATCCGTGCCTGCTGGTTCTCCTTGCGCTCGGCGATCCGGCCCTGCGCGCGCGCAGCGCTCGCAGAGAAGCCCCCGAGCAGCGCCGCCATCACCGCCGCAGCCGTCCACGTCTTTGTGGTCTTCATGGTTTCCTCCCTTCGCCTGAAGGGACGCGGCGACTGCGGCAGTCGTTGACGCGCAAGGGTGCTGCGCTCCGCGAGGAGGTGACCCAGAACACGACGTACCTCCCGGGGTGGACGGGGTGTCCTCGCGGTGTGTCTTCGGCTTGCAACAGTTGTTCCGATGGAGTAGTGATTGCCCCGAACGGAGGAGTTGAGGCTGCCCATGAGGTCGTTGACCCGTTACCTGACGATGAACGTTTCGGACCGGATGGAGTTCGTCAACATCACGGAGGAGGTGCGCGAGGCGGTGCGCGAAAGCGGGGTCCGGGAAGGGCTGTGCCTGGTCAACGCGATGCACATCACCGCGAGCGTCTTCATCAACGACGACGAGACCGGTCTCCACGAGGACTACAAGCGGTGGCTCGAGAAGCTGGCGCCCTACGACCCCTCGCCGCAGGCGTACCGCCACAACCGCACCGGCGAGGACAACGGCGACGCCCACCACAAGCGCCAGGTCATGGGGCGGGAGGTGGTAATCGCGATCACCGGCGGAACGCTCGACTTCGGCCCGTGGGAGCAGGTCTTCTACGGCGAATTCGACGGCCGCCGCCCCAAGCGGGTGCTGATCAAGATCATCGGGGAGTGAGGCGGCCTCCCGGGTGCTTGACTTCCCGTGCGGTGTTGCGGCTACACTTGAGCCGGCGACGTCTGTGCCCTGGGGGAATCATGAGTCACAGGTTTTGGTCCACGGTTCCGACGGTGCTCCTGGCCACCGTTCCCCTGCTTTCGGGGTGCGGTGCCGAAAATGCCGGCAAGGTCACGAGCGTGATCGTGGACGGCGCCAAGCGGCTCAAGAGCTCCGGGCAGACCGAGCTGACGGTCCGCTACCAGCCGCCCGACACCAAGCCGTATGTGCTGGTGATCTACCCGGCCGTCCGCACGCCGGACGATGAGGCGGCGCTCGAGAGGATCGCGCCCAAGGCCAAGGCCATCAGCCAGGCTGGGGCCGCGTTGTCGCCCAAGTCCGAGGGCTTCGCCAACACGGTCGCGCTCTGGCGGCTGGGTGCTCTTGCGACGTTTGACACGTCGTGCCGCGGCTTCGCGGAGGCGGCCATGGTCCTGGCCGTGGCCAAGGACAAGGGTGGAGCCACGGACATCACGCTCAGCCGCGCGGGCACCACGATCTATATCGTCGGGCTTCGCTGAGCGCCAGCTAGACTGGCTCGCGGCGAGACAGGCGCCCGCGCCGGGTCAGGCGACGCACCAGCCAGGGGGCGTGCCGCTGCAGGAAGACGGCGAACTTGCCGTGGAGAGTGAGGATCTTCTCGCGGCGACGCCGCGCGGTGGCGCGCAGAATCTGCCGTGCGGCCCGTTCGGTCGGCATCCGCAGCCAGGCGGGGACGGTTTCGGGAGCATCGGGGTGAAGCCTTCCGCGGTTGTCCACGCGCCGAATCTCGCTGTCCACGAAACCCGGCGTGATGAGAACGATGGCGACCCCCTGCGGCGCCATCTCGGTGCGCAGTGCCGCGGCGTACGCCCGCACGGCGTACTTGCTCATCGCGTAAGGCGAGGAGCCGGGGGTCGAGATGTAGCCCGAGACGCTGCCGATGATCACGAGCGTTCCGCGGGACCGCATCAGCTCGTCGAGAGTCGCGTAGACGGTGCGGAGTACACCGAACACGTTGGTCTCGAACTGGCGCCGGTAGTCGTCCAGGCGAAGCTTTCTGAACGGCCCGGTGACCCCGAAGCCCGCGTTGGCCACCACCACTTGGATGGGCCCCAGGCCGGCGACCGTGAGCGCCACGGCGCGCTCGAGATCGCCCTCCCGCGTCACGTCACAGGGAATGGCGAGGGCGTGCCCTCCATCCACACGGATCTCGGCCGCCAGTGCGCGCAACCTCTCGGCGCGGCGTGCCAGCAAGGCGACCGCTGCCCCCTGGCTCGCGAACTCGCGGGCGAGGGCGGCCCCGATCCCGGACGAGGCCCCCGTGATGAAAACCACCCTGCCGGCAAACCGACCCTTGGACGTGACACCTCCCCAAAGGTGGAGCTGGGCTCTGCTGCCCCTCCACCCTTTGTAGCACCTCCAGCTCCGGCGGCCAAGGGCGTCATGCCCTGGGGTGGAGGATCTTCACGACCGTTCCGCCATGCGCGAGGTCGAGAAACTCCTGACCGTCCGGAGTGGAGCCGTCCGAGTTCCGGATCACCTTGCACAACGGCTTGTCGAACGTGTCCGGCGCGCGGACCGTGGAAATCGAGAGCACCACGTGCCCGTCGGCCAGGGTGAGAATGGCACCGGGCGGGAAGCGCCCCATGATGTTGCAGAAGAGTTGCATCAGCAGCGGGTCATACGCCTTGCCCGCCTGGGCTGCCATACGCGCAAGGCAATCGGGGGTGGAGAGAACGGGGCCCTGGGCCGGCCGGTAGCGGGTAAGGGTGTCGTAGTCGTCGGCGATGCGGATGATGCGGGCGTAGAGCGCCGGCGACCCACCGCCATCGTGGAAGTCGTAGTGGTGCTGCAGCACCGCGAGCAGCCTTCGCAGCTTGGCCCTATGGAAACCGCGCTGGCGCAGCAGGACCCTCAGGCCCGCCCGTGTATGTCGCTCGAATGGAACCGTGACGCCTTCATCTCGCATGCAAAAGCCCACATCGTGGAAAATGGCCGACACCCCGAGGTCGGCGAGCGAGTCGTCGGAGAGGCCTGCGGCCTTGCCGATCAGGAGCGCGAGGTTGGTCACCATGAGGGTGTGCCGGGCGAACGGGGCAAGTGCGTCCTCGGCTTGATTCGCAAGCTCGACGGCGTCACCGATACGTACGGCGTCGATGGTCTGCTGGATGATGCGGCGCACCGGCAGAGGGCTGGGCAGGCGGTCGGAGCCCAAGGAGGCGAACACACTGGCCACGGTGTTGGCGCTGGCCAGGTAGACGTCGCGGAACTCGCGTGTGGAACGCTCGTGCTCCTCCCCGGTCATACGGTACCGGAATGGGGGGTGCACCTGGACGGACGCCATTCCTGCCGAGATCAGCTCGGACTGCAGCGCCCCCCTCGGTTCGGTCGGGTTTGGCGGGGCGGAAAAGACGCGGATGAGAGTGCGGACCTCGTCGTCCTCGAGCGGGGCGTTGAAGGTCAGCCCGCCCGTGTTGTGACGCCGCAGGTCCTCGCCGAGCGTGATCGACTTTTCGATGAGCTTCTCGAAGCGTATGCGGAGATCGTTGACGTAGATCTGATCCTCCACGCACTGTAGGCTCATCGGGCCAAGGATCTCCAGGAGCTGGCGGAGCGCGACGCCAAACTCCTTCACCGGCATCTCGAATGCGACGTTGTTGAGGGCATGAGTGCGGGCCATGTGGAACAGCCCGTTGAGCAGGTGCGCCGACTGGGCGCCCAGCTCGCGTACCCGGACGGCCAGCTCGCGGTCCTCCTCGGCGCGCGCACGGTCCAGCGTCTTGCCGAGCTGCTCCTGGGCCAGCGCGATGGGGTCAGGCATGGGGCACCTTCTCGGGGCGCCGGAGCTGCTCCAGCACCGTGGTGCAATGCTGGGTAAGGTCGTCGCTGGCGTGGCGCGAGAGCCACTCGAGCAGCTCTTCGGTCTCGCCCCCTGGCAGGAGGGCAAGGCCGCTCACCGCCGCCCAGCGCAGGAGCGGCTGTCCGGGTGTGAGGCGCCGCAACCCGGGCGGGCGGACCCAGTCCCGGAAGACGGGGCGTACCCGCTCGGGGTCGAGCCGGACCAGAGCCTCACCGGCCGCTTTCGCCTCGGCCGTGGTGAGATCGGTGGCTGCGCGGCGCGCGACCAGCTCGACCACCGTTTCAAAGGCGCGCCGCTCATGGTGGCGTCCCAGAAGCGCAAGCACCCGCACCCGGACCGCAGGAGTGGCCAGGCCCAGGGCCCCCACGAGCGCACGCCCAATCCTCGCTCCGTACGGGGCCTGGTCGAGAAACCCGAGCGCCTCGAGCTGGAGGTCTTCGTCCGGTCGGCCCAGGAAAGCGATCGCCACCTCCACCGCACCTGTGGGATCGGCCTTCGCCGCCACGCGGAACAGTTCGATGGCGGCCTTTCCCTCGAGACCGCTCACGTGGTCGGCGATGCGCGCGGCCTGCCCGCGCACCTGAGCCTCCAGGAGCTGCCTGACGATCGGTGAGGCGTGGTGGGAGGGGTTGGCGAACAGCTGGAGGAGAGTGGTCAAGTGGTCGCCGGGGGTGAGGTTGAGCAGCTCCAGGAGCGCGGGCGGTCCCTGCGCTGCGTCGGCCGGGAGCGTGAGGAGGTGACGGAGCACGACGCCCTCGTCGGCGCACGCGGCTAAAAGGCTCGTGCGCACGCCGTCGTCGGCAGGTCCCAGGTGTTGCACCGTGCGCATCACGTCCACGAGCTCCGCGAAGCGGTGCTCACCGACCAAGAACCCGGCGATCTCCTTGAGCATCGGGAGGACGTCCTCGACAGACAGGGGATCGTTCGGGTCCGCCAGGCCGGCGAGCAGCTCCCGAACCAGCGCGAGGCACTCCTGCGGGACAGCGTCGTCGCCGTCCTCGTCGACGAAGCGTTCCAGCAGCGCGGCGGGCACGGGCCGGTACTCCACGAGCGCGCGCTCGGTGAAGTTCGGCCACGGGTAATCGAAGGCGTACGGTGCGTCGAAGATTATCGCCTGCATGCCGGTGCGCGGAGCTGTCTGGGTGGCCTCGGCTCGGGCCACGTCAGCGGGGTCATCCTGGCTCGCGACCACGCCCTCCACCGCGGTGTACTCGATGTGATTGAAATCGGCCCTCCACAGGAGCGTGACGATGTCGTCCTCCTGAATCCGGAACCCTTTGTACCGGACGGAGAGGATGCCGATGAGGCAGATCAGCTCGTTCCAGTCGAGGTCAGGGCGGATCACGAGGGTGCGCACGCCGTCGCGGTAGAGGCGGAAAGCAACCGAGTGCTCGCGGTCACGGTCCGTGTAGACCACCTCGCCCCCGACGGCCACATCCCAGGGGCGGATATCCAGGCGCAGCTCACCGTACGTCGCGAGGTAGTGGTAGACCTTCCTTCGCAAGTCCTCGAGAAAGTCGTGGACCTTCTCGTTGCTCGGGTCGTAGAGGACAAACGAACGTGCAGTGTGCGCAAGCGCCCGCAGCGCGTCGCCAGCGTCGCGGCCGGCCGCGCTCCTCGCCGGCGCGGCTTCACTTGAGTCGGTACTCGGCGCCGGCCTCGGGCTCGGCTCGAGGGCCGGCTCCGGGCGGTCGGCTTCACTGGCCCCACGCTCGAGTGATGAGGGGGGCGAGGGGTCGTCCATGGCTTCCTGCCTTCCCCGTCGGTCGGCGCGCCCGAGTACGCGCAACCGTCCCAGCCTCTTCACCTTCCATCATACACGCAGACGCAATC
Organism: Thermoanaerobaculaceae bacterium; assembly: GCA_041494245.1. GTDB lineage: Bacteria > Acidobacteriota > Thermoanaerobaculia > Thermoanaerobaculales > Thermoanaerobaculaceae > RBG-13-68-16. Next base: position 25,088 of record JBGQAK010000026.1, read on the forward strand.
TCTGGGCTGTGCGGCGCCCGGGACCGCACCCGCTCCGGTGGAAGCGGGGGAGGCTACTCGCCGTAGAACTGGATGACCTGAACGATTGCCTGCCGGCAGACCCTGCAGAACGGCTTGGCGCCTTTGCTGAACATGATGCAGTCGAGCATCGGCCGGTAGAGCCCCGTGGAGGAGTACCCGGCCCCCTCGAACGCCCCGACCTTCCCGACGAACTTCGAGGCTGCGAGGTACGCATCGACCTTCTTCGCGTGTTCGCGAGAGAGCCGGTCGGACTCCTCCTGGAGCTTCTCCACCTCCGCGCGCTCGGCTCCGGACCGCTTGGCCGCGGCGATCTTGCCGTTGAGCTCCTCGTGCACCTTCTGGTAGGCGATGTCCATCGCGTCGTAGTCCTTCTTCTCCCATGGCGTCGGAAGCGGCGTTCCTGGGGTGAGCAGCGCCTGCCACTTAAGGTTGGCCGGGTCCAGGAGCGCCGTCACGTTGGAAGCGGTTGGCTCGACCCCCTTGGGAAAGAACTCGCTGTAGGCCACCGAGGAGGTGTAGTACTCGTCGGCCAGGCCGCCGAAGGAGTGCCCGAACTCGTGCAGGAAGACGTACTCGGACCAGTAGTTGTCGGATGTGAAGGTGCAGTAGAGGTTGTAGATCCCGCCGCCGCCGTAGCGCCCGGAGTTGACCATCACGAGGATCGCATCGTACGGCACGTGGGCAGCGAGGTCGCGCAGGCGCCGGTTCTCCTCGGTGAGGAGGTAGCGCTCCGAGCCGAGGGCGTCGAAGCTGGCCCCCACCGCCGTGTTCTTGAACGAGCCCCAGCTCGGCTCGTCGCACCCGCTGTCCTGCGAGGCCTTGAACACCCCGTAGACGTTGAAGCTGCCCGAGCGGCTCGCGTACGGCTCCTGGTTGAAGAAGACCTTGACGAAGTGCGCGAGGTCGGCGCGGAACTTCCCCTCCTCGGACGCGATGTAGCCCTCGGCGAGGATCGCCACGTCCACCTTGGTGTGCGGGCCGCCGCTCCTGACCGCCTCAACGACCTTCACGCCGGCGCCCAGGGGCTTGCGCAGGATCGTCACCGCCCCCGGGTCGATCGCGGTGGTGAAGATCTCCTTGAGCGAACCGTCTCCCCCTCGCACCGCGATGGCGAAGCGCACGGCAGCCTTCGGATACGGGATCAGCACAGACTCGCTGTACGTCCTGCGCACCCCCTTCTCGGCCGGCGCGGTCGTCCGGTACTCCCCGAAGTAGGTGTCGTACCCCTTCGAGAACAGGAGGGTGCCGGAGGCCAGGTCGTAGACCTTGGCGAGGTAGCGGCCGGTTTGGAACGGGTCCAGCAGGTGCGTGCGGCTGCCCGCCCAGGTCCCTTCCCGGTAGATCTGGTCGAGGGCGACGATCTCCTCGCTGGCGTTGCCGGTGTGGTAGGTGTCTATCCGCATGGTGGCGTCGAGGAAGCCCGCCTCGAACGGCGGGGCACCGGCGAGCAGCGGCGCGGCGCACAGAACGGCGGCGGCGATGGCGGTGCGGGTCATGGGATCCCTCCGCTGCGGATGGTACCCGAGCCAGGGTCGTGGCGCGCCAACTCGGGGGTTCCGGCGGTGCGTACGCGCGGTCAGGCGGGTCGCCGCTGGTACTTCGTGGCGACGTAGTCGTCGATGAGGGCACGGAAGGCGGCGGCGAGCTCCTCATAGGTGCCCTTCAGGGTCGTGAACTTCTTGCCGTCCACGTAGACCGGGCAGGCGGGCGCCTCGCCGGTCCCGGGGAGGGAGATGCCGATGTTGGCCGCCTTCGACTCACCGGGGCCGTTGACGATGCACCCCATCACCGCCAGGCGCATCGTCTCCACCCCCTCGTACTGCGTCTTCCACTCGGGCATCTTCTCGCGCACGTAGGACTGGACGCGCTCAGCCAGCTCCTGGAACGTCGTCGAGGTGGTGCGGCCGCACCCCGGGCACGCGGTCACCGAGGGTGCGAATGAGCGCAGGCCGAGCGCCTGCAGCAGCTCACAGGCGGCGATGACCTCGTCCCGGCGGTCCCCCCCCGGGCGGGGCGTGAGCGAGACCCGGATGGTGTCCCCGATTCCCTCCTGGAGGAGGACCCCGATCGCGGAGGCCGACCACACCAGCCCCTTGATCCCCATGCCGGCCTCGGTGAGGCCGAGGTGGAGGGGCTGCTCGGTCCTCGCCGGCAGCTCGCGGTAGACGGCGATCAGCTCCCGGGGCTGCGAGAGCTTGCACGAGATCACGATCTGGTCGGTGCGCAGCCCGGAGGCGAGCGCCAGCTCCGTGGACGACAGCGCCGAGGCGATCATGCACTCGCCGATGATCCGCTCGGAGCTCTTGCCCAGGTTGCGCTCGGTGTTCTCGGCCATCGCGGCGGTCACCAGCTCCTGGTTGAGGGAGCCGGCGTTGACGCCGACGCGGACCGGCTTGCCGTTGTCCACCGCGATCCTGCAGATCGTCGCGAACTGCTCGTCGCGCTTGGCCCCGTGGCCCACGTTGCCGGGGTTGATGCGGTACTTGGCGAGCGAGCGGGCGCACGCGGGGAACTCCCGCAGGAGGATGTGGCCGTTGTAGTGGAAGTCGCCGATCAGCGGCACGTCGCAGCCGGCGCCGTCCAGGCGCGCGCGGATCTCGGGAACCGCGCGCGCGGCCTCCGGCACGTTGACCGTGATCCGCACCAGCTCCGAGCCGGCCTGCGCGAGCTCCAGGCACTGGCGGGCGGTCGCCTCGACGTCGGCGGTATCGGTGGATGTCATCGACTGCACGACCACGGGTGCGCCGCCCCCCACCTGGACATGGCCGACCCGGACTGCAACGCTCGTACGACGGGCAACGCCCTCCATCGGCTCGACAACCTCCCGGGGCTGCGAAGCCCCTGGCCAGGCCAACGCTACAGGCCCGCAAATCATGCCGTCAAGAGGAGATCGAAAGGAGCAAAGCGCCGGGGGAACTCAGGCAGTCGCGGCTGCCTGCTGCTTGGCCACCTCGGCGTGCACCTGCACCATGTCGAGCGCCTTCACCTTGCCGATCAGCTCCTCCAGCGCCTCCGCCGGCAGCATGCCGGGCTGCGCGTAGAGCAGGACCTGCTCGCGGAAGATCATCAGCGTCGGGATCGAACGGATGCCGAACGTCGCCGCCAGCTCCTGCTGCTCTTCGGTGTTGCAGGAGGTGAAGGTGAGCGCGGGGTGCGCCTCGGCGGCTGCCTCGAACACCGGTTTGAACGCGCGGCACGGGCCGCACCACGACGCCCAGAAATCCACCAGGATCGTGTCGTTACTCTCGATCGTCTCGTTGAAGTTCTTTTCCGTCAGTTCTTTGACTGCCATGACCCCTCCCGGTCGGCGGCTTCCGGTCGGATCCGGTCCGCCACGGGTGATGGAGTTCAGTCCATCACTCAATCACCAATCGGTTATAGTTTAATGCTCTTCGTCTGATTCTGCAAGCCCCCCTCTTGTGGCCCGGGCAGGGGCCTATACTCTGCTGGTCGCACCCTGACCCGAACCCGGAGGACGATATGCTCAAGCCACCGCGCGCCCTACACACCCTGGTGATCGTGGTGATGCTGGCCCTCATGCACCCGTCCCGGTCACGCGCTGCCGGCCCGGCGCCGCCGGATTCCCCGCCCACGGTCGCCCAGGCCCAGGCGTTCCTCGCCGCGGCCGAGGAGCGCCTCCTCGGTCTGTGGATTGAAGCAGAGCGCGCCAGCTGGGTGCAGTCCACCTTCATCACCGACGACACCGAGATCCTCTCCGCCCAGGCCAACGCGCGCAGGATCGCCGCCACCGTGGAGCTGGCCGCGCAGGCGGTGCGCTTCGACGGCCTCGCGCTCCCCCCCGAGCTCGCGCGCAAGCTCGAGCTCCTGAAGCTCTCGCTCACGCTGCCCGCGCCCGCGGATCCCAAGGAGAACGCGGAGCTCACCCGGATCGTCGCCGCCATGGAGGGGGCCTACGGCAAGGGGACGTACTGCAAGGGCGCCGGCACGGCGTGCCTGGATCTGCAGGAGATCACCCGCATCATGGTCACGAGTCGCGACCCGAAGCAGCTCCAGGAGCTCTGGCGCGGCTGGCACGCGGTCGGGAAGCCGATGCGCGAGGAGTTCACCCGCTACGTCGAGCTCGGCGACAAGGGCGCCCGCCAGCTGGGCTTTGCCGACATGGGCGCGATGTGGCGCTCCAAGTACGACATGCCCCCCGACGCCTTCGCCCGTGAAGTGGAGCGCCTGTGGGACCAGGTCAAACCGCTCTACGACTCGCTCCACTGTTACGTGCGCTCGAGCCTCGCGAAGAGCTACGGCGCCGCCCTCGTGCCGGAGGGAAAACCGATCCCCGCGCACCTGCTGGGCGACATGTGGGCGCAGAGCTGGACCAATATCTACCCGCTGGTCGCCCCCGCGGGCGCCGGCTCGGGGTTCGACCTGACGGCGCGCCTGAAGGCCGCGGGGTACGACCCGCTCAGGATGGTACACACCGGGGAGCGCTTCTTCACCTCACTGGGGTTCGCGAAGCTGCCGGAGACGTTCTGGCAGCGCTCGATGTTCACCAAGCCCCGAGACCGCGATGTGCTCTGCCATGCGAGCGCGTGGGACATCGACTGGGTGGAGGACCTGCGCCTGAAGATGTGCATCGAGATCAACGCCGAGGACTTCGTGACCGTGCACCACGAGCTCGGCCACAACTTCTACCAGCGCGCCTACGACAGGCAGCCGCCGCTCTTCCGCGACAGTGCCAACGACGGCTTCCACGAGGCGCTCGGCGATACCCTGGCGCTGTCGACCACGCCCACCTACCTGAAGAGCATCGGCCTGATCGAGAAGGAACCCGACGCGGCCGGGGACATCGGCCTGCTCCTGAACAGCGCCCTGGACAAGGTGGCGTTCCTCCCGTTCGGCATGCTGGTGGACCAGTGGCGCTGGAAGGTGTTCTCGGGCGCAGTGCCGCCGGAGAGGTACAACGCGACGTGGTGGGAGCTGCGGGAGAAGATCCAGGGGGTCTCGCCCCCGGTGGCGCGCAGCGAGGCCGACTTCGACCCCGGCGCCAAGTACCACGTGGCGGCCAACGTGCCCTACACGCGCTACTTCCTGGCGACGATCCTGCAATTCCAGTTCCACCGGGCGCTCTGCCGGGCGGCGGGCGTGCCGGGGCCGCTGCACCGCTGCTCGATCTACGGCAATCAGGAGGCGGGGCGGCGTCTGGCAGCGATGATGGAGATGGGGTCCAGCCGCCCGTGGCCGGACGCGCTGGAGGTCCTCACGGGGCAGCGGCAGATGGACGCCACTGCGATCCTGGACTACTACGCGCCGCTTGTGGCGTGGCTGGAACGGCAGAATGCCGGCCACACCTGCGGGTGGTAGCCGCGACTAGGAGCCTGTCCGAATAATCGGGTGCGGTCGTGTTACGAGCGCCGCGGGGCCAGATGCAAGGCGCCGCGACGAAGGCGATGCTCCCCCATCGCCAAGGAGCGGCAACACGGCAGATGGCCCCGCGCCGCCATAACCCTCCGGGCGCAGGGGTGTTGCGGGCGCATGCTGCGTTGCTCGTCGGCCACGATGCTCCAGCATCGCCTGCCTCCTCGCGCCTTGCCTGCGCCTCGCAAGCCCCCTGCGCGCGACTCGCCCCATTACTCGGACAGGC
>JBGQAK010000008.1:0-192704 GCA_041494245.1 Thermoanaerobaculaceae bacterium
CGGGTCGTGAAGGTGCTGCCCAGTAAACCGGTCACACCACGACCGCCGGAGCAGGCGATGGTGCCGCCACCCTCGTCGATGTACGTGGCAGGAGCGTTGGAGTTGCCGAACACCACGGCGGTGGGTGCCGGCGTGCTCACCCTGGGAGGGGATCGCTTCCTCCACAACTACGGACCCGCTGCCGATGCAGGCAACACCTTCGTCGGCCAACTCGCGGGCAACTTCACCCTGGGTGGGTTGGGCTTGTTTGAAGGGATGTACAACACCGCGGTCGGCTATCAGAGCCTGTCCTCCAACACCACGGGCTTCTCCAACACCACGAGCGGCTTCCAGAGCCTGTACTTCAACACCACGGGCTCCGACAACACCGCGAGCGGCTACTGGAGCCTGCATGCCAACACCACGGGTTCCGACAACACCGCGAGCGGCGCCGCGAGCCTGGCCTCCAACACCACGGGCTACTGGAACACCGCGAGCGGGTTTGAGAGCCTGTGGCAGAACACCACGGGCTTCTCCAACACCGCGAGCGGGTTTCGGAGCCTGTGGCAGAACACCACGGGCTCCTCCAACACCGCGAGCGGCACCTCCGCGGGGTCCACCAACGCCACAGGCTCCAACAACACCTTCCTCGGCGCCTACAGCGACGCGGCCGCCGACAACCTCACCAACGCCACCGCGGTAGGCTATGGCGCCATCGTCAATGCCTCCAATAAGGTCCGCATCGGCAATGGCTCGGTCTTAGTGATCGAAGGCCAGGTGGCGTGGTCCTTCCCCTCTGACGCGCGGCTCAAGGAGAACATCCGCGACCTCGACCTCGGGCTCGACTTCGTCCTCCAGCTCCGCCCGGTCTCGTTCACCATGAAGCAGGGCAACGGTCGGACCGACATGGGGTTCCTCGCCCAGGACGTGGAGGCCGTGCTCGGAGATGACTACAACGTGCTCGGGATCGGCGGCGACCAGGATCGTACGCTCTCGCTGCGCGGCACCGATCTGATCGCCCCGATGGTCAAGGCGATCCAGGAACAGCAGACGCAAATCGCCGACCAGGCCAAGACAGTCCAGACGCAGCAAGTGCAGATCGAGGCGCAGCGTGGCGAGATCCAGGAGCTCAAGGCCGCGGTGGAGGCGCTCAGGGCGCGGGTGCAGGCACAAACCGTTCCAGCCCGCACGGCTGACCTTCGCTGAGTCGCGTACGCCGGTCCAAGTAGAAACAGGAAGGGCCGCGGCATTCGCTGCGGCCCTTTCTCACGTACTCCGGTACCGGCGAGCTCCCTCGCGTTTCGGTGCTTCTCCCGCACAATGCCAGCGATGCGCTTGAAGTCCGCAGGCCCAAGGAATACTTCAAGGGAGTCGAAACACCTCCCCGTCCCCAGCCCTGCCAGCCCGGCGGGGGTCAGACGGGGTGACCTGGTGACGTCCTAGTTGACCGCGCTGCGCCTCCCGTCTTCGTACCCTTGCTGGTGGCCTTCAAGCGTAGCTCGCTGCCCGCCCGCCGCGTGCCCTCCTGATGCCTTGACACCTCCCCTCAGCGGGGTACTCTCGGTCCAGGTGAGAAAGGAAATTCCTATCCATTTCTGCGATCGGCGGCGTCGCAGGTTCACATTCAAACACGCGATACTGCGTTGAATGACGCGACGCTCGCCGGATGAACTCGCTCAGCCAGTGTGGCAGGGCGCTCGGGGGTAGTCCGTGCGCCTCGAAGAAGGGGGATCAGATGCTACGCAAGACCGTGCTGCCCGTGATTGCAATCGCGCTGTGCGCGCTACTTCTCCTCGCCGTATCGGCGTGCAGCGGGCCGACGCAGACTCAGGGCACAGCGACCACGGACTCCGGTGCGACATCCGCGGCGGCGAGCGCCGCCCGCAAGCCGCTGCCCGCACTCGAGCGATCAGCCAGCTTCACTGACAAGCAGTGGCTCGGCAAGCAGTTGTTCTTCGACCCGAATCTGTCCCAGCCACCCGGCCAGGCGTGTATGGACTGTCACGAGCCAGCGGCCGGCTGGGCCGATCCGAACAAGGATTCGCCGACGTCCGCGGGCAACATCCCAGGTCTCTTCGGCAACCGCAACAGCCCTACTGTGGCGTACGCGTCGTTCAGCCCGGACTTCCACTACGACGCCGCCAAGACGAGCTACGTCGGCGGGCAGTTCTGGGACGGCCGCGCCAAGAACGTGGCAGACCAGGCCAAAGGCCCCATTCTCAACCCACTGGAGATGAGCGAGGCCAACATGCAGTCCGTGATCGACGCGGTGAAGGCCGGCCCGTACGCCGACCTCTTCAAGAAAGTCTGGGGTGCGAACGTCTTCGAGGAGACCGAGACGGCGTATGGCGACGTTGCGGCGTCCATCGCCGAGTACGAGAAGACGAGCGAGGTCAACAGCTTCAGCTCGAAGTACGACGACGTCCTGAGGGGCGCGGCAACGCTGACCGATCGGGAGAAGCGTGGCCTCGATCTCTTCAATGGCAAGGCGAGGTGCTCCAAGTGCCACACGAGCGCCGCGGATCCTGCCAGCGGCAAGGTGCTGTTCACCGACTTCAGTTACGACAACGCGGGCGTGCCAAAGAATCCGGAGAACAAGTTCTACACGCTGGCCGTCAAGTACAACCCGGCCGGGAAGGATTTCGTGGACCTTGGCCTCGGCGGCCAGCTGAAGAAGCCAAGCGAGAACGGGAAGTTCAAGGTGCCGTCGCTTCGGAACGTTGCGCTCACAGCTCCGTACATGCACAACGGCTACTTCACGAGCCTCAAGGACGTCGTGAGGTTCTACAACACGCGCGACGTGGCCTCGGCCCGCTGGCCGGCGCCCGAAGTCACGGAGAACGTGAATAAGCAGGATATGGGGGACCTGAAGCTCACGGATTCCGAGATCGAGGACATCGTCGCGTTCCTGAACACGCTGACCGACAGGAAGTTCCCACCGAGGAGCTGACGCGGCCCGGCTGCTGCGGTGAGACACCGGGAGCCGCGGGGTACACCTGCGCTTTGCAGGGAACCGTTGGGGCGGCTTCGGCCGCCCCTTTCTTGCGCTAGACTCGGCGTCGAGCAATCGGAGTCGAACATGAAGCCAATCGACTGGGCAGCGCTCACTGGCATGGTGACCGGCGTCTCGGCGATCACGCTCTCCATCGCGAACTATTTGCGGGACCGCCCGTGTGTAAAGCTGACGCTTCAATGGGATCAATATGCGGTGCAGTTGTTCCAAGGCGAGCCAATGTTGCATCCCTTCGACGACCCGAAAAAACTCTGGGGACTCGTCACAGTCACGAACACAGGTCGGCGGCCCATCTACGTCAGCCATGTTTGCCTGCGTCTGCCCGGCGGCAAGCCACGTCCCTCCCTCGTTCTCAGGGACGGCTTACGGGGCCAGCAGTTAGGAGAGGGAGATCCGCCTCTGGGCTACCCGATCGAGCAAGCCGATCTTGTAAAGCACGCCAAGTACTGGCGCAAGATCCGTGCAGAGGTCATCGACTCCACCGGGAAAAGGTGGAGATCCAAGGCAACGCGCCGGTGGGTGGCTCCTCCCTCCTGGGCGAAAGCCGAATGAAGCGAGCTGCAGGGTCACTGTAGCTAGGCTGCAGTGAGCGTTCACCCTTTCGTCCCGCGCTTCTCACTCCTCCCGCCGATAGGACTCGCCCTCTTTTTCGAAGCCCTGGATCACGAAGACGAAGAACTTAGGCAAATCCAACGCTCCGGCCTTGTCGCGAAACGGCGCGAGTTCCTTGTTGTCGTATTCAATCCAAGTGCTGTCCCCACACCTTGGACATTTCACCTCCACGGTGATGTGGTCTGCTTTATCCTCATCCACTCTGCACGCGTCAATGGTGAGGCCCTCCATGAAACAGGCTCTCCCGTGTGGGTCGGGATGCCAATAGTGCGTGCTCATCGTTATCCTCCGCTTTGGTGGCTTGAGGGTATCCCATTTCCTCGCGCGCGGGAGGGGAGCCCCTTTCCTTGGCCCGCCCTGCGGCGTCGCTGACTCGTGGTATGCGCGGCCGGCCCACCCGAACCGTGGGCCCCCTCCTCGCATGATCGCCCGTTCGGGCCCACGTGCCAAGCCGCGTCGCGCCGCCCTTAGTGGTGATAGCCTGCTAACGTGCCATGGGCTCGTCGATTTGACGCCTGTGTTGTGTGCGGTACTAGCGACCGCGAGCATCAATCCCGTGGCCTGTGCGTTGACTGCTACAAGCGTTGGTTGCGCGAGCGCTTTGCTATTCCTGACGAGGTTGGGCGGCCGCTGCCTTGGGCTCAGAAGCACGCTCAGTGTCGCCTTTGTGGCACCACAGAGGTTCCTCACCGTGCTCGAGGTCTCTGCGTCAACTGCTATACGAAGTGGCTGAACGCGCGGCACTCATCGCACATGAACAGCGCGACGCGCACCAGCGGATTGTCGGCCAGACTATCGGCGCACGAACTGCGACTCGACTACTGGGGCCGAGGAATGTCGTTAGGTGACCTTGCGCGCAAACATGGATGCAGCCGAGTGCACATCCTGCACCTGCTGAAACAGCATGGGATCCCGACGCGCTCGAAGTCGGAAGCGCGCACACTTGCGTTGGAACGCGGGAAACTGGCATTTGATCGCAACACCGCCGAGGGGAGCAGCAAAAGGGTGGTGCTGGAGCGGCAGACGCTTGACCGCTTTTTTTTCAAGTCATGGTCTCCGGCAATGGCCTATGTCCTTGGGGTCATATACACAGATGGGAGCCTCCACCCTGGCCGTGCCCGCGAACCGGGCGCTAAGACGACGCCCACCAGCCCCCGAGTGAGCGTCAGCCAGAAGGAGCCAGAACTGCTCCTGAAAGTGTTAGCACTATTGGGGAGTAATGCGCGGCTGATGCACTCCGAGAAGAGAGGTATTAGCGGGGCGCTTTACTTCTTCCACCTGAATGGCGAGGAAGTCTACCAAGACCTCCTAAACCTTGGTCTCACCGCGCGGAAAAGCCTTACGATACAATTCCCGCCAATGCCGGTCGAATGCATTCGGCACTTCGTTCGTGGATGCTGGGACGGAGATGGAAGCGTCTACGTATTGCGCGACAGGCCAAGCAGCGGGACCGCCTCGTACCTGTCGGGATCTCGCCGCTTCGTGGACCAACTCAATGCGGCCCTTCATTCCCTCGGGTTGCCATTGGCGACAATTCACACAGACCGGAGATCGGGCGCGTCTTACATCAAGTACCACGGCCGGAACTGCGTGCGGCTGTTCCACCTTCTCTACGACGGTGTTGATGAAACCACCTATCTATCCAGGAAGTACTCCAGATTCAAGCAAATTGCGGACTGGTTTGAGGCCAAGGATGAGCTTGTGAGCGCGCCCGACTGAGCAGCGCGCTCGGGCCAGGCATTTCAATTCCGGGCGAAACTCCCGTGCACACCAAGGGCGAGTGGGTCGGAGCCCAAGACTTGTGTTGGCGAAGGGGTGGCGTCACCATGCCAGCCGTCCGAGCCCCTGCACCGGACCCGGCCGCGGGCGCGTCCAACTTGTTGGGTAGGGGAGTATGCTGGACAGGCAAACTGCGCGAATGTTGCGGGGATGCTGAAGCAAGGGGTTAGAGGCCGAGTTGACCGGGAGGAGAAATGTAGATGGTCAGGTACGAGTGGATTCAGCCCGCAACTATTGAGGCTATCACCTTCACCTGCGGCTTCTGTGGCGCCCGTGTTGGACCCAATCGTGGCTACCTCGGCAATTTTGCAGGCGGCAGAAACGGCCGCATCTTGATCTGTCCGAACTGCACCCAACCTACCTTTTTTGCGACCGATGACTCTCAATACCCTGCCGTACGCATGGGCCGCGACGTACAGGGTATCAGCGACGATGGCGTGCGTGCCCTTTATGACGAGGCGCGGGACTGCACGACTGTTTGCGCCTATACCGCCGCTGTGCTCGTCTGCCGCAAGATCCTAATGAACCTTGCCGCCCAACACGGAGCTCCAGCCGGCCAGTCCTTCGTGAGTTACATAGACTTCCTAGGACAGAAAGGCTATGTGCCGCCAAACGGAAGAGCATGGGTTGACGAAATCCGACAGAAGGGCAACGAGGCAACCCATGAAATCGCTCGTATGGGGCCGCTCGACGCAAAACGCCTACTCACCTTCGTCGAGATGCTCTTGCGGTTCGACTTCGAGTTTCCCACGATGGTTAACCCAGCGCCCTGAGGGGGTCGCCTTGAAGCTCGAGGAATTCGTGGCCCAGGCAATCCAGGAGGTTGTGGCAAGCGTGAAGGCCGCCCAGGATCCGGCCAGAAAATGCGACGGAATCGTTAACCCGGTACGCTCCCAGGACGCGACTAGAGCGTAGACGAAAGAAATCGAATTCGACATCGCTGTGACCACAAGTGAGGGTGCTGAGGCAAGGGAGGCGGCGGGATTTGGGTCGGGGCGATTGGCCTTGGTTCAAGCGGCCGGGTTGAGTCGACTACCGCCAACGTGAGCCGGATTAAGTTCAGCGTTCCGGTTGAACTTCCGGGGCTCAATCCGCAGCATGAGTACAACCTAAGGGATCTGGCCCGGATCAAGGCGGCGACGGACCGAACCGAGCCAGGTCGGGAGTAACTGCTGGTGCTGAGCCCTCGAGCCGGCGACGACCCGCCTGTGGAAAAGGACATGCTCACCAAAAGGGAACGGGCGGCTTCGGCCGCCCGTTTCTCTCGACTAGCCTCGAGAAGTAAGATCGGTCACCACCATCGGAGGCCCCTATGGAAAGGCTCTTGGAGAACCTTCCCGCGCTGCTCTTTGCAGCCCTGGCGATCATCCTGTGGTTTGCCGTCGCCTTCGCCATCCTGCGCATGGACCGGACCACCCGGGATCTCTTGGTCGAGGTCCAGAAGATCACTGCCGCACTGCTCCTCGCGCACGGTCTGGTCGAGGGTCCGAAGGTGAAGGGCAAGCCGCGCATCGTGCGGGCGGCCGACCATCCGCGGGGCGCCGCTCCCGGATCCGGCGCGTGAGGCGCTCGGGATGCGTCCGGGCGCCACGTTCGCCGGCGCCGCCCGGCGGCTGCTCGGATTCTGGAAGCTCGAGGCGATTGCAGCCGTCGCCGAGACCGGCTCGACCGCCGCACTCATCGGCGGCTACGCTACCGCCTGCAGCTTCCTCACAATCGCGGGTTCCATCTCGACCCCGAGCCCTGGTGTGTCGGGAAGCGTGACGACCCCGCGCTCGACCTTCATGCCGCCGGAGCAGGGATCGACCGTCATCTCGTGGTACGCATCGAGGTCGGCCCAGCGGATGATCGCCTGCGACATGACGACGTGCGCCGCGGCCGTGAGCGCGAGGCGGGTCTCGGCCATGCAGCCGACCATGCAGGGCACGTTGGCGGCAGCGGCGATGTGCGCCAGGCGGACCGCGGGCAGCACGCCGCCGGCCTTCATCAGCTTGATGTTGATCATGTCGAAGGCGTCGTGACGCAGACCCTCGATGGCGTCGTGCGGCGAGTGCACCGCCTCGTCGGCCATGATCGGAACCGGCGAGCCGGCGCGGACGCGATGGAGGCCGTTCCAGTCCCACGCCTTCACCGGCTGCTCGCAGAACTGGAGGCCGTAGGGCGCGATGCCGCGCAGCGCCACCAGAGCGTCGGACACGCTCCAACCCTCGTTGGCATCGCACCGGAGTTGCACGTTCGGACCGACCGCCTCGCGAATGGCGCGGACGCGCTCGATGTCGAGTCCCGGCGCCTCACCGAGCTTGATCTTGATCGCCGGGAAGCCCTCCCGCACGAACTCGACGGCGAGGCGGGCCATCTCCTCCGGCGGGTTGAGGAAGACCGTGCAGTCCGTCTCGAAGGAGTCTTTCGCCGCGCCGAGCAGCCGGTAAACGGGTTGCCCGGCGATCTTGCCGCACAGGTCCCAGAGCGCCATCTCGAACGCCGCGATGATCCCGGCAGAGGCCGGCGAGGTGGCGATCATCGCGTCGAGGAGCCGCGGCAGCTCGAACGGGTCGCGGCCGAGCAGCAGGGAGCCGAGCGGCCGCGCGAGGGCGAGGTCGGAGGCCTGGGTCTCGCTCATCACCGGCGAGTACGCCGAGACCTCGCCGTAGCCGACCGTGCCGTCGGAGGTGCGCAGGCGGACCAGGACGTTGTCCGCGTTGACCGGGACCGCGAAGGCGACTTTCGCCAGCGAGCGCAGGGGCACGCTGAACGGCGCCGCCTCGACGCTGGTGATGGTAGGCCGCCGTTTCTTCTCGGCCTGTGCCGCCGCGAAGAGCGAGACCGGCATGAGAGCGCCAAACCCGCTGGCCACACCACCGCCTGCCACAGCGCGCAAAAAGCCCTTCCTGGTGATCTTCATTACGACCTCCTTTCATCGCCGCCGGCCTGCGCGGCCGGTGGGCGGTCGGACTGCCTGCGGTGTGCATCCTCGAACGCCACTCCTGCTCCCTCGCGACCGCCCCGGACGGCGCCGGGACCGAGCCGCCGCAACCTCAGTACTGCCAACCGAGAATGTTCCAGTACACGTAGAACCAGACAAGGCCGATGGCGAAGACGGCGAAGAGCGTGTAGTGCACCCGCCGGAAGCGGGTCCAGTAGCCCTTCCTCCAAGCAAGTACGGCGAGCACCGGGACACCCAGCGTCAGGATCGACGTGAGGATCGGTAGCATCAGCGCCGCCGTCAGGGCCGTCGGGAAGCCGTAGAAGAGGTCCTCTCCATACGAACTGACGATGATCGTGACGCTCACAACGAAGAGAAGCGTCAGGGCGCTCACCAACACCGCCAGCCGCACCGCCCATCGCGCACCCGACGGGTCCTCCTTCCCGGTCTTTCGGTGGCGGAGGGCGCTCACGAGCGTGGTCACGCACAGCAACAGCGCCAAGGCCATCAGAGCGTAGTTGAAGACCGGGTCCGTGTACCATGCGATCCGGTAGGTGGGCATGAACGGCAGGTTCGAGAAGATCATGTGGGTGACCTTGCCGCTGCCGTCTGAAGTGAACGCGAGGGACATTGGGCCGTCGATCTGATGGAAGAGGTTCGGCCCGACCTCCACGCACTGCAGCGGCTCTTCTGCCAGGCCCGGGACCGAGACAGCCAGCGTTCCTTTCTTGGTGACGGCGACCGAGACCACGCTCGGCAGCGCCATGAGCTTTTCGATGGTGCTCCAGTTGTGGCGCGTGAACCGGTACTTGCCCGCGAACTTCGTGCCGCGCTTGACGAAGTCGTCAGCTGGCTTCGGCAGCGCCGGCTGCGCAGTCACAAAGTAACGTCGAACGAACGCTTCGACGAGCTCCGAGCGCGCGTGGCCACCCTCGGTCACGTAGGAGACGAAGAGGCCCACGTTGTGGTCCGGGAACAGGGCAAGGTCGCTGTGGAAGTACATTGTGTCCCCGCCGTGGCCGATGATGCGCTGACCGTCGACGTTGGACTCGTAGAAGCCGTACGCCATGCCCGGCAGCCGGGGATCGGCCGTGAAGAGCTGGCTGTGCATCCGGCGGGCGGTTGCTTCCTCGAGGATGCGCTGCTCGCCGTAACGACCGAGCTGCAGGTGGGCGATCATGAAGCGGGCCATGTCGGTCGCGGTGGATGACGATGATCCGGCCGGACCGAAGTTGCTGATGAACTCGAAGGGCTCGGGTTCATAGAGCCCGTTCTCCCGCTTGTAACCCACCGCCATGTCCGGCGCGAGGTTTGCGGGCAATGGCTCGCGAAACGTGGAGTGCTCCATGCCGAGGGGCTTGAAGATGTTCTGCTCGATGTAGTCGGCGAACGGCATCCCCGAGATGTTCTCCACCACCAGGCCGGCGAGGGCGGCGCCGTAGTTGGAGTAGGACGACCAGGTTCCCGGCGGCCGCACCCGCTTGGGGATGTGGGCCGCGAGTACCTCGCGCATCGGCTTGAGCCCACTCTTGTCTTTCAGGATGAGGTAGCCAAGGGCACCTTCCTCGAAGCCGGCCGTGTGGGTGAGGAGGTGTTTCATGGTGATCGGCTCGGGATAGGTCGCCGGGATCTGGAAGTTCTTCAGGTACGTGTTGACATCGGCGTCGAGGTTGAGCTTGCCACGCTCGACGAGCTGCATGACCGCTGTCCACGTGAAGAGTTTGGAGGTCGAGCCCGGTCGGAACAGGGTGGTGTTGGCCTTGACCGGGATCTTCTTTTCGCGGTCGGCGAAGCCGTAGCCTTTGGCGAAGAACAGCTCGCCGTCCTTGACGACTGCGATGGTCGCGGCGGGGATAGTGCGGGACCGCATGTGCGCCGCCATCATCCCATCGATGAACGCCTCGAGCTCCGCCGGGTCGGTGAGACCGGCCGGCTGCGGCACCGCGGCGGTTGCGCCGCTCGGCGACTCCTCGCTCCAAGCTGCGGAAAGGCCGGTGATGAACAAAAGCAGGACAGCTGTGGTGATGAGAAGAACACGTGCGGCGGATGTCCTCATAGCTCCCTCCCTGCACCAGTCGACGATGAAAGAACGCTCCCGGCCTGAACTCGGAGCGGACTCAACCCTCTCGCCTACCAACTACCGCTTCCGCCCCATTCGGTGATCACTGTCCCGATCCGTTTGGCGGCATTTCGCCAGTTGGTTTGAATAGCCCGCTGGGCTGCAGCCGCGTCCCCGTCGCGGATGGCGCGCACGATGACGCCGTGCTCGGCCACCGATACGTCGAGCTCGTTGGTGAGTGCCGTGACGTACAGTCTCGCGTAGCGTTCCGCCTGAGGCTTGATGGCGTCGTGGAGAGCCAGGAGGCGGGGCGGGGCGGCCTCGGCCACGTATCGGCGGTGAAACGAGGCGTCGAGCTGGAACACCCTGTACGCATCCGGGGGCCTGGCGTGGGACTCGGCCAGCAGTGCACCGTTGAGCTCTTCGAGCTCGTCGGCAAGATGGCCCCGGTGATCCGGCTCCATGTTCGCTGCGTAGTAACCAGCCAGCCCCTCGAACTCGCCGACGATGTAGAAGAGATCGGCCACGTCATCAGTGGTGATCGGTGCGACCACGAGACGCGTGCGCTCGTTGTCCTCGCTCAGCGAAACGGCGTAACCCTCCTGCTGGAGGCGTTGCAGGGCGGCGCGGACCGGGGTCCTGCTGACGCCGAGACGCCGGGCCGCGATCGTCTCGACGAGCCTTGTTCCCGGCGCCAGGCGTCCCGACACGATGAGCTCGCGCAGTTCCTGGTACACCCTCTCGGGCTGATCCTGAGACTGCACCCGTTCTTTCTCAGACGTCATGGCTGATCGTGGCATTGCCCAATCCGCGTCGCCGAGCTGTCCCAATCCCAGGACCACCGGGGCCTGGGGTGCGCAGAGGCCTCCGTGGGATTTTGTATCCCTTGACGGATACGTCAAGGGATACTAGCATGCTTGTCAGGATCATGCAACTGGTATTCCAAGCCGCGCTTGCCCGGGTTGTAGGGCGCATTAGTCTGTGGGTTGGGGAACCTACCGATCCGCGCGATGCGGAGGAACGTAGCGCCCGTCCGCGTCGCGCATACCCTTGGAAGGAGGACGGACTTATGGAACACGTCGAGCGCGAAAATGTTGGCGGCAACATCCTCTCCACGCGAGCCTTCGGAACACGAACGCGGATTCTGGTTGTTTTCGTGCTCTCAATGGTGGTCGTCGCGCCGGGCCTGTGGGCCCAGACGACCGCCAGCATACAAGGCACGATCGCGGCACCCTCCGGCGCACCTCTTGTCGGCGTTCAGGTATCGGCGACTGGCGACCAAGGCGTCAGGACGGTCCTGACCGATGAAAAGGGCTTCTACCGGATCCCGAATCTGCCGCCGGGGATCTACGAATTGATCGCAACGCTTCAAGGTCACACTCCCGGCGAGCTCCGAAAGATTCAGCTCCAGCCCGGCCAGACGCTGACGCTGAACCTCACTCTCACTTCCTTGACTTTCACTGGGGAGGTTCTCGTCACGTCGGAGAAGCGCACGGAGCCAATCCAGACAATCCCGATATCGATCACGGCCCTTTCCAGCGATGCACTGGAAGGGCTGCGGGTCGAGAATTTCCTGGACGTTGCGCCATTGGTGCCGGGCTTGAGCGTTACCACCGACACTCCCGGTCAGACCCGCATCACTTTGCGGGGTATCAATACGGGTGGTGTGGCCTCGACCGTTGGTGTCTACCTCGATGACGTGCCCTTCGGCTCGAGCAGCGGCCTCGCCAACGGCGCGGTCGTGGCCGGTGACTTCGATACCTTCGACGTCGCGAGGATCGAGGTGTTGCGCGGCCCGCAAGGCACGCTGTACGGGGCGAGTTCACTTGGTGGCGTGTTCAAGTTCATCACGAACCTGCCCACGAGCAAGGGGGTCGAGGCGAGGTTCCTGGGCTCAACGGAGACAGTCCAGGACGGCGGCCCAGGATACTCTCTGAAGGGGTTGCTGAACGTGCCTCTCAGCGATCGATTTGCTCTTCGGGCCAGCGGGTTCTATCGGTTCGACGACGGCTTCATCAATTCGATCGGCAACAATCCGATCCAAAGCCTGACGACTCCGGGGGTGAATATTGTCGACGGCACAGTCGTTCAAAAAAAGATCAACTCCCTTGACTCGTTTGGGGGGCGCCTCTCGGCCCTGTACGCACCCTCACAGCAGTTCTCGCTGTTGTTGACAGCCCAGGTCCAGAATATCCATAGCGACGCGCCCCACTACATCGACGCTGATCCGACCACCCTTGAACCACTGAACCCCGGCTTCGTGCAGTCAAAATACCAGTCGAATACGGTTGAAACGAAGTATCGAGTGCTCAGTGCCACCCTTAAGTGGGACTTCGGTGCCGCTGCTCTCGAGTCCGTGACCAGCTACGGCACGTTCGAGCAGGATCTCCATCTCGACGCGGCGATCGCCAGCGGTTTGACCGGTGGCCCGCCTTTGGCGTCGGTCGTGACGTACCTCTTCGGTAATGACGTGACACGGCCGCTGAGTGCGGTTTTGCCACAGACGACCAGCACCGACAAATTCACGGAGGAACTGCGTCTCCTTTCGCCCACAAACGAGACCTTCGAATGGTTGATTGGCGGCTATTACACCAAAGAGGATTCCAAGATCGCCCAAAAGATACTCGCCGTCGAGGCCGGCACGGATACGGTCGCCACCGATATTCCGACGCTGGCGGACCTTCGGCTTCCGTCCAATTACAAAGAGTTCGCCCTGTTCGCTAACGCCACCTGGCACATCACGTCAGGCTTTGACCTGTCCTTTGGTGCGCGCGGGAGTAGAAACGAGCAGGTCGCATCAGAGGTCGCTGACGGGCCGCTCGTGGGTGGACACGTCGCGTACGAAAAGGCAACATCCTCGGAAACCCCGTTCACCTATTCTGTCTCTCCGCGTTTCGAACTGGCCAAGAACTCATTCGTGTATGCGCGCGTTGCCACGGGCTTCCGGCCGGGCGGGCCGAACGTCCTGCCGCCGGGGGTTCCGGAGGGGACGCCTTTGACGTACAAATCGGACAGACTGACAAGCTATGAGGCCGGCTGGAAGACGACCGGGTCGAATGGCAGGTATTCGCTCGATCTCAGCGCCTATTACCTCGACTGGAAGGACATTCAACTGTTTGCCGTGGTGAACGGTTTCGGAGTCAACGGGAATGGTGGAACTGCGGTGAGCAAGGGTGCCGAGTTCACCGCAAGCTTCGTTCCGACGGGTGGCCTGTCGTTTTCTTTGAACGGAGCGTACACGGACGCCAGCCTCACCCAAGATACCGATCCCATTGTCGGCGGCTTGAATGGTGATCCCCTGCCCTACGTGCCGAAGTGGGGCTTTGGGCTCTCGGGAGACTATGAATGGAAGGTGGGGAGGGACTGGACACTTCTTGTCGGGGGGGGTGTCGGTTACGTCGGCGAGCGGACCTTCGACTTTGTCACTCGAAAGGACGACGGCAGCCTTCACAAGCTCGACAGCTATACGACGGTGGATCTTCGTGCGGGCGTCTATATCGGTCAATGGTCCTTTGAACTCTACGGAAAGAACCTGACGAACGAGAGGGGCATCACCGCCGTTGCTGGGGCCGGGGCCCTCCCCAATGGTGCGCTCGGTTTGGGCCTGGTCCGGCCAAGGAGAATCGGGCTGTCTGTTGGTGTGAGGGTCTGGGGTTCGTAGGGCAGTTCCTCTCGTCGAAGGCCCGTTGCCGGGTCGCGGCCGGCCGCTACATGCGGACCCGGTGTGAGCGGGGGGATTGTCAACTGTGAACGATCAGCTGTTGGCTGTGAGCTGATCGGGGGGCCGGCGGCCCTAGACGGGCGCCCGTCGCGGTCGTTGCAGCGCTTTCGTGGCCTTGTCTTCCGTATTTGAGGTAGTGGTCACGTTGGCCCCGATCTAGCCCAGAGTTGTCTCGATCCGGCTAACGCCGCGCTTCAGCGGGCCGGCCGTATGTTGCCCCGATGTTGCCCCATGCTCCACGACCTTACAACTGTGGCTTGTAAGTTGGTGCCGGAGGAGGGATTTGAACCCTCACGGAGCGTTGGCTCCTCGGGATTTTAAGTCCCGTGCGTCTGCCATTTCGCCACTCCGGCACGGTTGCCGGGGACAGTGTACGGGAGCCGGCAGCGTCGCCCGGTTCGGCGCCCGGACGAAACCGGCTCAGGAGCGCATTAAAGCCGCAACCTCGGCGACGGCACGGAGGGCCTCCGCGGCCGGCCCGTCCACCATCTCCACGTGGCCGCCGCGCTCCAGCACCGCGCGCGCCATGCGGTCCACCATGTGCGGTTCGTCCTCGACTTTCTTGCCGCATACGGCGCAGCGCTCGTCGGCCGGGTCGAACAGCATGCTGCAGGCGTTGCACACCCCGCCCTCGAGCTTGAGCCCCTGGAGGTACACCAGCTTCCAGACGCGGCCCTCGTTGATGGCCTCGAGGGTGGCGGCGAGGCCCGCCACTGCCCGGCCGCCCTTGCGGACCTCCTTAAGCAGGTCGCGCACGACCTCCAGCTCCTCCGCGCGCTCGAGGCGCAACTGGACCTCGCCGGCGCGCTTGAGGATGTCCACGTCGGAGGCAGTCAGCGGGATCGGGAGCACCTCGACCAGACGCCCGCGCAGGCGCTTCGGCAGGGCGCGCGCCAGCTCGGAGGCCACCCCCACGTTGCCGCCGATGATGAGCCGGTCCACCTCGAGCTGCTCCATGAGGCGGCCGATCTCCCCGGCGACGAAGCGCACGTGCGAGGAGACGCTCTGGTCGTGGTGGCGCTCCATCTTGGACTGTGAGCGCAGCTTGTCGGCCGAGGGCGACTCGGGGCGCGGCGGGATCTGCGAGATGAGGTCCTTGTGCTCCTCGATCTCGCCCAGGAACACGGTCAGCAGGCGGGCGCGCTTCTGGTCCACGAGGACGATGCCGAAGCGCTCGTGCTCATCCAGGGCCTCGAGCAGCGGCCGCAGGAACGCCCCGCTCGTCCAGTACACGCCCGTCGGCAGCGCGATGCGCAGCACCTTCCGGAACGTGACCCCCAGCTTGCGGTGCCGGGACAGGACCAGGGTCCGGCCGCTGGGTTCGACGCGCTTGACGATGTCCTCGACCTCGCCGCAGGTCGTCGCCAACTCGGCGTCGTCGCGGTGGGCGGCACGCAGCTGCTTGAGCAGGTCCCGCAGGCGCGTCTGGAACTGTCGTTTGCGGTTGGCCGGGTTCGTCTGGTCTAGGTCGAGGTAGACGGTGAGCGTCTTTCCGGGCGCCTGGGAAATCTGCTGCAACTGCTCGACGTCGCGGTGGCGGATCATCGCGGCCTCCCTCGTTTTCCCTGCCCTTCAAGTATAGGAGGCCCTGCAACCCCGGCGAGCGAGGCCAGGATCACCCCGGCGGTGACCGCCACGTTGAGCGACTCGACCGCGCCGTCCAGGGGCACCGTGACGTGCCGGTCGCAGCCGGCGGAAACCTCGGCAGACAGGCCCTGGCCCTCGTTCCCGAGGACGAGCAGGAGGGGGGTGCGCGCGTGCCACGCCCGCAGCGGGGTGCCGCCCGCACCCGAGGTTCCCACCACCTCGCCGCCCGCGCTCCGGAACCCTCCGGCCAGCGGCGCGAACGCCGCCTCCGCCTGCACCGGGAGCACAAGCGCCTGGCCGGCCGAGGCGCGCAGCGCCCGGGGCGAGAACGGGTCGGCGCACCCCGGCGAGCACGCGACCCCGGCGACCCCGAAGGCGGCAGCGCAGCGGATGACCCCGCCCACGTTGCCGGGGTCCTGCAGGCGGTCGAGGTAGAGCACCACCCCGCCCGGCCGGATGCGGGCCGCGGGGACCGGGACGACCGCGAGCACCCCCTGGTTCTGCCGCGTGGGGGCGAGGTGCGACATCGTGCCTGGTTCGAGGAGGTGGGCGCGCCCCGCGTCGAGGACCCGGCCGAGCGCGGGGACCGCCCGCAGGGCCTCGAGGCGCTCGCCGACCGTGAAAAGCTCCACGATCGGCACGCCAGCCGCCGCGAGGTCGGCAACCAGTTTGAGACCGTCCACGACCGTCACGTCGGGCTCCTCGCGCTGGATCTGCCTGCGCAGGCGCGCCACGCGCTGGTTGTGGCTTCCGAGGAGCTTGGGTGTGGCGCCGTTGTGCACGTGCGGGGAGCCTCGCTCAGGACCTTCTCACACCAGAAGTGTACCCGCTCCCGGCAGGGCCGGGGCGGGGGATCGGGGCGTCCCCCGGTCCCCGGGGTGTCGGCTTGACCTCTGTTGTAGAATCCGCAGCACTGTTGCCTCGAGTGGTTGCGCGTTGAGGTCGGCGTGGTTCTCGGGAGCATGGTTGGAGGAACGCATGTTGAAGACAGGCACGGTTTTGGGGTTGGGCATCCTGGTTCTCGGCGCCGCCGCCGTGCGCGCCCAGGCGCCGGATCCCCGCACCGCGGCCGGCCAGCTCGCCGTTTGCGGCGGGGCGGCGAAATGGAGGGCCGTGGGCTATCTGGAGTTCGAGGTCAAGACCAAGACGAGCTCGGGAGCGGTCCAGGGGCCGGTCCACTACCACTGGGACCGGCGCAACGGCTACCTGCGCGTCCAGGGGCCGAACCTCACCGGCGCCAAGATCGACACGGCCATCGATCTGGGCTCGCGCAGCGGCGGTGCGTGGGAGGACGGGCAGCAGCTCACCGGCAAGAAGCTGGCCGACGCGGTGAACTGGGCGCTGACCCGGTTCGGCCAGGACGTCCTCTGGCTCACGTTCCCTCTCGACTGGGGCGCGGCGGGCGTCACGGTGAAAGCGCTGCCGGACACGCCGGCGGACGGCGGCAAGGTGTACCCGACCGCTGAGGTCACCTCGGCCACGGGAACCTGGACGGTGATGCTAGACCCCCCAACCGGGCGGATCGCGCGCACCGTGCTCAACCGCAAGGGCGCGGCGCCCTTCACCGCGGGCTGGGAGGACTGGCAGGCGGTCGGAGGCGTGTACTTCGCGCGCCTGCACCCGATCGGGGAGTTCGGCGAGTCGGTGGAGGTAAGCGTTTCCCAGGCGTTGCCGGAACCCCCCAAGGGCGCGTTCTGAACGCGGCCGCGAGCTTTTCCTCGCGTTCGTGGCGCCCGCAGCACGGCGGGCGCCTCGCGTCTTGCGCCGGGCCGACGGCCCGACTAGCATCGCCCCGGTGATGGTGGCCTCCGGGCTGCATCCTGAGCTGATCCGCGATCCCGCCCGCGTGCAGGACGTTTGCGCGCGCGCGGCCGCCGTCGGGGTGGTGGCGGTCGACACCGAGTCGGACTCGCTGCACTCCTACTTCCACAAGGTGTGCCTGATCCAGGTTTCCTTCGCCGGGAACCACTTCGTGCTCGACCCGCTCGCCCTCGCACGCGCGGAGCTGCGGCCGTTCGCGGAGCTGCTTGCCGACCCGAAGGTGGAGAAGTTGCTGCACGGGGCCGACTACGACCTCAGGGTGCTGGACCGCGACCTGGGAGCCCGGGTGGTGCATCTCCGGGACACCCAGGTGGCCGCTCAGCTCCTCGGGGAGCCTCTGACCGGGCTCGCTGCGCTGATCGAGCGCGAGGCCGGCGTCACGCTCGACAAGAAGTACCAGCGCGCCGACTGGGGCCACCGCCCGCTCACGCCCGAGCTGCTCGCATACGCGGCGGGGGACACCGCCCACCTGGAGCTGCTGCGCTCGCGCCTGGCCGATAAGCTCGCTGGGCTCGGCAGGCTCCCGTGGTGGGACGAGGAGTGCGCGGCGCTGGAGTCGGTGCGCTGGGAGGAGCCGGCGCCGGACCCGCTCGCGTTCGAGCGCATCAAGGGGGCCAGGAAGCTCGCGGGGCAGGCGCGGGACCGCCTGGCGGCGCTGCACCTTTGGCGCGAGCGACAGGCGGCTGCCGACGACGTCCCGCCGTTCCGCATCGTGAACTCCGAGGTGCTGCTCGAGCTCGCACAGAACCCGCCCGCCGAGCTCACGGCGCTGGCCGCCGTGCACGGCGTCGGTAAGTCCACGGTCCGGCGGTTCGGGCGGGAGATCTTGTACACAATTTCACAAGCGCCCGCGCTGCCGGAGCTCACGCCGCGCGCGCGCTTCACCCTCGACCGCGTGCGGGAGGCCCGCGTCAAGCAGGCCCGGGCGGTCCGGGACGGCGTGGCGGCCGCGCTGGCCATCGAGCCCGGCGTGCTCACGTCGCGCGCCGCCCTGGAGGAGGTGGTCGACCGCCTGCCGCGCGACGAGGGGGAGCTGCGCGGGTGCCTCGCGAGGGCGTGGCGCACGGCGCTCCTGGCGCCGCTGCTTCTGCCGCTGGTGGCGAGCTGGCGGGCGACGGGTCCCCGCGATGCCCACCCGGCGTGACGAGGCGTTCGTGCTCACCCGCTACCCGTTCCGGGAGCGGGACCTGGTGGTGGTGTTGCTGACCCGCGGGTCGGGGCAGGCGCGGATGGTGGCGCGCCGCGCCCGCACCCTGCGCTCCTCGCAGGCCACCGCGATGGAGGCCCTGGCCCTCATCCGCGTCGAGTACTTCGAGCGGCCAGGGGCCGAGCTCGCCACCCTGCACGAGGCGTCGGTCGTGCGGTCGGGGTTCCCGCTGGCCGCCGACCCGCCGGCCTGGGCCGCCGGGCAGGTGGTGGCCGAGCTGGCGTTGCTCTACTGCCCGCCCGGGCAGCGAGCGGAAGCGGCGTTCCGGCTGGTGGACCGCTGCCTGGTCTGCCTGCTGGACGGGCACGAGCCGGAGAGCGTCGCGTGGTACGCGGAGTTCTGGTTTCTCAAGCTCGCCGGGGTCTTCCCCGAGCTGGACAGGTGCGGGGTGTGCGGCGTGGACCTGCCGGACGGGCCGAGGGTCTTCGACCCGGCGGAGAAGCACTTCACCTGCCAGGAGCACCGCCCCGCGCGCTCCGCGGTCAGGATCGGCGCGGCCGGTACGAGCTGGCTGCAGCGGGCGTCGCGCCTCCCGCTCGAGCAGGTAACCGAGCCCGCCCCCGGGGACGCGGGTGGGTGGCTGGTGACGCTCAGGGAGCACTTCACCGAACGGCAGGTCCAGAGCTGGCGCTACCTCCGCTACCTGCTTGACAACCGGGACTCGGGGCCCGGGCCTCGGGACTCGCACTAGCCGTCTTCGGACGAGCCCCGCGCCCCGAGCCCTGCCGCCGTCCTGCCCGCGGCAGGGACCGCTGCTACCGTTGCATTGCGACGGTGGTCGGATCGTTGGTGAGGTTGTCAACCACCGAGGCGAAGGCGAACACTCCCGACCCCGACTGCACCGTGACCTTGGCGTACCCACGGTCCATCGCCGTCTGCCCAGCCCGGTTCTTGAACGGCTGAATATCCTGCGCCCACTGCCCCGCGGCCAAACTCACCGTGTAGCTGGTGAGCTTCGTCCCCGCCCCGTTGTAGAGCTCGACCAGCACCGTCGCTGCGCCCGGCCCCACGTTCACCAGCCCGATGTTGCACCGGTACGAGGCGTTCTCGGTAAGTCCCGCGAGGTACGCGCTCTGCGCCGCAGCGAGCCCGTCGCCGGCGACCACCGCCGGATAGTCCTGTCCCTGCGTGCCGTTCGGGTAACAGCTCTCTGCGGAAGCGACCTGGTTGTAGGTGCGCGAGGTGACCTTGAGCGGCTGATCGGAGAAGATCTGGAGGGCCCCCTGGCCGCTGGCGGAAAGTTGCCCGACCACATCGGTCAGGATCGACTGCGTCCCCGCCGGCACGTAGGTCGTGTTGGTCACGACGCCGCCGCTGCCGAAGAACTTGATCTGCACGTTGGCCGCGACGCTGCCGGTGTTGAGGAGGCCGAGATCGCTGCGCCACTGGCTCTGCTTGAGGCCGGGGTTATGGGCGGCCACCGGCACCCAGGCGCCAAACGTGGAGGCCGAGAAGACCCACGCGGCACCGATACCGAGGTTGTCATTGCCGCCACCGACGATCGCGGTGGTGCCGTCCCCCGAGATTGCCACCGAGGTGCCCTGTTTGGCGGCCCCGACCGCGCCCGTGCCGACCAGCTTGCTGCCCAGCTGCGACCACACCCCACCCGAGCGCGTGAACACCCACGCGGCACCGGCCAGGGAGTTGTCTTGCCACCCACCGACGATGGTGGTATTGCCGTCTGCCGAGACCGCCACCGAAACGCCCTGCAGAGCCGCCCCGACAGCGCCCGTGCCCACGAGCTTGTTGCCCTGCTGCGACCACACCCCACCCGAGCGTGTGAACACCCACGTGGCGCCGGCAGCGGAGTTGTCCTGGTATCCACCGACGATGGCGGTGTTTCCATCTCCCGAGATGGCCACCGAGACCCCCTGGTAGGAAACCCCGACGGCGCCCGTGCCGACCAGCTTACTGCCCTGCTGCGACCAGACTCCACCGCTGCCTGTGAACACCCAGGTGGCGCCGGCAGCGGAGTTGTCCTGGTATCCACCGACGATGGCGGTGGTGCCGTCCCCAGAGATCGCCACCGAGACGCCCTGAGAGGCAGCCCCGGCGGCGCCCGTGCCGACCAGCTTGCTCCCTGGCTGCGACCACACCCCGCCCGAGCGCGTGTACACCCACGCGGCGCCGACATTGGTGTTGTCACCTTCCCCACCGACGATGGCGGTATTCCCATCTGCCGAGATCGCCACTGAACGGCCCTGGTGGCTAGGCCCGACCGCGCCCGTGCCGACCAACTTGTTCCCCTGCTGCGACCACACACCCCCGCTGCGCGTGAAAACCCACGCGGCGCCGACACCGGAGTCGTCGCTAAACCCGCCGACGATCGCGGTGGTGCCATCCGCCGAGATCGCCACCGAGATGCCCTGCCACGCAGACCCGACGGCGCCCGTGCCGATAAGCTTGCCCCCCTGCTGCGACCACACCCCACCCGAGCGCGTGAACACCCACGCGGCGCCCGCACTCGAGTTGTCCTGGTACCCACCGACGATGGCGGTGGTACCGTCTGCCGAGATCGCCGCGTCGGACCCGCCCTGGTGGGCGGTCCCGACGGCGCCCGTGCCAACCAGCTTGCTCCCTTGCTGGGTGAACTGCGCCGCCGCTGCATGCGCAAGGAATAGCATCCCGAGGACAGCACATACCTGCCGTGTCATGGTCCCCTCCTGTCGGAACACACCACCCTACCGCTGCATGGCGACGGTGGTCGGATCGTTGGTGAGGTTGTCAACCACCGAGGCGAAGGCGAACACTCCCGACCCCGACTGCACCGTGACCTTGGCGTACCCACGGTCCATCGCCGTCTGCCCCGCCTTGTTGAGGAACGGCTGCGTCTCCTGCAACCACTGCCCCGCGGCCAACGACACCGTGTAGTCGGTGAGCTTCGTCCCGGCCCCGTTGTAGAGCTCGACCAGCACGCTCGCGGCGCCCGACCCCACGTTCACCAGCCCGATGTTGCACCGGTACGAGGCGTTCTCGGTAAGTCCCGCGAGGTACGCGCTCTGCCCCGCAGCCAGCCCGTCGCCGGCGACCACCGCCGGGTAGTCCTGCCCCTGCGTGCCGTTGGGGTAACAGCTCGCGTCCGACGAGACCTGGTTGTAGGTGCGCGAGGTGACCTCGAGCGGCTGGTCGGAGAGGATCTCGAGGGCTCCCTGGCCGCTGGCGCCGAGTTGCCCGACCACACCGGTCAGGATCGATTGCGTCCCAGCCGGCACGTAGGTCGTGTTGGCCACGACGCCGCCGCTGCCGAAGAACTTGATCTGCGCGTTGGCCGCGACGCTGCCGGTGTTAAGCAGGCCGAGATCGGTGCGCCAATGGCTCTGTTTGAGGCCAGGGTTGGAGGCCGCCACCGGCACCCAGACAGCGAAGGAGGTGGAGGACAAGAAGACCCACGCGGCGCCGGCCTGGAAGTTGTCATTGGGGCCACCGACGATGACGGTGGCGCCGTCCCCCGAGATCGCCACCGAGGCGCCCTGATGGGCGGCCCCGACGACGTCCGTGCCGAGCAGCTTGCTGCCCTGCTGCGACCACACCCCACCCGAGCGCCTGTACACCCACGCGGCGCCGGATTCGGAGTTGTCCCGCCACCCGCCGACAATGGCGGTGTTCCCATCTCCCGAGATCGCCACCGAGGCGCCCTGCAGAGAGAGCCCAACGGCGTCCGTGCCGACGAGCTTGGCGCCCTGCTGCGACCACACCCCGCCCGAGCGCGTGAACACCCACGCGGCACCGACACCGGCGTTGTCCTGGTACCCGCCGACGACGGCGGTGTTTCCATCTCCCGAGATCGCCACCGAGATGCCCTGGGACGAAAGCCCGACGACGCCCGTGCCGACGAGCTTGGCGCCCTGCTGCGACCACACCCCGCCCGAGCGCGTGAACACCCACGCCGCGCCGCGGGCATCGGAGTGGTCGATGTACCCGCCGACGATGGCGGTGGAGCCGTCGGCCGAGATCGCCACCGAGGAGCCCTGATAGGCCTGCCCGGAGGCGCCCGTGCCGACCAGCTTGCCGCCCTGCTGCGACCACACCTCCCCGCTGCGGGTGAACACCCACGCGGCGCCAGCGTTCGAGTTGTCGGCGTACCCGCCGACGATGGCGGTGGTACCGTCCGCCGAGATCGCCACCGAGTAGCCCTGCCACGCAGCCCCAACGGCGCCCGTGCCAACGAGCTTGGAGCCCTGCTGCGACCACACCCCACCGCTACGTATGAACACCCACGCGGCGCCGGCATTGCTGTTTTCCTGGATTCCGCCGGCGATGGCGGTGTTGCCGTCGGCCGAGATTGCCACCGACCAGCCCAGCTGGGCATTCCCGACAGCACCCGTGCCGACCAGCTTGCTGCCCTGCTGCGACCACCCCCCCCCGCTGCGCGTGTACACCCACGCGGCGCCGCGGAATCCATTGTCTATGCGGCCGCCGACGATGGCGGTGGTACCGTCCGCCGAGATCGCCACCGACCAGCCCTGCTGGCCAGCGTCGACCGCGTCCGTGCCGACCAGCTTGCTCCCCTGCTGGGTGAACTGCGCCGTCGCTGCATGCGCAAGGAACAGCATCCCGACGACCAAACCTGCCTGCCGTGTCATGGTCCCCTCCTGTCGCCGCTCACCACCAGAATGGCTGGCGACACTATAAGCCCCGTCTCAGGAACGTCAAGGATCCGCCTCCCAGCAAAAGACGACCCGCGGGGCGCCGCAGTTGAGCGCGTCGGATCATGATGGGCGCATGCCGCCTAGCCATGTAGATTTGCCCGGAGAGCCGGCGCTGCCCTTTTTCTGGGGGCTACGCCGGCACTGCCTTGTGACCGTACGCGATGACGCCGGCCTCGCCGTCCTCCTGGATGCGGCGGAACTCGAGGCGGACCGGCAACCCGATCTCGACCTTCGCGGGGTCGACGTCCGCGATCTGGCAGGTCACGCGCCCGCCACCCTCCAGCTCCACCACCGCCAGCGCGTAGGGGACCTCGTTCCGGTGGCTCGCAGGCCCTACGTGGATCACGGTGTAGGTGACCACGCGCCCCTCCGGCTTGACGGTCACGGGTGCGAGCGTGCGTCCGCGGCACTCGGGGCAGACCAGGCGGGCGGGGAACGAGACCGCGCCGCACTTCTCGCAGCGCACACCCTGCAGCCGGTATCGGGAAGGGAACTCGCGCGCCACGCGCGCCGGGTTAAGCGGGCTCATGACACCACCTCCAGGATGTGGACGACGGTCGAGGCGCCGGTCCCGCCCATGTTCTGGGTGAGGCCGACCTGAGCGCCCGCGACCTGCCGCTTGCTGGCAGCCCCGCGCAGCTGCGTGGTGATCTCCGCTGCCTGTGCGACACCGGTGGCGCCGACGGGGTGCCCCTTGGACTTGAGGCCTCCGGACGGGTTGACCGGCAGTTCACCGCCGAGGGCTGTGCGGCCGGAGGCCGCCTGGGAGCCGCCCTGGCCCGGTTTGCAGAACCCGAGCGCCTCGAGAACGATGATCTCGGCGATCGTGAAGCAGTCGTGCACCTCGGCGACGTGCACGTCCTTCGGTGTCTTGCCGGCCATCTGGAACGCCCGCTGCGCGGCCAGCGTGGTTGCCGGCAGCGCCGTCATGTCGGCGCGCGACTGCAGGGCGATGCGGTCGGTGGCGTGGCCGACGCCCGCGATGCGGACGAGGGGACGGCCGCGCGCGAGCCTGCGTGCGACCCCGATCTCCGCGAGCACGACGGCCGCGGCGCCGTCGGTGATCGGCGAGCAGTCCAGGATGTTGAGCGGCTCCGCGACCTTCGCCGAGCCGATCACGTCCTTGACGGTGATCTCCTGGCGGTACTGGGCGTGGGGGTTGAGCGCGCCGTGCCTGTGGTTCTTCACGGCCACCATCGCGAGCTGCTCGCGCGTGGTCCCGAAGCGCGCCATGTGGGCGCGCGCCATCATCGCGTAGAGACCGGGGAAGGTGGCACCGCAAAACACCTCGAGCTCGGCGTCCGCGGCGGCGGCGAGGGCGGCGGTGCAGTCGTCGCCGGAGACGTCGGTCATCTTCTCGACGCCGGTCACCAGCACCACGTCCGCGAGCCCGGAGGCCACCTCGGCGAAACCGGCCTTGAGCGCCACGCCGCCCGAGGCGCACGCGGACTCCACGCGGGTGGCCGGCACGCCGGCCATGCCCAGCTCGTCCGCCAGCAGGGCCCCCAGGTGCTCCTGGCCGACGAACAGGCCGGGCGTCATGCTGCCGACCGTGATGGAGTCGACGCGATCGAGGCCGGCGTCGTCGAGCGCCGCCAGCGCCGCCTCGGTCCACAGCGTCCTCAACGACGCATCCCACACCTCGCCCCACCTGGAGAGGCCCACCCCGACGATTGCGACGTCTCGCATGGTCTCCTCCCCTCACTCGCCCATTCGGATCTTGCCGCGCAGCTTGGCGTACGTTCCGTAGCTCACGTACTGCTTCGCGTTGTCGAGCTGCTCGCGGGTGCCGGGTGCGGCGGCGCGCACGTCATTGATACGTTCGGTCACCGTCCAAACGAAGCCGTCCGAACCCGCCCCGGAGCCATACGAGACCATGAGGATGCGGTCCCCGGGCTTGGCCTTGTCGAGGATCGCGGTCAGGCCGATCGGTGAGGCGCCCGAGTAGGTGTTGCCGAGCCAGGGCGAGAGCCACCCGGTCTCCATCTGCTCACGGGTGAACCCCGCCATCTTCCCGGCGCGCATCGGGAACTTTCCGTTGGGCTGGTGGAAGACGGCGTACGCGAAGTCCTGCGGCTTCAGGCCGGTCTTCTCAAGGAGCATGCGCGTCGCGCCGAGCGTGTGCTTGAAGTACGCCGGCTCACCGGTGAAGCGCCCGGCGTGGCGCGGATAGCGCATGTACTCACGCCGCCAGAAATCAGGCGTGTCGGTCATGAAGGAAACCTGGGCATCCATCGTGGCGACGAGGTTGGAAGCGCCGAAGATGAACGCCGCGGCGCCCGCCGCGGCCGAGTACTCGAGCGCGTCGCCGGGGGCCCCCTGCGAGGTGTCGGCCCCGACCGCGAGGGCGTGCTGGACCTCGCCGGACTTGACCAGGGCGGCCGCGAGGAACATCCCCTCGCTTCCGGCCTTGCACGCGAACTCCAGGTCGGCGCAGTGCACGGCGGGGGTCGCGCCCAGCGCCTCGGCCACCACAGTGCCGGAGGGCTTCACGGCGTACGGGTGCGACTCGGAGCCCACGTAGACGGCACCGATGGAGAGGGGATCGATCCCGGCGCGCGCCAGAGCCCGGCGCGCCGCGGTCACCGACATGGTGATGGTGTCCTCGTCCGCGGCGGGGACCGACTTCTCGTGGAGCTCGAGCCCGCGCTCGTACGTGGCGGCGTCCGCGCCCCACACCGCGGCGATCTCGCTCAGGCGGATGCGGCGCCTCGGGATATAGGCGCCATAGCCGACGATACCGACGCTCATGCTGGCCTCCCCCTGCAGATGTGGCCGGCAATCTCCGGGCGCGGCCACCCGCGCGAAGGTAACCCGGATCGGCGGCGCTCGCAAGGGGAAACGGGCTAGACTTCCTGCGCGAGGAGACGCATGGCCAGAACGATCCGAATCGGGAACGGGCAGGGGTTCTGGGGAGACAGCATCGATGCCCCGATGGAGATGCTCACCCGCGGTCCCCTCGACTACCTCGGCCTCGACTACCTGGCCGAGGTCACGCTTTCGATCATGATGCGGCAGCGGTTGCGCGATCCCCACAAGGGCTATGCCGCCGACTTCATCGGTCTGCTGCGCAGGGCGCTTCCCGTGATTGTCGAGCGCGGCGTCAAGGTGGTGACCAACGCCGGCGGCCTCAACCCCGCCGCCTGCCGCGAGGAGGTGTTCCGGGTCGCCCGCGAGCTGGGCGTCTCCTCCCTGAAGGTGGGCGTCATCGAGGGCGACGACCTGGTCCCCAGGCTGCCGGCTCTGTGCGAGGCCGGGCACCACCTGGAGAACATGGAGACCGGAGAGCGGCTTTGTGAAATCCACCACAAGGTGCTCTCGGCCAACGTGTACCTCGGCGCCCGCCCGGTGGCGGAGGCCCTCGACCAGGGGGCCCAGATCGTGCTCGCCGGCCGGATCACCGACACCTCGCTGGCGTTGGGGCCGCTGGTGCACGAGTTTGGGTGGTCGGAGGACGCCTGGGACCTGCTGGCGAGCGGCACCGTGGCCGGTCACATCATCGAGTGCGGCGCCCAGGCCACCGGCGGCAACTTCACGCGCTGGTGGGAGGTGCCGGAGCTGTGGGACGTGGGCTACCCGGTGCTCGAGTGCCAGCCAGACGGCAGCTTTGTGGTCACCAAGCACCCGGGCACTGGGGGCCTGGTCACCACCGCGACGGTGGCAGAGCAGCTCGTCTACGAGATGGGGCAGCCGCGCGCCTACATCACGCCGGACTGCGTGGCCGACTTCACCTCGGCGCTCTTGCACCAGGAGGGGGAGAACCGGGTGTGGGTGCACGGCATCAAGGGTTCCCCCCGAACCGCGAGCTACAAGGTCTCCGCGTCGTTCCAGGCCGGGTGGAAGGCCTCCGGCCAGCTCGTGATCTCGGGGCCCCGCGCGGTGGACAAGGCGCGGCTGGCCGCGGAGATCGTCTGGAAGCGGCTCGGACGGGCAGGGGTGAGCTTTTCCGAGGGGGACCGCGTCACGGAGATCCTGGGCACGGGCGCCTGCCACCCGGGGCTCGGGGAGACCGGCACGGACCCGCCCGAGGTGGTGCTGCGCCTCGCGGTGCGCGGGAAGGACCGCGCCGCGGTCGCCAGGTTCGGCTACGAGCTGGCGCCTCTGGTCACCGCCGGGCCCCCGGGGGTCACCGGCTTCGCGGGCGGCCGCCCAAAGCCGCAGGAGGTCGTGGCCTACTGGCCCGCGCTCATCCCCAAGGAGCTGGTCGACCCGCACGTCCGCGTGACCGTCGAGTCCGCCTGAGCCGACGTGCAGTCCTCCGAGCTTCGTGGCGTGCAGGGTGAAACTCCGCAAACCCGAAGCGTGATTCCTTGTGATACGATGCGCGATCGTGCACGCCGCTTGCGGTGCACGAAGGTGGCATCAGGTGGATCTTCAGTCGCTCATCCTCTCCCTCTCGCGCTTCTGGGGCGAGCACAACTGCGTGGTGCAGCAACCCTACGACCTCGAGGTGGGGGCGGGGACCATGCACCCCGAGACGTTCCTGCGGGTGCTCGGTCCCGAGCCGTACCGCGTGGCGTACGTACAACCCTCGCGCCGGCCGGCGGATGCGCGCTTCGGCGAGAACCCGTTCCGCTTCGGCAAGCACCTCCAGATGCAGGTGATCCTGAAGCCCTCGCCGGACGACGTGCAGGACGTCTACCTGGCATCCTTGGCCGCGCTGGGGATCGACCCCGCGGTCCATGACGTGCGCTTCGAGGAGGACAACTGGGAGTCGCCGACGCTCGGAGCCTGGGGCGTGGGCTGGCAGGTGCTGCTGGACGGCGTCGAGATCACCCAGTTCACCTACTTCCAGCAGGCCGGCGGGCTCGACCTGAAGCCGATCTCGGCCGAACTGACCTACGGTCTCGAGCGGATCGCGATGTTCCTCCAGCGCAAGGACTCCGGGTTCGAGATGGAGTGGGGCGGCGGCCTCACCTACGGGCAGGTCCGCCACCAGGACGAGGTGGAGCTCTCGCGCTACGCCTTCGAGGTGGCGGACGTCGAGATGCTGCGCCGCCAGTTCGCCGACTGGGAGCGCGAGGCCGGGCGGTGCCTGGAGCTCGAGGAGCCGCTCGTGATTCCGGCGCTTGAGGCCGCGCTCAAGATGTCGCACCTCTTCAATCTCATGGATGCCCGGGGCGCGATCGCCGTGACCGAGCGCGTGGCGCTCATCGGCCGTGTGCGGAAGGTGGCGCAGCGGTGCGCCAGGGCCTACGTCGCCCAGCGCGAGCGGCTGGGTTTTCCCCTGCTGCCGGCGCGGAACAAAGGTCCGCAGGGGAACGGTGCCGCGCCACGCAACGGGGGCAAGCGATGAGCCGCGGCGAGTTCCTGCTCGAGGTCCTCTGCGAGGAGATCCCGGCCAACGCGCTCCCCTCGATCAGGGAGCAGCTTGCCGAGGCTTTCCGTGCCGAGCTTTCGTCGGCGGGTTACGAGGGCTTCGCAGTCGCGACCTACTCCACAGTGCGACGGATGGTGGTCCACGTGGCCGGCCTCCCCGCGATGCAGCCGGACCGCGAGGAAGAGGTTTTCGGCCCGCCGGTGCGTGCCGCATTCTCCGGCGACGGCTCGCCGACCCCGGCCGCGTTGGGGTTCGCGAAGGGCCAGGGCGTCGCGGTGGAGAAGCTGCGAGTTGCGCAGGGTCCCAAGGGGGAGATCGTGGCCGCCACCAAGCAGCTCCCCGGCCGGCCGACCCCGGCGGTGCTGGCCGAGATCTGCGAGAAGGTGGTGCCGGCACTGCACGTCCCCAAGGCGATGCGCTGGGGGAGCGGCGAGCACTCCTTCGTTCGCCCGGTGCACAGGATCACGGCGCTCTTCGGCGCGGGGACGCTCACGGAAAAGGTCCCCGTCACGCTCTTCGGGGTGGTCTCGAACTGCAGCACGGTGGGGCATCGGGTGGTCAACCCCGGCCGGCTCGACCTCAAGGGCGCGGCGGGCCTCGTGGGCTACCGGGAGCGCCTCGAGGTGGCCGGCGTGATGCTGGATCGCGAGGGGCGCCTGTGCATGATCGAGAAGCGCGCGGCGGAGCTGGCGCACGAGGTCGGCTGCGAGGTGCGGCCCGACCCCGAGCTCGTAGCCGAGATGGCCGAGCTGGTGGAGTGCCCGGGCATCCTGCGCGGGGTCATCGCTCCGCGGTTCCTGGAGCTGCCCGAGGAGGTGCTGGTCACCACCCTGCGCCACCACCAGAAGTGCCTGGTGCTGACGCGTGACGGTGCCGTTGCGCCTTTCTTCCTGGCCATCTCCGACCGCCCCGATGACCCCGAGGGGCATGTGCAGCGGGGCAACGAGTGGGTGGTCGGGGCACGCCTGGCCGACGCGGAGTTCTTCTTCGCCCAGGACCGCAAGGCGCCGCTGGCCGCGCGCCGCGACGCCCTCGAGAAGGTGGTGTTCCATCAGAAGCTCGGCAGCTTCGCCAGGAAGGCGCAGCTCGTTGAGTCCCTGGCCGCGGCGCTCGCCGCCGAGGCTTCCGTCGAGGTCGCGCCGGAGGCGATCGCGCGGGCGTGCGCCCTCCTGAAGATCGACCTTACCACCTCCCTCGTGGGGGAGTTTCCAGAGCTGCAGGGCGTGATGGGCGGTATCTACGCGCGCCTGGAGGGCGAGCCTGAGGAGGTCTGGCAGGCCATCGCCGACCAGTACTCGCCGGTCGGCCTCGAGGGGCCGCTGCCGCGAGGGCCCCTGGGAGCGGTGGTCGGCGTGGCCGACCGCATGGACACGCTGGCGGGGCTCTTCGGCGCGGGCGAGGTCCCCTCCGGGAGCAAGGACCCCTTCGCGCTGCGCCGTGCGGCGCTCGCGGTGGTGCGGATCTGCGGCGAGGCGCCGCTGCGCTGCGACCTCCGGGAGGCCGCGCACCGCGCGCTGGTCCTGCGCCAGGAGACGACGACGGGCGGCGTGGAGCAAGCGCTGGAGGCTCTCAGCGACTTCCTGCAGGAGCGCGAGCGCTTTTACCTCACCACGGTGGCCGGCGTGGCACCCGAGGTGGCCGACGCGGTGATCGCGGCGCGCTGGGGTGTGGTCGCGGAGGACGTCGCGCGCGCCCGTGCCCTGGAGGAGGTGCGCGGCGAGGAGGTTTTCACCTCGCTTGCCGTGGCGTTCAAGCGCGTTCGCAACATGGTCGGCAAGAGCGGCGAGGGGCGTTTCGTGGGACAGCTGCTCAAGGAGCCGGCGGAGAAGGAGCTGGTGGCGGCGCTCGGCAAGGTCGAGAAGGAGATCGAGCGCACGGCCTCGCACGGCGACCACGGCGGCGGCCTCCGCGCGCTCGCGAAGCTCGCCACGCCTCTGGACCGCTTCTTTACCGACGTGCTCGTGCTCTGCGACGACGAAAACCTGCGGGCGGCGCGCCTGGCGCTGCTGGCCCGGGTCGAGAAGCTCTTCCTGCGCCTGGCGGACGTGTCCAGGCTTTCAGCTCAATGAGTTTGTGAACGAACGGGGCGGCGCGGGTGGCCGCCCGCGGGCGCGGGCAAGGTCCCGCCGCACCAACGGGAGGGTGAACGTGGCACAGCAAGCGAATCGGAAGATGGTCTACTTCTTCGGCGGCCGGGCGGCCGACGGCCGCGCCGACATG
This sequence comes from Thermoanaerobaculaceae bacterium, assembly GCA_041494245.1. Classification (GTDB taxonomy): domain Bacteria; phylum Acidobacteriota; class Thermoanaerobaculia; order Thermoanaerobaculales; family Thermoanaerobaculaceae; genus RBG-13-68-16. The sequence continues at coordinate 30,891 of JBGQAK010000008.1, forward strand.
AAGGACGTGCTCGGCGGCAAGGGCGCCAACCTCGCGGAGATGGCGAACCTCGGTATCCCGGTGCCCGCAGGCTTCACGATCACCACCGAGGTCTGCACCCACTATTACGAGCATGGCCGGCTGTACCCGAAGGCGCTCGAGGGTGAGGTGGCGAAGGCCCTCGCCAAGGTCGAGAGGATCATGGGCGCCGGCTTCGGTGACGCCGGCAATCCGCTTCTCGTCTCCGTCCGCTCCGGCGCCCGCCGCTCGATGCCGGGCATGATGGAGACCGTCCTCAACGTGGGGTTGTGCTCCAAGACGATCCCCGGGTTGGTCGCCAAGACGAAGAACCCGCGTTTCGTGTACGACGCCTACCGGCGGCTCATCATGATGTACTCCGACGTGGTCATGGAGAAGGCCGCGGGAATCGAGCCGGCCGAGGGCAAAGGGATCAGGCAGCAGCTCGACCGCATGCTCCACGAGATGAAGCAGGCCCGCGGCCGCGCCACCGACGCCGACCTCACCGAGCGGGACCTGAAGGAGCTCGTCGAGAAGTTCAAGGGGCGCGTGCGCGAGGTGCTGGGCAAGGAGTTCCCGGACGACCCGGTCAAGCAGCTGTGGGGCGGGATCGGCGCCGTGTTCGCCTCGTGGAACGGCCGCCGCGCCGTCTCCTACCGCCGCATCGAGGGGATCCCCGACGAGTGGGGCACCGCGGTGAGCGTCCAGGCGATGGTCTTCGGCAACATGGGCGACACTTCGGCCACCGGGGTGGCGTTCACCCGCAACCCGGCCACCGGCGAGAACAAGTTCTACGGCGAGTGGCTGGTCAATGCCCAGGGCGAGGACGTGGTGGCCGGGATCCGCACCCCGAACCCGCTCAACGAGGACACCAAGAACGAGCAGAACAAGCACCTGCCCTCGCTGCAGACCGCGATGCCGAAGGTCTACAGGGAGCTCGACGGCATCCGCCGTGCCCTCGAGAAGCACTACCGCGACATGCAGGACATCGAGTTCACCATCCAGGAGGGGCGCCTCTGGATGCTCCAGTGCCGCAACGGCAAGCGCACCGGCACGGCCGCCCTCAACATGGCGATGGACATGCTGGCCGAGCGGCTCATCAGGCGGGAAGAGGCGGTCATGCGGCTGGCGCCGGCGCAGCTGGACGAGCTGCTGCACCCGATCGTGGATCCCGCCGCCGAGAGGGGTACGGACCTGATCGCCAAGGGGCTCCCGGCCGGGCCGGGCGGTGCCTCCGGGCAGATCGTGTTCACCGCGGCCGATGCGGTCGCCTGGACGAAGACCGGCAAGAAGGTGATCCTCGTGCGCGAGGAGACCAACCCCGAGGACGTCGAGGGGATGCGCGCCTCGGTGGGCATCCTGACGGCCCGGGGTGGCATGACCTCGCACGCTGCGCTGGTCGCGCGCGGGTGGGGGAAGTGCTGCATCGTGGGTGCCGGCGGCCTTGTCGTGGACGTACACACCAAGACGGTCAAGGCCGGCGGGCGGACGTTCAAGGAGGGCGATCTTCTCACGCTCAACGGCACGAGGGGCCACGTCTACGCTGGGGCGCTCGCGATGATGGACGCCACCGAGAACCCGCGTTTCGTGGAGTTCATGGCGTTGGCCGACGCGATCCGTGTGATGAAGGTGCGCACCAACGCCGACACCCCGGAGGACGCCGCCAAGGCGCGCGAGTTCGGCGCCGAGGGGATCGGCCTCTTCCGCACCGAGCACATGTTCTACGGCAAGGGTTCGGAGCAGCCGCTGTTCCTGCTGCGCAAGATGATCGTCTCCTCCAGCGAGGCCGAGCGGCGGGCGGCCCTCGAGGAGCTGTACCCGTTCGTCAAGAAGGACATCAAGGCCACGCTCGCGGTGATGGACGGCCTGCCGGTCACGATCCGCCTGTTGGACCCGCCGCTGCACGAGTTCGTGCCGACCGGCGCGGACGAGCGCGAGAAGCTCGCGAACGCCCTTGGGATCAGCGCGGCCGAGCTGTCCAAGCGTGCTGACGACCTGCACGAGTCCAACCCGATGATGGGGCACCGTGGCGTGCGCCTCGGAGTCACGTTCCCGGAGATCTCGGAGATGCAGTTCCGCGCCATCTTCGAATCCGCGGTGGAGCTGACCCGCGAGGGAAAGAAGGTATTCCCGGAGATCATGGTGCCGGTGGTCGGCCTGGTCTCCGAGCTCGACAACCAGCTGGCGATCGCGAAGCGGGTCCACGGCGAGGTGTGCGCCAAGTACGGGGTGAAGAAAATCGAGCACATGTACGGCACGATGATCGAGATCCCGCGCGCCGCCCTCACGGCCGACCGGATCGCCGGTACCGCGGAGTTCTTCTCGTACGGGACCAACGACCTGACGCAGATGACGTTCGGTTTCTCGCGCGACGACATCGGCGGTTTCGTGCCCGACTACCTCGGCAAGAAGCTGCTGCCGGCGGACCCGTTCCAGATCCTCGACAGGGAGGGCGTGGGCCAGCTCGTCGAGATGGGGATCAAGCTCGGTCGGGCGACCAGGCCCAAGCTCAAGGTCGGAATCTGCGGTGAGCACGGTGGCGAGCCCAACTCGGTCGAGTTCTGCCACCTGGTCGGGATGGACTACGTGTCGTGCTCGCCGTTCCGCGTGCCGATCGCGCGCCTCGCCGCGGCGCAGGCGCAGCTCGCACACCCGCGCGGCTCGAAGCCGGTCGTTGGCAAACCCGAGGGTGCAGCGAAGCCGACGGGGAAGACCAAGACGAGGCCGAAGGCCAAGCCCTCCGCAAAGAAGCCGGCTGCAAGGGGGAGGCTCACTCCGAAGCCGAAGGCTAAACCGAAGGCAAAGGTCAGGGCGAAAGCCAAGCCAAGGTCAGCCGCGAGGGCGAAGGCCAGGTCCAGGTCGAAGGCTCGTCGGTAGGCGTAGCTTCGGCCTGCCCTTACGTGACACGATGAATTTTTCGGGCGGCCTCGAGGCCGCCCGAGCTTTCTCGCTGCCTCCAGGCGGCAGGGGCGCTCCGCTGCACCCCCGGCGTGCCGGGCTCACTCCTCGCGGGCCAGCACGCGTCGGGCCGTCATCAGCCTTGCGGCGAGGGAGCCGAACTGGGCGATTGCGCGCAGGGGCCCGACGCGGCTGACCGCGCGGCGGAACGCCCACGAGACGATGTCCTTGGGCGGGGTGGTCCGGTCCTCGCGGGGCCGCGGGATCAGGGTGATGGCGTCGCCCGGGCAGACAAGCGTGCAGGCACCGCACCCGATACAGCGCTCGGCGTCCACCGCGTACGACCCGCCGTGGTCCCCGATGGCGCCCATCGGGCAGCGGTCAGCGTTGCAGTCCCCGCACGCGGTGCAGGTCTCCGGATCGACCTGGGCGAGGTAGTTGCTGTGCACGAGCAGGTGGGGGGCACCGAAGTCCCTGAGCCCGCGCAGGAACCCGCAGCAGCAGGGACAGCAGTTGCAGACGAACATCTGCGCCTGCCGAACGTTGTAGGTGCAGTGGACAAGGCCCTCCCGCTCGGCCATGTCGAGAACGGCGAGGGCCTCCTCCCTCGAGATTGTGCGCCCGTAACCCGTGGGCAGGGTTCCCTCGTAGGCGTTCACCTCGGGGGAGAACGCGAGGCACGTCTCCAGGGTGTGCGAGCACGACTTGCCGAGCGCCGCCTGCTCCTTGCGGCAGATGCACTCCATGAGCCGGAACGAGCGCGCGCGCTCGATCATCGTCCGTACGTTCTCGTGCCGCAGGACCTCGGCCCGGGCCTCGATGTGGGCGTTGACCGGCACGACGCGGGCGAGGGCGGGTTTGTCCCCACCCACGGTGTGCACGAGGGTCGGTGCGTACTCCTCGAACATCGCGGCCAACTCTGCGTCCATGCGCGGGAGCTGGAACTCGTAGATACCGATGACGAAAGGCGCGAGCTGGTAGACGTGCGCGCCGCGGAACCGGAACGAGGCGATCTGGCCGCGCGCGGCCATGCCGTCGAGCACGGGCCGGAGCGCCTCGACCGGCCGGCGCAGGCGCCGCGCGACCGCCTCGGCGGTCTCGGGAATCGGGAGGAGGTCGAGTGTCATGGCCGCGTCCTCGGGAGAGAAGATCTTGGCGAGGATGCGGAGCTCGACGCCGCTCTGTGTGCCAGGAAAGCCATGCGGGAGCGTGTCGAGCCTGGCGGCCAGGCGGCGATAAACGTCGTTCATGGGTTCCCCTTTTGGAGTCTAACAGACGGCCCGCACCCCAGTGGCAGCCCGGAGCATCGGCCCCGAGGGAGGGGGCGCCCGTTCACCCCCCAAGGGACCCTCCGGCCGACGGCCGTTTGCGATATGCTTAAAGATCCGATGCGAGTTTCTTCGCGAGCGGGGCGGAGTGGGGAGCTGTCCGGGAGGATGCCATGCCTGTGAGTGACCGAGAGATCGACAACGCGTTCGCCGCCCTGCGCAAGACGCACGGAGGGACGCGCAAGGACTACTTCGGAGTGGTATACCTCGAGCAGGAGTTTGATCTGCCGAGGAAGGTGGCGGCCAACCAGGTCGCGTTCGGCGGCACCGATTTCGGAGTGGACGCCTTTCACGTGGATGCCGCCAAGCGGAACCTCTACCTCTACCAGTTCCGGTCCTCAGCTTCGTACAACCAGTTCAAGGTGACGCTGCAGCGGCTGATCGACGGCGGGATCGAGCGCGTCTTCTCGGGAGGGCGGCTCGATTCCTCCGCCGGCGCGCTGCTCCGGCAGCTGAGGAGCAAGCTGGTCGAGAACCAGGCCGTCATCGACCGCGTGTTCATCCACTTCGTCTTCGCGGGGGACCCCGCCGAGGCCGAGCGCAGCCAGGCCCTCGAGAAGCTCCGGGAGGATCTCGAGAGCAAGAAGTACCTGATCGACCAGTTCTTCGGGCGCGAGATCACCCTCGTCATCGAGTTCCGTTCGGCGAGAACGAAGAAGTCGGGTGCGTTCACGCACGTCACGAAGACCCACACGTACCCGCTCGAGCTGACCCAGACGATCTCGATGTCCGGTCCCGAGGATGAGGTCCTGACGGTCGGTTTCGTCCGCATCATGGATCTCTACGCCATGTACAGGGAGATGGGCTCTCGGTTCTTCGACCGCAACATCCGGGGGGCCCTGCCGGAGGACGAGGTCGTCAACCGCTCGCTCACGCGGGCGTTCAAGAGGATCGCCGTGGACGGGAAAGACCTCCCATCGGTGTTCCCGTTCAACCACAACGGCGTGGCCCTCTCGGCCGAGGCGCTCGAGCAGGCCGACGGAACCACGCGGATCGTCGAGCCAAGGGTCCTCAACGGTGTGCAGACGCTCATCACCTTCGAGCGGTTCCTCGCGACGCACGGGGAGAGCGACGCTTCCAGGCAGACGTCCCGCAAGCTCGATGGGGTCAAGGTCCTCTGCAAGGTGATCACGCGAGCCCAACCGGAGTTCGTCACCACCGTGACCGTCAACAACAACCGCCAGAACCCCGTGCAACCCTGGAACCTGCGCGCGAACGACCGCATCCAGCTCGAGCTCCAGGACCGGTTCCGCGACCAGCTTGGGATCTACTACGAACGCCAGGAGCACGCGTTCTCGGGCCTCTCCGGGGAGGAACTCGGGGAGCTCGGCATCACCGAACCGAAGCAGCTCCAGCTCGTGCCCCTGGCCAGGACCTTCCTCGCCGCCGATGGCGACATCGACAAGCTCCAGCGCCTCCGGCAGGTGTTCGAGGACGACTACCTGTACGCACAGGTTTTCAGCCCCGGCCGGCTGAGGGTCGATGCCCGCCACATCCTGCTCTGCTACAAGATCCAGTTCCGCCTGAGGAAGCTCGTCGGCGACATCGTGGAGAAGGGGGTCAACAGGTACTTCTACGTCAGCCGGGCCCGCAACCTCGTCTGGGCGCTGCTGTGCCAGGCGGCGCTCAACGAGGAGGGGCTCGAGGCGCGGGCCATGAAGTTCGGTTCGAGCCTGAGCGTGGAGACGAACTTCACGGAGTGGCTGTCGTACCTGGCCACCAACCGCTGCCGCTTCCTGATCCGCGACGTCGTCGAGCAGAAGCCTTACCAGGAGAAGGCGAGCGAGGGCAACTACAGCTTCCTGCGCACCAACGCCTTCTACGAGAGGTGCATGGAGCTGGCACGCAAGAACTGGAAGTGGGAGAGCAGGCGGCTGAAGTAGCCCCCGCCGGGGCATTGGGCGGGGCAAACCGTGGTTGAATAGGGGCGTGGAGGAGCGTCACCCGCTGCAGGAGCGGGCGCAGCAGGCCCCCGAGGCCCCGGGCGTCTACCAGTTCCAGGACGCGCGCGGGAAGGTTCTTTACGTCGGCAAGGCGAAGCAGCTGCGCCGGCGCGTGCCCTCGTACTTCTCGCGCCAGCACGAGCCCCGAATGGCGGGGATGTTGGCGCGCGCGAAGCGCCTCGAGTTCGTGGTCACCGCCACCGAGGTCGAGGCGCTCATTCTTGAGAATCGTCTCATCAAAAGGCACCGGCCGCGCTACAACATCCTGCTGCGCGACGACAAGACCTACCCGTACGTCAAGCTGACTACCGGCGAACCCTGGCCCCGGGCGTATCTCACGCGCCGGGTGGCGGACGACGGCCACAGCTACTTCGGGCCCTACCTCGGCCACGGCATGGCCGCGCGGGTCATGGACCTGATCCGCACGCGCACCCAGGTTCGCACCTGCACCATCGAGATCGACGGCACCTTGCCGCGCCCCTGCCTTTACTACGACATGGGCGCCTGCCGCGGCCCGTGTGTGGCGGGGCTCACGACGCCCGAGGAGTACGCAGGGGCCGTGGAGGAGGTCGTGCTGCTGCTCGAAGGCCGCCACCAGGAGCTCAGGCCCCGACTCGAGGCCCAGATGTGGCGCGCGGCGGAGAGCCACGAGTACGAGCGCGCGGCCCGCTACCGCGACCTGCTGCGGGCGCTCGAGGAGCTCGCGCGCGGCCAGCACGTCGAGATCGCCGGCTCCGGGTCGGTGGATGTGGTGGGCGTGGAAGGGGACGGCCGCGACGCCTCGATCGTGGTGCTCGTCTACCGGGACGGCAAGCTGGTGGACAAGCGCGAGTTCCACTGGGAGGGGGTGGAGACCCCGGCCGACGGCGAGTTCCTGGGCGCGTTCCTCGGCCAGTTCTACGAGGCCAACCCGGCCGTGCCGGAACGCGTGGAGGTCCCGTTCGCACCCGAGGACGGCGAGGCGCTGCTCGGCTTCCTCAAGCAGCAGCGCGGCGTGGCGGTGAAGCTGGTTGTGCCCAGGCGCGGGCAGCGCGCCCGCGTGCTCGATCTCGCCCAGGAAAACGCCCGCGAGGCGTTCCGCCTGCGCTTCCGCCACCTGCGTCGCGAGGCCGAGCGGGTGGGGCGGGAGGTCGCGGCGATGCTCGGCCTCGCGAGGCCGGTGGAGCGCCTGGAGTGCTTCGACATCTCCCACCTCGGCGGAGAGGCGCAGGTGGCCTCGCTCGTGGTGTGGGAGCGGGGGCGGATGCGGAAGGGGGAGTACCGCTCCTTCAACGTGCGCGCCGACCGGGGCGCCGACGACCCCGCCGCCGTCGGCGAAGCCGTGGAGCGGCGGTACCGTCGGCGCCTCGCCGAGGGCGCCCCCTTGCCCGATCTGGTGCTCATCGACGGCGGGCGCACGCAGCTCGATGCCGCTACAGGAGCTCTCGCGGCGGCCGGCTGCGAGCTCCCGGCCGCGGCGCTCGCGAAGAGGATGGAGGAGATCTACCTCCCCGGGCGCCGCACGCCGCTTCTGCTCGAGCCCAACCACCCCGTCAGGCTGCTCCTCCAGCGGGTGCGCGACGAGGCCCACCGTTTTGCCGTCACCCGCCACCGTCGCCGCCGTAGCGCCCGCCGGCTCGCCACGCAGCTCCTGGCGGTCCCGGGCATCGGGCCGAAGCGCGCCCAGCGCCTGCTCGCGCGCTTCGGGTCGGTGGACGGCGTGCGCGGGGCGGACGCTGCGGCCCTCGCCGAGGTCGTCGGCGGCAAGGCCGCGGCCGCGCTCTTCCGCACCCTGCACGACGCCCCCGCGCCGCGTTGAGGGCGTCAGGCGGGCGCACGTCGGGGAGGCGGGTCAGACAGGAATGGCGGGCGCCGGAGCGCCGCCCCTTTGACGGAAAGTGAGAGTTTCGCTAGTGTTGCGCCCGTGGAACGGGCATCGGTGGCGGGCCAGCTCGCCCTCTGGGTCGGGCGCAAGGGGAAGGGATCGGCGTTCCTGCGCTGGGACCAGAGCCAGCTTGTCCTCCACGTGGTCGGTCTCCAGATCGTCGCCGTCGAGGGCGACGACGGGGGTCGCCTGGCGGCCGCCTTCGGGCTGACCGACGGCGGGGAGTGGTTTTCGGAGGCCGCGGGAGCGGTCGCAACGGGACAGGTGGCGCAGGGCGAGGCGAACGCGGTGGTGAAACGGGCGCTGGCCGAGCGCCTGCGGGAGTTCTTCCTCGCGCCCGACGGGGAGGCGAGCTTCGAGAGCGATGCCGCCCTGGCGCCTGGCCCCCTCACGATCTCGTTTCCGCACCTGGTGGTGGAGATGATCCTGGGCAGCGGCGGGGAGGACCTGGTGGACAGGTTCCTGCCCGATCCCACGCTCCTCATGCGCCGCCTGCCGGACTTCCCCAAGCGGGTGGGGGCCCTCGGGCTCACCCAGGAGGCGATGGCCATCCTGGCCAAGATCAACGACCAGCGGTCGGCACTGGAGATCGCCGACCCCTCGCCGCACGGCAGGGAGCTCGCGCTGCGGCTGCTGGCGGCCGCCGCGGGGGCAGGGCTGGTGGAGATGGCCTCGAAGATCACCGAGGTGCCCCTCGCGAGCACACCCCCGCCGCACTACGCCACCCCGGCGCGCGGGCGTTGGTGGCCCGTGGTCCTGGGCCTGCTCGCGGTCGCAGCCGCGGTCACCGTCCTGATGTTCATCCAGGCGGGGAGGAACGCAAAGGTCGTAGGCGGGGGCGGGCCCTGGGCCGTGGCCGTGGACGGAGGGTGTCAGCCCGCCGAGCTGGAACGTCTCTACCGCCGGCAGGAGCAGGACAAGGTCAACCTTCAGGTCGTGCCTTTCGGGCAGGGTACCGGCCAGTGCTTTCGGTTGGCCTGGGGCCGCTTTCCAACCAAGGAGGCGGCGGCGGCCGTGATTCCGCGCCTGCCGCAAGGCACGGTGGCGCGCGGTTTTCCGCCCCATGTGGTCCACGTGCAGGGCCCCTCTCCTTGAGCTCATCCGCCGGGCGGACTACAATCTGACGCGATGCCTACGGACGTGAAACAGACGGGGCAATTCGTGGCGGGTGGCTTGCCGGCCCTGGTTCGGGACCTCGTTCGCCAGCTGGCCTCTGGTCGCCTCGAGGTGACTGGCCCCGCGGCCACGAGGTACCTCTGGTTCGAGGCCGGCCAGATCCGGGCCGTCGTCTCGCACCGTGAAGACGAGAAGCTCGGCAATTGGCTGGTGATCCGGGGTGTGATCGAGGAAAATCGGATGGCGCTGTCGCTGCTCCGGCAACCGGAGGGCGTGCGGTTCGGCGCGTTCCTCGTGCAGCAGGGCCATGTCAAGGTCCAGGTGCTCGAGCGTGAGCTGGAGGCGCTTTCTACGGCCATCCTGTCGCAGATGCTCTTCGAGCCGGGCGATTTCAAGTTTGACGCAAGTGAGAAACTCCCCATGGATGCGGCTTCGATAAACATGACAACCGCCTCGCTGCTTGCCGCGGCGGTCCGCACCATGAAGAACGAGGAGATGGTCCAGCAGTTGATCCCCGATCTTAACAAGTACGTGTGGACCGCCCAGGACCCCCTCCTACTCCACCAGCAGCTCCATCTCACATCGCACGAGGGGTACCTGCTCTCGCGGGTAGACGGGACGAGCACGGCCTCTCAGCTGCAGCGCCTCGCGCCGTTGCCGGGAGGTGGTTTCCACCGCGCGCTCGCGGCGCTGCTCGTCGCCGGCGTGCTGGAGCTGCGGGACACCTTTCCCGCGCGCCCGCTGCAGCCCACCAAGGTCGAGGCCGCGCCGACTGCCTCCGAGGAGGACCTTTACACCCCACAGCAGCAGCGCGAGTACGAGGACGTGGTCAGGCTCGCAGACGAGATCAAGCACAAGGAGCTGTACGCCCGCCTCGAGATATCCTCGGGCGCGACGCAGGACCAGATCCACGCCAGTTACCTGGAGCTGGTGAAGCTCTACCACCCCGACCGTGCCCGCGAGGCCCATCTCCGGTCGCTTCGCAGCGAGCTTGCGACCATCTACTCTGCGGTCCAGCAGGCGTACGAGACGCTTCGGAACCCCGAGCAGCGCGGCCGCTACGAGAAGGGGCTGCTTGCCCCTCCCGAAGAGGTGAAGAAGGAAACCTCCAGGGAAGAGGCCAGGCGCCAGGCCGCACGGGCTGCGGTCGTGGACGCGAACATCAACCGCGCCGTGGAGCTCGTGAGGGCGGGCGACATCGGGCATGCGGTCCAGATGCTGGACCAGGCGATCCGCATCAAGCCGCGCCCGGACGCCCTGCTCTTCCTGGCGCGGCTCGAGTTCAAGAACCCGATGTGGAGCCAGCGCGCGCTCGATCACCTCAAGCACGCCGTTGCGCTGGCCCCCAACTTCACGGAGGCGTGGCTCGAGCTTGCCAACTTCTGGGGTACGCGCAACAAGCCCGACCGCCAGATACCGTGCCTCGAGAGGGTGCTGGAGTACGACCCTACCAACGATGACGTCCTGGCCACACTGGAAGCCCTGAAGAAGAAGAAATCTTCCCGCAAGAAGTAAGGGAACCAACTCGTGCCCTGGCTGCTGGACGGTAACAACCTGGCTCGGGGCGGGGACCGCGAGGTCGTGCGGCGCGCCGCGCTGGCCGTGGCGCGCCACGAGCGCGTCCGCATCTTGATCTTCTTCGACGGGGCCCCGCCGGCCGGTGTCGGCGCCGGCGAGAAACTTGGTGCGGTGGAAACCAGGTACGTGGGGCATGCCGACACCGCAATCCTGGCGTTCCTTCAGCGGGGCGGGCGCGGGTGGCGGGTGGCGACCGACGACCGCGATCTCGGCCGGCGGGTGCGCGCCGCCGGAGCCGAAGTCGTGCCGGGCGCGAGTTTCTGGAACAAGGCGCAGGCCGCCGCCCAGGCCTCGGAGTCTCAGACCGGCGCCGTCGGTGATGTGGCCGCGGAGCTCGAGTACTTCGCCGACGAAAGGCACAGGCTGCCCGAGTCCTCGTCCAGGGTGGCCCGGCGAGCCGCTCGCCCGCGGCGCCGCAAGGCGCTAGAATAGAAGGTGCACCGAAGGCGGCAGGTGCCCGCGGCCCTGCAAAGCAGGGTTGAGGAAAGTCCGAACTCCTGATGGGGGCACGCTGGGTAACGCCCAGCCGCGGCAACGCGAGGGAAAGTGCCACAGAAAACACACCGCCCGGTGGTCGCCGCCGGGTAAGGGTGAAAAGGTGGGGTAAGAGCCCACCGCTCGGCCGGCGACGGCCGAGGCACGGCAAACCCCGTGCGGAGCAAGGCCAAATAGGGGGATTCACGGGGCCCATCGCCGGTTCCCCGCCTCGGCGGGGGGAATCCCCGGGTAGGCCGCTTGAACCGGCCGGCAACGGTCCGGTCAGAGGAATGGGTGCCGCCCCGCTTCGGCGGGACACAGAATTCGGCTTATCGCCGCCTCTGGTGCGCCGGGGGACCGCAAGGTCTCCCGGCCTCTCTTTCTTGCTTTCGTCCCGGGTGTTTGGGGCGCGGAACCGGTAGAATCATGAAGTGAGCGCTGCGAGCAAGCCGCTGCCCGCGCCGCTGAGGGCGGGGGCGCGCATCGGTGTGATGGCGCTGGCCGGGCCGTGCGATCCGGTTGCCCTGGCGGCCGGCATGGAGTTCCTTCGAAGCAGAGGGTTCGAGGTCGTGCCGGCGCCCAACCTCGCGGCCCGGTGGGCGTACCTCGCGGGCTCTGACGACGAGCGGCTCGAAGGGCTCGAAAGGTTGCTCGACACCGGTGTCGAGGCGCTCGTCGCCGCGCGTGGCGGCTACGGCGTGATGCGGTTGCTGCCGAGGTTGCCGTGGGCTCGCCTTGCGGCTTGGCGGGGGTGGGTGGTGGGGTTCTCCGACATCACCGCACTGCACGCCGGTTGTGCGACGCGCTTTCCGAGGGCCACCCTGCACGGGCCCATGGTTTCCTCGCTTGGCCGCGACCCGAAGGGCGGCGAGCCTCTGGTTTCATGGCTGCAGGGGAATGCTTCCCGGCGCCTGTTCCAGGTCCGACCCGGGCAGGTCGTGCACCCCGGGGTGACGCGGGGGGTGGCGGTGGGCGGCACCCTCTCGATGCTCGCGGCCCTGGTCGGGACTGAATACGAGCCCGACTACGACGATGCGGTGCTGTTCCTGGAGGATGTCGGCGAACCGGTGTACCGCCTCGACCGTTTGTTGACCCAACTCCGGCTCTCTTCTAGACTCACCCGCGTCAAGGCCGTGGTCGCAGGAAGGTTGGCGCGCTGCGGGCGTGGCGAGCCGGGGTGGCGGGAGCGCTGGCGCAGGCTCCTGGTGGAGGCGGTCGGGCCGGAGGCGGTGGTCGTGGAAGGCCTGAGCTTCGGCCACGGTGGCAGCAACGTGCCTTTCCCGCTCGGGGTGGAGGTCGAGGTGGACACCGTCGGAGGCGAGATCACCTGGGGAGGTGCCTAGGTGGCCAAGATCCGCGTCGCGGCAAGCGAGAGTCCCAAGCTGAAGGACCTGCTGCACGGGTTCGAGGCGGGCTCCGTGATTTTCCGCGAGGCCGACCTCGGCCGCGAGATGTACATCATCCAGAAGGGTCATGTGCGGATCTCCCTCTCCGTGGGCGGCAAGGAGCGTGAGCTCGCGGTCCTCGAGAAGGGCGATTTTTTCGGTGAGATCGCACTCCTGAACGACTCGCCGGCACGCTCGGCGACGGCCACGGCGGTGGACGACGTCGAGGTTCTCAAGCTCTCGGCGGCCGACCTCAACGAGCTCCTGAAGCGCAAGCCCGACATCGCCGTGCGGATGATGATGAAGCTCTCGGAGCGCGTGCGGGAGGCCAACCGCCGTTTCGGGGACCTCGGTGCGCTGAATGACCTGTCCGCGATGACGCCGGCCCCAGCCAGGCAGGGCATCGAAACCCACGCGCTGCTCACCCACAAGCCCTCGGGGCGCGTCTTCCCGCTCCAGCCCTCGGGCGATACGACCCTGGGCCGGCACGATCCGGTCACCGGCGTGACGCCCGACGTGGACCTCACGGCCCTCGACCCGGAGCGCACCGTTTCGCGCCGGCACGCGACCATTGCCTCCGCGGAGGGGAAGTTCACCATCACCGAAACCAACGCCTCCACGAACGGGACATTCGTCAACGGCACCAGGCTCGAGGCGTTCAATGCCTGCCCCCTGAATGACGGTGACACCGTGCAGCTGGCCCTGGTGACACTGCGCCTCCACGTGATCCCCGACGGCGGATGACGCTCGCGCTGTCAAGCCCGCTGTCGGCGATCAAAGGCGTGGGCGCCGCGGCCGAGCGGGCGTTGCTCGGGGAGGGCATCGGGTGCGTCGGAGACCTTCTCTGGGCGCTTCCCCACCGCTACGAGGACAGGTCGAACCCGCGCCGCATCGTCTCGCTCACCGCCCCAGACGTCACCGTGACCGTGGTGGGCCGTCTGGTCCAGCTCGTGGAGCGGCGCGCCCGCAACAGGCGCCTGAGAATCGTTGAGGCGGTCGTGGACGACGGCACCGGCTCGCTGGCGGTGGTGTGGTTTAACCAGCCATACCTCGCCTCGACGCTTCACGAGGGGATGAGGGTGTGGCTCTACGGTACGCTGCGCCCGGCGCGCAGCGGCTGGGGCCTGCAGCTCGTGTCCCCGGAATGGGAGGTCGAGGACGAGGAGGAGTCGCCGGTCCACCTCGGGCGGATCGTGCCGATGTACCGCCGCGTGGGGAAGTTCAGCGGGCGGCGGGTGCGCACGCTGATGGCGCGGGTGCTCGATGGCCTGGGGGAGATCCCCGACGCGCTCGGGCCCCATTTGCCGCACGATCTCGGCCTGCCTCCCCTGGGGGATGCCCTGCGGAGGGTCCACTTCCCGTCGCCACCGGCGGACGAGAGCCGGCTGGGGGAGTTCCTCGAGGAGCTCGCACAGCGTAGAACGGCGGATCACCGGCGCCTCGCCTTCGAGGAGCTTCTGGCCCTCGCGGTCGTGCTGGAGCGGGAGCGCAGGCGGCGCCACGGACAAAAGGTCGTCCCGTGCGCCGTGACCGACGAGATCCGTGAGAGCGCCAGGCACGTGTTGCCGTTCCGCCTCACCGAGGCGCAGCGCAGGGTCCTGGCCGAGATCGTGTCCGACCTGCAGCGCGCCTACCCGATGGCCCGTCTCCTCCAGGGCGACGTGGGCTCGGGCAAGACCATCGTCGCGGTGCTCTCGGCGCTGGTCGTTCTGGCCTCTGGCCACCAGGTCGCGATGCTGGCGCCCACCGAGCTGCTGGCCCAGCAGCACCACGCCACGCTGACCCGCCTCCTGCAGCCGACTCCGTACCGCCCTGAGCTGCTCATCGGATCGCTGCCCGCCGCGGAGAAGCAGAGGGTGAGGCGCGCTCTGGAGGAGGGCTCCGCCAACCTGGTCGTCGGCACGCACGCCCTGATCGAGGATACGGTCGTGTTCGGGCGGCTCGGCCTGGCGATCATCGACGAGCAGCATCGCTTCGGGGTGGCGCAACGACAGGCGATGCTCGAGAAGGGGGGGGCGCCGCATCTGCTGGTGATGACCGCGACGCCGATCCCGCGCTCGCTCGCGCTCTCGCTCTACGGGGACCTCGAGGTCTCGGTCCTCGACGAGATGCCTCCGGGCCGGACCCCGGTTCGGACGGTGCTGCGCAACGACGCGTCGCGACCGAAGCTGGCCGAGTTTCTCCGCCGGGAGGTGGCGGACGGCGGGCAGGCGTACTGGGTCTTCCCGCTGATCGAAGAGTCCGACAAGATCTTGGCGCGAGCCATCGCGAGCCACGCGCGTGCCGTCCGAACGTCGCTCCCGGAGGTGCGCGTCGAGGTCGTGCACGGGCGGACTCCTGCCGCCGAGCGGGAGGCGGTGATGAACGCCTTCGCGGCAGGGGAGATCGGCGTGCTCTGCGCGACCACCGTGATCGAGGTCGGGGTGGACGTGCCAAACGCCTCCGTGATGGTGATCGAGAACGCCGAGCGTTTCGGGCTGGCGCAGCTCCACCAGCTGCGCGGCCGCGTGGGACGGGGCCGGCGTCGCTCGTTCTGCGTGCTCCTGACCGGCCCCGAGTCCTCGCCCGAGGCGCACCGGCGCCTGGAGCTCCTGGCCTCCACGACCGACGGGTTTCGCATCGCAGAGGAGGACTTCCGGCTCCGCGGTCCGGGGGAGTTCACGGGGCTGCGGCAGTGGGGGAGGCCGGAGTTCAGGGTGGCCAGCCTCTGGCTGCACCGCCGCGAACTGGAGGCGGCGCGCGCGCTGGCAGCGGCGGCCGCAGGGCACGACCGGCTCGAGGTGCTCGCCCGCGCCGTCCGCTGCCCCGGCTTACTGGGGCCTGCGGTTCCGACGGCCTGAGCCGGGCGGCCCACCCTTGTGAGGCGCCACAAGCGCCAGCTCGACATGAATCGGAGATAGAATCACGTCATGGCAAACTTGGAACATGTGCGGCTTCTGCTGACCCCGGACTGGGACCGGTGGCGGGCGGAGAACCCCAGGCTCCTGCCGGACCTGGTCGATGCGGACCTGCGCGGCAAGGATCTGCACGGGGTGGACCTCTCCCACTCGGTGCTCCTGCGTGCGGACCTCCGCGGCGCCAACCTCGCGGGCGCGTTCCTGGCGCACGCTCAGGTCGACGGGGCGTTCTTCACCGGCGCCGTGCTCGACGGTGCCGACTGTAGCGGCGTCCATTTCGACCTCCTTGACCTTCGTAACTGCTCCTTCAGGGAGGCCGT
The DNA here is from genome assembly GCA_041494245.1 of Thermoanaerobaculaceae bacterium. Taxonomy (GTDB): domain Bacteria; phylum Acidobacteriota; class Thermoanaerobaculia; order Thermoanaerobaculales; family Thermoanaerobaculaceae; genus RBG-13-68-16. The sequence continues at coordinate 46,694 of JBGQAK010000008.1, forward strand.
CCTGACCGGGGCCACGTTCCGCGGCTCCGACTTCACCGGCAGCAACCTCGAGGGCGCCAACCTGGCGCGGGTCAGCTTCGATGGAGCGATCCTCGACGGCGTCAACCTCACAGGCGCCGACATGTCGGGGGCGTCGTTCCGCGGGGTGCACCTGGAGAAGGCGGTACTGGCGAACGCGAAGCTCAAGGGGGCGGTACTCGAGGGCGTGATGCTCGAGGGCCTTGACCTCAGCGGTGCGGACCTGGAGGCCGTCCAGGGCACGCGCGTGCAGTTCCCAGACGCCAAGCTGGTCGGCGCCCGCCTCTTCAAGGCCGCACTTCGGGAGGCCAACTTCCTGCGGGCCAACCTGAAGGACGCCGACTTCGAGGGCGCCGACGTCTCCCACAGCACGTTCCGCCAGGCCAACCTGGAGGGTGCCCATTTCTTCAACTGCGAGGCCCAGGCGGCCGACTTCCGCGATGCAAACCTCCTCAATTGCGAATTCAACGGGACGCAGCTGGCAGCTTCCCAGCTTGTCGGGGTTGACTTCCGTGCCCTCAAGCTGATCGGCAGGGTCTCGTTCGTGCGCGCGAACCTCACCGGCGCCACCTTCGCGCGGTGCAACCTGCGCCTGTTCCGCTTCGAGCAGGCCCGCCTCGAGGGTGCCGACATGCGCGAGGTGAACCTCGAGAGCGCGAACCTCGACGGCGCCAACCTCACGGGAGCGAACCTGCGCGACAGCCGCCTCCGCCAGGCATCGTTGGTGGGGGCCGTGTGCCTGGATGCGGACATCTCGGGCTGCGACTTCATCCTGGCCGACGTCCGGAAGGCGGACTTCGGGCGGGCCGACGTGCGGTTCTCGAGCTTCGTGGGCGCCAACTGCGCTCATACCCGCTTTGCCTTCGCCGATTGCCGGAAGGCCGACTTCACGAAGGCCGCGGTGGGCACCGCCAACTTCTGGGGCTCGAAGATCGGTGGTGCAAAGCTGCCCGCTTCCGCGCTCCACTGGCAGCTCGGGCGCATCGTGACCGCGATTCTCTCGAGTACGCAGCGCAAGCGGCAGGAGAGGGAGAAGCGCGAGCAGCAGCGGCGCATCCGCGAGACGGTCCGTCTGGTGCGCGACCTGGAGGAGAAGGACCCCCGGCTCAGGCGCCAGGCGCAGCGCACGGGCCGGAGCTGACTTTCGGAGCCGCCTGCGACGCATTGAACGGTGGCCTCCCGCGGAACACCTGCGGATCGCCGGCCTACTCCCGGGTGTGCTCCGGCTTCTCGATGGCTCGGGTTTCCAACTCGAGCGGTCGTACCCGCACGAATGGCAGGTTTCGCGCCCGCCGCTGCATTTCGATGACTCCCGGAAGGGGTCCCGAAAAGGCACCCTTGACGGTGTAGGTGTAGGCGTGCTCGGGTGTGTAGAGCTCGGTTCCGCGCGCGGTCTGGTCGATCTGCTCATACTCCTGGATGCCCTCGCCTTCGACGCCCGGGGGGAGGCCGATCAGCAGCTTCTGCTTGATCGCGGAGGCAACCTCTTGAGAGAAGGCCTCCGCCGAGAAGCGGAGGCGGGCGCCCACGACCTCGTGCACCCCCTCGAGGTGCAGGCCGGCCTCCGGGCCCAGGCTGCGCAGGCCGGCGACCAGGGCCTCCTTGAGCCGCAGGCCGGCGAACACAAGGTGGTAGGAGCCTCGGGCGAAGAGCTCCAGCAAACGCTGTGAGAAACGGTTGGGCTCGAGGTCGAGGTCATGACCGAAAACCGCGCCCTCCCTTTTCTTCTGCGCGGCTTCGTAGCCGGCGACGAAGCCCTTGAGGGCATCCTCGGGACCCTTGACGATGATCTCGTACCAGGCACTCATGCTCGCGGCTCCCTACCTGAAGAATACCCACGTCACGATGAGGAAGATCGGGACCAGGCACGTCAGCACGTAGCGCACGATGTATCCGAAGAAAGATGGCATCTCCACCCCGGCTTCCTCGGCGATGGACTTCACCATGAAGTTGGGCGCGTTGCCGATGTACGTGTTGGCGCCCATGAACACGGCCCCGACCGCGATCGCCTGAAGGACTGAGTTGTGCTCGGCGATAAGGCGGAGAATGGCCTCCCTCTCCGGGACGCCGGGAAAGAGGCGCCCGAGCCCGAGAGCAAGGAACGAGAGGTAGGTGGGAGCGTTGTCCAGCACCGATGAGAGGAGTCCCGTGGCCCAGAAGAACTCTGCTGGGGTGTTCACGGAGCCTACGAGGAATCCGAGAGCGCCGTGCTCCCCGGCGCGCAACATCAAGAGGGGCGGGATGATCGTGGTGAAGATGCCCGCGAAGAGGATCGCGACCTCGCGGATCGGACCCCAGCCGAACTCGTTCTTCTCCCGGATCCCGCGCCTGGTGGTCAGCCACGAAACCGCCGCAATGAGAAGCAGGACGGCATTGCGCAGGAGGCTGACGAGATCCTGCGTGACACCCAACAGCGAGAAGGAGCCCAGGTGAAGGACACCGGAGGCGATCACGGCTGCCAGGGCGCCAGCGAGGAGGGCGAGGTTGTGCCAGCCCTCCACGCGTAGCGGTTCCCCGGGAGCGGCCCGCTCCGCGCGTACCGATGGGTCCTCCCTCCGCCAGTGGTACGTGTCGAGCGCTACGTAGACTCCCAGCGTGAGCGCGGTTACGAGGAGCATCTCCTTCCACAGAGAAACGGTCCAGAAGAAGGGAACCCCGTGCAGGAACCCGAGAAAGAGCGGCGGATCGCCCAGCGGGGTGAGAGCACCGCCGATGTTGGCCGCCAGGAAGATGAAGAACACAACCGTGTGCACCTTGCGCCGCCGCTCGCGGTTGGCCCGCAACAGCGGTCGTATGAGAAGGATCGCGGCCCCCGTGGTGCCGATCCAGGAGGCCAGGAACGTGGCGATGGCCAGGATCGCCGTATTCACGACCGGCGAGCCGCGCAACGATCCGCGCAGGTGGATCCCCCCGCTGATCGTGAAAAGCGTCCCCAGCAGGATGACGAACGGGGCATAGTCCACGAGCGCCACGTGCAGGATCTCATGGGCGGCTATGGAGCCGTAGGCGGCGACCAGCGGCACTCCCAGCACTAGCGCCCAGGCAGCCGTGACCGCGGGGTAGTGGCGGTGCCAGAAACGCGGCGCCAGCAGAGGAAAGAGGGCGATCGAGAGCAGAATCCCCAGGAAGGGCGCGGCGCTCCACGCCGGCAGCGTCGTCCCAAGGTCGCTTGCGCCCTGAGCCGCGGCGCCCGGCCGCGACGCCAGCGCAACCAGGAGAACCGCGGCCGTCGTCGGGATTGCCCGCATTTGTGACCTCGCTCCTGCTCGTTCGCCCGGCCGTGAAGCAGGGTGCCGGTGAGGCTACCACAGCCCCTGGGAGGCGTGAGGCACGGAGGACGGGACCTCCATGCCACGGCCGGCCATTCCGCGTTCGTGCGGTGCGTTCCGGCGTTGTAAACCTGCGTGCACGTTCCGGGGGAGGGGGTAGGATAGACGGGCAGGAGGACCCGATGATCCCGGTGCTCGACAGCGACGAGATGCGCGAGGCCGATCGCATCACGATCAGGGAGCTGGGGCTGCCAGGCCTCGTGCTGATGGAGGCGGCCGCCGGCGCGGTGACCGAGGTGGTCGCCGAGAGGTTTCCCGGGGCGCGGCGCGTGGTCGTGGTGTGCGGACCGGGGAACAACGGGGGCGACGGCCTCGCGGTTGCCAGGCAGCTCCGTTGCAGGGGTTTCGAGGTAGACGCGGCCCTCCTGGCGAAGGACTCCGAGTTCAGAGGGGACGCGGGCGTGCAGCTCGAGCTGGCGCGCAGCTTCGGGGTGCCGGTCCGCCGGTGCGCCTCCTCGACCCGGGCGCGCCTCGGCGCTCTCCTCCCGGGCGCGAGCGTGATCGTGGACGCGCTCTTCGGCACGGGTCTGGACCGGGCGCTCGAGGGGCGATTTGCCGAGGCCGTGGGCGTGCTCAACGCTTCAGGAATCCCGATCGTGGCGGTGGACCTCCCGTCCGGCCTGCAGGGCTCCTCGGCGGCGGTCGTTGGGGAGAGCGTGCAGGCCTCGGTGACGGTGACGTTCGCCGCGCCCAAGGTCGCCCACGTGCTGCCCCCCGCATGCTGGCGCTGCGGCGAGGTGGCGGTGGCCGAGATCGGAATCCCGCCGTGGGTGGTTGCTCGGCAGGCGGGTCTCGGCCTTGTCGAGGAGGAGGACGTGGCGGCGTGGCTTCCGAGCCGTCCGGTGGACGCGCACAAGGGGCTCTTCGGCCACCTGCTGGTGGTGGCCGGGCGCGAGGGGAGGGCGGGAGCCGCGGCGCTCGCTGCGCGCGCCGCCGTGACGCTGGGCTCCGGCCTCGTGACGGTCGCCACCGCCAGAGGCGCGATGCGGCCGATCCAGGCGCAGGTGCCCGAGGCGATGGTGGACCCGCTCCCCGCAGGGGCGGACGGCGCGGTGAGCGGCGAGGGGATCGAGGCGTCGCTGGGCAAGGCCACGGCGCTCGCGGTGGGACCCGGCCTCGGCCTCTCCGATGGCCCGCGCCGCCTGCTGGCAACGATCCTGGAGGAGTGGCGCGGGCCGCTTGTGCTGGATGCCGACGCGCTCACGCTGCTCGGCAGCGACCTGAAGGCGCTGCGGCGGCGCACGGCTCCGACGGTGCTGACGCCGCACCCGGGGGAGCTCGGACGCCTGCTCGGGGTCGCGACGGCCGAGGTGGTGCACGACCGTCTGGGCGCCGCCAGGAGGGCGGCCGAGCGCAGCGGGGCGGTCGTCCTCGCAAAGGGCGCCCGCACCGTCATCGCGGGCGGGAGGGGCTGGACGCTGGTCAACCCGACCGGCACATCGGGCCTGGCCTCGGGGGGGGCGGGCGACGTCCTCACCGGCTCGGTGGGCGCCCTCCTCGCGCAAGGGTTGCCGGCACGCGAGGCGGCGGCGGCCGGTGCGTGGCTGCACGGACGCGCAGCGGAGCTGGCCGGCGAGCGGTTCGTGGGCGCGGTCCCCGCGGGTTCCCTTGTCGAGGAGCTGGCCAGGGCCGAGGCCGAGGTGCGTGGGCACGCGTGAGCCGAGGCGACCTACCCCTTGGCGAGGTGCTCCCCGATGCGGCCGCAACCGAGGCGCTGGGCGGGCGCCTCGCCGCGCTTCTGGAGCCGGGCGATCTCGTCCTGCTCGAAGGGCCGCTCGGCACGGGCAAGACCACGCTGGTGCGCGGGCTGGTGGCGGCGTTGGGCGGGGACCCCGGCGAGGTGTGCTCGCCGACGTTCGTGCTGCTCGAGAGCTACGAGGTCCGCTGCAAGGCCATCGCCCGCGTCCACCACGCCGACCTGTACAGGCTGCGGGGGCGGGCTACCGCGCCGTGGGACGAGGTGGGACTCGGTGAGGCGCTCGAGGATCCGGCTGCGGTCACCGCGGTGGAGTGGCCGGAGGAGTGGGCGTGGCTGGGGGCGTTGGCGTCCCGGGTCCTGAGGGTACGCCTCGCCCATCACGCCGGAGGGCGCGAGGCCGACGTTTCCCTCGAGACAAGTGGCGGAGCGGGACCCTGATCGCCGCTTGAGCCGTGTTTACTTCCTGAAGAACCCGGTCTGAGGCTTTTCGGCTGCCGGCTTGGGGCCGGCCGCGATCTGCTGGTTCAGGTCCCGGATCCGCTGGTTGAGGCCCTCGATGCGCGCCTCCGCGTCGCGTACCTGCCGGTCCCTCTCGACGCGCAGCGCCTCGAGTTCGTTGCGCAGGTCGGCGGCGGACATGCCCGAGCTCGCGATCTCCTGCTTGAGGCCCGCGAGGTGCTTCTCGAGCTGCGCGATCTGCTCGTCCTTCTCCTGCGTGCGCTGCTTCCAGCGTTCCTCCTGCTCGTCGTAGAGCTTCTTGACCTCCATCAGCTCAACGATGCTGGCAAAGTCCGCGGGCGATGGTCCCATGCTGCCCTCCCGCTGCGCCTCCTCGATTTTCGGGAAGAGCTTGCGCAGCTTGAGCGAAAGGTCCTCGGCGTCGAGCGACTTCTCGCGTGCAACGTCGTACGTGATCGCGCCGTTCACAAGCAACGCGACCAGGCTCTGGTTCATGCTCTGCATGCGGTAGTAGGCGACCGAGTTCTCGATCTCCTCGTGGATCGCCTTGATCTCGCCGTTCTCGATGTGCCTGGAGATCTTGGGCGAGTTGATCAGGATCTCGCACATCGGCAGCCGCCCCTGGCCGTCGGCGCGCTGGATCAGCTCCATGGAGACCACCGACCGGAGGACGAGCGCGAGCTGAGCGCGGATCTGCTCCTGCTGATCGGGTGGGAAGGAGTCGATGATGCGGTCGATCGTCTGGCTGGCGCTGTTGGTGTGCACGGTCGAGAACACGAGGTGGCCGGTTTCCGCCGCCGTGATCACGGTCGAAACGGTATCCCGGTCGCGCATCTCTCCGACCATGATCACGTCGGGATCCTGGCGCATGCTGTTGCGCAGGGCTTCCTGGAACGCCGGGGTGTCGGTCCCGACCTCGCGCTGCGACACCGTGGCCATGTGGTCGGTGAACAGGAACTCGATCGGGTCCTCGATGGTCACGATGTGGCAGGGGCGGGTCTGAGCGATGTCCTGGATGATCGCGGCGAGCGTCGTGGACTTTCCCGACCCGGTCGGGCCGGTAACCAGCACCAGCCCCGCCGGGAAGTGGGCAAACGTCCTCACGACCTCGGGCAGGTTCAGCTCGTCGTAGCTCCTGATCTCGAATGGAATGCGGCGGAACACCGCGGCCGTGGCCCCGCGTTGCTGGTAGATGTTGCAGCGGAAGCGCGCCAGACCGGCGACGCCGTACCCGATGTCAACCGACTGCTTGTCCTCGAACTTCTTACGCTGCAATGGGTTGAGGAGCGGCATCACCATGCCCTCGATGTCCTTGGGTTTGAGCGCCGGGTACTTGATGGCCACGAGCTTGCCCTGGAGCCTCACCAGGGGAGGGCGCGTAGGCTTGAGATGCAGGTCCGAGGCGCCCTTCTTCGTCATGAACTTGAGGAGGTCGTCGAGGGATGGGAGTGCATCCATTGTGGAAATCTAGCATCGTCCGCCACCGGGGGTCAACGAACGGCGCGCAAGAGCAAGCGCCGCGCCTGTGCGGGGGTGCGCACCTCGCCGCGGGCGTGGGCCTCGCGGAGGGCCTGCACGGCCTCGGAGCGCGCCGGGCCGGGAGGCAACCGCAGCAGATCGGCGATCTCGTCGCCGGGGAGCAGCGGTGGGACCGCGGCGAAGCCCCGCCACCAGCGCAGGAGCCTCGTGGCGGGTGCGCCGGCTTCGGAGCCGGCCGCGCCGCGGCGGGCCACCGCCCACGCTAACGCCGCTTCGAGCTGTTCGCCGGCCCGGACCGCCAGTGCGCGCTCCTCGCCGGTGTCGCGGCCGAGGACCGCCGCCAGCCCCTCGCCGAGCGAGGCCGCGCCGGCGGCATGCTGCGCGGCGCGTGGCGGCCAACCGCCCTTGGCCAGCGCGGCGGACGCGGCGGTCTGTTCCCAGCGCTCGGGGAAACCGGCCGCGGGTGAGGCGAGCACGGCCGGTGCGACCTCCCGCGCCCCGCGCGCCAGGGCGCCGGTGCCCGCCTGCGCGCCTGCGAGCCCGGCGGCGAGCCTGGCGACCGTGCCCGCATGGGTGTAGCCGTCCCAGGTGGGGAGAATCGCAGCGAGAATGCCGATCCTTGCCGCGACGAGCAACGCGCGCTCCACGCCGGGGCCGGCTAGCAGGATGCGCAGCTCTTCGCACACCCGCTCGCGGGCCACCGCCTGCAGGCCGGGCGCCGCCGAGCCGAGCTGCTGCTCGCTCTCGTGCGTGAGACGGAGCCTTGGGTGCGTGGCGAGCAGCCTCACACCGCGCAGGACGCGCAGCGGGTCGTGGAGGAGGTTCTCGTGGCGCACGACGCGGATGCAGCCGGCGGCGAGGTCGGCGAGCCCGCCGACGAGGTCGAGGAGCGGGCCGCGGGGCAGGCGCCAGAACAGGGCGTTCACCGTGAAGTCGCGCCGGAAGATGTCGCGCTCCAGGCTCTCGCCGATGCCCCAGACGTCCACACTCCCGTGCGCGCCTGTCACCCGCCACGTCACCAGCGGCGCGCGGCCGAGCGGGAACGAGTGCCCGCCGAGGGCCGCGGCGAAGGCGCGGGCGGCGGCCTGCGGATCGCCGGTGACGGCCAGATCGAGATCGTGGGTCGGAAACCCGAGCAGGCGGTCGCGCAGCGCGCCGCCCGTGAGGAAGATCTGGCCGCCGTCCCAGATCGTCGCGAGGCGGCGCAGCCGGGAGGAGGCGAGAAGACGCCGCGCGGCCTCGGGGCCGGTCACCCTTCCCCCGTCCACAGCGGCAGCTCGACGAAAAAGCTGCTGCCGGCGCCGGGGGTGCTCACCGCCCACACCCGCCCGCCCATTGCCTGGACGAGCCGGCGGACGATCGCCAGCCCCAGCCCCGCGCCTTCCCCGGGCCGGCTGCCGGGCACCCGCACGAACTCGTCGAAGATGTGGGGAAGCGACTCGGCCGGGATCCCGACCCCGCTGTCGCGGACGCAGAGGACCGCGCGGTCGGCGTTCTTGTCCACCGACACCGTCACCGCGCCGCCGGGGCGCGTGTATTTGAGACCATTCTCAATAATGTTGCGGAGCACCTGCCGGAGCCGCGCGCGGTCGGCCCGCACGACCAAATCGGCCTGGCCGACCGCCCGCAGCGCGACGGAGGCCTGTGCCGCCAGCGGCTGCAGCTCGTCGGTGACCGCCTGGACCACATCCCGGCTCGCGACCATCCCGAGGGAGAGCGGCAGATGGCCGCTGTCGAGGGCCGCGAGGTCGAGCAGCTCGTCGATCAGGCGCTGCAGGCGCTGCGTACCGTGTGTGGCCGCTGCGATGAACTCGTGCTGCTGGGCGGTGAGCCCGTCGGAGAGATCGTCCCCGAGCGTCTCCAGGTAGGAGCGCATGATCGCGAGCAGGGTCTTGAGCTCGTGCGCGGCGTCGGAGACGAACCGGCCACGAGCGCGGGCGTGCTCGGCGAGGCGGACGTTGGCGGTTTCGAGCTCTCGGAGCTTCTCCGCGAGAGTGCGCCGGATGCGGCGTCCGTGCTCGCGCCGTCGCGCCTCGGGGTGCGGCTCGAGCAGGACGAGGAACCGTTCCGTCCCCACCTGGCTGGACCAGCCCAGGACCGGAAGCTCGGCCGTGCCGGTGGTGAGTTTGGCCTCCCAGCGCGAGCCCCGCACCAGCCACGGGCGCTCCGGGCGCAGGCCGAGCACCTGCTCATCGCTGGTCGCCGCATCGCGCCCGAGCAGGAGCCACGTGGCACGCGGGTTGGCGTGGACGATGCGCCCCTCGGCATCGATGACCGCTGCCGGGAGGGGCAGCAGGCGGAGCAGCGACCTCGGGTCGGAAGCCTCGGTTGGGGGGAGCGGAATGCCGAGCTGGCTCGCGACGTCTCCCTGCGGCAGGCGCGCGAGCCTGTGCACGAGCTGGTGCGCGATCAGGATCGCGAGGGCGATCTGCGATGGCTTCGCCACGTCCCGGAAGGAGAGCTTGAGTACGACCGGCTCGTTGCTGACCGTGGCCCTGAAGATCGGGAAGGCGGCGAGGCCCCGCACCCCGGCGGCGGCGAGGAACGACCGTGCGACCCTGAGCTCGGGCGCATGCTCGACGGCAGGGACGAGCGGCGGAGCTCCGGTCCGGCGAGCCTCGGAGAGCTCCGCGTAGCAATCGGAGTCGATCACGACGTCGAGCGTCTCGCTCCCTGACGAGCTGGTGAAAACCCGCCACTTCCCCGCGATCTCGGGCACCAGCACCGCGACCCGGCCCGGCCCCACGAAAGCGGCGAGGCTCGCGACCGCAGCCTCCAGCAGGGCAACGACTTGTCCGCTCGCGATGAGCCTCACGGCGAGGTCGCCGGCGAGCGCGAGCCCTTCAGGCGAGAGCGCCGCGCGAGCTTCGTGGCACACCGCACACTCTGCCGGCTCCTGCGGCGGGAACCACGACGTGGTGGACATCCTTTCCAGCATGGGCTCGGCGCACGGACTCTACGAAGTCTAGCACGGTGGCGCCGTGCCGCCGGGCGTCGGGATACCGCCACGGAGCCGGCCGGGACAGGCCGGACAGCGTGTTACGATCAAATTGAAGTGCTGATCGAGACAAGCCCGAGACGGAGGCGCATGGGGGTCCCGCACCACGTCACCCGAAAGCTGCCAGGCCGGCACCACCTCGAGGCGGTGCGGCGTTCCCGGCCGCGCGGGGTGACCGCGAGGTGATCGCCGCGCCCTGGCTGTTGGCGCTCGCGCTCTCGGCGCAACAGGCCGTCGTGACGTCGCTGCCCGACGGTGCGCGCGCCGAGTGGATGCGGGGCGAGGCGCCCCGCCTCCTGGTGCTGCCCGCGGCGGGGGAGGGATGGACGAAGCTCTCGGCGCGCCTGAGCGGGAGCCCCGGCAATGCCGACGAGCTGAGGGATGCCAACGATGGCCGTGCACAGCCGTTAACCGGGATCCGCGTCAAGGTGCCGTGGCAGCTGCTCCGCCCCGAGCTGCGGGTGGCGTGCGTGCGCGCCCTGTTTCCATTGGACAGGCGAACGACCTCAGGTTTCGTGCACGTGATCGCAGCCCCGTGGGGCGCCGACGGCGAGTCGTGGTGGGAGCTGGCCGAGTGGTTTTGCGGCGACGGGAGCCGCTACCCGGCCCTGCGCGACGCGAACCCGGCCGTCGGCCTCTTCCCGGGGCGCGGCACCCCGGTGCTGATCCCGGAGGCGGCGCTCCTGCCGGAGTTCCGTCGGCTCGCCCCCGAGCAGGCGGTCGAGCCGCTGGCCCAGCCGCAGGAGGTCGCGCGGGCGGCGACGCCGCCGCACGCGGTCGCGGCCCCGAAGCTCGCAGCGAGCCCGGTGCCCCCTCGGCCCGCCACGCCGCAGCCGTCGGCCGTCGCCGTCCGCGGCGGAGGAGTGCTGGAGTACCGGGACGGTGAGGCCGTCTACCGCCTGCGCGCGGGAGAGGCGCTCTACTCCGCGGTGGTGGTGCGCTTCACCGGCCAGCTGCATGCGGCCGATGTCAACGCCAGCGCGGGGGAGATCGCCAGGCGCTCGGGCATCACCGACGTGACGGCCATCCGGGTCGGCTTTCCGGTCCGGATCCCCTTGGATATGCTTCTCCCGGAGTACCTGCCGTCGGGAAGCCCGAGGAGGATCGCGTGGGAGAGGGAGAAGGAGGAGCTGGCGGCGATCAAGCGGGTGATCCGTGCCGCCGACCTCGAGGGCATCCACGTCATCCTGGACGCGGGCCACGGCGGCGCCGACACGGGGGCGATCGCGGAAGGGGTGTGGGAGAGCACCTACGTCTACGACGTGATGCATCGGCTCAAGAGAGTGCTCGAGCAGCAGACCAAGGCGACGGTGTGGACCACGGTCCAGGACCCCTTCCTCGCCGGCCGGAAGGAGGACCGCGACGTGCTGCCGCAGGTGCGCGACCAGAGGCTGCTCGTGGACCCGCCGTACGACCTGGCGGACGCCACAACCGGCGTGCACCTGCGGTGGATCCTGGCCAACTCGATCCTGGAGCGCCTCAAGAAGCAGAGGGTGAACCCGGAGCGGGTCGTCTTCGTGTCCATCCACGCGGACTCCTTGCACTCGTCGGTGAGGGGACTGATGGTGTACGTCCCGGCGCGCTCGCTGCGCTCCTCGCGTGCCCCTTTTGTCCGGGCGTCCTACAACTGCCGTGAGGTTCGCACGATGAGGCAGATGACCTTCCCGGCCCGCTTCCGCTCGCGCTCGGAGGCCCTCTCCGACCAGCTCGGGGAGGCGATCGTGCGCGCCGCCGAGGGCGCGTCGCTTCCGGTGCACCCCTACCAGCCCGTGCGCTCCTCGGTGCTGCGAGGGGGGGCGCGGTGGGTGCCCGCCGTGCTCAAGTACTCGCTGGTCCCGAGCGCGGTCCTGATCGAGATCTGCAACCTCAACAACCAGCAGGACCGGCAGCTCCTGCTCACCGCGAGGTACCGCGAGAAGCTGGCGCACGCAATCGCCGCCGGGCTCGCCGAGGGGTTCTCGCGATGAGCTGGAGGGCGTTGATGGGGCTCGGCATCGCGGTGCTCGCGGTCTCGTTCGGGGCCCCGCTCGCGCGCGTGACGGACGCCGCGCCGCTCGCGGTCGCGATGTGGCGCATGAGCCTGGCGGCAGGCCTGCTGCTCCCGGTCGCGGCCGGGCGGGGCACCCTGGTCATTCCCAGGCAGCACCGGCCTGCAGCGCTGCTGGCCGGCCTCTTCCTCGGGTTTCACTTCGGCCTCTGGATCCCGTCGCTGTGGCTGACCAGCGTGTCTGCGTCGGTCGTCCTTGTGACCACCGCGCCGCTGTTCGTGCTGGCCCTCTCACCGCGCTTCCTGGGGGTCCGCGTCGGCGTCCGCAACCTTGCGAGCTTCGCGCTCGCCCTCACCGGCGTCGTCGTCATCGTGGGAGGTGACTTCCACCTCTCCCCGCGGGCGCTCGCCGGAGACCTCATGGCGCTCGGCGGGGCCGCGTGCGGGGCGGCGTACCTGGTGGTCGGCAAGCGCCTGCGCCGCGAGGTCCCCCTCGTGGGCTACCTGGGTGTGGTCTACACGGTTGCGGCCGTCACGCTCATCCTCGCCGTCGCGGCGTTGCGGGTCGAGCCGTGGCCGGCGACCGGCGTGGCGTGGCTGCCGCTGCTCGGGCTAGCGCTGGGGCCGACGCTGGTCGGGCACTCGCTCCTGAACTGGGCGCTCGCCCACCTCGAGGCGTACCGGGTCAACCTGGCGCTCCTGCTGGAACCCGTGCTGGCCACGGTGTGGACGTGGCTGTTCATCGGGGAAGTCCCGCCGCTGCACGTTGTGCCGGGGGCGATGCTCGTGCTGGGTGCGCTGGTCATGGAGTATGTCCCGGGGCGCCGGACCACCTGAAGCGCCCTGGCTGCGCGGGCCGTCCGCCGCCCCAAGAGACGTTTTGAGTGCGCTCGACGCGTCTGCCCGCGCTCGGCTCGCTCCCTCGCGGGCCCCGGCGCCCTACTCGATCTTGAACGGGAACGTGGCCAGAACCTTGCCTTTGCTGTCGCGCACCTCGAGCTTCCAGGGGCCGAGCATGTTCTTTGCCACCGTGACGTTGGACCAGGTCCGCCAGCGCGGGGCGTTGGGGGCGGTCATGGCGAACCGCCCTAGCTCACGGTCCTTGTAGTACCAGACGTGAACAATCTTGTCGGGCACGTCGAGCACCTGGGAGAAACCGTACAGCTTGCCGACGCCGTTCGGGAACGTCGTGTCGGCGCCCTCGCAGGAGTTCTTTACGATTTCCTTGCATACGACGGCGGTCGCGGATTCGTTCTGGGCCGGGGCGAACGACGCGGTGATCACGAGCAGGGCGAGACAAGAACACACCATTCTCATCTTCTACCCCCTTCCCATGACATCGTAGCGCAACTCACCCGCGCTGCGATAGGGGAGGTTCTGGCTACTCGACCGTGAATTTCGCCGTGGCGAGGAGCTGCCCGGCCGCGTCGTGGACCTCGACCCGCCAGGCGCCGGTCATACCGGAGTGGATCTTCTTGACAGACCACGTCCGCCAGCGGGCGGCCTTGACCGGGAGCTCGATCGTGCAGACCTCCTTGTCGCCGTGGAACCAGACCTGGACGACCTTGTCGGTGGCGTTGGTCACGAGCGAGAAGCAGTACAGCTCGCCCACGCTCGTGGGGAACTTGTCCGCCACGCCGATGGGTGCGCGGTCCTTGACGCCCGTGCAGATCTGTGCGGTCGCCCCAGGCGCCGGGTCGGCCGCGAACGCAGCCGGGGCGACGAGCAGCATGAGTGCCAGCAGGAGCAACATCCGTTTCATGGTGTGGCCTCCCTGTTGGTTCAGATCATAGCTCAGCCTCATCTTCGCGCGGGTGTGCTAGCATGACGCTCCGATGCGCAGCGGTCGAAAGTCCCGGGGGGCAACCATGCAAAGAGTGCAAGTGCTTGACGTGCGGGGGGTTACGCGGGCGCTCGAGCGAATTGCCGCGGAGCTGGTGGATCGGGTGGGGGACGAGAAGCTGCTCTACCTGGTCGGCGTGCAGACGCGAGGCGTCCCGCTGGCCACGCGGCTCGCCAAGCTCATTGCGACAACCACCGGCCACCAACCCCCGGTGGGGGCCCTCGACATCACGCTTTACCGGGACGACGTGGGGCCGTGGCGCCAGGCGCACCAGCAGCCGGTCCTGCGCGACACCGACCTGCCGGTGAGCGTGGACGGGAAGGTGATCTGCCTGGTGGACGACGTGCTCTACACAGGCCGCACGGTGCGCGCCGCCCTCGACACGCTGATGGACTACGGCCGGCCCCGGGCGATCCGCCTGGCGGTGCTGGTGGACCGCGGACACCGCGAGCTCCCGATTGCGGCCGACTTCGTGGGGCGCTCGGTGCAGACCTCCGAGGCGGAGGACGTGCAGGTCCGCCTCAAGGAGAGCGATGGCGAGGAGGGCGTGTGGGTCGCCAGGGAGGCGGGCGCATGAGCGTAAAGCCGGCGCCGCGCCTGCGCGGCAAGGACCTGGTGGGGATCGATCCGCTCTCGGCGGGCGAGATCCAGCTCATCCTGGACACCGCCGAGCAGATGCGGGACATCGCCTCGCGCCCGATCAAGAAGGTGCCGGCTCTGCGCGGGAAGACGGTCGTCAACCTCTTCATGGAAGCTTCGACGCGCACGCGCTTCTCCTTTGAGGTGGCCGAGAAGAGGCTCTCGGCGGACTCTCTGAACTTTACCGCCAGCGCCTCCTCGGTGAGCAAGGGCGAGACGCTCCTGGACACCGCCCTGAACCTCGAGGCGATGCAGCCGGACTTCATCGTGATCCGGCACCTGCACGCCGGCGCACCGCATCAGCTCGCCCGGATCCTCAAGTCCTCGGTGATCAACGCCGGCGACGGCGCGCACGAGCACCCCACCCAGGCGCTGCTGGACGCCCTCACGATCCGGCTCAAGCGCGGGACGCTCGAGGGCCAGGTGGTGGCCATCGTCGGCGACCTCCAGCACTCGCGCGTCGTGCGCTCGAACGTGCTGCTCCTCAACCGGATGGGCGCCAAGGTGCGGGTCGCGGGCCCGCCACCGCTGATCCCGCTCGGCATGGAGAAGCTCGGGTGCGAGGTGTACCACCGGATGGAGGACGCCATCGCGGGCGCCGACGTGGCGATGATGCTGCGCATTCAGCTCGAGCGGCAGGGGCGCATGAACTTCCCGACGGTGCGCGAGTACTACGATTTCTTCGCCCTCACCCCCGAGAGGCTGAAGCTGGCCAAGAAGGACTGCCTGGTCATGCACCCGGGGCCGATGAACCGCGGTGTCGAGATTGACTCGCGGGTTGCGGACGGTCCCCAGTCGGTGATCCTCGAGCAGGTGACGAACGGCGTGGCGGTGCGGATGGCGGTGCTGTACCTGTTGGCGGGAGGACACGGTGAGCCGGCTGCTGATTAAGCACGGGCGGGTGGTGGACCCCTCGCAGCGCCTCGACGAGGGGCTGAGCATCCTGATCGTGGACGGGAAGGTGGCCCGCCTGGCGGAGCGCATCGAGGACAAGGCTGCGGAGATCCTCGACGCCACCGGCCTTGTGGTGGCGCCCGGCTTCCTCGACGTCCACGTGCACCTCCGCGAGCCCGGGTTCGAGTACAAGGAGACGATCGCGACCGGCAGCGCGGCCGCCGTGGCCGGAGGGTTCACCGGCGTCTGCTGCATGCCGAACACGCAGCCGGTCAACGACAGCGCGGCTGTGACGGAGTTCATCCGGGCGCGCGCCGCGGAGGCGGGCCTCGCCAGGGTCTACCCGGTAGGCGCGGTCTCCAAGGGGTTGCAGGGCGAGGAGCTGGCGGAGATGGGCGAGATGGTGCGCGCCGGCGCCGTGGCTTTCTCCGACGACGGCAAGCCGGTGCACAACGCGTACCTGATGCGCCGTGCCCTCGAGTACGCGCAGCTCTTTGACGTTCCGATCGTGGACCACTGCGAGGACCCGAACCTGGCCGCCACGGGCGTGATGCACGAGGGCGCCGTGGCCACGCGGCTCGGCCTGCGCGGCAGCCCGGCGGCCGCCGAGGACGTCATGGTCGCGAGGGACGTGGTGCTCGCCGAGCTGGCCGGCGGGAGGGCCCACATCGCGCACGTGTCCACGAAGGGTGCGCTGGACCGCGTTCGGGAGGGCAAGGCGAGGGGGGTGCGGGTGACCTGCGAGGTGACGCCGCACCACCTTACGCTCACCGACCAGGCGGTGGCCGACACCGAGTACGACACCGACACGAAGATGAACCCGCCGCTGAGGAGCGGGGAGCACGTCGAGGCGCTGCTCCAGGGAGTGCTGGACGGCACCGTGGACTGCCTCGCGAGCGACCACGCCCCCCACCACGCGGACGAGAAGGCGCTCGAGTACGACCTCGCGCCGTTCGGTGTGGTCGGCCTGGAGACCGCCATCCCAGTGACCTACGACCTGCTGGTGCGCAGGCACAAGATGCCACTGCGGCACTTCATCGCGCTGTGGTCCACCAACCCGGCGCGCATCTTCCGGCTCCCGGGCGGCACGCTCAAGCCAGGCAGCCCGGCCGACATCACACTCCTTGACTTGGACGCCCGCCTCACGGTGAACCCGGACCGGTTCCTGTCCCTCTCGCGTAACACCCCGTTCTCGGGGCAGCGCCTGAAGGGGTGGCCCGCGGCGACCCTCGTCGGCGGCAGCGTCGTATGGCGGCGCGAGCGACGGTAACGACCTCGGAAAGTTCAGCGAAACGAACGTCTGACCGGCGGCTTGTTTAGAGATCCGGATTCTCGGATGTTCGAACGTGCGGCTGGTCGTACCGGGGCAGGCGCGTGCATGCGTGTTCCTGCGGCGTCACTCCCCACAGCCGCAGCCGCCGGAGAACTCCGGCCGCCTCGCCGCACGAACCATTTCCCAACCCTCACGCGCAATGAAGATGCCGAGCACGATGGCCGCGGTTGCGTCGGCCCACCACAGCCGGGGCGCGAGCAGGAAGAGCAGACTGCCGGCAAGGAGCACCGCGGAGAGCTTCATGCAGGCGAGGCTGCATGCGGCGTCGCTTGCCAGGGTTCGGCTGTCGAGCGCGCGGGCGGCATGCCTCTTTTCCCGCCACAGGAACAGCATGAACGAGAGCGACACGAGCGAGACCGCAACGCCGGGAACCGTGGTGTCCGGGTGGCTCCCCGCCGCGAGCTGGAGGACGGCGCCGGCCGCGATTCCCAGGGCGAGGCCCAGGAACAGCGCTCCGATCCCGCCAGTTGCGCGGCGCTCGCGTGCCAGGCACTGGCTGGCCTGAGCATCGCTCTGGACGCGCAGACGCCACAGGACCAGCAGCGCGGAAGCCACCTCGATGAAGCTGTCCGCGCCGAAGCCGAAGAGAGCCACCGACTCGTCGACCGCTCCGAACCCCATCGAGACCAGGCCTTCGATGAGGTTATAGCCGACGGTCAGCCATGCCAGGGTGCGCGCCCATGCCGTCCAGGCAACGCGTGGCGCGGCTGCCGCGGGGCGGGTCATGAACCGCCCTGCAAGGACGCGTCCACTCGAGCGTCGTGGCCCATGGTCGCCTCACTCCTCGCGAGGCGGCATGAAGGCGGGAATCCCGGTGAGGTGCTCGCCCAGGATCAGCGTGTGCATGTCGTGGGTGCCCTCGTAGGTGTAGACCGACTCGATGTTCATGAGGTGCCGCATCACCGGGAACTCGTTGACCACCCCGTTGGCGCCGAGGATCTCCCTCGCCAGGCGCGCGCACTCGCGCGCCACCCAGCACGAGTTGCGCTTGGCCTGCGAGACCTGCACGAAGGTGGCCTTCCCCTCGTCCTTCAGCCGTCCGAGGCGCCACGCCATGAGCTGGCCCTTGGTGATCTCGTTGGCCATCCAGACCAGCCGCTCCTGGATGATCTGGTGGCTGGCGATGGGCCTGTCCGCGAACTGCGTGCGGGTCTTCGCGTAGTCCAGCGCGGCGTGGAACGTCGCCAGGGCGGAGCCGAGGGCGCCCCAGGCGATCCCGTAGCGCGCCTGGGTGAGGCAGCCGAGCGGGCACTTGAGGCCCGATGCATGTGGGAGGCGGCCTCCCTCCGGCACCCGACAGTCGGAGAAGACGAGCTGCGAGGTGACCGAGGCGCGCAGCGAGTACTTCCCCCGGTGGTCTATCGTGGAGAACCCCGGCGTGCCGCGCTCAACCAGGAACCCCCGCACGACCCCGTCCTGGTCCTTGGCCCACACCACCGCCACGTCCGCGATCGAGCCGTTGGTGATCCAGGCCTTCTCGCCGGAGAGCACCCATCCGTCGCCGTCGCGGCGGGCGCGCGTGCGCATCGCGCCAGGGTTGGAGCCGAAGTCGGGCTCGGTGAGGCCGAAGCACCCGATGGCCCGGGCCTTTGCCAGCAGCGGGATCCAGCGGTCCTTCTGCGCCTGCGAGCCCCAGGTCATGATCGGGTGCATGACCAGCGCGGACTGGACCGAGACGAACGACCGCAGCCCCGAGTCGCCGCGCTCCAGCTCCTGCATCACGAGGCCGTAGGCTACGTTGGAAAGCCCCGGCAGGTCGTACTCGTTGAGAGTGGCGCCGAAAAGGTTCAGCTCCGCCATCTCCGGCACCAGCTCGCGGGGGAAGCGCGCTTCCCACGCCCATTCCTCGATGTGCGGGAGGACCCGCTCGCGCACCCACGCGCGCACGGTGTCGCGCACCATGCGCTCCTCGTCGGTGTAGAGGTCCTCCACGGAGAAAAGGTCCAAGCTCGGCAACGCCATGACGCCCCCCGCGGCCCGACGGGCCTTCGAGAACCTATCACTCCTGGCGCCTCCACGCTACGACCGGCGGCCCCGCGGCCCAGCCGAAATGGTAGGATGGCTGCGCAAAGTCCTGAAGGGCGCACAAGCGCCGCGGGAGGGCGAGCATGGCTCCGTTCATGGGCGGTTCGGCACCGGCGATGGCGGATCAGGTTGCGGCCGGGTACACCCTCATCACCGCGGTGCAGCTCAAGCGGCTCACCGATCCGGAGATGGACCAGTTCCAGTTCGAGCTGGAGAGGCTCCTCCGTGACGTGCGCGCCGAGGCCGTGAAGCAGGAGGACGTTGCGGCGATCCAGGCACGCAGCCGCAAGATCTCGCGCATCAACGGGGTGCTACAGCAGGTCCAGGCGACCAAGGCCAAACGGAGGCGGAGCGCGTGAGCGAGGCGACGTGGTGGCGCCACCTCAAGGGCGACCCCACCCGTTTCCTGCTCAGCGATGACGAGCCGGGTGTGGTATGGCGTACCCTCGTCGAGCTGCTCGGGCGCCCGCACGACAGCCCGGCCGTGACGCGGGCGCGCCGGGCGGCCCGCGAGATGGGCGCGGCGGCGTTCCTGCTCCGGCAGCAGAACCCGCTGGGGTACTGGGGCTCGCCGGTGGCCTACGGGGCGCGGTGGGGCGGCACCGCGTGGCACCTGTTGGCGCTCGCGCAGTTGGGGGCCGACCCCGAAGACCCGCGCGTGGCCCGCGGCGCCGAGGTCCTTCTGCAGGAGCTCCAGCCGCACTCCGGCGGGTTCACGCCGGCCAAGGGGAGGCCGCCGGCCGCCTGTTTCACCGCGGAGGTCTGCGCGGCGATGGCGCGCTTCGGCTTCGCGCACCACCCGAGGGTGCGCGAGGCCGTGGCGTGGCTCGCCGAGCGCGAAGAGGGTGGAAAGCTCTGGTCGTGCACGGAGCTGCGGCACCTGGTGGACGGGGCGTGCCCGGTGGCGGCGGTGGCGGTGGTCCGCTTCGTGGCCGAGCTCCCGCCGGCCGAGCGCGGACAGGTCTCGAGGCTGGCGAAGCGCGCGGGGCGAGGGCTGCTGGACCGTGGGTTGTGGCTGGAGGGGCCCACCCCGCGCGGCTGGCTGTCGTTCGCGCAGCCGAACCTTGCCCACACCGACCTGCTCGACGCGCTCTCCGCGTTCGCACGTGTTGGCTGGAAGGCAGAGCCGCCGATCCTCGCCGCTCTTACAAGCGTGCTCGCCTGCCAGGACGGCAACGGCTGCTGGGCGCCGAAGCAGGCGGCACCGTTCGGCGAGCCGGCCGGTCAGCCCTCGCGCTGGCTGACGCTGCGGGCGTTGGTGGGGGTGGCGGCCTACGGCGAGTCCATGGAGCCCGGTCCGAAGGGGGAAGAAGGATGAAACGCGTCGTCGTGACGGGTGCTTCGAGCGGGATCGGGCTCGCGTGCGCGCGGGCTTTCCTGGACGGCGGTGCCACGGTGGTCGCCCACTGCCGGAAGGGGCGGGCCGTCGTGGAGGACCTCCGGCGGGAGTTCGGCGCAGAAAGGGTGGTGCCGGTACCGGCCGACCTCGCGAAGGAGGAGGGGTGCACCGCCCTCGTCCGGGCGGCCGGGACGTTCGACGTGCTGGTGCACTCGGCTGGAATCTGGAACGACGGGGAAATCCGCACCCTGACCGCCGAGAAGCTGGAGACGATGTTCCGGACGAACACATTCTCGGCGTACTACCTGGCGCGCGAGGCGGCGCGGGTCATGAAGAAGGGGAGCATGG
Source organism: Thermoanaerobaculaceae bacterium (assembly GCA_041494245.1). Lineage (GTDB taxonomy): Bacteria > Acidobacteriota > Thermoanaerobaculia > Thermoanaerobaculales > Thermoanaerobaculaceae > RBG-13-68-16. The sequence goes on from JBGQAK010000008.1 coordinate 67,084, forward strand.
CGTTCATCGGGTCCACGGCGGGCCAGCGCGGCGAGCCCGGCCACAGCCACTACGCCGGCTCCAAGGCCGCCTTGTGGGGGCTGGTGCAGTCGCTCGCTCAGGAGCTGGCACCCGGGATCCGGGTCAACCTGGTCTCACCGGGTTGGGTGCGGACGCCGATGGCCGAGGAGGCGTTGTCCCAGCCGGGGAGGCTGGACCGGATCGTCAACGGGATCCCGCTGCACCGTGTCGCCGAGCCGGGGGACGTGGCCGCCGCAGTGCTCTTCCTGGCCGACGAGCGTCAGTGCCACCTCACCGGCGTGGACCTGCCGGTCTCGGGGGGCGCGCTGCTGCCGCTGCCGAGGGGGTGACGGTAGCAGGCTGAACGGAGAGGGCGGGCATCTTGTGAAGAAATGCACAAGCGAGAGCTGCTCCTGAAAAGGCTCGAGGGGATCAGCCGATCGCTCCAGGCCTCGGGGCGGGCGCTGGCGCTTCTCGGGCTGGGCTCCGTGGGCCTCGAGACCGGGAGGCTGGACGAGTTCTCCGACCTGGACTTCTTCGTGGTCGCGAGGGACGGCGCCACACCATCGTTCCTCGAGAGCTTGGAGTGGCTCGCAGCGGTGGCGCCGATCGCCTACGCGTACCGCAACACCGCCGACGGGCACAAGGTGCTGTTCGAGGACGGCGTGTTCTGCGAGTTCGCCGTCTTCGAGGCACGCGAGCTTTCGCGGATCCCTTTCGCCCATGGGCGCTTGGTCTGGCGCGAGGAGGGCTTCGACGACACCGTTTGCGTTCCCCGGAGGGTGGCCGGCAGGGCGCCGAGCTCCCCGGAGTGGCTGCTGGGCGAGGCGCTGACCTCTCTCTACGTCGGGTTGTGCCGCCTGAGGCGCGGGGAGAAGCTGGCCGCCATGCGGGCGATCCAGGTCCTGGCCGTGAGCCACACGCTGGAGCTGGCCGTGACGGTGGAGGAGCCGACGCCGGTCCCTCCCGACCCCTTTTGCCATGGAGCGCCGCTTCGAGCAGCGCTTCCCCGGGCTGGCAGCCGAGCTGTCCTCCTTCATGCAGGGGTACGAAGGCAGCCGCGTATCCGCTCTCGCGATCCTGGCGTTCCTAGAGCGGCACTTCGAGGTCAACCGGGCGATGGCCGCTGCTATCCGCGCGCTCAGCGACCAGTTCCGCGCTGAACCCTGACCGGCGCGGCCTGCGCTCGTCCCGCAGGATCCTGTTCTTGAGCCTCAGGAGATGCCGAGAACGCACGTCGGAACGGTTCGTGCACTCGGCAGCGAGACCGGCCCGGTCCAGCCGTGGCTCGCGCAGCCACCGGCCTTTCAGCGGGCCGCAGGTGCCATCACGGAGTCGCCGGTTCGCGATAAGGAGGAGGAGAGGTCGCGGCGAGCGGCGCACCCAGCTCCGCGAGCAGCATCGCCACGACGCGCTCCGCCGCACCGGCGACGGCGGGCGAAAGATCGGTGCTCGGCTCGAGGGTTTCCGGCTCGATGCCAATCACCGTGAGGTTCCTCGACTCAAGCCCGAGTGTCCGTGCCGCCCGGAGCGTTTCCACGACGCCCCACTGATGGAGGGAAGTGGGAGTGCCAGGCTCGCCGCGGTCGGCGAGCTCGGCACCCTTGTCAAGGCGGTAGATTGACCCCGGCTCGCCTCCCCCGCGCATCGCATCTACGAGAATCACGTGAGAGTGGAGGGGCAGTTCGCCGAGAACGTCGAAGAGCGCGGTCCCTGCGTCAATCACCTCCACCCAGGGAGGCAGCTTTTTCATCAGTGCCGACAGCCGGCGTGCCACGTGGACGCCCACACCTTCATCGGAGAGGAGTTCGTTTCCGACTCCGACCACCAGGATCGCGTTTCGCGCTCGCTGCATCTTGGGCCTGGTGACGCCTCCGTTGAAGTCCCTAGATCAGACTGAACCGATGGAGCAGGTTGCCAGTCGGCGTGAGCAGGTGGACAGCGCATGCGATACAGGGATCGAAGGAACGGACGATGCGCGCTACCGAGAACGGGTTTGAGGGGTCTTTCACGGGTGCTCCGAGCAAAGCTTGCTCAATCGGGCCCGGCTGACCGCGGTCATCGTGCGGCGAAGCGTTCCAGGTCGTCGGGACGACTGCCTGGTACCGATCGATCTTCTTGTTGCCTATGGTGATCCAGTGGCCCAGAGCACCCCGCGAGGCGTCCCACAAGCCGAACCCCTCGGCCGTGTCGGGAATCGTGAGTGGCTTGGCCACAGGCTGTTCCAGCTTGATCTGCAACACCCAGTCGGCCATCGTGTCGGCGACCACCTTCGTCTCGATTGCCCGGGCGAGGTGCCTGCCGAGGACCGAGTAGAGGTTTTCCGGTTTGAGCCGCAGATGCGCGAGCGCATCGTCAATGGCCTTCACGTGGGCCAGGTTGCCTCCTGCGGCGTGGGCGATCACCGCGCGGGCCATCGGGCCCACCTCGTAGACCGTGCCGTCGTAACGCGGTGCCTTGAGCCACGTATAGCCGGTGGCCTTGTTGGGCTCCGGCTCGGTCTCGCCCTTGCTTGGGTGCAGGTGGCTTGACGAGCGGTACCACGAGAACTTGACGTCCTCAGTGATCTTCACCGGATCGACGGGACCGAGCTTGCCGTTTTGGACGCGGGACATACCGAAGAGGCGCTTTCGCTTTGCGACGGCCGGCTCGTTGTCGAGGTCGAATGCGCCGTAGGAGAGGAGGTTCTTGCAGCCGACGCCGATCTCGGCGTAGTCGCGGTACACCTCGGCTACGGTGAGCACGTCGGGCAGGTAGACGTTGTCGATGAACTCGCGCAGTTCCTTCAGGCGCCAGATGAAAGTCGTCACCTTGTCGACCGAGGGCGTGACGGTGACGCCGCCGGGAACGACCGAGGCGCAATGCGGCATCTTGCCCGAGAAGACTGCCGACATCTCGTGGGCCTTGAGACGGATGTGGAGGGCTTGCACGTAGTGACTGATAATCTCGTCACTGGCGGCCTTCGGCAAGCGGTAGTCCGCCTCGTAGCGAGGCACAAACGGCGGGAAGTCAGGCCCGCGCACGAAGTCAAGCGCGGCCAAGTGGTAGAAGTGCAGGATGTGGGACTGGATGTAGTTGGCGCCCTGGATGAGGTTGCGAATGATGCGGCCGTTGTCGGGCGGCATGATGCCGAAGGCGTTGTCGAGGCACTGGGAAGACGCCACCGCGTGGGCCGTCGGGCAGACGCCGCAAAAGCGCTGTGTGAGCTGCACTGCGTCGAGTGGACTGCGCCCTTCGAGGATCTGTTCAAAGCCACGGTAAAGCGTTGCCCCGCAGCGTGCTTCGACCACCTGCCCATCGTCAACCACCGTCTCGACCCGGAGGTGGCCTTCGATGCGGGTCAGCGGATCCACCATCACCCGTGTTCTCATGGCTACCTCCTCTGGTACAAAGGTGAATGGGCGTCAGGGAAGCCCGGCTCGGTGCACCCGATGCAAGGGGCGTTGGCGCTTACGCACCAGTTCACGCCGCTGTTCCACTGTCGTACCGGGCAGTCGCCGCACGTGAAGGGTCCCTTGCAGCCAATCTCGAGCAGGCACCCGACCTCGCCGAAGTTGCTGGCGAACATGCCTTCGTCCATGTAGTCCCGGTTGATGCAGCGGTTGTGGACGCTCTTGCCGAAGTAGATCTTCAGTCGGCCGTCACCGTCGAGCTCGTTCGGTTTCGGCAAGCCATAGAGGAGGACGCGGGCCACCGTACCGATGAACCAGTCGGGGTGGCACGGACAACCCGGGATGTTCACGACCGGTGTGGCGATGTTGTTCATCTTGAGGACCTCGCTGACGCCCTTTGCTCCACTGGGGTTGGGTTTTGCGGCGGCGATTCCGCCGTAGGCGGCGCAGGTTCCAACCGCAAGGATCACGAGGGCATCGGGGGCGAGCTTGCGCACCCACTCCAGCAGCGGGACCTGGCGTCCGTCCTCCTCGCCAAGGGTCCCATAGATGCCGCTTTCGCGAGTGGGAATGGCTCCCTCGACGATGTAGATGTACTTGCCCTTGTTCTTCTTGGCCGTCTCTAGCGCCGCGTCAGTTGACAGCTTGCCTGAGGCGGCCATCAGGGTCGAGTGGTAGTCGAGGAACAGCTGATGGCCGGGGAGGATCTGATCGAGGATGACGTTCTTGATGCTCGGGTGAATCGTGTTGATGACCGAAACCGAGCAGCCGCTGCAGGCTGATGCCTGCATCCAGATGAGTGGGTACTCCTTAACCGCGTCCTGAATGGCGGCCGCCAGCTTCGGGAGAAACGCCTGAGAGAACTGTGTGACGGCACCGATTGCCACCGCCCACTCGAGGAACTCGCGCCGGCTGAATCCGTAATCCTTCATAGGGTCCCTCCCGCACGCGGAATCCGCCCAGGGGGCCGGCAGCGACAGCAGGGGCGCCTCTCGGCAGGTAGGTGAAAACCTGGGGGGTCCCGGCGAAGCGAATCTCTCTAGCTCACACCGACTGCGATATCCCTGGCGCTGAACACCGTGCCGGTGGGGGGCGGGCAAAGGTCGAGCTCATGAAAGAGATCTCAAGGAACAAGATAACCGGCCGAAGGCTGGATGGCAAGATGCGCAAGGGGCGAACGGGCCCAGCCGCCTGCGGGGAGGAGGGGGGAAGTAGGCAAAAGGTAAGAGGCAAGAGGCAAACAGGAGCAGGCGGCTACTGCCTGGTGCCCACGAGGAGCGTCGTGCGAGGGTCGAGGCTGGTGCTCCTCCAGGCCCCGAAACCCGCCTCGCCGAAAATGCGCTCAAGCTCGGTTGCGGTCCAGCACCTTCCCTCCGGGGTACCCGAGAGCATGTTGACCGCGAACAGCGCGGCCGAGAGCGGCCCCGAGTGCGCCTCATCGTTCCACATGAACTCTCGAATCAGGACCAGACCGCCGGAGCGTACGCCGGCGGCCACGTGCCTGGCGATCTTCCGGACACCGTCCGGGCCGTAGGAGTGCGCGAGGGAGGAGACCAGCGCGACATCGCACGCCGGGATCCGGCCCTTGAGCGCGTCCCCGGCCTTGAACGCGATGCGGTCGCGGACGTTACGCCTGGCCGCGTACTCCCGGGCGATGGGCAGCACCACCGGGAGGTCGAAGACCGTTGCCGAGAGCCCGGGGAAGCGCTCGAGCGCCGCGAGGGCAAGCTCGCCGGGGCCGCCCCCCACGTCCACGAGGCGCGCGAAGCCGGACAGGTCCATGGCGCTCCAGAGCGCGTCCGCGCCGCGCCGGGCCATGTCGGCCATGCCGAGGATGAAGGCGCGCAGGCGCTCCTCGTCGTCCCGCTGGCGCTGGATCGGCTCGCCGGTCGCCAGTACCGTGTCGAGCTTCGCCCAGCGCTGGAGCACGTGCCACTGGTGGTCGAGGGCGCGCGCCCAGGAGGTGGACAAGGTCGGGTCGAGGCTCCCTCGCAGCTCCTCCGGGAGGCGCAGCCCGCCGTCCGCGCGCTCGAGGGCGCCCAGGCACACCAGCGCGTCCGTGACGGCAGCCACCGCGCGGCGGTCGAGCTTGAGCCGCTTCGCGAGCCCCTCGCAGGTCATGGGGCCCGCGCAGAGGGCACCGAAGATCCCCACGTGGTTGGCGGCCAGGATGACCGTGGCGGCCTGAAAGCCTGCGGCCTTCTCCTCGAGCTCGTGCGCGTTCATGTCGTCCCCCTGCCAACTTTAGCGCAGGTGCGCACGCTCCGCGCTGGGTCTACGGGGTGAACCTCCCGCGGGCCAGTACGAACGCTCCGGTCAGGGCGAGAAGTGCAATCAAGGCGATCAGGCCGGCGAGGCCGAACGTCGGGATGGCCTCGCCCGGGATCCCCGGGCCGCCCTGGTCCACGATGTTCCCATCTGGTGTCGGGGAGCTGTCCCCGAGCCCGCCGTCGGTGATGCTGAACGTGATGGTGTTCCCGGTGATCGTCGCCGGGAGTTCGTACCAGTGCGGCGCGGGTTGGCTGCTCGTCGGGCCGTACTTCCAGTACACCGTGCCCGGTGGAAGCGCCGATGGCATGGTCAGGGTGAAGTTGAGCGTCGCACCCAGTGAGCACCCCTCGACGGCGAAGTCGAACAACCCGTAGGGGAAGGAGAAACCGCTCGGGGCGCTGCCGGCGGGTGGCGAGCCGGCCCCGCCGCTGAGCGGGATCCAGCCGGAGGTGATGAACGTGCAACCCGAATCACCCGTGCTGAAGCTGACGGTGGCATCTCCGCCCCCACCTGGGGTCGGGCCGGTGAACGACCTTGAAGGAGTGACGGTCAGGGTCGCGGCCGCCGTAGTCGCCGTGCCGCAGGCGTTGGTGAAAACCGCGCGGTACTGGTAGCCGTTCTCGGACAGCGGCGCGCTGTGCGTGAAGGTGGCCGAGGTCGCACCCGCCACGTTGGTGAAGGTCACGCCGCCGTTGGTGCTCACCTGCCACTGCACGGTGGGGGCCGGGGTGCCGCTCGCCGAGGCCGTGAAGCTCACCGACTGGCCGCTGCCCACCGACTGGTTCGTCGGGTTGGTCGTGACCGCGGGTGCGGTATTGACCGTCAGGAGCGCGGCGGTGGTCGTAGCGGTGCCTCCCGTGTTGGTAAACACCGCGCGGTACTGGTTTCCGTTCTGGGGAGCCGTGGCGAGGAAGCTGAGCGTGGTCGAGGTCGCTCCGCCGAGGTCGGCAAACGTTGCACCGCCGTCGGTCGAGACCTGCCACTGCAGCGTGGGCGCAGGGTTGCCACTCGCCGCCGCGGTGAACGTCGCGGTCGCACCCGCGCACACCGTCTGGTTGGTCGGCTGCACGGTGATCGCCGCCGCCTGGTTGACGAGGATCGGGACCGTGGCGGTTGCGTTGTCGAGCGTCGCTGAGGCGGAACCGGCGCCCCCCACGAGCCCCGCGGTGAAGGTGGAGCTTGCGAGGCCGGAGGTGAGCGCCACGCTGGCAGGTGACACCGAGCCGAGGGTTCCGCCGAAGGCGATGTTGGGCGTGGTGGGGGAGTCCGGGATGTTTCCGGAGACGACGTGTACCGAAGCTGAGTTGTAGGTCACATCCGCGGTGACGGCGGACACTCCCGCCAAGGGGACCGCACCCGGCGCCGCGCCGACCCGTAGCACGAGCCACGGGGTCGCCGCGGCCACGTTGGCAACGGTGTCGCAGCCGTTGCCGCCGGGGGGGAGTTGCGGCCCGGCGTTGCACCCCCACCAGGTGTTCTGGAGGGCGAGGGTGCCGCCGGTGGAGCCAACGCCGGTGGCGACGGTCGAGGTGTTCCCGAACACGCGCGAGGTCGCGAGCGTGAGCGAACTGGCGCCGCCGGAGCTCGGATCGTTGGACACGCCGCCGCCGCCGCCGGTGCCGGTGGCCTGATTTGCCGTGAGCGCGGCGTTCTGCACCGTCAGGGCGCCGAAGCCGGCGTTAGTGATCCCACCGCCGAAACTGTCGGAGACGTTGGCTCCGATCGTGGCGCCGGTGATCGTCACCGTTCCGCCACCGTTGAAGAGCCCCCCGCCGCCCAGCGCGCCGCCGGTCGAGTGATTGCCGTCGAACGCGCACGCGTTCAGCGTCGCCGCGCACCCGAAGCACGCCACGCCGCCGCCGTTGAACCCCGAAGTGTTGTTCCGGAAGGTGACGCGTGTCAGGTTCAGCGTCGTGCCATCGGACGTCGCGATCCCGCCGCCATTGAAGCCAGTCGCCGTGTTGCCGGAGACCACGCAGTCGGTAAGGTTGAGCGTGGAGCTTCCGAACGGGCGGACGAAGATTCCGCCCCCGAAACCTGCCACCGAGCCGTTGCGGATGGTCACTCCGGTGATCGAAACGGTCAACCCAGTGCCCGCCGGATCGACGTCAAAGACGCGGTCGAGCGATGCACCATCGATGATCGTGGACCCGGCGCCGGCACCGGTGATGTTCACCGACTCGAGGATGTCGAGGTCGCCCGTGAGACCGAGATCCTCACCCGCGCCCGTCAAGGTGAACGTGTAGGTGCCGGCAGGAAGCACAATCGTGTCGACGCCGCTGCCCGCGGCGCAGTCGCCGCCCGTCGTATCGCTGTTGGTGTTGGCATTGCGCAGCGCCTTGCGCAGCGTGCACTGTCCGTTGCCGGAGGTCAGGTTGTCGTTGGTGGAATTGACCGTGATCGTTGCGGCGCTCGCGATCTGGAGGCCGAGCAAGGCAAGCAGCCCCGCAAGAGCGATCGTTGCTCTATTCATTGCACGCCTCCAATCGACGCCACCTGATTCCCGTCACGGTGATTTCTCGATGCGCCCGTCGCGGGGTCATGGATGCGTCGGGAAGACCCCGACCATCGCGATGCAATAGGTGATGGCCAGGTAGGGCTGCATGTTGTTGTGCGGCTGTCCGCCGCCGGCGGCAGCGCTCGTGCCCGCTGCAAGCGTCGTGTTCGGTGCCAAGCTGGTGAACTGGCGATCGCCGAGCGCCGAGGTCGAGAGCACGCGCGCGGCCGAAGGCTGCGCGTCTGTGGCGATCGTCGTGCTGGCCCCGAGGCTGAACCCATGCGCGTGAGCGGGCAGCTCGTTGACCGTCAGTGTGTGTGTTTCCTCGCCCCCGGTTTGCCCGAGCGTGAACGACGTGCCGCTCGTGGAGGTACCTGGTCCGATTGGCACGCGCCCGTTGAGGTTCGGCAGGGCGAAGTCAGTGTTTCCGGTCCCGCCATACGTCGTGCCGAGCAGGGAGAAGAGCGCCTGGTTCTGATTGATCGCCAGAAGCTGTCCGCTGGCGGCCGCCCACCCGGTGGGGCAGAAATTGAATCCGACCATGATGATCTCGCCGAGGAATGGGTTTGTCGCTTGCGCCCTCGCCTGACCCGCGCCGAACGCCGTGGCGAGCGCAGCGAGCCCGAGGACGACAATTACCGACCGACCGGGGTTTCTCTTTGGCATACGTTTTCCCTCCGTTTTCCGTCCCTGCAGGCAGGGTTCGCAACCACCAATTCAACGAATCGTTTGCTCCGACTGACCGCACTCAGCTGAAGTTCCTGCTATTGATTGGCAACCGCTGGCGTTGACTGCAAATTCCACGGCTCGGGTCCAGGTGGGGCGAGGCAAGGGCCATGGCGGTCCGCACCTGCGAAGAGTACCGGCGACCCGGGCCGTGGCCTTGCGGTGGTGCCGTGCTTGTCCTTAGAATTCACGAGAGAGGAGCAGGTCAATGGACATCGGCATCCCGAAGGAGATCCGCGGGCACGAGCACCGTGTGGCGCTGACGCCCTCCGGGGTGAAGGCGCTGACCCAGGCGGGCGCCCGCGTCTGGGTGCAGAGCGACGCAGGCGTCAAGGCCGGCTTCTCGGATGCTGACTTCGAGTCCGCCGGTGCGAAGACCGTCTACAGCCGCGGGGAGGTCTTCGGGCGCAGCGAGGTGGTGCTCGGGATGTACGCGCCGGAGCCGTCGGAGTACGAGCTCCTGCGCCCTGGGCAGACGATCATCGCCTTCTGGGCACTTCCCGCCGCTCGGCCCGAGGAGCTGCGCTCACTCCTGGAGCGCGAGGTGATCGCCGTGGGCGTGGAGGTCATCGAGGACATTCGCGGCTACGCCCCGGTCCTCACGATGATGTCCGAGATCGCAGGCAAGCTCGCGCTCACGATCGGGTCCGGTTTGCTCCTACACGACTTCGGGGGCAAGGGCATCCTCCTCTCGGGCGCGCCGGGTGTGCCGCCGGCCAGCTTCGTGATCCTGGGCGCCGGCGTGCTCGGCCGCTCGGCGGCCCAGGCGGCGCTGGGGATGGGCGCCCACGTGGTCATGCTGGACCGCAGCGTGGACCACCTCCGCTACGCCTGCGAGCACCTCTGTCGGCCGGTGCCGACGATGCTCGCCACGCGGCCCAACATCGAGAAAGCCCTCTCGTTCGCCGACCTGGTGCTGGCGGCGGTGGCGATCCGGGGGGAGCGCGCGCCGATCCTCGTCACCCGCGACATGCTCCGCCTGATGAAGCCGCGCAGCGTGGTGATGGACCTCTCGATCGACATGGGAGGTTGCTTCGAGACCTCGCGACCCACGTCGTTCCCCAACCCTGTTTACGAGGTGGACGGCATCCTCCACTTCTGCGTGCCGAACCTGCCTTCGGTCGCGGCGCGCTCGGCGACGCTGGCGTTCACGAACGCAATGCTGCCGTACCTAACGCAGGTCGTAGAGAAGGGGATCGACGGCGCCCTGGCGGCCAGCGAGGACCTCGGACGCGGGGTCTACCTCTACCGGGGCAGGTGCTGCAGCGAGCCGTTGGCGCGCTCGTTTGGTTTGCCATATCACCCCCTGCCAGCACTGGAAAGGTGAGCGCGGTGCACTGGCTCGAGCTCTACCGCAAGCGGGTGACGACGGCGGAGGAGGCGGTTAAGGCGATTCGCTCCGGCGACCACGTCTGGATTCACAGCGGGTGCAGCAGCCCGGAGGAGCTCATCACCGCAATGGTGGGCCGGGCCGGGGAGCTGGAGGGCGTGGAGGTTTCCCACATATTGACCCTGGGCAACGCCGACTACGTCAAACCCGGCTACGCCGCCTCGTTCCGCCACCGCGCGCTCTTCGCAGGGGCGAACGTGAGAAAGGCGGTGAACGAAGGGCGGGCCGACTTCGTGCCGGTCCACCTCCACATGATTCCGCGCCTCATCTACGAGGGGATCCTGGCGATCGACGTGGCGCTCATCCACATCTCGCCCCCGGACGAGCACGGCTACTGCTCGTACGGGGTGGAGGTCGGGTGCACCAAGGCCGCCGCGGAACGCGCCAGGACGGTGATCGCCCTCGTGAACAAGAGCATGCCAAGGGCGCTCGGCGACGCGTTCATCCACGTGTCCAAGCTGACGCACGTGGTGGAGATCGACCGCCGCCCCCTCGAGATCGCGATGGCTGCTGAGTTCGGCCCGGTGTCGCGCGCGATCGGGCAGAACGTCGCGGCCTTGATCGAAGACGGTTCCACGATGCAGCTGGGCATCGGCGAGATCCCCGATGCGGTCTTGATGTTCCTCAAGGACAAGCGCAATCTCGGCATCCACACCGAGCTCTTCTCCGACGGCCTCGTGGAGCTGGTCGAGAACGGTGTGGTCACCAACGAGGTCAAGACCCTGCACAGGGGCAAGACCGTGGCGTCCTTCGTCCTCGGCACCAAGCGTGCCTTTGACTTTATGGACAACAACCCGTTCCTCGAGTTCCACCCGTCCGACTACGTGAATGACCCATTCATCGTTTCCCAGAACGAGAAGATGGTGGCGATCAACTCCGCGCTCTCGGTGGACATCACCGGGCAGGTGTGTGCGGACTCCATCGGCTGCAACATCTACTCCGGCTTCGGTGGCCAGGTGGACTTCATCCGCGGCGCCGCGCGCTCGAAGGGCGGCAAGCCGATCATCGCGATGCCTTCGACTGCCAGGGAAGGGACGATCTCGCGCATCTGCGACGTGCTGGCCCAGGGCTCGGGCGTGGTCACGACGCGCGCCGATGTGCACTACGTCATCACCGAGCACGGCGTGGCCTCGCTTTTCGGAAAGAGCCTTCGCGAGCGTGCGCACGAGCTGATCGCGGTCGCCCACCCCGAATTCCGTGAAGAGCTCAAGGCTGCGGCGCGCCGCCGCAATCTGCTATAAAGCTGTCGGCAAGAAACCAGAAACCGGGGGGTCCAGATGAGCGGGAAGGAAGAGTTCGGCGTCAATCAGCACACCCGCCCCGAAGAGGCGGTCAAGATCGCGATGGAGCGCGAGACGAAGGCGCGGGAGTTCTACCTCCTGTGCGCGGGAATCGTCGGGGACCCGGGGGTGAAGAAGATGTTCGAGTTCCTCGCAAAGGAGGAGGCGAAGCACCACGATCTGCTGGAGAGGGAGTACGACCGCTTCATCGCCGGGGAGAACTGACGGTGCCCGGCCGGATCGTCGTGCTGGGCGATCTCCCCGAGCGCTACGAGGTCGAGCGCCTGCTCACCGAGCGCCACCCGGAGCTCCATGTGGAGAGCGTCGCCCGGCCCTGGGAGATGGTCGAGCGCACCATGGCAAGCACGTTCGACGTTGCGCTCGTGCTCAAGGGACCCATTACGGCCCACGAGCAACGGATCGAGACGGTCGCCTCGATGCGCCGCAATGGCTTTGCGGGGAAGATCCTATTCGCCGGGGTGTTCCTGACCGAGAAGCAGGACGCGGTGCGGGCCGGCGCCGACTACGCGTTCGACCCCGACAAGCAGGAGACCGAGCAGGTGGTGGCGGCCGCGCTTTACCGCCCGCTGGTGGCCACCGACCATCCCTACCTGCGCTCCCTGTTCGTCGGCCAGTGGGCACGGACGAGCGCGTTCGGGGACGAGCTGCCGACTCCGGCGCCTGACCTTCTCGTCGCGGCCACCTCGTGTCACCCGCGTGCCAAGTTCTACTCGAACCTCGCGGCCTGCGTCCGCGAGCATCCGAAGATGCGCTGCATCCTGGTCGAGGACGACGGCGAGGAGGAGGCACGCACCGAGGCGCTCGCCACCGGCATTCAGCCCTACGTCGTGCTTGCGCAGGACGGCCTCGCGAAGGTCACGGAACTCGCTGGTCGGTTCCTGCGCGAACGCTGGCTGGACGGCGTTTCTGGCGCTTGAGGCCCCGGGCTCGGGCACCGGGATCCGACGAGGCGGCAGCGGGCACGTCACTACGTACCGAGCAGCTTTGCTCGCTTGTGCTGATCCGCACTTTCTCTTGCTAAAATCGCACTGACGGGAGGGACGCATGTTCGACATCGAGGGATCCCTGGACTCCCAGATCCTGGAGGTCCCGAGGCACCGTCCCACCGTCATCTTTATCGAGCCCCTGGACCCGCGCGTGCTGGAAGCGGTGTGCCACCTTACGCGTTTCATACGGCCCGTCTTCCTCGCTCCGGAGGGCGTCGTGCGCGAGGTGGTCGCGGGTGCGCTCGGCCACGTTGACCCAAACCGGGTGGAGTTCACGCTCTCGGAGAGTGCCTTCGTGGACCTCGACGCGCAGCCCGACCTGGTCGAGGTTTTTGCCAACACCCACGTCGAGGGCCTCCAAGAGGCCGGGCAAAAGGTCACGATCCAGGAAGCCCGCCGGTCCATGTCCCAACCGGGCCAGTTCGGGATCAGCGCGGTGCGGGAGGGGCACGCCGACATGGTGGTGGGGGGAGCGTCCCATGAGCCCAGGGACTTCTTCCGGCCCATGGTCAAGGCGCTGACCATGAGGTACCTGCCGTGCGAGGCGGGGGTCTTCGTGCTGCCGGACGAGCACCCCGACAACATCTTTCCCCACAACATCGTGGTCTTCGGCGACGTCGGCGTGAACGCGACCATGAGTCCGGAGGTGCTGGCGCACGTGGCGGTCGGCACCTGCGCCGTGGCCCGCGACCTGATTCCGGAGCACGTGCTGCCCGAGATCCACGGCGCGATCGTCTCGTACTCGCACCGAGGCTCCGACGAGGGTCCCTCGCCGGAGATCGTGCGGCGGGCCGCGGAGCAGGTGCCGGGGATTCTCGCCGACCGCGTGCGCCACGGCAGCCGGTACGCCTCGATACGCATCCAGGCCGAGGTCAAGATGAACGTGGCACTTTCGGAGCGCTCCGCTCTCTACCACGGAGCGAGCGGAGAGCACTCCAGAACCGGCGGCACCAACGTAATCATATGCCCGAACCTGGACATGGGGAACCTGCTCTACCACCTCTACGCCACCCGCTACCCCACTGCGAAGAAGTTCAGCGTGATGTTCGGAGTGCGTTTCCGGGGCGTGGACCTGGCGATGGACTGCACGCCGGAGGACGTGCGCCTGTCGGTCAAGGCGGCGGTGGTTCGCCTGCACCGGTTCGGGCAGTGGAAGCGCACACCGAAGGACACCTTCTTCCGCCGGTACCGGGTGCTCGCAGTCAACCCGGGCTCCACCTCCACCAAGATCAGCGTGTACGAGGGGGATCAGGAGGGCTTCACCACCGAACTGCAGCACTCCGCCGAGGAACTCGCGCCCTTCGAGGGGCGGAGCATTACGGAGCAGTTCGCCTTCCGCAAGGACGTGATCATGCAGGCACTGGCGGACCGCGGGCTCGACCTCGACCATATCGACGCCGTTTCGGCGCGCGGGGGGCTGCTGCGGCCGATCCAGCACGGCACCTATCGGGTGGGTGGGGAGATGCTCGTGGACCTCCGCAGGGGCGTGATGGGCGAGCACGCCTCCAACCTGGGGGGGCTCATCGCCAGTGAGCTGGTTGGCGACACCGGCAGACCCGCCTTCATCGTGGACCCCGTTGTCGTGGACGAGGTCCCCGAGCGCGTCAAGGTCACGGGGATCAAGGCGATCAGGCGAAAAGTGATCAGCCACGCCCTCAACCAGATCGCAACCGCGCGGCGGTACGCCGAGGAGAACGAGTCCTTTTACGAGAAGGTGAACGTGATCGTCGCCCACATGGGTGGCGGGATCTCGCTCGGGGCGCACAGGAAGGGGCGATACATCGACGTCAACAATGCGCTCGACGGTGAGGGACCGTTCACCCCCCAACGCTCCGGCACGCTTCCCACCGGCCAGCTCATCGACCTCTGCTTCTCCGGAACCTTCAGCAAGGACGAGCTCAAGAAGCTCAACAAGGGGCGGGGAGGGCTCATCGACCTGCTGGGCACCGCGGACCTGCGCGAGGTCGAGCGCAGGATCAATGAGGGGGACCAAGAGGCGGCCCGGATCTTCGAGGCGATGGCGTACCAGATCGCCAAGGCGATCACCGCGCTGATCCCTGCCTTCGAGGGTGAGCGCGTTGACAGAATCCTGCTCACCGGCGGCATGGCGCGCTCCCAGATGCTCGTCCAGGCGATCACGAGGTACGTCGGGGCGGTGGGCTGCGGCGTGAGCGTCTACCCAGGTGAGAACGAGATGTTCGCGCTGGTCAAGGGGGCACTGCGCGTGCTCAGCCATCGGGAGGAGGCGCGCGACTACACCCCGGAGGGGTGAGCCCAGGGTCGAGGGCGGAGGGGACGGGGGACTGGCAAGGTCAAAGGCAGACGTGACCCGGCCCGCGAAGAAGTCCGGCAAGGGAGGGGCGATGAAGCCGATCCGCACGCTCGAGGGGCTCGTCGACGAGCTGAAGGGGGCTCCGGCGCGGCGGCTCGCCGTCGCCGCGGGGCACGATGAGAACACCATCCAGGCGGCCGCACGTGCGGCGAGCGAAGGGATCGCGAAGGTGATCCTGGTGGGCGACCGTGCGCGGGTCGAGGCGCTGTGCAGGGAGTTCAAGCTCGATGCGGGGCTGTTCATGGTCGTGGACGAGCCCGACGATGGGAACGCCGGCGCGCGGGCCCGCGACATGGTGCGTGACGGCGAGGCCGACGTCCTCATGAAGGGTCTGATCGGGACCGAGAAGTACATGCACCTCATCCTGGACAAGGAGAAGGGGTTGCTCCCCAGGGGGGCCGTTTTGACCCACCTGACGGTGCTGGACATCCCGGCCTACCAGAGCTCCCACGGCAAGCTGCTCTTCGTCTCCGACGTGGCGATCATCCCGGCGCCCGACCTGCCGACCAAGGTGAAGATCGTGGAGTACTGCGTGGCGGCCGCGCACAGCTTCGGCATCGAGAGGCCGAAGGTGGCGCTGCTCGCGGCCAACGAGAAGGTTTCCGACAAGATGCCCGCCACGGTAGAAGCGGCGGTGATCGCCAAGATGGCGGACCGCGGGCAGATCAAGGGGGCGGTGGTGGACGGCCCCCTCGCCCTCGACGTGGCGCTCTCTCCGGAGGCGTGCGCAATCAAGGGGCTTGCCTCGGCGGTCGAGGGCGCGGCCGACGTGCTGGTGTTCCCCAACATCGAGGCAGGAAACATCTTCTACAAGGCCGCAGCCGTGCTGGCCGGCGCGCGCCTGGCCGCCGTCGTCATGGGCACGACGGCCCCGTGCGTGCTCACCTCGCGAGCGGACTCGGAGGAGTCGAAGTTTTACTCGATCGCGCTCGGCTGTCGCCTCGCCAAGGTCAGGTAACGCCTCGGCCCCGCGCCGCCAGTCTCCGACCGTCTGCGGCGTCAGGCTCCGGCGTCTCGCATCCTCACATAGCCTCCGGCTATGCTCCGGTGCGGCCGCATCGCCTTCCTTGCATCCGGCCGAATCCGGGCGGCGCCGAAATGCGGGGGTCGGACCATCGGTTTTCGGGGTGACAGGAAAGAAATGGGGGCGGGTGAAGCGATGAGCGGGGACTGGACGAAGCGTGTCGAGGCCTTTTTCCTTGGTGGGCGGGGGATCGAGGCGCGCAGCGTGGTGCTCATCCGGGCGGCGGTCGGGCTAATCTTCCTCACGCAGGGGATACTGAAGTTCACGGACCCCAAGATGGGTGTGATCCGATTCTCGAAGATCGGCTTCGCCTTCCCAGACTTCACTGCCCACTTCGTCGGTGCCTTCGAGATCGTCTGCGGCTGCCTCGTGCTCGTGGGCCTGCTCACCAGGCTCGCTGCCATCCCGTTGCTCATCGTCGTCGCGACCGCCATCGGCACCACCAAGCTCCCCGAGCTGTTCCGTGCGGGTCAGGGGTTCTGGTTTGCCGTCAGCGACGCGCGCACCGACTTCGCGATGCTGTGCTCGCTGATCTTTCTCCTGTGCGCCGGCGCCGGCCGCTGGTCCCTCGACGCCGTCCTCCTCCCGCCCAAAAGCAAGGCTGCCGGCAGCGCCTGAACGCTACGGCTCCAAAGGCCATTGTCACCGCGTGGCTCTGTAATGCCGGTCCCGCCGGTGGCTGGGTGCGGCCTTGGCCGCCCCCGCGGGCCTGCGGCCGCACACTCCTCCGCCCGCGACCACGCACGGCGGGCCCGGCGCGAGGCTCTTCGGTGTTCGCTCGTCGCCACAAGGCTGCGCTCCTCGCGCCACCGATACCTCACGCCGAATCCCGCCGCGTGGTGCCCGCGGGCTCCGGAGAGATTGGCCACCCGCGGCACCGGCGGATTGAAAGGCCCCCTCCCGATGCTCGACGCCATTGACTGCAAGGTCCTGCGCATAGGCAACGCGGGACGATGAGGACAACCCCGTCGCGCATGGGTGGGCGGGGGTGAATCCGCCCCGCGGGCGATAGGAGCCCTTCCGCCGTAGCGTGCGGGAACCGAGCGGCCAGACCGGCGGGTGGAGACGCTGGCCCCGACCGAGCGTCTCATGCGAGGGAGGGGAACAGCGAGGCTCCGCACGCCGGCCTGTGCCAGCTCGGTCGCACGCGAAGGCGGGTCTGAGGCGCGGCCTCGATGGTCGCGCCGAGCGACCGCTCCCAGCCCGCGGGGCAAGAAGAAAGCCACGGAGTGGCACAAGACCTTCCACGAGGCCGTGGGGCAAGAGAAGAGGCGAAGCCACCCCGGGCAAACGAGGAAGCTGCAACGCAGCTGAAAAAGGGGCAAGGGCGCCGAGCCCGCGGGGTCGAACCGAGTCTCGGGAAGCGAAATGGGAATCTAGTACCCCGACGCCATGCCGTCTTTCCTGGACTCTGTGGCGCCGAAGTAGACCCCGGTCTTGGGGTCGCGGTAGATCCCCTGGTAGCCCCCGAAGACGATCCCGTTGGACTCTACGATCCTGTGCCCGCGCCGAAGCAACTCCTGGATCACGTCCTGGCTCACGCCGGACTCGATGCTCAGGACGCCCCCGTCGGCCATGACCGGGCCGGTGGGCTCGGTGTCCCCGGTGTGGTAGAACCGCGGGGCGTCGCCGGCCTCCTGGAGGTTCATCCCGAAGTCCACGATGTTGACCACGATCTGGGCGTGGCCCTGGGGCTGCATGTCGCCGCCCATCACCCCGAACGGCATCTGCGGCACGCCGTCCCTCCCCATGAACGCCGGGATGATCGTGTGGAACGGCCGCTTGCCGGGTACCAGCACGTTGGGGTGGCCCGGTTTCAGTGCAAAGAGGGCGCCGCGCGAGTGCAGGCCGAAACCGAGCTCGGGGATCACGTAGCCGGAGCCGAACCCGGTGTAGTTGGACTGGATGAGCGCCACCATCATCCCGCGCTCGTCGGCCGTGACCAGGAACGTCGTGTCGCCCCGCTGCAAGGCAGGGTTGCCGGGCTCCACGGTACGCGCGGCGCGGGTCATGTCGAGGCGCGCCGCCTGCTTCGCCGCGTAGCCCTTGTCGAGAAGCGCCGCCACCGGAGCGGGGGAGAACGCCGGGTCGGCGTAGTAGCGCGCCCGGTCGGCGAACGCCAGCTTCTTGGCCTCGACCATCAGGTGCCAGAAGTCGGGGTTGCCGCGTCCCATCGCCTTGAGGTCGAAGCGCTCCAGGATGTTTAGCATCTCGAGCGCGGCCAGCCCCTGCCCGTTGGGCGGCAGCTCCCACACCGTCATGCCGCGGTAGGTCGTCGAGATGGGCTCCTGCCACTCGCTGGAGTGCCTCGCGAAGTCTTCCTTGGTGAAAAAGCCGCCCACCTTCTGGGAGTACGCCACGATCGTATCGGTGATTGTCCCCTTGTAGAACGCGTCGCGCCCGCCGGCGGCGAGCACCTCGAGTGTGTGCGCAAGCGCCGGGTTGGCGAAAGGCTCACCCTCCGCAGGCGCCCTGCCGCCAGGCAGGAACACCTCCGCGAAGCCCGGCTTGTCCTTGAAGCGGCTCACGCTGCGGGCCCAGGACCCCGCGATGATCTGGGAGACCGGGACCCCCTCCTTGGCGTACGCGATGGTCGGCGCCAGCAGCTCCTTCATGGGCAGGCGGCCGAACCGCGCGTGCAGCGCAAACCAGGCGTCGGCGCACCCCGGCACGGTCCACGCGTACGGCGAGTACGGTGGGATGGTGCCGTCCTTTAGGGCGGGCACCTTGTCGGGGGTGAGCGCCAGGGGGGCGCGCCCGGAGCCGTTGAGCCCATAAAGCTTGCCGGATGCTGGGTCCCAGACCATCGCGAACAGGTCGCCGCCAAGGCCGCACGAGACCGGCTCCATGAGCCCGAGGGCGGCGTTCACGGCGATGGCGGCGTCCACCGCGCTGCCACCGCGCTTCAGGACGTCAAGACCGATCTGAACCGCCAGCGGCTGCGCGGCGGCGACCATTCCGTGGCGAGCCACGGTGACCGACCTGGTTGCGAACGAGCGCCCCTCCGGCCTGTCGGCGGCGATGCCCGGAGAAAACGCCACGACCGAAATGACCACGGATGCGGCGAGCTCTTTCATGATGACCCCCCGAACCCGGGCGGCGGGTCGCAAGCGCTGCTCGTACCGGGCGGCGCGAGGACGGCCGGCCTGACGGCTCGAGCGCTAGAATAGCTCAGCAATGGGCTCGGAGGGTGCTCGCCGTTGGACGTGGGCTGCGGGAGGCGGGGCGGCGGTTGTGGTCCTGGCCGCCAGCTACGTTCTCCTCGACAACGCCACACGGCACTTTCTCGAGGATTCCTACGCGGCGCAGCTCCAGGGCTCGCTGCGCCTTGTCGCGCTTGATCTCCAGTCCCGGATGGGCGGGGTCGGCGATGCCTTGCGCGAGATCGCCGGGAGCTGCGGCGGGCACCCGGGCGCCTCGGTTTCCGGCGAAGCCGAGGAGGCCGCCCGGGCGCCTCGGCGCGCGGGGGCGGTCCTCGTGGCCGACGACGAGGAGATGGTGCGGGCGACGCTGGCGGCGGCTCTGCGCGAGGCGGGGCACGAGGTGGTCGAGGCAGGCAACGGCCGCGAGGTTGTTGGGACCGTGTTGCAAAACCCGAGTCGCTTCGCCCTTATCGTCCTCGATATCGTGATGCCAGTGATGGACGGCAGGGAGGCGTTGCGCCGCCTGCGGGAGCAGGCGCCGGAAGTCCCAGTGGTCGTGTCCACCGGCTACGATCCCTCGGGCGACGACACCCTGGCGGCCGCGGGGGTGCTCATCAAACCATTCAGCATCGGGGAGTTCCTTGCCAAGGTCTCGGAGCTGCTCGGCAAGGGCCCGGGCGCCCCGCCGGGCGGTGGTACGATGGCGCCGTGAAGGTCTATACCCGGACCGGCGATGACGGATCTACCGGCCTATCCGACGGTTCCAGGGTTTCGAAGGCCAGCCTGCGGGTCGCCGCCTACGGCGACGTCGACGAGCTAAACGCGGTGATCGGCGTCATGCGGGCGGAAGCGCTTCCCGTGGAGGCCGCTGCGGTGCTGGAAAAGGTCCAGTCCCTGCTGTTCGAGGTCGGCGCGTTCCTCGCGGATCCGGCCGGGAGGTTCTCGCTCTCCGAGGATGCTGTCCGGCCGTCCTGGCTGGAGCGCTGGATCGACACGATGGAGGGGGAACTCCCGGTTCTGCGCAACTTCGTGCTCCCCGCCGGTTCGCGGGCGGCTGCGCTCGCGCACCAGGCCAGGACGGTCTGCCGGCGCGCGGAGCGCCACGTGGTCAGCCTGCGCGACGAGGGTGCCGACGCGGGCGCGGCCATCCCGCTGCTCAACCGGCTCTCGGACGCCCTCTTCGTGCTGGCGCGCTTTATCAACCTCAGGAGCGGCGTGCCCGACGCACTCTGGCATGCGCGCGCCTGAAGACCCACAATGGACAGGGGGCACACCCGAAAGGGTCCCGGCCGCACCGTGAGGGTACGATGAGCACACAACCCATTCGCATTGCCGTGATTCCCGGCGACGGGATCGGCCGTGAAGTCACCTCCGAGGTGGTGCAGCTCGCCGAGGCGGTGCGTAGGGCGGGGCTGCTGACCGCCACCTGGGAGGAGCTGGACTGGGGCGCGGAGCGCTACCTCGCAACCGGCCTTGCATTGCCCTCGGGAGGGCTGGAGTACCTGAAGGGCTTCAACGCGATCCAGGTCGGGGCGTTCGGCGATCCCCGCGTCCCTGACTTCGCCCACGCGCGGGCGATCCTGCTCGGAATGCGCTTCCAGCTCGACCTCTTCATCAACCTGAGGCCGGTACGTTGCCTCGACGAGCGCCTCAACCCCCTCAAGCACGTTTCCGCGGGGGACATCGACCTCGTGATCGTGCGCGAGAACACGGAAGGGCTCTACAGCGGGGCGGGCGGTTCCATGCACACCGGCTCGAACGATGAGGTGACGGTCCAGGAGATGCTCACGACCCGCCGGGGCGTAGAGAGGATCGTGCGGGCGGCCTTCGAGCTCGCGCGCACCCGCAAGCGCCACAAGGTGACGCTGGTGGACAAGGCCAACGTGCTGCGGTACGCGGGGGAGCTCTGGCAGCGCACCTTCGGCGACCTGGCGGCCCAGTACGCCGATGTGGCGAAGGACCACCTGTACGCGGACACGGCGGCGATGGAGCTGGTGCGCAACCCTGGCCGCTTCGACGTGGTGGTCTGCGACAACCTGCTTGGGGACATCCTCTCCGAGCTCGCGGCGATGCTCGGGGGCGGGCTGGGCCTGGCGCCGTCGGCCAACGTGCACCCCGGGCGGGCGGCGATGTTTGAACCGGTCCACGGCTCCGCCCCGGACCTCGCGGGAAAGGGGCGGGCGAACCCCCTGGCGGCGCTCGCGTCGTTCGCGCTCCTCCTGCGTCACGTGGACCGCGCGCACCTCGCGGATGCGCTCGACGAGGCGATCGCCGCCACCGTTCGCGCCGGCATCGTCACCCCGGACCTCGGGGGCACGTCGACCACGGCGGAGGTGGGCGAGGCCGTGCGGGAGCACATGCTGGAGCTGCTGAAGTCATGACCACGATCACCCTGCCTGCCAGGGACCTCGAGATCCTGTCGGGGACCCTGGAGGAGAACTTCCGCTACCTGAACGAGCGGCTGCGGGTGCAGGTGGCGGCGCGCGGGGAGACGGTGTCCCTGGAGGGCGAGCCCGAACCCGTCGCGCTCGCGGGCAAGCTGCTGCAGGAGCTCGGCAAGCTGGTGGCCACGGGCTACTCGGTCGGCAAGGAGGAGTTCCGGACCGCGCTGCGGGTGCTCGAAGAGGACCCCAACGTGGACCTCGTCGAGTTCTTCACCGACGCCACGATCCCGGACTCGGTCAAGCGCCTGGTCGTGCCGCGCAACCTCAAGCAGCGGCTCTTCATCCAGTCCCTGAACAGGTACGACATGGTGTTCGCGATCGGCCCGGCAGGCACCGGCAAGACCTACCTCGCGGTGGCGATGGCAGCGGCCGCGCTGGCCGAGCACCGCGTGCGGCGGATCGTGCTCACGCGCCCGGCCGTGGAGGCCGGGGAGCGCCTCGGGTTCCTGCCCGGCGACCTGGTCGAGAAGGTGAACCCCTACCTTCGGCCGGTCTACGACGCGCTCTATGACATCTTGGGCTACGACCGGGTCGCCCGGCACATCGAGCGCGGGGTCATCGAGATCGCGCCCCTCGCGTTCATGCGCGGGCGGACCCTCAACGACTCGTTCATGTTGCTGGACGAGGCCCAGAACACGACTCCGGAGCAGATGAAGATGTTCCTCACCCGCCTGGGTTTCCACTCCAGGGCGGCGATCACGGGCGACGTTACTCAGATCGACCTGCCAAACGAGAAGGTCTCCGGCCTCGTGCAGGCACGGCAGATCCTGGGCAATCTGCCGGGGCTCTGCTTCTTCGACTTCGTCAAGGAGGACGTCGTGCGCCACAAGCTCGTCGAGAAGGTCGTGGCGGCGTATGAGAAGTTCGACGGCGCCCGGCGCGGTGACGGTAAATGACGGGCAAGGACGGGAAGCCGGAGCGCACGACCGCGGCGCGGCTCGCCGTGCGCCGGGGGGAGTTCGTGCAGATGCGCCGGAGGCTCCTCGGCACGACCTGGCTCTGGTGGGGGTGCTTCCTCGTCCTCGGCTCGTTGGTCGTGCTCCCGTTGCGCTCGACGCGGGTCCCGTTGCTGGCGGCGGGGGAGATCGCCTCGGCGGACATCGTCGTGGACCGCGAGGTCGTGCTCCCGGACGCCGAGTCCACGGAGGAGAAGCGCCGCCGTGCCAGCTTCGAGGTGCTGCCGATCTATGTCTACGACCCGGCGGTGGCGGCCACGCTCGCCGACAAGCTGGAACGCGTTTTCCAGGACGGGCAAAGGCAGCCGGAGGGCGACGCCTTCGACCTCGCTCAGCGCCTGAGCGAGGTCGGATCGCTGGTGATCCAGCCGCGCGAGGCGGAAGTCCTCCGCAACGCCAACTTCTCGGAGGAGCTGCTGCGGCCCCTGCGCGAGACGGAGCAGCGCCTGTACCGACAGGGGGTCGTGAGCGACCGAATGGAGCTGCTGCACAGCGCTGACCGCGGGATCACGCTCCGCACCGCCGGAAAGAACGACGATCACGTCGAGCTGGACGTGTACCGTTTCGTGGACGGCGGGACGAGCCTGGCGGAGGTGGTCGAGCAGCGCCTCGCGGCCGAGCCTGGCATCCCGCGCAGCTGGCGCGGGCCTCTGGCGGCGATGCTCGCCCGCGCCATGATCCCGAACGTGACCCTCGACCGCGGTGAGACCCTGGCGCGCCGGCTCAAGGCCGCCAGCAGCGTCGAGGAGGTCTCCGTGCGGCTGCCGCGCGGCAAGGTGTTGGTGCGGCGCGGCGACGAAGTTTCGGCTCAGACGGCGCGTCTGCTGGCGGCCCTTGCCGAGCGCGACACCTCTACGCGAACCCTGGCGCCGGTCGCCGGCGTGCTCCTGCTTCTGACGCTCCTGGCGGGCGCCTGGCAGTTCTACCTCCGCCGCATGAGCCCCTCACTGGAGGAGGCCCGAACGCGCTTCGGGGCGGCCGTGATTCTCAGCGTGATGGTGTTGGTGCTCGAACGGAGCTTCGCGTTCCTCGCGCAGGGCATGGCGGCCGGCCTGATGCGCGACCCCTTCGGCCACGCCGAGATCTACCTGCCGTCGCTGCCACACGGGGCGGGTCCGATCCTGGCGAGCCTGATGTTCGGCCTCCCGGTGGGGGTCCTCTTCGCCGTCACCCAGAGCGTGCTGGTCGCCCTGATGCTCGGCGGAAACGCCTCGGTCGTGGTCTACGCCATCCTCGCGGGCGTTGCCGCATCGTTGGCTTCCCAGCGCCTGAAGGAGCGCTACGTCCTGGCGCGCGTCGGGGCGGTCGTGGCGTTGGTGAACGCGCTGGCCGTGGTGGGGCTGGCGCTCTGGCACGGGCGGATCGTGGACGGCAGGGTGCTGGGGGTCGAGGTTGCAGCCGGCGTCCTGGGAGGCGTCGTGGCCGCGGCGTTGGCGAGCTTCCTGCTGCCGGTGCTGGAGTCGCTCACCGGAACGATTACGGACATCCGCCTGCTCGAGCTGTCGAACCCCAACGTGCCGCTGCTCAAGCGCCTGTCCATCGAGGCGCCGGGGACGTTCCAGCACTCCCTGGCGATGGCCAACTTCGCCGAGGCGGCGGCCGAGGCGATCGGGGCAAACCCGCTGCTGACCAGGGTCTGCTGCTACTACCACGACATCGGAAAGCTTGCCAAGCCGGAGTACTTCGTCGAGAACCAGCGCAACGAGAACCCGCACGACCACCTGACGCCCTGGATGTCCGCCCTCGTCGTCTCCAACCACGTCAAGGCCGGGCTCGAGTTGGCGCGCGAGTACAAGCTTCCGGAGCCGATCCGCGAGGCCATCAGCACGCACCACGGCACCAAGCTCATCCGCTACTTCTACTCGCGGGCCAAGGAGAAGGAGGACCCCGACCTTGGCCAGGTGCAGGAGAGTGAGTTCCGCTACCCCGGCCCGCGGCCTCACAGCAAGGAGATGGGCATCCTGCTGCTGGCCGACGCGGTGGAGGCGGCCAGCCGGACGATTCAGGAGCCGACGCCGGGCAGGATCCAGTCGATGATCGACCAGGTGATCAAGAACGTGCTCGAGGACGGCCAGCTCGATGACTGCGAGCTCACCCTCAAGGACATCGAGAAGATCGGGGCCGCGTTCTTCTGGGTGCTGGCCAACGCGTTCCACCACCGCATCGACTACCCCGGCTTCGACTTCAACCGGAAACGCCGTGGCTAGCGTGAAGGTCAGCTTCCGCTGGCAGCGCCACCCCGGCGGACGGCAGACCGAGGCGCTCCGCGGGCTGGTGGTCGCTGCGCTCGAGCGCCTCGGCGTGGCGGCGGCCGAGGTGGGCGTGCTGGTGTGCGACGACGCCACGATCCGCACCCTCAACCGGCACTTCCGGGACAAGGACCAGCCGACCGACGTACTCTCGTTCCGCGCCAACTTCGTGCAGCCGGACGGGCTGCTGTACCTCGGCGACGTCGCGATCTCCCTAGAGACCGCCGCGCGCCAGGCCAGCGAAGGCGACGTCAGCCTGGACCGCGAGCTGCGGGTGCTCCTCCTGCACGGAATCGTGCACCTGTGCGGGTTCGACCACGAGAGCGATGAGGGCGAGATGGACGCCCTGGAGGCGCGGCTGCGGCGGGAGCTAATCAGGTGAGCGGGGCAGTGGGCGCCTGGTGGGGGAACCCCGTCACCGCCGTGCTCGCGGCTTTGGCGCTGCTGCTCCTGCTCGCGTTCGCGGTCGCCGGGCTTGCCGCCATCGTGCGCCTCGGCACGATCAGGTTGGCCGGCCTCCTGGCTCAGCGTTCCTCGCTCTTGCCTGGGTACTCGAGGCGCTCCGACGCCTACGCGAGCCTGATCCTGTTCCAGCAGGCCGGCGCGGGGGCCTTGCTCGTGCTGTTCACGCTGGCCGCGGTTCGCGCCGGCCGGCTGCTCGGCTTCGGCAGTCTGATCCTCCTGGCAATCGTCCTCGTGGGGTGGCTGGTGGCGATCGCCCTGGGCCTGAGCGTGGCGCGCGGCAGCCGGGTCGAGGGAGCGGCGGCCGCCGCCCTTCTCGCCCTGCGACCCTTGGCGCCGCTCCTGCGGCGAATGGAGCCCCTCGAGGGGGACGAGGAAGCGGTCGAGGAACGCGAGGAGGAGGCCGCGGACGAGCACGAGGTCCAGGCATTCATAGGCGCGGGCGAGGAGGCGGGGATCCTCGCGAGGGCGGACGCGGAGCTCGTGGCGTCCATCGTGGATCTCTCCGACACAGTGGCGCGCGAGATCATGACGCCGCGCACGGACGTCGTCGCGCTGCCGGTGGACGCGGACTTCGCCGCCGTGCAGAGGCAGTTCGCCGAGTCGATGTTCACCCGCATCCCGGTCTACCGCGAGACCCTCGACCGCGTCGAGGGCGTCGTCCACGTCAAGGACGTGCTCAGGGCCGTGGTCGGGGGGGCGAAGCCCTCCGCGGGCGAGCTCATCCGGCCCGTGCTCGTGGTAACGGAGACCAAGCCGCTGAGGGAGCTTCTGCGGGAGTTCCAGAGCGCGCATCAGCAGCTCGCCGTCGTTGTTGACGAGTACGGCGGCATCTCGGGCATCGTGGCGCTGGAGGACGTGATTGAGGAGATCGTCGGTGAGATCCAGGACGAGCACCAGCGCCAGGTGCCCGACGTGGAGAGGGAGTCGGAAGGGGTGTACCTGGTCAACGGAGCCGCGCACGTCGAGGTGCTTGAGGAGCTCTTCGGCGTCGAGGTGGGGGAGGTCGGTTTCGACTCGGTCGCCGGCCTCGTGCTCGAAGCCCTCGGGCACCTCCCCAGGGTCGGCGAGCGCGCCCGGTGGCAAGGCCTGGACCTCGAGGTCGTGGAGGTGGAGCGCCGCCGCCTCCGGCGGGTCCGGGTGCGGCACTCCACGTGAAGCGCTCGGGGACCGTCGCACTGCTCGGCCGGCCCAACGCGGGCAAGAGCACGCTGGTCAACGCGCTGCTCGGGGAGAAGGTGGCGATCGTTTCGGCCAAACCCCAGACCACCCGCCAACGCATCACGGGGGTCCTCACTGAGGAGCGCGGCCAGGTCGTGCTGTTCGACCTCCCCGGGGTGCACAGGCCGCTGCACCGCCTGAACGCGCAGATGATGAACGCGCTGCGCGACACCCTGGCCGAGGTCGACCTCGTCGTGCAGATCTTCGACGCCGCGCAGGCCCCGGGCTCCGGGGAGGAGTTTGTCGTCGGGCTGCTGCGTGAAGCGACCGTCCCCGTGGTCCTCGTGCCGAACAAGATGGACGTGCCCGGCGCCGCCGCCGACCTCGACGCCCGGGTCGCGTTCTACGCCCAGCGCCGCGTGTACGCGGCGGTCGTGCCCGTGTCGGCGCTGCGGGGCGACGGCCTGCCGGCGCTCGCCGACACGCTCTTCACCCTGCTGCCGGAAGGGCAGCCGTTGCTCGACCCGTCGCTCACCACGACGCAGAGCGAGCGGTTCTTCGTAGCGGAGCTGATCCGCGAGGCCATGCTCGAACGCGTCGAGCAGGAGCTGCCTTTCACCTCGACCGTCCACCTGCGGGAGTTCCAGGAGGAGGAGACCCCACGCGGTCCGCTGCTGCGCATCTTCGCCGACATCGTCGTGGACCGGGACAGCCAGAGAGGGATCGTGGTGGGCCGTGCGGGCTCAATGATCAAGGATATCGGAACGGCCGCACGGACGCGCATCGAGACGATCCTGGGCGCCAGGGTGTACCTGGACCTGCGTGTCAAGGCGAGGCCGGGGTGGCGCGAGGACCGGCGCTTCCTTGCCGAGCTGGAGCCGGTGGAGGTCCCGTGGACCCCTCCCGACGGCGAGGAAGAAGGCCCGTGATCACCGCCTACGTCGCCGACGGCTGCCCGCACTGTGCAGCGCTGCTGGAGGACCTGGAGCGGCGCCGGGTGACCTTTGTTGCCGTCAATCTGAGCAGAGAGCCGAAGCGGATCGCCGAGCTGGCCGCCCTGACCTGGGAGCGCCGGCTGCCGGTGTTGGTGGACCACGAGCGCTGCTCGGTGGGCTTTTCCGGGCGGAGCAGCTCCTTCGCCGACCTCGGGCTGGCCTGGCCGCCGCCCCGTGGCCTCTGACTCGGCTATACTCCGGCTGGAACGGGAGGGGTTTGGCGCAATGACGCAGGGTTCGCTTCACGGGAAGGTCAAGCAGCTCATCATCGACAAGCTCCAGCTCGAAGGTATGAAGCCGGAGGACATCGACGACGCCGCCCCTCTGTTCGGTGATGGTCTGGGCCTGGATTCGATCGATGCCCTCGAACTGGTGATCGGCATCGAAAAGACGTTCGGGGTGCGCATCCAGGACGAAGAAGTGGGCGCCAAGGCGCTCGCGTCCGTCAACGCGCTGGTCGAGTTCATGCGGAGCAAGGGTGTCAACGACGTCGCCTGAGGGGCTCCCCCACGAGTATCCGTTCCGGCTGGTGGAGCGGGTGGAGCAGGGGCCGCACGGTCGCCATGCGGTGGTGCTGGCCACGGCCGGCGGCACGCTTGCCGGAACTGACGGATGGCCGGTCACGCTGGTCGCGGAGGCCCTGGCCCAGGCCATCCTCCTCGTCGTGCGACCGCAGAAGACGGATGCGCTGCGCCTGGTCGGCCTGAAAAATGTCTTTCTTTATCAAAACTTTACACCCGGCGACCGCCTCGAGATCGAGGTCGAGGAGCTGGGCGTCTTCGGCGAACTGCGGCGCTACGCGTGCCGTGCCCACCGGGCCGGCGCGCTGGCGGCCGTGGCCGAGGTCACGGTTTCGGGCTCATGACTGACACGGGGGACTCTTCCATGCATGTGCGCCGGTCTCTGGAAGGCGGGGTTGCGATCATCGAGGTGGAGGGCACGATCAGGCTCGGAGAGTCGGCCCAGCTCTTCGCGCGCGAGCTGCAGGCGGTCCTCGACCAGACCAAGGGCGGGGTCGTGATCGATTTCGCCCGCATCGACTACGTGGACTCCACGGGGATCGGCGAGATGGTCGGCTACCTGCAGAAGTTCTCCCGCGCCAACCGGCGTGTCGCGCTGTTTCGCCCGCATCACCGGCTCGAGGCTCTGTTGAAGCTCACCCGCCTAGAGACGATCTTCCCGATCTATTGGGAGCGGGCGGATGCGCTCCGCTATGTGCAGGGTGAGGGTGCAGAGTCGTAGCCGGGCCGCCGGGCGGGATTCCCGAATGTCAGGTTGCGCGTGGCGGCCCCGTCAGGTCGGGGTCGGGTGGGATCCAGGAAATGGTGCGAAAGGGGGGAGTCGAACCCCCATGAGCTTGCGCTCACAAGGTCCTGAGCCTTGCGCGTCTACCAATTCCGCCACTTTCGCACACGCCGGCGGGAGTTTACCGGCGAGGGCAAAAGCTGTCAACGTGATCTCCCCTCGTGACCGTGGAAGGCGGGCGTCCGATGCACCGTAGGCACGTGCTGGACGAGGTGCGGGCCGCGCGCGCCAACGGCCTCACGCTCGCGCAGCTCGAGCGCAAGCTGCAGGCCTCGTGGGACAGGGACACCGTCCGCGCCGAGCTGGCCGCCCTCCTGGCTCAGGCCGAGGAGCGCGGCGAGATCGTTCGGGGCAAGGGCCGCGTGACGGCCGTGGAGTTCACGGACTTCTACGCCGGCGAGCTGCGGCTGACCGCGCGCGGCTTCGGCATCGTGCGCCTGGGGGAGCGCGACCTCCCCGACATCGTCGTGCCGGCCGAGAAGCTCTCCTCGGCGCTGGACGGGGACCAGGTCCTCGTCTACCGGGGCAGCCGGCGCAGGCGCGGCCAGATCGTCCCCGAGAAGCACGGCGAGGTCGTGCGGGTGCTGCGGCGGCGGCGTCCCACTCTGGTCGGCCGGTTCGTGCCCGACGCGGAGCACCCTTGGGTGGACCCGTTCGCGCGCCGGCTGAAGGTGCGAGTCCTGCTCGATCCGATCCCGGAGGAGCTGCCCAGGCCGGGGGAGTTCGTCGAGGTGGCGGTGGGCGAGGTACCGGAGCAGGGAGCGGTGGCGGGCCGCCTGGTCCGCCGCCTCGGTGCGCCCGGCGAGAGCGGCGTGGACGAGGAGGTCGTGCTGGCCGAGCTGGCGATCCCGGTGGATTTCCCGCCGGAGGCGCTGCGCGAGGCGGACGATCTGCCCGAGTCCGTGTTCCCGCGGGACCTCGAGGGCCGGAAGGACCTGCGCGAACAGGCGGCGGTGACGATCGATGGGGAGACCGCCCGCGACTTCGACGACGCGGTGGCGGCCCGCCGTGGCCCGCAAGGTGCGATCGAGGTCTTCGTGCACATCGCCGACGTGTCGCACTACGTCCGCCCCGGCACCGCCCTCGACGCGGCGGCGCGCGAGCGGGGTACCAGCGTCTACCTGCCGGGGCGCTGCGTCCCGATGCTCCCGGAGAAGCTCTCCAACCACCTATGCTCCCTCGTGCCCGACGAGGACCGGCTGGCTTTCTCCGTCCGGTTCCTGGTGACGCCCTCCGGAGCCGTCGAGGGTTACCGGGCGGAGCGCAGCGTCTTCCGCTCGCAACGCCGCTGCACCTACACCGAGGTGTTCGTCTGGCTCGAAGAGGGCTCCTGGCCGGCCGACCTCGCGCTCGGGGTGCGGCACTCGCTGCAGCTCCTCGACGAGGCGGCGCGCCGCATCGGCGAGCGGCGGAGGGGGAGGGGCGCCATCGACTTCGACCTCCCCGAACCGGAGATCCTCCTCGATCCCGAAGGGTTCATGACCGGCGTGCAGGCCGCCCCGCGCAACCGTGCCCACCGGTTGATCGAGGAGCTGATGATCGCGGCCAACGAGTGCGTGGCCCGCATGCTCGTCCACGGCAGGCAGCCCGGGCTGTTCCGCGTCCACGAGCGCCCCTCGGCCGGCAAGCTGGCCGAGCTGCAGGCGGTGCTGGAGGAGTTTGGGATCGCGCTCAAGGGCGACCTCGACGAGCTGCCTCCGCGCGAGCTGCAGCGCGTGCTCGCCGAGATCGCCGAGAAGCCGGGGGAACGTTTCCTGCAGACGCTCGTCCTGCGCTCGCTCGCGCGCGCCGCTTACGACCCGGAGTGCAAGGGCCACTACGCGCTCGCGACCGAGTTCTACCTGCACTTCACCTCGCCGATCAGGCGCTACCCGGACCTGGTCGTGCACCGCTCGCTCGCTCGCGCGCTCGCCGGCGAGTTGCCGACGGGAGCGGAGCGGGCGCTGCTGGAGGCCGATCTCGAGGACCTCGCCGAGAGCTGCTCCTTCACCGAGCGGCGCTCCGAGGATGCCGAGCGCGAGGTGGTCAAGTGGAAGCAGCTCGAGTACATGCGCGCCCACGTCGGGGAGGAGTTCTCGGGGCACGTCACCGGAGTCGTCGCGTTCGGGCTGTTCGTCCAGCTCGAGGAGGTGTACGTCGAAGGGCTGGTGCACGTCGCGGACCTGAAGGACGACTTCTACCGCTACGACGAGACCGGGCACCGGCAGGTCGGGCAGCGGTGGGGGAGGGTGCTCCGCCTGGGCGACGCGATGCGCGTTCGAGTCAAGGGGATCAACGAGGAGTTCCTGGAGGTGAACCTCGAGCCGCTCCTCGCGCCTCCGGGGCTGGAGCGCCAGAAGCGTGGCAGAAAAGTCGAGCCGGTCCAGGAACGGAATTCCCGGAGCAAGGTCGTGCGCCCTTCGAGGCGCCCGGCTCCAAGGACCATCCGTGTGGGCAAAGTCCATGGGCGCGGGCCCCGTCGGTAGCGACCCGCGGTCCGGTCACGTCTTTACTTTGGCCGTTTGATCTCCCAGGAGAGCGTTTTCTTGAACCTCATGTTCGGGAACTTCCCCCAGTCGTAGACGAGGGGGAGGTAGACCAGTCGGTAGCTCGGAGGCATCAGCAGCGAGTGTGTGGGCGGCGTGCCCGGCGTGGGCCAGGCCCCCGTCATGTAGTCATCCCACGATGCCTGTCCCGTGATGCTCAGCTGGCCGGGCGCGTAGGTTCGGTTCTCAGGGGGGCCCTCCCCTTTCTCCAAACCGCGGGGGACCACCGCCTGGGACTGCTGCTGCACCTCCTGCTGCCAGATTCCGGTGCACTGCTCGTTGGGACCGAGAAGGTTGCCGCTGAGCCTGTAACTGACCAGGTCACTCTTCGTGCTGCTCATGCCGAAGCTGTAGGTGTGATTGTGGCTGTTGAACGCGACCTGGATCGGCACGGGCACGCGGCCGCTCTTGTTCCCGGTAAAGCCACCGCGATAGCTGCAAACCTCGTGGACCGTATTCGAGTTGTAGTTGTCGTGGAATTGGATGTCCGCGTCGTCGGATCGGTATGTCGCCTTACGCCCGTCCGCCTTTACGAACTTAACCCGCGCCTTAAACGTCACCGAGTAATGGCGCGTCACCGTGACCTTCGTCTTCCCGCCGGGGTTGTAGGTGCCGCCAAGGTCCTCGCTGTAGGTGATCTTCACGTCCCACTGGTCGCAGATGATGTTGAACTCCTTCTTGGCGATTTCGTTCTTGGGGCTTGGGTCGTACTTCTTTTTTTTCTCGCACGTGTTGAAAACGGTGAGTGTCTCCTTGTCCGGCTTGCAGCCGTCCGGTGCCCTGTACTGTACGGCGACAGCTCCCTGCTCTCCTGCCCTGAAAACATAGAACTCCTTGATCTTCGTTTCAGCGTTCAAGATCTTGCCCTTCTCGACCTTCACGAGGATCCGCTGCCACGCCTGCGTCGGCCGACCCTCCTCGTCCCTCAGCTCGGAGAGCTTGATTGTCACGCTGTCCCCAGCCTGTGCCGTGTCGTTCGGGACCTCCACTCGCGCCCGCTCAGGGGTCCGCTCGTAGTCCCGGATGAGCGTGTCCAGTGGCAAGAACAGGCTCTTGGAGAGTTCCTCGACTCGATTGCCGACGTCCAACCAAATGTGCCCGGACCAAGAAGTGGAGCCTTCCTTGACCGTCTTGCTGTTGTGGTGGTCGAGGAGCTTGAGGTGAAACGTGAAGGTGCCCTCGAGGTTTCCGCCCCAGCAGTCCCCTGGGGACTCTGGGTCGCACTCGCGCTTTGTCTTCCCCGTGACCTGGTCAGCGGTGATTGATCCAACGAAGACGTAATCGAGGTCCTCCTCGGGTGTGGTGGTCGTCGGCGGCAGGGGTGGCAGGTGGTCCCTTCGTCGTAAGGCGGCATCGATCTTTTGCATCTGGATGTAGGCGGCTTTCATAGCTTTGGCGTTCACCCAATTGAAGCTCGGACAGTCGCAGTTAAGGGTGGGCATCTCCAACGGTCCTTGCACCATTCCCCTGAAGAAGGTGCTCACTGCCCCCGCGTCCTGCTCCTGGCCGTCAGGAAGCGCGATGGGCATCACAGTGAGCTCTCGGTGGCAGCAGGTTCTTGCGGAGACCTGAGTCGCCAGCCCAAAGGCAAGCACAAGGACCAGCAGAAGAGGGCAGGGGGTGAGTCTCTTGCTTCTCACGTTCAGCCTCCCTTCGGTCCAGCCCGAACGGGGTAGGATGAAACTGGGGTTTGTTACCTCTCCACCAGCTCCACCCGCCGATTCTTGGCCTTGCCGTCCTCGGTCTTGTTCGATGCCACCGGGGCGAGCGAGGCCACGCCGTACGGCTTCAGGCGCGCCGCCACGATGCCATGCTTGGCGACCAGTGCGTTGACGACCGATGTCGCGCGGTCCTGCGAGAGCTTCATGTTGTGCTCGAACGTCCCGGTGTTGTCGGTGTGGCCGACGATGAAGACGTTGAGGCTCGGATTGTTCGTGAGCAGCTTCGCCATCTCGGCGAGCGCCGGTTCGGACTCAGGCTTGATCTCGGCCTTGTCGGTGTCGAAGTAAATCCCGTAGACGGCGGCGTGGCCTGTGGTTGTGATGTCGGAGAGCCACGAGGCGGCATTCGCCTGGATGGTCTGCTCCATGGCCTGACGTTCCGTGATGTTCAGCTCGATGCAGTCGCCGCCGTTCCAGGGGTGCGCCCGCACCCAGATCTCCTTCCCCTCCTTGACGATCTTCCCGATCGTGAATGACTTGCCTTGCGTGTACAGGACCGTACCGCCGGCCTTCCGGATGGCGTTCTCGTAGTTGCGGATCACCTCGAGCTCACTTGCGCCTTCGACGTCTTTCTTGTGGCAGTAGTTGAGAAGGTAGTACTCTCCCTCAACGGCCTCCTTGCTGTCCTTCAGTTGGTAGGTATAGGCGTCGAACTTCGTATGCTCGTAACTGTCGAGGTAGTACCCCGGCCAGCGCGAGAACAGCGGGTAATCCTTACCTCCCTTGGCGTCCTCCTGCGCCAGCGCCGCTCCGCCGAAGAGGAGAGCCCCGATCGCGACAACCAACGCAGCGTTCCTTCTCATGGTTGATCCTCCTTCCAGCTCTTCACCGCTTCACCAACTCGACGCGGCGGTTCTTTGCGCCTCTTTCTTCCCTATCTTTTGATGTGGCCCCCGGAGCCACGATCGCGTTCCCGGTAGGTCTGGCGGCGGCGTTGCGGTTCCTCGCGGCACGGTATCGGTTACCGGTGGGTCCCTTCGCAGTTGGGGATCGTGGTGAGGAGATGCGTCGTCGGACTGATTGTGAAAAATAGCACAAGAAATCCGAGAGTTCCGCGGCAAACGCTCATACGGCCGAGAATCGCTCATCGCATTGGTTCCTGGGCGATTGTACGTCAACCGTCTGTAACCTCAAGTATCAGCGGCGGCCGCGCTCGGGAGCAGCGGCGAAAAGGGGTCAAGAAACTAGCCGATGGTGGCGGACGGGAGTACGTAGCGGTCGAGCGTGCTGCCCGCTTTGCGGCTCATCCAGGTGGAGCTGGCGCGGCAATCGGCGCCGGCGTCGAGCAGGTGCTCGATGGCGCTCTCGAAAGGCGCGGGGAGCATGACCTGGACCTCCGGCGTCCCGCCCTCGCCGGCGAACTGCAGCGCCCAACCCAGGCCAGCGAGGGCGGCCTCGGTGGTGGCCGCAGCGACCGGCCCGCACTGGCCCGGGCCGCCGTAGGCGTAGGCCGCGATGCGCTGCCCGTCGCGGACCTTGGCGATGCGGAGCCGCCGCTCGGTAAACCAGTGCTCGTGGTCCATCGGCCGCGTCACCCCGCGCACCAGCCGGTCCAGGCGCTCCAGGTCGGCGGAGCCGACGCGCCGCTGCGCCACGTCCTCGGAGACCTCGGTGGCGGGCCGGAGCTTCGCGAGCTCCTGCCCTACGATGCGGGCCTTCTCGGCCTTGAGAACGAGGCGGTAGACCGAAAGGCGCGGGCGCAGATCGAAACGGAAGAACAGGCCCTGCCAAGCGGCCTCACCGAGCACGTGGGCCGCGCATTCCATCGCGCCCGAACGCTCGCCGTGCGCCAGCAGGCGCCGCAGGAGCGGCTCGGCCACGTCGTCACCGCGGTACTCGGGTAGGAACCACGGCTGGGCGATGGTGAGCTGGCGCGACCGCACGTACGACGCGGCGAATCCGACCACCTCGTCGCCTACGCTCACGGTCAGGAAGCCGTCGCCGTCGTGGTACGCGAGGTGCCGGAGGTCGAACGCGAGGTCGCTGGGCACGTGGGGGCGCACGTTGACGGGGGCGGTGTCCTCCCATCCCGGCAGGGAGGCGCGCAGCTGCTCGGCCATCGCCACGAGGGGCTCCAGGCCGACCCGCGAGACCGGCTGCACCTTCACTTTCCCCGCCATCTCAAGACCTCCCGCCGACGCCACCAGCGGCGCCCGGCACCGAACATGCCGGGGCGCCGATTTTAGCAGCCCCGTGCGGTATTTGCTGCGCCGCACAGCGGGGATGTGTCAGAATGCGGGCCGAAGCGGAGGGACGAGATGATGCCGCACCACGCGACGGCAGGGAGCTTCCTCGGCGTTTCCGACACCCTCTGGTTCGCTCTCCTCACCTTCGCGGCGATCTCGGGCGTCGTCTGGTCCCTCAGCCGCAAGTACTCGCTCCTTGCGGCCGGGAAGGGCGGCGTCCCGCTCGACCGCTGGGGCGAGCGGCTGCGCGGCCTCCTCGTGTTCTTCATCGGCCAGAAGCGGATGTTCATCGAGCCGCTGCCGGGGATCATGCACGCGCTGATCTTCTGGGGTTTCCTCGTCTTCACGGTGAGATCGACCTCGATGGTGATCGAGGGCCTGACGCGCGGGTGGGAGCTGCCGTTCCTGCACACGCCGGTCGGCAACGCCTACCTGCTCACCAAGGACCTCTTCGCGGTGCTGGTCCTGGTGGGCGTCGCGATCGCCGCCTGGCGGCGCCTGGTGACCCGCCCCGAGCGGCTGGAGTACAGCGGTGACGCCTGGGTGATCCTGGGGCTGATCGCAGGCCTGATGGTGACCGACCTGCTGGCCGACGGGGCCCGCATCGCCGGGGGAGCCCCGGGGGCGTGGCAGTGGACCCCCGTCTCGCTGATGGTGGGCTCCGTGCTCTCGGGCACGAGCGAGTCCGGCCTGCACGTCACTTACACCGCGGCGTGGTGGGTCCACCTGCTCGTGCTCTACACGTTCGCCAACTACCTGCCATACTCCAAGCACTTCCACGTCTACACGTCGCTCCCCAACGTTCTGCTGCGCCCGCTCTCCGAGCCCGGCCGCCTTGGCAAGATGGACCTCGAGAACATCCAGGAGGGGACGGCGATCGGTGCCGCGAAGATCACCGACTTCACCTGGAAGCAGCTCCTCGACCTTTACACCTGCACCGAGTGCGGTCGCTGCACGGTCGTCTGCCCAACGACGATCACGAAGAAACCGCTGATTCCGCGCGACCTCACGATCGTCTTGCGCGACCACCTCAACGCCTCCGCGGGGGAGATCGTCGTGGACCCGGGCGGGAAGCCCGGCACGCCCAGCCGCGAGCTGGCCGGCGACGTGATCGACCCCGAGGTGATCTGGGCGTGCACGACCTGCCGCTGGTGCGAGGAGTCGTGCCCCCTGTTCATCTCGTACGTGGACAAGATCGTCGAGGTGCGCCGCCACCTCGTCCTGGAGAAGGCCGAGTTCCCCGCGGAGGCGGAGCCCGCGTTCCGCGGCATGGAGGTCAACGGCAACCCCTGGCAGCTCGCCGCCGAGACGCGCGGCGACTGGGCCAAGGGCCTGGGCATCCCGCTCGCCTCCGAGGCGGGGGAGTTCGAGGTGCTCTTCTGGGTCGGCTGCGCGGGCTCGTACGACGACGCCGGCAAGAAGACCTCCGTGTCGCTGGCGAAGCTGCTGCAGGCTGCCGGCGTGAAGTTCGCGATCCTGGGACCGGAGGAGCGTTGTACCGGCGATGCCGCGCGCCGGCTCGGCAACGAGTACCTCTTCCAGATGCTGGCTTGCGGCAACGTCGAGACGCTGAACCGCCGCGGCGTCAAGAGGATCATCACCAACTGCCCGCACTGCTTCAACACGCTCGCCCACGAGTACCCGGATTTCGGAGGAAGCTACGAGGTCCTGCACGGGACGCAGATGGTGGCGGAGCTGGTCGCACAGGGGAGGCTCAAGCTCACCGGCGAGCTGCGCCGCGAGCTGACCTACCACGACCCCTGTTACCTGGGACGGACCAACGGCGAGTACGACGCTCCCCGGGCGATCCTCTCCGCGATCCCCGGGCTGACGCTGAAGGAGGCGCCGCTCTCCCGGATGAAGGGGATGTGCTGCGGGGCGGGGGGCGGCCGCATGTGGCTGGAGGAGAAGCTCGGGACGCGCATCAACCAGACGCGGATGCGGCAGCTTGCGGAGTCGGGGACCAATGACGTCGCGGTGGCGTGCCCGTTCTGCGCGGTGATGGTCGGCAACGCGCAGCAGGAGCTCGGGCTCGAGACGGCGCAGACGGTGGACGTCATCACGCTCGCGGCGCAGGCGCTCGGGAGGCAAGGCGGGTTGTGAGGCCTGAGCGCGCCTGCCGGGTCCGGCGAAGCGGCACACATTGAGATGATTTCTCAAGTGGACAAAAGACGATTGACGGCGCGGCGGGGCGAAGCGCTCGCGGCGCTCTGGCTGAGGGTGAAAGGCTACCGCATCGAGGCGCGCAACTGGCGTTGCCCGCTCGGCGAGATCGACATCGTTGCCAGCAAGGGCGACACGCTCGTGTTCATCGAGGTCAAGGCACGCACGGGGGCCGGGGCGGGCTCGCCCGAGGAAGCCGTGACGGCCGCGAAGCAGCGGCGCCTCGTCCAGCTCGCCAACGCCTACCTGGCGCGCCGCCACGGGGAGACCCCGGCGTGCCGCTTCGACGTCATCGCCGTGGAGGGCGGGCGCGGGCTCCCGCGCATCCGCCATCTGCGCGCCGCCTTCCGGGCGGACGGCCTCGTGTGAGAGCGAGGCCTTTCGGCGAAGTACGTGCGGTAACGAGACGGGGCGGCCCCGCCGGCCGCCCCGCTGTCGCTCTCATTGTCGCCCGGGGTGGGTGGGGGCGCGGACCCCGGAACCCAGTCCCCGGACACCTGTTCTTCAGGGCCGTTCGAGAAGGTAGGCGAAGCCCATCCCGCCGCCGATGCACATGGTGACCATACCGCGCTTGGCGTTGCGCCGCTTCATCTCCCCGAGGATCTTGCAGGTCAGAACCGCGCCGGTGGCCCCGAGCGGGTGGCCAGTGGCGATGGCGCCCCCGTTGACGTTGGTCTTCTCGGGGTCGAGCTTGAGCTCGCGCGAGCAGTAGATGGACTGGCTCGCGAACGCTTCGTTGATCTCGACCACGTCGACGTCGTCGAGCTTCACCTTTGCTTTCTTGAGGAGCTTGGGCACGGCCTTGGCGGGGCCGATGCCCATGATGTCGGGCGGCACGCCGGCCACCGCCCAGTGCTGGACGTAGGCCACCGGCTCGAGCCCCATCTTGACGGCTCTCTTGTCGGACATCACAACAACCCCGGCGGCTCCGTCGTTGATCTGCGAGGAGTTGCCGGCGGTGACGGTTCCGCGAGGGTCGAACGCCGGCTTCAGCTTGGCGAGCGCCTCCAGCGAGGTGTCGCCGCGCGGACCCTCGTCGGTGTCGAAGACGAACTCGCGCCAGGCGCCGTCGTCCATCGTCCGCACGTTCAGGGGCACGATCTCGTCCTTGAACTTGCCGGCCGCGATCGCGGCGGCGGCGCGCTGGTGGGAGCGCAGGGCGAACGCGTCCTGGTCCTCGCGGGTGATCCCGAACTGGCGGGCGACCACCTCGGCGGTGGTGCCCATGCCGGCGTAGGCGTTGGGCATCGCGTCCATGAGCGCGGGATCGGCGAAGATCTTGTTGCCGCCCATCGGCACCATGGACATCGACTCCACGCCTCCGGCGATGATCACCTCGGCGTTGCCCGAGCGGATCACGTCGGCCGCCCAGGCGATGGACTGCGAGCCCGAGGAGCAGAAGCGGTTGGAGGTGCACGCCGTCACCTCGACCGGGAACCCGGCCAGCAGGGAGATCAGGCGCGCGATGTTCATGCCCTGCTCGGCCTCGGGCATGGCGCACCCCAGCATGATGTCGTCCACCATGGCGGGCTCGAGGCCGGGCGTGCGCTCGATCAACGCCTTGAGGACGGGCGCGGCGAACTCCTCGGGCCGCGTGTCCTTCAGGCTGCCCT
Organism: Thermoanaerobaculaceae bacterium; assembly: GCA_041494245.1. Taxonomy (GTDB): domain Bacteria; phylum Acidobacteriota; class Thermoanaerobaculia; order Thermoanaerobaculales; family Thermoanaerobaculaceae; genus RBG-13-68-16. The sequence continues at coordinate 105,926 of JBGQAK010000008.1, forward strand.
TCTTGGCCCTGCCGATGGGTGTGCGGGCGTACGAAACGATCACGGCTTTGGGCATGGCGCTCTCTCCCCTCAGTTCCTCAGAGGCTTGTTGTTGAGCAGCATGTAGGTGATCCGCTCCTGGGTCTTGGGCTCGCCGCAGAGCGAGAGGAACGCCTCGCGCTCGAGGTCGAGGATCGTCTCCTCGCTCACCGGGTTGTTGATCGTGGTGTCGCCGCCGCACAGAATGTCGCCGACGTACGAGGCAATCTTCTCATCGTGCGCGGAGATCCAGTGGGTGATCTTCATGTTGTGGAGCAGCATCTTGATGGTCGCGACCCCCTCCCGGCCGGGGAGGTTGAACTTCCTCGGCATCGGCGGCCGGTAGCCCTCCTCGGCGAGCGCGATCGCCATACGCTTGGCGGTCCAGAGCTGCTGGTCGCGGTTCATCTCGATGTGGTCGTACGGGCGCAGGTACTTCAGCTCGCGGGCCTCGTCGGCCGAGGTCGCGACCTTGGCCATCGCGATGTCCTCGAACGCCTTACGCAGGTACGGCAGGTTGGAGAGGACGGGCTCGTCCACGCCCTCGAGCACGCGCTCGAGCATGAACACGTGGCCGCCGCCCGCCGGCACGAGGCCGACGCCAACCTCGATCAACCCCATGTACGTCTCGGCGAGGGCGCACACACGGTCGCCGCCCATGGTGATCTCGGCGCCGCCCCCGAACGTGAAGCCGAACGGGGCAGTGATCACCGGCACGCGGGCCCGCTTCAAGCCCATCGTCATCCCCTGGAACATCCGCACCATCTCGTCGATGGCCTTCCACGCCTGGCTCTGCGCCCCCTCGAGGATCATCAGCAGGTTCGCGCCTGCGCAGAACTGCTCCCCCTGGTGGTGGATGACGAGGCCCCGGAAGTCGCGCTCGGCGATGGCGATCGCCTTGTGCATGACCTCCATGATGTCGCCGTCGATGGGGTTGAGCTTGGGCTGCAGCGCGGAGTGGAACTCGACGCAGGCCACGCCGTCGCCGAGGTCCACGAGCGAGGCGCCCTTGTTCTCGAAAACCGCTGGCGTGCGCTTCTTGATCTCCCGCAGCACAAGGAAGCTCTCGGGGCGCGGGATCGGGACGTAGGCCTTGGTGCGGGCGTCGTAGAACTCCCGCTGCACGGCGCCGTCACGGTAGAAGCTCGCGAAGCCGGCGGCCAACATCTCGCCGACCCAGGGTGCAGGCTCGACCCCCTCCGCCTTCATGCGCTCGAGGGTCTCCTTGACGCCGAGGACGTCCCAGATCTCGAACGGCCCCAGCTCCCAGTTGAAACCCCACTTGAGGCCGTTGTCGATGTCCACGATCGTGTCGGAGATCTCGCCCAGGCGCCGCGAGGAGTAGGCGAGGCCGTCACGGGTGATGTGCCAGGCAAATGTCCCGGCCCGGTCCTTGGCGTTCACGAGCGTCTTGATCCGCTGGCCGGGGTCGTGGATCCCCTTGGTCGTCTTGAGCGACGGCGCGTCCAGCTTGGCCTTCGGGCGGTACTGCCCGGTCTTCCAATCGAGGGTGAAGTCGATGTTCTCGCCCTTGGCGCCCTTCTCACGCTTGAAGAAGCCGGCCTTGGTCTTGCGCCCGAGCTGCTTGTTCTCGACCATCTTCGTGATGAAGTCGGGCATCACGAAAGCGGCCTTGCCCTCGTCCTGGGTGCACTCCTCGCGCAGCGTGCGCACGACGTGGACCATAGTGTCGAGGCCCACGAGGTCGGTGGTCCCGAACGACGCGCTCTTGGGGCGCCCCATCGCCGGCCCGGTGATGGCGTCCACCTCGTCCACCTGGTAGTCGAGCTGCATCATGGCGTGGATGGTGGCCATGATCCCGTAGACACCGATGCGGTTGGCCACGAAGTTCGGGGTGTCCTTGCCGAAGACGATCCCCTTGCCGAGCAGGAACTGGCCGTAGTCGGTCATGAACTTCACGACCTCGGGGTCGGTCTCTTTGCCGGCGATCACCTCCAGCAGGCGCATGTACCGCACGGGGTTGAAGAAGTGGGTGACCAGGAAGTTCTTGCGGAAGTCCTCCGAGCGGCCCTCCAGCATCTTGTGGATCGGCAGCCCGGAGGTGTTGGAGGACACGATCGCTCCGGGCTTGCGTACCTTCTCGAGACGCTCGAAAACCTGTTGCTTGATGTCCAGGCGCTCGACCACGACCTCGATTATCCAGTCGCACTCGGCGAGCGTGTTCCAGTCGTCCTCGAAGTTGCCGACCGAGATCAGCTGCAGGAAGCGCTTCGTGTAGATCAGCGCCGGCCTCGAGGTCTTGATGGTCTCGATCCCGGCAAGCGCGAACTTGTTGCGGAAGCGCCTGTCCTTAAGGGTGAGCCCCGCCTTCTCGTCCTCGGGCGCCAGTTTCGGAGGCACGATGTCGAGGAGCAGCGACGGGACGCCAGCGTTCGCCAGGTGCGCGGCGATCCCGGACCCCATCACGCCAGCCCCCAGAACCCCCACTTTGCGGATTTCCCTGTGCATGTCTTATCTCCTCATGGCCTCGCTGGTTGCAGACGCGGACAGGAGTGGACCTCGGCCGTCATGACTGAACACCCGTTCATTTTGCTCTTCGATGCTCCGCCTGGCAAGGGGTGGAGGCATGAGACAAGAGATGTCGCCTCCTGCCCGCGGACCCCTCGGTCCTAGAAGAGCCCCACGCCCCAGAGGTCGTGCAGGTGGAGGATTCCGACCACGCGGTGGTCCTTCTCGGTGACCACCAGCGCGGTGATGCGGCGGGTCTCGAGCAGGCGCAGGGCACCGGTGGCAAGCGTCTTGGGTTCGATCATGGCGGCGCCTTTGTGCATCACCTCGCCAGCGGAACGCGCCAGGGGATCGCGGTCCGCCTCCATGAGCCGCCGCAGGTCGCCGTCGGTGATCACGCCCAACAGCCGGCCGCCCTCGTCCTGGACCGTGGTGACGCCGAGCCCCTTGCGGGACATCTCGTAGATGACGTCTTTCATCGGCGTTCCCGGGTCCACCCGCGGGATCTGGTCGCCGGCGTGCATGAGGTCGGCCACGGTCAGGAGCCCCTTGCCCAGCTTCCCGCCCGGGTGGAGCTGGGCGAAGTCCTCGGGCCTGAAGCCCTTGCGGACCGAGACGGCCATTGCGAGCGCGTCGCCGAGCGCCAGCGCCGCCGTCGTCGAGGCGGTGGGCGCCAGGTCGTGGGGGCAGGCCTCGCGGTCCACGTTGAGGTTGAGGTGGATGTCCGCGTGCCCGGCGAGGGTCGAGGCGGGGTTGGAGGTGATGGCGATCAGGGGGGTCCCGAGACGCTTCAGGTACTCGACCAGGTGCACGATTTCATCGGTCTCACCGGAGTTCGACACGGCGACCACCACGTCCCCGGCCGCCACCATGCCGAGGTCGCCGTGGGTGGCCTCCGCGGGGTGCAGGAACAGGGCGGGCGTGCCGGTGGAAGCCATCGTGGCGGCGATCTTGCGGCAGATGATACCGGACTTGCCCATCCCGGTGCACACGACACGCCCCTGGCACGCGGCCAGCAGATCAACCGCCTTCAGGAAGCTCGCGTCCAGGCGGTCCCGCAGCCGCAGGATCGCTTCCGCTTCCGTGGTCAGGACTTCTTTTGCCAGCTCGAGCGACATGACCCCTCCGCCAGACGGCTTCCGGCCACCGCATTCTAGCCTGCCCGGGGGCGGCCCATGCTGCCAGGCGCGGCGTGCCCCGAGGAATGGTGAGGTGTCCGGATCCCTTCTCAGGACGTGATGGTCAGGGAGGTCGTGGCTGTTGCTCTCGCGTTCGCCGCGCTGGACCTCGCCCGCGCGGGAGGCGCGCCGAGGATCCTGAAGACCGTCCTGCGGGGCCAGCGTCTGTGATCCGACCCACGTCGGACCCGGCCTCGACACGCGGGCTCCCCGGCGAACATTGGGACTTCCTTCTGGTGCGCGCTTGTCCTTCGTGATAAGGTGGCGCCTGTCAGATGCTTACGTAGTAGTATTAAGGCTAGTCTTTGGTATCTCGAGGATGAAGGGGGGCCATGGCCGCCACGGCGACTCGAGCAGAAAGGAAGGCGATCACAATGCACACCAAGAAGCACACACTGGCGTGGCTCCTGGGCCTGATCTTGACGGTCCCGGGGCTCGCCTGCACGTCGACGCAGAAAGTCGACACGAGCGGTAGCGGGCCGGCCACCAAAGAAGCGTGTTTTAACGTTCGCACGATCGAGAGCTTCTCTCCCCTCCATGAGAGGTTTGTCTATCTTCGAACTCTAGGCGGCGAGCACTACCTGCTGACGATGGACAGTGTCTACACGAGCCTGCCCTTCGCGACCGGCATCGCGATTTCTAACGAGTTCAGCCGTGTCTGTTCCGACACGGGGGCCACGATTACGTACATGAATCTCGGTCGTCCGGTCTTCTGCCGCATCGTGCGCGTCGAAGCCGTCGCTCACAAGGAGGCGGCCCAGAAACTGGTGGGAGACCGCACGACACCGAAGCCGAAGGGCTAAACGAGGGTCGCATGGACCTCGGTTGCGGGCGACCCCAAAACGATGGGGCTCGGGAGCTGGTAGAGTGGGCGCAACTGACACGGGGCGATGCAAACCACGGCCGATTCAAGGCGATCGGGAGGAAGCATGAAGTGCCTGCGCTGGCTTTGTGTGGTTCTGTTGACGACCGTGCCGGCGATGTCGTTTGCAGGTGACATCCAGGTTTCTTGTGAGCCCGCTCTCCGAGTCTATCTCGATGGCAAGTTCGTGGGTATCTCCAGCGCGAAGGAGGACGGTCTTTTCCTGGCGAACGTGCCGGAAGGCGGGCACGTCATTCGCGTCGAGAAGCATGGCTTCCTGCCGCAGAGTTTTCGGGTGGAGGTCCTGAATCTCGCGATCGAGGTGAAGGTGGAGGAGTTCTCCCCGGAACCGCCGATTCGCGATGACAGGGAGACCGGCAGCGGCGACGTCAAACGACCCGTCGGAAACCTCCGGGTCACGTCAGCCCCTCAGAACTGTGTCGTCGAGATCGATGGCAAACCTGAAACCAAGAGCACCCCGCTCCTGCTGATCGAGGGGCTCGCCGCAGGTGAGCACCAGATCTCCTTCAGCAAACCCGGATACGATCGAATCTCCGGCGTGGTCAGCATCCAACCGGGGACCGAGGTCACTGTTCGAGCAGACCTCAAGGCCGGGAAGCTGGAGACCTTCCACGAGGGCAAGGGATCGCTCCGCTTGATTTCGACCCCGGAACACTGCACAGTTCGGTTCCTCGGGAAGACAATGGACAAGAGCCATGCGAGGTTGAACCTCTCGCAGATCCCTGCGGGAAAGCATCGGATTGTCGTCTCATGGGGAGGTCTGGAGCTGTCCTCGAACGTGGTGATCACCAAAGGCCACAGGACGGTTGTGGTCGTGAGCTTCGTGAAAGGGGATCAACCGTTCGTCGTTTCATACGAGCCCGAGTGAAACGGCGGGCTGCTTCACCGTGAACGGCCGGGCAACCTCTGGACCGGAATCTCGTACAGAACCATGGGTCCGGCTGCCGGTGTGCTTTGCACAAGACCAGGCGCGGTGGCGGATACTGGGATGGTGATGACCATTCGCCCGAGCGAGCCATGTGAGTCGGTGAGCGCGGCACAGGCTCAAACTTTTCGCCGACCGGCTGGCAGCTCGATCATGTGGCTTCGAGCCTCTCTCGTCTGTCTGGTGGTCCCTGTAGTTGCATGTACGAGCTGGCGGGGAAGCCTCGCCAGTGTGGGTATCACGCCCGATGAGCTCCTGGCGGGGGCCCCTCTCGGCGTGGCGGAGGACTCGCCTGCGCCCGTCACCGAGGAGGACGTGCTCGCTCTCAGTTCCGAGATGCGCGCCTTCCTGGATGCACACGTGGACCGCAAGGGCAGCGGCAATCTCAAGCTGCTTCAACTGGCCTCCGCGATCATCGGAGCGGACACGTTCGGGGTGGAGTACGACGACAAGACCCGCACCGCCTCCGAGACGTTCCGCATCAGGCGGGGCAACTGCCTGTCGTTTTCCAACATGTTCGTGGCGATGGCGCGTGAGGTGGGCCTGGCTGTCCAGTACCAGGAAGTGGACATTCCACCCGATTGGACTCTTGACAAAGATACATACGTGCTGAACCAACATGTCAACGTGTTCGTGGATCTGGGGCCGGCGGGCACGCGCGTGGTGGATTTCAATATCAGTGATTTCAAGACCAGTTACGAGATGCGGCGGATCTCTGACACGCGCGCGCTGGCTCACTACTACAACAATATAGGCGTCGAGCGCATGCTGGCGGGTGATACGGCCTCGGCTCTTTCGTGCTTCCGCAAGGCCATAGCCCGTGACGACCGCGGGTTTTCACCGGCCTGGACCAACCTGGGCACGCTCTACCTGCGAAACGGCCATCCCGCTCATGCCGAGGCTGCCTATCTGCAGGCCCTGAAGGCGAGAAATTGGGATCTCGTCGCCATGAGTAACCTGGCCCGGCTCTATGAGCGGCTGGGTGATCGGGAGCGGGCTGCCGCGTACCAGAAGAGGGTGATCCACCACCGCTGGCGCAACCCCTATTATCGTTACCAACTTGCCCGTCAGGCGTACGTGGCGCATGCCTACGATGCGGCCATCGGCCATCTCAAGTATGCCATCCGCAAGCGGCCGAAAGAGGATCAGTTCTACTTCCTGCTGGGCTTGAGTTACCTGGGGAAGGGGGACGAGCGGGCTGCCCGACGCTGGCTGGCCCGGGCAGAGGAGGTGGCCGCGACCGACGCCCTGAAGCGCACGTACTCCAGCAAGATCAACACCTTGCTCCGCCACGGCGGTGGAAGCGATCATTGAACGCGAAGAAAAAGGAAGCGGTCCCCGCAGGGACCGCTCCCTTTAAAGCTTGTTGCCTGCCTGCTAGAACGTGAACTGCACGCTCGAGAAGACGTAGCGGCCGTAAGAATCGTACATGTTGTAGAAGCCCGCGCCGTAGTCGTTGGGGGACATGCCCGGGCCGAGCGGGGGTGCCTTGTCGGCGACGTTGTTGCAGCCGAGCGTGAACTGGACGCCGCCCTTCAGCTTGTAGCTTACCGCGAGGTCAATCCAGTTGTAGGCGGGGATCTTGTCGATGTTGTTGGCCTTCAACAACGCAACGTTGCCCGGGTCTCCAATGGCCGGATTGGGGCTGAGATCATCGGCTTTGACGGCACCGAGATAGCGCCATCCGAGACTCAGGACCACAGGGCCGGCCTCCCACGACGTGCGGAAGAAGTGCCGCCACTTGGGGGTCGGAACACCGCACTGGTTGCCGAAGTAGCCCACGCAGTCATAGGAGTACAGCCCGGTATTGATCGTCGAGGCCAGCAGGTAGGTGCCGATGAGGTTGAAGCTGAAGAAGCTGTGTCCGGCGGGCAGGGTGTAGGAGAGGCTCGCGTCGACGCCTTCCGAACCGAGGTTACCGATGTTCTGGTTGGTCGTGAGGGTGTAGCCGTCGGTGGTCCGCCACAGCGAATAGAATCGGTCACGGTGGATCAGGCCGCACAGCGCCGGATCGCCGGTGACTCCGCACTGGTTCAGGATGTCATCCGCGAGCAGGTTGCCGATGGTGCTCTTGATCTTGACGTTGTAGTAGTCGAGCGCGGCCGTGAAGCTCCCCGGCGTGATCACCACCCCGTAGGTGGTGGTGTCGGCGATCTCGGGTTTCAGGAGCGGGTTGCCGCCTCCGAGGGTGTTGTACTGGTTGGCAGCGTTCTCCGAGACGTGGCCGTACTGGGCCGCGGGCACGCCCATGCGTACGCACTGCGCCTGGGTGAATGACGGGTTTTCGCCCGCACAGGGGTCGCTGCTGCCTCCGAGGCCAATGCCCTGCGGAGTGAACAACTCCGACACGTTAGGCGCACGAGTCGCACGGTTGAGGCCCGCACGGAACTTCAGGGCGGAGCTTGGCGCCCAGGATGCCTGCGCCTTGTACGTGCCCCAGCCCCCGGCAGTGCTGTAGTCGGAGTAGCGGTAGCCGAGGTCCACGCTCAGATCCTTGGCCATAGAAGCGCCCTGGATGATGGGAATCAGCAGCTCGGCGAATCCCTCCTTCACGCTGTAATTACCGTCGACGGGAAGCGTCGGACCGCCGGAACCTGCACCAAGGGCCATCTGGAACGCCAGGTCGGGGTGGACGAACAGGAATTCCTTCCGGTACACGGCGCCGATAGCGAGCTGAAGGCCCTCGGTGGCGCTGGGAAAGGCCAGCCCCCAATCCTTGAGGTCACCGTGGACCTGGCCGCTGACCATCTGTGTCTTCACGCCGGAATCCAATTGCTCGGGCAGCTGGAGGTAGTTGAGCGCGGCCTGGGTCACCCCGCCTTTCGTGAAGACGTTCCAGGGGACGCAGCCTTCAGCCACAGCGGCAGCGTTACGGCAGTGCCAGGTGCTCTGATCCGCCGGGTCGCCGACGACGAACAGGGACTCCTGGATGCGGTTGTAGTTGAGGTCGTTGGCGTACCCTTGCGGGGAGTGCACCTCGGCGTCCATGCCGTAGACGTCATAGCTCCAGGCCTTGGTGATCTCGCCCTTGAGACCGGCGAGCAAACGGAAGTCGGTGTGACGGAGCTGGGCAACGCGGCCGCCTCCCTCGACGTTGCGACGATAGATCTGCAGGCCTGCGTCGTCGGTCGGCCCGTACCCGTTGTTTGTGCAGGCGATCTGCTTCTGCTGGGCGCTCAGCATCGGGTTGTCGCAGTTGACCAGAAATGTGTTTCCGAAGTCGCCCGAGGGCGCGATCTGCGCGTCCGTGTAGTCGTCCATCATCATGACAGAAACGTAGGCTTCAGCATGCTCGTTCCACTGGTAGTTCACGAAACCACCACCGGTGAACCTCTTGTCGGGACGCTGCATGAAGTTGTAGGGCGCGTAGTTGAAGACGTCCCGCGAAGTGATCCACGGCGTGAACGTGTTCCCGGTCGCCGGGTCCACCGTCCAGCTCTTCCCGTCGTCGGTCCAGAAGCGACCGGTCGGGCTCGTGGATGAACCGCCGCAGGTCGGGCCGGCGAGTGTCATGCCGCCCAGAACGGAGCAGTTGGTGTAGTCGCGCCGACCCTTCTGAAGCGCCGAGATGCTGCGGTAGTCGAGGTAGGCAGAAGCATGGCCCTTGCCGTCGGCAAACTTGCCGCCGAGCGCCACGTTGGCGTCGAGCTGACCACCATCCCAGGCCTGACCGGTCGGGGCGGTAAAGCCCCTTGCCTTGTTCATGGCGTAGACGGCCTCGTTGTCGTTGTTGTGCTGGTAGCCGCCGAAAGAAACGCCGCCCCTGACACCCTCAAAGTCCTTGTCCAGGATGAAGTTGACAACGCCGGCGACGGCATCGGCGCCGTAGGTGGCCGAAGCCCCCCCGGTGAGGACGTCGACCCGCTTCACGAGCGCAGACGGGATGAAGTTCAGGTCAGGAGCGGTGGCGAACGCGTCACCACCCGACATCCGGCGACCGTCGATCAGAACCAGCGTGCGGTTGGTGCCGAGGTAGCGCAGGTCCACCGTCGCTGTGCCGGACGAACCGTTTGACACCGTGGAGTTCTGCGCGGCGAAGACCTGCGGCAATGTGTTGAGGAGGTCTTCGATGCGGGTGGTCCCTCGATAGCTGAGCTCTTCAACGTCCAGGGTGGCGACAGGGCTCATAGCTTCCAACGTTGGGCGCGGAATCAACGACCCGGTCACCGACACTTCTTCCTTGTACGCACTCCGCATCTGCACCTGCAGGGTCACCACTTGGCCCGCGCCCACGGCGATGCCGGTCTGCTCCTGGGCCGCGAAGCCCGGCATCGTGAACCTGACGGCATAGGTGCCCGGGGGAAGCAGGGTCAGCCGGAACCTCCCCTGCTGGTCGCTCGTTATGACCTTCGGTTGCTGGTTCGGCGAGGTCGCTTCGACGGTGACGCCCGGCAGAGGCGCCTTGGTCTCGTCAACGATTCTGCCCTCGATGGTCCCGGTGGCTTGGGCGTAGGCCCCCACGGCGAGAAGCATCGCGGCAAGTGCGAGAAATGCAAACCTGACGCACTTCATACAGTCTCCTTTCCTCAGTTTCGTACGATTACAGCGATTGATACAGGATCACCGGAGGTGCGGCTCGACACGTGACTCTTAGCCCCTCCTTTCTTCAGTAGCAACCAGGTGGGAAGCGGCATTCAGCATACTCTTCATTCCGCATATGCAAGTGTCAGGCCTGACACTGGCGCCGTGTGATGTGGTTCTTCGCGGCGATTTGCACGACATTCCGAACTTATATCCAAGTTTTTGGATGATGCCTGCCTACCGCAGGGCAAGCCCGGTTTCCGGCGGCGCGACGCGATCTCATCGTACGTCGACGGCGCTGGCCCATCGGCGCTGCGCGGTTCAGGCTGGCGCGGTGCGGACGCTACCCGGCCGTGGCGGCGTCCCGTCGGCACCCCTCGGGTCGCGGCGCCCGCGTGGGCACCGAGGAGGCGAGGGGCCTGCCGAGAGGCCCGGGGCAAAGTGCGACAGAATCGCGCTGACGATTGGAGCCGGAGTGGCTGCCTGTCGATCCAGTCTCGCACAATTACCCCCGCTTCAGTGCCTGCTCAAGTCCTTGAGCATCTCGCGCGCGGCATTGGCCTCCGGATCGTTCGGCGCGATCTGAAGGAAGCGCTCGAGGTGGCTCTTCGCCTCCGCGCTGGCGCCCTGGCCTATATTGATGAGAGCCAGGTAGTAGTGGGCATACGGCACATTCGGATCGAGTTCGAGGACCTTGCCGAATCTCTCCTTGGCGAGGGCCATGTCGTTGGCATCGTAGGCCTCGAAAGCCAGTCGCAAGAGGCCGTCGCGTGCAATCTTGGGCTCGACGGGAGCCAGACCCGCCAGCGCGTCGATGAGCCTCGCCTTGTCCCCCAGGGCCAGGCACGCATTGTACCGAACCCGTATCGCCTTCTCGTTCTTGGGATCCGCCTTCAGGATGGTCTCCGCGGCGGCAGCCGCCTCCGCGTTGCGGCCGATCTTGACGCCAGCCGTGGCGAGCCCGAGCAGCGACGCCTGGAGGTTCGGGTCGACGTTGAGGGCTTCCTGAAACTTCGCGAAGGCGCCCGCATCGTCTCCGGCTTTCGCGAGGGCGACTCCCTCGTTGTGGATCTTCTTCGCCTCCTCGCTCCGGCGACCGATCGTCTCCAGATCCTTCAGCGCCTCTGCGGCCTTGGCGTCGTCCTTGAGGTTGCGGTAGGCCTGCCAGCGCGCCGTCAGGACCGCCTCGTCCGTGGAGCCGAGAGCCATGGCCTTCTCAGCGGCCTCCGCCGCCTGCTGGTTATGCCCCAGCTGCACCTGGACGTCGCTCAGTGCCCCCCACGCCTGCCGCAGGTTGGGGTCGTACCCCACGGCCTCTTTGAACTTCGCCTCGGCAGTTGCGTAGTCCTTGGCCTTGGAGGCGGTGATGCCACCGTTGTAGGCGGTGATTGCCGGCTGCGAAGTGGAGGCCGGGGGCGCGCCGCCGGCTGCGCCGACTGCCGCCGGTTGTCCCGGTTGCATCGTCCAGTCGTAAAACTGGGTGCCCTCCCCGAGAAACCTCTGCTGGGCCTCCATGGTCTGATATCCGGCCTTGTCGAATCGATACTTGTACGTCACGTCAACTTGGCGGAAGTCCACCGTGAACATGCCCTTCTTGTCGCTGGTCTGGACGTCCTTGAAACTCGGGATATCCGGCGACGTGACGGTCACGACCACCTCTGGGATCGGCTTGCCGTCCGGGTCGACGATCTTGCCGACGAGCCTCCCTTTCCGCTCGGCGGAGGCTATCCCCGGGATGATCAAGATCACGAACAGGAGGCATGCCATCGTGCGCTGTTTGATGGGCATCGTCGTCACCTCTCTTTTTCGAGCCCGCTGGATGCTGGCGTGCGCGCCGCAACCGCGCACGTGCGGCACGGTCACCAGGCCAAGCCCGATGGCCGCAGGGGGGCCCGTCACGGGCGAAAGTATAGCGCCGGATAGGGCCTTGGCAAGTCGAACCGGCACGGCGCGTCAGCACCACCCCGGCAGGCGCAGGATCGCTTGCGCTTCCGTGGTCAGGACTTCTTTTGCCAACTCAAGCGACATGACCCCTCCGCCAGACGGCTTCCGGCCGCCCCATTCCAGCCTGCCCGGGGGCGGTCCATGTTGCCGTGCGCCGTGTGCCAAGAGGAATGATGACGTGTTCGGATCCCTTCTCAGGATGTGATGGTCAAGGGGGCCGTGGCCCTGGCTCTCGCGTTTGCCGCGCCGGGCCTCGCCCGGGCGGGGGGAGCTCGCCGAGGATCGTGAAGACGGTCCTGCGGGGCCCCCACGCCCCGCAGGGGGTCGCCGCGGAGGTGCTGCTGCCGCCGGGCTGGCAGCCGGGGCAGCCTGTGCTGCTGATGGTCTTCCTCCATGACGGGTGGGGGAGCGAGAGCTCCTTCCGCACGAACGGCCTGGCCGCCACCGCGATGGGCATGATGCAGGGCGGGGCCATCCCGCCGGTCATCATTGCGAGCCCACGGCACAAGGGCACCTTCATCGTGGACAGCCCGCGCGGTCGCATGGAGAGCTTCGTCGCGGAGGACCTGGTATCGGCTCTTGAGCGCGAGTTTCCGGGGGCGGGCGGCTCGACGGAGCGGCGGTCAGTCTGGGGGATCTCGATGGGGGGGTACGGGGCGCTCAAGATGGCGCTCCGGCACACCGACGTATACGGCCGTGTGGCGGCACTTGCGCCCTGGGTGCAGGCGCTCTCGTGGAACAGCCACGAGCGCGACCGGACGCTCCGATCGCGCTGGCTGCTGGAACCGGTGTTCGGGCACTCCCGTGAGGAGAGCCGCTTCGAGGGGAACGACATTCTTGCCGTCGCCGCGGCTGCGGATCCAGCGACCGTGCCGCCGATCTACGTGCGCACCGGGTCACGCGACCAGTGGGAGGAGGGTGCCCAGGAGCTCGTCGCTTTGCTGCGGCAGCGCGGCATCACGGTGGATGCGGCCTCCATACCGGGCGCGAAGCACGGCTGGGCCGACTGGCGCAGGGCCACGCCGGCGGTCCTGGAGTTCCTGACGAAATGAGGCCGCCGGGTGGCCGACCCGGCGCCGGTCGGGCAGGTTTGCGCCGGGCCAGAAACGCTGCGAAACTTCCTAGAGGCTCGAAGCGTAGAGCAGACGCTGTCTGAGACACGAGAAGAAGAAAGAAGGAGTGGTGCATGAGCGTGCAACAGAGTTCAAAGGGTCCCGATCTCTCGGCGCTGAGGATCGACGAACGGGCCCGGAACAACGGCAGCGCAGGGAGCGGACGCCGCCGGCTCATCGGCGTGGCGATCGTGGCGGTGCTCGTGGTGATCGCAGCGGCAGTGGCGGTGCGAGGCAGGACACCGGTGGTGGAGGTGGCCGCCGCCCGCCCGGCGGGCGACCCGAGGACCACGGCCCTGCTCAACGCCAGCGGGTACGTCACGCCGCGCAGGCGGGCCACGGTGGCCGCCAAGATCACCGCCCGGGTGGTGGACGTGTACGTGGATGAGGGGATGGCGGTCACGGAGGGGCAGCTCCTGGCAAACCTCGACGACTCCGACGCGCAGAGACGGCTGGCGGCGGCGCAGACCCAGCGCGGTGCGACGGCGGCCCAGATCCCGACCCTCGAGGTGAACCTCGCCAACGCGGACAGGGAGATGCGCCGCCAGCAGGACCTGGAGAGGGACGGGGTCGCGAGCGTGCAGGCCCTCGACCTGGCCCGCACCACCGCGGACAGCCTGCGGGCGCAGATCGTTGCCGCGCAGGCGCAGGTCAAGGCCGCCGACGCCCAGATCGCGGTAACCAGGCAGGACCTGGAGAACTGCACGGTGCGGGCGCCGTTCTCCGGGATCGTGGTCTCCAAGGACGCCCAGCGCGGCGAGATGGTCTCCCCGGTCTCCGCAGGAGGGGGGTTCACGCGCACCGGCATCGCGACGATCGTGGACATGGGCTCCCTCGAGATCGAGGTGGACGTCAACGAGGCGTACATCGCCCGCGTCACACCGGGCCAGAAGGTCATGGCCACCCTCGACGCATACCCTGAGTGGCAGATTCCGAGCAGGGTGCGCACCGTGATACCGACCGCCGACCGGCAGAAGGCGACGGTCAAGGTCCGGATCTCCTTCGACAAGCTCGACCCTCGTATCCTGCCGGACATGGGAGTCAAGGTCGCCTTTCTTGGGGATCAGCCGCCGGCGGGGCGGGCTGCGGCTCGCGCGCTGGTGCCCCGGGAGGCGGTCCGGGAAAGCGAAGGCAAGCAGGTCGTGTTTCTCTATCGTGACGGCGTCGTCGAAAGGCGCGCGGTGAGCCTCGGTACCTCGACGGGAAACGACGTGGAGGTCACGGCGGGCCTTTCGCCGGGGGACCTGGTGGTGAAGGCCCCGCAGGGGTTGCACGACGGCGAGCGGGTGAAGGTGAAATAGGCGTGAGGCTTGAGGCCGGGGGCTTGAGGTCAAGCCTCAGGCGGTGCGACGGGCCCGGCGGCAAGCCCCAGGCCTGGCGTTTCGGGAGGCGGAGATGGTACGAGTTGACGGGCGAGGGAACGGCGACGCGCTGATCAGGGTGCGCAGCCTCGACAAGAAGTACCAGCGCGGCAGCGAGGAGATCCACGTCCTCCAGGGGCTGAACCTGGACGTGGCCAGGGGCGAGTTCGTGGCGTTCATGGGCCCGAGCGGCTCAGGGAAGACCACCCTCCTCAACCTGCTCGGAGGGCTCGACCTCCCGACGTCGGGGAGCATCGCGGTGGCGGGGGACGAGATCACCCACATGTCGGCGAACAAGCTCACCGCCTGGCGTGCCCGGCACGTCGGCTTCGTCTTCCAGATGTACAACCTGATCCCGGTCCTCACCGCCTTCCAGAACGTCGAACTGCCCTTGCTGCTGACCAAGCTCTCCAAGGCGGAGCGCCGCTCGCACGTCGAGACGGCGCTCTCCATGGTGGGGCTCGCCGACCGGATGAAGCACTACCCGAGGCAGCTCTCGGGCGGGCAGGAGCAGCGGGTCGCGATCGCGCGCGCAATCGTGGCCGACCCGACGTTCCTGCTCGCGGACGAGCCCACGGGGGACCTCGACCGCAAGAGCGCCGAGGAGATCATGGGTCTCATCGACCGGCTCGTGCACGAGCACGGCAAGACCGTCCTGATGGTCACCCACGACCCGCGCGCCGCCGACCAGGCCCACGTGCTCCTCCACCTGGACAAGGGCGTGCTCGTGGAAAGTGGCACCGTCGGAGGCGGGGCATGAAGTTCTTCAGGCTCGTCTGGGCCAACCTGCTGCGCAAGAAGGTCCGCACGACGCTGGCCATCGGCTCCTTCACGGTGGCTCTCTTCCTTTACGGCCTCCTGGTCACGATCCGGGGCGCGTTCTCAGGCGGCGCCGACGCGGCCAGCGTGAACCGCCTCACCGTCATCAACAAGACCTCGTTGATCATGCCGCTGCCGTTCTCCTACCGCGACCGGCTCCTGCAAGTGCGAGGAGTGTCCGGCACGACCTACGCAACCTGGTTCGGGGGCGTCTACCAGGATGAGAAGAACTTCTTTCCCCAGTTCGCGGTGGACAAGGACACCTGGCTCGACGTGTACAAGGAGTACGTCGTCCCGAAGGAGCAACGTGAGGCGTTCATGCGCGACCGCCAGGGCTGCCTGGTCGGCAAGAACCTTGCGAAGAGGTTCGGCTTCAAGGTTGGTGACCGGATCCCGCTCAGAGGCACCATTTGGACGGGCCCGTGGGAATTCAACGTCTCCGGTGTTTGGGAGGGAGATCGACCGGACATCGAGACCACCGCAATGCTCTTCCGCTTCGACTACCTGGAGGAGCGCCGCCAGTTCGGCAAAGGCACAGTCGGGTGGTACGTCGTGAGGCTCGCGAACCCCGATGACGCGGTGAAGGTGACGAAGACGATCGACGAGATGTTCGAAAATTCGCCGTTCGAGACGCTCACCCAGACGGAGAAGGCGTTCGCGGCCTCGTTCGCCAAGCAGATGGGCAACATCGAGTTCCTGGTGTTGAGCATCGGGTCGGTGGTGTTCTTCACCCTGCTGTTGGTCACCGGCAACACGATGGCCATTGCGGTGCGCGAGCGAACGGGGGAGCTGGCGGTCCTCAAGACGATCGGATTTCCGGATATCAGCGTGATGTGGCTCATCCTGGCCGAGTCGGTCCTCATCGCGGGGCAGGGAGGGCTGCTTGGGCTGGCATTGGCCAAGCTCTTCACACTGGGTGGCGACCCGACCCACGGCATGATGGGGAGCTTCTACCTTCCGTGGAGCTCGCTCTGGCTCGGGTTCGCGCTGGCGCTGGGCATGGGAGCGGCGGCAGGCCTCGTGCCGGCGGTCGCGGCGATGAGGTTGCGTGTGGTCGAGGCGTTGCGGAGGGTCTAGCCATGGCGATCCCGCTCATCTACAACATTCGGAGCGTCACGGCGCGCTGGACCTCCGTCATCGTGGCCGTGCTGGGCATCGCCGGGACGGTAGGGGTGTTCGTGGCGATGCTCGCGATGGCGAACGGTTTTCGCGCGACGCTCGTTGCGTCCGGCTCGCCGCGCAACGCCATCGTGCGCCGTGCGGGCGCCGACTCCGAGATGGTCAGCGTCGTGTCGCTCGACCAGCTCCGCGTCATCGAGACCGCACCCGGCGTGGCGCGCGACGCCCACGGCCCGCTCGTCTCGGGTGAGGTCGTGGTGATCGCCGCGTTCCCGCTTGCCAGCACGGGCACCGACGCCAACGTCCAGGTGCGCGGGGTATCCCCAAAGGCCCTGGACGTGCGCGAGGGCGTGCGGATGAAGGAGGGCCGTTTCTTCCAGTCTGGCCTCGCGGAGCTGGTGGTCGGCCGCAACGCCGTGAAGACCTACAGGGGCTTGCAGCTCGGCAGCAAGGTGCGGTTCGGCGGCGGGAGCTGGACCGTGGTCGGGGTTTTCGACGCGGGAGGCAGCGCCTTCGACTCCGAGGTGTGGTGCGACGCCACGGTCCTCAGCGAGATCTACAAGCGCCCGACGAACATCTTCCAGTCGGTCACTGCCCGCCTGGATTCGCCCTCGACCCTTGCGGCGTTCAAGGATACACTGACCAGCGATCCGCGCCTTTCGGTCCAGGTGGACCGCGAGACCGACTACTACGAGCGTCAGTCCCGGGCGCTGACGAAGCTGATCCGGGTGCTGGGCTTCCTCGTCGCCTTCGTGATGGGGATCGGCGCGGTGTTTGCCGCTCTCAATACCATGTACTCGGCGGTGGCGGAAAGGTCACGCGAGATCGCCACCATGCGGGCGCTCGGCTTTGCGGGCACCAGCGTGGTGCTCTCGTTCGTGGCCGAGTCGTTGGTGATCGCCCTCGCGGGCGGCTTGGTCGGTTGCATCGCGGTGCTCCCGATGAACGGATTCACCACCGGGACGATGAACTGGCAGACGTTCTCGCACCTGGCGTTTGCCTTCCGGATCACGCCAACGCTGTTGGCGCAGGGGATCGCTTTCGCGCTCCTGATGGGCCTGCTCGGCGGCGTGCCGCCGGCCATCCGCGCCGCGCGCCGCCCGGTCGCCGTGGCCCTTCGCGAGCTGTAAATCCCGCGTACGGTGCTGAACGTGAGCTCGGGGTGTTTCAGTTTTCATCCCGAGCATAGCGAGGCATCTGGGAGGGGGAGAGGGAAGAAACCCTCCACCCGGCGAGATCCCTCGTCCTGCCTGCGGCAGAACTCGGGATGACATCGTGGACCCGGGCGGCTAGAACTTGAGCCCGATCCCGATCCAGTAGTTCGGGCCGGTGAAGTCCGTGTCGGCCGTGACCTCCGGAGCCGGGGCGAGGGAGCCGCTCGCCGGCACGGTGTGCGTCATGCGGGCCCACACGTAGGCCCCGCCGAACTCCAGGTACCACCTGTCCTTCGAGGACAGCGGCACGTCGATTCCGAGGCCGGCCGAGTAGGTCGGGAAGGAGCCGCTGTTGTCCACCCGGAGGCCCTCGTCGATGAACTGGTTGGAGAGCGTGAGAGTGGTGCGGTCCTTCTCGTAGCCCATGCCGACTCCGCCGTAGATGAACGGCACGACCCTGGTGCAGGACGGGCAGGGAAGGAAGTGAGCGACGGCGTACAGGTCCGCGTAGATGTTGTACCGCTGCTCGAACGAGAGCTCGGCGGGCCCCGCCTCGGTCGGCACCGTGGCGTTCCCCTTGATGGAGCCCTGGCTGTAGTCGACCTGGAGCCCGACCTTCCAGTGGGGGGAGACGCGCTTGAAGAGCTGCGCGCCGATGCTCAGGTTGGCGACGTCGCTCCAGTCGTTGAAGTCGGTCCCGAACATTTGGTTGATCTGCTGGATCTGCACGTTCGTGTTTGTCTGCTTCGGATAGCTTTGCTGTAGGTAGAAGGTGAAGTACCAGGGCGCCGGATCGCCCGCGTACGCCGGCACCCCGCACGCCAGCCCGATGAGGACGACCAGCGCAGCCCCCGCCACCACACGTCCGGAGAACCTCGACCGGCCGGGCTGCAGGGGGAGGGGAGAACAGCCGCGTGTTGAGACTGTCGTGTTTTTCATGCCCCGTATCCTAGGCCCAAAACCTCCCTGCCGGCAAACGCGCCCCTGGTGACGCGCTGATGGAGCGGGACGCTCAGTTAGTGCCGTTCACTACCCTTTGACCACGCCGAGGGGACGGAGGCGGGCGACCGGGAGCGCGATGCCGGATTGGCGCAGCGCCTCGACGACCTCGGCGGCGTCCTTGTACGCTTCGGGCATCTCCTCGGCGAGGGTCTTGGGGGAGCGGGCGGCCACCACGACCCCCTTCGCCTCCAGCTCGCGGGCGATGTTGCGCCCGGCCCCCGCGCGCCGGGCCGCGTGTCGGGAGAGCGCTCGGCCGGCGCCGTGGGCGGCGGACCCGAACGTCTCCTGCATCGCGCGCTCGGTGCCGACGCAGACGAACGAGGCCCGCCCCATGTCGCCCGGCACCAGGACGGGCTGTCCGACCTTACGGAAGGGCTGGGGCACCTCCGGGTGGCCTGCCGGGAAGGCACGGGTGGCGCCCTTGCGGTGCACCAGAACGCGCTGGCGCTTGCCGCCGCGCTCGTGCTCCTCGATCTTGGCGATGTTGTGTGCGATGTCGTAGACGAGGCGGAAACCCATGGTCTGCCTGCTGCCGCCGAGGACCCGCAGGAAAACCCGCTCGATCAGCGCCATCATCACCTGCCGGTTCGCCCAGGCGAAGTTGGCGGCCGCCCGCATCGCCGCCAGGTAGCGCGTGCCCTCGGTCGAGGAGATCGGCACTGCCACGAGCTGCGGGTCCGGAAGGGAGATGCGGTGGCGGCGCGAGCCCTCGTGCATGGCGGCGAGGGCGTCGTCACACACCTGATAGCCGAGGCCGCGCGAGCCGGAGTGCAGCAGCACGGTGACGAGGCCCGGCGCGAGCCCGAACGCCGCGGCCGCCTGCTCGTCGAACACCTCGTCCACGACCTGGATTTCGGCGAAGTGGTTGCCCGAGCCGAGTGTGCCGAGCTGGGGCGCCCCGCGCTCGCGTGCCCGTCGTGTCAGCGCGCGCGGGTCGGCCCCCGGGAGGCAGCCGCCGGCCTCGGTAAACTGAATGTCCTCGGGCTCACCGTACCCGTGGCGGACCGCCCACGCGGATCCCTCGCGCAGGACCTCGTCCAGGTCGCGATCGGAGAGCGTCGCGATGGCGCCCTCGCTGCCCACCCCGGCGGGGACGTCCCGTTGGATCTGGTGGACGAGCTTCTGCAGGTTGTCACCAAGCTCGGCAGCCGGCAGGTCGGTGCGCATGAGGCGCACGCCGCAGTTGATGTCGTAGCCGACGCCGCCGGGCGACACGATGCCATCCTCAGCGTCGAACGCCGCGACCCCGCCGATCGGGAAGCCGTACCCCTCGTGCATGTCCGGCATTGCCAGGGACGCGCCCACGATGCCGGGGAGGTGGGCCACGTTGCACGCCTGGGCGAGCGAATGGTCGCCCCGGATGGCAGCCAGCAGCTTCTCGCTCGAATAGATCCGGGCGGGGACCAGCATGCCGCCCGTCGGAGCGACCTCCCACACCCCGGGTCCGACGCGTTCCAGGTTCCCGCTCACGCCTTCAATATAGTGCCGCGCGCTGCGCTCCGCCGCAGATGTGCTGCGCCCTGTGCCCTGTGCCCTCTCTTCACCGCAGGCACGTCTGGGCGCGGCCGCCGTCCACGGGCAGGTCGACGCCCGTCAGCCAGGCGGCCCTCGGGGAGGCCAGGAAGGCGATCGCCTCGGCCACCTCCTCGGCCTGGCCGACCCGCCCGAGCGGGTGGGTGCTCCTCGAGTGCTCGAGGAAAGCCGCGTAGGCCTTCTCGTCCATGTACCCGCGCCGGTGGAGCTCCGTGACCACCACGCCCGGGCTCACGGCGTTGACGCGCACGCCTTTCGGGCCGAGCTCGAGCGCCGCGCAACGCGTGAGCTGGTCCACCGCGGCCTTGGAAACCGCGTAGGCGGCGATGCCCGGGAACGCCCGGATCCCCGCCACAGAGGAAACGTTGACGATGCAACCCCGGCTGGCCTCGAGGTGGGGGATGGCCGCGCGCATCAGCTCCACGGTGGCGTGGAGGTTGATCTCCAGCATCTCGTCCCACTTTGCCCGCCCGGTCTCGGCCACGGTCCCGTTGCCGATGATCCCGGCGGCGTTCACCAGGACGTCCAGGCGACCGAACCGCTCCACGCACACCGGCACCACACCGCTCCGATGGGCCGGCTGCATCAGGTCGGCCGGGTGGACCATAGCGACGTCCCCGCCGCCCAGCTCGCGCGCCAGCACCTCGAGACGCTCCCTGTCCCGCGCCACCAGGCACACTCGCGCACCGCGCCCAGCCACCATCACGGCCGTGGCACGGCCGATCCCGCTGGAGGCACCCGTGATCAATGCCACCATGCCGGAGAACTCGTCACTTGCCATCGCGCGCCCCTTTCCCGCTGTCCTTGAAGAACTCGCCTGCGGCGGTCCCGTCCGCCCAGCTCTCCATGATCTGGCCCCACCTGCCGCGGGCCTGCAGGAGCAGCCGCACCAGCTCGCGCACGGCGCCGTGCCCGCCGGGCGATGTGGTGACGAACTCGGCGCGCTCGCGGGCCTCTTCGGAAGCGTCGGCGGGGCAGGCCGGAAGCCCGACCCGGGCCAGGGCCGGGAGGTCCGGCACATCGTCCCCCATGTAGGCGACCTCATCGAGCGAGATGCCCAGCCGGCCGGCGAGCTTCTCGACATCAGCCCCCTTGTCTCGGCTCCCCTGGATCACGAGCCGGGTGGGGATGCCGAGGTCGGCGAGCCGCGCCTTGACCGGCGCGGCGAGGCGGCCTGAGAGGATCGCGACCCGGATCCCCTCGCTCTGCGCCAGCTTGATGGCGAAACCGTCGCGCGCGGAGAAGACCTTGAGGGCCTCGCCGCGGGGTCCGTAGAACAGCCCCGCGTCGGTGAGCACCCCGTCCACGTCGAGCACCATGGCCTTCACGGTCTTCGCGCGGGCCATCAGCTTCCCTTCGGGTAGCGACACGGAGCACCTCCGGCCGCTATGCTAGCCGCGACGGGGGCGCGAGCAAAGGGCATGCGCGAGCGCGAGAAGTGGGACCGGCGGTACCAGGACTCCCAGGAGCCGTTCTACGGGCGGGAGGCCTCGGCGTTCCTGGTGCGCTCGCTGCCGCTGCTGCCCCCGCCGGGCCGGTGCCTCGACCTCGGAGGCGGGCAAGGCCGCAACGCGGTCTTCCTCGCCGGGCGGGCGTGGGACGTCACGATGGTGGACGTCGCCCTCGCGGGCGTGGCACGGGCTTGTGCCTGGGCGCACGCCGAGCGGGTGCAGCTCGCCGGCGTGGTGGCCGATCTGGACGAAGGCGCCCTCGCGATTCCCGAGGCCGCCTTCGACCTCGTCCTGGCGGTGAACTACCACGAGCACGCGATCATCGAAGCGGCACGCGCCTGGCTGCGACCGGGAGGAGCGCTGCTCGTGGAGGGCTTCGCCCAGGAGCAGCTTGGGCGCAGCTCCGGCGGACCGCAGGACCCCGCCCTGCTGTGGCGCCCCAACGAGCTGCTCTCGCTCGCCCGTGGGCTGCGCGTCGTGTGGTACGAGGACCGGCTCACGGCCGAGGACGACAACCCCCGCCACCGGGGCGAGAAATGGGTGGTCCGCCTGATCGCCAGACGGACCGCGTAGAATCGGTCCATGCCTCCGATCGCCGAGATTGCCGGCCTCGCAATCGCCTATCCGCATGCCGGGGCCTGGCGGCGGGTGGTGGACGGCGTCTCGCTCACGGTCGAGGACGGCGCCGCGATGGGGCTGGTGGGCGAGTCGGGGTGCGGAAAGAGCCTCACCGCGCTGTCGCTCGTCGGCCTGGTTCCCGAGCCGGGGAGGGTCGAGGCCGGGACGGTCACCCTGGCGGGGGAGGACGTTCGGGCGGCGGACGAGGCAACGCTCTGCTCGCTGCGGGGGGGCGCGGCGGGCTTCGTGTTCCAGGAGCCGGCGCAGGCGCTCAACCCGGTGCGCTCGGTCGGCTTCCAGGTGGGCGAGGCGGCCCGGCTGCACCTCAGGACGGGCGCGGAGCGTGCCTCCTCGCTCGCCGTCGAGCTGTTGGCCGAGGTCGGGCTGGAGCAGCCCGAGCGCCTCGCACGCGCATACCCGCACGAGCTTTCGGGCGGGCAGCGCCAGAGGATCCTGCTGGCGTGCGCGCTTTCGGCGAACCCCCGCCTGCTGGTGGCCGACGAGCCCACCTCCGCGCTCGACACCGTCTCCCAGCAGCACCTGGTCGAACTCCTCGAGCGGCTCAGGCGAAAGCGGCGCCTGGGCGTGCTGTTCATCAGCCATGACCTAGCCCTCGTCGGCCGCCTGGCCGAGCGGGTGACCGTGCTCTACGCCGGGGAGACCGTGGAGGTCGCCGAGCGGGACGCGCTGTTCGACGAGCCCAGGCACCCGTACACCAGGGCGCTGATGCAGGCGCAGCTCGGCGCGGAGAGGCCGGAGCGGGGCCCGCTCCCGACCGTGCCGGGGGAGGTGCCGCGCGCCGGGGAGTGGGGGCGGGGGTGCCGGTTCGCCCCGCGCTGCCCGCTCGCGTTCGAGCGCTGCAGGGAGGCCAGGCCCGCGCTGGTCCCGCTCGGCGGAGGCGCTCATGTCCGTTGCTTCCTCGCCAGCGCGGAGGAGGAGCCCAATGGGCGAGCCTGAGGCCACCCCGATCCTCGAGGCACGCGGCGTCGTTCGCCGGTATCCGCCGCGCGGGGGGGTGGGCGGCCGGGCCGGGCGCGAGAACGTCGTCCTGGACGGCGTGTCACTCGCACTGCGCCCCGGCGAGATCCTCGGCCTCGTCGGGAGGTCGGGGGTGGGGAAGAGCACGCTGGCGCGGATCCTCCTGGGCCTCGAGCCGCCGGACGGAGGCGAGGTGCGCTTTCGCGGGCAGCCGATCGGCGCCTTGGACGCCGCCGGGATGCAGCGGTTCCGGCGCGCGGTGCAGGTGGTCTTTCAGGACCCCCACGCATCGCTCGACCCACGCCACTCCCTCGGCGGCATCGTGAGCGAGCCGCTCGCGGTGCACGGCGTCGTCGGGCGTCGGGGGCGGCGCGAGCGGGGCGCGCGGTTGCTCCGCGAGGTGGGCCTCCCAAGCACGGACGCTTTCCTTGGCCGGCACCCGCGGGAGCTCTCCGGCGGGGAGAGGCAGCGGGTGGCGCTGGCGCGCGCCCTGGCGTGCGGGCCCCAGGTGCTGATCCTGGACGAACCGGTGTCGGCCCTGGACGTCTCGGTGCGCGGGCAGGTCCTCAACCTGCTGCTCGACCTGCACGGGGGAAGCGGGCTCGCCCTGCTGCTGATCGCGCACGACGTCAGGCTCGTGGCGCGAGTGTGCGACCGGGTGGCGGTGATGGCGGACGGCACGATCGTGGAGGAAGGCGCCCCGGAGTCCGTCCTCGCGAGCCCGGGGCACCCCGCCACCGCCGAGCTGGTGGGGGCGGCGCGCTGGCTCTCCACCTGATCGCCGTCCGCCCCTGCCGCCGGCCTGCGAACCTCCCTCCTGCCGCACGCGTTGGTCGTTGTCGAAAGGGGGAGAACGTGACTCAGGAACGCCTGAAAAGCCGTCAAAAGTCGGGTAAAGTGACGCGGCCGCAGCGCGGGGTGAAACCAGGCGCTGCGGCGGAACGTACTAGAGCATCGATGCGAGAGTGGAGGTGCATGTGAAGACCAGAAGCTTCTTGTGCGTGCTGGGCCTTGGTCTGGCGGTCTGCACCACCGTCATGGCGGTCGAGCCCGCGTTCGTCGTTGGGACGGCCCCCGGCCAGCAGACCCGCGGCGCAAGGCTTGGCGCACCCGAACTGAGGCTGTCCCTGCAGGATGCCACCGCCCTTGCGCTCGAGCACAACCTCAACCTCGAGGTCTCGCGTCTGGACCTCGCGGGCGCCCAGCAGGGGTTCGTCGCCACCACCGGTGTCTTCGACGCGCTGCTCAAGGGTGATGTCGGCGCCAGCTACTCGGAGGCACTTTCGACCAACGCGCTTGCAGGTGCCACCATTGGCCTCCAGAGGGGCAGACAGTTCGACCTCTACCTGAGCAAGCCGACCCCCACCGGCGGCAGTGTGACCCTCGGGTGGACCAACGTCCGTTCGGCCACCAACTCGACGTTCTACTACTTCAACCCGGCGTACAACTCCGGCCTGACCTTCTCCTTCACGCAATCGTTGCTGCGCGGCTTCGGCACCGACGTCAACCACGCCCAGATCGAGGTGGCCAGGCGAAACATGGACATCTCGAGGGTGCAGTTCGAGCAGAGCGTGATCAGCACAGTGCAGGCGGTGGAGAACGCGTACTGGAACCTGGTCTATGCCATTGACAACCTCAGGGTGAAGCAGCACTCCGTCAAGCTCGCCCAGGACCTGCTCGACCAGACCCGTACCCGCGTGCGGATCGGCACGTCGGCGCCAATCGACATCATCCAGTCCGAGGCGACCCTGGCCTCCAGGGAGGTCGACATCATCGTCGCCGAAAACCTGGTCGGAAACGCGGCGGACGTGCTGAAGGGGCTGATGGGCTTCGAGAACCCGGAGGATTGGAAGAGCCGGATCGTGCCAACCGACGCGCTGGGCGTGACCACGACGACGGTCTCGCTGGACGACTCCATCTCCCAGGCGCTGCAGAACAGGCCGGAGCTCAGGCAGAGGCAGCTCGAGACCCAGATCAGCCAGATCAACCTTCTGAGCGCCAAGAACGGGGTCCTTCCTCAGCTCGACTTTTCCCTGAGGTACGGCTTCGCCGGCGTCGGCGGCACCCAGACAATCTTCGACCCCACCACCGGCCTGCCGATCGGGACCGTCTCCGGCGGATGGGACGATACTTTCTCGCAGATCCTCAACCGCCATTACAACAACTGGGGGGCCCTGGTCAACTTCTCCATCCCGCTTGGAAACACCACCGCCAGGGCCAACGTGGCGCAGGCCCGTTTCGGCGCCAGCTCGGCAAGGCAGAACACCGCCCTGACCCAGCAGGGCATCATCTCGGACGTGCGCAATGCGGTGCGGGGGCTTGAGGCAAGCGCCCGGGGGATCAGCGCCGCCATCAAGTCGCGGGTTCTGGCCGAGCGCAACCTGGACGCCGAGCAGAAGAAGTTCGACAACGGGATGTCAACGGCCTTCAACGTGGTCAAGATCCAGGACGACCTGGCCTTGGCCCAGGCTTCAGAGCTGCAGTCGCGCGTGTACTACCGCCAGGCAGAGGCCGTCTACCGCGCCGCGGTCGGCAGCCTGCTGGAAACCATGGGCGTACGAATCAGGGACGAGAAGCAGCCCGAGGAAAAGCACGCCGGTTTGAAGGACGTCAAGTGGCTGCAGTACGGGCACCACGTGGACCTCGACGTCGCCGCACCACCTCCGAGCCAGTGACGAGCGGGAAGGGGACGACACGTGCTGATTGAGATCCGCGACCTCGTCAAGGTGTACGAGATGGGGGACGTCCAGGTGCGTGCGCTCGACGGCGTCAGCGTAGACTTGGACCGGGGTGAGTTCATCGCGATCATGGGCCCTTCCGGCTCCGGCAAGTCCACCCTCATGAACCTGATCGGCTGCCTCGACACCGCCACCTCGGGCGATTACCGTCTCAACGGCCAGGAGGTCTCGCGCCTGGACGACGACGAGCTGGCCCGCATCCGCAACAAGGAGATCGGCTTCGTCTTCCAGACCTTCAACCTGCTCTCCCGCACGTCGGCGCTCGAGAACGTCGAGGTCCCCCTGGTGTACGCCGGCATCTCCAGGCACGAGCGTCACAGGCGGGCCAAGGAGATGCTCGAGCACGTCGGGCTCGCGGACCGTATGCACCACCAGCCGAACGAGCTCTCCGGTGGTCAGAGGCAGCGGGTCGCGGTGGCGCGTGCCCTCGTCAACATCCCCTCGATCCTCCTGGCCGACGAGCCCACCGGGAACCTGGACTCCCGTACTGGCGAGGAGATCATGGCGCTGTTCGACGAGCTGAACCGGGCCGGGAACACCATCGTGCTGGTGACGCACGAGGAGGACATCGCCCGGCACGCCCGCCGCACGATCCGCCTGCGTGACGGGCGCGTCGTCGAGGAGCGCAAAGCTTAGAAAAGGTCGGGGGGTGCCACTCGACAGGCGCACGGACCGGACCTGCGCGCGCTGCCGTCTTGGTACCCGCTCACCGACCGGCGCCGAGCCGGATGTGGCAGACTACGCCCGTGGGAGGCGATTCGGGACCCCGGGCGGTTGTCGTGGGGAGCGGACTCGCGGGGCTGGTGGCCGCCCTGGAGCTGGCTGCCGAGGGCTGGCGCGTCGAGGTGCTCTCTGCCGGACGGGCCGGGCGCGACGGCGCCACACACCGTGTGCACGCCCTCGCCCCCTGGGTCCTGCTCACCTCGCCGTGCGCTCGGGGGGACGGCCCCGACGCGTTCCTGGCCGACCTGAAGGGGCGCGGACGCGGTCTCGAGCGCGCAGGGCTCGCCGAGGTGCTGGCGGTGGAGGCGCACGCGGCCGCGCGCGAACTGGTCGAGATGCTGGACCTCCTCCCGCTGGACCCCGGGCCGGTCACGATCCCCGGTGACACGCACCCGCGCGGGCTTCGCTGCCTGCTGCGCGACCGGCACGTGATGCTCGCACCGCTCCTGACGAGGTGCGCACGGGCCGGCGTGCACCTGCGCGAGCGCACCCTGGTCGTCGGGCTGCGGGTCCGAGAGGGGCGGGTCACGGGCGTCGCTGCGCTGGCGCGCGGGTCGGTTGAGCTGGTCGAGATCGCTGCTGACGCGGTGCTGCTCGCCTGCGGAGGCAGCGGCCGTGTCTTCCCGGTCGCCACGGGGCCCCGCTGGTGCCGCGGGAGCGGGCTCGCGCTCGGCTCGGCGGCGGGGGTGCTCCTCCACCGCCCGGAGCTGACGCAGGCGTTACCCGTCACGGCCACGCCGCCCCTGCACTTCTTTCCCACCTCGGCTGCGCTCCTGGCGGGCAGGATCGACGTCGGCGGCCGGAGGATGCCGCAAGGCCTCGACCTCGACGCCACGACCACGGAGATCGCGAAGGCGCTCCAGGGGGGGGCCACCGCCTTCCTGGAGCCGGCGGAGGGCGGAAGCGCGCTGCTCCCGGATTGCGTGCGGGAGTGCGCCATGTTCAGGAGTGAAGGTCGCGTAGCGCTCACCGTAGCCTCGCACCACGGCATCGGCGGCGTGGCCATCGACAGCTGGGGGCGCACCTCGCTTACGGGCCTCTACGCCTGCGGCGAGGCGGCCGGCGGCGTGCAGGGGCGCCGTCGCATGATGGGGACCGGCCTGCTGGAGGCCCTCATCTTCGGGCGAAGGGCCGCCCGCGCGGCGTGTCGTGATTCGGTGAGGCTCGGACCCGCTCTGTCCGCAGGGGAGCTGAAGATCCCTCCGATCCCGGCCGACCCCGCGGCCTGCGAGCGCGCCCTCGACGCGCTCCTGGGGCCGCTCGTGGCGTGGCGCCCGGCCGAGGCCGTGACGGCGGCGGTGAGCGAGATCGGGCGCTGGAGCGTGTCGGCATGCGGCGGCGTCGACGAGAGGGGCGCGCTGGCAGGCATTCGACGCCAGGCCGCGCTGGCGATCCTGTCGAGCGAACAGACGAGGAGTCAGGCGAGCGGGAGTTCACCGCCGGCGAGCGTGGCTGCCGGGGGCGTCTAGAGCGCCGTAGACTGGTGGGGTGCGTGGGCCGCACCGCCGAGAATTCGAGGAGGCGTCATGGCCGAGGAACTGGTCAGTGTGAAGCTCGATCCGGAGGAGTGGAGGCTGGTCGCCGGGCTGCGCGACATTCCGCCGAGCCCGTTGCGTGAGCTCATGCACGAGCTGATGATGGCCCTGGTCGAGTACGTGCGGGAGCCCAGGTGCGCCGAGCTTCAGGCAGACGGCGTTCCGTGTGAGAGCCCCGCCGCCGACTGCGAGCAGTGCGTCAGGGTCAAAGAGCTCCTGTTCACGCTGCGGCGCGGCGTGGCCTCGTTCTGATGGCCGACGCGGCAGGCGGGGCTACTCGAGGTCGAACTTGACGCCCTGGGCGAGCGGAAGCTCCGAGGACCAGTTGATCGTGCAGGTCTGCCGTCTCATGTAGGCCTTCCATGCGTCAGAGCCGGCCTCGCGCCCCCCGCCGGTCTCCTTTTCCCCTCCGAAGGCGCCGCCAATCTCCGCGCCCGAGGTGCCGATGTTCACGTTGGCGATCCCGCAGTCGGACCCCTCGTGGGAGAGGAACTTCTCGGCCGACAGCAGGTTGGTCGTGAAGGCCGCGGAGGAGAGTCCCTGCGGCACCGAGTTGTGGATCGCGATCGCCTCCTCGAGGCTCTCGACCTCGTAGACGTAGAGGATCGGGGCGAACGTCTCCTCCTCGGCGATGGCCAGCCCCTGATGCGCTTTCACGATGGTCGGCTCCACGAAGCACCCCGGGCGCTTGACGCGGTTGCCACCGGCCAGGACCTCGCCGCCCTGCTCCTTGACCTTGGCGAGCGCGTCCATCATGTCGGCAACCGCAGCCTCGTTGACCAGCGGGCCCATGAGGGTCTTTGGCTCGAGCGGGTCGCCGATCGACACGGAGCGGTAGGCCTTCATGAGGCGCTCGAGGAGCTTCGGGTAGATGCCCTTCTGCACGATCAGCCTGCGCAGGGTCGTGCAGCGCTGGCCGGCGGTGCCGACCGCGGCGAAGAGGATGGCGCGCAGCGCGAGTCCGAGGTTGGCGTCGTCCATAACGATGATCGCGTTGTTGCCGCCGAGCTCCAGGATGGTGTGCCCGAAACGACCGGCCACCGAGCTCGCCACCTTGCGCCCCTGGAGCGTGGACCCGGTGAACGAGACTAGCGGGACGCGCCTGTCGTCCACGAGGCGCTGCCCGACCTCGCCGCCGCTTCCGATCACGAGGTTGAAGACCCCGTCGGCCCCGAACGCCTTTGTGACCTTGTTGCAGATGTGCTGCACGGCGATACCGCACAGCGGCGTCTGGGAGGACGGTTTCCAGATCACCGTATCGCCGCACACGGCCGCGATCGCTGCGTTCCAGGACCAGACGGCGACGGGAAAATTGAAGGCGGAGATGACGCCCACCGGACCGAGAGGGTGCCACTGCTCGTACATACGGTGCCGCGGGCGCTCGGAGTGCATCGTCAGGCCGTACAGCTGGCGCGAGAGCCCGACGGCGAAGGCGCACATGTCGATCATCTCCTGGACCTCGCCCAACCCCTCGGAGAGGATCTTGCCCATCTCGAGCGAGACAAGCCGGCCGAGCGCCTCCTTGTTGGCACGCAGCTCGTCGCCCAGGGCACGCACCATCTCGCCGCGCCGGGGTGCGGGCACCATGCGCCACTTGAGGAACGCCGCGTGTGCGTTTGCCGCGACGCGCTCGTAGGCGGCGTCGTCGGCCTGCCGGACCTTGGCGATGACCTCGCCCGTGGTCGGGTCGAGGGACTCCAGCTCGCGGCCCCCTTTGGCCGTGATCCAGCCGTTCGCCCACGCGCCGGGGTTCGTCGGTTCGATCTTCAGGCTCTTGAGGATCTCGTCCTTGCGCATGCTCGCTCCTCGGCGGTTGTGCCGCCATTCGCAAGCGGGGATTCTACTGGCTTCCCGGCCAATCGGGAAGTGGGAGTCGCGAGCTCGTCAGGTCGACTCGGCCAGCACGTCGAGGTCACCGGGCGCGAAGCGCAGCGCCGCGCGCAGCTCGAGCGACTCCTCGCGCGAGAGCACCACGAACGTGGAAGAGGCCGTGGCGATCAGCTCGCGGGCGGGCGAGCGCGCCTCCCCCTCGGCGCGCACGTAGGGGCCCCAGGAGGTCAGGGTGCGCCCGGTCAGCTCGATGGTCTCGCCGAGCTTCGCGGGCGCCTTGAACCGGACGGACAGCTCGCCGGTCATGCAGTACGTCCGCCTCTCCACCGCGCACGCCCAGGCGAGGCACTCGTCCAGAACCGCCGAGAGGATGCCCCCGTGGAGCCGGCCGGCGTAGCCGGTGTGCTCGTCGCCGGGGCGGAAGCGGCCGACCACGCAGCGCCGCCCGTCGTCCCACGCCCAGCGCATCTCGAGCGCGGCTGGGTTCACGCTCCGGTCGCCGCACACGGGGCATGCCGGGTAGAAGGGGAACGTCTGGAGCACAGCGTGCATCGTAGCATTGGGGGTGCCAGGGCGGGGCGCCGACATCACGCCGCAGAGCAGCTAGAATGGGGGCCCATGCCGGAGCCGTTCGTCCACCTGCACCTGCACTCGCATTACTCGCTGCTCGACTCGGCGGTGAAGCTCGACGAGCTGATGCGCCAGGTCTCCGAGGCGGGGATGCCCGCGGTGGCGCTCACCGACCACGGGAACCTCTTCGGCGCCTACGAGTTCTACAGCGCTGCGAGGAAGGCGGGCCTGCGGCCGGTGCTCGGATGTGAGATGTACGTGGCGCCCGGCAGCCGCCTGGATCGCACCACGGGTCCGCACGGGTCGCGCAAACCGTACAACCACCTCGTGCTCCTCGCGGAGAACCAGCGCGGCTGGAACAACCTGATGCACCTCGTGACCACCGCCTACCTGGACGGTTTCTACCACCGCCCGCGCATCGACAAGGAGCTGCTGGCGGCGCACGCGGATGGGCTCATCGGCCTCTCCGCCTGCCTCTCGGGAGAAGTCGCGGGCAGGGTCCTCGCTGGCGACGAGAAGGGTGCGAGGCAGGCGGCGGAGGAGTACCGGGAGATGCTGGGAAAGGACGGCTTCTTCCTCGAGGTGCAGGAGCACGGGCTGCCCGACGAGGCGGTCGCCCGCCAGGGGCTGCAAAAGGTGTCGGACGCCACGGGCATTCCCCTGGTGGCCACGAACGACGCCCACTTCCACCGCCGGGAGGACGTCGAGGCCCACCGTGTGCTGATCGGAATCGGTCAGAACAAGACCCTGGCCGAGATGGCCCGCGACTACGCCTATAACGACGAGTTCTACGTCAAGTCGCCGGCGGAGATGGCGCGCCTGTTTGGCGACCGCCCCGAGATCCTGGCGCGCACGAGGGAGATCGCCGAGCGCTGCCACGTCACGTTCCCCGAGGGCGAGTTCTACCTCCCGCGCTACCCCGTGCCGTCGGGTAAGCTGCCCGACGACTTCCTCGAGGAGCTGGCGCGCACGGGGCTCGATAGCCGGCTCGGCGACGGGCGGTCCAGGAGGCACCCCGAGGGCGTCTACAGGACGCGCCTGGAGACCGAGCTCGCGATCATCCATTCGATGGGTTTCGAGGGGTACTTCCTGGTGGTGTGGGACTTCATCCGCTACGCGCGCGAGCACGGCATCCCGGTCGGGCCGGGGCGGGGGAGCGCCGCCGGCTCGCTGGCGGCGTACTCGCTGCGCATTACCGACATCGACCCGCTGGAGTACGACCTGCTCTTCGAGCGCTTCCTGAACCCCGACCGCGTCTCGATGCCGGACATCGACATCGACTTCTGCCAGCGTCGCCGGGACGAGGTGATCGGGCACGTGCGCTCGGTGTACGGCGAGGAGAACGTCGCCCAGATCGCGACGTTCAACATCCTCCAGGCCCGCTCCTGCATCCGTGACGTAGGGCGGGTGATGGGGATGTCGTTCAGCGAGACCGACCGCATCGCCAAGATGGTGCCCGAAGGGCTCAACGTGACGCTGGAGAGCTCGCTGCGCGACTCGCCGCGCCTGGCGGAGGCCGTGAAGAACGACGCCGACGTGGCGCGTCTGATCACGGTCGGGAGGCGGCTCGAGGGGCTCGCCAGGCACTGCGGAATGCACGCGGCCGGCGTGGTGATCGCGCCCCGGCCGGTGCGCGAGATCGTGCCCCTCTACCGCACGTCGCGCGACGAGATCGTCACCCAGTTCGACAAGGACGTCATCGAGAAGCTCGGCCTGCTCAAGATGGACTTCCTCGGGCTGAAGACACTCACGGTGATCGACGACTGCCTGCGCAACCTGACGGCAGCCCGCCTTCCGGTGCCCGATTTCGAGCGCATGACCTTCGATGACCCCAAGGTGTACGACCTCTTCAGCGCCGGCGACACCGACGGAATCTTCCAGTTCGAGTCGTCCGGCATGCGCGACCTGTTGCGAACGGTGCAGCCCCGCAGGTTCGAGGAGCTGGCGGCCCTCAACGCGCTCTACCGCCCCGGCCCGATGCAGTGGACCGCCGAGTACGCCGACCGCAAGCACGGCCGCGAGCCGATCACCTATATCTTCCCCGAGCTGGAGGAGATCCTGGCCGAGACCTACGGGGTCATCGTCTACCAGGAGCAGGTGATGCGCATCGCGGTGACGATCGCCGGTTTCTCGATGGCGCGCGCCGACACGCTGCGCAAGGCGATGGGCAAGAAGATCAAGGAGCTGATCGACGAGCAGGGCGAGCACTTCATCGCGGGCGGCGTCGCTAAGGGCCACCCCAGGGACAAGGTCGCGGCGCTGTGGCGCCAGATCGTCCCCTTCGCCCAGTACGGCTTCAACAAGTCGCACTCGGTGGCCTACGCCTACGTCGCGTACCAGACCGCCTACCTCAAGTCCCATCACCCTCTGCACTTCTGGGCGGCGATGCTCTCCAGCGAGGTCGCCAACACCGACAAGCTGGCGGCCTACGTCGCGATGCTGGGCGCCGCGCGCCTGAAGGTCCTCGGCCCGGACATCAACGCGTCGCAGCTCGCCTTCACCGTGGAGGGGGACGCTATCCGGGTCGGCCTGGCCGCGATCAAGGGGGTGGGGGAGGGCGCGAGCCAGGCGATCGTCGAGTCGCGCTCGAAGGCGGGCCGTTTCAAGAGCGTCTCGCACCTGCTGCGAACCGCGGGCGAGCGGGCGGTCAACCGCAAGGTCGTGGAGTGCCTCGTGCGCGCCGGCGCCTTCGATTCCGTGCAGCCAGACCGGACGGCGCTCCTCGCCGCCCTGGACAAGCTCGTAGACCAGGCCTCCCGTCAGCGCCAGGCGCTCGAGGTCGGGCAGGGCTTCCTCTTCGCGCTCGACGAGGACGAGTCCGCCCCCTCGGCGGCGCCCGGCGCGCGCACCGCCACCACCGAGGACACCCTGAGGGGCGAGCGGGAGACCCTGGGGTTCTACCTCTCCGGCCATCCGCTGGACCGTTGGGCCGGGGTGTTGAAGGAGCTGCGCGCCACGCCGGTGAGCGGGCTCTCCGAGCTGGTGGTCGCGGGGGCCGATCGGGCGGTGGTCGGTGGGCTGGTCGCCGGGCTCAAGGCGCGGCCGATCAAGGAGGGCCGCAACCAAGGCCGCCGGCTGGCCTCATTCACGCTCGAAGACCAGACCGGGGCCGTGCGGGTGGTGGCGTTTCCGGACGCCTACGAGAAGTACGAGAAGATTCTGGCGGACGGCACCTCGGTGCTGGTGACCGGGACCGTGCGCACGAGCGACCTCGAGCACGTCGAGCTGGCGCTCGAGGAGGCCACGCCGCTGGAGGGCATCGAGGCGCGCAAGGCCTCCGCGCTGCGGGTGGAGCTCGACATGGAGCGCTTCATGGACCGGGAGGCGCTCGAGCACCTCCACGAGCTGATCCTGCGCCACGAGGGGAGGATGCAGCTGCGCCTGCGCCTGGTCGGGCCGGCGTATCAGGCCGAGCTGGTACCCACCCGAATCCTGGGCGTGAACCCCACCACGCTGGTACCCGCGCTCATGGCGATCCTCGGCCCCGGCCGCGTGGAGTACGTCTTCGCCCCGAACGGCGGCTGAGGCGTCGCGAGCACGGCTTGCACCGAAGGGTACAACGCTCTAGAATCGGTCCGATCGCGGCACTCCCGCGGGTCCTCGGAGGCAAACCATGAGCACAGCAGTTTCTGCGACAGCCGATCTCATTCGGCTCGAGGAGGAGCACGGCGCGCACAACTACCACCCCCTCGACGTCGTCGTGAGCAGGGCGAGGGGCGTGTGGGTGTGGGACGTGGAGGGCATCAAGTACCTGGACTTCCTGGCGGCGTACTCGGCCTTGAACCAGGGGCACTGCCACCCCAAGATCATCGCTGCGCTCAAGGAACAGGCCGAGCGGGTGACCCTGACCTCGCGTGCGTTCCGCAACGACCAGCTCGGCCCGCTGTGCGCCGAGCTGTGCGAGCTCTCCGGCTATAACCGTTTCCTGCCGATGAACACGGGCGCCGAGGCGGTCGAGACCGCCATCAAGGCGGCGCGGAAGTGGGCCCACACCGTCAAGGGCACTCCTGAGGAACGCGGCGAGATCCTCGTCTTCGAAGGCAACTTCCACGGCCGCACCACGACGATCGTCGGCTTCTCCTCGGAGGAGCAGTACCGCAAGGGGTTCGGGCCCTTCACACCGGGCTTCAGGATGCTCCCATACGGGGACGCGAGGGCGGTCGAGAGCGCGATCACGCCCGACACGATCGCCATCCTTGTCGAGCCGATCCAGGGCGAGGGCGGCATCGTGACCCCGCCCGCCGGCTACCTGCGCGCCCTGCGCGAGCTCGCGACCGCGAACCGCGTCCTGCTGGTCGTGGACGAGATCCAGTCGGGGCTCGGGCGCACCGGAAAGCTCTTCTGCTTCCAGCACGAGGGGATCCGCCCGGACATCGTCGTGATCGGGAAGGCGCTGGGCGGAGGGTGCGTGCCGATCTCGGGGATCCTTGCCGACGACGAGGTCATGGGCGTCTTCAAACCCGGCGACCACGGGTCCACCTTCGGCGGGAACCCGCTCGCGTGCGCGGTCGCGAGATCCGCGCTTCGGGTCCTCCTCGAGGAGGGGATGATCGAGAACTCGGAGCGCCTCGGCGACTACTTCCTCCAGCAGTTGCGAGGCCTCGCGTCGCCTCACGTGAAGGAGGTGCGCGGCAAGGGGCTATGGATCGGGGTCGAGCTGCACGCGAGCGCCGGCGGCGCGCGGCGCTTCTGCGAGGCGCTCCAGAAGCAGGGGCTTCTCTGCAAAGAGACTCATCTCAATATCATCCGCTTCGCCCCGCCGCTCGTGATCACGCGCGCCGAGATCGACTGGGCGATGGAGCGGATCGCCAAGGTCCTCGCCTGAAGCAGAGGCGGCAGGGCAGCGGGCGCAGAAGAGAGCGTTCGCGGCCCGAAGCGTACGGCAGGTTTACGTCTCAGGAATTGTGTGTTTCAAGTAATTTCTAGCTTCGCTCGCTCGTCCCTCGCACCGGCCGCTTCATGCCTTCTCAAGCGTCGGCACGCCGACGCTCGCCCGCGCCCGTCTGCGGCTGCGTCCGAGCCCCGAACCCCGAGCCCCTACGTCTTCAGGTAGGTATGCCGGTTAGCCGCCAGGAGCGCGAAGACCACGGTCGGCGTCCACGCTGCGAGCACGGGCGGGATGAGGGACGCTTCGCCGATCCGGATGAGGAAGATCATCAGGCCGAAGTAGGCCATCCCCAGCACCAGCGCGAGCGCGACGCCGCCCACGGCGCCGCGGCGACCGGCCCGGAAGGCAAACGGTAGCGAAAGCCAGGTCAGCAACACGAGGCTGAGCGGGTAGGCGATCTTCTGGTGCAGCTGGACCATCAGGCGGTCCACGCGATACCCGGCGGCCCGCAGGGTGGCGATGTACTCCTTCAGCTCCGCGAAGCTCATCTGCTCGGGGCGGCGGTACTCCCGGCCGAAGTACTCCGGGGTCACGGGGAGAGGCAGGTCCACCGGTGCGGTGTAGCGGACGAACTCAGGGGTGGCGTCCGCCATGAAGGTGCGCGACCAGGCGTCCTCCGCCCGCCAGTGGCTGTCGAGGAACGTCGCGCGCTTGGCCATCCAGCGCGTCCGCAGGTTGAAGCGGCTGTCGAAGACGAACACCGAGGGGCGGATGAGACTGTTGCGGTCGGCGTCGAACTCGAGGAAGTTGACGAGCGTGTGCCCGTCGGGCAGGAACACGAACGGGCGGTCAGTGGCCCTGTAGGAGCGCGCGACCTTGCGCCCCCTGATGACATCCTCCAGCCGCTGCTTCGAGCGCTCGGCCCGCTGAGTGATGTTGTCGTCCATGAGGAAGAGCGCGCCGCCGGTCACCAGGCCGAGGAGGAGCAGGGGCAGCGCCACGCGGCTGAGCGAGATACCGGCCGCCTTGAATGCGGTGGTCTCGTTGTGGCGCTCAAGCACCGTTGCGGTCGCAAGGAACGCAATCAGGAAGGCGAGCGGCAGCGTGTCGTGCACGATCTGGGGGAGCGAGAAGAAGTAGTAGGAGACGACGACCACGAGCGGAACGGCGTTCCTGCGGATGTCGTCGAGGTTCTCCGAGATGTTGACCGTGACCCAGAGCCCGCACACCGCGACCAGCACGAGGATGAGGAATCCGATGCACTGGCGGAGGAGGTGGCGGTCCAGAACCCCCAGCGTGAGCGGGAAGGGCGGTGGGACCCCGCCCTCGGCTTGAACCTTGACGCGGTGGTTGTTGCGCCCCGTCCACATCCTCCTGATCGCGGCGGCAACGGCGAGCGGCAGCGCCGCCACGGCCGAGCCCACGGCGCGCACGGCGGACCCGAGGGCGACGCCCCGGGCCCCGCCACCGGCGGCCCTCGAGGCTCGGCGAAAGAGGACGACGGCGAGGGCGCAGAGGACGAGGTTGGGCAGCCAGACGCCGACCGTCACCGGCACCTTGCCGCTCGTGGCGAGCAGCATGCCGTTGTTGAGCAACACGTAGTAGAGCACCACGAGGGCGACCGAGATGGTCAGGCCGAACCCGCGGCCGCCCCGGCGGTTAAAAAGGCCGAGGGGGAAGGCTACGAGCGCGAAGACGATCGCCGCGGCAGGGATCGCCACCCGCTTGTTGAGCTCCACGAGCGCCTCACGCCCCTCGTCGCTGGCGGCGCCCTTGCTCCGTGCGCGCTGGAAAAGCTCGAGCGACCCGGTCTCGCGGACCCCGAGGCGCACCTGCTGATCGACCGGGCTCGTGACCGGGCGCAGCCGGATGGTGAGGCTGTTGTTGTCGTTCCGTCGGTAGGAGTCGGGCTGGTCCGGTCGCAGCAGGTGGGTGGTCGCGTCCTGCAGGTTGAGGTTGGCGCTGCCGTCGTGGGGATCGATCACCATGTCGCCGGTGTCGGCGGTCACCAGGCTCTCCTGGGCGGGGGCGGTCGCGTCGAAGATGAGGATGCCGTGCCAGCGCCCGGTGCCGCGGTCGATCCTGTCCACGTAGAGCAGCTGGCCCGGGAAATCCTCGGCGAAGACGCGCTGCTGGATCGAGGAGCTCACCGCCGAGAACGCGACGCGGCGGGTGATCCCGGAGAGCTCCGCGTTGGCGGTGGGCATCAGCGACAGGGTGAGCCAGAGGTCGCCGGCGAACACCAGGCCTGCCGCCAAGACGAGCGGGAGCGCCACTCGGCGCAGCGGCACTCCGCACGCCTGGAGGGCGACGATCTCCGAGTCGGCCGACCAGCGGGAGGCGGTCATCAGGACCGCGAACAGCACCCCGATGGGGAGCGTCATCGCCAGAATGTACGGCAGCCCCAGTAGGAGCAGCCTCAGCGCCGTGGCCGGGGGCACGGAGTGTGAGATGAACAGGTCGGCCAGGACGAACAGGAGCCTGATCACGAGCAGGAAGGTGGTGACGCCGCTCGCCAGCACGAGCGTCGGAACCATCTCCAGGACCAGCGCACGGCTGACGATCAGGCGACGGAGGAGGCGCATCCACAGGATGGTACGAAAGCGGGCGTCGCTTTGCCAGGCGGCGGTTGGGGGGGCCCGGGCGGGCAGGGTGAGTTTTTCGACAGGGATTTGCACAGGGGTGGGCCGTTCCACAACCGCGGCCCCTGTGGCAAGGTCCGATAAGATATATTATGTCAAATACAATTGCAGCGAAAACCCCTGCACACCAACACCACCCCAGGATCGGACCGAATTGCGGCTCTCTTCCCTGTCTCGGGATAAATGTCACCCGGGCATCGCTCGCGGTTGTGCGGCACGCGCACTAGGATGTGGCGATGCTACGGCTTTTCTCCCCGAATCGGCCCCTCGGAGATGCTCGAGAGCTTCTCGTCCAGGTCGCCGGAGCGGAGCTTCTTGAGCAGCTCGTCGAGGATGGAGATGATCTCCTCCCTGGTCACGCCCGGCTGGCGGATGGTCAGGGAGAGCCGGATCGGCGAGTTCGGCGTCGTGCGGAGGCGAAGCTTGAGCGGGCGGAATCGCCCCTCGCCTGCGGACCCCGCAGCGCCCTTGTCGCGAACGTCCCCGCCGCTATCGTCGCTCTCCTTGCCGAGCTGGGCGCTGGCCCGTGCGGCTTCGCGGTCCAGGTTGCCCTCGGTGATCTCCTGGACGAGGCGCTCCATCTCCGCGATGCTCGAGGCACGCGCGATCAGCAGCAGGATCGACTTCGCGCTGATGTCGGCGTGCCGACAGAGGTCCTGGATCGCCGGCGGGATCGCGAGAAGCTTGAGCGTCTCGGTGACGGTGGTGCGCGACTTGCCGATCGCGACCGCCACCTTCCCGTGCGTGTAGCCGTACTTCTCCACCAGCGTACGGTACCCCTCGGCCTCCTCGAACGGTGAGAGGTCCTTCCTCTGGAGGTTCTCGACGAGCGCGAGCTCGAGCGCCTCCTGGTCGGTGGCGATGATCTCGACGCACGGCACCTCTTTCAGGCCGGCCTCGACGGCGGCGTGGAAGCGGCGCTCGCCGGCGATGAGCTGGTAGCTCTTGTTGGTGCCGGGCAGCGGCCTCACCAGCAACGGCTCGAGGACGCCGCGGGCACGGATCGAGGCGGCCAGCTCGGTGAGGTCACCGAGGTTGGTCCGCGGCTGCTCCCGGTTGGTTTCGATGCGGTCCACCGCGATCATCATCCCAACCGCGGTAATGGAGTTGTTGGCGAGCTCCTCGACGAAGTGACGGTCATGCCTCATCTTGCGAAAATCGGGCAACCCCTTCCGGCTAGACACGGGCCATCACCTCCTCGCACAGCGCGTAGTACTCGATGGCGCCGCTCGACTGTGGGGCGTGCTCGAAGATCGAAGTCCGGTACGCGGGGCTCTCCTCGAGCCGGACGGACCGGCTCACGAAGGTGCGGAAGACCTTCTCACCGAAGACCTTGGTGATCTGTTCCGAAATGTCGCGCCCGAGCACGGTTCGCCTGTCGTGCAGGGTGATGAGCACGCCGAGGAGCTGGAGGTCGGGGTTGGCGCGCACCTTGATCTTCTCCACGGTCTCAAGAAGATCGTCGGTGCCCTCAAGGGCGAAGTACGACGACTGGATCGGTATCAGAAGGTGCGTGCACGCCACCATGGCGTTGACCGTCAGGAGGCCGAGCGTCGGGGGTGTGTCCACGATGATGTACTCGTACTTCGAGATCACTTCCTGGATCCGGTCCTTGAGGCGAAAGTGCGCGTCCAGCTCCCCCACCAGCGCCGACTCCAGTTTCGCAAGCGAGATCCGCGAGGGCGCCACGTCGAGCCCTTCGATGTGCGTCGGGAGGATGACCTGCGAGATCGGTGCTTCCTTCACCAGGACGTCGTACATCGAGCGCTCGATCGCGCCGTGCTCGAGAAACGACATGGTGGTATTGCCCTGCGGGTCCAGATCCACGACCAGTGTGTGGACGCCTTTGATCGCCAGCGCTGCGGCCAGGTTGATGGCCGTCGTGGTCTTCCCCACCCCACCCTTCTGATTTGCGATGGTGATGATCAAAATGCCCCCCAGATCTCACGCGTTCAGGCGACCCCGCACTCTAACGAGGCCGGGGAAAGTATGTCAACAGCCGGCACGCTCATCACCCCGCCGTGGGCCGGGGCCGGAAGGACGCAACACTCCTCCGCCCGAGGGTCCGGCTTGCCCCGGTTCCGACGAGGTACCGCGTCACATTTTGTATTTGCCGAGCTGCTCGGGAGAGAGGGACTCCAGCCACTCCCGCAGGCGCGCCTCCTGGTCCTCGTCGTCCCTGAAGTCCAGGGCGTGCGCCTCGCGGAAGACCGTCTCGGCGACACGGATCGGGGCCCGGCAGCGCAGAGCCAAGGCGATGGCGTCGGATGGGCGCGCGTCCACCTCGACAAGCGTGCCCTGCGCCGTTTTCAGCTGCACCTTCGCGTGGAAGGTGTTCTCGACGAGCGAGTGGACGACGATCCCTTCCACGCTCGCGCCGAGCGATGCGATCGCGGCGCGCAGCAGGTCGTGTGTCATCGGCCTGGGCGTCTCCACGCCCTCGAGTTGAAGGGCGATCGCATTGGCCTCGAAAACCCCTATCCAGATCGGGAGGAAGAGGTTCTCGTTGGGCTTCTTGAGGATCACGATCGGGGTGTTCGACACGGGGTCGAGGATCAAGCCCCTGATCTCCACCTCGAGTGGGGTCGCCAGGGTGTCGCGCTCTTCAATCACACCCACAATGTCAGCCAGGCTCGCCCTGCTGTCAAGCCGGGCCGGCCCCGGCCCGCACCCCGAGCAGCGCGTGAGCCGTGGCCCCGGTGATCGCTATCTCCTGGATCTGCCCCGCGGCGATCCCCGCCCAGGAGGGGAAGTTCACGACGCGGTTGTCGGGGCCCCGACCCTGCCACGACGCGGAGCCGCGCCTGGCCGGCCCGTCCACGAGGACCTCCACGCGCCGCCCAACGAGATTGTGATTAAGTTCAATTTGTACAGTGGATTGCAGGGCGAACAGGCGTTCCAGACGCTCGCCCGCGACCGCCCTCGGCACCCGCTCCGCGTAGCGCGCCGCCGGCGTCCGCGGGCGCGGCGAGTAGATGAAGCCGTAGAGCTGGCCGAAACGCGCCTGGGAGACCACGTCCATCGTCGCGGCGAAGTCCTCCTCGGTCTCACCGGGGAACCCCACGATCACGTCCGTCGAGAGGGTGATCTCCGGCATCGCGGCCCGCAGCTTGCCGGCAAGCTCGAGGTAGCCGGCGCGGGTGTAGCCGCGGTGCATCCCCTTGAGGATCGGATCGGAGCCCGCCTGGAACGGCACGTGCAGGTAGGTGCCCAGGTGCGGGACCCGGGCGATCGTCTCTATCATCTTGTCCGTGAAGAACCTTGGGTGCGAAGTCACGAACTGGATCCGCCAGATGCCGGGCATGCCGCCGAGCTCCTCGAGCAGCGCGCCGAAATCCGCGCCGCTTTCCGGGCAGCGGTAGGCGTTGATCGTCTGCCCGAGCAGCGTGACCTCCTTGACGCCCCGCGCGACCAGGTCCCGGACCTCGTGCACGATCTCCGCGAGCGCCCGGCTGGCCTCGTGCCCGCGCGTGTACGGCACCACGCAGAACGTGCAGTGCTGGTTGCACCCGTGGATGACCGTGACGTACTGGCGCGCGCTCGTGCCGCGGGCGATCAGCTGGGCGTCGTAGTCGTGGATCGGCGAGAACCCGGTCACGGCCACCCTGTCCCCGGCCGCCACGGCGTCCAGTGCCGAGCCGAGCTGCGCCACCCGGCCCGGGCCGAGCACGAAATCGAGCACGGCGCTCCTGGCGAGCAGTCCCCTGCCCTCCTGCTCGGCGACGCAGCCGCACAGCCCCACCACGCGGGGCTTGCCGCTTTCCTGGCGCGCGTGCCGCAGCTCGCCGAGGCGGGAGAGCACCTTCTGCACCGCCTTCTCGCGCACCGAGCACGTGTTGAGCAGCGCGACGTCGGCCTCCTCGGCGCACTCCACGGGTCTGAGGCCGCGCGCCTGCAGCACGCCCTCCAGACGTTGGCTGTCCAGCACGTTCATCTGGCAGCCCCACGTTTCCACGAAGTACGTCTGCAAAGCTCGACTCCTCGCGCACGGGATCAATCGCGATCCCGGCGGCAGTTACCTTCTAGCCTCTTTCCTTCGCCCGCGCAAGCCGGCCGGCCCGCGTACGCCCGCCAGGGCGGCCAGATCTGCGCTCGCAGTAGGCTCCTTCGTGAATAGTCCGGGCTAGCTCCCGCCGGGCGGCCTCGTGGGCCGCGGGGCCGGCCCCGATCCGGGCTGGTCGAGGCCGCGGAACCAGCCGGGCTGGGCCCCGTCGCGCCGCGCCTCGTCGAGCACCTGCTCGGGCTCCTTGCGTGCCTGCGCGAGCTCGTCCTGAGCGACACGCA
Source organism: Thermoanaerobaculaceae bacterium (assembly GCA_041494245.1). GTDB lineage: Bacteria > Acidobacteriota > Thermoanaerobaculia > Thermoanaerobaculales > Thermoanaerobaculaceae > RBG-13-68-16. The sequence continues at coordinate 148,161 of JBGQAK010000008.1, forward strand.
GGTCGGCGAGCGCCTTGTCCCACGCCGGCTTGATCACACCGTCGCGCTGGGCCGGGTCGTCGGTCGCGTAGAACGCGGTCTCCAGGCGGGCGACCTCACTGTTGAGCCGTGCGATCTCGGCTTCGAACTTGGAGGCCCGGGCCACCGCGGCCTTGTAGCGCTCCTGCCACATCGCTTTCTTACCCGCGTCGGCCGTCAAACTGGACGGCGCGGCCGAAACGGGTCCGCTGTCGGCCATCGAGGTGGTCAGCTCGACGCCCTTGGACAGCTGCTTGACGCTGTCGTTAGTGAGCACCTTGGGCTGGTTGGCGGGCAGGCGGAGCTTGATCTTCTTGGCGACATCTCCGAGCGAGGTCGGCGCCGGCTGCGCCTCGGAACTCGGCTTGCTGAGAAGGAGGTTGATTGGCGGCGTCGGCGTAGGAGTCGGGGTCCGCGTCGCCGCTTGGGCGAGCAGCACCATGAAGAGCCCTGTGATCATCGTTGCCTCCCGGACGAGCTAGGGCTCGCTGGTTCCAGCACGGCCGTAGCGGTCCTCGAGGCGAACCACGTCGTCGAGCTCGGGGGTCGAGACCTCGAGGATCCGCACGTCGGTCAGCGCGACCATCCGGTGCAGGATGCCCGGGGCGATGTGCCGGACGTCTCCCGGCCCGAGCTCCAGCACCTCGAGCTCGGGGCTCCCCGGCTCCCGGCCCAGGTGCAACTGGCAGCGCCCCTCGAGCACCCGCATCGTCTCGTCCTTCTTTTGATGATACTGCAAGGAGAGCGCGTGCCCCGCCCGCACGGCAAGGATCTTGCCGACGTACCTCTCGGTCTCGGCGAACACCTCCTCCCTGCCCCAGGGCTTCTCGACGAGCCGCGTCACAGCCGGATCCTCACCTTCAGGTGCGAGAGTAGTCCGGACAGCTGCTCGAGCAGGTACTCCTCGACAGCTTTGGCGGTCGACAGCGCGAGGGCCTTCTGCGCCATGCGGCGGGCCTCGCGGAAGCTCAGGGCACGCACCAGGCTGCGGACCACCGGCAGCGCGGGTGGGTGCATCGAGAACTCGCGCAGCCCGAGGCCCACCAGAACGGGCACGGCGAGCGGGTCGGCGGCCATCTCGCCGCACAACGAGACCGGAATCCCGAAGCGGGCCCCGGTCGAGATCACCCTCTCGACCAGCCGCAGGACCGCGGGGTGGAACGGCCTGAAGAGGTTGGCGACCTGCTCGTTCCCCCGGTCCACGGCCAGCGTGTACTGCGTGAGGTCGTTGGTGCCCAGGGAGAAGAAGTCCACCTCCCGGGCTAGGTGCTCCACGATCAGGGCGGCGGCGGGCACCTCCACCATCGCACCCACGAGGACCTTCTTCGGCACCTGGTGCCCGTCGCGTCGCAGCTCCTCGCGGTAGCGGTCCAGCAGCACCCGAACGGTCTTGACCTCCTCGACGTGCCCGATGAGGGGCACCATCACGCGCATGGCGCCGGGCAGCCGCCCCGCTGCGCGCAGCAACGCCCGCAACTGCGTGCGGAAGAATTCGGGTTTCTGCAGGCACAGCCTCACGCCGCGGAGGCCCAGAACCGGGTTGGCCTCGGGAGCGCCCAGCACCTCGCGCGCGAGCTTCTTGCCGCCCAGGTCAAAGGTACGGATGGTCACCGGTCCGTCCGGGAAGGCCTCCAGCAGAGTCGCATACGCCGCGCACTGCTGATCCTCGTCGGGCAGGTCGGGCGAGGCCTGGAGGAACAGGAACTCGCTCCGGAAGAGCCCGATCCCCTCCGCACCACCCGCCTTCGCAGCCGCGATCTCGGGCACGAGGTCGATGTTGGCGAGCAGCGTCACACGATGCCCGTCCACGGTCTGCGCCGGAAGGTGCGCCAGGCCCAGGAGCTCTTCCTGGCGCCGCCGGTGCTCCTCGGCCCGCAGGCTGTAGACCTGGATCAACGCGGGGTCCGGGTCGACCAGTATGTGCCCCTCGAAGCCGTCCACGATCACGAGGCGTGCCTTCTCCGTCGCGTCGATGAGCCCTCCCACGCCCACCACCGCCGGGATGCCGAGCGACTTGGCGATGATCGTGGTGTGGGACGTGAGGCCCCCGGTCTCCGAGGCGAAGGCGCTGACGCCGCGGCTAGCGAGCTGGATCGCCTGCGAGGGCGGGATGTCGTCGGCCACGAGGATGCCGAGCTCACCGCCGTGGCCGAACGTTGGGCTGGCCCTGCCCTGCAGCTCGCGCTGGAGCTGGGCCGCAACGTCGAGCACGTCCGTCTGCCGCTCCCGCAGGTAGACGTCGCCGAGCTTCTCGAACTGTGCCAAGAGCCTGTGGGTGACCTGCTCGAGCACCCACTCCGCGTTGACCGCCTCGGCCCGGATCAGCCGCTCCACCTCGCCGAGCAGCGAGGGGTCCTCCAGCATCAGGCGGTGCGCCTCGAAGATCGAGGCGTACTCGGCACCGAACGTGTGCCCCGCGTCCTTGGCCAGCCCGCTGAGGTGCCGCGCCGCTCGCTTCGCCGACTGCCGCAGCCGGGTGACCTCGGGCTCGATCTGGCTGGGCGAGAGGGGCACGCGCATCACCGGAAGCGGACGGTTCTCCACGATCAGCGGCTTTCCGATCGCGATCCCCGGCGAGACCCCCAGACCGACCAGGGTGCGGGAATCGGTCACTCACCCTCCCCGAAGCGCTCCTTCACCAGCCCCTCAATGGCCGCGAGCGCGGCCTCCTCGTCGGGCCCGGTGACGGTGACGGTCAGCTTGGAGCCGAAAGGGGCCGCCAGCAGGAGCAGGCCGAGGATGGACTTGCCGTTGACCTCCTCGTCGTTGTTTCGCACCAGTACCTGCGAGGAAAAGCGCGAGGCGGCGTGGACGAACTTGGCGGCGGCACGGGCGTGGAGGCCGAGCCTGTTGACGAGTTCAACCGTGAGCTGGGCCATCACCTCTCCCGCCACCCGGTCGGCGCTCCAGGATCTCGCTCACCACGTAGATGCTCTTCTGTCCCTTCTCCGCAACGGTCTTCGCCAGCTGCCGCAGGTTGTGGCCGTCCTGTCGTCGTGCGCTCGCGAGCTTGATGAGCATCGGGAGGTTCACCCCGGTCACCACTTCCGAGCGCGCGGGATCGAGGAAGCCGAGGGAGAGGTTGGTGGGGGTCCCGCCGAACATGTCGGTGAGGACGATGACACCCTCCCCGGTGTCCAGCTCCTTGAGCGCCTTGGCGATCTCCGCCCGGCCGGCCTCGGGGTCGAGGTTCCACTCGAGGGTGATCGCCCGCGACTGCTCGAACAGCGCCGGCTCGATCGTTTTCGCGGCCGCCAGAAGCTCGGTGGCCAGCCGCCCATGCGAGATGATCAGAACGCCCACCATGCGGGGGATTATTGCAGCGGAAGGTCCGGGCCGCAAGGAGCCCGAAGGGAAGAGACAAAAGGCCTCAGGGAAGCATCAGGCCGGGGGTAGAGCCTGAGTGGCCGGTGGGCGGCGTTCCTCGTGCGCGCTTCTCAGCCTTCCCGGTCGCGATCCCGGTGGACCAGTGCAACGACCCACTGCTTCTCCGACAGGTACTTGGCGAGCCGCTCCGCGAAGTAGACCGAGCGATGCCTGCCGCCCGTGCACCCGAACGCCACGACGAGGTAGCTCTTCTGCTCGCGCTTGTACGCGGGAAGCAGGCTGGCGACCAGGTCGCGCATCTTGACGAAGGTCTCCTCGACCTCGGGCTCCTTCTCGAGCCAGGTCCGGACCTCCGGGTTGTCCCCGGGCAAAGCGCGAAGCTCGGGAACGAAGTGCGGGTTGGGCAGGAAGCGGACGTCGAAAACGAGGTTTGCGTCCGGGGGCACGCCGTAGCGAAACCCGAAGCTCTCGCAGCGGACCACCATCGGCAGCGCCAGCTCCGTAGAGCCGAAGCGCGTGGCGACCTCGGCGCGCAGCTCGTGGGGTGTCAGCCCGGTGGTATCGAGCCTATCGTCGGAGAGGGCCCGCACCGGCCCCAGCTCGGCCCGCTCGCGGACGACCGCATCGGCAACGGACATCCCGCGGTACGGGTGGGGCCGCCGTGTCTCGGAGAAGCGCCGCACGATCGCCTCCGTGGAGGCCTCCACGAAGACCAGCCGCAGGTCCGGGTAAAGCTCCTTCAGGCTCGCCATGAGCGTCGGGAAACCGCCGGCAAAGCCCTGGGCGCGCACGTCGACCACCACGACCCACGGCGGCCCCGCGCTCTGCCAGATGTGAACGAACAGCGGCTTGATAAGTTCGAGCGGCAGGTTGTCCACGCAGCGGAACCCAAGGTCCTCGAAGCAGCGGGTCACAACGCTCTTCCCGGCCCCGGACATTCCGGTTACAACGAATGCGTGGGTTCGCCGGTTCGTCAACGTCCCCGAATCTTCTGGTCGTGCCGCGCCAGGAATTCGCTGGCCGCGTCGGTCACGCCACGCTGGGAGAGGAGGTACTTGCGTGCTGCGGCCTCGATGAGGAGAGCCAGGTTCTTCCCCGGGGCCACCGGCACAGTCAGCAGCGGCCGCCGCAGGCCGAGGATCTCGATGGTGTTCTCAGAGAGACCGAGCCGGTCCACAGGCTCGGCATTCTCGGCCACCAGGTTGACCACCATGTCGATCGGTTTGCTGTCGCGCACCGCTACCACCCCGAAGAGCTGCTCGATCGAGATGAGCCCGAGACCCCGGACCTCCATCAGGCCGCGGACCTCTTCGGGGGCCTGGCCCACGAGCTCCTCGTTGCGCACCTTGTAAATCTCCACGACATCGTCGGCGACCAGCCGGTGGCCCCGGTGCACCAGCTCGAGCGCCCCTTCGCTCTTGCCGGAACCGGACTCACCGAGGATCAGCACGCCGATGGCGAAGATATCGAGCAGATCCCCGTGCATCACCTCGCGCGGAGCGAGCAGGAACTCGAGCGTTGCCCCGAGGCGCTCGATCACCGCCGATGTCGTGATGGCGGTGAGCACGAGAGGGACCGCGAGGCGGTTGCACGTGGGGGCGAAGAGCCCCGAGGTCTGCTCCATCGCCTTGCAGACCACGACCAGCGGAGGTTCCTGCTCGACGAGGGCGTCGACCCTCGCGCTCGCCGTGGCCGGCAGCAGCGTTGCGAGGTACTGCGCCTCGGAGGAGCCGATGACCTGCACCCTCCCCGGCTTCACGTACTCGAGGAACCCTGCCAGGGCAAGACCCGGCTTCTGCAGCCGCGGGTTGGTGACGGTCCTCCCGAGGCCCGCGTTCCCCGCCACCAGCTTCAGCTCGAGGCCCGCCAGCCGGTTCTCGTGGAGGAGGCGGTCGACCGTCACGGTCTCGTGGCGGAGGACGGTCACCGGTGCGCCTCCGCGTCCGAGAGCGCCGACGTCAGTGCCGCCGGGTCCGTCGCGCCCTCGAACGCGCTGCGCACCTGGGGGTTGCCCAGGAGACGCGCGATGTTGGCGAGCACCTTGAGGTGGGCGGCTGGCTGCTCCTGCGGTGAGAGGATGAAGAAGAAGAGCCGCGCGAGCCCCTGGTCGAGACCGAACGGAACCGGCTCGGGAGACCTGGCGAACGCCGCAATGACGCCGCCGAGCCCCGGCACCTTGCAGTGCGGGATCGCGGTCTCCTCGCCGACCAGGGTCGCGCCCAGCCGTTCCCTGTCGAGGAGGAGGTCCACGAGGTCCTGCGATCGCCGCACGGTGCCGGCCTGCTCCAAGCGCTGGGCCACGTAGACCAGCACCTCCTCCCTGGTGCGCGCAGGGATGTCCAGGAAAACGTGCTCGGGTTTCAGGAGATTGGCCAGTTCCACGGGGGTCTCGCCACCTTTTCCCTTAGAACTCCGGGGTGACGAGCCCGTACGTGCGGTCGCGCCGCCGGTAAAGGACGCTCACGCGGTCCGACTCCGCCTCGCGGAAGACGATGAAGTCCTCGTTCGACCCGTCCAGCTGCAGCGCCGCCTCCTCCACCGTCATCGGCAGCACCGGCACGTGGCGGGTCTCAACCACCTCGGGGGTGCCGCGCCGCACCGAGGCCGGCTCCACGACCTCCACCTGCCAGGTGCCCTGCTTCTCGCGGGGCCGCTTGCGGCTGGTGAGCCTTTGCTTCATCCGGCGCGCCTGCTGCTCGAGCTTGCCCACCAGCTCCTGAAGGGAGGTGGTCCATTCGGGGGTCTCGGACGAGGCCTCCACCTCGAAGTCCTTGCCGCGGATGTACGCCTCGACCGAGACGCGGTGCTTCTCCTGGGACACGGTGATGCGGGCCTCGTGCACCGCGTTGAAGTACTTGGCCAGGCGGTCGAACTTCTTCTTCGCCAGGGCCTTCTGTTGCGGCGAGAGCTCCGTGTTCCGGGCGATGAACTCAAGCTCCATGGCCCCCCCTTTCTTCGTCACGTCGCTGCCCAGGTTCGTTGACAACCCATTGTAGCCGTTCATCGCCCCGCTACCGCAGCGCCCTCCTGCGCTGTTCGGAGGACGGCACCCGGAGCTCCTCCCTATACTTGGCGACAGTTCGCCGGGCGATGCGGATGCCCAGCCGGTTGAGCTGCCTGGCGACCCTGGCATCGGAGAGCGGATGGTCGGGATCCTCCTGCTCGATCAGCTCCCGAATGCGCTCTTTGACCACAACCGACGAGATGTCCCCCTGCAGCGCGTGGGAGATGGCCGAGTGGAAGAAGAACTTGAGCGGGAAGATCCCGCGCGGCGTGGTCATGTACTTGTTCGTGACGACACGACTCACGGTGGACTCGTGCATGCCGATGTCGTCGGCGATGTCGCGCAGCACAAGCGGACGCAGGCCGGACAGCCCCGCCTCGAGGAACCCCTGCTGTCGCCCGACGATGGCCGTAGCGACGCGCACGATCGTGCTCTGCCTCTGCTCCACCGAACGTAGGAACCAGAGCGCCGAGCGCATCCGCTCCCGCAGGTACCCCTTGGCCTCCCCCTCGAGCGACCGGTTCTGCAGAAGGCGCAGGTAGCGGGGGGAGATGCGCAGCCTCGGCAGTCCGTCGTCGTTGAGGGTCACCCGCCACTTCTCGCCGTCCTTGGTGACCACAACATCCGGCTCGATCGCCGGGTTGGTGGTGGGTCCGAGCTGGACCCCGGGGCGCGAGTCGAGATGGCGCAAGACCTCCAGGACCCCCCGGATCGCGTCCCGGCTCACCGAGAACTTGTGGGCCAGGAAGTCCCAGCGCTGGTGCAACAGATCGTCAAACCCTTCGGACACCACGCGCTTCGTGCGCGCGATCAGCTCGGGGTCGACCCCGAGGGGGCGGCGCTCGAGCTGCAGCAAGAAGCACTCCTGGAGCGTGCGGGCCCCGATGCCGGCCGGATCGAGCCGCTGCACGACCGCCACCGCCTCCCTCACCCGTTCGGGATCGATTCCTAGCTGGGCGGCGATGTCCTCGTCGGCGGTCCGCAGGTACCCGTCGGGGTCGAGGTTGCCGATGATGAACTCGCACACCCGGGCGATCTCCGGTTCGACGGCCAGGAGGTGGAGCTGCTCGCAGAGGTCGTCGAACATGCTCACAGCGGGCGATGGGGCGTTCTCGAGCGAGCGCTCCTCGGACTCGTCCCACGCCGGGGTCACCGACGGAGCATCGTGGAGGTAGTTCGCGAACAGCGAGTCGAGCTCGACCTCGGTGAACGAGGCATCGGCCGCCACAGCTCCTTCGGCCGGGGCTGGTTCCTCGAGAGCCGGGCCCTCCCCCACCGCCGGCTCGGCCTTTTCCTCGGCGGCAGCGGCCTCCTCAGCGATGCCGGCCTGCTCGGAGGCGGCGCCTTCGTCGCCCTCCGCCGTCGCGTCGGAAGCGCCGCCCTCGTCCTCAGGCGGGGCTTCCTCGGACATCTCCAGCAGCGGGTTGGCCTGGACCTCATGGGCGAGCGCCTGCTCCAGCTCGAGACGCGAAAGCTGCAGAAGCTTGATCGCCTGCTGCAGCGTCGGCGTCATCACCAGCTTCTGCGCCAGCCTGAGGTGGAGCTTTTGTTCCAACGCCATGGTCAGAGCTGAAACTCTTCTCCCAAATAGACTTGCTTGACAAGGGGGTCCTTGGCCAAGGCGTCCGGAACCCCGCTTGCAAAAACCTTGCCGTCTTTGATGATAGAGGCACGATCCGTGATTTTCAAGGTGTCTCGGACGTTGTGGTCGGTGATCAGGATGCCGTACCCCTTGTTGCGCAGGTGGCGGATCAAGCGCTGCACATCCAGCACCGTGATCGGATCGATCCCGGCGAACGGCTCGTCCAAGAGGAGGAACCGCGGCTCCGTGACCAGCGCGCGCGCGATCTCCAGGCGGCGCCGCTCGCCGCCCGAGAGCGTCTCCGCCCTCTGGGTGCGGAGCTTGTCGAGCCCGAACTCCTCCAGCAGCCCCGAGACCCTGGCCGTGGCGTCCTGCCAGCCAATCCCGAGCAGCTCAAGGACGCCGTAGAGGTTCTCCTCCACCGTGAGCCGGCGGAAGACCGAGGCCTCCTGAGGCAGGTAGGAGATCCCCAGCCTGGCGCGCCGGTACATCGGCTCCCTGGTGATGTCGTCGCCGCCGACCCACACGGTGCCCGCGTCCGGCTGCACGAGACCGACGAGCATGTAGAACGTGGTCGTCTTGCCGGCGCCGTTGGGCCCCAGGAGGCCGACGACCTCGCCCCCCGTCAACGCGAGGGAAACCCCGTTGACGACCGGGCGCTTGCGATACCTCTTCACCAGTTCGCGGGCCTCGAGGCTTGGCGTGTCTATGGCTTCCTCCCCGGTGGCCGGGGCGTCGGCCCCGGCTTGGCTGGATGGTAGAGCGTCTCGCTCGGATTGTCTTCCGCACCGAGCACCACCACCGTGTTGGTGGCGCGCTGCCACTTGAGGTGGTCCGCCTTGACCTGGTTCCCCCCCGGCTCCTTCACCAGGACGGGGTTGCCCCAGACCTCGAAGAAGCCCTCGTCCATCTGCAGCCGGGCCCTTTGCCCCGTGATGACCCTGCCCGTCTTGCGGTCGCGCACGGTAACGCCGCCATCCAGGTTGCCCAGCACGAGGTTGCCGCGCTCGTCCATCGTGGCCACGAGGCGCTGGCAGGCCGCCTCGGCCTGGGGGTCCGTGAGGGTGACGTCGCCCTCGTACGTCGCCACGCCCGCCGGCCTGTCGTAGCGGAGCTGCCGCGAGCGTATCTGCACGTCAGCCGCGGGGCTGGACTTGGATACCCCGCGCGCGGTGGTCAGGACGCCCCCCTGGCCCGTGACGACGTCGTGCTCCCGGTCGTAGTCGAGGCGGTCGGCCCGGACGAGGCGGTCCCCCTGCCACAGCCTCGCGTCCCCTTCAAGCGACACCCGCGCCCCGCCCTGGGAGCCGGTGGCGCTCGCCGCCGCGAAGCGCACCGGCTCCGTGCGCTCCCCCAGAACTCCGGCCCTCTCGATCAGGCCGATGACCTGCCCCCGCGCCGAGAGCGCGCCTCCCCCGTCACCCTGCAGCCGGTCGCACCAGGTGGTCGCGTCGGGTGCCCCGAGCAGGACCCGCTTGCCCTGTGCCGGCAGGAGGGTGAAGCTCTTCCCTCGCAGGGAGAACTCGAGCTCGCCGCCTTCCGCCCACTGGTCACCGCTCTCGACCCGGACCCCCTCCGTGCCCCGTACCGTCTGCGCGCTCCCCGCCGCGTCGAACAGCAGCCGCATGCGGGTCGCGAGCACACGCCGCGGCTCCTCCTCATTGCGCAGCTCCCAGGCGCAGGCCTGCCCCTGACCTTCCAGCCACTCCCAGGCGGTCCGGGTCCCCTCTCCCTCAAGCCTCCACGCGGCAAACTGCCGCCAGCCGGCGCTGGCATCCGCCCAGATGACGTCGACCCAGCCGGTGGTCGCGGCCGGCTCCGAGGTGAGGCGGTAGCGGCCGTTGCCGACGGCCTCCAGCACCGTGGTCCCCGCGCTCGCCCGAACGTCGCTCCCGTCGTCGAGGGTCCCGTCGACGCGGACCGGTCCCTCAAGCGTGAGCCTGCGCAGATCTCCCTCCGCGTCGGAGAGCTGCATCTGGGCGCGCGGCGCCTTTGCCTGCAGCTTTCCGCGCAGCACCGTGAGCCCCTCGGGAAACTGCATGAGGGCCTGCTTCCGGTTGTAAACGAGCCGGGCGGCCAACAGGCTGAGCGACGGCGAGAGTTCGCCGGTGGTCTTGTGCCAGGTCACCGAAACGGAGTGGACCAGCTCCATCGTGTCATCCTGAAGGCTGGCGCGCGCGCCTCCGGCCAGGCCGCCCCACCCCGGCCCGGCGAACGTCGCGGGACCGTTGCTCTGCAGCAGCCGATCAGACCCGCCGAGCGTGAAGCCGGGCGCCTGGAGCGTCACGCCCCCCTTGAGCGAAACCGCCGCCCGCCCGACCGTCTGGGCCTCGTGCTTTGCCGGGTCGAAGCGCAGCCGGTCGGCGACCAGGCCGTAGGCGACCTGTCCCTGGTGGTACAGCGAGACCTGCACGTCGCGGAACTCGTACAACCCCGACGCGAACTCCACCGCCTCCGGAGCGGAGATGCGGAAGTTGGGCTCGATCCCGAGCGTGTCGGAGTAGACGAAGCCCCTGTGGACGCGGATCGGTGGCTCCTGGCCTTCCTGGGCGCCCCCTCCAACATCGACCGGTGCGGTCTGGGTCTGCGGCTGGAAACGGCGCCGGACGAAGCTCCCCACCACGATGGCCACCCAGATCAGCAGGAGAACGAACGAGACCCGGCGGAGGGCGGAAAACCGGGAGGTCACCGTTCGACGAACTTGCCCATCACGCGGAACTTGGCGAAGCGGCGCCGGGGCAACTCTTCCCGCTTCACCCGACGCAAATCCACCAGCGCCTTGCGGATCGCGCCCCCGACCGTACGGATGGCGAGGTTGGGATCCATCTGGGCGCCCCCGAGCGGCTCGGGGATGATCTCGTCGATGATCCCCAGCTCAAGGAGGTCGCGGGCGGTCAGGCGAAGCGCGCTCGCAGCCTGCTGGACCGCGGTCTGGTCCTTCCAGAGGATCGCCGCACACCCCTCCGGAGAGATCACCGAGTACACCGCGTGCTCCATCATCAGGATCCGGTCGCCGATCCCGATGGCCAGGGCCCCGCCGGACCCGCCCTCCCCCGTTACGACCACCACGATCGGCACCGTGAGGGCAGCCATCTCGCGCAGGTTGCGCGCGATGGCCTCGGCCTGCCCCCGCTCCTCCGCGTCGATCCCCGGAGACGCGCCTTGCGTGTCCACAAGGCTGATGATCGGCCGGCCGAACTTTTCGGCCATGTGCATCACGCGCAGCGCCTTTCGGTACCCCTCGGGTCGGGGCTGGCCGAAGTTGCGGTAGAGCCGCTCGCGGGTGTCCCGCCCCTTCTGGTGGCCAACGACCGCAACGCTCTCGCCGTCGAAACGCGCCAGCCCCGCCACGATTGCGGGGTCGTCGGCGAATCCCCGGTCGCCGTGGATCTCGACCCAGTCGGTGAACAGGCCGCGGATGTAGTCGAGGCAGTACGGACGATCGGAGTGCCGGGCGAGCTGACATTGCTGCCAGGGGGTGAGCGACGCCGTGACACGGCGGGCCTCATCCTCGAGCTGGCCCCGGAGCCGTGTCACCTCCGCGCGGGAGCCGGGTCCGCCCGGCCGTTCGGCTTCCGCCAGCCGCTGGCGCAGCTCCTCGAGGGGAACGAGAAACGGAGGTGCCGGTGTCCCTGCCATGCGCACCGACTCTAGAGGCATTCTCAGCGGATGGCAAGCGTGGCCGGTGCCCGGCCTCCCCGGAGCCCGCTCACACCCTCCCCGGGGGCGAGAGCGTCACGAGCCGAGCGCGCAGCCAGTCGGCCTTCGCCATGCGGCGCATGATGATTGCGCGTCGGTTGTGCCACCTTCGCGACGCGGTCGTCGGGTTGTCCCGGCCGGGGGCCGGAACGGCCGCCGCCAGGCCGGCCGCCTGCTCGGCGGTCATCCCGGATGCGTCGACCTCGTAGTAGTGCCGGGAGGCGGCCTCCACGCCCAGGAGGCCGGGCCCGAACTCGACCACGTTCAGGTAAAGCTCGAGAATCCTGCGCTTGCCGAGCCGGCGCTCGAGCCACCACGCCAGGCGTATCTCCTTGAGCTTTCGCCAGATCGTGCGCTCACCCGAGAGGAAAAGGTTCTTGGCGAGCTGCTGGGTGATCGTCGAGGCGCCCCGCAGGCGCTCGCCCGGCCTGCGCTCCTCGACGGCCTCGAGAATCGCATCGATATCCACCGGCCCGTGCCCGAAAAAGTCGATGTCCTCGTCGACCAGCACGGCGAGCTGCAGCTCGACTGAAACCTCCGCGAGTGGGACGTAGGAGTTCTGGACCCGGCGTCGGCTCTTCTCCTCCCGCCAGCGCTCCTCTTGGCGCTGCCAGGCCGCCCACGGCCGGGGGGGACGGCCATCCCGCCAGGCGGAGAGGTCTTCCCCCGGGCTCCACCACCAGATCGCGGCCCCTGCAATCGCGACCGCCGCGCCGAGGCCGAGGAGCACAACAGCCCGGCGAACAGGATGGGGCGGCCCGGCCTGGGATGGCATCTCGCGTCTATTCTAGGCGAACGTCGGCGGCGGGAAACCTCTGGGCCTCGACAACGTACTTCGCGGCAGAGGAGGGTTCACGATGTTTACGCTGTTGACCCTGGGTGCCGTCTTCGTCGCGATCATTGTGACGGTCGCGCTCCTTGGGCTGCTTGTGAAGCTCGTCCTCCTGCCGATCAAGCTGGCTTTCGGACTGTTCAAGCTCGCGATCCTCGGGGCCCTGGGCCTGACGCTGCTGTTGCTGGGTCTGCCGCTGCTCGCGATCCTCGCGCTGCCCCTGCTGGTGCTGGGTGCGCTGGCGTGGGGGATGGCGCGGCTGGTCTTCGCCTAAGACCCGACTACGGCTTGGCGCGAAGGGGGAACGTGCCGACCTCGGCCAGGAAACCATCCGCGGTGAGCGCGAGCAGGCGGTAGGCGGCCGTGTTCTCCGTCCCCTCGTCCACGAAGGTGTAGCCGAAGGGGTTCTCGCCTTCGCTGGCGACCGGGACCACGGTGCGCCTGAGCACGTTCCAGGCGCCGGTCGTGGTCGTGGCGAGCGCCTCGACCACGAAGGCCTGCAACCCCTCGTGCCTCTGCGTCTCCCACGTGAGCGTGACGTCGGCCTCCCCGGCCACGAAATCCCAGCGGCTGATCTGGACAGGGTAGTCCGGCAGCGCCCGTACCGCGAGGGACAGGCGCGCATCCGGCTCGAGGCCCACGACCAACACGGCCGCCCAGGCCACGCCCCTCATCGGAACCGACACCTCGGCGCGTCCGTTCAGAGGGACCACGTCGAAGGCGCCGGTGAGCGCGTAGCGCACGGCAACCCAGGCTTCCACCCGCTCGCTCTCGACCGGCACGAGGCCTACCGCGCTGGCGTCGGGGGGGAGCTTGACGATTCGCATTCCGGCCTGTGACAGCCGGACGTCCGGTTCGGCCTGACTGATGGCCGGGGCAAACTCGGGCAGCGGGGGCCGCTGGAAGCCGAGCACCCGGGGGTCGAGAAACCCGGCCACGGCCGCCTCGCCGACGGCATGGAGCGCGTTGTCGATGCCCAGCGCAGCGAGAGCTTCCAACGCCGACTCGGGCCAGCTGCCGCGCGAGGCCCGCCGGATGGCAGGGTCTGCGCCGTTGCGCCAGAGCACCTCGGGAAGCGCCGTGGTCAGGACCTGCCCACTCGCAAGCCGCTGCAACCAGGACCGCTCCCACTGCACCCGCGCCGCGCTCCCGGGCGGGCTCAGGTGGGCCGCCACGGTCTGGGCGAGCATGCGCGCGACGGCCGGGTCAGCGGTGCGGGCGAGCTGCCGCTCCACGAGCGCCTCGGCCAACATGAAGGCGCTCGTCTCGACCGGCTGACCGGCGTCGAGAGCGAGGTCGGCGGAGGAGGCGGTGGCGTCGAACGGGTCGGCCTGGATCCTCACCCTGACACCTGTCGTCTCCCACCCGCGCAGCGAGAGGAGCCTTACGACCTCGGCGCACGCCGCGAACGACGCGCGGCCCGGAGCCGAGGGCTCGACATCGAAGGCCACACCCCGGACCTGGGTGGTCACCGCCGGAGGTGCGGCCGACGCGGGTGCGGTCAGCAGGAGTCCGCACACACCCAAACCGGCCACGATAAGCACACGCGTGGCGTTCATGCGATAACCATACTTCGGGCCCGCCTTTCCGTCAAGGCAGGGCACGCATGAGGATGACCGTAATGTTGTCCACCCCGCCCTTCCGGTTCGCGTCGGCCACCATCCTCCGCCCGATCTCTGTCAGATTCCCCCCCCGCCGCAGCCCGGCATCGATCTCCTCTTCTGAGAGCATGGTGTTCAGGCCGTCGGAGCACAGCAGGATCAGGTCGCCGGCCTCGACGGTGCGTTCCGCGATGTCCACCGCAGGCTCCTGGCTGCCCCCCAGCGCCCGGGTGACGACGTTCTTGAGCGGGTGGTTGCGCGCCGCCTCCTCGCTCAACAACCCAGCCACGACCTGCTCGTGGACCCAGGAGTGATCGGAGGTGAGCAGCTCGGTCGTCCCGTTACGGTGGACATACGCCCGGCTGTCGCCAACGTGGGCGACGGTGAGCTCGGTACGCGCCGCGTTGACCAGGGCGGCGACGATCGTGGCGCCCATGCCCCTCAGGCCGGCGTCTCCCTCGACGGCCCCGGTCACCTTCCGGTGGGCCGACACGATGGCGCGCACGAGCCGGTTGGCGTTCAACGCCAGCCTCGGGTTCCACTCGTCCGGCCAGGTGTCTCTGTCGAAGGCGCGGGTCCCCTCCACGACCCGCTCGACCTCCCTCACGGCCAGCTCGGCTGCGACCTCGCCCGCGGCATGGCCCCCCATGCCGTCCGCGACCAGGTACAGGTTCAGATCGTCGCGGGTGAGGAACTGGTCCTCGTTGTGGTGGCGCCGAAGTCCGCGGTCGGAGAGCCCGAGCGATTCAACGGTCAATGGCCGCCCCCTTTCGGACGACCATGCTACGCGTGGTCTCCGCCGCCCCCGGCCCCCGTGTTCAGCTGCTGCAGCCAGAGGGTGATGGCCGGGTCGCCGGGAACCAGTTGCGCGGCCTGCTGTGCAAACCGCGTCGCCCGCGCGACCATCTTCGCGCGGGCGAAAGCCTTCGAGGCGTCGATCAGGACCTTGACGTCGGCGGGGGCGAGCCTAACCGCCTGATCGAGGTGGCGGAGACCCTCCTCCATGCCGCCCACCTGCTTGGAGAGGAAGACGCCGTACAGGTGGTGCACTTTCGGATTGTCGGGGTCGTGGGCCACCGCCTGGGCAAAGCAGTTGTTCGCCTCGGCGACGTCGCCCGCGTTCGCCAGGTTAACCGCCTTCCCGAGGAGGGCACGCGCGATCTCCCGCGGGCTGGAGAGCTGTTGCGTGGTTTTCCCGAGGGTTTGGTCATAGCGAGACCGCTGGTCGGAGTCCGAAAGGACGTTGTACGCCTCGGTGATCGCCTGGAACTCCTTCTCGGCAGCCTGACGGGCCTGACCCTGAAAGCGGTCCGGGTGTCGCAGACGTGCAAGCCGGCGAAACGCATTCCGAATGTCATGTTCGGACGCCCGAGGATCTACCTCAAGAATCTCGTAGAAGCTTCGCCGGTCGGTCATCCTTCCCCTTCCGCGTGACGGCCGCGATCCTAACCCCTCCGTTACCTCCGGCGCTCCGCCTGCTCGCGCGCCACCCTTCGAACCGTCTCTGAAACGCCACGGTCCTTGGCGATCATGACGATGTCACGGCCCGATAAGCGCCGCACTAATTGTAGCGCAATACCCACCGGTGTCTTTGGGTTGAAGACGAGCGCCCGCAGCACGCCATAGCGTCGCAGCCAGCGCGGCTTGCCTGCAATCATGCGCAGCGCCTCCTCGTTGCAGGCCCGCATGCCGGCGATCTGCTCGACCTCCAGCTCGTTCATCTTGGGGCTCGAGATCACGGCACGGATGACCATGGAACTCCGGTCCCTCACCAGAATGAGACGCTCCTCGCGCGTGCCCGTAAGTGCCTGGATGACACGGTGTGCGACGTTCATGAGAGCAAGGCGCGAGTGCGCATCCCGGATCTCGGGCGGCGCTCCGGGCTCGAGTTCGGGGACCTTGAAGGACTCGAGCTCACCGCCCGGGAGGCGCAGACCGATGGCCCTCAGCTCGGCAAGGGTCTGCTCGATCGAAAGACCCTCGAAGCCCTGCGCCTCAGTTCCCTCCGAGGTTGCCCAGACGATGGCCTTCTCGAGGAACTCCTCCTCGAACTCGCGGGCGCGCCGGAGCACCTCCAGGCTCACCTGCGGGTTGGAGCGAAGGTCCTCAAGCAGCTCGAGGCAGCCGAGCAACCGCACCTGGTTCGTGACGATGATGTCCTGGATGGAGGGAGGACCGACGCGCGCAAGCCACCGGAGCGTCTCGTTGGCGCACTTGGCCGCCCGTGCGATCTCCCCCCACAGCCCCTCGTCCTCCCGGCACCTGGCCAGCAACTCGATCTCCAGCGGTTCCACGTCCGCCAGGTTGAAGACGGCCAGCAGGTTGTCCACGGTGAAACCATCGAGAGTCTTCTTGGAGACGGTGGCGATTTCCTCATCGGGGTCGGCCGCGAGCAAGAGCAGGACGCGGATCAGATCCTCACGGCTAACGGGGAGCAGGCCTTGCGCGGCAAAGAAGCGCACCTGGCGCTGGGCCTGACCGCTGCGAAGCTGCCTCAGCAGCTCCGAGAGGCTCGATGGCCCTTTGGACGATTCCATCATCGGGGGGCCCTAGATGGCTGGCCGCCTGAGAGGTGGATGCGGGCGACGGCCCCAGGAGTCCCTGCGGGGCTGCGGACATCGCCCATGTACTCAACGCTGGCGGCGCCTGCATTCCCGAAAATGAGGTCCACCTCCTTCCCGCCTGCTGCGACGTCCCAGACCGTGCGCGGCTCCAGCAGGCGCGACATCGCCTTCTCGCCGGCGATGCGGACCTCCACCCAGCACGGAAAATCGCCGGTTCGCACGACGAGCACCCCGGGCGTAGGCGCCGGGGGCGTCGCAGACGGGGTCTCGACCGGCGCCGGAGTTGCGGTCGGAGGCGCCGCTGCCGGAACCTGGACCGGCGAAGCGGGGGACGACTGCGTGCCGCGCTGTGCCTCCTCCACGACCAGGATAGACGCGACACCGGCCGCGACGATGACCAGCCCCAGGACCCAGGGCCCCGCCCTCCTCCTCTTGACCGGAGCGGGAGGGCGGAAGGCAAAGCTCTGACTCGATTCCTGGAGCCTCTGCCACGATGCCTCGAACGCCGGCAGCCACTCCACCTGCGTCGCCCCGACGTGCTCGAGGTACTGGCGCAGGAACATGCGCGCGAAAACAAGGTTCGGCAGCTTTGCGAAATCGCCGCTCTCCAGTGCGCGCAGCGCGTGGATCGAGATCTTGGTGCGGTCCGCAATGCTCTCGAGGGACACACCGGCGGCGGCCCGGGCACTGGCCAGCGCCTCGCCGAACTCTCGCGGCGTGCTCCCAACGGATGGGCTCATCTCGTTGCAGTTTAAGGCTTGCCGGTTGGAGTTCAAGGGGGGGGCGAGCGCTTGACTTTCGCGCCCTTCACCCGGCGTCGGTCCAGCAGGAGCGCCGCTGCGGCTCGCAGCACGTTCTCAACCTCCGGTGAGGAGGCGAGGCCGGCGATCTCCGCTTCCGGGAGGAGCGCGAGCAGTCCTATGCCGACACCCAGAGGCACGGCCTTGCTGTGAACGGCCGCACGCAACACCTCGACCTTTCTTCCCCACGACGGGCTGCGCAGGAGCACCTGGATGCACGCCGGGTTGCGGTTGCTGTTGACGAGGCGGAGGGCCTCGGTCTCGGTGAACTGCGGGTTGCTCACCAGCGCCTCGATGCATGAGGGCCGCTCGTCCGTCAACAGCACTCCGACGATCGCGCGGGGCGCTAGCCGGGCGAGTGCGGTGCGTTCGCCCAGCGTGAGGCTCGCGATGCGCTCGGCGAGCTTCCGCTCGGCCTGTTTCCGCACGGCGGGCGACGTGCGCGGGTCGCGGGCGACCTCGAGGAGGTCGTGCCAGCCGAGGCGAGGCAGGGCCTCCCAGGCGAAGTGGCGCGGGCAACGGGGGTGCCGCACCACGAGATGGAGGATCCGCCGTGAGCCGAGGATCCAGCTGCACGTGGCCAGTCTCTCGACCAGCTCGCCCGGGCAACTCGGGCGCCTCAACAGGCGCGCCAGTTCACCTTCCGATGGCTGGTCGCCCGCATCGAGCGCTTGTAGGACCGCCGCCACGTCGCCCTCACGTGCGTGAACCACGGTTCAATCGTAGCGCAGAGCCCTTTGCTAGACTCTTGCCAAGGTGCTCTTTGCCAGGAAACTCACGGTGGTAACGGAGTGATGCCCACGGCCAGCACCCCACCCCGCCAACCGCGCCCCGGCAACCCTCGAGGGCGCCGTGTGCGCCGCTGGATCGCCCTCCTCCTGCTCGTCGGCGCCGCTGCCGCCTGCAGGGAAGGTTCCGAGGGTGGCGCCCGCCTGACGGTCGGCACCTACTGGGGCAGCGCCGCGAGCGAGGCCCTGCACCGCGAACTCATCCTCGTCACGCGCGACATGGGCAACGTGACCGTCGAGGTGCGGCCCTTCACCTCTGCGGCCCTCAGCGACTTCCTCCTCAGGGGCCAGGCACGGGGAGGCCAGGAGGCCCTCGACCTGGCGATCGTTCCACATGACTGGCTCGCACGCCTTGAGCAGCGTGAGCTGATCGAGGAGGTGCCCACGGAGACGGTCCAGGAGCTCTGCCAGAAGCTGGTCGCCTAGGCGCTGCTCGCTGGCAGCGAGGGCGAGCATGTGCTTGCGTTCCCGATCGGCGCCGAGGTGCTCGCCCTCGTCTATGACCCATCCGTATTCCCCACGCCGCCGGACACCATCGAAGAGATCCTCTCGGCGCCCTCTCCCGGCGGGGCTCTCCCCTTCGCGTTCGACGCCTCCAGGCCGAGCCACCTGGCTCCGTTCGTGAGCTCGCTCCAGGGAACGCTGGTCGACGCCAAGGGGTACCTCGTGTGGCGGGGCGATGCCGTCTCGGAGGTCCTCGCCCGCCTCCGGCCCGCGTGGGAGCGGAGCGGTGGGTGGCGAAGCTGCCGCGGGGCCGACCTCGAGTCGCTCCAAATCCAGCTGTACGCCGAGGGCAAGCTCTCCAGCTTTCTGGCCGGGCCGTGGCTAGTGCATGCGCTCGAGGAGATCGGCCGGCCGTTCGCGGTGGTGCCGATCCCACGTCTGGCCGGAGCGCCCCACCCCGCTCGCGCCCTGGTCGGCTACGACTGCGTGGTCGCCTTGCGGGGGTCCCGTTGGACCGACCTGGCTCTCGATATCGGCAACCGCCTCCTCATGGAGGGGCCCAACGAACGGCTGAGCCGCGCCACGGGCTGCCTGCCGGTCCTCATGGGTGCCTACGAGTCGAGCCAGGGCATGAAGACCTCCGCGGGGGTCGGGTTCCTGCGTGCCCTCGAGGCGGGCCAGTTCATCCCCTCGACGATGCACTGGGGGGAAGGTTCAGCAGGGCCGAGGCGCAGCTTCTCCTTCTCTCGGGCCGGCCGCAGCCGCCGACGGCACAGGACATCAGGAGCTTGCTGATCGGGGGGCGATCGTGAGGCTGCGCTGGCAGTTCGTGCTCTCGCACCTGGTCTCCATCGCGACGGCGGCCATCGTGATCGGGGCCGTCTACCTCTTTCTTCTCGTCCGCAGCACAAGGGCGCTCGAACAGCAGGGCCTCGAGACCAGCCTCTCGACCGCGGCCCACCTCCTCCTGCAGCAGCTCGGCGAGCTCGAGCACGCCCGCGACGAGCTCACCCGCTTTGCGGCCGCCAACCGACCGCTACGGGACGATGTGGAGACGCTCGGCAGGTTGCACGATCTCCTCGCGCTTTACCGGGTGGAGCGCGTCGAGGTGTTCAGCGGATTGCGCAGGGAGGTCGCCGCGTTCCGCTGGCAGCGGGGGGCGGGCCCATCGCTGGAAACCCCCTGGCTGCCGCCCAACCCCAGCGTCGCGGCCAAGGTTGCGGCCGGGCGCCCGGCGACGTGGGTCCAGGGCGGCCCGGGCGGGCGTGCCTCGCTGAAGCTCTCGATGCCGCTACCCGTCGCAGCCGGCGAGGAGCGCCGGTGGCTCGTGATCAGCGAGCCTCTCGACGGCATCCTGCTCGAGAGCATACTGGCGCCCCAGCTGGTCGGCGCGCTGGAGGACAGCTCGGGGGTGGTGTCGGCGTGGCCCGAGCCGGGGCCCGGGCGCGAGCCGGACCTGCAGAGCCTCCCGGCCTACCTGCCCCGCGGGCCGTTCTCGGGGATCTTGGGTCCGGTGGTCGCGCGGCGACCCGCGTTCCAGCTCGATGACGGCTCCGTGCTGAGCATCGTGGCGATGGCCTCGCCGATCCGGAGCGGCCAGAGCCTGCGCGCCGGGCTTCAGGCGTGGTTCGTGGTGCTGGCCGCGGGCGTGCTCCTGGCGTTCACCCTCGGGAGCGGCCTGGCCACGCGGCTCCTGGCCCCGCTCGTCTCCCTCCTTGAGGGCACGGCGGCGATGGCGCGCGGGCACTTGATGGTCCGCCTGCCTGCCGGGCGGAACGACGAACTCGGGGCGCTCACCCGTGAGTTCAACAGGATGGCCGACGAGATCCGCAGCGCATACCTCGGTGCGATCTCGACGCTAGCCGAGGTGGTAGAGGCCAAGTCGCACTACACCTGGGAGCACATCGAGAGGGTCGAGAACCTCGTGCTCGCGACGGCCGATGTGCTGGAGCGACGTGGGTGGGTCCGGTTCTCCAGCCATCAGCGCTTCCTGCTTTCGGTCGCGGCCATCCTCCACGACGTCGGCAAGATGTCGATCGGCAACGAGATCCTCAACAAGTCCGGTCCGTTGAACTCAACCGAGAGGCAGCAGATCCTCACCCACCCCGAGGTCGGCGCCGTGATCGTCGAGCGCATCGGTAAGCTCGAGCGCGCCGCCGAGACCATCCGCTGCGCGCACGAGCACTTCGACGGGTCCGGCTACCCGCGCGGCCTGCGAGGCGAAGACATCCCGATCGAGTCGCGCATCATCCTCGCCGCGGACGCGTACGACGCCATGACGATGAACCGCCCCTACTCCACCGGACGCCCGGCGGAGGGCGTCGTAGACGAGCTGCGCAGCGAGGCGGGACGTCAGTTCGACCCCGTCGTCGTGGAGGCCCTGATCGAGGTCGTGACCGCCGACAAGCGGGCGGGTGCGGGACTTTCGACCGACCGCGGCCTGTACCGGGCCATCCACTCCGGCTCGGGCCCCAGGCTCAGGGCGAGCCTGCCCCCTCGGGACGGCCAAGAATAGCGAGCACGCGCTCCTTCCCCCGTGCGAGCAACTCGGATGTACGCGCCTCCATCACCAGGCGCAGCAGCGGCTCGGTGTTCGAGGGGCGGACGTTGAACCACCAATCGGCGTACTCGACCGTGATGCCATCCAGGTAGTCGATCGCCCCGTCGCTGAAGACCTCGGCCAGGCGGCGGATCATCGCGGACTTGTCCTCGATGTGGAAGTTCACCTCGCCGGTGCCGGCGTACCTGCGCAGCGGCCCGAGCAGCTCACTCAGGGGCTTCCTGGTGCTCCGGAGGATGTTCAGGACCTCGATGGCCGTGATGATCGCGGAGTCGGCGAAGTAGTTCTCGCGGTAGTAGAAGTGGCCGGCGAGCTCTCCCCCGAAGGGGCTGCCAATGCGGCGCATGGTGGCCTTCATGAACGAGTGGCCCACGCGCTCGCGCACCGGCTGGCCGCCGGCCGCCTGGATCTCCTCCCGGGTCGCCCACGAGGAGCGGATGTCGTACACGATCGGCGCGCCCGGAAACCTCTCAAGGATCGGCCTCGCCAGCAGCGCGGTGATCATGTCCGCGCCCACGGCCTGCGCCTCATCGTCCACGAAGATCGCGCGGTCGGCGTCGCCGTCGAAGGCGATGCCAAAGGCGCATTTCTCCTCCCGAACAGCGCGCTGGAGGTCGCGCAGGTTCTCGGACTTGAGCGGGTTGGCCTCGTGGTTCGGGAAGCTCCCGTCCAGGCCGAAGAAAAGGGGCACCAGCTCGATGCCCAGCTCTTCCAGCAGGCCCCGGTACAGGGTGGCCATCCCGTTGGCCACGTCCACCGCCACTTTGAGGCGCGGCCCGCTCTCCCGCACGAACGAGAGCACGTGCTCGCGGTAGGCGGTGGCGATATCGCGGCGCTCGAACCCAGCCCGCGCCGGAGCCCTGGACAGCGCCTGGGCGCGCACCAGCGTCTCGAGCCGGTCGATGCCGGTGTCGCTGCTGACCGGGATCGCGTCCCTGCGCGACAGCTTGAAGCCGTTGTACTTGGCGGGGTTGTGGCTGGCTGTGACCTGGATGCCGCCGGAGGCCCCGAGGTACCCGGTCGCGAAGTAGTTCATCGGCGTCGTGGCCAGCCCGATGTGCACGA
Organism: Thermoanaerobaculaceae bacterium; assembly: GCA_041494245.1. Classification (GTDB taxonomy): domain Bacteria; phylum Acidobacteriota; class Thermoanaerobaculia; order Thermoanaerobaculales; family Thermoanaerobaculaceae; genus RBG-13-68-16. The sequence continues at coordinate 170,445 of JBGQAK010000008.1, forward strand.
CGGCGACGCCCGCGGCCCGCAGACCGTCACACAGCGCCTCACTCATCGAGGGCGAGGAGGAGCGCATGTCGTGGCTCACGACCACGCGGGGGCCGCGCGCGAGGTCTTCCGGCTCGAGGATCCCGCGGAAGTGGAAACCGAGGGCGTAGGCCAGGTTCTCGTCGAGCTCGTCGGGGTACACACCACGCACGTCGTACGCCTTGAAGACACCGCTCATGCGGACCTCCGAGCGCACAGCATAGACCACGGGCCCGAGGGCGGCCAGCATCGTTTCCGTTCCTCGGCCGGGCACGCCCGCGGGAGGCTACACTTGCCCCATGACGGAGCGCCCCGGCACCCCGGCATGGGCCTGGTTCGGCGGACGCCTCGTCCCCTTCGCCGAGGCCCGCGTTCCGCTCGAGGACCGTGCGCTGCAGTTCGGGGAGGGCCTCTACGAGGTGATCGCGGTGGTCGCCGGCGAGCCGTTTCGCCTCGCCAACCACGTGGAGCGGATGCGCGGCGGGGCGCGAGAGCTGGGCCTGCATTCCGGCGTTCCCGAGCTGGAGCAATGGAAGTCCATCGTGGCGCGCCTCCACCGGCGTGAGCCTCACCCGACCGCAATCCTGTACGCTCAGGTCACCGGCGGCGCGGCTCCGCGCAGCCACGTCCCACCCGAGCCGCCGCAGCCCTTTTTCTTCGCCTACCTGCGGTCTTTCGCGTTCCCGGTTCCGGCCGAGATCTCGCGCGGTATTGCGGCGATCACGTTTCCGGACTCGCGGTGGCAACGGCGCGACCTCAAGACCGTGATGCTTCTCCCCGCCGTGCTCGCACGCAAGAAGGCGCTCGCGCAGGGCGCGGAAGAGGCCATCTTCGTTGGGCAGGACGGTTTCGCAAACGAAGGGTCGGCGAGCACGCTGTTCGCGGTCCTCAACAAAACCGTGATCACGCCGCCCTCGAGTCCTCGCATCCTACCCGGGGTCAGCACCGTCGTCGTTGACGAGATTTGCGCCCAGCTCGGGCTGGCGTTCTCAACGCGGCCCCTGACCCTGAGCGACCTTCGCCGCGCGGAGGAGCTGTTCGTCGCGTCCACCGCCCTTCTGCTCATGCCGGTCGTGCGCCTCGACGCCAAGCCGGTCGGCGAAGGGGTCCCGGGCAGCATCGCACTCCAGCTCGCGTACCACTTCCAGCGGCGGTTCTGGGGTCAGCATGGCCCGCCCAGCTGATCGGGCGACGCCCCGGGACGAGTCGAGGGCCGACCGGTCACGCGCCCACGCCGCCGTCCACGCGAAGCGTGACGCCGGTAAGATACGAGGCCGCATCGGAGAGCATGAAGGCGACGACGCGCGCAACCTCGCGCGCCTCTCCGAAGCGGCCGAGGGGCACGCTCGACCGGGCCTCGGTCCGCCTGCTCTCCGGAAGCTGCGCGAGGAGATCGGTCTCGATCCAGCCCGGGACGACGGCGTTCACGGTGATGCCGTAGCGCCCAAGCTCCCGCGCGAGGGCCTTGGTGAACGCGTGCAGGCCGCCCTTGGCGGCGGCGTAGTTCGCCTGCCCCGCCTGTCCGAGCAGGCCCGAGAGCGAGCCGACGTTCACGATGCGCCCGCGCCCGGCGTGCAGCATGGGCCGCAGGCACCCTCGCGCGAGCCGATAGGCCCCAGTGAGCACGGTCCCGAGGACGACGTCCCAGCGCTCCTGGTCCATGAGCAGGAAGTGGCCGTCACGCAGGGTGGCAGCGTTGTTGACGAGCGCGTAGAGCTCCTCGCCCGAGACCATCCCCAGGAAGGCGTCGACCGCCTGGGGATCGGTGACGTCGCAGCGGTGCGCCACCGCAATGCCGCCGCGCCGCGTGACCGACTCGACCACCTCGAGCGCCGCGTCGTCACGGGAGCGGTAGAGAAAGTGCACGCGGTAGCTCTGGTCCGCCAGCAGCTCGACGATGGCGCGGCCGATCCCGCGCGAGCCGCCGCTGACGACCACGCTCAGCATCTCGCCTTCCTCTCCCGCACCCGGTCCGGCGCGCCCCCCGGGAAGGTCTCGACCTCGACCCTCGGGCGCCCGAGCCAGCGCACCGCGCGCTCGAGCGTGCCGGCGGGCCCGAGCTCGACGCAGCGCACCAAGCCGTCGCCGGTTGCCGCTTCGAAAGCGCGATCGAAACGATCTGGCCGAAAGTGGTGCTCCACCAGTAGCCGCCACCCCTCGAGCGGGCCCTCGACGCACCCACTGTGAAGCGCAGAGTAGACCGGAACGCGGAACGGCCGCAATTCGCCCACCTCGGCGCGCCGCCGCACGAGCTCACGCGAGGCCGGCCTCATCAGGCTCGTGTGGAGCAGCCAGCGCACCGGAAGCACGTTGACGCCGAGGGCTCCGGAACCGACCCTCGCCGCCAGCTCGTGCACGGACTCTTCCCTGCCCGCCAGCAGGATCTGTCGGGGAACGACGACGGCCGCGACCTCCGTCGCCACCACGGCCAGCTCCCACGAGCGGTCCCCGTGCAGCTCGCCGTCGTCGGCTGCACAAGCGCGGTGCAAGACGTCCACGCCGCGGGCCGCGGAAAACTCGGCGAAGAGCCCAACGGCGACGGCCATTCCGGCGAGCCGGAGCCCCATGCCCGGTGCCGTAGCGGCCACCCCGGGGAAGAGAGCCAACGCCCTCTGCCACGATCCCCCACCCGTGCGAGGCCCGACCCTTCCGCGGGGCCTTTTCGAACCAGCGATGCCTTGCATCCTCTCCGGCTTCCTTCATGCGCGCCGGTCTACTACGCCTCACCGGGCAGGGGCTCGAGCACCGGCTGCGTGCTCACGAGCCTGCGCCAGGCGTTGGGTCCGGGGTCCACCCGCAGATCGTCGTCGTCCACCTTGAAGCGAACGGCTGAAAGGACGATGTGGACCGTGTCCTGGACCGACCGGTAGTGCGAAGGCGCGCCGACATAGATCACTCGAACCGGAACATGGGCGAAGCGCGCGCGCAGCTTGCCGGCGCGCACGAGCATCTCCGTGTCGACCGAGTAGCGTTTTCCGACCAGTCCCATGCGGCGGAGGAAACCCGCGGCGACAAGGCGGTAGCCGCACTGCGAGTCCTCGAGGGGGAATCCACTCATGAGCTCGAGGGCCCGCGTCCCGATGAAGTTGGTCCAGAAGCGCTTGGCTGGGATCGCCCCGGGGTTCCACAGTCGGTTGCCGAGCACGAAGTCCGCCTCCGCCGCCGCCTCCAGGAAGTGCGGCGCATCGTCGGGGTCGTGCTGGCCGTCGCCGTCCAGCATCAGGACATGCGTGTAGGGTTGCCCCAGCAGGACCGCCAGACCCGAGCGCAGCGCCGGCGCCTTGCCGCGGTTTGCCTCGTGTCTCACGACGCGTGCACCCGCCGCCCGCGCGCAGTCGGAGGTGGTGTCGCAGGAACCGTCGTCCACGACGAGGACGTCCCTGATGTAGCTCCGGATGCCGCGCACGACGGGCCCGATCCGGTCAGCGCAATTATAGGCGGGGATGAGGGCTGCGATCGCAGTCGTCACAGGCCGGGCAGTCTAGCACCAATATCGCACCTGCGTCTCAACTATCCGGCGCTCCCGCGGCCCGCTTTGCTGGGGCGCGACCGCCCTCGTAGAGATCGTAGCGCAGGAGGCGGCACTCGATCGGACCGTTAAAGAGGACGACGCGTCGCGTGGGGCGGAGGCCGACCGCCTTCACGAGATCCAGGCTCCCGACCAGGAGCCACGCCTCACCCCCCGCGGCTCGCCGCTTGAGCGCATCGCCGAACGATCGGTAGAGGGAGGTAAGCTCGGCCGCGTCACCGAGGCGCTCGCCATAGGGCGGGTTCGTCACGATCATGGCACCCGGACCGGGAAGTCGAAGCTCGCGGGCGTCGCGTGCCTCGACGACCACGGCGTCCGCCACGCCGGCCTCCTTGAGGTTGCGGCGGATCGCTGCCACCGCACGCGGGTCGCTGTCGCTGGCCAGGATGGCCGCGGGCGCGGCACGCCGCTGCCGAGAGGCCGCATCACGCAGCGCCCCCAGGCGCGCTGGGTCGTGCTGAGGCCAGCGCTCACAGGCAAACGTCCGCCGCCAGCCGGGGGGCGTGCGGGTGGCGATGAGGGCGGCCTCGATCGCGATCGTGCCGGTCCCTGCCATCGGGTCCACCAGGTGTCTCGTGCCGTCGTAGCCGGCGATCAGGAGGACGCCGGCCGCCAGGCTCTCCGACAGCGGCGCGGGTCCGCCGCGTGGCCGGTACCCGCGATGGGAGAGCGGTTCGCCGCTGCTGTCCACCGCGATCCCTGCCCGCTCGCCCGCCAGGTGAAGGTGGACGCGCAGGTCCGGGTCGCTCCTCTCCACATCGGGCCGGAATCCCCAGGCCTCACGAAGGGAATCGACGACGGCGTCCTTGACCGTGAGAGCGGCAAAGGCCGTGCTGCGAAACGCCTCCGTCCGTCCGGCCGGCTCCACCGCCAGCGTCTGGCCGGGCTTCATCAGCCCGTCCCACGCGACGGCGCGCGCCAGCCGGTAGAGGGAGTCCCGATCGGCGGCCGGGCCTTCCGCGAGCTGGCGAAGGACCCTCATCGCGGTCCGCAGCCAGAGGTTGGCGCGGTAGACCTCGTCGAGCCCGCCGCGGAAGCTCACGACGCCCCGCCCGCCAGCGGCCTCCTCATGCCCGAGCGCCAGCAGCTCTCCGCGCAGCACGTCCTCGAGCCCGCGCGTGCACGTCGCGACGAGCGGCCAGGTCCGGTCCTGCCGGGCTCGACTCACCGGTGCACGTTACCTCACCAAACCGGGCACCGGCCAGCCTGAGTGCCTCCTTCACCTGCGGCGACTAGGCGTTGTCGTGAGGGTGCGCGACGCCCATCCGACGCTTGTCGATGTACATGCGGGCGTCGGCTTCGTGCAGCGCGGCAGTCGCATCGCCGCCGGGCGGGAGCAACGCCACGCCCACGGCGATCTCGAACATTGGGGTATCTGTCTCCGCCTGGGTCAGCAGGCCGCAAAGGTGGGCGACCCGCTTCCCGGTGCCCTCGATGTCGAGGCTTGGTGCCATCACGAGGAACTCGTCCCCTCCCCATCGGAAGAGGGCGTCGTCCAGCCGGAAGCACTGCGTGAGCAGGCGGGCCATCCGCTTGAGACAGGCGTCACCCGCGCTGTGCCCGAAACGGTCGTTGATCGCCTTGAAGTTGTTGATGTCCACGAAAATGATCGCCGCACCCGAGGCCTCCAGCCGCGCAAGCTCGCGGCGAAAGCCGCGCCGGTTCATGAGCGACGTCAGCGGGTCGAGGTCGATGAGCTGGCGCAGCCGATCCTGCGAGGCCACCAGCTCCTCGTTCGCGTAGCGCAGCTCCTCCACGATGCGATCCTGCAATGCCACCAGGCTCGCCAGCGCGATGAGCAGCTCGGCCACCACGTCGAAGAAAGAGCCGTAACGCACATAGGCGAACACCGGTGGAGAGCCCCAGATGACCGGCGCCAGGATCGGGACGTAGTGCAGGAAGAGGAGGCCCTCGACCATGAAGCCGAGCCCGAGCCAGCGCGATCGTTCGCCGCGCGGGTTGCGCAGCACCCACCAGCCGGCTGCCGCCATCACGGTCCCGACAACGAGGCTCTGTGCGAGCTGCACGTAGACCAGCTGGTCGGAGAGCACGCTCGTCGTGAGGCCCCAGACCGCCACGATGATGCCCGCGTGGCGCATGCGGACCCACATCGCCACACCTGGCCACAGGTGGTGACGCGTCCCGGCCACTAGCAGGATCACGAAGAGCGTCTTGCCGGCGGCGTAGACGCCGGTCTCGACCTGAAGGAGCATGCTGGTGCTGCCCGCGACCGCGTACAGCAGAACGGCGCCTATCGCAAACGCATCGGCGACCCAGGCCATCGCCCACAGCCGCAGCTCTTCCAGCTTGGAGCTTCGGGCCAGGAAAACGAAGAAGATCGCGATGACCGAGACCGTGGCCAGCTGTACGCCGATCGACCAACGGCCGAGGATGATTGGCAGCGACTCCAACCGATTTTCCCTCTCTTCGTGGGATTATGGAGTAGACGGCATGCCTCGGCAAGTGGACGGCGGGCTCCCCCGGAGCCTAGAGGTCAGTCCCGTTCACAAGAGCGGCGCACACCACGATGTCGCCGCCCGGCACGCCCTGGCGTCATGCCTCGGCGAGCAGCTCACCCCTTCCGAGTGCGCTTCCTGCGCGCGAGCAGCTCGGCGATCCGCTCGCGGATGCGCTTCTCCCACCCCTCCTCGGTCGGCTCGTAGAACCGCTCGCCCGCCAGCTCTGCGGGCAGGCACTCCATGTCCGCGACCTTCTCCTCGGTGTCGTGCGCGTACACGTAGCCCTCGGAGTAGCCGAGCTCGCGCATCAGCTTCGTCGGCGCGTTGCGGATGTGAAGCGGAACCGGGTAGGCCGGCTTCTCGGCCACGGTCCGCTGCACCTTGCCGTAGGCGGCGTAGAGGGCGTTCGATTTCGGTGCCAGGGCAAGGTAGACCGCGGCCTGGGCGAGTGCCAGGCCGCACTCGGGCAAGCCGACGTGCTCGACGGCGTGGGCGGCGGCGGAGGCCTGCTCGAGCGCCCTTGGGTCCGCCATCCCGACGTCCTCGGAGGCCACGCGCAGCAGCCGCCGGGCGATGAAACGCGCATCGGCGCCTCCCTCCAGCATGCGCCCGAGCCAGTAGAGCGACGCGTCCACGTCCGAATTCCGGATCGACTTGTGGAGCGCCGAAATGAGGTTGTAGTGCTCCTCCCCTTCCTTGTCGTACCGCGCAAGGCGGCGCTGCGCAACGTTGCGTACGCCGTCGGACGAGAGGGTGCCCCCGCGGCCTGCCGCCTCGGCCGCGACCTCCAGAAGGTTGTACCCCACGCGCGCGTCGCCGTCGGCGAAGCGGACGATTTCCTCCAGCGCGGCGTCCTGCACCGACAGGCCCCACCCGGCGAGCCCGCGCTCGGAGTCCGCCAGGGCCCGCTCGAGCAGGGTCCGGACGTGCGGCGCCGCGAGCGACTCCAAGACGTAGACCTTGACGCGCGACAGCAGCGCCGCGTTCAGCTCGAACGACGGGTTCTCGGTGGTCGCCCCGAAGAGCACGATGTCGCCGCTCTCGACGAACGGCAGGAACGCATCCTGCTGCGCCTTGTTGAAGCGGTGCACCTCGTCCACGAACAGCATGCTGCGGCGGCCGGTGGCGGCGCGCAGCCGCTTGGCTCCGTCCATCACCGCCCTCGCCTCCTTGACGCCCGAGAGCACGGCCGAGAACGTCACGAACTCCGTGTCGCACGCACCCGCGAGAACCCGTGCCAGCGTCGTCTTCCCACTCCCCGGAGGCCCCCAGAAGATCAGCGAGGGTAGCTCCCCGCGCGCCACCAGCTGGCGGAGGACGCCCCCCGGCCCCACCAGCGTCTCCTGCCCCACGACCTCGTCGAGGGAGCGCGGGCGCATGCGCTCCGCGAGCGGCGTCCCCGGCGGGAACCCGGACGGCTCCGGGAACGGGAGCTTGCCGCTCTTCATGGCCTCGTCGAACCTCCCTGGCCGGCGAGCGCGAGGCCGGCCAGAAGCTCCACGACCTGGACGCGCTCGAGCGCCTGCCACACGTCGTCGCCGGTGCAGAAGACGCCGTGGCCCCGCACGACAGCCACGGGCACCCGTGCGAGCGCGGTGGCGCACGCCTCGGCGAGGCGTCCGCTGCCCGGCGGCATTGGGAGCAGAAGCTCGAGGCGCGGGACCAGCACCTTCCCCTCCTCCAGCAGCTCCGGGTCCGGCCTCCGCCCGCGCGCGGCGAGCGCCAGGAGAGCCGGCGGGTGCGCGTGGACAAGGGCCTGCACCTCGGGGCAGCGCCGGTAGACGGCCATGTGCGTCGGCGCCTCCGTCGAGGCCTGGTCCGGCGGTGGCTGGTCGAGACGGCAGCGGATGAGGTCGGAGGGCAGGAGGCGCCCCTTGTCGGCGCCGCGTGGCGTGAGCAGGATCGTGCGGTCGTCGAGGCGGCACGAGAGGTTCCCCTCACGCCCCCGGATCAGCTCCCGCCGGGAGAGCGTGGCTCCCACGGCCACCAGCTCGGCGCGACGAAGCGCTTCGACCCAGATCTCCATGCTCGGACGCTCCCCGTGCGGCAAATGCCACGGGGAGTCTACCTCTGCTGCGGCAATCGGAGCGCGCGCCACGTCAGTCGTCTCTCCAGCGGGTTGTCGTCGCGCTCTCGTGTTGACCTCTTGGAGCAGGAGCGAATCGCGTGAGATCCCTCGCCCTCGCCTTGCTCAGGCTCGGGACGACCTTCGTTCGCCTTCGCGAGCGAAGGTCACTTGCTCCGCTTGGCGATTTCGCCCTCGAGCCCGCTCAAGTCGGGGACACCCGAGGTCTTCCCCTGTAGCTTCTTGAGCTTCTCGAGCTCGGCCTTGGCGCCGGCGGGGTCCTTGAGGTCAAAGAGTCTCACGACGGCGGCGTTGTAACGCGACTGCCAGTGGTCCGGGCGTAGGTCGGCGGCACGGTCGAAGAGCTCCACCGCCTTCTGCGGCTTCCCGGTCTCCTTGTAGCAGACGCCGAGGTCGGTGAGCACGTCGGGGGAGTCGTCCTTGATGGCGCGGGCCTTCTCGTAGTAGCCGGCGGCCTTGACGAAGTCGTTCAGGTCGTACTGGGTGTTGGCCATCTGCACCAGGTGCTCGTACTTGCCGGGGTCCTTGGCGAGCAGCGTCTCGAGCTCGCGGGCCTGCTCCAGCAGGCGCGGGTTCGCCGTGGCGGCGGTGCGCCCTCCCTCAGGCGGCATCTGCGGCTGCCCGGTCAGCGGAGGGGCCCCGGGAACCCCGGCGTGGGGGTCGCTCGCGGCGGGCTTCGGCGCCGGGGCAACTCCCTGCCCCTGACCGAGCAGGTAGCCGACGAAAAAGCCCAGGAGGATGCCGATGACTGCCGTCACGATCGGGTTCTTCCACATCTTCATCTCCAGAAGACACTCAAGGACGCGTCTCGCGGCGAGCAACCCAGGTGCCCCCACCTGGCATTCCCGCCGCCAGGTTGGTCGCCTCCCACGTCCCCTCCAGCCTCTTCTCGCCGATGCGCGTGACCAGCCGGCCGGTGTAGACCGCGGTGAACCCCTGCTGCGTGTCGATCCGCTCGAGCCGGAGGTCCCCGCTGACGAGCGTGCCGCGCAGGGACCCCTTCCAACCGCCCGAGAGCTGGTAGACGCCGGTGACGAGGGTGCCGTCCAGCCGGAGGTCGAACGTCCCCTTCATGGCACCCGGCTCGATCGCCACCTGCCAGCGGCCGGAGAGGTCGTCCCCGGTGGCCAGAGTGGTCTCCTCCATCCGGCGTACCTCGGCCTGAACCTGCTGGAGGTAGGCGCGGCGAGCCCCGATGGTGGAGCGGAGCTGTGCCGCCGCCGCCGTGAGGTCCGCTACCTCCGACTCGGCGCGGCGCAGGTCCGCCGAGCGCGCAACGAAGCTCCCGAAGTCCTCGCCGTCCTTCTGCGCGCGCAGCAGGTCGTCCCCCAACCGCACGAGGCGGTCGCACGCCGCGCGCAGCTGCTCCTGGACCGTCCCCAGGCTCGCCACGTCGGCCAGGAGCAGCCTCTTTTCGATCTCGACCTGGGTGCGGAAGACATCAAGGGCCGGATCCCGGCCCTGCGCAAATACCCAGCCGGCCAGCAACAGAGCCGTCGCCGCCAGTACAGCGCCTCGCCTCATCGCCGTCTCTCCCGTGTCACGCGAAACTCTCCAGTCCCGGACCTCGACGCCCTGCCAAGCATACGTTTCGACCGGACGCGGCATCCATGCCGCCCGCGCCCGTCTCGGGGTCACACTATCACAGAAGGGGCCACACCACCCTTGCTAAACTTCACCCATGAGAGCCAGGGATGAGCGCCAGCCGGCGATTCGGGTCACTCTGCTGCCCAGGGACACCAACCCGCACGGCACCATCTTCGGGGGCGTGATCCTCTCGTACATCGACCAGGCCGGCGCGATCGGGGCCCACCTCCACGGGGCCGACCGCGTCGTGACGGTCGCGATGGAGAAGGTCGTCTTCCACGCCCCGGTCCGGGTCGGCGACCTGGTGTCGTTCTACTGCGAGCCGGTGCGGATCGGCCGCACATCGATCACCGTCAAGGTGGTGGTCGAGGCCGCTCCGCCGGGCAAGGGCGCAACCCCCAGGCGCGTCACGGAGGCCCGGATCACGTACGTCAACGTGGACACCTCCGGGCTCCCCGTGCCCGTCGTTCGCGGGCGGCGGCGCGGCATGGTGACTGGCAGTCGCAAGAGGGGTACACTCGCCAAGTGACCTGGGCCTTCGCGTACCTCGCGGCGCTCCTGGTCGGCCTGGTCCTCGCCGTCGTGACGGGGTTGCTGCGGGACCTGCGCTCGTTGGCCCAGCACCGTCTCGTCGTTCCCCACCCCGATCAGAACCGTCCGTTCATCGCTCTGCTGGGGCACAGGCTGTCGGCCGGGCTGATCCTCGCCGGGGCCGTGGGGCTGGTCATGAGCGGGGGCCGGGTCCCCGAACCGTCGCGGACCCTCCCCGTGGCCCTCGCCGCCGGTTTGGTCTGCTTCCTGCTCGCACACGTCGTCGTGCGCCGCCACCCCCCGCGGTGGCCGCCCGTCGAGAAGGCGGTGGTCATCCGCGAGATCGCACCGGGCGGGTACGGCCAGGTGCGGATCCAGCATGGCAAGGAGAGCGTGATCTTGGCCGCCCAGAGCATCGAGAAAGGTGTCATCCCGGCCGGCACCGTGGTCGAGGTCGTGGACGACACGCGGTCGGTGATCACGATTCGCCTGCAGATCCCGGCATGAACCGCCAGGCGCTGACGCTGGTCCTCGCCTCCGCCTCCCCCCGGAGGCACGAGCTCCTCGCACGGCTCGGCCTCGAGACGGAGATCGTTGCACCGGACATCGACGAGACGCCCCTGCCAGCCGAATCCCCTCCGATCCACGCCGAGCGGGTCGCTCGGGAAAAAGCACGCGCCGTGGCGCTCCGGCACCCGGATCTGCCGGTACTCTCCGCTGACACCGTGGTCGTCCTCGGCGACAGAATCCTCGGAAAGCCCGCCGACCGGAGGGAGGCGGCCGCGATGCTCGCCGACCTCGCCGGAACGACGCACACGGTGCTCACGGCGCTGGCGCTCCGCTGGGGCGAACGGGAGGCGGGCCACCTGGAGGCCGCAAGGGTGACGTTCGTTCCCTACTCGAAGGAGCTCTTCGCCTGGTACGTGGCGACCGGCGAGGGCGACGACAAGGCAGGCGCCTACGCGGTCCAGGGCAAGGGTGCCGTTCTCGTGGAGAGGGTCGAGGGCAACGTGCAGGCCGTGATGGGGCTGCCCCTCGCTTCGCTTCCTGCGCTGTTCGCTCGCGTCGGCCTCGAGCTCGCGGCCGACGGCAACCGCCTCATCGTCAGTCGCCGTGCCTGATTGGCTCGCCCAGCTCGGAGAGACGGAAGTTGGAGAAGATGTTGTGGCCGTTGAAGTCGAGGACCCTCAGGTCCTCCTGGCCGGCGAGGTCGGCCGCGATGACCTCGAAAGGAACCCCGTAGAGCTTCCGGGTACGCTCGAGCGGGACCTCGTAGGCGATAAACTTAGTAATCCCCTTGTGCCTCAGCTTAGCCACCAGATGCTCGTCGGTGACGCCCGGGTAGGTGGTCAGGATCAGGATCGGCCCCGAGCCGGTGAAGATGAGGTAGGCACGCATCCCGGCTCTCCTCTTGGCCGCTCGGGCCTCAGGGTTTGCCGCGCTCCAACTCGAGGAGATCGAGCTTCATCTTGACGCCTCCGCCGAAGCCTCCGAGCCCCCCGTTCCCCGCCACGATGCGGTGGCACGGGACCAAAATCGGGATGGGGTTGGCGCCGCACGCCATGCCCACCGCGCGGGCCGCCCTCGGCTTGCCCAGCTCCGCCGCGATCTCGCCGTAGGTCCTGGTCTTCCCGTAGGGGATGGCGACGAGCTTGGCCCACACGGCGCGCTGGAACGGTGTTCCCTCCAGCTCCACCTGCACCGTGAAGCGCTTGAGCTCTCCATCGAGGTACGAAAGAATCTCGCCCTTCGCTTTGCGTGCGCACTCGAGGGCGTCACCGTCCCCGACTTCGCGTGGCTTTCCGCGGGCACCGAGGCGGACACGCGTGATCCCCGTGTCGGCAGATTCAACCTCGAGCAGGCCCAGGGCTGATGAGAAGCAGACAGTCGCGGCGTGACGCGGCATACTCACATCCCCCACGAAGAGGCCGGATTGTAGCACCGCTTCCCGCGCCGCTGTCCATCCTCGGGAGCGCCGCGTTGGCAACACGGTCTCGATCGATCCCGGCCCGCGCACGCCTTCGCGCATCGTGAATGCCCTTGACACTTGGGCCGCCTGGGTTTATCTTGCACCCGTGGGGAAGTTAATCGCGCTAACTGTCGTTGGCTGGCTCCTGGCGATGGCGCCCGGTGCCGCGCTCCCTCTCTGCGCCGGCTCGCAGGCCTTACCGTCCTGCTGCGAGCACGCGAAGGCATGCGGCTGCCGGGGAGCGGATGAACGGGCTCCCTCGCCTGCCCAGGCCCCTGCGGTGCCGGCTTCCAAGATCTCGCCAGACCAACTCGCCGACGCCGCGACCGGCCCCGTGGCCGCGATCCTTCCGCCAGTGGAGGCGGACGCATCCGCCGCGGCTGCGCCCGCGCCTGCATTCTCGCCCGCACCGGTCTACCTCACGAGCTGCGCCTTCCGCTGCTGACGTCATCCCCAGGGAGAGTTGTGCCCGCACCAGTGCGGGAATAGGATCGTTGTCTCAAGAAACCTGGAGGATGTTGTGCAGAACAACCCTTTTCTGAGTTCATTGTTCGCAGCCCTGCTCTCGCTTTCGGCCGGCATGCTGTACGCGGTGCCCGGCGAGGAAGGCGGAGCGCCCGTGCCAGGTATCGGCGGAGCAGTGACGGAGCAGGAGGCCCTGGCGCCAACCGCCGACGAACTGGTGGCGGCGGCTCTCGAACGCTCGCCCTCGTTGGCGGCGTTGCGCGAACGGCTGGCGGCGGCGCGCGAGATGATCGGCCCCGCCGGGGCGCTGCCAGACCCGATGATCGAGTTCATGCTCGCCGACATGGGCTTTCCCAAGTACACCGTGGGCACGGAAGAGATGTCCATGATCGGCCCCGAGGTCCGGCAAGGCCTCCTGTACCCGGGGAAGCGTGAAGCGCGACGGCAGGCCGCGCGGGCCGAGACAGCGATTCGCGGCGCCGAGCTCGATCAGTTGCAGCGACTGGTTGCGGCCCAGGTACGTACCCTCTATGCCCGGGTGTACGCCCTGGACCGCGAACGCCAGGCGCTGCAGGCGGCCCGGGAGCTGCTCGAGATGCTCAGCGCCACGGTGGCAGGGAGGTACAGCGCCGGGCAGGCCGAGCAGGAGGCAGTGATCAAGGCGCAGCTCGAGTTGTCGCGGCTGGGCGAGCGGCTGGACGACCTGTCCGCCGAGCGGACAGCTCTTGTGGCCGCCCTCAACCGCCTGCGCGACCTGCCCGGGGAGGCGCCGCTGGGGAGGGTGGAGCTGCTCCCTTCCGCGCCGTTCCCGACCTCCTCCTTGGAAGAGCTGGTACTTGCCAACTCGGCCGAGGTGGCGGTGAAACAGGCCGCAGTGAGCGCTGCCGAGCGGCGCCTCGAGGTCGCCAGGCTGGAGTTCAGGCCCAACCTGTACGCCGGCGCTGCGCTGGGCCTGCGAGGTGGTTTCGACCCGGCCGTAACGCTGCGTTTTGGCCTCGAGTGGCCCCTCTGGAGGAAGCAAAAGCAGGAGCCGATGATCCGCGCCGCCGAGCACGAGCTCGCCATGTCCCAGGCCGACCTGCGGGATGCCCAGGCTGCGGTGCGTGCTGAGGCCGCACGCCTCGCGGCCGAGTGGCAGCGTTCCGAAAAGCAGATCCAGCGCTACCAGCAGGCGATCGTTCCGCAGACGAGCGCGGCGATCGACGCCGCCCGTTCCTCCTACCTCGCAGGCCGCGGCGATTTCCTCACCGTCGTAGACGACTTCAATCGGTGGCTCGAAGCCCGCGTGCAGCTCGCGTCGCGCGAGGCGGAGCGCTTTTCGACCTGGGCCGAGCTCGAGGCGCTGATCGCCTCTCCCACCGGGTCCCAAGCTGGGAAGGAGAATTGACATGTCGATCACTGCAAGGACCCGCTGGCCAGTGCTGGCGATTGCTGCCGTCCTGATTGTGGGCGTGGTGCTGGCCGGTTGCGGGAAGAACCCGCAGGCAGACGTGAAGTACCACTGCCCGATGCACCCCACGTTTATCTCCGACAAGCCCGGTGATTGCCCGATCTGCGGCATGCGCCTGGTGCCGATCGAGGAAAAGGTCGCACCGACCACGGTGCCCGCGTACACCTGCCCGATGCACCCCGAGGTGACCTCGGCCAGGCCCGGCCGCTGCTCGAAGTGCGGGATGAAGCTGGTACCGGCGGGAACGACCGGCGACTACCCGAAGGAGCACAAGACCTACACGTGCCCGATGCATCCCGAGTTCTTGACTGACGACCCGAACGAGCGCTGCCCGAAGTGCGGGATGAACGTGGTGGAGAGAAAGGCTGGGAGTGGGGAGGCTGGGGATAAGGGTGCCCCTGTCCGCGCGGGACAGCGGGCGGCAGGCGAGAAGAAGCTTCTCTTCTACCGCAATCCCATGAACCCGACGGTCACCTCTCCGGTTCCGATGAAGGACGAGATGGGGATGGACTATGTGCCGGTTTACGCCGACCAGGCGGGGCCCGCGGGCGGCGGCGTGGAAGGCATGGCGACGGTCGAGATCAGCTCGGATGGGATTCGCCTCTCCGGCGTCCAGACGGAGCCAGCCGTTATCGAACGCGTGGCCCGCTCCGTGCGGACCGTCGGGACCGTGACCGCCGACGAGACACGCATCCGGCACGTCCACACGAAGATCGCAGGGTGGGTGGAGAAGCTCTTCGTGAACTTCACTGGCCAGCTCGTGCGGAAGGGAGAACCGATCCTGTCGATCTACTCGCAGGAGCTGCTGGCGAGCCAGCAGGAGTTCCTGCGGGCGCGCGAGATGGCCGCGAAGTTCGGTGTATCGGAGCTTCCGGAGGTCCGCAGAGGTGGTGAGGAGCTGCTTCGGGCCGCCGAGCAGCGCCTTCGGCTCTTCGACGTCCCCGAGGACTTCATCGAGGAGCTGAAGCGCACCGGCCAGCCGAAGCGCGCCGTCACCCTCCTCGCCCCGGTTTCCGGTTTCGTCACAGCCAAGGAGATCTTCGAGGGCCAGCAGATCGAGCCGGGCATGGAGCTGTTCACCATCACGGATCTCTCCCGAATCTGGATCGAGGCCGACTTTTACGAGTATGAGGCGCGCGCCCTGCACGTCGGCCAGGAAGCAAGGGTCACGCTTCCCTATGACCCCACACGTCAGCTCGCCGGGCGCGTCACCTACATCTACCCCACCCTCAATCCGGAGAGCCGCACCTTGCGCCTGCGCCTCGAATTCCCGAACCCGGACTTCGCCCTCAAGCCGGCGATGTTCGTAAACGTCGAGCTGCCGCTGGACGCCGCCGAGGGGGTCGTCATCCCGGACTCGTCGGTGATCGACACGGGTGAGCGCCAGGTGGTGTTCGTGAGCCTGGGTGGTGGGCGGTTCGAGCCGCGTGAGGTGAAGCTCGGCGTCCGCAGCTCGGGCAAGGCTCAGGTCCTGTCGGGTGTCGCCGCGGGTGACCAGGTCGTCACGCGGGCCAACTTCCTGCTCGACTCGGAGTCGCAGCTCCGCGCCGCCGTCGCCGGCATGAAGAAGACCTCCGACCACAAGCACGGAGGTCCCCAATGATCAAGAGGATCATCGAGTTCTCAGCTCACAACAGGATGCTGGTGCTACTGGGGGTCGCCGCGCTCTGCGCGCTGGCCGCGTACACGCTCAAGGAGATCCGGCTTGACGCCCTGCCGGACCTCTCCGACACCCAGGTGATCGTCTACTCGCGCTGGGATCGCTCGCCGGACATCATCGAGGACCAGGTCACCTATCCCATCATCACGGCGCTGCTTGGCGCTCCCAAGGTCAAGGCGATCCGGGGCTTCTCCGACTTCGGTTTCTCGTACGTGTACGTGATCTTCCAGGATGGGACGGACCTGTACTGGGCCCGCTCACGGGTTCTGGAGTATCTCTCGAAAATCCAAGCGCGCCTCCCCCAGGGTGTACAGACGGAGCTCGGACCCGATGCGACCGGTGTCGGGTGGGTCTTCCAGTACGCGCTCGTCGACAAGTCGGGGAGCCACTCCCTCGACCAGCTGCGCTCCTACCAGGACTGGACGCTGCGCTACGCCCTCCAGTCGGTGCCTGGCGTCGCGGAGGTCGCCTCCATCGGCGGCTTCGTCAAGCAGTACCAGATTACGGTGGACCCCAACCGGCTTGCCGCCTACAAGCTCCGGCTCGATGAGGTCGTGGAGGCTATCCGGCGGTCGAACAACGAGGTGGGTGGGCGCCTTCTCGAGTTCTCGGGCCGCGAGTACATGGTGCGGGGGCGCGGGTACGCGCGCTCCCTGGACAACTTCGAGCAGATCGTTGTGAAGGTCGGACAGGGCGCGGTGCCGGTCCTGCTCAAGGACATCGCCCGCGTCGAGCTGGGCCCGGAGATCCGCCGCGGCGTCTCGGACCTCGATGGGACCGGCGATCACGTGGGCGGCATCGTCGTGATGCGGCACGGCGAGAACGCCCTCAACGTGATCAACCTGGTCAAGGAGAAGCTCAAGGAGATCGGGCCCTCCCTGCCCAAAGGCGTGGAGATCGTGACCACCTACGACCGCTCCAACCTCATCGAGCGGGCCATCGGCACACTCAAGCACGAGCTCACCATCGAGATGATCATCGTCTCGATCGTGATCCTGCTCTTCCTCTGGCATATCCCTTCTGCCTTCGTCCCGATCTTCACCATCCCCGTCTCGGTCCTGCTCGCGTTCATCCCGCTCTACTACATGGGTGTCACCGTCAACATCATGTCGCTCGCCGGGATCGCCATCTCGGTGGGCGTGCTCGTGGACGGCGCCATCGTCGAGGTGGAGAACGCGTACAACAATCTGCACCACTGGGAGGCCGGGGGCCGCAAAGGAGACTTCCGCGTCGTGCTCCTCAAAGCCATGCAAGACGTTGGCCCGTCGGTCTTCTTCTCCCTGCTGGTGATTGCGGTGGCATTCATGCCGGTGTTCGCGCTCGTTGACCAGGAAGGTCGCCTGTTCAAGCCCCTCGCCTACTCCAAGAACCTCGCCATGGCGCTGGCCTCCCTCCTTGCTATCACCCTCGACCCCGCCCTTCGGATGCTCTTTGCGCGCATGGATCCCTTCTCGTTCAGGCCCCGCGTTCTCTCGTGGATAGCGAGCAAGGCCCTGGTGGGAACCTACTACTCCGAGGAAAAGCACCCCATCAGCCGCGTGCTCTTCAGGGTCTACGAGCCGGCCTGCCGCTTCGTGCTCCGCTACCCCAAGGCGATCATCGCCACCGCCATCGGCCTCGTGGCGGTGAGCCTGCCCTTCTACTTCAAGCTGGGGACGGAGTTCATGCCACCGCTCAACGAGGGGACGATCCTCTACATGCCCTCGACGATCCTGCCCGGCATCTCGGTGCAGCAGGCGAAGGAGCTGCTCGACACGCAGGACCGCGTGCTCAAATCGTTCCCCGAGGTGGAGCGGGTGTTCGGAAAGGCCGGACGCGCCGAGACATCCACCGATCCGGCGCCGTTCTCCATGATGGAGACAACCGTCGTCCTCAAGCCCGAAGACGAGTGGGAGGCGAAGCCGCGCTGGTACTCATCCTCGGCCCCCGAATGGCTCAAGCCTTTGTTCCGGCCGATCTGGCCCGATCACATCTCGTGGGAGGAGCTGGTGGACAAGATGCACGCTGCGCTACGCATCCCGGGCGTAAACAACGCCTGGACGATGCCGATCAAGGCCCGCATCGACATGCTCACCACCGGTATCCGCACGCCTATCGGGATCAAGGTGTTCGGCTCCAACCTCACGGAGATCCAGCGCATCGGCGAGCAGCTCGAGGGCATTATGCGCGAGATCCCCGGCACTCGCAGCGCGTACGCCGAGCGCGTCACGGGCGGCTACTTCATGGACTTCACGCCCCGCCGCGATCAACTCGCGCGCTACGGCCTGACTATCGATCAGGTGCAGATGGTCATCATGACTGCCATCGGCGGCGAGAACATCACCACCACCATCGAGGGCCGCGAGCGCTACCCGGTCAACGTGCGCTACCCGAGGGAGCTGCGCGACGACGTCAACCGCCTGCAACGCGTTCTGGTCCCCACGCCCTCCGGCGCGCAGATTCCCCTCGCCCAGCTCGCCGACATCGAGCTGGTCCAAGGCCCGGCCATGCTCCGCGACGAGAACGGCTTCCTCGCCGGCTATGTGTACGTCGACATCACGGGGCGAGACATCGGCGGCTACGTGGAGGAAGCCAAGAAAATCGTCCGGAAGAAGGTCCAGCTCCAGCCTGGCTACGTCCTGCAATGGTCCGGACAGTACGAGAACATGCTGCGCGTCCGCGAGCGCCTCAAGATCGTGGTGCCCATCACGCTCGGCCTCATCTTCGTGCTCCTCTACGCCAACACGAAGTCCGCATTCAAGGCGACCGTCGTGATGCTGGCCGTGCCCTTTTCCGCAATCGGCGCGATCTGGCTGTTCCATTTCCTGCACTACAACGTGTCGATCGCCGCCTGGGTCGGCATGATCGCTCTGCTCGGCCTCGACGCCGAGACCGGCGTGTTCATGCTCCTCTTCCTCGACCTGTCGTGGGAGGACTACAAGCGACGCGGCCTGCTCAACACTGCGGCCGAAGCCGACGAGGCGATCGTTCACGGTGCGGTCAAGCGCGTGCGCCCAAAGATGATGACCGTCACTGCGGCTTTTTGCGGCCTGCTGCCAATCATGTGGTCCACCTCGGCGGGCGCCGACGTGATGCGGAGGATCGCCGCCCCCATGATCGGCGGCCTGGTGACCTCGTTCCTCCTCGAGCTTCTGGTCTACCCGGCGATCTACAAGCTATGGAAGCGCCGCACTGAACTACGGGAAGCGACATCGTGATCATCCGGTCACGAATGCAGGGCAGCATGAGAAAGGAGAGGCCAAGCCGTGGGGACACTGCGCCTCCTCGCGGGTCCGGAGACCGCGCTAGGGGGCCAACGAGTTCTTGAAGCGCGAAAGGATCAGACAGGAGGGATGTGATGAAGATGGTTCGGGCGGTCATGCGTCACGCCAACTTCGAAAAAGGAGGGTTCTGAAATGGCAAAGGATCTGGTTTGCGGCATGAACGTGAACGAGAACTCGCAGTTCAAGAGCACTCACGCCGGCAACACCTACGTCTTCTGCTCCCCGAGCTGCAAAGCGAAGTTCGACAAGGAGCCGGAGCGGTACGTGAAGCAGGCAGGTGCCGGTGGGCATGAAGGCGGCCACCAACACCACTGCTGCTGAGACGCCATGGGGACCGGGGTGCCGGCGGGCGCCGGCACCCCCTTTCCCACATTGGCGACTGGACGTGGCCCAGCGCGAGAGAAACGAGACTCCTTATGTTTCACGTCAAGCGGAGATAGTCATGAGGAACGAAGCAAACAGTAGCCAAGGTACAAGCGCCGCGTACACCTGCCCCATGCATCCTGAGGTTCGCGCAACCAGTCCAGGATCGTGCCCTAAGTGCGGGATGGCCCTGGAGCCTCTCGTCTCCCCTGCCTCGCCCGCTCGCGTCGAGTACACCTGTCCGATGCATCCGGAGATCGTCCGCGACGGCCCAGGGAGCTGCCCGATCTGCGGGATGGCCCTGGAGCCCCGCACAGTCACGGTCGAGGAGGAGGAAAACCCGGAGCTCGTCGACATGCGCCGGCGGTTCTGGGTGAGCGTGGCGCTGACCATCCCGGTGCTCGCCATCGCCATGGCGGAGTTCGTCGGCATCCGGCTGGAGAGCGTGGCGTCGGCGCGCGTGTGGACCATGGCGCAGCTCATGCTTGCTGCACCGGTCGTGCTGTGGGGGGGCTGGCCGTTTTTCGTTCGCGGCTGGCGGTCAGTTGTGACATGGAAGCTCAACATGTTCACCCTCATCGGTCTGGGTGTGGCAGTCGCCTTCGTCTATAGCCTCATCGCGGCCCTGTTCCCCAGCATCTTTCCGGCCTCCTTCCGCAACGGGCACGGCCAGGTCGGTGTCTACTTCGAGGCCGCCGCCGTCATCGTCGCCCTGGTGCTGCTGGGGCAGGTGCTCGAGCTCGGGGCGCGCAGCCAGACCAACGCCGCGATCAAGGCTCTGCTGGGTCTGGCGCCCAAAACGGCGCGCCGGCTCAACGCCGACGGCAGCGAGGAGGACGTGCCCCTCGACCAGGTGCAGGTGGGCGACCGCCTGCGCGTCCGACCCGGCGAGAAGATACCAGTGGACGGCGTGGTCGTCGAGGGGAACAGCTCGGTTGACGAGGCCATGGTCACGGGCGAGCCGATCCCGGTGGAGAAGACGAAGAGCGACCGGGTCATCGGCGCCACCATCAACGGCACCGGCTCCCTCGTGATGGAGGCAAAGCGTGTCGGGGCCGACACGCTGCTATCACAAATCGTAAAGATGGTGGCCGAGGCGCAGCGGAGCCGAGCGCCGATCCAGAAGCTCGCCGATCAGGTAGCCGGCTACTTCGTCCCGGTAGTGGTGGGCATCGCCGTCATCACGTTCGCCGTGTGGGCACTCTGGGGCCCGCAACCCGCAATGGCCTATGCCCTGATCAACGCCGTAGCCGTCCTCATCATCGCCTGCCCGTGCGCCCTCGGGCTTGCCACCCCCATGTCCATCATGGTCGCAGCCGGCAAGGGCGCAACGGCAGGCGTTCTCTTCAAGAACGCGGAGGCGATCGAGGTGATGCGCAAGGTGGACACCCTCGTGGTCGACAAGACCGGCACGCTCACGGTGGGCAAGCCCAAGCTCATCAGCGTCGTGCCAGCGACCGCAACCGACGAGCGTGAGCTGCTCCGCCTTGCCGCCAGCCTCGAACGTGGCAGCGAGCACCCGCTGGCCGCGGCGATCGTCAGTGGCGCAGGAGATCGTGGCATTGCCTTGACTGACGCAGCTGAGTTTCAGTCGGTCACGGGCAAGGGCGTGGTGGGCAAGGTCGACGGCCGCGAGGTGGCGCTCGGCAATCGCAAGCTCCTCGAGGAGCGAAACGTGGCACTCGACGACCTCGGAGAGAAGGCCGAAGCGTTGCGCGCCGACGGTCAGACCGTCATGTTCGTCGCGGTCGATGGCAAGCCAGCGGGGCTCGTAGGTGTCGCCGACCCGATCAAGGAGACGACTCCGGAAGCAATCCAGCGTCTCCACGACGAGAAGATTCGAGTCGTAATGCTTACCGGCGACAGCCGCACGACCGCCGAGGCGGTGGCCCGCAAGCTCGCCATCGACGAGGTGGTGGCTGAGGTGCTGCCGGACCAGAAGGCCGAGGTGGTCAAGCGCTTCCAGAGTGAAGGCCGAACGGTGGCCATGGCCGGCGACGGGATCAACGACGCACCCGCTCTGGCGCAGGCCCACGTGGGCATCGCGATGGGCACCGGCACCGACGTGGCGATGGAGAGCGCAGGTGTCACGCTCGTGAAGGGCGATCTCTCCGGCATCGTGCGCGCCCGCGTCCTCTCCCGCGCCACCATGCGCAACATCAAGCAGAACCTGTTCTTCGCCTTCGTCTACAACTCGCTGGGCGTGCCGATCGCTGCTGGCGTGCTTTACCCCGTGTTCGGCCTACTCCTTTCACCAATGATCGCCGCGGCGGCGATGAGCTTCTCCTCGGTTTCGGTGGTCGGCAACGCACTGCGCCTGCGCCGGCTGACCCTGTAAACTGCGCGGCAGCGTTGAGCACAGGAAATGGACGGGAACTCCTCTCGCGATCGGGACCATTGAACGCAACCGAGCGGATCGGCAAGACACGCGGTCGCAGCGGCCACGAGACCGAACGTTGTGGTTGTTCCTCGAGCTGCTGGTCTGCCTGGCCGTCTACATGCTCCGGAAGCGGAACGCGGAGATGAGTGGTTTCTACCCACTTTGGGGTTCTACTCTGGGTAATAAGCCCTCTTCCCGGGGGGAGATCGGAGGACATAGATTGCGATCGGCTAGGAAAGAGACATAGTCAAACGTCCACCCGCGCCTGACTCCCCCATGGCGCATGAACGCGCGGTCCCAAGGACCGCCAGAAAGGAAACACGACAATGAAGAAGAACCATTCCAAGGTCCTCGTTCCCGGCATCTTCGCCGCTACCGCGCTCGCGCTGGCCGTGGGCGTCGGCGCCCAAACGCCTCCGCCTCCTGCCCCCACCACCCCGGCCGCCAAGAGCCCTCATACGGCCCCGATGACTGGCCACCACAAGGACAGCGCTGCGACG
>JBGQAK010000041.1:0-3719 GCA_041494245.1 Thermoanaerobaculaceae bacterium
CGCGGCCACCAGGGCGTTGTCCCCGGTGATGACCTTGAGGCTCACGCCGAGCTCGCGCAGCCGGCCAATGGTCCCCTCGATTCCGGGCTTGGGCGGGTCGGAGAACAGGATGAAGCCGAGAAAACTCATGCCGACTTCACTTTCCTTGCCGATCCTGGTTTGGGAGCCCAGCCGCTTGCAGGCAATGCCAAGGGTGCGCTGGCCGTTGCTGCTGTACTGGATGTGCTGCGCCTCGATCTGCTCCCGCACGCTTTCCAGCGGTGCCACGACTCCCGCCGCGTCCTCGGCGGCGGTGCAGACCTCCAACACCTGGGCGAGGGCGCCCTTGGTGATCATCAGGTTGCCCTCGGGGCCGGCCGCGAGGATGGAGAGGCGCTTGCGCAGGAAATCGTAGGGGACCTCGTCCAGCTTCTTCCAGGCTGAGATGTCAATGCTGCCGTGGTTGCGGATGGCGGCGTCGATCGGGCTCGAGAAGCCCGTTTCGAAGGAGGCATTGAGGCAGGCGTAGAGCAGGACGCGATCGCTCTGTCTTCCGGCGAGATCGTTGGTGGACTGGAGGGTTACGACCCCTTCCGTGATGGTCCCCGTTTTGTCCGTGCAGAGCACGTTCATGCTGCCGAAGTTCTCGATAGCGGCGAGGCGCTTGACGATCACCTTCCGCTCGGCCATGCGGCGCGCGCCATGGGCGAGGTTGATGCTGACGATCGCCGGAAGGAGCTGTGGGGTCAGGCCCACCGCCAGCGCCATCGAGAACAGGAAGGAGTCGAGAACGGGGCGGTGCAGGTAGACGTTGAAGGCGAAAATGCCGATCACCAGCAGCAGCGTCACCTCCAAGAGCAAGTACCCGAAACGACGCAACCCGCGCTCGAAGTCGGTCTCGGGCGGGCGCAGCTTGAGGCGTTCCGAGACTCGGCCGAATTCGGTGTCCTTCCCAACCGCCACCACCAGGGCCGTCGCCGTGCCAGAGACCATGTGTGTGGCCATGAAAACCGTGTTTGTCCTCTTGCCGAGTGGCGTGTCGGCGTCCAGGACCGCGACCGACTTCTCCACCGGGAACGTCTCTCCAGTTAGCGTGGCTTCGTCCACGAAGAGGTCCCGCGCCTCGAGGAGAAGGCAATCGCCCGGGGCCGTAGCGCCGGCCGAGAGGAGGACCACGTCGCCGGGCACGACGTCGATCAGGGGAACGTCGTGCGGGGCGCCGTCCCGCAGCACCTGGGCCTTGACCTCGACGAGCGAGAGAAGCTTTTCCACGGCTCCCGCCGCGCCTCTTTCCTGCCAGAAGCCCAAGAGGCCGCTCGCGAGCACGATGGTAAGGATGATCGCGGCGTCCGTGGTGTCGTGAAGGAAGAGGGAGATCACGGTGGCGCCGAGGAGCAGGAGCACGATCGGGCTCGAAAACTGCGACAGGAGGAGGGTCACGGCGTCGGTGCGCTTCTTGGGTGCCAGGCGGCGGGCGGCGTAACGCTTCATCCTGGAAACCGCCTCGGCCGCCGACAGCCCCTGAGGCGCCGTCTGCAGCCGCCTCAGGGCCTCGCCGGCGGGCACGCTCCAGAAAGGTGGAACCTGCTGCTCCATATGCCGTCGCTTCTTGTCATTTTGCCATAGCCACCCTCGTGACGGGGGAGCCGAGAAATAGGACGCGTGGCTTCTACCCTCATCAGGGCTTCGTTCTCGGGTAGAAACTGCGCTCCGTGGGTGGGGCGGAGTTGCCCCGGCTTGGTGGACAGTCACGCGCTTTCGCCCAAAGGGCTGGGGTCGTGGCTCCTTTCGTGGGGCGTGGGTGAATGGTAGCCGAGGGCGGAGTGGCGGCGGCGGAGGCTGTGGAAGCCCTCGATGGACTCGAAGGCTGTGTGCCATGCCTCGGCCTGGGTGCGGAAGCAGTGGCGGTCGATGAGCTCGCGCTCGAGGGTGGCGAATGGATAGGGATTTCCTTTCTAACCTGGGCCGAGGGTAGTCCCGCGAAAGGGGCTGTCAAGATCCCTGGAGGGTTCCGGATAGGGTCTGACGGCGCCGGGGTCTGCGTCGTGGAGGGTGTCGTGGAGAACCCCGAGGCGTCAGGCCGGGGTCGGGTGGCGCTCCCGGGGACCGGGCAGGCAGCGAGCATCGATGCTCTTGGTGGCCAGGTGCAACAGGATCTTGCGGATCACCTTGGACTCGGTGATACGGGAGCACCGCCCTCGATCGGGCGACGGCATCGCACAGCCCCCAGCCCCAGGAGCGTCGGGCCGCAGTGCTGCAGCCCGCGTCTCACCACCCACCCACTCCCCCGTGAGGTGAACGCGATGATGCGGATTTCCGCGCCGCACCGGGGGCAGACCAGAGGATCGACCTCATCGATGCGACGGATGAGCTGCACCCAGCGGCGGCGGAGGGCTTGCAGATCCAGATCGATTGGCTCCCCCTCTGGAATGGCCACGGAGGTGAACCCGGCGTCGTCGCTGGCGCCGGCGACGAGCCCTGGCGACGTTTCAGGACGCGCCGTAGTACCAGATGACATGGTGGCGCGGGTCCGGAATGTGCATCAGGGCGCGGGCGAGGAAGTTCTTGGCGTCAACAGGCGCGTGGGTGCCCTGGCGCCGTGGCTCGGCTTGGAGCGCGCGGCGTAGGCGATCGCGTGCGCCTGCTCGTCCACGTGCAGGCGCTCCAGGCTCACCGGCGCGCGCAGCAGATCGCGGGCGACGCGCTCCAGCCCGTCGCGAGAAGGGTCAGAAAGCGAACTCCGGTACCCGAGCAGCTTCATCGGCGGAGCCGTGAGGAGGAGTCCGCCAGCCCTCTTCTGTTTCACGCTCTCCAGCAACTTCCTCACAAGCGCCCGCACGCGCTCGTTGCTTCCGACTGGGACGAACTCGCCTTACGCTAGTCCGGCTCGCGGGCGAGGCACGGGACGCTGCCGCACCCCTCCGAACCGTCGTTTGGGCGAAAGCCTGCGGCCGACATCCGGTGCCGATCGCGTAGTTCCTACCTAGCTCGCGGTTCCGCTCCCGGGTAGAAAGTGCGCTTCTCGGATGGCGTGCGGGAGGACTAGTTTTGAGAAGGTTCCAAAAGGAAGGGAGGAATCATGAGCACTACCACACTGATCATCGTGATCATTGTATTGGTCCTTCTGTTTGGTGGCGGTGGCGGCTACTACTGGCGGAGCAGGCGGTACTGAATAGCTCCCCCAGATCCTGGTGTCAGCTCCCACGTCATTCCTGGGCACGTTTTCTACTGGCCCTCGTCGGTGTAGGAGCGATGCACAGGCTGGGGGTGTAGCCATCGGGTTTCGTTCGGGTCCAGCGGCACACAGGGGACGCACCAGCGCCCCCTATGTTCTCGAAGGAGCGAGGGGCTTGTGCTCTGCTCAAAGGGAAATGGCGGCCGCGCTGATCAACCGATCGAAGCCCGACGACGTCTCAGTTCGTGCTGTGCATCTCGATGGATTTTGATTGCAGCGGGTTGGCACGGGTGTACGAGAGCCTGTGACTGCAGAACGCGCCGGGGGGTGCTTCGGCCGCTTTGCGGCCCCGCGATGACAGCGAGTCTTCAAAGCACCTTGAGAACCACTCAGGCGTGCGATTTCTCGGCCGCCTGCGCCTCCACCTTGGTCTTGTGCACCGTTCCGTCCGGGTGGTTGGGCGGAGAGTAGATCGTGTAGAGCTTCAACTGTGCCGTCTTCGATGCGTTGATCACGTTGTGGTAGGTCCCCGCTGGCACCATGACCCCGTCGCCGCCGTGCACGA
>JBGQAK010000001.1:0-352912 GCA_041494245.1 Thermoanaerobaculaceae bacterium
CAAGCTGAGCTACGGGCGCACGACTGGGGTGAGCGAGGGGATTTGAACCCCCGACCACCGGAGCCACAGTCCGGTGCTCTGACCAACTGAGCTACGCTCACCGTAAGACTGGCCTGCCTGAGAGGATTCGAACCTCCGACCCGCGGATTAGAAGTCCGCCGCTCTATCCATCTGAGCTACAGGCAGCGAGGTTCTGGGACGGGTGATGGTCGGGGCGAGAGGATTTGAACCTCCGACCACCTGCGCCCAAGGCAGGTGCGCTACCAGGCTGCGCCACGCCCCGTCCCGAGTTGCGTGAAGCTCCACGCTCCCAAAGAGCTACCCCCATCGTCGGGGGACCCAACACTAGCAACGGGTGCCGCCCGCGTCAAGCTAACGGTCGGGCGCGACGAGGCTTT
Source organism: Thermoanaerobaculaceae bacterium (assembly GCA_041494245.1). Taxonomy (GTDB): domain Bacteria; phylum Acidobacteriota; class Thermoanaerobaculia; order Thermoanaerobaculales; family Thermoanaerobaculaceae; genus RBG-13-68-16. Next base: position 399 of record JBGQAK010000001.1, read on the forward strand.
TCAGGCCGGCCTGGGTGAGGCGGTGCTCCAGCACGGTGCGCTGCATCGCGAACGCCCTCTCGAGCCCGCTCTCGGCCAGATCGAGCAACCCCTCGAGCTCGGCGCGCGAGTACGGCTCGCGCTCGGCCGTCCCCTGCACCTCCACGATGCCCTTGCGGGCGGTCCCGACCAGGTTGAGGTCCACCGCCGCCCGCGAGTCCTCATCGTAGGCGAGGTCGAGGAGGCGCCGGCCGCCGACGATCCCCGCCGAGACCGCCGCCACCTGGTCGCGCACCGGCCAGCCGGGCAGCACCCTCTGCTCCTTCAGGCGCAGGAGGGCGAGCACGACCGCGACGAACGCCCCGGTGATCGCCGTGGTCCGCGTACCGCCGTCGGCCTGCAGGACATCGCAGTCCACCATCAGCGTCCGCTCGCCCAGCAGGCCCATGTCGAGCGCGGCACGCAGGGAGCGCCCGATCAGGCGCTGAATCTCGGCCGAGCGCCCGGAAACCGAGCCGCGCGAGACGTCGCGCGGGGTGCGCTCCTCGGTGGCGCGCGGGAGCATGGCGTACTCGCTGGTGAGCCACCCCTCCCCGGTGTCCCGCAGGAACGGCGGAACGCGCCTTTCCACGCTCACGTTGCAGATCACCACGGTGTCCCCGGCGCGCGCCAGCACGCTTCCCTCCGGGTACTTGACGAAGTCCAGCGTGAGCTGGAGCGGCCGCGGGTCATCGTCGCGGCGTCCGTCGCGACGCTCAAGGCTCGGTGGTTGCGCCACGTTTCCTCCCGTTGCCATCAAGGTAGCTGTCCGCAGGCGTTACGACAAGCTCAGTCCGGGAGATCCACCAGCTCGAGGTTGATGGGGACCCCGGGAAGAATGAGCCGCGCGATGCGGGTGACGCGCGCGGCTGCGTCGGTCACCAGCAGCTGCAACCCGGGTGCGAGCGGCGAGGCCATGGCGCCGCGCCCGAGGATCTCCGCCACCTCTCCCGCGACCGCCTCCGCCGAATCCACGAGGCGGACGCCCTCCCCGACCGCGCGCGAAATGGCTCCGCGCAGCATCGGGTAGTGCGTGCAGCCGAGGATGAGGGTATCCACACGCCCTCCGGCGAACGGCTCCAGGTAGACCCTCGCGACCTCCCGGGTGATCGGGTGGTCAAACCACCCTTCCTCCACCAGGGGCACGAAGAGCGGGCAGGGACGCGCCACGACTTCGACCTCCGGACGCAGCGCGTGCACCGCCCGCGGGTAGGCGCCTGAGGCGACGGTCGACTCGGTCCCGATGACGCCGACCCGTCCTGCCGACCCCACCGCCGCGGCCCGCGCCCCGGGGCTGACCACCCCGACGACCGGGACGTCCATCGCCTCCTCCAACGCTGGCAGGGCGGAGGCGGACACCGTGTTGCACGCCACGACGAGCATCTTGATCCCGTGCCCGGCGAGAAACTCGCCGGCGCGCAGCGCGTACCGTACGACGGTCTCGGCGGACTTGGTCCCGTAGGGCAGGCGCGCGGTGTCCCCGAGGTAGATGTAGCGCTCGCCCGGAAGGCGGCGCTGCATCGCGGCCAGCACGGTGAGGCCGCCGATGCCGGAATCGAACACCCCGATGGGGCGAGGGTCGCTCACCGGGCGACGAGCTCCATGTTGGGCGCCAGCGGGCGCGAGAGGTCGAGGTGGCCGAGGGTTCCGACCTGGCGCCCTCCGAGCAGCACTTGGACACACTTCACCCCGGGGCAATTGCTCACCACGCTATTGGCCGTCGCATAGGCCAGCACCAGCTCGCCCTCGGTTCCAGCCACGACGCCCGGCGGCGGCGGCGAAAGGTCCACATAGGCGTTGCCGTCGCGGCTCAGGAACACCGCCTGAACCGTGGCCGCCCACGGGAAGACCGGCGCGTACCCATTCCGGGAGCCCGCGAGCAGCTCCTCGATCACGAGGCGGATGCGCGGCGAGAGGCCGGCCGGTAGTTCCGGCACCTCGCGGGACTCGCGGTGCAGCATCGTGTCGTCCCCGGGGAAGAACAGCACGAGCGTCCTGGCCACCAGGGTCGGGATAGGCGTCGCCTGCGAGGGCGGCGCGCCTGCGGCGGGCGCTGGGGGTTTCCGGCTCAGCAGCACCACCGCCGCCAACGCCACCACGATGGCGACCGTCGCGACGATCGGGCGCAGGGGTTTCATGGCGTGGGTGCAGCTGTGCGCGGCGGCGCGGGTGCGGCCGTCGGGGTCCTGAGGTACTCGACGATCGCCTCCGCCAGCGCCGTGGCGATCTCCTCCTGCACTTCACGCGCGAGGAGACGAGCCGCCTCCCTGGAGTTGGAGAGGAACCCCACCTCGACCAGCGCCGCCGGCATCGTGGCTCCAGTGAGGACCACGAACGGCGCCTGCCTGATCCCCCGGTCACGGATACCCTGCAGGGCGTTGAGGCGCTCCTGCACCGTGCGGGCCAAGCGCGCCGAGTTGTTGAGGTTGGCGACGTGGGCGAGGTCCCAGAGGATGAGCTGCAGCGTGTCTGCCGGGGCGCTCGCGTTCTCCCGCGCCGCCGCCTGCGCCGCCTGCGGGTCGCTCGCGTCCGCGCTCATGTAGTAGGTCTCGGCGCCTCGCGCACCACGTGCCGGCGAGGCGTTGGCATGGATCGAGAGGAACACCGTGGCCTGCAGCCGGTTGGCGAGGGCGGTCCGGTCGGTCAGGGGGACCGTGTCGTCGCCCTCCCTTGTCAGCCGCGCGGTCACCCCCGCGGCCTGCAACCTGGCCGCCGTCGCCCGCGCCACCGCCACCGTAATGTCCTTCTCCAGCTCGCCACCGGGTCCCTTGGCACCCCGGTCCTCGCCGCCGTGCCCGGGGTCCAGGACCACAAGGGTCCCGAGTCTCGGGGTGGCCACCGGAGCGACGGCTGCGGCGCTGCCGAGCCTCAGGATGTAGCGGGGCGGGTCGTCCAGGGGATAGCTGGCGGCCACGTCGGTGCCTGCGGTCAGACGCAGGGTCAGCACGGTGCCGCGCACCTCGGCTCCCTGCAGCTCTCCCTCCGCGACCACCGGCCGCGCGAGCTCCACCGGCGTGATGAACTGCAGCGCCACTGACCCGGGCGCGGCGGTCACGCGCGGCCGCTGCTTCGTGCCCCGCACCACAAGCGTCGTCACGCCCGCCGCCCGCGCAACCGAGATCTCGATCTGCTCGGCGCCTCCCACCTTCACGAGTTCGGGTGCCGAGGCGGTGCCGCGCGTCGCCCATCCGAACGGCCCCAGCAACGCGGACGCGCTCGGCAGGCCGCCCACGACGTGGCCTTCCACCAGGCGCAACGGCCCCGGGAGCGGCGTGAGCCGGCCGTCCACGACCGCCAGGGAGCCCCCGGGTGTGAACTGCACCTCGTGGTCCTTCGCGGATGCGCTGTAGCTCCCCGCCGCGGCGGCGTACTGCACATCAGCGCCAGCCAGGCGGAGCAATGCCACCACATCGAGGAGGTCGCCGCGGGCAAAAACCTCCGCGGGACCCTGCGGCGTCGTGACCGTGACCGCTGCAGCCACCAGAGGCAGCAGCAGGAACGCAACAGCGGCGGCGAGTCGCTTCCCCATTTCACCCTGGGGGGGCACCGGTGCCGGCGCCCCCCGAGCCCCGCGAGGGTACACGCACGCGAGCGGCCCGCGCAAGGGCCTTGCCGGGTTCACGCCCCGGCAAGCGCAGCCCGCAGCGCGGCGATCACCTCGCCGCAGGTGACCGCGAAGCCGGCCTCGCGCAACGTGATCACGAACTCGCGGTGCGTGCGCCCCTGCCGGTACGCGGGCTCGCGGGATGGGGTCCGCAGGTAGCGGTCGATCAGGCCCACGTCCATGTCCACCAGGAGCGAGAGCTGGAACAGCGCCCGGTCGTGCCAGAGGCGCAGGGAGCTTCCGGCGATCTTGCGGTCGTTCAGGCAGACGTCGGAGGTGCCCCTCATCTCCACCCCCGCGACGGAGCACGCCGACAGCGCCCCCGCCACCAGACCGCAAAAGGCGTGGAAGTACGGTTCAGGGAAACGGCCGAGCGGAGCGGCATGGCGAACCACCGAAACCGCCACGACCCCCGGCCCCAGGACAACCGCCCCTCCCCCGGTGGGCCGGACCACGACCGCTACCCCGTCGTCGCGACAGTGCTCAAGGAAGATCTCGCGCCCGGGATCACGGGACCGGCTCGTGACCACGACCACGTCGCGCGCCTCCTCGACGCGCACGACCGGCGGCGGGGCCGCGACGAGGTCCGTTCCAGCCAGCGAGAACGCGTGGGGCGACGGCGCCCCCAGGAAGGTGCCCAGTTCAAGCACGGCATCCGATTCTAGCCCCCGGGCGTCGCATGCGTCCCCACTTGCGCCCGTTTTAGCCCTATACTTCTGTGATGGAGTGGCACATCCTCGGTAGCTTCGGGGGTTTGAGCCCGACCTGCCGGATGACCTCTTTCCTCATCGACGAGGCGCTCGCGCTCGATGCCGGCTCCATCACCCAGGCGCTTCCCCTCGACGCGCAGCGGCGGATCCGGCACGTCGTGCTCACCCACTCCCACCTCGACCACACGGCGTCCATCCCCTTCCTCGTCGAGAACACCTTCGGCCAGCAGCGCGAGGCGCTCGAGATCCTCCTCACACCTCAGGTGCTCCACACCGTCAAGCAGCACCTCTTCAACAACGACACCTGGCCCGACTTCACGCGCATCCCCAACGACCTGCTCCCCGCGCTGCGCCTCGTGCAGGTGCAGCCACGTGTACCATTCACCGCCAACGGGTTGCGCCTGACCCCGGTGCCGGTGCACCACGTGGTGCCGACGCACGGGTACCTGGTGGAAGATGGCGACAGGTCGGTGCTCTTCACCTCGGACACCGGGCCCACCGAGGAGGTGTGGGAGGTTGCCAACCGCACGGCTGGGCTCAAGGCGGTGATCACGGAGGTTTCGTTCCCGAGCCGCATGCAGGCCGTCGCCGACGTCTCGCTCCACCTCACGCCCACCACCCTTGCGGCCGAGCTCACCAAGCTCACGCGCGACGTCGCCGTTTACCTCTACCACCTCAAGCCGGCGTACGTCGAGGAGCTCCGGGCCGAGCTCGCATCCACGAAGTTCCCTCACCACGTGGAGGAGCTGCGCCAGGGCGACACCTACAAGTTCTAGCCCTGAGGCCTGCGGTTCAGCGACGGTCAATCGCAGCGACGACGGCGGCGATGCGGTCCTGCGTCCCCGCGTCATACCAGAGATCCAGGAAGCGCTCGAGCTCCGCCCCGTCACGCTCCGCCATCTCGCGGACGAGGCCGTGGCGCAGGAACTGCTTGGCCGTTGCGAACGCTGCTGGCGGGCGCGAGGCCAGGTGGGCGGCGAGCTCGCACGCGTCACCCAGCACCGCCTCGGGGTCGGCCAGCCGTTCCACGAGCCCCATCTCCAGGGCCCGCTCTCCGGAAAAGCCATCCCCCTCCAGTACCAGCTGCCCCACCGTGCGGGCCGGAAAGAGCGTGACCAGCATGAGCACCGCACCGGCCGGCACTGGGATGCCGAGATTGATCTCGGACAGGCCGATGCGGGCGCCCCAGTGGGCCATGACGCGGCGGTCACAGGTCGCCGCGAGCAGGCAGCCGCCCGCGATCGCGTGCCCCGCGAGCGCCGCCACGGTCGGCGCCGGGTAGCCGACGAGCCGGCGCAGCAGCCCGTTGAACCGGCCCATGAAGGCGCGCATCTCGCCGCGCGGCATCCCGTCGACCTTACGCAGGTCGAGCCCCGGGCAGAACACCGTCGGGTGGGCGCTCGCCAGCACCAGCGGCGGCGCCCCCGCCGCCTCGAGCCTCTCGAGTTCGCCTTCCAGCGCCGCCAGCAGCTCCCCGTCGAGCGCGTTGGCGCCATGGGTGAGGTGGAGGACGACTAGGCGGTCCCTGGTCTCGACTCGAACCGGTGCCTGCTCGCTCATGTGCCGTTCCTCACGGTGCGTACGAACAGATCGGTGACGGGGGAGCCGGGGGACAGCTCCGGGTGGAAGGTGGCGGCGAGCAGCCGGCCTTCACGCAGCAGCACCGGGTCCCCCCCCCGCCGCGCCAGCACCTGCACCGAAGCGCCCACCGCGGCGACCCTGGGTGCGCGGATGAACACGCCCTCGAGGGCGTCGCTGCCGAGTTGCTGCGGATCGCAGACGGACAGATTCACCACCGCCGAGTCGACCTGGCGGCCGTAGGCGTTGCGCTCCACGACCGCATCGAGGAGGCCGAGCGAGCGCTGGGCCGGGTTGCGGACCTCGCGCGCGAGCAGGATCACGCCTGCGCAGGTGGCCAGCACTGGGAGCCCACCGCGGATCAGCTCGGCGAGCCGCGTCGCAAATGCACCATCCATGAGCTTCAGCATGGTCGTCGATTCACCGCCGGGGAGGACCAGCCCCTGCACGCCGAGAAGATCCCCGGGGACACGCACCTCCACGGCCGCCACGCCCCGGGCCTCAAGCGCCTTCCGGTGGGCGTCGAAGTCGCCCTGCAGCGCGAGCACGCCGACCCGAAGGCCGTTACCTCCCACTCACCACCCCCGGCGCGACAGCATCTCCTCCGGCGTCAGCTTGGCGACGTCCAGGCCACGCATGGCGCCCTCGAGACCGCGCGAGGCCTCCAGCAGAACCTCGGGTTCCTGCCAGTGGGTGACCGCTTGCACGATCGCCTTGGCGCGTCGCGCGGGGTCCTCCGACTTGAAGATCCCGGAGCCCACGAACACCGACTCCGCCCCCAGCATCATGCAGAGCGCGGCGTCCGCGGGCGTGGCCACGCCGCCCGCCGCGAAGTTGGGCACGGGAAGCCTGCCCTCCTTCGCAACGAGGCGCACGAACTCCAGAGGCGCCTGCAATTCCTTCGCCGCCGGCACCATCTCCTCGCCCTCGAGCGTAGTCAGGCGCCGCAGCTCGCGGCGCACCGCCCTCAGGTGGCGGACGGCCTCGACGATATTCCCCGAGCCGGCCTCGCCCTTGGTGCGGATCATCGCCGCGCCCTCCCCGATCCTGCGCAGCGCCTCGCCGAGGTTGCGGCACCCGCACACGAACGGAACCTTGAAGTCGTGCTTCCAGACGTGGTTCTCCTCGTCGGCCGGGGTCAGCACCTCGGACTCGTCGATGAAGTCCACGCCAAGAACCTCCAGGATCCTGGCCTCCGCGATGTGGCCGATGCGGCACTTGGCCATCACCGGGACCGAGACCGACTGCATGATCTCCTCGATCCTGTCGATCGCCGCCATGCGCGCCACGCCGCCTTCGGCGCGGATATCCGCGGGCACGCGCTCCAGCGCCATCACCGCCGCCGCGCCGGCGTCCTCGGCGATTTTGGCCTGGGCGGCATCGGTCACGTCCATGATCACCCCGCCCTTGAGCATCTCGGCGAGGCCGACCTTCACACGAAACTCCGGGGTTTCGAAGTTCATCGTCTTCTCCTTCTCTTCGACCGCTCACACCAGCGGCAGCCCACCCCTCGGGGGCGCCAGCGCCGCAACGACCCTCTCCATCCCCGCCCGCAGCTTCTCGCCCCCCACCGCCGCGCAGGCGACGCGCACCACGTCGTCGCGCCCGCTCACCGACATCGCGGGGCCGGGCAGCACCCAGACGCCAAGCTCACGAGCGCGCGCGGCAACGGCTCGTGCGCTCCACCCCGCGGGGAGCATCACCAGAAGGGAGAACCCGCCACGCGCCTCGCTCCATCCCACTCCCGCCGGCGCGTGCGCGAGCGCATCCAAAACCAGACGCAGGCGCACCCGCGCCGCATGGCGCAGGCGCGCCAGCTGGTCTTCGAGGACGCCACGGCGGCACAGCGTCCACGCGGCAGCCTCGAGGAACGGGCTTCCCCCGAGGTCGGCCGCGCGCTTGACGGACATCACGCGCTCAAGGTGCTCGCTGGGGCCGGCGAGCCAACCCACCCGCAGGCCGGGGAAGAGCGCCTTGGAGAACGAGCCCACCGTGATCACCCGTTCGTCGAGGGCAGCCAGCGGCGGCGGCACCGACCCCTCGCTCACCAGCGCGGGGTCGAAGAATTCCTCGATCACCAGGGTGCCGCGCCCGGCGAGCAGCGCCAGCAGCTCGCGCCGGCGCCCCTCGTCGATCACCACGCCGGAAGGGTTCTGGAGCGTGGGGGTCAGGATGGCGAGGCGCGGCCGCACCCTGCGCAGCACGTCGTCCACATCGGCGGGGTGGATCCCGTCGCGGTGCACCGGCACACCGATCGCACGCACCTGGTGGAGCGCGAGCAGGGGCGGGAATCCCGGGTAGGTGGGGTCTTCGACCAGCACGGCGTCACCGGGCCTGGCGAAGGCGCGCAGCAGCAGGTCGAGGGCGTGCTGCACGCCGCTCGTCAGCAGCACTCCGTCGGCGGCGATCGGAATCCCGAGCCCCCGAAGGCGGTCCGCGAGCCAGCCGCGCAGCGGCTCGTACCCCCATGCGCTCCCGTACTGCGCCACACCCTCGCCCTCGCCTTCGCCCAGCCCCAGCCAACGGAAGACCTGACCGGCGGGCAGCAGCTCGCGGTCGGGCGCGTAGCGCGCGAGATCGAGGCCTCCGACGGGGGCCTCGCCGGCCGGGGAGATCATTGGGATGGACGCCGGGCGGCCCCTCCTCGGCCGGCCCCGGCGCAGCACGAGCAGGCCGCGCCGCGCCAGCTCATGATAGGCGGCCGTCACGGTCGCGCGGTTGATGCCGAGAGCCTGTGCCAGTGCCCGGGCCGACGGCGGCTCGTGGCTCCCCTCGCCGGCCAGGCTGGGGGCTAACGCCTCCGCGAGGCGCCAGTACAGGGGCCGACCCGGATCCCCGTGGGTGGCCGCACGCGCGGCGTCGGTAAACGGCGCTTCCACGTACCCACTCTAAATTCGGCGTATGCCATTGTCAATAATGGCTCAGCCATTAAAGACGGGGAACCGGGGTGCGGGCTCCGGGCGCTGGCGAAGCTCTTCTCGGTCCCCTGCACCCTACGGCCGGTGTCCTGTGCCCTGTCCTAGTGGACGTCCTTGCCGGAGCGGAAGTCGCTGATGAAGCGCTGCAGGCCGATGTCGGTGAGCGGGTGGTGGAAGAGTTGCTGCAGCACCTTGAACGGAACCGTCGCAACGTCGGCCCCGGCGAGCGCCGCCTCGACCACGTGCTGCGGGTGGCGCACGGAGGCCACCAGGACCTGCGTGGGGAACTCGTAGCCGTCGTAGATCTGCACGATCTCGCGCACGAGCTGCATCCCGTCCTGGCCCACGTCGTCGATCCGCCCCACGAACGGGCTCACGTACGTTGCGCCGGCTTTCGCCACCAGGAGCGCCTGCGCGGGCGAGAAGCACAGGGTGAGGTTGGTGGCGATCCCCTCCTCGGTGAAGCGCACGCACACCTTGATCCCGTCGGTCGTGACCGGCAGCTTGACCACGACGTTCTCGGCGATGGTGGCGAGCTCGCGCCCCTCACCCTCCATCCCCTCGGCGTCGGTAGCGATCACCTCGGCCGAGACCGGCCCGGGCACGATCCGGCAGATCTCCGCGACGAGCTCGTGGTAGGAGCGCCCCTCGCGGGCGACCAGGGACGGGTTGGTGGTCACGCCGTCCAGGATGCCCCAGGAGGCGGCTTCGTTGATCTCGGCGACGTTGGCTGTGTCGATGAAGAGCTTCACGGTCGTTCTCCCGCTTTCCTAAAACAAGCCTTCCTGGTCTCCCTCATCCCCTTCGTCCTCGCGCTCGGCGAGCTTGGCCAACGCCACCACTTGGTCATCCCCTCCGAGCCCGATGAGCTTGACGCCCTGGGTCGCGCGGCCGATGCGCCGCACCTCCGAGGCCGAGGTGCGGATCATCATCCCCTTGGCGGTGACCAGCAGGATGTCCTCGTCCCCCGCCACGTGCCGCATCCCCGCGACGCTGCCGGTGCGCGAGGTGACCTTCATAAGCGTGATGCCCTTGCCGCCGCGCCCCTGCTCGCGGAACTCCTCCACCGGCGTCCGCTTGCCGAAGCCGCGCTCGGCCACGACCAGGATGTCGCCTCGGTCGTCGGCCGGGAACGTGGCCATCACCTCGACGAAGTCGTCGGTGCGGAGCGTGATGCCGCGCACGCCCGCGGCTACCCGCCCCATCGGCCGCACATCGCTCTCCGGGAACCGAATCCCCATACCCTTGTGGGTGCCCAGGAAGACGTGACTGCCGCCATCTGTGAGCCTCACGTCGAGTAGGTCGTCCCCCTCCTCGAGCGCGATCGCGATGATCCCGCTGGAGCGCGGGTTGGCGTAGGCCACAAGCTCGGTCTTCTTGACCTTCCCGCGCCGCGTCGCGAAGAGCAGGAATCGCTCGGGGTCGAACTCCTTGATCGCCATCAGCGCGGCCACCTTCTCGTCCTGGGTCACCGGGAGCAGGTTCACGATTGCCTTGCCGCGCGCCGCGGGGCTCGCCTCCGGCACCTCGTGCACCTTCAGCCAGTACACCTTGCCGACCGAGGTGAAGGTCAGGAGGAAGTCGTGCGTGGACGCGACGAACAGGTGTTCGACTGGGTCCTCGTCGCGGACGCCCGCGCCGCGCCGGCCACGTCCGCCGCGCTTCTGGGCGCGGTACGTGGAGACCGGGGAGCGCTTGATGTAACCGGTGCGGGTGACCGTCACCACGACGTCCTCTTCGACGATCAGGTCCTCGACGGAGAACTCGGCCTCCTCGGGGAGGATCTCGGTGCGCCGCGGGTTGGCGAAGCGCCCCTTTGTCTCCTCGAGCTCGCCGATGATGATGTCCAGCACAAGCTTCTCGGAGGCCAGGATCGCCTTCAACCGCGCAATGAGCGCCAACACCTCCTTGTGCTCGTTCATGACCTTCTCGCGCTCGAGAGCCGTCAGCCGCTGCAGCCGCATGTCCAGAATCGCCTGGGACTGCACCTCGGAGAGGCCGAACTCCTCCATCAGGGCGGCCCTGGCCGCCGCGGGGTCCGCGGCCGCCCGGATCGTCTTGATCACCTCGTCCAGGTGGTCGAGGGCGATGACCAGCCCTTCCAAGATGTGGGCCCGCTCCTCTGCGCGAGCGAGGTCGTAACGCGTGCGGCGCGTGACAACTTCCTTACGGTGCTCGACGAAGTGCGTGAGCATCTCGGGGAGGGTCAGCACGCGCGGCTGGTTATCCACGATTGCGAGGAACGTGATGCCGAAGCTCGACTGCATCGGCGTGAGCTTGAACAGTTGGTTCAGCACGACCTGCGGGACCGCGTCGCGCTTCAGCTCGACCACGACCCGTACGCCATCGCGGTCCGACTCGTCCCGCAGGTCAGAGACCCCCTCGATGTGTTTTGCCTGCACCAGCTCCGCGATGCGCTCCACCAGGCGCGCCTTGTTCACCTGATATGGGAGCTCGGAGACGATGATCGCCGCCCGGTCCCCCTTTTTGAGGTGCTCGATGCGCGCCCGCGCCTGCATCTGCACAGAGCCGTGCCCGGTGGCGTAGGCTTCGCGGATCCCCGCCGTGCCGCGGATGATCGCTGCCGTCGGAAAGTCCGGGCCGTGGACGAGCTTGATCAGCTCGTCCACGGTGAGCCCCGGCTTGCGGGCGATCGCGATGGTGGCGTCGATGACCTCGCCGAGGTTGTGCGGCGGGATGTTGGTCGCCATCCCGACCGCGATTCCCGAGGAACCGTTGACCAGGAGGTTGGGAAACTTGGACGGCAGCACGACCGGTTCGTTGAGGGAGCCGTCGTAGTTCGGCTGCCAGTTGACGGTCTCCTTCTCGAGGTCGTCGCCGAGCATCTCCTCGGCCAGCCGGGCCAAGCGCACCTCGGTGTACCGCATCGCCGCGGCGTTGTCGCCGTCCACCGAGCCGAAGTTCCCCTGCCCGTCCACCAGCACGTGGCGCATCGAGAACAGCTGTGCCATGCGCACGAGCGTGTCGTAGATCGCCGCGTCGCCGTGTGGGTGGTACTTGCCCATGACGTCGCCGACGATGCGGGCCGATTTCTTGTACGCCTTGCCGGCCGTGTTCCCCTGCTCCCACATCCCGAAAAGGATGCGGCGGTGCACCGGCTTGAGCCCGTCGCGCACGTCCGGCAGGGCACGGCCGATGATGACGCTCATCGCGTAGTCGAGGTAGGAGCGCTTCAGCTCCTTCTCGATGGCAACCGGGATCCGTTCCTCCCGGCTCAAGAGCAGATCGTTCATGGTTTCCTGGTCCCCGTCCCTACACGTCGAGGTTCACGACCTCGAGGGCATTGCGCTCGATGAACGCACGGCGCGGCTCAACCGCGTCCCCCATCAGAACCGTGAACAGTTCGTCCGCCTCCGCCGCATCCTCGACCCGGACCTGCAGCAGGCGCCGCGTCTCCGGGTTCATCGTCGTGGCCCACAGCTGCTCGGGGTTCATCTCGCCCAACCCCTTGTAGCGCTGGATGGAGAGGCCGTGCCGCGCGCTCTCGTAAACGCGGCCAACCAGGTCCTGCGCCGACTCGTACGTCTCCTTGACCCCCTCCAGCTCGAGGTGGAACGGCGGCACGTCGAAGTCCTTCAGGTGCTTGTGGAGATCGAGCAGCTGCGTGTACTCGTACGTGCGGATGAGCTCGTACCCGAGCTCGACCGCCTTCTTCCGCCCGTTCTTGTTATAGGTCACCCGCACCAGCCGCGTCCCGTGCTCCTCGTCCGCCTCGGCGGTTGCGTCCTCGTACTCCTGCGCACGCAGCTCGTCGGCGAAACCGTCCATGAGGTTGGCATCCGCGAGCTGGTCTCGCTTCGCGATCCCCTGGCGGAGCATCGCCATCACGAGATCCCGCGGCCAGCCGCGCTGGTCCAGGCGCTCCAGGTGCTCGAGGCTGCGCTCGAGGCGGCGGATCGCGTCCTTCAGCGCCTTGCCCTTGAGGGTGTCCCCGGTGGCAGCCAGTGTGAGCGTCGCCCCATCCGAGAGGCGGTCGAGCAGGAACGAGGACAGCTCGGCGTCGTCCTTGAGGTAGCGCTCATCCTTCTTGTGGGCCACTTTGTAGAGCGGCGGCTGCGCGATGTAGAGAAACCCGCGCTCGATGACCGGCCTGAAGTGCCGGAAGAAGAACGTCAGCAGGAGGGTGCGGATGTGCGCACCGTCCACGTCTGCGTCGGTCATGATGATCACCTTGTGGTACCGCACCTTGGCGACGTTGAAGTCATCCGCGCCGATGCCCGTGCCCATACACTGGATGATCGTGCGGATTTCCTGGTTGGAGAGCATCTTGTCGAAGCGCGCCTTCTCGACGTTGAGGATCTTGCCCCGCAGGGGCAGGATCGCCTGGAAGCGGCGGTCGCGTCCCTGCTTGGCGGAGCCGCCTGCGGAGTCGCCCTCGACCATGAAGAGCTCGGCGCCCGCCGGGTCCTTTTCCTGGCAGTCGGCCAACTTTCCGGGCAGCGAGGAACTCTCCAGCGCCCCCTTCCGGCGCGTGAGCTCGCGAGCCTTGCGGGCGGCCTCGCGGGCGTGTGCGGCTTCCACACACTTGCCCACGATCCGGCGCGCAATCGGCGGGTTCTCCTCGAAGTACTCGGCGAGGCGGGTGTTCACCACCGTCTCCACCCACCCCTTGACGTGGGAGGAGACGAGCTTGTCCTTGGTCTGCGAGGAGAACTTGGGGTCGCGGATCTTGATGGAGAGCACCGCAGTGAGCCCTTCGCGGGCGTCCTCGCCGGAGAGCCCATCGGGCAGGTTCTTCAGCAGGCCGCTCGCCTGGCCGTAGGTATTGATGGTGCGCGTGAGCGCCGAGCGGAATCCGGAGAGGTGCGCACCCCCGTCCGAGTTGAATACCGTGTTGGTGAACGGGAGGACGTTCTCGGTGTAGCCGTCGTGCCACTGCAGGGCGATGGCCACCTCTTCGCCCTCGCTGTTTTCCTCGACCAGCTGGATTGGCTTGTTGTGCAGGGTGTTCTTGGCGCGGTTGAGGTACTCCACGAACGCCGCGATTCCGCCCTTGAAGCTGAACTCCTGCTCGCCCCCGTTGCGCTCGTCGTAGAAGCGGATCACAAGGCCGGGGTTGAGGAATGCCAGCTCCCGCAGCCGCTGCACCACCAGGTCGTGGTGAAACTCCAGGATCGAGAAGATCTCCGCGTCGGGCTTGAAGCTAACGGTGGTGCCGGTCTTGGCGGAGTTGCCGATCCGCTTGAGATCCGCGACCGGCACGCCCCGCTGGTACTCCTGCTCCCACACCCCGCCGTCGCGCCGGATCTCCAGGCGCAACCACTCCGAGAGGAAGTTCACCACCGAGACGCCGACCCCGTGCAGCCCGCCCGACACCTTGTAGGCGTTGTTGTCGAACTTGCCGCCGGAGTGCAGCTCGCACATGATGACCTCGGCAGCGGACCGACCGGTCTCCTTGTGGATGTCCACCGGGATGCCGCGCCCGTTGTCCTCCACCGTGACCGAGTTGTCGGTGTGAACGCGGACGGAGATCCGCGTGGCGAAGCCGACCTGGGCCTCGTCGACCGCGTTGTCGACGACCTCCCACACCATGTGGTGGAGCCCGGAGAGGTCGTCGGTGTCGCCGATGTACATGCCCGGCCGCTTGCGAACCGCATCCGGACCCTTGAGCAGCTTGATGCTTTCGGCGTTGTACGCTTTCCCGGTCAAGCTTCACTCCCTCCCGCCGCTGCGACGTCCACGGTGCCGGCGTGCATCCGCCACACCGCCCCCTGCGCCAGCCGCGGCACCATCATCTCCTCGTGAGCGGAGGAGAGGAGCGCCTGGCACCCCTGCTGCAGGCGTGTCAGCACGCGCCGCAGCACGGTGGCGTCCAGCTCTGCATCCACATCATCAAAGACCACGGCGGGGACCGTTCCCCGCACCTCGGCGAGCAGCGTCATCGCCGTGAGCTTCAGCGCCGTCGCCAGCAGCTTCCCCTGCCCCGCGGAGAGCACCTCCCTTGCCGGGGCGCCTTGCACGGTGAGCAGGAGATCGTGGCGATGCGGCCCCACAGCGGTGTGGCCGCGCGCACGATCCCGCCGGCGCGACGCGACCAGAGCGGCGCACAAGCGGGCCGGCAGGGTCGCGGGTTCTGCGACCGCGACGCCATCCGGCGAAGTATACCGCAAGACCGGCTTCGAGATCGACCACCCCATCCTCTCCAGCTCCCCCTCGAGGTGCCGCTCCAGCCCCGCGATCGCCTCCTGGCGCAGCGCCACGATGCGGGCCCCCAGCACCGTGAGGTCGTGCTCGAACGCCTCGAACTCCTCTTCGCGCCCGCCCCCCACCAGCAGCGCGTTGCGCTGTCGCAGCGCCCTTCGGTAGCGCTGCAGCACCAGCAACGCCTCCGGGTGGAGGTGGAAGCACAGACGGTCCAGGAAGCGCCTCCGTTCCTCGGGAGCGCCCCACATGAGCTGGCGGTCGTGCCCGGAGAGCGCCGCCACCGGAAAGAGGTCGAGGTACTCGGCGGCCCCCAGCCGCCGGCCGCCGCGAAACATCGCCCGCGAGAGCGGGCGCCCCGGCCGCGCCTCCTGGCGAACCTCCACCGCAGTGCCTGCCCGCTCCACGCTCCCGGCCAGGGTGAAGCCGCTTCCTCCCCGGCGCACCCACGAAGTTGCCGGGCCGGGGCGGAACGAGGCGAGGTTCCCGAACACGGCGAGCGCTTCGAGGAGGTTCGTCTTCCCGGAGCCGTTTGGGCCGACGACCACGGTGATGCCGGCCCCGAACTCCAGCTCCTGTGCCGCCAGGTTGCGGAAGCCGTTTACGGAGAAGCGTCGGATCGACACGCCTTCACAGCCGGATCGGCATGATGACGTAGAGGCACTCCCCGACCTGAGCGTCCTCGCCCAGAGGCGTCATGACGATCGGCCCGTCGGCGTCCCGCAGCTGCAGCTCCACCTCCTGGACATCCACCGCATTGAGGAAATCGAGGAGGTAGTTCGCATTCACGAACACCTTGAGGGCCTGCCCGGAGTAGGAGCAGGGCACCACCTCCGCCGCCTGCCCGAGGTCGAAGCCCACCGACGTCAGGGCGAGGGAGTCCCTCTCGAACTGCATCTGGACGCCGTGCGTCCGCTCGCTGGCGAGCAGCGCCACGCGCCGGAGCGCGGCGGTGAACTCCTGCCTCTGCACCTTTGCCCGGTGGGGGTTGTCACGGACCAGCACGCGCTCGTACTGCGGGAAGCGAGCCTCCAGCACGCGCGAGAGGAGCACGCGGTCGCCCAGCCGGAACGCGAGGTGGTTCTCGCCCCTGGCGATGTAGAGGGGCGTGTCGGCCTCGGCCGTGAGGTGACGAAGCTGGTTGAGGACCTTCCGCGGCAGGAGCTGGTGCTCGAACGGCGGCGCCCCGGCGCTGTGGGGGGCCCTCACCCAGGCGAGACGATGACCGTCGGTGGCGACCATCTCGAGGGACTTCGGCGAGACGAGCAGGAGGGAGGCGTTGTACTGGAAGTGGCCCTCCTCGGCCGAGACCGCGAACACCGACCGGTCGATCAGCCTCCGCAGCGTGGCGAGGTCCACCGCGAACCCCTGCCCGTCGGGGATCTCCGGCAGCGTGGGAAAGTCAGCCGGATCCAGCGTCGCGAGTTGCGAGGAGAACGATCCCGACTTCACCTCGACGCGCGACTCCTGGAAGGAGATCTGAAACGATTCGGACGGTAGCGAGCGCACGAGGTCGAAGAACACCTTTCCGTGGATCGTCGTGCGTCCCTCCCTGCGCACCGTCGCCGGGCACTGCGTGTAAATCGTGACGTCCAGGTCGGTCGCCGCGAGGTGGAGGCGGTCACCCTCCGCGGTGAGTAAGATGTTTGAGAGGATGGGAATAGTGGTCCGGCGCTCGACCACGCCCTGGATGAGCTGAAGCTCCTCGAGCACCACGCTGCGGGTGAGGGTGACGTCCATGCGTTGGTCTCCCGGCTGCTTCTACGAAGCAACGAGATTGTACAGACTTTCGTCGTAGTCGTCGAGGGTGTGGATGACGGCGGCGAGCCGCCAGGGGACTGTGATGCCACGGCTTGAGTTCGCGGCTGGTGTGGAACGCGGGTGTGGACGGGGTGTGGAAAACGCGCTGGTTTGAGGCTCCGACGCCGCCTATCCGCAGGCTAGCGGAACTGCTCCGCAAAGGTGGTGAGCGTGGCGTCCAACGACGGGTTGGAGCGGCGCTCCTCGGTGATCGTCTCGACCGAGTACATCACGGTCGAGTGGTGCTTCGCGAAGAGCTTCCCGATCTCCGGGTATGAGAGACCGAGGATCTCGCGAATGAGGTAGATCGCGACCTGCCTCGGGAACGCCACCGAGCGGCGGTTGTCGCGCCCCTTGAGGTCGGCCACCTTGACGCCGTAGTGGTGCGCGACAAAGCGGATGATGTCGGCGGGGGTGGCGTGGCGCTCCTCGGCCAGCAGCGGCGTAAGGGCGTTGCGGGCCGTCTCCAGGTTCGGGGACTGCCCGGTGAGAGTACAGTACACGATGACGCGGTTGAGGTAACCCTCGAGCTCGCGGACGTTCTCGCGCACCCTGCGCGCGACGAAAAGGACGACGTCGTCCGGGAGGTCCACACCCTCGTTGTGGGCCTTCTCGCGGATGATCGCGCACTTGGTCTCGAGGTCGGGGGGCTGGATGTCGGCGACCAGGCCCCACACGAAGCGGGTGCGCAGGCGCTCCTCCAACCCTTGAATCGTGGCGGGCGAGGTGTCGGAGGTGAGCACGATCTGGTGGCCGGCTTCGTGGAGGGCGTTGAACGTGTGGAAGAACTCCTCCTGCGTGCGCTCCTTGCCGGCCAGGATGTGGATGTCGTCGAGGAGCAGGATGTTGATCGATCGGTACGCCTCGCGGAACGCGGCCATGCGCTGGAGGCGGATGGAGTTGATGAGCTCGTTGACGAAGTTCTCGGTCGGCACGTAGCGGACGCGGCTGCGCGGGTTGCGGGAGAGGATCTCGTTGCCGATCGCGTGCAGGAGGTGCGTCTTGCCGAGACCGGAGCCGCCGTACAGGAAGAGCGGGTTGTAGGCCCGCCCTGGGTTCTCGGCTACCGACTGCGCCGCCGCGCGGGCGAACTGGTTGGACGGGCCGGGCACGAAGGCGGAGAAAGTGTAACGGGGGTTGAGCGGGGCGCCGCGCTGTGAGGGGGGGCTCGGCTCGGGTGCGTCCCCGCTCACTTCCAGGGCCACGGTGACGGTGCTCGCCGCCGCCTGGTTCGCGGAGGCCTGCAGGAGGGCGAGGTAGTGGTCCCGGATGTAGTCGGCGTAGACGCGGGAGGGGGCGACGATAGTGAGCCGGTCGGGCGTGGCGCGCCCCTCCAGCGGCGCGAACCAGAGCTCGAAGTCGTCGGCCGAGATTCGGGACCGCAGGGCGTTCTTGACGGCAAGCCAGAGATCCGGCGAAGGCATGGTCCGGGGCGCCCGTATGGGCCCGGAGAGCTTAGCACACGCTCGGGTTGACCGGCGGCGTCCATCGACGTACACTCTGCGTTCCCCGTCGCCTCCGGTGAGGGTCGGGGCGAACAAGGGGTGAGATCATGAAGCGGACATACCAGCCGAACAACCGGCGCCGGAAGAAGACCCACGGTTTTCGGGCGAGGATGAGCACGCCCACGGGGCGGCGGGTCCTGGCGGCACGTCGGCGCAAGGGGCGGAAGCGCCTGACCGTTTGAGCCGTGCGGGGGCGTTCTGGACAGGCTCCAGCGACGCGCGGAGTTCCAGCGTGTCTACGCCGGTGGGATCAAGGTGGTGGGACAGTACCTGGTGGTGTTTGCGCTCCCCGGGGAGGGTGAGGTGTGCCGCCTCGGGATCACCGCGACGCGCAAGATCGGGGGCGCGGTGGTGCGCAACCGGGCGCGCCGGCGCATCCGGGAGCTGGCTCGCGCGCACCGCGAGTTGCTGGAGGGGTGGGCCGGGGACCTGGTCGTCAACGTGCGGCAGGGGTGTGACGGGGCGGGGTGGGAGGAGCTGTCGGAGGACTTTACGCGGTGCCTGATCAGGGTGCGAAGGGTTCCGCCGGCGCCCGCGTCGTGATGGCGGCGCTTTCGGGGTACAAGCGCTTCGTCTCGCCGGTGCTGCCGCCGGCGTGCCGCTTCGCGCCCACCTGCTCCGAGTACATGCGGGAGGCGATCGGCATCCACGGGCTGCCGCGCGGGCTCTGGCTCGGGACCCGGCGGCTCGCGCGCTGCCACCCGTGGAACCCGGGGGGGTACGACCCGGTGCCGCCGCGCAGAGGGGGTCGTTAGATGGAAAAACGAGTGCTGGTCGCGGCGGTCCTCTCGGGGCTGGTGATCATCGTGTGGTTCTCGCTGTTTTCGCCCAAGCCTCCGGCTCCGGCGCCTGGGCCGGCTCCGACGGCAGCGGCGGCGGGCGCGCCGACGCCGGGCGCGCCGGCCGCGAGCGCGACACCGGTCGCGGAGCGCGCGACGGTGCCTGCGGTGCCCGCGGTGAGCGGGCAGGATTCCACGGAGGTGCCGCTCGAGGGCGACGGGTGGCGTGCCCTGGTGAACCCGAAAGGGGGCGTGCTCTCCTCGGTGGTGCTGTCGGGGTACAAGGATGAGGCGGGGGCCCCGCTCGAGCTCGTGCGGTCCGGCGCGGACAAGCCGCTCTCGGTGGGTGCCCCGGGGCCGTGGAACGACGAGCTCTACCAGGTGGAGCGCGGCACCGGCTGGGTCTCGCTGCGGTGGAGCGACGGCAAAGGCAACTGGGTCGAGAAGCGGGTGAGCGCGGGGAAGGGGATGTACGCCGTCGATGTGGAGGTAAGGGCCGGGGGCGAGCCCGCGCGGGCCGGCACGGTGGTGGCCGCCGGTCTCCAGAAGGGACTCAAGGCGGAGCAGCAGGGCCGCTTCGGGGGCTCGGACGCCGTGCTCCGGATCGGGGGGAAGCTCGACCGCATCAACACCGCCAAGCTCGAGGGTCCGAAGTCGGTCGCCGGCACGGTGGAGTTTGCCGGCATCGAGGACCAGTACTTCCTGTTCGTCCTGCTGCCCTCCGGGGGGGTGGACGAGGCGCGCGTCTCGCGCGTGGGCACCGCCCCGAACACCCTGCCGCAGGTGGTGGTGGCGGGTGCTGGGGGGGCGATCCGGGGCACGCTCTACGCCGGCGCCAAGGAGCACCGCACGCTCGTCGGCTACGGCCGGGGGCTGGAGGAGACCCTCTCCTTCGGGATCTTTGGCTTCCTCTCGGTGGGGTTCCTGGCCGCGCTGCGCTGGATCCAGAGCTGGGTCGTGAACTGGGGTGTGGCGATCATCGTGCTCACCGCGGGGATCCGCATCCTGCTCTTCCCCCTAAACCACAAGAGCGCGGTGGCGATGAAGAGGATGCAGCAGCTCCAGCCCAAGATGAAGGCGATCCAGGGCCGCTACCAGGAGCGGGCCAAGAAGGACCCCAGCGTGCGCCAGCGCATGAACCAGGAGGTGATGGCGCTCTACAAGCAGGAGGGGGTCAACCCAATGGGGGGGTGCCTGCCGATGCTGGTGCAACTCCCGATCCTGTGGGCCCTGTACTCGCTCTTCGCCTACGCCATCGAGCTGCGGCAGGCGCCGTTCGTGTTCTGGATCAAGGACCTCGCCGCCAAGGACCCGACCTACATCACGCCGATCCTGATGACCGCGACGATGGTGCTGCAGCAGCGCATGGCGCCCCAGATGGGGGACCCGGCGCAGCGGCGGATGTTCATGCTGATGCCTTTCATCTTCGGCTTCATGTTCATCAACTTCCCCGCTGGCCTCGTGCTCTACTGGCTGGTCAACAACCTCTTCACGATCGGCCAGCAGCTCCTCACCGAGCGGATGATGGCCAAGACGACCACGACCACCGGAACACCTGCGGGCACGTGACCGCCTGGCGTCGTCGGGACACCGTCGCCTGGGCGGAGCGGCTGCGCGCCGAGGGTCTCGCGGAGGGACTCGCGGGTGCACTCGCGCCCTACCTGGCGCTCCTCGGTCAGTGGGGGGGCGCGGTGGACCTCCTGGGTGATATGGACGAGGAGGAGCTCCTGGCCGCGCATGTGCACGAGGCGCTCGCGGCGCTGCCCTGGCTCGGCGAGGAGGGGACGCTGCTGGACGTCGGGAGCGGCAACGGGTTCCCCGCGGTGCCGCTGCTGCTGGCGCGGCCACGGATGCGGGGTGTTCTGCTGGAGCCGCGCGAGCGGCGCTCGGCGTTCCTGCGCGAGGTGGTGCGGGAGCTCGGTCTGGCGGTCGAGGTGGTGCGAAGCCGGGCCAAGGAGCACGCCGGCACGGGGTACGCCGCCCTCACCGTGCGCGGCGTGGAGATGGGGCAGTGGCTCCCGCACGCCCGCCGGCTGCTCGACGGCGAGGGGACGCTGCTGTGGTGGACGAGCGCCGCGAACGCCGAGGAGCTGGGGCGCCGGGTGCCCGAGGGGCGTGTGCTAACCTTCCCGCTGCCGGACCCGACGCGCGGAAAACTCGCCGTCTGGCGCCGGTGTTTCACGTGAAACATCGGGAGAAGTTGTGAGTCATCAAAGGGTTGTGGCTGTAGCCAACCAAAAAGGGGGGGTCGGGAAGACGACCACCGTGATAAACCTGGGGGCGGCGCTGGCGGCCTACGAGCAGAGCGTGCTGGCGCTCGACCTCGACCCCCAGTCGAACTGCACATCCGGCCTGGGGTGGGAGGGGACCGGGGCCACCTCCTACGAGGTGCTGGAGGGGCTGGTGCCGCTGCGCGAGGCGACCGTGAGCACGCGGCTCCCCGGGCTCGACCTGCTGCCGTCGCGGCGTGACCTCGTGGGTGCGGAGGTGGAGCTCCTGGCCGACCCCAGGAGGGGCGAGCGGCTGCGGGACGCGCTGGCCTCTTCGCCGACCGATCACCAGTGGGTGCTGATCGACTGCCCCCCGTCGCTCGGGATCCTGACCATCAACGCGCTCGCCGCCGCCGATTCGGTGCTGATCCCGATTCAGTGCGAGTACTTCGCGCTCGAGGGGGTGAGCGAGCTGATGCGCACGCTCGAGCGGGTACGGGGGGCGTGGAACCCGGGCCTGACGGTGGAGGGGGCGGTGCTCACGCTCTACGACGAGCGCGTCACCCTCGCCCACCAGGTGGTGGAGGAGGTGCGGCGGTTCTTCGGCGAGCTGGCGTTCGAGACAGTGATCCCGCGCAACGTGCGGCTGGCCGAGGCGCCCTCGTTCGGGCGCACGATCCTGGAGTACGACATCCGCTGCCGCGGGGCGCAGGCGTACCTCGGCCTGGCCGAGGAGGTGGTGCGGCGGAGGAGGGCGAGTGAAGCGGTCCGCGTTGGGTAAGGGGTTCTCCGCGCTCATCCCCGAGGCGCCCGCGCTGCGGGGCGGGGCGGTCGCGGAGCTCGCGGTGGCGGAGATCAAGCCCAACCCGCTGCAGCCGCGCCGCCAGTTCTCGACCGAGAGCCTGGAGGAGTTGGCCTCCTCCCTCAAGCAGAACGGGGTGTTGCAGCCGGTGGTGGTGACGCGCGCGCCCGCCGGCGGCTACCACCTGATCGCCGGGGAGCGGCGGTGGCGGGCGGCTCGCCTGGCCGGCCTCGCGCGCATCCCGGCCGTGCTGCGCGAGACCGTAGGGGACGTGGACCAGCTCGCCCTGGCGCTGATCGAGAACCTGCAACGCGAAGACCTCACCCCGATCGAGGAGGCGCGCGCCTACCACCATCTGCGGAGCGAGCTGGGGCTCTCGCAGGAGGAGATCGCGAAGAGGGTGGGGAAGGACCGCTCGACGGTGGCCAACGCGCTCCGCCTCCTCCAGTTGCCGCTGGAGGTGCAGGGAATGGTGGACACCGGCGCGCTCTCGGCCGGGCACGCACGCTCCCTGGTCGGGGTGGGCGACCTCACGCGTCAGGCGGCGCTCGCGGCGCACTGCGTGCGGGAGGGGTGGAGCGTGCGCGACCTCGAGCGCCACCTGCAGCCGCGAGCCAGACGCGCGAAACCGCGCGTCGACCCCGAGACCCAGGAGGCGGTGGATCGCCTCTCGCTCGCGCTCGGCGTGCGCGTCGAGATCCGTCGCTCCCGGCGCGGCGGCGAGATCTGCCTGCGCTTCGCGAGCGAGGACGAGCTCATCCGCCTGTTCCGGCAGCTCACCCGGGAGAAGAGATGAAGAAGAGCCAGGGAACGCTTAACGGCTTCCTCGACCAGGGGTGCACCATCAAGGGGGACGTGGTGTTCTCCGACCTCCTGCGGGTGCACGGAAACGTCAATGGCAGGGTCTCGAGCGAGCACGAGCTCCTGGTGGGTGAGGGCGGTCTGGTGGAGGGCGAGGTGACGGTGGGGCGGCTCGTCGTGGCCGGGACGGTGCGCGGCACGGTGCGCGCGAAGGATCGGGTGGTGATCCACGGGACCGGGCGCGTGTTCGCCGAGGTCTTCGCACCAACGCTGGTGGTCGATGAGGGCGGCGTGCTCGAAGGACCCGTGCACATGACGCAACCTGTAAGCGCGGAACCGCCCGGCTCTTGACACGAGACTACGAACCGTTTAGCTTTACCCAGGTGATATTGAGACGCGCATCCGGAGGCGACGATGAAGCGTGCCGAAAAGTTCTTCGTCCAGTACCTGCGTGACAACAACCTCAAGGTGACGAAGGAGCGTCTCATGCTCCTCGAGGAGCTTTTCAACTCCAACGGGCACCTGGACGCGGACTCGTTGCTGTTCCAGCTGCGCAACGAGGGGAAGCGGGTGTCGCGCGCGACAATCTACCGCACCCTCGACCTGCTGGTGCAGTGTGGGCTCGCGCGCAAGTCTCGCCTCGGTCGCGAGCACTACGTCTACGAGCGGGTGACCCCCGGCAAACGGCACGACCACATGGTGTGCACGGGGTGCGGCCGGATCATCGAGTTCTACGACGCCGACCTCGACGAGCGGCAGCGCCAGGTTTGCCTGGAGCACACCTTCCGGCCGAGCTTCTACAGCCTCCAGATCCAGGGGCTGTGTGCGGAGTGCCAGCGCAGCGAGTGACGGACGTCCCGTTCGGGGAACCCTGGCGCTGTGCCGGGATTTGTTAAGCATACTTGACACCTAAGGGCGCAGGGGCCAGAATGCCTCCAGGGGTAGTCCCACCCACGGGCTCCCCCCGCTCGCCATGAGCCAGGCCCCAGACCTCGCCGCCGCACCCGCACCAGCGCCCGTTCTGTTGGTGGGCAACCCCAACGTCGGAAAGAGCGTGATCTTCGGCGCCCTCACGCGCACCTACGTGACGGTGTCCAACTACCCGGGGACCACCGTGGAGATCACCCGCGGTCGGGGGCGGCTGCTGCCCGGCACACCCGAGATCATCGACACCCCGGGCACGAACTCCCTCGTCCCGCAGTCGGAGGATGAGCGGGTCACGCGCGACATCCTGCTCGCCGAGCGCGATGCGGTCGTGCTGCAGGTCGGGGACACCAAGAACCTGCGGCGCGTGCTCTACCTCACCGTGCAGCTCGCCGAGCTGGGGCGCCGCCAGCTCCTAGTGCTCAACCTCCAGGACGAAGCGCGCGACCTCGGTGTGCGCGTGGATGCCTCGGAACTGGAGCGGCGGCTCGGCACCCCGGTGATCCCGGCGACCGCCACCCGCCAGGGCGGCCTGGACGCGATCCCGCGCCGCCTGCGCGAGGCCGCGCCGGCGCGCCTCTCGTGCAGCTACCCGGCGGCGCTCGAGCGCGCAGCCCTCGAGGTGGCGGCGCTGCTCCCGGAGGAGCTAGGGGAGGGCCGCCGCGGCGTGGCGCTGATGCTGCTGGCGGGTGACCGCGCCCTCGCCGCGCGGGCGGAGCTGGCGCTCTCCGACAGGGACCGGGAGTTCGTCGAGCGCCGCCGCTCGGAGCTCGAGCGCGCGTTCGGCACGAGCGCCGCCACCGTGATCTCGCGCGCCCGCCACCGCGCGGTGGCCGAGCTTTTGCGCCTCGCATTCCACGTCCAGCGCGCACACCGCGGCGCGGTGCGCGACCGGCTTGGAGCGCTCGCCATGCACCCGGTCTGGGGGGTGCCGGTGCTGGCGCTGGTGCTCTTCCTGGCGTACGAGTTCGTCGGCGTGTTCGGGGCGGGCACGCTGGTCAAGGTGGTGGAGGACGGCGCGTTCGGGAAGCTCATCAACCCCGCTGCCTCCGCCGTCGCGCACGCGATCATCCCGTGGGCCTGGGTGCGCGACCTGTTCGTGGGACAGTACGGGGTGGTGACGATGGCGCTGACGTACGCCATCGCCATCGTGCTGCCGGTGGTCGGGACGTTCTTCATCTTCTTCGGCGTGCTCGAGGATTCCGGGTACCTGCCGCGTCTCGCCGTGATGGTCAACCGCGTCTTCCGCGCCATGGGGCTGAACGGCAAGGCGGTGCTGCCGATGGTGCTCGGCCTGGGCTGCGACACCATGGCGACGCTGACGACCCGCATCCTCCCAACGCGCAAGGAGCGCGTGCTGGTGACGCTGCTGCTCGCCCTCGGGGTGCCGTGCTCGGCGCAGCTCGGTGTGATCCTCGCCATGCTGGGTTCGATGGCGCCCGCCGGCACGTTCATCTGGGGCGGTGTCGTGGCGCTCACGCTGTTCGGGGTCGGGTGGGCCGCGGCCAGGCTGATCCCCGGCCGCGGATCGGACTTCCTGCTGGAGGTCCCACCTCTGCGCGTGCCCAGCATTGGCAACATTCTGGTCAAGACCGCGGCGCGTACCGAGTGGTACCTCAAGGAGGCGGTCCCGCTGTTCGTCCTCGGGACCCTGCTGCTGTTCACTCTCGACCTCACGGGCGCCCTGGCGCGCCTGGAGGAGTTCTCGCGCCCGCTGGTCGTGGGGGCGCTCGGGCTGCCTCCGCAAGCCGCCGACGCGTTCCTGATCGGTTTCCTGCGCCGCGACTACGGGGCGGCGGGCTTCTTCATGCTCCGCCAGCACGGCCAGCTGGACGGCCTGCAGTCGCTGGTGGCGCTCTCGGTGATCACGCTGTTCGTGCCGTGCATCGCCAACTTCTTCGTGATGGTCAAGGAGCGCGGCGCGAGGACCGCACTCGCAATGGTGGCGTTCATCGTGCCGTTTGCCTTCGCGGTGGGGGCGGCGCTCAACTGGGGGCTGCGCGCCCTCGGAGTCCACCTGTGAGCGCACTGGCGCCCGAAGGGGCGTGTGTGGGCGAGATGTGCTGCCCGCTGTGCGGAGGGAGGTTCCCCGCCCGCGAGGCGTGCGCGAACGGGTGCCCGCTCGGCGGCTCGTGTCGGACGTTCTGCTGCCCGCACTGCCACTATCGGTTCGTGGAGGACTCGGTGCTCGCGCGCTGGGTGGGGAGGCTGGTGTCATGGAGAAAGGCGTGAGCGAGAGGGTCCTCGCTGGGGCGCGCTCCCCTTCGGCCGCCCGCGAGGAGGTGCTGGAGGAGCTGTGGACCGCCGACGAGGCAGGCGTCTCGCTCACCTCGGCGGAGCTTGAGGAAACCATCCATGCCGGCCCCGGCGAGGAGTGGGGCGGCGTGGCGGGGGAGCTCGTCCGGCAGGGGTTCGTGGAGCTCGCGGGCGACGCGCTGCACCTCACCGATGCCGGGCGGCGCGAGGCGTCGGAGGTGGTGCGGCGCCACCGCCTCGCGGAGGTGCTCCTCCACCAGGTCCTCGATCTGCCGATGGAGGAGACGGAAGCCGAGGCGTGTCGTCTCGAGCACGTGCTCTCGGCCCAGGCCACCGCGGCGGTGTGCTCGTTCCTCGGCCACCCGCCGCTCTGTCCGCACGGGCGGCCCATCCCGCCTGGGGCGTGCTGCTCGACGCTCTCGAGGAGCGTCTCCTCGCTGCTCTGCCGTCTGTCGGACCTGACCCCCGGCGAGCGGGGAAGGGTGGTGCTGGTGGCGCCTCGCCGCGGCGAGCGGCTCGAGCAACTCGCTGACCTCGGGGTGACTCCCGGAGCCGTGCTCGCCCTGCGGCAGCGCAAGCCGTCGCTGGTGGTGGAGGTGGACCGCACGCTCTTCGCTCTCGACGACGACATCGCCCTCGGGATCTACCTGAGGCCGCTGGCGGAGGGGTGAGGCA
This sequence comes from Thermoanaerobaculaceae bacterium, assembly GCA_041494245.1. Lineage (GTDB taxonomy): Bacteria > Acidobacteriota > Thermoanaerobaculia > Thermoanaerobaculales > Thermoanaerobaculaceae > RBG-13-68-16. Next base: position 27,141 of record JBGQAK010000001.1, read on the forward strand.
TGTCAGGACACGCGAGAAAAATCGCGGGAGGTGCAGCATGAGCGCGACCCCGCCGCTCTGGCGGGCCTTCGAGGCCAACGAGATCACGCACTCCGGCGCGCACTACCTTCTCGCCATCGCGTCGCTCACGGCGAGGGGCAAGGCCCCGCGTGCGGCCGACGTCGCCCGCGCGCTCGGGGTGACGCGCGCCGCCACCTCGCTGCAGCTGCGCGCCCTCCAGGAGCACGGCCTCGTCGAGCTGGACGAGCGCCAGCGCCTGCGCCTCACGCCTTCCGGAGCGAACCTGGTCGCGCGGGTTGCGAGCAAGCGAGAGGTGCTGCAGGTGTTCCTGCGGGAGCTACTCGGGGTGCGGGAAGGCACCGCCGAGCTGGACGCCTGCAAGGTGGAGCACCTGCTCTCGGAGGAAACCGGCGCCGCGCTCGTCCGGCTGATCCGTTTCGCGCGCTCGGAGCAGCCGGAGGCGCGCGCGTTCCTCTCGGCGTTCCGACGCACGACCGCGAACTGCCCGCCCGGCGCCCGCTGCGAGCTGTGCACCGAGGCCTGCCTGCTGGCGGCCGGGGCCTCCTCGTGAGGGGCGCTACGAGAACGTGAGGCGGGCGAAGCGGCGCTTGCCGACCTGCACGAGCGCGCTCGATCCTGCGGACGTGCGCACCGTCGCGTACGGGTCGCGCACCACCTCGCCCTCGAGCCTGATGCCGCCCTGCTGGAGCAGGCGGCGGGCCTCGGCGTTGCTGGCGGCGAGGCCTGCAGTGACCAGCACCTTGACGAGCTGCGCGGGCTCGCCTGCGGCAGGCAGCGCAATCTCGGCGATCTCGTCCGGGGTCTCGCGGCGCTGGTGGATAGCCCGGAAGTGCGCCTCGGCGGCGGCCGCCGCCCCCTCGCCGTGGAAGTCGGCGGTGACGCTGCGGGCGAGGGAGAACTTCACGTCCATGGGGTGCTGCGCACCGGAGGCCACGGATTTCTGGAGCTTCGTCACCTCGTGGGGGGCGAGGTCGGTGCACAGCGTCCAGTACCTCCACATCAGGGTGTCGGAGACCGACATGAGCTTGCCGAACATCTCCTCGGGAGCGTCCTCGACCGCGATGTAGTTGCCGAGAGACTTGGACATCTTCTCGACACCGTCGAGTCCCTCGAGCAGCGGCAGCGTCATCACGATCTGTGGCGGCATGCCGAGCTTGCCCATGAGATCGCGGCCCACGAGCAGGTTGAAGAGCTGGTCGGTACCGCCGAGCTCGGCGTCGGCGGCCAGCGCCACCGAGTCGTACGCTTGGGCCACCGGGTAGAGGAGCTCGTGCAGCGAGATCGGCTCCCCGGCCGCGAGGCGCTTGCGGAAGTCCTCGCGCTCCAGCATCTGAGCGAGCGTCACCTTCGCGGTGAGGCGGATCCACTCCTCGCTGGTCAGCGCGCCCAGCCAGCGGGCGTTGAAGTCGATGACCGTGGCCTCGGGATCGAGGAGCTTGAAGATCTGCCGCTTGTACGTCTCCGCGTTGGCGGCGATCTGGTCGCGGGTGAGCTGGGGTCGGGTGGACTTCTTGCCGGTGGGGTCCCCGATCATGCCGGTGAAGTCGCCGATCAGGAAGATCACGCGGTGCCCGAGCTGCTGGAAGTGCCGCATCTTCCGGATCACCACCGTGTGCCCGAGGTGAAGGTCCGGGGCGGAAGGGTCGAACCCCACCTTGACGGTGAGCGGCCGGCTGTCGCGTTGGGCAGCGACGAGGCGCGCCTCGAGGTCCTCGGGGCGCACCACGTCCACGCACCCCTTGAGCAGCAGGTCCATCTGCTCCTTGACCGAACGGCGTGCACCGCCCATCGCGCCTCCACCCATCCCGGTCACCTCAGATCCCCCGGGGGCTGGATTTTCGCACACCGCCCTTGCGCGGCGGCGGCACCGCCACCTGGGGCGCCCGGCCGCGTGCGAAGCGCACCAGCTTCTCCCAGGCCGGGAGGGCCGTGATGGCGGCGCTAACCTCGCGGGGATCCAGACCCAACAGCTCCCCGTCGGTGGGCACCACCGGCAGGAAGACCGCGGCTGCCGCGCGCGCGGTGGCCTGGGCGGCGTCGCCGTAAAAGACGGTCAACACGCGCCTGGCCGCCGCGCTCACCTCGGCGGCCTGCGCCGGCCGGCGAACGTCCTGCCAGAGCGTTGCCAGGCGTGCGTCGAGCTCGGGGACGTGGGCCCCTCCCTCCCCGGTGACGACCAGGAGGAGCCGCCCGGGAGGCGCGAACGTCAGGGTGTGCACCCCCGCTTCACGGCCGAGGCGGTCACCCATGATCTGGCCGACGGCCAGCCCGGCCGGGGTGGGCGGGAGCTCCACCACCCCGGCCTCCTGCGGCGCCCCTTCACCGGGCTTCCAGGCGAGACCGGGGTTGAGCGCGGCGGCGCCCGAGCGCACGCCTCCGGCCTGCAGGTTGCTGAAGAACTTCTCGGCGGCCTCGCCACCCTCCTCGACCTCGGGCGGAAGCGCGAGCGCGACCGACACGGTCTCCGCGGTGACGCGGTCGGCCAGGCCGAGAGTATGGGCAACTGCGAGAGCCAGATCGTCCTCGGCCGGCGGGCGTGGACCGGAAAGGACGTCGCTCACGCGCTCCAGGACGTCGGTGACCTGGGCCGCCGGAACCGCCAGCGCCAGCGTCGGGACCCCGGACATCTCCCCCACGTTCGCCGTCCACCCCTGGCGGGACGCAAGGTCGGCCGCAGCCGAGAGCACGCCCTTCCCCACGCGGGGATCGAACCCACCCAGCGCCACGGCCACCACCCCGATCTCGCCGGGGATCCAGCGCACCGTGACGACCGCGCCGTTCTCCAACGTCTTCGGGGGCTCGCCCTGGGCGCGTCGCTCCTGCTCCACAAGGGAGGCGAACCCGGCGTGGCCAGCCAGGATCCGGCGGGCGAGCGAACCGAGGGTGGCGGCGTCCACCGTCGGGGAGGTGAGGGCACCGGCCACGCCACCTCCGAACGCCAACCGTTCCGCGAGCTGACGCGCCACGGCGCCCCCCGCCACCTCCGCCTCGCCGATGCGCGCCTGGCTGACGGCCAGCGCCCGGTTCACCTCCTCGGGCGTGGGGGTCGCGGCGGCGAGCCCGGCGAGGCTCGCACGCAGACGGCGGACGGTCAGGCGCGGGTGCTCGTCGCCCGCGGGGGTCTGGACGACGAGGCGTGCGCAGCCGCCCTGCAGCTCGCTCTTCACGCGGACGTCAGGGAACGCGGCGGCCAGCCGGACCTGCACCCAGGCGGTGAAGGCGGGGATCTGGTCGTAGCGGGAGTCCTCGGGTCCCGGAAAAGCGAGCGTGAGATCCACGCGCTCCGGGGTGCCGCGCCGCACCTCCACACCGCCGTCGGCCAGCACGCACGGCACGCGAGCGAGCGGACGGTTGGGCACGCTCTCGAGCACCGCCAGCGGGCCCTCCAGCTCGCGGGAGGGCACCGGGCCCAGTGCGACCACCGCCGCGGCGCCGGTCGCCGTGAGGGTGCGCGCGAACTCCGCAAGCGCCGGCTGCACGAGCAGCGCAGGCACCCGGACGCTCCACAGCAGCGCGCCCTTGCGCGGGGTCACCTGGCCTGGAAACCCCGCCACCTCGTCCGGCGGCGATGCGTCGGTGGGGAGCACGGCGGCGAGGTGTTCGAGGTCCCCGCCTGGCACCTCCACCACCGCCACGGGAACCTGGTTGGCGGTGCGCCACTCGGTCACGGCCTGGGCGAGGGCCGGGGCCGCCAGAAGCAGGAAAAGCACTGCACGCGCAACGGTTCTTCGCACCCGGGTATCATACCGTTGATGCGACAAAACCCGCTTTCGCCCAGGGTGCTCGTGCTCTCGTGGGCGGCGGCGCTCCTGGCCTGGCCGCTCGCCTGGCTGCTCCTTGCGGTCGGCCAGGGGCTCGGAACGTGGACCGCAGGGGGCGCCTGGATCGGAGTCGCGCTGCCGCTCGGTCTCCACCCGTGGGGGGTGGTGAACGAGCCGAGTATCGCGTTTGCGAACACAGGGACGGCGCTGTTGGGGTACTGGCTGGCGCCGTCGTTGGCAGCGCTGGCGGCGACGCTCCTCGGCCCAACGCTCGTGCCGGTGCCGCCGTCGTGGATCTCGGAGGTCTTCGTCTTCCAGCTGGCCACCGCCAGCGCGGTGCTCGGCCTCGGCTGGGCTCCTCCCCTGGGGATCGCGGATGGCCCGGCCGCGGGGCTCGCCCGCTTCTGGGGCATCTCACCGATGGTGTTCGTGAGCATCTCGGCGGTGGTCGGGGCGTTCGTGGTGCAGATCGCAGGGATACGAATGAGCAGCCACCTGTGGGCCGAGCCGGGCGGTCCGACCCGGCGGCGCAGGGTGCTGGTGGCACTCGCCCACGCCTTCGTCCCGGCGGCCGGGTGGGGGTTGGCGGTGATCGCCCTGGGGTGGAGGCTTCCTCTAGAGGCCGTGGTGACGGCCGGCGCGGTCCTCGTCGGGACGCTGCTCGGGGCCTGGCTGTGGGTGCCGCGGGCGCCGCTGTGCCTGCGCCCCGCGGTCGGATGGGGCAACGTGCTCGCGGTGGCGGTTCTCGGGATCGCGGCGTTTGCGGGTGCACTTTGGGCCGGGGGTCCGCGGGGGGGTGGCGGCGTGGCGCTCGTGTGGGGAGAGCCCGGTCAGACCAACAATGTGCGCCCCAGGGTGGAGGTCGTGCGGCTCACGATGCACCCCGCCCCGAAACAACCGCCGGCACCGTCAGCGCCATGATCTTGAGGTCGAGCCAGAGCGACCAGCTGTCGATGTAGGCGAGGTCCAGCTCCATCCAGGTGGCGAAGTCGAGCTCGGAGCGCCCCGAGATCTGCCACAGGCAGGTGATGCCGGGCTTCATGGCGAGGCGCCGTCGCTGCCACGGCTGGTACTGGTCCACCTCCTCCGGGATCGGAGGCCGGGGGCCGACCAGCGCCATGTCCCCCGTCAGGACGTTGAGGAGCTGGGGCAGCTCGTCGAGGGACGACCGGCGCAGCAGGCGGCCGACGGGTGTGACGCGCGGATCGGCTGGCGCCTTGAAGACCGGGCCGTCCATGACGTTGAGATGGGCCACCTCGCCCTGCAGCTTCTCGGCGTGCTCGACCATCGTGCGGAACTTGAGGAGCACGAAACGCCGGCCGTGCAGACCGCAGCGCACCTGACGGTAGAGCACCGGGCCGGAGGAGGTGAGGCGGACGGCGACGGCGATGACCGCCCACAGCGGCGCGGTCAGGACAAGGGAGAGCAGCGAGACCACCACGTCGATCACACGCTTGACGAAGAGCGCCAGCGGCGCGGTTGGCATGGTGGAAAAGGTCAGCAACGGCGTGCCGTCGAGCGACTCCACCTCGACGTGGGGCTGCAGGTGGGGGAACGGCTGCAGGGCCACCCGCACCCGCACCCCCTGCTCCTGACAGTGCAGGATGGCCGGTTCCAGCTCGCCGAGCTGGCGGGTGGGAACCGCCAGCACCACCTCGTCCACCACCTCGCGCGTGAGAAGCTCCTCGAGGTCGCGCACGCCGGCGATGACGGGGAAACCCTCCACCTCGGTGCAGCCGCACCCGTCGGCGTCCACGAGGCCACGCAGCGAGAGCCCCCACGCGCGATGCGCCACGACTTGGCGCGCGATGGCCACCGCTTCCGCTCCGCACCCCACCACGACCACCATGCGCTCCGGGACCTCGGCCAGGGAGCGTCCCCAGGAGGTGCGGCGCTCCAGCACCCGTGCCGCGGCGAGCACGGCGCCGTTGGCAACGCCGAAGAGCAGCAGGAACGGGCGCGAGATGAAGTGGAGGCGCAGCAGGTAGCCCGCGGCCGCCAGCACAAGCACGCCCAGGGCCGCGACCTGCAGCTCCTTGAGCGCCTCCCGGCGCAGCGAGAGGACCTGCCCGGGGGCGGTGAGGCGCTGCGCGGCCAGCAGCATGATCCAGAGCGGCAGCACGACCGCGAGCAGCGGCAGGTAGTCGGTGAGGGGGTAAAGGCCGCCGGGGAAAAGCGAGGGCAGCACCTTGGGGAGCACGCGGGAGCGCAGTTGGTGGGCGAACAGAAAGCTGCCGGCCGTCAGCAGCACGTCCAGGAGCAGGCGGCGGTAGGCGATCAGGCGCGCGGGTTCCCTGAGCACAGCCCCTCCAGCAGCCGCTCGTAGGCGGCCGCGACGTCGTCCCAGCGGTAGTGTGCCATCACACGTGCCCGGGCCGCCGCGCCCAGACACTCCGCGCGCTTCGGATCGCCGAGGTAATCGGTCAGCACCTGCGTCAGTGCCGGGCGCCCGGCGAGGGAGAACCGCACGCCGGCATCCCCCACCACCTCGCGGTTCGCCAGGTTGTCCAGAAAGAAGACCACGCGTCCGGCTCCCATCGCTTCTACGAGCGCCGGGTGCGTTCCGCCAACCTCGGTGGCGTGGATGTAGGCGCGAGCGTGGAAGAGGAGCTGCCGGTACCCCTCGCCGTAGATCGGCCCGGCCAGCACCACCCGGGGGTCCTCGCGGGCGAGCGCGCGTACCCGCCGGATCAGCGTCGCGGCGTAGGGCGCGGCGCCCACCATCACCAGGGGGGTGCTCCCCGGGACCCCGCGGTAGGCGGCGACCACCGTGTCGGGGTTGTTCTCCGGCTCGAAGCGCGAGACGTAGAGGATGTAGCCGGCGTCGTTCAGGCCGAGGCGGCGGAGCGCGTCGTCCCCCTCGGGCAGTGGCAGGTCCCCGCCGTAGGGGATCATCGCCGACTCCCGCTTCCACGCCCTCCGGTAGTAGCGCTGGATCACCCTCGCGTCGGTCACGAGGGCATCGGCCCAGCGCGCCGAGAGCAACTCGCACACCCGGTAGTACCCGCGGCCGAGCAGCCCCCACTTGCGGCGCTTGCGCTCGAGGCCGTCCACGTTGAGCGCCACCGGCAACCCGCGCGCGTGCAGCAACGGGAGCAGGGGTGCATTGGCGGCGTTGCACATGAGGACCACGTCGAAGGAGGCTCGCTTGACGTCCAGGCAGGAGAGCGCGGTGTGCGAGAGCGTTTCGAGCGCTTTGAAGCGAAGCGCGGGCAGCCGCCGCACGGTCGCGCCGCGGTGCACCGTCACGCCTGGGACCGCGGTGTGGGTGCGGGTGTACACGGTGACCTGGTGACCGGCCGTGACCAGCCGCGCCGCGAGCTCCTCGGCGAACGTCTCGAACCCGCCGTAGCGGGCCGGGATCCCGCGGGTGCCGAGGATCGCGAGGCGCATCAGCGCGCCACCCCGCGCACGCGGCTTCCGGGCAGGAACCAGCGGGCGATGCTCCAGCCGGAGAGGAGCGCCCGCGAGGCGTTGGCCCGCCCGCGAGCCCGCTGCTGGCGGCGCAGCGCCCACGCCTCGACCAGCCCCGGCATCGAGGAGCGCTCGACGGTGAGACAGGCGAGACCCACCGTCAGGTCGCGCGCCAGCCACCACGGGAAGCACCCCACCAGCCAGCGCCAGTCGGCGTTGGACCAGCGCAGCAAGAAGCGGTTGCGCACCGAGTGGCGGTTGATCGCGGGCGTACCCCGGCGTGCGTTCTCCGGCTTGAGGCCGCGCGCGTGCCACGCCTGCGCCGCGGGCCAGTAGAGACATCGCCAGCCGCGGCGCTGGAGCCGCCACGCCAGATCCGCGTCCTCGCGGTAGGCGAAGAACCCCTCGTCGAACGCCTCTCCCGCAGGGTACGCAACGTCGTCCAGCGCCTCCCTGCGGTAGAGCGCCGCCGCGCCGGAGACCCCGAACACCCAGGCGGGCCGGAGCCACCTCGTGCGCAGGGGACGCCCGGCGCCGCGGTCCAGGTGGCGGCCCGCGGCCGTGAACACCATGCCAGCGGAGTCCACGCGATCGGTGGACGAGAGGCCCTCCCCCTCGGCGCGCAGCAGCAGCCCGGTGGCCGAGCCCACCCGCTCGCGCCCGCGTAGCGCCGCGAGAAGCTCGGCCAGGTAGTCGGGGGCGAGCCGACAGTCAGGGTTGAGGGCGAGCACCCACTCGGAGCGGGTGCGGCGGATCCCCTCGTTGGCGGCGGCGGCGAAGCCGCGGTTCTCGAAGAAGCGCACCACTTCTAGGGGGATCGTGCTGGCGATGTCCTCGATCACGGAGACGGATCCGTCGTCGGACGCGTTGTCCACCACCACGATCCGCCCGGGCGGTGCGGTCTGGGCGGCAAGCGACTCGAGCGTGGCCCGCACCGTCTGCGCGTGGTTGCGCACGACGACGAAGGCGTCCACGGCGCTCATTTCTCGACCACCACGCGGTCGAACACCGCCTCACCGCCCGGGGGGGCTGCCAGGAGGATGCGCAGGCGATGCCATCCCTCGGCCGGGGAACCGGGCACGGTGACGGCACCCTTGCCGCCTGAGACCGGGATCCGCTGCGTGGGACCCCCGTCCCAGCTCATCACCAGCGCGGCCCCGGCCTGCGCAGACCCCTCCAGCCACCCTTCCAGGCGGAGAGGCATACCCCCGCGGAGGTGAAGCGGAACGACGACTCCCTCGCCGTCGGCGACCCGCCACCCGTTGGGGAACGCGGACCTGGAGAACGTTCCAGGCGGGGGTTCTGGCCTGCCGCCGATACGCTCGACTTGAGGGTCCTCCAACTCCACCACCCGGTCGAAGCGCTGCGTAAGCGTGAGGATCACGGCGGAGGCTCCGAGCAGCCAGAGTACCGTCGTCAGCCGGGCCACCTCGCGTGCGAGGGTCGGGCGCAGCCGGACAGCGACCGCCAGGAGGACCACCAGCGCGGCGAGGGCGAGCGGTACGATGAAGGTTGAGGGCGAGATACGGAGAAACGAGGGGAACAGGTGGCGGGCGTCGGACGCAAAACGGCGCGCCAGCGCATCGGCGAACCACCACCCTCCGTCGCCGGGGTTGACCGAGAAATGGGGGCGGGTGATGAGGACCCACCACACCACTACGCTGGGCGGCACCAGCACCGTGGCGAGCGCGCGCCAGCGCGGCGCGGTCCGCAGGACCATTGCGCCCGCGAGGGCGAACGCCGGCAGTAGGGGCACGAGGTAGCGAAACGGCGGTGCGCCCCCCGCGTACCACTCGAACGAGTGCAGGAGCGCCAACACCGTGGCCACGCTGCCCACGATCATGGCGCGCTCGCCGGCGCCTCCCTTGCGCCAGAGCGCGAGCGATCCGCCCAGGGCGAGGAGCAGGAGCGGTGCGGCGAACGTCAGCCCACCGGCCGGATCGAAGAGCAGCCCGCCGACCACCGTGAGGGCACGCTGCGGGCTCTCGGGAACGAATGTGGAGAGCCGCCGGTACCCGAGGGGGTGTCCAAACGTGGCCCAACTGGCGGCGAGCCCGAGCGCCGCCACCGCCCCGAGCACGAGCAGGGCCTTGCGCACCTCGCGGGCCCGCAGGCGTGCGGGCCACCATGCCACAAGCGCGAGCGGGAACAGGAGCAAAGCCAGCCGGGTCTTCACCGCGGTCCCCACGGCGGCCAGCCCGGCCACCGCGCCACGCCGCGGTCTCTGCCGGGCGAGCAGCACCGCCGAGGCGACGGCGGCCAGGGCGCCGGGGATCTCCACCCAGATCTGCGTGCAGTACGTCGCGAGGGGGAGCGTCACGAGCAGCAGCACGGCGAGCAGCGCCGTGCGTGAACCCGGACACCCCAGATCCCTGGCGCGGCGGACCACCAGGGCGACCACGCCAGCGCCCGCAAGGCACAGCAGGAGGAGCGCGCCGGTCCTGCCGGCGAGGAGGTAGCCGGGCAGGAGCAGGATCCCGAGCACCGGCGGTTGGATGAAGGTGCCCAGGTAGATGCGGTTGTACGGGTGGTGCTCGAGGTCGTAGTTGTTGGAGATGTCCAGGTCGTGGTCGCGGGCGAGCGACTCCATCACGATCAGGTGGAACGGCTCGTCGCCGTAGAGCGGCGGGGTGAGATGGGGCGTGGCGATCGCCAGCGGGAGGAGCAGCGCGGCGGCGGCGAGGAACACCCGCCGCTGCCGCAGCCACAGCGCGGCCGCGGGCAGCCACGCCGCCAGGAGCGCCGCGAGCGCGAGGTCCACCGCGTAACGCTCGGCGAGCAGGCGCAGCGGCTCGACCCAGGCCCGGGCGAGCAGCGAGGCGAACGCCAGGACCGTCCACGGCACGGCCGCCAGGGGATGTCGCCAGCTCCAGCTGGCGAGCTGCACGGCCGCCACCGCGACGGCGGCGGCCACGATCCAGGTCGGAAGCGGCCAGTCCCTCGGCGACGTGGGCCGCTCCGTCCCGGCAGCCGGCGCGACCAGCACCACCTCCGGCGGGAGGGTGGGGGCGCGCACCAGGCGTGGGCGCGGGCCTGGGGGCACCAGGCCGTCGCTGCGGCCCGCCACGGCCCACACCGTTCCACGCCCGAGCCCGGTGGGCCTCCAGACCGCGCGCCTGGGAAGCGGGTGCTTAACCAGCCTTCGAACATCGCGCCTCTCGTGGGACCACTCCGCGCAGTCGGGACCGGCACGCAGGAGAAGCGGTGCGCCCGCGTCCACCACGGTCGCGACCGGAGTGCCCGCCGGGAGCGCCACGGCGTTGACCAGCGTCAGGTCCAGCATGTAGGTGCCGCCGGATGAGGTCGGGAGAACCATTTCGGGGTGCGAGGCGGAGAGCTCCAACGCCGGCAGATCGGGCGGCGGGGGCTGTGGCGGGCCCAGCGCAAGGGTCGCCGTCAGCCAGAGAACGCCCGCGAGCGCCGCAGCCAGCCACGGCGTGATGGCGAGGGCGAGCAGCAGCGCCACCACGGCGGGCCACCCGGCCCCCGGGAATGCATGTTGGTAGGGAATGCCGCCCCACGGCGAGACCGCCGCGCACGCGAGGGAGAGAGCGGCGGCACCCGGGAGCCAGCGGCGCGCGATGCGGGGCGCGCCGGAGCCCAAGGGCGGGATAGCGGCGCCGAGAGCCGCCACCGCGAGGATCAGCGCCGGAAGCAACGGCGGTGCGGTCTCGAGGGGCAGCGCCCCCGCGAGGAGCGCACAGGTGGCACCTGCCAGCGGACCCGCGGCGCGAGTGGCGCTCCAGGCGAGCGCCGCCGCCGCGACGGCGAGGAGGAGCGTGTGCCAGGCGGGGACGCCGAGCAGCCCCAGGCCGCACGCCGCGCGGGCGGCGAGCGCCAGGGCGGCCAGCAGAACCGGCCTAGTGCGCTCGGAGGTGCGCGCCAGCGCCGCAGACGCCGCCCCCATCGCGGCCAGCAGGAGCAGGGGCGGCACCGCCATCCGCCGCATGATCGGGTCGTCCACCATGGCCAGGGCGTAGGCGGCCGGCAGCAGGAGCGCCTCGGCGCCTCGCCGCCGCCACCCGGAGGGGGCCACCCAGCCGCTTGGGAGAAACCCCAGCGCGACGCTGGCGGCCGCCCACGCCACCTCGGGCAGCGGCACCGCACCGATCCCGGCCAGGACGGCGGCCAGCGCGGCAAACGCCACCAACGGCAGGAGAGCCTGCACCCGCGCGCCGGTCATCGCCCGGAGTATACGTTCTACGGCCGCTCTCCGCCGCCGTCTCCGGTTGACTCGCGCGCCTCGAAGGCCAACAATCCGGCGTCTGGAGGTCCTCCATGCTGGCCCGAGAGCTCGTGCGCACCGCACCCGACCGCATCCGCGCGGCGCTTGTCGCACGCGGCAGCGACGCTCCCTTGGAGCAGCTGCTCGCCGCCGACACGCGCTGGCGGGAGGCGCAGGCCGAGCTGGAGGCGTTGAAAGCCGAGCGCAACCGCGGCTCCAAGGAGGTGGGCGCGCTGTTCGCGGGCGGTCGCACGGAGGAGGCCGAGGCGCTTCGCACCCGCATGGCGGAGCTCGGTGCCCGCGTCGCCTCGGCCGAGCGCGAGGCGGCGGCGCTGGCCGGCGACGTTGCGGAGCTCGAGCTGGCGGTCCCCAACCTTCCCCACGCGAGCGTCCCGGTCGGGGCGGACGAGAAGGCCAACCGTGTGGAGCGGACGTGGGGCGATCCGCCCTCCTTCGGATTCGAGCCGCAGGCCCACTGGGACCTCGGCCCCGCCCTCGGGATCCTCGACTTCGAGCGTGCCGCCAAGATCACAGGCGCGCGCTTCGCGGTGCTCTGGGGCGAGGGCGCTGCTCTCGAGCGGGCTCTGGTCACCTTCATGCTCGACCTCCAGCGCGCAAACGGCTACCGGGAGGTGTATGTCCCGTTCCTCGTCAACCGGGAGGCGCTGGTGGGGACCGGGCAGCTCCCCAAGTTCGAGGCGGACCTCTTCCACGTGGCGGGGACCGAGCTCTTCCTGGTCCCCACCGCGGAGGTGCCGGTCACCAACCTCCACCGCGGGGAGATCCTGGAGGAAGCGTCGCTGCCCCGCCGCTACTGCGCCTACACCCCGTGCTTCCGCGCGGAGGCCGGCTCGTACGGGCGCGACGTGCGCGGCCTGATCCGGCAGCACCAGTTCGACAAGGTGGAACTCGTCCACCTCGCAACCCCGGAGACGAGCTACGCCGAGCTGGACGTGCTGACGCGCTCCGCCGAGTCGGTGCTGCAGCGGCTCGGGCTCGCGTACCGCGTGGTCACGCTCTCCACCGGCGACATGGGTTTTGCCGCCGCCAAGACCCATGACCTCGAGGTGTGGCTGCCCGGCCAGCAATGCTACAGGGAGATCTCGTCGTGCTCCAACTGCGAGGAGTTCCAGGCCCGCCGTGCCGACCTCAAGTACCGGCCCGCGGGGGGCGGAAAGGCCCGCCTCCTCCACACCCTCAACGGCTCCGGGCTCGCGGTCGGCCGCACGCTGATCGCCGTCCTGGAGAACTACCAGGACGCCGACGGGACCGTCACGGTGCCCGAGGCCCTTCGGCCGTACCTGGGCGGGCTCGAGCGGCTCGCCCCGGAGCGGTGAGGGGGTGCGCATGGTTGCGTCCGTCCTGCTGGCCGCCGTAACGCTGCCGCTCGGCGTGTGGCCGGTAACGACAGGGCCGTCGGCTGCCACCGTGCAAGGGGTCGAGTTCTACCTCGTGGACCCGGAGGACGATTACTCGATCCTCGCCGTCCAGCCGCTCGCCGTCCCGCTGCGGAAGGGCGAGTCGGGGGAGCTCAAGCGCCTGGCCGCGCTCGCCGACAAGCTCGGCGCCGACGCCGTGCTGCTGCTGGGCGAGATGCCGGAAAAGGCCATCCCGGACGACCCCGACACCCCCCTGCCCACGACCGGGCGCTACGTGGTGGCGGTGTTCTTGAGCTTCGACGAGGAGCAGGGGTCGGAGGGCAAGCCCGGCGTGCCCAGCGCCCGGCGCGGGCGCGGCCGGCATGCGACGCCCCAGCGGACGTCACGCGCCTCCGTGCCATCGGATCCAACGCTTCTGCCCCACGCGTCGTCTGATCCGTCCACCGCTGCCCAGAGGATCCCTTAACCCCGGTCACGGTCGTCCTCGAGTTGTCGGTACGCAGGGGGCCGGGTACCATCGGGAACAGGCACACCAGGTATCACGTGCATGAACGGGCCGTACCCAGGTCCGTCGGGCGAGGGAGGACGATCATGAGAACCAGGACGTTCCTTACGGTGGTCTTCGCAACGCTGCTGGGGGGGGTCGGAATCGTGCGTGCGCAGGAGGAACCGAAGGACTGCCCGTACTTCTCGGCCATGCCCAACTACTACATCAACACCTCCGACGACAAGGAGTTCGATGCGCACTCCTTCTTCAACGGCAAGGGGTTCGTCACCGTTGAGGGGAAGCTCTGGTCGAAGTACTACTCGCTCAAGGAGGGCGCCACCCAGGCGAGCGAACTGCAGATCACCCGCAACTACGCCAACGCGCTGCGGGCGATCGGCGGAACGGTCTACGTCGCGGGGCCGTGCGTGGACGAGAAGTGCGGCGACTACTACGACTGGAAGGTCGTGTCCGGGAAAGCCAGCAAGGACGGCAAGGAGATCTGGCTCGAGATCGTGGTTCACAACTCAGGTGGGGACTACCAGATGATCGTGGTCGAGAGGGAGGCGATGAAGCAGGAGGTCAGCGCGAGCGGGCTTCTCGCGGCGCTCAACGCCGAGGGGCACGTAGCTCTGTACATCAACTTCGACACCAACAAGGCCGACATCAAGCCCGACTCGAAGCCCGTCATCGACCAGGTGGTCGCGATGCTCAAGGAGAACCCCGGTCTCTCGCTCTCGGTCGAGGGGCACACCGACTCGAGCGGTAGCGCCGAGAAGAACAAGGCGCTCTCCGGGCAGCGGGCCAAGGCCGTGGTGGCGGCCTTGGTGGGGGACGGCATCGATGGCAAGAGGCTGTCGGCGGTCGGGTTCGGCCAAGAGAAACCAATCGCCGACAACTCCAGTGAGGACGGTCGGGCGAAGAACCGGCGCGTGGAACTCGTAAAGCGCTAGCCTCTCTGCGCCTTCCTGGTGAGGTTGATCGCGAGGCCGCTCCCGCCGAGCAGAACGAAGATGAGGGCGCTGACGGCGTCCTTGTACCTGATCACGGAGGCCGACAGGACCGCGACCAGGAACGCCACACCGACCAGTGCGATGAGCGCGTAGACGGCGTTCATGACCATCGCCGCCTTGCGCCGGGTCTCGACGGTGTCCTCGCGGAAGGCGCGGGTGTAGAGAACCAGGCCGATGGTGGCCACCACGTCCAGGACCGCGAAGAGAAGCCAAAAGAGCCTGGCCTGCGACCCCGCCTGCGGGGTTCCGATCACGGGCTTGAGCATGCGCTCGTAGAGGAAGCCGCCCAGGTTGGAGCCCAGCAGCGAACCGAAGACGCCGTACAGGAACGCGTACCCCATGTAGACGGCCTTGCGGTCCGTGGGGGCCACGAGGCCCACGAAGCTGTAGTACTTCGGGTGCGCGGTCATCTCGCCGATCGAGAACACGGCAATGCCGGCCACGAATACCCACGGGTTGCGGGAGGTCGCAAGCAATGTGAACCCCACCGCGCCGAGGGCCATCCCCGTCACCATCACCGGCAGCGCGCTGCGCTCCTTGACCGCGCGGGAGACCCACATCTGCAGGAGGATGATCATGCCGGCGTTGATCACCGTGACGTGCTCGGCGTCGAAGGTGAACGTCCAGTTCAGGCCGAGGGAGGCGAGCAGGGAGGTGATCGCGGTGCTCACCGGCACGCGGTCCACGAAGTCCCGCAGGTACCAGAGCACCGAGCCGAAGTTCTGGAAGTAGAGGATCCAGAACCCGGAGTACACCACGATCATCAGCATAAAGCGCGCGTCGCCCAGCACCTCGGCGGCGCCCAGCAGCACCTCCTTGAGCTTCTTCGTGCTCTCCGGGCGGGGAGGCTCCCGGTAAGCGAACGCCGCCGGCAGCAGCATCAGGCCGGTGTAGGCGGCGGAGGCGGTGAACACGTACTGCCAGGAGAACCCCTTGAGCACGCTCACCACGAGAGGGGCCAGGAACGCCCCGAGGTTGATCATCCAGTAGTAAATGCCGAACCCCACGGAGGAGGTGCGGTGGTCGGTGGTGCGCGCAATCGTCCCCGAGATGATCGGCTTGAAAAGCCCAGCCCCGGTCGCCATCACGAGCAGCGAGAGGAAGACGAGCGCATAGGCGGACATGTGCCCGGCCGCGAAGTAGCCGGTGGCGAGCAGCGAGAACGCGACCAGCAGCATGCGGCGGTAGCCGTAGCGGTCGGCGAGCGCCCCGCCCAGGATCGGGAGCACGTAGGTCGCCGCGTAGACGATCCCCTGCAGGAACCCGACCGCCTGCTCCCCGAACCCGAGGCCGCCTGAGGCCACACTGCCGGTGAGGTAGACGGCCAGGACCGAGTTGAGACCGTAGTAGGCGGCGCGCTCGAACAGCTCCATGACGTTCGCGACCCAGAACGTGCGCGGAAAGTCCCGCAGCAGGCTGACCCCGCCCATCACACCTCCCGTTCGGAGCGGCCCACACCACGAGTGAGCCCGAGCCGTTCCCGCATCTGTGCGACGTGGTCGGTGTCGTGGGCGAGCATCAGCGCCACCAGGTCCGCCACACTCATCTCGCCGCGCACGGGGTGCACGCCGACCCGCGCGAGATCCTCTGCCGAGCAGCTCGAGAGCAGATCCAGTGTCTCGGCCCGGCGGGTCCTGAAGCGTTCGAGCGCCAGGTGCGGCGGCCACTCGAGGTAGCGGGCGCGCTCGGCCAGCGCCGCCCCCTCGAACGGTTGCAGGAACGGGCGCTCACCGGTGATCATGAGACGCAGTCGCGCGCCGTGGAACAGCTCGCTGTCGGCCAGGTGCGCGAGGACCTCGACCGGAGCCCACGTCCCCGGGCGCGGGCGCGCCACCCAGCGCCCGGGGGGCGCGTCGCGCAGCAGCTCCTCCACGCGGTGAAGCGTCTCCGCCAGCGCCTTGATCTGCAGCACGCACTCGAGCAGGTCGGCCATGATGCTCCGGTCGCGATTCTACTTCGGACGGCGTCGGACCCACGGCTGGGCTGTAGAATCCCGGCCCATGGACGAGACGCCCTCCACACAACCGATCCCCGGTCTGCCCGAAAACGCCTACCGGCCGCTCACACCGGGTGAGACGTACCGGCCGCTGATCGCGCCAGAGCGGGCCGTCCCCGAGGTGACGGTGCGTTCGATCGTCTTCGGCCTCGCGATGACCGTGCTGTTCTCGGCGGCCGCCACCTTCATCGCGCTCAAGCTCGGGCAGGGGATCGAGACCGCGATCCCGATCGCGATCCTGGCCGTGGGAGGCTCGGCGCTCGTCGCGCAGTTGGGGAGGCGCCCCAGCACCCTGCTGGAGAACCTGCAGGTGGCGACGATCGGGGCCACCGCCGGCATCGTCGTCGGCGGCTCGGTGTTCGTGATGCCGGCGATCTTCGTGCTCCACCTCGAGGGGCGCTCGGGGTTTTCACAGATCTTCCTGGTGCCGTTCCTGGGCGCGGTGCTGGGGGTGCTGTTCCTGATTCCGTTCCGCCGCTACTTCGTCGCCGAGATGCACGGCAAGCTGCCTTTCCCCGAAGCCACCGCGACGACCGAGATTCTGGTCACCGGCGAGAAGGGCGGCCGGGCGGCCGGGGTACTCCTCGCCTCCATGGGCCTGGGTTTCCTCCTCGACTACCTGGCACTCGGCCTGCAGACGTGGCGCGACGTTTTCACCACCGAGTTGGTGCCCGCGCTCTCAACCTTCACGGGCAAGCTCAAGGCGATCTTCACGCTCAACACCTCGGCGGCAGTGATGGGCCTCGGCTACATCATCGGCGTTCGCTACGCGGCGATCATCTGCGCCGGCTCGTTCCTCTCGTACTGGGTGCTGGTCCCGCTCGTGGCGACGATCGGCGCCCAGGCCCCCGGGGGGCTCTTCCCGGGCCTGCCTCCGGTGGCGGGGATGTCCGCCGAGGAGGTGTTCTCCAACTATGTGCGGCTGATCGGGATCGGGGGGATCTTCGCCGCCGGGCTGATCTCGATCGGGAAGATGAGCCCGGTGATCGTGCAGGCGCTCCGCACGGTGCTGAAGGAGCTCACCCGCCTGAGGGCGGGCGGCGGCTCGGAGGCGATTCCGCGCACCGAGCAGGACGTGCCGATGTCCACGGTCGCGGCGCTCGCCGTGGTGACGGCGATCGCCATCGGCCTCTACTTCCGCTTTGTGGTGCTGGCCGGCGTTCCCGGGGCGACCGGGAAGGCGCTCGTGGCGCTCGCCCTCACGCTGGTGATCTCGTTCCTCTTCGCTGCGGTCTCAGCGTGGGCGGTGGCGATGATCTCCATCACCCCGGTCTCAGGGATGACGCTCACCACGCTGATCGTGGCGGCGGTGGTGCTCTCCCGCCTGGGCCTCTCGGGTGAACGGGGGATGCTGGCCACGCTGCTCATCGGTGGCGTGGTATGCACCGCACTCTCGATGACCGGCTCGATGGTCACGCTCATGAAGATCGGCTACTGGCTTGGCGGCACGCCGCGCCGCATCCAGCTGTCGCTTCTCGGCGGCGCGGCACTTGCCTCGCTCACCGTGACGGGGGTGATCATCCTGTTCGCGTCCACGCAGGGGTACGTGGTCTCCGCCGAGCACCCCAACCCGCTCCCCGCCCCGCAGGCCAACGCGATGGCGGCGGTGGCGCGCTCGATGATGGCCTCGGGCCAGGCCGCATGGTTCCTGTACGGGCTCGGTGCGGTCATCGCGGTGATCGTGGAGATGACCGGCGTGTCGGGCCTCGCCTTCGCCCTCGGGATGTACCTGCCGCTCGAGCTCAACACGCCCATCCTGGCGGGCGCCATCGTGGCGGCGCTCGTGCGCCGCTCGGCCGGCGGCGACGCGGCCGTGGAGAAGGCGCGCAACGACCGCGGCACCCTCGTGGCCTCGGGGCTGATCGCCGGCGGCGCGCTGGCGGGGGTGGCCAAGGGGATCACCGATGCCCTCTCTCAGGCGCACGGATCGAGCCTGCTCCCCCAGTTCGGCAACACCGGCTGGGGAGGGAACTGGCTCGGCCTGGCGGTGTTCGTCGCCCTCGGGGTCGGCGTCTACCTCGACGCGCGGAGCAAGAGAGCGGCTTCCTCGTAGAGGCCGAGCAGGCGGTCGACACACGCCGTCAGCGAGAAGCTCTGCATGGCGGTGAGGCGTGCGGCCTCCCCGGCCGCGGCGCACCTTGCAGGATCTCTTCCAAGGGCAGCGAGGGCGTGCGCCAGCGCGGCTTCATCTGCGACCGGCACAACCAGATCCGGCGCAGCCAGCTCGGGCAGGAGCCCGACGGCGGTCCCCACCGTGGCGCGTCCGCACAGCGCTGCCTCGAGGAATACCATCCCCTGGCTCTCGAACCGCGAGGAGGCCACGCAGAGATCGGCGGCGCGGTAGTAGGCGGGCAGGCGGTCATGCGCCACCTCGCCGTGAAAGCGGACCCTGTCCGCGACTCCGAGCCGGCCGGTCAGGTCTTCCAGCTCTGCGCGCACCGGACCATCCCCCGCAAGATGGAGACGACCTCCGGGAAGATCATCGGAGATGCGCGCGAAAGCGCGCAGCAGGGTTCCCTGGTCCTTTACCCGGGCGAGCGAGCCCACGCTGAGCAGCCGTGGTGATCCGTCGAGGAGGCCAGGCGGGGACGCGGCGTCAGGCCGGAACAGGCTCGTGTCGACGCCCAATGGCGCGAGCCGGAGGCGACCGGCGGGCGCGTGCTGGGTGGCCAGGTGCTCCATGAAGCGGGAGCCCACCGTTACCACCGTCGCTGCGGCGAGAGCCCGGCGGATGAGCCAGCGGTTCACCGGGCTGAGACCGCCCCCGTAGCCGAGCTCGGGCAGTCTGACCAGCTCGCCGCCGAGGAGCGAGACGACCGAGGGCACCCCCAGGGACCGAGCCGTGGAGACCGCGAGCGATCCGGGCTCATCCGCCCATAGGCCGTGGACGAGGTCGAACGGCCTGAGGCGGGCCGCGCGCAGCAGCGCGGCGCGTCCGCAGGCAAGCAGGGTCAGGCGCCGCAATCCGCGTGCCCCGGAAAAGCCCAGGGCATGGACATCGGCCCCAAAGGCACGGGTGGTGCCGGGCCGCGGAGGGTACCGGAGGGCGAACACCTCGACCTGGTGGCGTAGCGACAGCGCCCGCACGAGGTGGGCGAGTGCCGGGATGCACCAGTCGTGGTCATCACGTGAGAACCCCGGTGCCACGAGGGCCAACCTCACCGGCCGACCTCCAGGCCGGTTTCCGAGATGGAGCAGGCGGCGACCCGCCGGGCCAGGCGCGGGTCGAGGAACTTGGCCCTGCCGTCCATCATGGCAGCAACGGCTCCCGGAGGGAGAGGCGCAAAGTCCGCGCCGGCCACCCTCGCGATGACGCTCCGAAAAAGCGCGAGACGCTGCCGCTTTCCGCCCGGGTCCACGCGGGCAAGCTTAGCAAGAGGTGGGGGACCTCCTGCCTTTGCTGGCGGTGCTTTTGCTAACCTTTCCCCGTGACCCGCGCTACCGGCCCGGTGTTCGAGCGTGCCCGCAAGGGGTTCGGACAGCTCCCGCAGCTGGGGCGGGCGCTCCTGCTGGTCTGGGAGGTTGCGCCGCGCCTCAGCAGCGTCTGGGCGTTGCTACTGCTCGTGCAGGGGCTGCTGCCGGTGGCGGCCGTCTACCTGACGCGGGGGCTGGTGGACAGCCTGGTGCCTCTGATGGGTGCCGGCGGCGGATGGCCGCGCGTGCGGACGCCGCTCCTGCTGGCCGCGGCGCTTGCCGGTGTGGTCCTGCTCACCGAGGTGCTCCAGGCGGTGGGGCGTTGGATTCGCGTTGCCCAGGCGGAGGCAGTGAAGGACCGGATCAGCGCCCTCGTCCACGAAAAGGCGCTGGCTGCCGACCTCGCGTACTACGAGTCGCCGGAGTACTTCGACCAGCTCCACCTGATCCGCTACGAGGTCTACCACCGCCCCACGGCGCTCCTCGAGAACGTGGGCGCCCTGATGCAGAATGCCCTCACCCTGGTGGCGATGCTGGTCGTGCTGGTGCGCTTCGGCGTGTGGGTCCCGCTGGCCCTGGCCGCAAGCACACTGCCCGCCCTCTGGGTCGTGATGCGCTCCGTGGTGCGGCATCACGAGTGGCGCGTCCGCACCACCCCGGACGAACGCCGGGCCAACTACTACGACTGGGTGCTGACCAGCCTGGAGAACGCGCCCGAGGTGAGGCTGTTCCAGCTCGGGCCCCACTTCCAGAGGCTCTTTGGCGCGATTCGTGCGCGGCTGGCCAGGGAGCGCGTCGAGCTCGCCCGGTTCGAGGGGGCCGGCGGCCTCGGGGCCGCGGCCCTCGCGTTCCTGCTCGGCGGCGTGACCCTTGGCTGGGTGGTGTGGCGCGCCCTGCATGGTGCCTTCAGCCTCGGGGATGTCGCCATGTTCTACCAGGCGTTCACCCAGGGCCAGCGGCTGCTGCGGACCCTCCTCGAGACCGTCGGCCAAATCTACGCCAACAGCCTCTTTCTTGGCAGCCTCTTTGCGTTCCTCGCGCTCGATCCGAGAGTGGTGGAGCGCACGCCTGGCGTTCCGATTCCGGCCCCTCTCACGAAGGGCGTGCGCTTCGCCGATCTCACCTTCACCTACCCCGACAGCCGGCGTCCCGTGTTGCACGCCTTCAGCCTCGAGATTCCGGTGGGGAGGATCGTTGCGGTCGTGGGGGAGAACGGGGCCGGCAAGAGCACCCTGATCAAGCTGCTGTGCCGACTGTACGATCCCCAGGAGGGCGTGATCGAACTGGATGGCGTGGACATTCGCGCCTTCGCGCTCGCTGACCTGCGCCGGCAGTTCACCGTGCTGTTCCAGCAACCGGTGCGCTACAACGCCAGCTTTGCGGACAACATCGCGCTCGGCGACCTCACGGTGCCGGCCGATGAGCCGCGGATCGTCGCCGCGGCACGGGCGGCCGGCGCCGACGAGGCGGCCTCGCGCCTTCCCCATGGGTATCACACGCTCCTCGGGAAGTGGTTCGAGGGAGGTGCGGATCTCTCCGTAGGGGAATGGCAGCGGGTGGCCCTGGCGCGTGCGTTCTGCCGCCAGGCCCCCATGATCCTTCTCGATGAGCCGACGAGCGCAATGGACTCCTGGGCCGAGAACGACTGGCTGAACCGCTTCCTCGCGCTGGCCGAGGGAAGGACCGCGCTCGTCATCACCCACCGCTTCACCACCGCGATGCGCGCGGATGTGATCCACGTCATGCATGGCGGCCGCATCATCGAGTCCGGCACCCACGGCGAGCTTGTGGCGCTCGGGGGCCGGTACGCGGTTTCCTGGGAGGCGCAGATGCGCCATGCGACGGGCCGCCCCGTGCCGTAAGAGAGTGCTCGAACACGAGCCTATCTTCGGTTGACGGCAGGAATGGCGAACCGGAGAATGAGCGGCAATGCGGCGCCTCGACCGGACGACGATCCTTGACCTTCTGGTGCTTCTCGCGGCCTCCCTGGCGGTGCGGGGAGTCGCCAGGCTGCTGACCGGCTTCGACGGGCTTTACGGCCAGGACGCCTACGCCTACCTCGACTACACGGCCACGCTGCGCGCCGCTCTCCTCGCCTTTCAGGCTCCGCCGCCGTTCTTCTGGCCGATCGGCTACCCGCTGCTGGTTGTGGTGGCCGGCGTCCCGGTCGGCAGCGGGCCGCTGGCGGCACAGCTCGTCAGCGTGGTGGCGGGGGCGCTCGTGGCGCCCCTCGTCGCGATGCTCGTCCGCGAGGTGGCGCCGGCGGCCCGGGGAGGCGGCCTGCTCGCCGGTGCCCTGGTCGCCTGCGCGCCGCAGCTTGCGATCTCCAGCCTCTCGGTGATGGCGGACGCCGCGGCGTTGGCCTGGCTCACCCTGTCGGCCTGGGCGATGGTGCGCTACACCCGCCGACTCGGGCGGGGCTGGCTTGCCCTCGCGGCGTTCGCCCTCGCCTGGGCAGTGCTCACCCGCTGGGCCTCGGCGCTGGCCGCCGCCGCCTGGGCGCTCGCGGCATTGGCGGCGTGGCGCTCCGCGCGACTGCCGGCGCGGCGGGTGGCGGGCCACGCAGTGCTGGCGGCGGCGGTCGGCGGCCTCGTCCTGGCGGTCCAGTTCGCGCCCGCCGCTGTCGGCGGGCCGCTCTCGCACACCGGCGACCTGACCGTCGTCGGCTGGGACCCGGCCAACGCCTTGCGACGCACCGTCACCAACTCCGACGGTGTCTTCCACTACCCCGTCCCCATCGGGCTGTTTTACGCCTTGCCCGCCGTTCACCCGGCGTACGTCCCCGCCCTTCTCACGCCCTTCCTGTTTCTTGGCGTGGCCGGGCTTCGCCGGCTGGCCCGACCGGCCGCCATGCTGCTCGTCGCCTGGCCCGTGGCGACCTACGCCTTCCTGGCCGGCATCGCTTGGGAAAGCCCGCGTTTCGCCCTGACCCTCTTCCCGGCGCTCGCAGTCCTCGTCGGGCTGGGGTTCGAACGGGCGCGTTTGGTGTGGCCAGCGCCCGGCCGGCGCTCCTTCACGGTCGCCCTTGCGGTCGCAGGTCTCGCCTGGTCGCTAGCCTGGTCGGGGCGCGACGTGGCTCGTTTCGTGGCGGGGAAAAACGCCGCTGTGGCGGCGTCTCGCTGGGTGGAGGGGAAGGTCCCACGAGGCGCCATCCTGTTGACCTTCGGCGTCACCGCCACCGCCGCTCATACCACCTCCCTCGAGGTGGTGGAGCTGTACAACGCGACGGCGGCGGAGCTGGACGTGCGACTGGTCAGCGGCCGGCCGGCGTTCCTCGTCCTCGACCTCGCGTCGGTCAACGGCCAGTGGGCCGGCAGGCCGCCACAGCTCAACTTCGCCTGGCTGCGCGACCATGCGGGTCTGGTGGAGGCCGGTCGGTACGGCGCTTTCACCCTCTGGCGGGTGTGCCCTCACCGGCAATCCCCGCCCGCACCTGCTCGGCCGGCTTTCGCGCCTTGAACACGATCTCGCAACCGCACACGTAGCGGACCCGCTCGATCTCGTAGCCGAGGGCGCGCAGGCGCTGAGCCAGCGTGCGGCGGGTGTAACGGGTGACGTGCTCGCGTGCGTAGGCATCGGGAAGCAACAGGCCGTAGATCCACTCGATCACCCGCCAGAGCGGCCGCCCGTAGTCCGGCGTGCCGAGGACGAGGGCGCCGCCGGGTGCCAGCACGCGGTCCAGCTCCCCCCACAGGGCCGGCGCATCGGGGAGGTGCTCGATGAGCTCGGAGCAGATCACGGTGCGGAAGGCGGCCGTTCGGCAAGGCAGGGCAAGGGCCGTCCCCTGCACCAGGCGACCGTGGTGCGGCCGCAGCCAGCGCAGCTTGGCGTGGGCGAGGTCGAGACCGACGCCGGCCGGCAGGTCGGCGATGATGCGGCTCGAGCCGCAGCCCACGTCGAGCACCGACGAGCGGTCGGTGACAAACCCCAGCACCACGCGGTGGCGCACCCGCTGCCAGGTCCGCTGCAGCCAGACCGGGGAATCGAAGGCCCGCCAGTCGTAGTCGGGAGCGGCGGAGGAGTTGCGCATTCGCCACAGGCGCAGAAGGGTGCTGGCAAACGCCCAGGCGAAGCGGAGCGGGCGAACGTGCGAGTGGCCGTGGCGGCGCGGCAGGTAGACGAACGGCACCTCCACTACCCGGAAGCCGGAGTTGACGGCGCGGATGAGGATCTCCTCGAGGGCGTCGAAGTCGCGGGCCGTGAACACGACGTGGTCGAGGACCTCTCGTCGGTACATGCGAAAACCGGAGGACAGATCGCGCTGCGGCAGGCCGAGGACGTGGGCGAAGGCGCGGTTGAGGGCACAGCTCGCCAGACCGCGCACCCATCCCATGTGGGCGCCGCCGCGGGCCACGTAGCGGGAGGCGATGAGAACGTCCGCGTCGCCGCGCCGCCGCCAGAGATCGGCGAGGAAAGCGGGACGGTGGGAGAGATCGGCGTCCATGGTGACCACGTGGCGCGCCGCAGTGGCGGCAAACCCGGCGGCCAGGGCGCCGCCGTAGCCGCGCTCGCGCTGCTGGACCACGCGGGCGCCGTAGCGGGCCGCCACGTCGGCGGTGTCGTCGCGCGAGCCGCCGTCCACCACCACCACCTCGGCCGGGACATCGAGCTCGGCGAGAACCTCGGCGAGCGCCGGCAGCAGGCGGGCGAGGTTGTCGCCCTCGTCCACGGCGGGGACGACCACCGCCAGCTCGGGGGGGGCGACAACCGGCCCGGATGCGGCGTGCAGCGAGAGCCGCGCCTGGGTGTCACTGGCGCGCGGCGGGACGCTCTCGCGCCCGGCGGAGCGCCACGCTGCCACCAGCAGGACGCCCGCCAGCAGCAGCGCGCCGTAGAGCTTGGGGTAGGCGAGGATCGCCCACGCTCCAGACGCCAAGCGCGGGGACCGGTAAGGCAAGTTGGCGGCGATGGCGAAGATCGCCACTGCCAGGGCCGCCCACCGCCACGGCGAGCGCGCCTCCCGCCCCTGGGCGAGCGCCGCCGCGATCGGCAGCAGGAGCAGCGTGTACGTGTAGTCGAGGGAGAGCGGGCTCAGCACGACGCTCACCACCAGAGACGCGGCGAACACGGCGTCGTCACCCGGCTTCCGGCGTGCGGCGAGGACGAGGGCGACGACGAGCCCAAACGAAACGCCTGACGCGACCCACGGGACCACGTGCGGCGCCGCGAGCAGGGGCGAGGCGTTCCAGGTGGGATCGGGGCTCCCTAGGTGGCGGAAGAAACCGAGCACCGTCTGGTAGGCGGTGACGGAACGCTCGGGCCGCTCCGCGACCCCGGCGAGGATCGCGGCGTCGGCTCGCCACGCGGCCAACCCGATCCAGGGCAACGAGCCCAGCACCGCCAGCGCCGCTGTCCCGCCGGCCCAGGCGAGGGCGCGCCAGCGTCGTTCCACCAGCAGGAGCAGCCAGAGCAGGCCGCCGGCCAGCTTGATGACCAGCATCAAGCCGAGCGCCACGCCGAGCGCCGCGTCGTTGCCGGTGCGGTGGCCATGCCAGGCGACGGCGGCGAGGCCGAGGAGGAGAACGTAGACGTTGGCCATGTGGAAGTTGGCGGCGAGGGGCTGGAAGAGGAACGTCAGGGCGACGAAGCCCGCCGCCCAGGCACCGCGAAGATCGGCCGCGCGCAGCCACAAGGCGACCGTCGCCGCCAGCAGGAGCAGGGATAGGACGGTCCAGACGACGCGGGCGTCTGCATGATCGAGCCCGGCGAAGGGGAGCAGGAGCAGTGCGGTGGTGGGCGGATTGACGTTGATGTCGGTGATCCACGGGGTGATGAGGGAGACCTTGGCGGCGAAGGCGTGCTCGTCGTAGCTGCCCGCCAGGTTCTCGCCGTCCAGCAGCATGCGGGCGAGGGCGTAGTGGGTCACGAAGCAGGGCGAGGGCCGCACTGCGGCGGAGCGAACGAGCACGGCGAAGTGCCAGCCGGCGAGGCCGGCCGCCAGCCAGGCTAGGGCGATGGCCGCCAGTCGCAGCGGCGATCGCCGGACGGTGAGCGCCATCGCTTCGGCTTCGGCCGAGCGACCGGCCACGCCGCTAACTCCCCACCGTTGGCTTCTCGAGGACGAACACGCGCGCTTCGAGGAGGTTGTCGTCCTCGCGATGGGCGGCGAGCAACCGGTGGTAGACGCGGCGAGCGGCCCACAGCCGTGGAGAAAGGCCGGCGCGGGCGCGCCGCAAGAAGGTGTAGGCCTCCGTCAGCGCCAGGCGCGGGCGAAAGGCCTCCTTACCCCGCCTTCCCGGCGGCAGCGGATCGGCCGCGAGCACGGTGAACCCGGCCTGGCGCATGAGGGAGGTCCAGCCATCCACGCCCCACGCCCACTCCGTGGCTGGGCGCAGGCCGAAGTGCGCGAGAGCGCGGGCGTTGGTGGCGGCCACCGTGGCCGCCGCCACGCCTTCCCTCCACACCGCCTCGTTGGCCACGAATCGGCCGCCTGAACGCAGCACGCGGTGGACCTCCGCCAGGATGGCGGCGGCCGCCGCGGCGTCCTGGTAGCCGAGCACCGACTCGCAGTACGCGCGCTCGTAGCGAGCAGCGGCGAGTGGCAAGGCCGCGCCATCGCCGCGGATCACTCGCGCGCGGCCAGCCAGTCCCGCCAGCCGCAGGCGGGCGCGGGCGGCACGGACCATCTCCTGTAGCTGCTCGACCCCGTCCACCACGACCGCGTGGGCGAGGAGAACCCTGGCGAGGGTCGTTGCCGTGCCGCAGCCGACCTCGAGGACGCGCTGGCCATCGTGCAGGTCGAGGACATCGAGCAGCCAGCCGGTGGCCCGCGGCCCCCCCGGATGCAACGCGCCGTCGCCGAGGGCGGCGCGGTAGGTCAGGAAGTGGGGTTGCACGGTGGCCATGACACCCTAGAAGCCGCTGGTTTCCGGTCGCTGGTAGGCGACCAGGCGGTGCAGGGCGGCGAGCTCGAGCGGGAAACGGTAGCAACGCAGGTGATAGCGCCAGCCCGACAGCGCGCGCAACAGCAGGCGCCAGGCGCCGCGCAGGCGGACATCGGTGACGGTGGGGTAATACGCGTTGAGCACCCGCTCGAACTCGCGCACCCGCCGGCGCAAAGGGTCGGAAAGCCACGGCATGGAAACGCTGCGGCGCTGGGAGAACTCCTGCCAGACCGGGGACGCCCACTCCTCAAGCGTTTCGGGGAATCGGAAGCCGGATGCCCTGGCCTGCTCGTAAAGCTCCCCCGCCAGCGGCACCGGCGTGTACATGTAGAGGATGATCTCGGCGTCCGGGTTGACGGCTTTGACCTTGCGGACGAACTCGATGGCGGCCGCGGTGTCGCCGTCGGGGTCCGGGGGGTTGCCGAGGACGAAGGAGAACTCCGGTACGATCCGGTAGTGCCGCATCTTCTCGGCGATCGCGAGCGTCTTCGCGGTGCTCGCCGAGCCACCCTTGTTCATGCGTTGAAGCGTCTCATCGGAGCCCGACTCGGCGCCCAGGAAGGCCATGCGAAGGCCGGCATCCCGCATCAGCCCCCACGTGCGTTCGGAGTACTTCAGCAACGTATCGATGCGCGCCTCGCCCCACCACCGGATCCCGAGGTCGCGGATGCGCTCCGAGAACTCTGCGACGCGCGCCTCGTGGACGAAGAAGTTGTTGTCGTAGAACTCGACCGCATCGGCGCCGAAGCGCTCGACCAACGTTCGCGTCACGGCGGCGGTTCGGGCGGCCGACTGGGCGAGCCAGCGCCCCCCGACCATGTTCACCACCGCGCAGAAGTTGCAGAAGAACGGGCAGCCGTAACTCGAGTGGTGAGGGAGCGTGCGCTCGCCCATGAAGGTGCGCCGGGCGTAGCGGCCGACATCCACGAGGTGGTAGGGGAAATCGGGGAGCGAGTCAGGGGAAGGGATCGGAGCGAGCGGGTTTGAGGCGGGCTGGCCCGTGCGGGGCTCGCGGCTGGCGATGCCGGGCAGATGGGCGGGATCCCCGCCCTGGCGGAGCGCGGCCAGCACGCTCTTGAACACCACCTCGCCGTGGCCGCGAACGACGTAGTCCACCAACCCCGAGCGCAGGCACGCCTCCCAGTGTTGCGTGGGAAAGTAGCCGCCCCACACGACCACGAGCCCGGGGTGAAGCACCTTGAGTCTCTGGCAGACAGGGACCGCGTCGTGAAGCTGCGGCCCGGGCATCACCGTGACACCGAGCACGGTGGCGCCGGTTTGCCGAATCGCGCTGTCGAGGGCGAGCACCGGGTCGCTCTCGAGGTTCCCGTCCACAATCCGGAGCTCGACGTCGCCGGTGAGCGCCGCCCCGAGGGCGAGCAGCGACATCGGCAGCACGGGCTTGCGGCTGGCGGAGCTGACGGGGTTGTAGAGGACGACCCTCACCGGTTTGCCCTCCGCGCGAAGAGGTACACGGTGAGCACCTCGTTGATGAGGTGACGGCGCGCGAAGACCTCGACATCGAGTCCGGCTGTCTCGAACGCCCGCAGGAAAGCCGGGGCGTCGCCGTCGGTGGAGAGGAGCACGAGCGCGCGTCCGCCGGGCGCGAGGTGGGCCGGAAGGCCGGCGGCGAAACGCTCGACGACGTCGGTGGCCCTCCACGCGCGGTCCATCTCGTTCTTGGGCACGCCGCGGAAGTACGGGGGGTTGAAGAGCACGAGGTCGAAGCGTCGCTCACCGACCGGCGCAAAGAGGTCGCCGTGCCTCACGTCCATGTGGTCCTCGACCCGGTTGAGCAGCGCGTTGATGCGAGCGCAGCGCACCGCGTGCGGGTTGATGTCCACGGCCATCACGCGGGCGCCGAGGCGCGCCGCGGCGACCGCTACCGCCCCCGAGCCGGTGCCCATGTCCAGGACGCCGGTGCCCTCCTTGACCAGCCACCGGTCGAGCAACGAGGCGAGGAACTCGCCGGTGCGGAAGAGCGCCGGGTTGAAGACCTGGGGAAGCACCACGATGGGTGCACCGGCCACCTTCTCGAGGACCAGGTGGTCGTGGCGGTGTCGCTGAAAGAGGTCGAAGCGGAGGAGCAGCCAGACGCGCCAGAGGAGGGCCGCCGGCCCGGGGTCGCCGGCCAGCAGAGGCAAGGTCGCCGAGGGGTGTCCGACGATGATCGGCAGGGTGGCCGTTTCGCGGCGCCCGCGCATCCGCGCCCAGAGCGCGTGGGCGCGCATCGACCACCACGGCAACGGGCGGAGCACTCTCCAACGAAGTCCGAGGGAGGGGGCGATCCGGCGGAGGCGGGCGTGGGTGAGGAACCCCTCGGCAGACGCTGGCGCGCCGGGGACGGCATGATCACGCAGGAAACGCGCGTCGCTCTCGCGGACCATCTGGAGGCCGCTGACCTCATCGTGGTAGACGGGTGTGTCCACGATGACCACCACGCCGCGTTCACGCAGCACCCGGCGGGCTTCACCGAGGGTGGCGCGCGCGTCGGGCGAGTAGTGCAGCGCCGCGCTGAAAATCGCCAGATCGGCAACACCTGCGGGGAGCGGGAGCTGGTCGAAATCGGCCTGAACGGCCACGAAGCTTCCCCCGTAGCGTTGCCGGGCGCCCAGGCCGTCCAGATCGTTTGTCAGAAGGTCCACGGCCGCCACCCGGTTCCCCCTTTGAGCAAGCCGGTTCGAGAGCCACCCGTTGCCGGCGCCGAGCTCCAGGATCACGAGAGGCCGGCGCTCCCGCCTCTCGAGCGGGCCGATCACCCGGCGGATCAGGGTCCGATAGTTCGCAGCGCGGATCCTCCACGTCGCGACGAACCGCCCGCTGGTGTCCCGAAACGGGAGGTCGCGATAATAGGAGGGGTCCTGGCTGCCCCACCCCTCCCTGCTCCGGACGGTCTCGTAGCGCTGGATGATGGGTTTCAGCGCCGCAGCACGGTGTTTGGGGAGGAGGCGCCAGATGCCGGCGGAAAGCTCGTACGTCATCCCGCAGGGGGTGCAGCGGGCGCCGTCCTCTCCGAGCTGCAGAGCCGAGCGGCACACCGGGCAGGCCAGGGGAAGGTTGGGCGGAGCGCCGACGGCGGTGCCGGGTGCGGCCACCTCAGCGCCGCCTTCTCAGCACGACGAGGAAGTGGTCGCCCGCGCTTCGCAGCAGCCGGAGGCCCCCGAGCGTGTCGTCTAGCCACGCCAGGATGCGGGCGGGGGGGGACAGGCGGTCGGCTGACGAGAGGATGTACGGGGGTGGGAGGAAGAGGCCGAGGGCCCGGCACGACTCGAGCTCGAAACTGCTCGCGAACGCCGAGGCGAACTCCCCCGGACGGTAGTACGAGGTCCAGACCGTGCGGCCGTTCAACCCCACCGGCACCGCTCCCCGTGAGAGGCGCAGGAACGCCCTGCGGGGGTGCAGGCGGGCGCAGTGGTACGCGGTCTCCCAGGGACAGATGCGCCCCATCACCGAGGCGATCAAGGGAGCCCCCGCCGGCAGGAGGGTCGCGCAGGCGTCCGCCACCCGGGCGAGGTCGGACATGCAGTTGAGCGGTCCGAGGTCCGAGTAGATGCCGTCGAACCGCTCTCCGGCCAGCCGTTCCAGCTCGTGGATGCCCACCTCGCGTGCGTCGATACGTCCGGCAAGACCCAGCTGCTGGGCGCGGGCCGCGGTGCGCCGCACCATCTCGGGGGAGCTGTCGATGCCCACCACCGTGTGGCCGCGGGCCGCGAAGTGGGCGGCGTCGAGACCGGTCCCACACCCGAGGTCGAGCAGGCGGGTTGCGGGTGGGAGGGCGGCCTCCACGGCGCGCCAGAGGTGCGCCCTCATCCACTGGACTGTCGCGTTGTTTCCGAACGGGCCGTCGTAGATGGCAGCCACACCGTCGAAGGCCTGGGAAGTCTCGGTCTGGCGGTCCTGGAGGGGATCGGCCATCTAGTCGTCCTGGGCGGTCGGTTGAGCGGCCGCCTCTGGAACCATGTGGGGGAGCAGGCCTACGCCGTCGTGCGGCAGCCGCGCCAGGCGGTCCAGCCGCGCCCGCGCAAACGGCAGCGTGAGGACGTGGAATGCCATGGCAGCGGCCTGCCGAAGGTGAGCGCGGCGCAAGCTCGCTGGCCGGTACACCACCTTCCGGAGGGCGGCCGCCGCCTTGCGCGAGCGGAACTCCTTGTGAAGCACGGTGTGGAGCTGCCGGTAGAACGCGGTGGTGAAGGGTCCCCGGTAGAGCATCGCGAGATCGTCGGAGTCGCGCCAGTTCTGTTTTGCGCCAAGCTCCACCTTGACGGACTCGAAGAACCGCGTTCCGGGGAGGGGGTACGAGACCGACATGCCGATGTCGTCGGGAGCGCACTCCCGCACCATCCGGAGGGTCTTCTCGATGTCCTCGCGGATCTCGCCCGGGTAACCGAACTGGAGGAAGAAGCACACCTCGATCCCCGCCTCGTGCAGGCGCCGGGTGGCTTCCGCGATCTGCTCCACCTTCGTGCCCTTGTCCATCGCGTCGAGGATCCTCTGGGAGCCCGACTCCGCCCCGACCCAGATGGTCCTGGCCCCTGCCCTCGCGAGCGCTGCGATCGTGTCGCCCTTCAGGAGGAGGTCCGCGCGGTGCAGGCTCTTGAACGGGACGCGCACGCCCTCGCTCTCGACGAGTTCCGCGAAACGCTGCATCCAGCCTGGCTTGAGGCCGAGGATGTCGTCGGCAAACGCGATGTGGTCGGGGCGGTACGCCTGCACAAGCCACGCGAGCTCGGTTACCACGTTCTCGGGGGAGCGCGCGTGGTAGCGCTGACCCCAGATCGGCTTGGCGCACCAGTTGCAGTGGTAGGGGCAGCCGCGCGTGGTGACCATGTTCATGGAGAACTGGCCGTGGCGCTCGAGCCAGATCGCCCGGTAGCGGGGAACGTCGACGAGGTCCCACGCCGGGAACGGCAGCGTGTCGAGGTCGGCGATCACGGGGCGGGGAGCTGTGCGCACCACGCGTGCGCCGTCGCCCGGGTCGGGAAAGGCAAGGCCGCGGATCGCCGCGAGCGGCACCTGGGTGCGTCCGCCAAGGCGGTCCATCAGTTCGCCGAGGGTCGCCTCCCCCTCGCCGATGATCACAAAGTCGGCACCGTGTGCCAGGTACTCCTCGGCATGGTCGGAGGCATCGGAGCCGGCCACGATCACCGTGCAGCCGCGCCGGGCGGCCATGCCCGCCATCGTGAATGCCGCCTCGCGCATGCGCAATAGGCACATTTTCGAGAGGTAGTTGAAGTTGTCCTCGAAGAGCACGGCGAAGCGCGGCCGCTCGCGGTCGAGCGCCGCCTCCCACTCACCCTCCGAGTCGGCCAGCATCGCGTCGAAGAGGGCAACGTCCCAACCGCGCTCACGCAACACGCTGGCTGCGTAAAGCGTCCCGAGCGGCGGATAGGGCTGCATCGCCGCCCACAGCTTGGGATCGAAACGCAAGTAGTAGGACTCCCCGAGGAGGACCTCGCTCATGTCAGCGTCCACGCAGCTCGACCACGCGCGCCTCCCACGCCGCCATGATGCGCTCCCGATGCGCGTCGAAGTGACCCTTGTAACCATCGGCGCTAAAGGACGCCTCGCCCCCGCCCAGCCGCCCGGCGTCGATCTTCCGCCGCAGGCGAACGCTCTGCCAGCGCTGAAGCCAGACCTCGAGAGCGTCCCCGAGCCGTCCGTGCAGGACGGCCTCCACGAGTCGGGCGAGGGCACCGCCGACCTGTCCCGGTTCCACTCGTGCCGTCGGAAGCACACCTGCGTTCGGCAGGAAATCCCCGATCCAACGGTTGGCGTCGAGCACCCTCAGGAACGTCGCCGGGCCCGCGACCGGCACCATCTGGACCAGCTCGTGGGCGGTGTAGAGGTTGTGCAGGGCGATCACCAGCGCATCCTCGGAGATCAGGTAGTTTGGGCAGAGGGCAGCACCGCGCAGGCTCACGAGGCGAGCGAGGGCGGTGACCAGGGCCCGGCACACCCACACCCGGCCGGCGGCTGCCACCACGAGATAGTCGATATCGGCGCCGGGATCCACGCTGTCCACGGCCAAGGCGCCGGTGATCGCGACCATCCGCACGAGCGGGAGAGCGGCCAGGGTACGGCCCCAGCGCAACGCCCGGGACCACAACCCTTCCGCGGCCGCCGCGCGCTGCAGCCGGATCGCGACGGTCGCCTGGCGCCCGGGGAGCGCGTAGTACCCGTCCCTGCAGGTCAGCCCTGGTATGCCGCCCAGTGCGCGGCGGACCTGCGCAGGAGACGCACGCACGGCCACAAGGTCGCGGTGTACCTCGGCTGCGGTGAGCGGGTGATCGAAGACGTCCGCATAGGCGAGTGTTGCGACCACGGCCTCGTGAAGGGCGGTCGCGCCCGGTCCGACGCCGGGGGCGGCCCGGGATGCAAGCGGGATTTGTCTGATTGCCATCACCTGCGGCTCATGGCTGCAGTCACACTCGGCCGAGCAGCTCCAACATCGTGTGCTGGAACTGGGCCTTGGAAAAGCGCTGCGCCGTCGCGCTCACCGCTCGTGGCTCGAACGTCCTGCGTTCGAACCCCGTGAGGGCAGCCATCAGAGCCTCCGGCTCCTGCTGGTCGAAGAAGATGCCGTTGACGCCCTCCTGGACGATGTCGAGCGCCCCGCCGCCCCGGAAGGCGACGACAGGCGTACCGCAGGCGACGGACTCCGCGGCGACGAGACCGAAGTCCTCGACCTGAGGGAAGATCAGGGCACGCGCGCCCCGGTACAACCGTGGCAGTTCCGCCTCGTTGACCCAACCGAGGAACTCCACGGTCGGACCGGCCATCTCCTGCAGGCGCTTGCGTTCGCGGCCCACGCCGGCGATCTTGAGCGGCAGCCGTAGCCGGTTGCACGCCTCGATAGCGAGGTCGAAGCGCTTGTAGGGGAGCAGTCTGCCGACCATCAGAAAATAGGCGTCCGTCAGCGCCGCGGCGGGAACGCCGTTGGCACTGTAGGTCGCCGTGTCGACGGGCGGGAACACGACCGCGTCCGGCTGCCGGCCGTAGATCTCCCGGATGCGGCCGGCGATGTAACTGGAGACCGCCAGAAGCTTGGTGGGGCGCAGCGCGGCCTTCCTGTCCCACCGGCGCATGAGCCGGAATACCGCCTCGCCGAGGGCCGTGGCTGGCGGACTAGCGAGGAACCCGTTGACGTACTTGGTGACATCCTCCCACAGGTAGCGGGTCGGCGTGTAGCAGTAGCAGATATGGGGTACATGGGGTGGGGGCACGATCCCCTTCGAGTACGAGGCACTCGAGGAAAGCACGAGGTCGAAGCCGGAGAAGTCGAAGCGCTCCACCGCCTTCGGGAAGCTCCAGAAGAAGAGGTGGTGGTGGTGGCCGATCCGCTTGCCCGCCAGCGGAAGATGGCTCAGGAACGAGGTTCGTACGTCCTGGGATCGGAAACGGCCGCGGGTCCTCCCCTCGTCGTAAAAGAGTGAGAAAACGGGCGAGTTCGGGAACATCTCGCAGAGCACCTCGAGCACGCGCTCGGCGCCCCCGTACTGCACCAGGAAGTCGTGGGCAATGGCGATCCTCATGGGCAACCCGGTTGCCGATGGCCCTCGGCCGCGGTGCTCGCCGGCTCCTCTAGATGCGTCATGCAATGCACAACCCGAGTCGAACCACGCAAATGCCCGCCTTCCCGTTGACCGGGACGTGACTGAACCCTTGCCGGAACGCAGCCACGGTATACGGGGCGTCCCCGGCTGTCAAAAGGCGACGGCCAAATCGCCCGGATCGTCAAATCGACCGCCCTCCGCCCCCTGCATCCGCGGCAGGGTGCCGGTCGCTAGAACTGGAAACCGACCCAGAACGAGGTCTGGGACGCCCTGCTCAGAGTCTGCTTGAAGTTCCACTGCTTGGAGAAGTCCCAGTTCACGGGCAGCCCGAACAGGTACAGCGAGAGGCCAAAGCCATAGGAGGAGACGCAGTCCTGGAGCTGGCCGTTCTTGTAGCAGGTGAAGTCCTGGTGGAAGGTGGGGACGTCGAAGTAGGCGCCTCCCACGTCGAGGAAGAAGCGGCCACGGAGGTCGGCGAGGTGCAACCACGGCAACTCGAGCCGATCGATGAGCGGGAAGCGCCACTCGGCGTTCAGGTAGCCGGCGCGGTTGCCGGCGATCGAGTAGTAGTCGAAGCCCGGGAGCGTGTCCAGGCCGCCGAAGTAGAACACGTTAGGCTGGCTGCCGCTGGCGCTGGCAAGGTACAGGCGAAGGGCCAGCTCGTTGCGTCGCGACAGCGGTACGTACTGACGCCCGTCAAAGATGATGTCCCGGGAAAGCGAGCCGCCACCCTTCGTGCCGAAGTAATTGGCGAGCGTGATCTGGTAGCGCCGGCCGCCGTGGGGGCCATAGCTCTGCCAGAAGGTGGTGTCACCGGTGAACGACGTCTGGATGAAGGGGATCTTGTTGTTGAAACTGGCGAAGGCGAAGCCGCCGTCCGGGGTGCCGACCGGATAGTCGATCGTCTGGTCGACGTACCCCACCGAGCCCTCGACGCGGTGGTAGACGCTGAGGGGGTACTGGGCAAAGATGGCGCCTCCGGTCTCCCTGTACTGCCGCTGCCTCAGCACGTTGCCCTCGAGGGTGGCTCCGTAGACGTAGTACTGGCGGTAGTCCCAGCCCGTGGCCCCCCATGCGAGGCGCTTGGAGAGGTTCATGTAGGCAAACTGGAAGTTGGCGTAGTTGCTCACGGAGTCGAAAAGGATGGTGAAGCGGCGGTCGCCGTACTGGTCGGAGAACGAGAGGTAGGTCTGGGAGACGAGCGTGTTGTCGCTGCTGACGCCGACGAGCACCTGCGCGTTCTCGACGAAGAGCTTGCGACTCTTGACCGGCTGGATCTTGTCCTTGCTGACGGCCACACTGACGGCCGGTACGTACGGCTCCCGCTCCTTCACCTGGTGGGGGACGTCTTCCTTGCCTACAGGTTTTCCCTGCGCCGGGTCGGTTTCGTACAACCAGAAGTGTCCCTTGGAGAACGCCTGGTAGACGACGCGCTCGGCGTCGCGGGTCGGGATCGCGACGGGGTTGGTGGCCGCACCGATCACCTTGGTCAGCCGGGTGAGGGCCTGGGTCTGTAGGTCGAGACCATAGATGTCGTAGATCCCGCTGTCACGGTCGGAGGCGAAGTAGAGGCGCTTGCCGTCACGGGAAAACGAGCTTCCCTCATCGTTGCCGGGGCCGAAGGTGAGCTGCCGGCGCTCCTTTGGGTTGGCCAGGGAGATCTCGTAGAGCTTGGAGTTCTCGGCGCTCTGCGAGCTGTACACGAGATGCTTCCCGTCGGGTGCGAACACCGGGTCAGTGTCGTACGCGGCGTCGCCGGTGAGGTTGGTGAGCTTCTCGGTTTCGAGGTCTAGGAGGAAGATGTCGACCTCACCGCCTTTGATAGCGCGAAAGGCAATGGTCTTGCCATCCAGCGAGTAGGAGGGCTGCATCGGCTGATCCACCGGAATTTGGATTGTGCGCTCGATGCCGCCGGAAAGCGCGTCGAAGAACACGAGCATGCGGCCCCGCTCGTGGCGGGCAAAGACCGCGACGCGGTCGCCGGTCGGCGAGAACGCCAAGTCACGGCCGCGGTCCGGGCCGACGGTGAGCATCTGGGCGATCAGGTACAGGTAGCTCGTCGTCTCGCGTGGGGTGAGGGTGCGGAAGATGGAGCGGTCGGGGACGCCGAGCAGCACGATGTCGACGTTCTCCCTGTAGGTGGAGAAGGCGGCGACGAGGTCCCCGGAGGGGGAGGCGATGGGAGAGGTCTCGTAAGAGCGGATCCCCTCCGCGCCGACGATGCGGAACTCCGGGCCGAACTCGCGCGGATCGGCGCGGTCGGCGGTCGCCGCCTGATAGTACTTGCGCAGCCAAGCGCGGAAGCGGGAGTCGAACTCCTCCGGGTCGATGTCGAAAGCCCTCTTGATCGCCTTCGCGACCCCGCTCCCGAGCGTGTTGCGGAACTCGTAGATGAAGTCCCGCAACCCCTCAGGACCCCACTCCGCCTCGACAAACTGGAAGACCATGTGGCCGAAGCGGTAGGCGGCGTACCCCTCGGGGCCGGCGGTGACCGAGGGCACGCGGTCGGAGGCCACCGCATCGCGCATGATCGCCCGCGCCAGGGCGTCCTCGTCGTTGCCGAAGTACGACGCCATCCCTTCCATGAACCACTGCGGCGGGTTGGCGGCGAGCGCCTTGCCAAGCTTGCCCTGGTAGAGGATCTCGAACTGGAATACGTGGGTGAGCTCGTGCTGGATGAGTTGCTGGAGTCGCTCATCGGGCAAATCCACCGGCAGCACCATGCGGTTGCGGGCCGGCACCGCAAACGCCCCCACACCCTCGGGGATGAACTCGGCGATCACGTTGTTCTGTTCGAACTCCGCATGGGTGGCGTAGGCGATCAGCGGGATCGGGGTCGAGATCTGGTAGTTGAGCTTGCGGGCGAGCTCGTCGTACGCGCTCTCGGCAAATGACGCGAGCTTCGGCAGAGATGGTTCGACCCGGTCGTAGAAGTTGAGCTCGAAGTGCGGGGTGGCGTACACCTTCCAGACGAACCTGTCGTAGCGGACCTTGTTCTTGCCGAAGTACTGGGCGCCCGCCGGCGAGGCCAGCGAGAGCACCAGTACGGGGACGATCAGACGCAGCTTCATTGGTGCGCCCCCCTAGGGCACGAAGAGCACCCTCTTGGTCTTGACGGTTCGGGGTACGAAGATGCCGATGATCTGGTTCTCGAGCGCGAAGAGGTTGGCGAACATCCCCGTGAACTCGTCGAAGTTGCGCTCCTGCTTCTCCTGGAAGTCCTTGAGCGGTTGTTGGAAGACGAGGGCCCCGGTGCGGCCGTCGTAGACGTCGAGCATAATGTCGTACGAGAAGCCGGTCTGTTCGACCATCATCTGGCGGTAGTACTTTCTCCCGTCGATCGGCGAGGTGAACTCCTCGGTCTTCATTCCGCTGCGGTCCTGGACCTGGAAGTCGATGGAGCCTGCCACGATGTAGTCCACGCCGGTGCGGGTCCCGAGCTCCCGCCAGAACTCGCTCTCCTTGACGAGGCGCAGGGGGTCGGAGGTGGGAGGGCGGACGCCGTCCACGGTGGGGACCAGGACGAACTTGCCCTCCTTGCGCAGCAGCTTGCGGAGGTAGCGCTCGAACTCGGCGGGCACGCTGAAGGCAAGATCGGGGACCTTCTCGTCGCGCCTGCGCTCCTGAATGAACGGGCCGACGTAGAGCTTCTCGTGGCCGGTGAGGGCGAGCTTGGCGCGCACCGGCAGGGAGAGCTGCACCTCGCGGGTGCCTACGCACGCCGCGGCGAGCGTGCAGAAGGCGAACGCCACCTTAGCGAAGCGCATCGGGCCCGACCTTTGGCTTCACGCCCTTGGCGTAGCTGGTGTAGAACTCGGCGAAGCGGGCGTAGTTCTTGCGGATGACGTTGTCCTTGGGTGCCGCCTGGAGGGCCTGTTTGTAGGTGGTCAGGGCTTCGTCGTAGCGTCCGAGGGCCTCGAGGGCCACCGCCAGGTTGTTGAAGATCTCTCCGTTCCCGGGCATCAACGTGTGCGCCCTTTCGAAGCGGAAGAGCGCCTCCTGCCAGTAGCCTCGACGCGCCCCGGCCACGCCCTCGTTCATCTCGGCGTTCGCCTGCGCCGCCGGTTTGGTACTGCTGGCACAGGCACCTGAGATCACCGCCAGCCCCAGAACCACGACACCGAACCGCATAGCACCCCCGGGAACGTCGATTATTATAGGCTCAAACGGAGGGACCCCATTCCTTCATTTCTCTCATCTCGCCTCGCGCTGGCGTCTGTGGTGGTGAGCCCGGAGGGCGGACGGAAGGCGAGGGAGCTGGCTCGCGCGCTGCTCGCCGACCCGGAGATGCCAGGAGCCGACGCGGCCGCGATCCGCGACGCCCTCGCAAACCGCGTGCCTTCGGCGGAGGACGACCTCGCCCGCCTCGGGTGGCGCTTCCTGGCGCTCGGAGAGCCCGAGTTTCCTGCCCGGCTGGCCGCCGTCGCCGATCCGCCTCTCGGCGTATTCGTTCGCGGGTCGCTCCCCAGCGGTCACGCGGCGGCGCTGGTGGGGGCGAGGCATGCCAGCGCCTACGGGCGCGAGGTGGCCGAGTACCTCGGCCGCGAGCTGGCACGCGCCGGCGTGGCGGTCATCTCCGGCATGGCGCGCGGCGTGGACAGTGCGGCGCACCGGGGCGCGCTCGCCGGTGGGGGAGCGACCGTCGCTGTCTGGGGGGCGGGCCCCGACCGCGTCTACCCACCAGAGCACCGGGACCTCGCGGAGGAGATCGCCGCCCGCGGTTGCCTCCTCACCGAGTACCCGCCGGGCTCTCCGCCGTTCGCCCACCACTTTCCCGAGCGCAACCGCATCATCGCTGGGCTCTCGGAGGTCGTGGTCGTGGTGGAGGCGGACGAGCGTTCGGGTGCGCTGATCACCGCGCGCCTGGCCCTCGAAGAGGGGCGCGAGGTGATGGCAGTGCCCGGCTCGGTGTTCTCGCGGCTGTCGGCCGGTCCCAACGGGCTTCTGCGGGCCGGCGCCGCCCCCGTGCTGTCGGCCGACGACGTGCTGAGCGCGCTCCAGCTCCCCCCTGCGCCGGTGTCCGCACTCGAGGAGGAGCCGGCGTTGCTCGCTCTCATTCGCCCGGGCGAGGGGGTCACGGTGGACCGCCTCGCCGCCGCGAGCGGGCAACCGGTGGCGCAGGTCCTGGAGACGCTCGTCGCGCTGGAGTTGGCTGGCCGGATCGTCAGGCAACCTGATGGAAGCTACCGCCGCTCCCACGTCGTCCCCGCACCCTAGCTTTGGCGGCCGAGCGTGAAGGGGATCCGGATCTTGGTTTCCTTGAGATCGATGCGCAGCTCGTACGACCCCGGCTGGACCCCGTTCGGAAGGTCGAAGTACAGGCGACCGATCGCCACATCCTGGTCATTGACCCAGACGGACTCGAAGGCGAGGGCGGTGCCCGGGACCACGAGGAAATCGAGCCCCTTGGGGCGGCGGCCCGGGTAGTTGTCGAGGGGCTCGGAGGCGATGTCGGCTCGCGCCAGGACCGGGGCGAGCTTCGGGTACGCAACCCCGAACTCTTGTTGGGTCGCCAGCGGGATGATCTCGCCGGTAGGGATGCGGATCGCGATCTTCTCCCGCTTGATCTCCTCGGAAGTGCGGGTCTCGGCGCTGATGGCGACATCAAGGAAAAGCCAGTCCTCGCCCGGGTGGGAGTTCGCGAAGCGGTAGCTGAGCACGATGTCGAGCTCCGGACCGCGGTAGTGCAGGATCGTGTTGCCGAGGCGCTCCACCCCGGGAGTGCCGGTGGGTGTGGCGGTGGAGCAGGCGAGCGTCGCTGCCAGCAACGGTGCGGTGACGAGCCAGAAGACAAGCCTCTTGGCTTTCATTGTCCCTCCAAGCCGCCCTTCGGCGGGCGCTTGCACCTGTCCGGGCCAGCAAACTATGTGCCAATCGCAGGCGACCTCAGACCCGTTGCGCGGGCGCCGGTGACCTCGCACGGGGCCGCTCCGGGGACACGGTGTGTCCTCGGGGAGGGACAGGATCGGGATCGCCTGGCCCGGCGGCCCTCTTGACAGCGCTGCTAGAGTGCACCCCCGGAGGAAACGTGGATCAGTCGCTGGTGATCGTGGAGTCCCCCGCCAAGGCGCGGACGCTCGGGCGTTACCTGGGCAAGGGCTACGTCGTGGTGGCCTCGATAGGCCACGTGCGCGACCTACCCAAGAGCGAGCTCGGCATCGACGTGGAGCACGGCTTCGAGCCGATCTACCAGCCTCTGCCCGCCAAGCGAAAGGTCATTGCGGAGATCCAGGAGGCCGCCAAGCACGCCGCGCGCGTGCTGCTGGCGACCGACCCCGACCGCGAGGGGGAGGCGATCGGGTGGCACCTCGCCGAGCTCCTGGGCGGGATCGGCAAGCCGGTGGAGCGCGTGCTGTTCCACGAGATCACCAAGAAGGCGGTGCAGGAGGCGATCTCGCACCCGCGCCCGCTCGACCACCACCTCATCGACTCCCAGCAGGCGCGCCGGGTGCTCGACCGCCTGGTGGGCTACACGCTGTCGCCGCTGCTCTGGGACAAGGTCAAGCGGGGGCTGTCGGCGGGACGCGTGCAGTCGGTGGCCCTGAAGATGATCTGCGACCGCGAGGGGGAGATCGAGGCGTTCATCCCTGAGGAGTACTGGCACCTGGACGCGCGGCTGGCGGCCGGCCAGCCGCCGCCGTTCATCGCCCGCTTGGCCCAGCGCGACGGCAAGAAGTTCACCGTCCACGACGCCGGCACCGCCGCGGCAGTGAGGGCCGAGATCGAAGGCGCCCGTTTCCTCGTCGCCAAGGTCGCGAAGCGCCGCCGCCAGCAGAAGGCCGCGCCGCCGTTCGTCACGGCCAAGCTGCAGCAGGCCGCCTACAAGCGCCATCACTTCCCGGTCCGCAAGACGATGCAGCTCGCCCAGAAGCTGTACGAGGGCGTGGACCTGGGCGCGGGCGAGCGGGTGGGA
Organism: Thermoanaerobaculaceae bacterium; assembly: GCA_041494245.1. Classification (GTDB taxonomy): domain Bacteria; phylum Acidobacteriota; class Thermoanaerobaculia; order Thermoanaerobaculales; family Thermoanaerobaculaceae; genus RBG-13-68-16. The sequence continues at coordinate 68,198 of JBGQAK010000001.1, forward strand.
CTCATCACCTACATGCGCACCGACTCGATGCGGGTGGCCTCCGAGGCGCTCGACGCCGCACGTGCGCTGATCGCAGCGCAGTACGGCCCGGCCTGCTTGCCCGAGAAACCCAACTTCTTTAAGAATCGCAGCGAGGCGCAGGACGCCCACGAGGCGATCCGCCCCACCGACCCGGCGCGCACGCCGGACGCGATGGCGGCGTACCTGTCGGCGGACGAGCTCAAGCTCTACACCCTGATCTGGCAGCGCTTCGTTGCCTCGCAGATGACACCGGCGCTCTTCGACGTCACGGACGTGTTGGTCCAGGCGGGGCGCTATGACTTCAAGGCGCGCGGCGAGGTGGAGGTGGAGGCCGGGTTCCTGCGCGTCTACCGTGAGGAGGAGGACCCCCAGACCGCGAAGGCGCCGCAGGAGCAGGAGGACGAGGAGCCCACCTCGCGGCGCCTGCCGGACCTCGCCGAGGGGGAGGAGCTCACGCTCGAGGAGCTCGCCTCCACTCAGAAGTTCACCCAGCCTCCCCCGCGCTTCACCGAGTCCACCCTAGTGAAGGCGCTCGAGGAGAATGGGATCGGCCGCCCCTCCACGTACGCACAGATCATCGCCACCCTCTCCGACCGCGCCTACGCCGCGCGCCAGCGAGGGACGTTCTTCCCCACCGAGCTGGGAAGGCTGGTGAACCGGCTCCTGACGGGTTCGTTCGGCGACCTCATTAATGAGAGCTACACCGCCCGAATGGAGGAGCAGCTCGACGAGATCGCCGAGGGCAAGCTCGACTGGCGGGCGGCGCTCGCCAGGTTCTGGGCAACCTTCACCGACGACCTCGAGCGCGCCCAGACCGAGATGACCTCGGTCAAGGGCCAAGGGATCGAGACCAAGGAAACCTGCCCCACGTGCGGCTCACCGATGGTGCTGCGCTTCGGGCGCTACGGTGAGTATCTCGCCTGCTCCAACTACCCGACGTGCAAGACGACCCGCGAGCCCGGAGCGCCGGGCTCCACCGAAGAGGCCCCGGCCTGCCCTGAGTGCAACGCCCCGATGGTCCTCAAGCGCTCGCGCTTCGGGCAGTTCTGGGCGTGCTCCCGCTACCCCGAGTGCAAGGGCACGCGCAAGCTGGTCGCCGGCAAGGCCAGCCCCAACACCCCCTCGGGCGTGACCTGCCCCACCTGCGGCGAGGGGGAGGTGGTGGAGAAGCGCTCCAAGCGCGGGCGCAGCTTCTGGGGGTGCAACCGCTACCCGAAGTGCACCTTCACGCTCCCGGCCAAGCCGGTGCGGCAGCCGTGCCCTTCCTGCGGCGCGACGTTCGTGATGGAGAAGAAGAGCGCACGGCGCGGCCTCGAGTGGGTGTGCGCGCGTGAGGGGTGCGGCTGGCGCGGCCCCGCCAAGTGACAGGGGTCAGGGCACAGAGAACTGCAAGACTCATGTACTCGGGCTTTCCGGCTGCTGACCGCTGTCCCCTGACCCCACGCATCGGGTAGTGTAAGTCGGCCGGGGTGTGATAATGCCGCGATCTCGATGACCGATCGGACCGTGACTGTCGTGGGAGGCGGGCTCGCCGGGTGCGAGGCGGCCTGGCAACTCGCGTCGGCCGGCGTGACGGTTCGCCTGGTCGAGATGCGGCCGTGGACCTCCACCCCGGCGCACCGCACCGGCGACCTCGCAGAGTTGGTGTGCTCCAACTCGCTGCGATCCGACAACCCGGAGAACGCCGTCGGGCTGCTCAAGCGCGAGATGGAGGCGATGGGCTCGCTGGTGCTGGCGGCGGCGCGGGCTTCGGCGCTGCCGGCGGGGGACGCCCTGGCGGTGGACCGCGACCTCTTCGCCTCGCACGTGGAGGGTGCGATCGCCGCGAACCCACGGATCACCCTCGTCCGTAAAGAGCAACGCACGCTCCCCGAGGGCCCGGCGATCCTCGCCACGGGCCCGTTGACCTCGCAGGCGCTGCACGACGCGCTGACCGCCCTGCTGGGCGAGGGGTCGCTCTCGTTCTTCGACGCCATCGCCCCGGTGGTGGCGACGGACTCGCTGGAGATGGGCGCGCTGTTCCCCGCCTCGCGCTACGGCAAGGGGGGCGGGGACGACTACCTCAACGCCCCGATGGACCGGGAGCGGTACGTGGCGTTCGTAGAGGCGCTGCGGTCGGCCGAGAAGGTGCGGGAAAAGGAGTTCGAACGCGAGATCCCGTACTTCGAGGGGTGCCTCCCCATCGAAGTGATGGCCGAGCGCGGCGTCGACACCCTGCGGTACGGCCCGATGAAACCGGTGGGGCTCCGCGACCCGCGCACGGGAAAGATCCCGTACGCCGTGGTGCAACTGCGCCGCGACGACCTCGCCGCCACACAGTGGAACCTGGTCGGCTTCCAGACCCGGATGACCTATGGTGCGCAGCAGCGGGTGTTCCGCCTGATACCCGGCCTCGAGAACGCGCGCTTCGTGCGGCTGGGGATGGTCCACCGCAACACGTTCATCTGCGCCCCGAAGCACCTCGACGCCCAGCTGCGGGTGAAGGCCAGGCCGTCGCTCCGCCTGGCCGGCCAGCTCACCGGTGTGGAAGGGTACGTGGAGTCGGCCGCGGTCGGCCTCCTCGCCTCCGTCTCGCTCGCCGCCGAGCTGCGCGGACTCGAGGCGCCGCCCCCCCCGCCGTGGACCGCGCACGGAGGGCTCGTGCGGCACCTCATCGAGCGCCCGCCGCACCGCTTCCAGCCCGCCAACGCCGCCTGGGGGCTGATGGTGGATCCGCCCTCTGAGCTGCCGCGCGAGAAAAGCCAGCGCCGCAGGGCCGCCGCCGCGGCCGCGCTGGAGGCAATCAGGGTCTGGCGAATGGCCTTCCCGTGGGCCGTCCCCACCCCCGACTCAGGACACAGGGCAGAGGGCGCAGGGTACGGGGAGAACACCGAAGGAAGGAACTGAAGGGGGGCGCCGGGACGGAGCCCGTCGAGAGCTTGTTCAATATCTCACAAGCTTCCGCAGTGCGGCGACCACCTCAGGAGAGAGCTCGCGTCCCTCCCCCTCCGGCAGGTCACCCAGCGCCAGCGGTCCCACCGCGGTGCGCACGAGGCTGCGCACCTTGAACCCCGCGGCGGCGAACACCCTGCGGATCTCTCGGTTGCGCCCCTCGTGCAGGACGACCTCCAGGCGCGTGCCCCCGCGCGGCGCCTTCCCGAGCCTCCTCACCTCGGCCGGCCGCGTCGGCCGCCCGTCGATCACCAGACCGCCGCGTCGGACACCGTCGAGGTCCTCCTCGCGCGGGAACCCCCGCACCGTGACGAGGTAGGTCTTTCCCACCTCACCGGGATCCATGAGGCGTTGGGCGAGGCGCGGGTCGTCGCAGAACAGCAGCAGCCCCTCGGAGTCCGTGTCCAGGCGGCCGACCGCGAACCACTCCCGGTAGGGCTCGCTCAGAAGCTCGAACACCGTGCGCGCCCCGCCCTCCCGCACCCGCGAGACCACGAAACCGCGCGGCTTGTGCAGCGCGAAGATGCGCGGCGAGCCGGCCGGCGCCGCCGGCTCAGGCATGGCGACCACCGCTGATCTCGGCGTGGGCGCGGCGCGCCAGCCTCACCAGCTCCCAGTAGGGGGGCACGTAGCCGTGGTGCCGGCGGAACTCCTCCGCCAGGGCGAGCACCCTTTCCTTGATCTTCGTATGGGTCTGGATGAACGTTCGGGTCCGCAGCGCCGCGGTTGCCGAGAGCCCCTCGGGGACGGGCCCCACAAGGCCGAAGACGTTGAGGCAGGAGCTGTAAGCCTTGGCGATGCGTGCAACCGGCAGGAGGGCCCGGTTGTAGGTCAACGTTCCGCCCCGCTCGGCCCCTTCGAGCATTGCGTCCACGACCGCGTTGTCCACGTGGTCCGCAAAGAGCGCCTCGGGGTTGCGCCACTCGGCCACCACGACGAGCTGCGGGTCGTACTCCAGGTCCGAGGGTTCCTGGGTCTCGAAGTGGGTCACCCCGAACTGCGATAGCCAGGAGGCGAGCCCCGGCGACGAAATCCTCGAGAGCTCCATCCAGAGCGTGATGCCGAGCCGGCCGTACGCCGCGGAGGCCACCTCCGAGCAGAAGAGCTTGCCGTAGTCGGCGAAGTCCATCTCGAAGTCGTAGGGGATGTGGCGGCTTCGCGCCTCGGCGATCATCGCGGCGGCCGCCCGGTGGGGCAGCATCGGGTCGGCGACCAGCCGGGGAAGGTCGGCCCGCGGGCGCAGCACCATCACCCGCAGCTTCACGTCCCTGAGGTAGTCGGGCACCGTCGCGATCGCGACCCCCCTCTCGATGTGCGACTCGACGACCGAGGCGGTCCCGGAGCTCTCGTCCACGAAGACGAGCGCAACGTGCGAGAAGTTACCCGGGTAGTCGTTCCCCCGGGCGATCAGCGCGGAGGTGGGTGCGCCCCCGCGCGAGACGAGGAGGTCGCCGCTGTGGATTCTCACGCTAAGGACCTCGGCGGCGGGCGTGACCGAGGGCTCGTCGTCGCCGCGCACCAGCGGCGGCACCGCCGACGCCGGCGCCTGCAGCATCGCCTCCTCGAGGGCGCCCCTGCCGCCGTAGAGTAGGCGGTAGAGGGCGTCGCGGGTGGCCCGCGAGCGCATGTCCCAGCGCCGCGACTGCCCCTTCACCGCCGACCTCGCCCTGGTCACCAGCTCGACGTACTCGGGCAGCTTTCCCGGGCAGGCCGCGACCATCGGCCCGAGCTCGAAGGTGAGGCGCTCGATCTCGTCGAGCAGCGGGCTCGCCGGCTCGAGCGGGGTGGAGGTGGCCGCCAGGAGCTGCCGCCCCTGGTGCAGCATCTCGGCGGTGCGGGCGGCGAGGGTGGCACACCCGTCCGCATGGACGCGCTGGAAGCTCGCCTCGAGCGCCTCCCAGCGCTCGTCCTGGCGCCACTCGAACGGCCTCCCGGTCGCCGGGTGGGGTGGGGCGGGCTCACGTGCCGGGATGAGGAGGATGACGAACAGGGAGCCGGCCACGGCCATCGCGCACCCCAGACGGCGCCATCGCGCCGTGCCGGGCCTCTCAGCGCTCATGCCGGCCTGCCTCGAAACCGATCAACGGTGACACGCCGGCTGCGAGCGTAGCACCGCGGACGCGTAGAATGCGGTCGTGGCCTGGCACCTGGAGGAGTTCACCGCCTACCTGCGGGACGAGCGCAACCTGTCGCACCACACGGTCCGCGCATACGAGCGCGAGGTGGCGCAGTTTGTCGAGTTCGCGGGGGCGGAGATGTCGTGCGGGGAGCCGCGCTCGGTCAGCCCCAACGTCGTTCGCGCCTACCTCGCCCACCTCCACAGCCGGAAGCTCGCCAGGGTCTCCGCGCAGCGGGCGCTCGCCGCGCTGCGCACGTTCTTCCGTTTCCTGGCGCGCGAGGGGGCGGTGGACGCCAACCCCGCCAAGGTGGTCCCCACGCCCCGGGCGCCCAAGAAGCTCCCCGAGGTGGCCACAGTGTCTCAGCTCGCGGAGCTCCTCGAGGCGCTCCCCGCGACCTCCGCGGGCCGCCGCGACCGGGCGGCGCTCGAGCTGCTCTACGCGGCGGGGCTGCGAGCCGGCGAGCTGGTGGGGCTCGACCTCGACGACGTCGACCTCACGCGGCGCCTGGCGAGGGTGCGCGGGAAGGGCGGCAAGGAGCGGATGGTGCCGTTCGGGCGCGAGGCGGAGCGCGCGCTGCGCAGCTACCTCCCCGACCGCGCGGCGTGGCGCTCGCAGCCGAACGCCCCGAGCGAAGGCGAGCCGGTGTTCGTCAATCAGCGCGGGGGGCGCCTCTCCGACCGCTCGCTGCGCCGCCTTCTGGATGCGGCGGTCCTTCAGGTCGCGCAGGTGCACCACCTCCACCCGCACACGCTGCGGCACGCCTTCGCCACGCACCTCCTGGAGGCCGGGATGGACCTGCGGGCGATCCAGGAACTGCTCGGCCACAGCTCGCTCTCCACCACCCAGCGCTACACTCACCTGGACCTCGCCCACCTGATGGAGACCTACGCCAAAGCCCACCCCAAGGCGTGAGAGCCTGCGGCGCCGCTACCCCAGCTCAGCCCGAAAAGAGCAGCGCCACCCCGGCGACAGTGACAGCGGTGCCGAGGAGCGCCCGTGCGGTCGGCCGGTAGCGCTCCGCGACCATGAGGATCGGAATCACCAGCACCGGGGTGGTGGCCATGATGGTGGCAGCCACCCCGACGTCGGTGAGACGGGCCGCCACCAAGGAGAGCCAGACGCCGAGAAACGGGCCGAAGAACGCGCCTCCGAGGATGGGCACACCGGCCTGACGCACCGCTCCCGCCAGCTCAAGATCGCGCGCCCTGCCGGTCACCGCGGTCAGGAGCCAGATCAGGGCGGTGGCGGCACTCATGCGCACCCAGGTCGCGGGAAGCGCCGCCACCTGGCCCGCCATTCCGACCTTGGCGAGCACGAGGCCAAGCCCCTGGCAGACCGCGGCCAGCGTGGCCAGCGCCACGCCGACCGTTTCGTGCGAGCCGTAGAGCTCGCCCGGTCGCCGCTCGCTGACGACCCAGGCTACGCCCGTGAGCGTGATCGAAATACCGAGGAGCGCTAGGCGGCCGGGGCGCTCGCCCAGGGCCAGGAACCCCGCCAGGGAGGCCGAGATCGGGGCGAGCGACATGATCAGGAACGCCAGACGGGGTCCGATGCGGCGCATCGCCTCGAAGAGCGCGAGGTCTCCGATGACGAGGCCCACCACGCCGCTGGCGGCCAGCCAGGCGGCGCGCCGGCCGTCGAGAGCCGCGAACGAGCCGCCGGAGGCTGCCAGGGCGAGCGAGAGTAGAACCAGCGCCACCGGCAGGCGCAGCAGGTTGACCCGCAACGCCCCGACGCGGCGCGCGGCCTCGGCAAAGAAGAGACCGGTGAACGACCAGCACGTGGCCGTTCCCAGGGCGGCGAGCTCTCCGGCAGGCATGTGTCCCGGCCCGTGGCCGGAAGCGCAAGGATACGATGTCCTGTCGCGGCCGTCGTCGGCCCGCGTCCACCCTGCCGGCCTGCGCTCGGCCACGCTCGGGTCTTCCGGAGAGCCGCCGTTCTCCTTTGGTGCTCGGGCCCCGGGCCCCGATACCCGAGCCCCGGTCTTTTGCTACGCTGCGTGCGGAGGTGTTTGATGGAGGCCTGGCACCACACCACGATCTGCGCCGTGCGCCGCGGCGGCGTCACGGGGATGGCGTGCGACGGTCAGGTGACCCTGGGGAACACGATCCTCAAGCACGGGGCCTCCAAGCTGCGGCGCCTGGGGGGCGGACGAGTGCTGGCGGGGTTCGCGGGCTCGGTGGCGGACGCGCTCGCGCTCTTCACCCGCTTCGAGACCAAGTTCGAGGAGTTTGCGGGAAACCTCGAGCGGGCGGCCGTGGAGCTGGCGCGCGAGTGGCGCACCGACCGCGCCCTGCGCCACCTGGAGGCGATGATGATCGTGGCCGACCGCGACCACCTCTTGCTGCTCTCGGGCTCGGGTGAGGTGGTGGTGCCGGACGACGGGGTCCTGGCGATCGGGTCCGGGGGGCCGGTGGCGCTGGCCGCCGCCCGTGCGCTCGTCGCGCACACCGAGCTTGCCGCGGCCGACGTGGCGCGGGAGGCGCTGCGCATCGCCTCCGAAATCGATCTCTACACCAACGACCACATCACCGTGGAGGTGGTGCCGTGAAGGGTCCGGTCTACACCCCGCGGGAGATCGTCGCCGAGCTGGACCGCTACATCATCGGGCAAGCGGCCGCCAAGCGTGCAGTGGCCGTGGCACTGCGCAACCGGTGGCGTCGGCGGCAGCTCCCCGAGGAGCTGCGACGCGAGGTGATGCCGGCCAACATCATCCTCATCGGGCCGACCGGCGTGGGGAAGACCGAGATCGCCAGGCGCCTGGCGCGCCTGGCCAACGCGCCATTCGTGAAGGTGGAGGCCTCCAAGTTCACCGAGGTCGGGTACGTGGGGCGCGACGTGGACTCGATCGTGCGGGATCTGGTGGAAGCCGCCGTCGCAACCGTCCGCGAGGAGCGCGCGGTGAGCGTGCGGGTGCCCGCCCAGCGCGCCGCCGAGGAGCGCCTGGTGGACCTGCTGCTGCCCGCCTCCGCCTCAGGCGATCAGGAGGAGTCGCGCCGCGCCCTCCGCCGGTTGCTGCGCGAGGGCTCCCTGGAGGAGCGCGAGCTCGAGATGGAGGTGGCGCAGACCCGGACGCCGGTCCTCAACCTGTTCGGGGGCCAGGGCATGGAGAGCCTGGAGATGAACCTGCGCGACGCCCTCGGCGGGATGTTCACAAGGCGGGAGCGCCGGAGGGTGAGCGTGAGGGAGGCGCGCAAGCTGCTCGAGACGGAGGAGGTCGAGCGGCTGGTGGACCGCGAGACGGTCGAACGGGAGGCGGTGGAGCGCGCCCAGGGGAGCGGGATCGTGTTCCTGGACGAGATCGACAAGATCGCCTCGCGGGGCGCGGTGACCACGGGACCCGACGTCTCGCGCGAAGGGGTGCAGCGCGACCTCCTGCCCCTTGTGGAGGGGACGACGGTCAACACCCGCTACGGCCCGCTCACCACCGACCACGTGCTGTTCATCGCGGCGGGCGCCTTCCACGTGGCCAAGCCCTCGGACCTCATCCCGGAGATGCAGGGGCGCTTCCCGGTGCGGGTGCAGCTCGATCCGCTCTCGGAGGCCGACCTGGTGCGCATCCTCACCGAGCCCGAGCACGCCTTCCTCAAGCAGCACCAGGCGCTGCTGGGCGCCGAAGGGGTGGAACTCGAGGTCACCCCCGAGGCGGTCGCGGAACTCGCGCGGGTTGCGGCTGAACTCAACCGCAGCGGCGAGAACATCGGGGCCCGCCGCCTCACCACGGTGCTGGAGCGCGTCCTCGAGGAGATCTCGTTCACCGCCCCCGAGCACCGCGGCAGCCACGTGGTGGTGGACCCCGAGAAGGTGCGGCAGGCGCTGGCGCCGCTGCTCGGCCGCGAGGACCTCGCCCGCTACGTGCTCTAGTGGAAAGCAAGCTTAAGGCTAGAGGCTTCAGGCTCCAGTCGTACCTGAAGCCTGAGGCCGTCCTCTTTGCTAGAGTGATCGCGTGACGCGCAGGCCGACGCTGCTCGTGCTCATGGCCGCGGCGCTGCTGGCCGGCTGCGGGCGCAAGCTCCCGCCGCTGCCCCCGATCATCGAAGTGCCGGAGACCACCACGGACCTGTGGGTGTACCAGGACGCCAACGAGGTGGTGCTCACCTGGTCGTACCCGCAGCTTACCCGCGGCGGACAGCAACTCACCGACCTGGCCCGGGTCGAGGTGTGGCGACTCGAGGTCCCGCCGGGCCAGGAGCAGGTCGGGGCCGGTCCCGCGGCCGAGGACCTGCGGCGCCAGCTCATGCTCGGCCGAGGCAAGCTCGCCGGGCGGCTGGAGGGCGAGGCGTTCCAGGACGCCACCCGCGGCAGCAAGCTCACCTTCCGTGACCGCCTTCCCGAGTTGTCGCCGGGCGGCACGCCACCGTTCTTCTGGTACGCGGTGCGCTCGCGGCGCAAGGACGGCACACCATCGGCGCTCTCGAACATCGCGAGCTGGCAGCCCAAGCCGGTGCCCGCCACGCCGACCGGGTTTGTCGCCAAGCCGCAGGCGGACGGGATCGCGCTCTGCTGGGACGCGGTGCCCGGTGCCACGTACGTCGTGGAGCGACAGGCTGCCAAGGCCGCCCCGTGGGAGATCGCCTCCAAGGTCGGCCTCGAGGTGCCGAGCTTCCTGGACACCACCGCCCAGCAGGGCCAGAGCTGGAGCTACCGCGTTCGCTCGTTGGTCAGCTCGACGGTGAGCCCCGCCACTCCGGAGATCGAGGTTCCCTACCCGGACATCTACCCCCCGGCGCCGGTGACCGGCTTCATCTGCCTCCCCGAGCCCGGGCTGGTGCGGCTGCGCTGGGAACCCCCGCCGGAGTCCCAGGTGACGTACAAGGTCTTCCGCCGCCAGGGCGAGGAGCAGTGGGAACACCTGGAGGAGGCGTTTGTGGGGACCGAGTACACCGATGCCTCGCCGCCTTCGGCCGAGGTGGAGTACGCGGTCAAGGTGGTGGATGCCGCGGGCAACCAGTCCACGGCTGTCTACTGCAAGGTCCGGACGGGTACGTGAACTTCGCCAAAATGCACGGTGCGGGCAACGACTTCCTGCTCTTCGACGGGCGGGCCGACCGTTCCCTCGCGGCGGCCCTGCCGCCCCTCGTCCCCCGCCTGTGCCACCGGCGCTTCGGCCTTGGCGCCGACGGCGTTCTGCTGCTGCTCCCCGAGGGCAACGCCACGGCCACGGTCGTCTACTGGAACGCGGACGGCTCCGGGGCCGCGTTCTGCGCCAACGGCACGCGCTGCGCCGCGCGCTTCGCGTCCGAGCGCTGGGAGTGGCGGACGATGGTGCTGCGCACCGGCTACGCCGAGGTCCCGGCCGAGGTGGCGGGCGAGCGCGTGACGCTGCGCCTTCCCGCGCCGACCGGTGTGCGCCCCTGGCTGGAACTTTCTGCCGCGGGTGGCGCGGTGAGGGCGCGGTTCATGCTCGTTGGGGTCCCGCAGCTCGTCGTGCGGGTCCAGTGGCCTGACTTCTGGCGGCGCCCGCTGGAGCCGCTCGCCCCCGCGCTGCGCGCCCACGCCCAGCTGGGCGAGGGCGGGGCCAACGTCAACTTCCTGCAGGTGGGCGACGGCGAGCTGGCAGTGCGCTCCTGGGAGCGCGGGGTGGAGGGCGAGACCCTCTCCTGCGGCTCCGGTGACGTGGCCGCCGCCGTGGTGGCGCTCGCCGAAGGGTGGGCGAGCGCCCCGGCTCCCGTGCGGACCGCCTCGGGGCGGGTCCTCGTGGTCGAGCCCGAGGGCGCGCCGCCCTCCTGCCCCGTGCGCCTCTCCGGCCCCGCGGAGTGGGTGGCCGAAGGGGCCGTCCACCCTGAGCTGCTGCGCTGAGAGCTGGGCGGCTGTACACGAAACGGGGCTCTCGCGTGCTCCTATGGGTGTGAACGCGGCAACCGGCGATCTGGTGCGAGCGGCGCCCGAGGCCGGGGGTGGGGCAGTGCTGATGGTGCCTGGCCCCGTGGTGATGGTGGGCAAGAGCCCGGAGGATGAAGCCAAGGACGTTCTCGACCTGATGCCCAAGCTCAAGGACGGCTTCCGGCTGGGCGAGGTCTCGCTCGCCGCCTCGGTGGCGAAAACGCTGGAGGCCAACGCTGCCGTCGACATGCCGCCGGTCGGGAGCGACCTCGAGGTGCGCGTGACGCTGCTTGGCTTCGACGAGAAGAAGGCCACCTATGCGGTGAGCATCAAGAAGGGGGGCGACGCCCCGTCGCAGGCCAAGGTCGTGATCGGCCGCGGCGACCGTGGGATCGTGGGCAGCAGGGACGGCGCGGCGGCCCCGTACTTCTTCCTGACGATCGAGCCTCTCGAGGCCTACCGGCTGGCACAGCTCGAGGGCCCGGACAAGGGGGAGATCGCCCCTACCAAGCTGGTTTCGAAGGTCACCCCCAGCTACCCAGAGCAGGCCCGCAAGGCCGGGATCGACGGCGTTGTACGGGATCTGAAGCCGCTGCGCTCGGAGCCGATGGGGCTCACCGAGGCGGCGATCAAGGCGGTCTCGCAGTGGCGCTACGAGCCGACGCACGACAAGGACGGGAAGGCGGTTCCGGTGGTCATCACGGTGACGATCTCCTTCCTGCTCGACCGCTCTGCGGCGGAGAAGACGAAAACGTAGCCGCCCTCACAACGCGCCGGCCCGGATCACGCCGGGCCGGCGCGCTCTTCCATCGACCGCAAAGCTCGCCTGCAGGTGCGGTGGCGGCTATGATGATCCGAGCCATGAGCGACCACCCCCGCGAAGACTCAACACCGGCCCCCACACCAAACGCGACGAAGACCAGTGTCGTGCTCGCCCTCTTGGGCGCATTGACCGTTGCGGCGCTGCTGGGCGCGGTGGACCACCTGGGGCTCATCGACGTCCCCTCGGCGGTACTGCTGGCCTCGCGCTGGCTGGCGATCGCCGCGTTGGTCGCGTTCGCCCTGCAACGCAAATCCCTCACCACCTGGATCCTGGTCAGCATGGTGGTGGGTGCGGAGATCGGCCACGACTTGCCTGCGGTCGCAGTGAACCTGCGGACGCTTTCGCTCATCTTCCTGCGCATGATCAAGACGATCATCGCACCGCTGCTGTTCGCGACGCTGGTGGTGGGCGTGGCCGGACACGCCGACCTCAAGCAGGTCGGGCGGATGGGGATCAAGGCGCTCGTCTACTTCGAGGTCGTGACCACCGTTGCGCTCTTCATCGGGCTCGCAGCGATCAACCTCTCCCAGGCGGGCAGAGGGATCAAGCTTCCGCCGGCGCCCAAGACCGAGCAGCTCGAGGTCGTCAAGCAGACCCCTGCCGAGGTGATCATTCACGTCTTCCCGGAGAACATCGCCAAGTCGATCGCGGAGGGGCAGGTCCTGCAGGTGGTGATCTTCTCGCTCGTCTTCGGCGTGGCGCTCGCGATGCTGCCGGAGGGCAAGCGCCGGCCAATGCTCTCCTTCGCCGAGAGCCTGGCCGAGACGATGTTCAAGTTCACGAACATCGTGATGCTCTTCGCGCCCGTGGGGGTGGGCGCGGCGATCGCGTACACCGTTGGCCACATGGGGCTCGGCATCCTGAAGAACCTCGGCATGCTCCTGGTGACGCTCTACGCGGCGTTATCCGTGTTCATCCTTCTGGTGCTGCTGCCGGTGGCGCTGATCGCCCGGGTGCCGCTCAAGAAGTTCGTCTCGGCGGTCGCCGAGCCGGTCTCGCTGGCGTTCGCCACGACGTCCTCGGAGGCGGCGCTGCCGCGCGCGATGGAGGCGATGGAGGCGATCGGGGTGCCGCGCAGGATCGTGGCGTTCGTGATTCCCACCGGGTACAGCTTCAACCTCGATGGCACCACGCTCTACCTCTCGCTTGCGACGGTGTTCGTGGCACAGGCGGCGGGGATCCACCTGAGCTTCGGGCAGCAGCTCGTCATGGTGTTCACGCTCATGCTCACCAGCAAGGGCGTAGCGGGTGTGCCACGTGCCTCGCTCGTGATCCTGCTCGCCACGGCGGCGTCATTCAACCTGCCGGTGGAGCCGATCTTCATCATCCTGGGGATCGACGAGCTGATGGACATGGCGCGCACCTCGACCAACGTGCTGGGCAACTGCCTGGCCACGGTCGTGGTCGCGCGCTGGGAGGGGGAGTTCGGCACGGCGCACCCCTCGAAGGTAGTGAAGGAAGCGCTCACCGACTGAGCGCGGAGCAACGGCCGCGTGCTAGGGCGTGGCGATGCGCCGCCGCACCAGGTTCTCGACCCCGCCCGCAACGACGAGCGACTGCGGGACGCTTCCGAGCGCCGGGAACGTGAAGCTCTCCCCGCGGAAGATTACGGTGCCGGTGGTGAAGTCGATCGCGACCTCCTCACCGGGGATGAGCGTGCGCTCGCCGGCGCCGATGTCACCGGCGAACAACTCCCTGAGGCGGCGCACGAACGCCGGCACCTCGATGCAGAGGAAACCGTTGTTAAAGGCGTTCCGCAGGTAGATCTGCGAGAAGCTGCCGGCGATCACGAGCGGGATCCCCTTGGCCTGCAGCGCGGTCACCGCCTGCTCGCGCGAGGAGCCGGTGGCGAAGTTCCAACCCCCGACAACGATGTCCCCCGCGCGGGTGCGCCCCGCAAATGCAGGGTCGTAGTTCTCCATCACCACCCGGGCCATCTCCTCCCGTGCGAGCTCCTTGTAGGTGTAATCCTTGCCGTAGATCCCGTCGGTGTTGAGGTTGTCCTGGGGGAGGAAGACCAGGCGGCCGGAGAGCCTCTCGGGGAACCCCGCGAGGATGGCGACCTTCTCGGCGGCGGGCGCCGGTGCGGCCAGCTGGGTCCAGCGCTGTGCCGGCTGGCCCACCGACCACGCCTGCGGCGCGGTGATGAAACCCGCCACAGCCGAAGCCGCCACGACCGCGGGGCTCGCGAGGTAGCACGCGGCATCGCGTGAGCCCATGCGTCCTTTGAAGTTGCGGTTGGTCGCCGAGATCCCCACCTCGCCGGCCTCGAGCAGCCCGGTGCCGAGGCCGATGCACGCCCCACACCCCGGGGGCAGAGCGACGGCACCCGCCTCCACGAGCGTCTTCCAGATCCCGCGCCGCTCGGCCTCCGACTGCACCTCGGCGCTCGCGGCGGCCAGGTAGAGCTTCACCGTTGGCGCGACCTTCTTCCCCTTCAGAACCGCAGCGGCCTCCGCGAGATCCTCGAGGCGCGAGTTGACGCAGGAGAGCAGGTACGCCTTGTGCACGGCAATCCTCTTCGGGGTGATCTCGGCGAGCGATTGCATGACGAACACAGTGTCAGGGCCAGAGACGTGCGGCGTGACCTCCGAGAGGTCCAGCTCGATGCGGCCTGCGTACGCGGCATCGGGGTCGGGCCCCAGCGGGTGGGAGGCCCAGCGCTTGAGCTCCTCGGCGCTGAAGCGCTCGACGCCGCGGGAGACCAGGTGCTGGCGGCGGGCGTTGAGCCAGGTGAGCGTCACCTCGTCCACCGGGAACCACCCGACGAGCGCGCCCCACTCGGTTGACATGTTGGCGATCGCCAGGCGTGCCTCCAACGAGAGGCTAGCCACGCCGGGCCCGGAGAACTCCACCGCGGCGTTGAGGACCTCCTCCCTGTTGTAGAGGCCGCACAGGGTGACGATCACGTCCTTGCCTGCGACGCCCGGCCGCAGGCGGCCGGTGAGCACGACCTGCACGGTCCGGGGGATCTGCCACCAGAACTCGCCGGTCGCCCAGATTGCCGCCGCGTCGGTGCGCACCACCGGGGTGCCGACGGCTCCCAGGGCGCCGTACATGTTGGAGTGGGAGTCGGAGGCCACCACGAACGAGTCGGGCACCACGTACCCCTGCTCCACCATGATCTGGTGGCCGATGCCACTGCCGGCGGGGTAGAACTCCACCCCGTGCTCCTTTGCGAACGCCTCGATTTTGCGGTACTTGGCGAGGTTCTCCTCGGTGGTGTTCTGGATGTCGTGGTCGAGCGCGAACACCGGCTGCGCGGGGTCGAACAGCCTCTTGGCCCCGATCCCCTTGAACTTGGCCATCACCGCCGAGGTGTTGTCGTGGGTCATCAGGTGGTGCGGCCGGATGGAGAGAAAGTCGCCGGCCCGCAGAGGCCGCGAGGGCCCCTCCGCCATGTGCGCCTGCGCGATTTTCTCGACGACCGTCTGGTCCATGCCTGCCTCCTTCCGTTCCGGGCGTGAAGCTCCAGCCCCACCCGCCTAGGACCGGGACCTCTTCGCCTTCAACATCCCCATGAGCTCGGTAACAGAGCCGAGCGTCTCCAGGTTCCACACCGCATCCTTCACCTTGCCTCGCGCGGCGGACGACAGCACCGGTGCGGCGAGCGCGTCGAACTTCTCCTCGATCTCCCGGTCGGAGAGGGGGTTGCGGGGGTCGCCCTTGGGGTAGTCGAGCTGTCGGGTGAGCTCGCGGCCATCACTTGTGAATATTGTCACAACCGCCCTCTGCAGCGCGGGGAACACCCTCTCGATCTCCGGGTCAGCGACCACCTCGACCTTGCGGAGCTGCGCGCGGATCTTAGGGTCGCCGATCTTCGCCTCGGTGAACTGCGCCGGCGTCACCTGGCGGTCCACGATCGCGGCCGCGATCACGTACGGCAGCGAGTGGTCGGCGGTCTCCTTGCTGTGGGGGTCGTACTTGGAGGGGTCGGCCAGGATGTCGGCGGCGCGGGCGAGCGAGCGGATGTGCACCTTCGTGATCTGCTCCGGGGCGAGGTCGTTCTCCCGCACCAGGTCGAGCGCCGCCGAGATCGGGGTGTGGGTGAGCGCCTCGGTGGGGAACGCCTTCATGCCGCACTGCGTGATCCGCCAGGAGGCGCCGAGCCCCTCCGTGAGCACCGAGATCTTCCACTCGGGGCCGAGGCAGCGGATCAACCCCTCCTTGCCGTCGATGACGTGCTCGGGGCCGGTGTACCCGCGCTCGGCCAGCAGCGCCGCGAGGACACCCGCCTGGGTGGCCATCGGGTCCACGGTGTTCTTCATCATCGTGAGCTTTCCGGCGGTGACCGCGCCGAGCGTCGCATGGTTGCTGGCGGCGATCCCGATCGCGTGCTGGATCCGCTCCCAGGGGAGGTGCAGCGCGCGGCCAGCCACGATCGGCGAGGCGAAGGCGGTGAGGGTGGCGTGGTGCCAGCCGCGCTCGCGGATGCCGGGGAAGGCGGCCTCGCACAACCGCTGCTCGAACTCGTGCCCGAGCACGATGCCCACGATCAGCTCGCGTCCGTCCGAGCCCTCGCGCTCGCAGCACGCGATCGCCGCCGGGATGATGTCGGAGGGGTGCGAGGGGTCCTGCTTCCAGTAGATGTCGTTGTAGTCCATTACCCGCACCATGAGGGCGTTGGCGAGCGAGGCGGAGACCGGGTCGAGCCTCGCGCCGGTGCCGATCACAGTGGCGGGGCCGCGGCCGGCGGTCTCGTCCAGCACCTCGAGCGCGATCCTCACGTCGTGCTGCAGGAAGCCGCCGAGGGCGCACCCCAGGGAGTCGAGGAGGAACCGCTTGGCCTGGTGCACCGCCTCGGCGGAGAGCTCCCCGAAGGAGAGGTCCGCGGCCCAACGGGCCATTGTTGCGGTGATCGTCTCGTTGGTCTCTGGCATCTGGAGTCTCCGTCGGAAGCTCGCTATCGAGGCGGCGCAGGCCCCGTGGTTACTTGGCAGCCATGGCCTTGAACGGCAGGAAGCTCATGAAGTCGGCGTGGTGCACGATGAACGCCTCGGTGGAGCGCCTGACCAGGTTCCCCTCGTCGGCGTGGGCGGCGATGATGTGGCAGACGCGGTCGGGGACGCCGGCCGCCATCGCGAGCGCGACCCCTGTGAACGGGTGGCGGAGCAGCTTGCCGCGCTCCGACTGCACGGTCTTGCCGTCCACCTTCTCGTACTCGAGGAGCTTCCCGACGTCGGCGAGGATGGCGCCCGCGATCACGGTGTCCATGTCTACAGGGAGCGCGCCGCCCAGGAACTCCCGCATCGCCTCCGCCGAGCGGCGCGCGATGTGGACCACGCACCGCTTGTGCGCCAGGAACGACACCGGGCAGTTCGGCACCAGCAGCGTGAACGGGATGGTGCCCAGGTCCTCCGGCGTGAGCGGGGAGAGCTCCAGGGCCTTCACCCACGTGTCGATGACGCTCTCGCGCACGGTCTCGTCCGCGATCCACTCGAGTTCGGGCCACAGCTTCCGCACGGCCTCGCGCATCGCCGCACCTCCGGCATGTGAAAAGTACCACACGCGGGGGGTTCGGCCGGTGCCCGCCCGCGGTTCGGGTGCAAACTAAAGGCGCGGGAGGACGTACAGCAGGAGTGAGGGCCATGCAGAAACCGTCGTCTCGCCTCGTCGGGTCGGTTCTGGCGGCGGTGCTGTCGGTTGCGCCGGGCGCGCGCGTGGCGCTCGCGGGGCCGGCTCCGGCGCCGGAAACCTCGCCCGGCGTCCGCAGGCACCTGCCCGCCGACGCTTTCGCGCGCATCTCGCGCGAGCGCCTCTTTCAGACGCTGCGCGAGCTGACCAACATCGGTGCGTCCTCCCTGTGGCGGACCTCGGCGAGCCGGGGGGAGACGGAGGCGCTCGACCTCCTGGTGGCGCGCCTGGGCGAGCGTCCCTTCCTGCGGGCGGCCGGCCTCAAGGTGGAGCGGCAGCACTTCCGCACGTACCTGGCCACCGAGGTGTGGACCGCGAGCCTCGAGCTGACGGTGGGGGGGCGGGGCGTCGAGGTCCCGGCGCACGCGCTCTCGGGCAGCCGGGAGAACCTCGCGCTGGCGCTGCGCTTCGACTCCGACGGTGCGATCAACGACGCGGCCCGCGACCCGGTGGTCGTGCAGGCGCCGGCCGTGGTCGTCCGCTCCGCCGGGGAGGTCGCGGCGCTCGACCCCGCGGCCGTGCGCGGCCGCGTCGTCCTCCTGGACTACGCCGTGATCGACCGCGGCATCATGACGGTGCAGGCGGCGGGCGAGATCGCCACGGCGCTACTGGCCAAGGGTCCGGCAGGGCTCATCCTTGTGACGTCGTTCTCCAACCTCCACGGGCAGAGCCACGGCTCGTTCGTGGGGGACCTGAGCGTGTTGGTGTCTTTGGACACCATCCCGGCGGTGCCCACCCTCTACGTGAGTCTGGAGGACCTCGCGGGCGCGGGGATCCGCACCCTGGAGGATCTCGGGGTGGTGGAGGCGGCACGCCTGACCTGGGACGCAGACGTCGTCTCGCCGGGGTTCTCCTCCAACGTGTTCGCCACGATCCCGGGGGCGGACCGGAGCAAGGCGGTGATCCTCGGCGCCCACGCGGACTCGGCCAACACCCCCGGTGCGATGGACAACGGGAGCGGGACCGCCACGCTGCTGGAGGTGGCGCGGGTGCTCGACGCGGCCCGACTCCAGCCGCCGGTGGACCTCGTGCTGGCGTGGTTCGGGAGCCACGAGCGCGGGCTGTACGGCTCGACCAACTTCGTGACCACCCACCAGGAGCTGCTGGACCGCGCGCTCGCCATGCTGCAGGTGGACTGCCTCACCCGTCCGCTGGACGGCATCCGTGCCGAGTTCTACCTGGAGGCGTGGCCGTTCGGGCGCTTCGGCGACCCCCGCCTGACGTGGCCGGAGTACCTGACCCAGGCCGCCCGCGACCGCGGGGCCGCGACCGTGCCCCTGGGGTTCTACGGGATCGCCTCGGACAACGCGAGCTTTGCCCCCTACGACGTGCCGAACGCCAACCTGGTGTTCATGAACCCGGTCGCGATGGACGAGGTCCACTACGACGGCCACCTGCACGACCCCTACGACACCGTCGAGCTTGCCCTTGAGCAGGCGGACTCGCTCGAGGCGATGGTGCGGGTCGCGCTGACCGCCGCGTTGAGGACCGGGCGGGACGACCCCGTCCTGCGCGTGACGCCGCGCGCGGACCGCCGCGCGGTGTTCGTGGCCGCCCACACCGAGCCCCCGCACATGACCCCCGCCGGTCTGACCGACCTCGGGATGGCGCTCGCCTGGGAGGGGTTCGACGTGGACACCGTGCCGTACGGGCATGCGGTGTCGGCCGCGGAGCTCTCGGGGGCGAGCATGGTGGTGGTGCTCCCGGTGGCGGCGTACCCGGGCGGGCCCGCTGAGGAGGCGTGGGGCGCGGAGGAGGTGGCGGCGTTGCAGGGGTACGCGGCCGGCGGCGGCCTACTCGTGCTGACCAACAGCGCCAACCGCCTCAAGTACGCGAACCAGGTGCTGGAGCCCAACCCGCACCGCAGCGACGCCAACGCGGTGGCCTCCCCGTTCGGGGTCACCTTCGGCAGCGGCACGCTGCCCGGCCCCTGGGCGCGCACCAGCGGCAGCCACACCCTCGTCCAAGGGGTCTCGACGTTGCAGATGGCGGCGGGCAACGGCGTCCCGTTCACGGTGCGCGCCGGGCAGGTGCTCGCGCAGGCCGGCTCCGAGCCGGCGGTGGCCCTGGTGGACGCGGGAGCTGGGGGGAAGGTCCTGGTGCTGGCCGATCTCGGCATCCTGGGCAACGGCGCCGACCAGCCGGCCAACCTGCAGTTCTGGCGCAACCTCGCACGCTACGCGCGCTCGCGCTTGCGCGGCCCAACGCTCAGTGCAGGTGCATCGCCTCGCTCTCGGCCCGGTTGGGGCCGTAGATGCTCGGGACGGCCACGCTGGCCCGGCGCATCAGGATGCTCATCGCCCCGCGGTGGTGGACCTCGTGGACCACGAGGGCCAGCAAGGAGCGACATCAGCTAACATGATCGCGAGGGGGATCCGTGCTTCTGCGAGCGTGTCGCCGCCTTGCCGTGCTGCTGGCCCTGACCGCGGTCTGGGGGCCGGTGGCGGTCCACGCCCAGACGTTCACCACGACGGTGTTTGCCCCGGACGGCACGCCGCTCGCCACCGACGTCTACCTGCCGGTGGCGGCCGGGTGGGGCCCCTGGCCGCTGATCCTCCAGCGCACCCCCTACGGCCGGGGCAGCGGCACCGTGAAGGACTCCTGCCTCCTCTTCAACCTCTGGGGGTACGCGTGCGTGGGCCAGGACGAGCGCGGGAAGGGCGACTCCGGCGGGCACTACACCGGGTATGCGGACGAGGGCCCGGATGGGCGTGCCACGCTCGCGTGGATGGCTCGGCAGTGGTGGTGCAACGGCAATGTCGGCACCTTCGGGGGCTCGGCGCTGGGTATGGTGCAGTACGCGCTCGCCCCCGGCGCACCGGCGGTCCTCAAGTGCATGGTGCCGATCGTGGCGACCCCCGACTTCTACCACGACGCCGTCTACCAGGGCGGCGCGCTTCGCTACGCGCTGGTCCACGGCTGGCTCGAGGACCACGACGCTCTCGACGTCTTCGACCAGCTTAAGGCCCACCGCCTGTGGGACGCGTGGTGGGATGCGTTCTCGGTCCTGCCGAAGGTTGCGACGGTCAAGGTGCCGGCGCTGCACATCGGGGGGTGGTTCGACATCTTCCTGCAGGGGAGCCTGGACGCGTTCACGAGCTTCCAGCACTCGGGCGGGCCCGGTGCTCTCGGGAACCAGAAACTCATCATCGGCCCCTGGAACCACTTCGGCACGTTCCAGAACACGGCCGGGGAGTTCACGTACCCCGCGAACGCCATCTTCGTGGACGACATCTTCGCCACCGTCCACGACTGGTTCGACTTCTGGCTCAAGGGGGGCAAACCCGGGGTGGCGCGCTGGCCCGCCGTGCAGGTCTACCTGATGGGCGCCGTCGGTGAGCGCGAGGCGCCCGGGAACACGTGGCTGGATCTGGGAGACTGGCCTCCCCCGGCCTGGACGGTGCCCTACTACCTGGACGCCGGCCACGGGCTGGGGGTGGCCCCGCCACCTGCGGGCGAGCTGGAGCTGGTGGCGAGGCCGTCCGACCCGGTGCCGACTCTCGGCGGCCAGGAGCTCAGCGGCGAGTCCGGCCCCTACGATCAGCGACCGATCGAGGTGCGGTCCGACGTGGCGAGCTTCACGAGCGCGGTGCTCGCCTCGCCGTTGACCGTCGTTGGGCGGGTGCGCTGCCGGCTCTGGGTGCGCCCGGACACCCCCGACCTGGACCTCACGGTGCGTCTCACTGACGTCTACCCGGACGGCCGCTCGATGCTGGTCACCGACGGGATCCAGCGCGCCCGCATGCGGTGCGGTGACGACCGGGAGTGTTTCCTGACCCCGGGCGTGCCGGTGGAGCTCGTGGTGGACCTGTGGTCGACCGCCATCGTCTTCAATGCCGGGCACAGAATCCGCATCGACGTGGCCGGCTCCAACGCCCCGCGGTTTGAGGTCAACCCGAACGACGGCAAGGACTTGAACCAGCCGACCGCCGGTGTGGTCGCGCGTCCTACGCTACTACTCGGGTCCAGCCACCTGTCGCGCGTCGAACTCCCGGTCCTGCGATCCTCGCCGTTCCCGCGCCGGCGGCTGGCAAGCACCCCCAGATGAGGAGCGGTGAAACCGCACCGGTCGTTTTCCGTACCATGGGAAGGGGACCGTGTGCCCCCGCCGTCCGGCCCCGAAAGGGGCGGGAGGCGTGTGTGCCCAGGAGGCGCCGTGAAGGGAAAGATCATCATCATCGCCCTGGCCGTGATCGTCGTTGGGGTGGTCGCAGTGGTGGTGGCGCGTTCGGGCCGGCAGGCGGAGTGGACCACCAGCTCCCCTCAGGCGCTTGACGAGCTCCAGAAGGGCCTCGATTCCCTCCAGAAGCTCTACTACAACGAGGCGTACAAGCACTTCGAGAAGGCTACCGAGATCGACCCGAACTTCGTGGTCGCCAAACGCTTCCTGCTTACGACCATGCAGCGCCCGTCCAGCGACCCGGAGATCAAGAAGCTGAACGCCGAGCTTGAGAAGGCCGACCTCTCCAAGCTGGCGCCCAGGGAGCGCTTCCTCGTCGCGTTCTACCTCGCGGAACACGGCAAGGACTCGGCAAAGGCGCTGCAGATCCTCCACGACTACGCCGCGCGGTACCCGGACGACCCTTTCAGCATCGAGCCGATGGCGAACGTGGCGGCGGCCCGTCAGGACTGGCCGGAGTCGAGGCGGTTGCTCTCGCACCTCATCGAGGTCGCGCCCAACCGAGTGGTCGCCTACAACCAGCTCGGTTACCTCGAGATGGGGCTCGGGCGGTTCGGGGAGGCCGAAAAGCTCTTTCAGACCTACAAGTACATCGCCCCCGACCAGGCCAACCCGCACGACTCCCTCGCCGAGCTGTTCATCCTCATCGGCCGTTACGACGACGCCAAGGTGGAGCTTGAACAAGCGCTGAAGGTGAGATCGGACTTCTGCCCCGCCTACCAGCACCTGGTGACGCTCGGGCTGATGGAAGGGCGTTTTGAGAATGCCAAGGAGGCGATCGCGCGCGCCGAGAAGGCCGGGGCGTGTCCCGCGTTCACGGTGAAGGCGCTGCGCTGCCAGCTCGCGGTGTGGTCGTCATTGGTGGCGGGGGACTGGCCGGGCGTGTGGAACAACCAGCAAACGGTGTGCGTCGGCGAAGAGGTGAAGGACCCGGTGCTCGCCTTGTGGGCCGCCGTGGCGACCGGGCGGCGCGCCGAGGCCGAGGGTGCCGTGACGAAGGAGCGGGACGAGGTGGCCAAGATGCCGGCACCGGCGCCCGGACGGCGGTACGCACAGGGGGTGCTCGCCCACATGGAGGGCGCCCTCTTCCTGGCGCAGGGCAAGGCGGCCGAGGCGGCGGAGCGCTTCCGCTTCGCCGACGAGGGGACGTCATACCGCGAGCTCGGCAACGGGGTTTTCAAGCTCTTCAACCGCCACGTGCTGGCGCTGGCGCTCACAGCCTCGGGGAACCGGCAGGAGGCGGACGCGGTGCTGGCCGAGGCACGCGCTGTCAACCGCCAGTTCATGGACCGTCTGGCGGCGCTCGCGATCCCTCGGCCGACCGGCTGAGCCGCTACTCGGGGACCTGCGCGCTCACGTAGGTGGGGTCGCCGGTGAGGTTATCCGTGACCACGGCGTAGGCGAAGAACTTGGCGCCCGCGGTGGTCGTGCGAACGATGATGTACCCGTCGTTCACGAGACCACTGGTGACCTCCTCGAACGCCTTGTCCTTCTGAAAGAACTCGAACGCTGCAAGGTCGTAGCTCGTCTCACCAAGGAAGGCGCCGTTAGGTTGGTAGAACTCCGCCTCGACATGGATCCCCGCGGGGCTCGCATTGAGAAAGCCGAGGTTGGTCCGGTAGCCGGAAGACAGCGACGGGTCGTGGGAGAGGCCGATCAGTCGGGCGTCCTGGCTGAATCCGATCGCCCTGGCGCGAGGGGTGGCCGGCACTGACTGACCGTACGTGCCTGCCGGAAGCTGGTTGTAGGTCCGGCTGGTCAGCAGGATGGCGCCATCGACCGGTGTGATGCGGAGTGCCGCCGCCCCCGAGAAGCCGAAGGTGCCGAACAGGATGTCGTCGTAGCGGGCGCTAACACCCGGGTTGAGTGTGAAGGTCGACTTGAACGCCGGGTTGTTGTTGTTCTGGTTCCGGAGGAGCAGGGCGATCGCGTAGGTTGCTCGTCTCGTGCCAGGGTTGTTGACCTCGAGATCGGTCCTCCAGTTGACGTTGTTGAAACCGGTGAGGTGCGCGCCCGTGGGCACATAAATCTCCTGATCGGCGGTGCTGGACGTGACCGCGAGTTGGACGCTGCTGCTTACGTTCTGCCCGCCTATGCTCCCGCTCACGTTCACGGTGAAGACCCCTGCCCCCGCATAGGCGTGCTGGATCGAGTCGCACCCGCCCAGAAGGGAGCAGCCCACACTGTACTCGATCTTCCCGCTACCCCCGTCGCCGAAGTCGAAGGTCACACTGTCGCCCGCGGCTCGTACCTTTGGATCGATGCGGAAGGTGACCGCGATACCGGCGGGTGCCGGGTTCAGGTCAACGGTGACCGTGAGGGTCGCGGCCGATGCGGTAGCCCCGATAACGAAAGCAAGGCCTGCGGCCCAGGAGAGCCGCAATCCGATTTGCGTGACCATGCTGTTCTCCTTTCAAAGCCCCGTGTTTGCCGTTCGCCGGCCGGTGAGCGTATGCCCCTCGGTTTGGGAAACGCCGCGCCGACCTAATTCACAGTATACGCAGGGCGGGGGGCGCCGACATGACGGGGCGGTCATCCTGAGCGCGTGGGTCGTGACGCGGGTTACATTCTGAGTCCATCCTGCCGGCAGGCCGTGGCCCCGCCCGCCTGTAACGGGCTCGGGTATCCTCTGGAGGCAGCGCGGCCAGCGTCCGAGGGCCCGACGTGGGGAGCATTCGGCCCCCGCCTCGGTTTGGCCGCGACGACGATGAAGGCATTCCAACCACCTGTGGGCGCTTCACCAGGGGGCACGGCCCCGATGGCGGTCCGCTGCAGCGAGCTCGTCAAGCGCTACGAGGACGTGGTCGCCGTGGACGGTCTCGACCTCGCGGTGCGAGGGGGAGAGTGCTTCGGGCTGCTGGGGCCCAACGGCGCGGGGAAGACCACCACGGTGGAGATCCTCGAGGGTCTCACGGTGCCCGACGGCGGCGTCGTCGAGGTCCTGGGCCTGCGGTGGGGGACCGGGCGCGACCACGAGCTGCGCGAGCGGCTGGGGGTGCAGCTCCAGGAGACCCAGCTCGCCGAGAAGCTCACCGTCGAGGAGACGATACGGCTGTTCGCCAGCTTCTTCACCCGCCCGCGCCCGCCCGCCGAGGTCATTGCGATGGTGGAGCTCGAAGACAAGCGGGGGTCGCGCGTCGGCAAGCTCTCGGGGGGGCAGAAGCAGCGCCTGGCACTCGCCTGTGCCCTGGTGAGCGACCCGGAACTGCTCTTCCTGGACGAGCCGACCACGGGCCTCGACCCCCAGGCCCGCCTCAAGGTGTTGGAGATCGTCGAGGGGTTCAAGGCGCGCGGCGGCACGGTGCTGCTCACCACCCACTACATGGAGGAGGCCGCGCGGCTGTGCGACCGGGTGGCGATCATGGACCACGGCAGGATGCTGGCGATGGACAGCCCCGCCGCGCTCGTCGCCTCCCTGGGCGCGGAGCAGATCGTGGAGTTCCGAGTGCGGGGGCCGCTCTCGGACGCCGCCCTCGGCTCACTGCCCGGGGTGAGCCGCATGACCCGCAAGGATGCGGCGCACCGGTTGAGCGTACGCCGCATCGGCGATGCGATGCCCGCGCTCCTCGGGGAACTGGAACATCAGGGCGTGGCGCTGGAGAGTCTCACTACCCACCAGGCCACGCTGGAGGACGTGTTCGTTCACCTCACCGGGAGGGCGCTGCGCGATGAGTGAGGCACGGCTGGACGCGCGGGCCTCTCGGCCCCACCCTCTCGTGGAGCTCACGCGCGCCCGCCTGCTCGAGTTCTTGCGCGAGCCCGAGGCGGTGTTCTGGGTCTTCATCTTCCCCGTCCTGTTGGCGCTCGCCCTCGGCATTGCGTTCCGGACCAAGCCCCCCGAAAAACTGCGGGCGGCCGTGGAGGTCGGCACGCCGGGTGAGCCGCGACTCGTGGAGATGCTGCGATCCTCCCCCGACCTCATGGTGGTGGGGCTGGCCCCGGCGGAGGCGGCGCAGGCGCTTCGAACCGGCAGGGTGGACGTGGTGGTGGAGGGAACACCCACCGCGGGCGGCGGCGAGGGCCTGCTGGGCGTGACCTACCGCTACGACACCGCGAGGGCCGAGGGGCGGGCGGCGCGCCTCGCCGTTGACGACGCGCTTCAGCGGGCGCTCGGCCGCCCCGACCGACTGAAGGTACGCGAGGAGCGCGTGGCCCAGCCGGGAAACCGGTACATCGACTTCCTCATTCCGGGTCTCGTCGGCCTCAACCTGATGGGCAGCGGCATGTGGGGACTCGGGTTCGCGGTGGTGCAGGCGAGGACGCGCAAGCTCCTCAAGCGCTTCGCCGCGACGCCGATGCGGCGCTCGCACTACCTACTCTCGTTCATGCTCTCGCGCCTCGTGGGGCTCGTGCTCGAGGTGGCGGTGGTGGTCGGCTTCGGCTGGCTGCTGTTCGGCGTGGCGGTGCGGGGATCGCTCCTCGACCTGACGGTCGTGTCGCTCCTCGGGGCGCTGACCTTCGCCGGACTGGGCCTGCTGGTCGCGGCGCGCCCGCGCACAATCGAAGGAGTCTCGGGGTGGATGAACTTCGTCCAGCTGCCGATGTGGTTGTTCTCCGGGACGTTCTTCTCCTACGAGCGCTTTCCCGCGGCGGTGCAGCCCGCAATCCGCGCGCTGCCGCTGACCGCCCTCAACGACGCGCTGCGGGCAGTGATCAACGAGGGTGCCCCTCTGGTTGCGTGCTGGCCTGCGCTCCTCGTGATGGCGTTGTGGGGGGCGGTGAGCTTCCTGATCGCTCTACGGCTGTTCCGCTGGCAATAGTACCCCCACGGCCCCGCCCCGGAATGGGCCAGGAGGCAGGCGAAGAGGGGCTAGCGCGGCAAACCACGCCCCGTGACGAGGTACACCGCGAAGCTGCCGAGCCAGTGGCCGCCCTCGTAGTGCTCGCCGGTGACCGCGGCGAGCCCGGAGGAGCGGTGCGACGCCGCGGCGGCGCGCAGCGAGGGGATTCGCGGGTCGCCCTCGGGGAGGCCGGCCGCGATGCCGTCCAGCATCCACGCACGTGAAAGGTTGAGGCCGTCCAGGTGGGCGAGCTTGCCGTCGGCGGGGTCGGTCACGACGGCGGGCGCCAGCCAGCTCGCCGAGCCGTCGAGGGGAATGCGGGGCAGCAAGGCCCCGAGCCAGGCGGTGAACGTCGCCGGGGGGAGCACACGGCGCATCAGGTCCGCCTCGGCGATGCACGGCGAGAGGAAATCCTGCCCCGAGGGCTCGTACGCCATCGGGCAGTCGCGGTCGGCGAGGTAGTAGTCGCGGGTGCGGGTCTCGAGGAGCGTGACCATCTCGCGGTCGGCGGTGGAGCGCGCCCAGTCCAGCACCAGTCCGAACGCGAACGCGGTCTGGGCGTGCTCGCCCACGCGGATCGGGTAGGAGAGCTTGGGGAGCCAGGCCTTGATCTGCGCAGCCGAGGCACGTTCGAGGGGCTCGAGGGTGCGCACCCAAGCCTGGGCTTGCGGATCGTTCCACTCGCGTAGCTCGGCGGCGAGTTGGAGAAGCCACGCGAGGCCGTACGGCCGCTCGAAATCCGATCGGCCAGCCCCCTGCAGGTAGCGCACCTCGGCGTGGACGTGCTCGGCCGTGAGGCTCTCGGCGAGCGCCGCCCGCGCCTTGGGGACGAACGGCGCATCGGGAAAGGTACGCATGAGGCGCACCAGCAGCCAGTGGCCGTGCACGGACGAGTGCCAGTCGAAACACCCGCAGAACGCGGGCGTGAGCTCGCGCGGCGGCTTGACGTCGGCGTCGCCCGCAAGCACGTGCGAGATCTTGTTCGGGTACTCCTTGTGCACGCAGGCGAGCGCCAGATCGGCGAAGCGCTGGGCGGCGGTCGCATCGAACGTGACCGGCTTGTCGGCAGCGGCCAGCGGGAGAGCCCAGGTCATCAGGACGCAGCCCGCAACGGTGATCTTGACCATGCCGGGATGGTAGCACCGGCGCGCCTGCGCGGTGCATCTCACGGCAGCCAGGCGTAACCCACCTTGACGAACACGGTGCGGTTCATGGTGGTCACTGGGATGCTCTCAGTGGCGGCGTTGGTGTCGGAGGTGCCCAGGAAGAAGACGGTCTGGGGGTTGATCTTGTACGAGAAGAGGAACTGGGTGAAGAGCTGCCGGGAGGGGGAGGTTTGCGGCTCGATGTAGAGGTCGAGGTTCCGCCTGAGGGCGAGGTATTGCACGATCGCGCGCACGAACGTGCGTAGGTTGAACTGGTAGACGAGGCGCGCCTCGGTGAGGGTGGCGAGGTACAGGCGGCCGCCGGTCTCATCGAGCCGCTCGATCGTACTGTCGAGCTGCAGGTACAGGTGCCGGCCGATGTCGTAGGTCAGGCCGGGGACGAAGCGGGTGATGCGGGCGGGGCGCCCGTTGGCGTAGTCGATGGCGTCCCCGAAACTGCCTCCGAGGGAGCAGGTGAAGTCCCCGGTCGGCCGCACGTTGAAGAAGAAGTCCTCCTTGGTGAGGTCGTAGGTGACGCCCTGGTAGTACTCCTTGCCCCTGGAGAGACTGAGCCTCCCCGAGGACTGCAGCGGGCCCTCGAAACGGCCGGTGAGGATGACGCTCTCGTCTGTCAGCAGCCCGGTGTGGTCGGTGATCCGGGCGCCCTCGAGGTCGACGTTGATCCTGGTGTACCAGTCGCCCGGCCTGCCGTAGAAGGCCCGTCCCACACCCGGCTTGATGGTGCGCGTGTCCACCCGGGGCAGGAAACCGGAGTCCGCCCGGAACCCCTTGGCGAGGTCCTCGTAGAAGAGCCACGCCCCCCAGTTCCTGGTGTCGTGGCTGTAGAGGAACTGCAGCGCCGATCCGTCGAAGCTGCGGGCGGGCTGGTCGTAGTCGGCAACCACCTGCTGCGGGTAGGTGGTGCGCGACGTGAGAGCTTGCAGCAGCACGGTGTCGTTCCTGCTCAGCCGGAAGTGGCCGTCCAGACCGATAACGGCGTTGGAGTAGGCGTCGCCCGTCCGTCCGGTTGCGAGAAAGCCGATCGTCGAGGACTCTCCGACGTCTCGCCGGTAACGGACGACCGCGGCGGTGTTGCCCTGCTCGAGCGTGGCCGAATCCGATCCCTGGTTGGCCGGAAAGATGAGGTTGGTGACGGTGTCCTTCGCCACGAACAGCCCGAGCCCCTGGGTGCCCTCCTTGCCCGACACCTTGATGCCCCAGGCGGGATCGGCCACGGTGCGCGTGTAGACGGCCCCGACGGGCGTCGTGAAGAGGTCGGCCGATTCGAGGAACAACGGGCGCTTCTCGGGGTAGTAGAGGGCGAAGCGGGTATTGGCGGAGAGCTGTGCGGCGTCCGCCTCGACCTGGGAGAAATCCGGGTTGAGCGCGGCGTTGAGCGAGAGGTTGGGTGTAATCCCCCAGCGCGCCGAGAGTCCGAGTTGGGTGTCGAAGGAGCGCTGCCGGAACTGGCTCGTGAGGTCGTCCTCGTCCTCGAGGGCGCCGGTGCGCTCCGAGGTCACCGTGGGGATGAGCTCGATGTTGTGGCCGGGC
Source organism: Thermoanaerobaculaceae bacterium (assembly GCA_041494245.1). Lineage (GTDB taxonomy): Bacteria > Acidobacteriota > Thermoanaerobaculia > Thermoanaerobaculales > Thermoanaerobaculaceae > RBG-13-68-16. The sequence continues at coordinate 97,207 of JBGQAK010000001.1, forward strand.
GTGACGCCGGACATCCCGGTGAACTCCGGAACCTGGCAGAAGAAGCAGTTGTTGTTGCGGTCGAGCGGCACCTGAAAGATCTGGTGCCTCACAATCCGGGGATACGCCCTGAAGAAGGCGATCCTCCACGTCTGCTCGCCGTCCGTCCGGGGGAAGCGCAGTGAGCTGAAGGGAATCGCCATCTCCGTCACGTACCCCTCGGAGGTGATCGTCCCGGCGGACTCCCAGATGGCGTCCCACGTCTCATCCTCGACGTTGCCGCTGGTCACCTCGTTGCGCGAGGCGTCGCCCTGGGAGCCCAGCGGGTTGACGAAGAACTCGTGGCCGCGGCGCCTGTCGTTGAAGGTGTCGAGGACAATCCCGACGAAGTCGTCGCGGAAGGCGTTGTCGCGGTCCTTGACGTGGGCGCGGATCTTCGCGGGCTCGGGGTCGAAGGCGCGGAACGCGACGTAGAAGTTGCGGTCGTCGTAGGTGACGAGGGCCTCGGTGCGCACCGGCGCGGGGACGTTCTCCGCGGGCTGCACCTCGACTGTGAGGTCAACCCTGAGGGCGTCGTTCCAGGCCTGCTCGTCCAGGACCCCGTCCACCTGGATGGCGGAGGTGGCGCGCGGGATGTGGTACCGTCCGGGGCCCGGCGGGGGCTTCTCCTGGGTGCGGGCGCTCGCCCATGGCGCGAGGGCGAACGCGGCAAGGGCCGCGGCGGCCAGCCCAGCTCGTCGCAACTCTCCTCCCGGCCCCTGCGAGCCGTTCTCCAGGTCATTAGACGCTTCCTCGGCAGGAAAGGTTCTTGGCACGCGCGCGGAGCGTTCAGGGGAGGAGCCTGGGCGAGGTCACCCAGAAAAGGGAGCAGTTGCCTGGGATGGATCCGCCCTCGGGCAGCTCCAGGCCGATGATCCCCCCGGGTTGAAGCACGATCCTCTCCTTCTCCTCGTCCCACACCAGCGACCCGGCCCAGAGGGCGACGTTTGGGAGGTGGCCGACAGCCGCGAGGTCGCCGCGCCCCTCCCTCCTCCAGGAGACGAGGAACGGCAGCCATGCCGCCAGCTTGCAGGCGGGCGCAAGCTCCGCGGCCTCCTCAACCGAGGGTGCGAGGCCGGCCCCGCAAAGGATCTCGGCGGTCTGCCTCGCGCGGACGAGCGGGCTGGTGAGGATCAGCTCCCATTCCACACCGAGGCTGCGTAGCCGCTTGGCCATACGCTCGATCCCCTCGCGGCCCTCGGGTGAGAGCGGGCGCTCGCCGTCGGAGGGCGCGAGCTCGGCGCTGACGGCCTTACCGTGACGGATGAGGTACAGGCGCACGCCGCCTCCCTGCTCGTGGCACGCAGCGCGCGCCGCGGGCATGTTCAGTCTAGCGGCCTCCGGCTATAGTTATGTGCCGTGAACGGGAGGCGTGAATGAGGGTCGTGGTGCTCGGGGCAGGACTGGTGGGCGGCGCCATCGCCCGGGACCTGGCGAAGGGCGGCGAGTTTGAGGTGACGGTCGTGGACGTGGCCGAGGGTGCGCTTGCGCGCCTGGCCGGCGTACCAGGGGTCGTGACGAGCCGGGCCGACCTCCGCGAGAGCGGGGCGATCCGCGCAGCCGTGAAGGGCCACGACCTCGTGGTCGGCGCCGTGCCTGGCCGCATGGGGTTTGCGACGCTGCGGACGCTGCTGTCGTGCGGCGCGCCGGTGGTGGACATCTCGTTTTTCCCCGAGGATGCGCTCGCGCTCGACGCACTGGCGCGCGAACACGGCGTGTGTGCTGTCGTGGATTGCGGGGTCGCGCCGGGATGCTCCAACCTCATCCTCGGGCGCATGGAGCGGGAGTTCGACTCGGTCGAAGCGTTCACGTGCTACGTCGGCGGACTACCGGTCGTGCGTTCGTGGCCGTGGGAGTACAAGGCGCCCTTTTCTCCGAGCGACGTCCTGGAGGAGTACACCCGCCCTGCGCGGTACATGGCGGGAGGGCGGCTCGTCACCATGCCCGCGCTCTCCGAACCGGAGCTCGTCCACTTCCCCGGCGTCGGCACCCTCGAGGCGTTCAACACCGACGGCCTGCGCTCGCTGCTGGCCACAGTCAAGGTGCCGTTCATGATCGAGAAGACCATGCGCTACCCGGGGCACGCGGAGAGGATCAGCGTGCTTCGGGAGAGCGGCTTCTTCGCCACCGAGCCGGTGGAGGCGGGCGGCTTTTGGGTGCGGCCGCTCGACCTCACCGCGACGCTGCTGTTCCCCCAGTGGCAGCTCGCCGACGGGGAGGAGGACTTCACCGCGATGCGGTTGATCGTCGAGGGCGTCGTGGGCGGCAGGCACGTGCGGCGGAGCTTCGAGCTGCTCGACCGCTACGACCGGGCGACCGGGACCACCTCCATGGCCCGCACCACCGGGTACACGTGCACGGCCGCCGTGCGGCTCCTGGCCCAGGGCGGGTACGCGCGCCCGGGGATCTCGCCCCCCGAGTTCCTCGGGCGCGAGCCCGGGTGCTACGAGTTTGTGATGCGTGAACTGGCCCGGCGCGGCGTGGTCTTCCACGAGAGCACGGAGCAGCTCGCGTAGGCAACTCGGCGGCGGTCGGATCGTATAATCGCAGCAAAGCCCGGCCGGCAGGGCCCGACGGCGTCGGCCGTGCGCTCTGCCCCGGGAGTGGGGAGGGGCGTGGACTGTCCGGTTTGCCGCGAGCCGCTCGTCGTCGCCGAGCGAGGAGGCATCGAGCTGGACGTCTGCCTGTGGTGCCACGGCCTCTGGTTCGACGCGGGCGAGCTCGAGCTGCTCTCGGAGAAGCTCGGTCGGAGCCTGAGCGTGAAGGAGGGCGCGCTCGAGATGGCCGCCACCTCCGAGAAGGCGCGACCGTGCCCGCGCTGCGACAGAGCGATGGAGAAGGTGGCCGTCGGCACCTCCCCTAAGGTGCTGCTGGACCGGTGCGCCGGGCACGGGCTGTGGTTCGACCACGGGGAGCTGGGGACGCTGGTCCGCCAGCTCGCCGACAAGCCTGGCTCGCACGCCGAGGCGGCCGTGCAGTTCATGGGTGAGAATTTCTCTGCGCCGGCTCCGCCGGCGCCCTCTGCGAACGATGTTATCCGTGGTCCTGGGGAGGTGGAGCGATGATGTTCGGCATTTTCGTGCTGATCCTGATCGTGGTCGCGGCGCTGTGGGCGATGGGGATGTACAACAGCCTGGTGGGCTCCCGCAATGAGGTCAAGAACTCGTGGAGCCAGATCGAGGTGCAGTTGAAGCGGAGGCACGACCTCATCCCCAACCTGATGGAGACCGTCAAGGGGTACATGGGGCATGAGCGCGGCACGCTCGAGGCGGTGACCAAGGCCCGCCAGCAGGCGATCGACGTGACAGGCGGGGTGGAGGAGCGGGCCAAGGTCGAGAACGCGCTCTCTCAGACGCTGCGTTCTCTTTTCGCGGTCGCCGAGGCGTACCCCGACCTCAAGGCCAACCAGAACTTCCTGGCGCTCCAGGAGGAGCTGACCTCGACCGAGAACAAGATCTCGTTCGCGCGCCAGTACTACAACGATGCCGTGCTGCGCCTCAACAACCGCATCCAGATGTTCCCCTCGAACATCATCGCCGGGATGTTCAGCTTCCAGATGGAGAAGTTCTTTGAGGTGGAGGCCCCGGAGGACCGCCAGGTCCCGCAGGTGAAGTTCTAACCGGGCCGGCCGAAGATGTGGGAGCTGGTCCGCGCAAACCAACGCCGCGCCGCCGTGCTGGTGGTGCTGATGGCGGGGCTGCTCTTCGTCGTGGGGTTCGTGCTGGGGGAGGCACTCGCCCCGGGGGGCGGGGCCGGCGGCCTGTTCATCGCGTTCGTCATCTGGGTGGTGCTCTCGCTCGTGAGCTATTACCAGGGTGACTCGATCTTCCTGGCGCTGGCCGGCGCGCGCCGGATCGAGAAGAAGGATAACCCGGTGCTGTTCAACGTCGTCGAGGAGATGACGATCGCGGCCGGTCTGCCCAAGGTGCCGGACATCTACGTGATCGACGATGCCGCCCCGAACGCGTTCGCCACGGGGCGCGACATCCAGCACGCGGCGGTGGCGGTGACCGCGGGGCTGCTGGAGACCCTGAGCCGCGACGAGCTGCAGGGCGTGGTCGCACACGAGCTCGGCCACGTCGTCAACCGCGACGTGCTCTACATGATGATGGTCGGGATCATGATGGGCACGATCGTCATGCTCGCTGACGGGGGCGCGCGGGTCTTCTTCTACGGCGGCGGGCGCCGGCGCACGTCGTCGCGCTCGGGCGGCCAGGGCCAGCTCATCATCGCGATCGTGGCGATCGCGCTCATGATCCTGGCGCCGATCATCGCGCAGCTCATCTACCTGGCGCTCTCACGCCGCCGTGAGTACCTGGCCGACGCCTCCTCCGCCCTCTACACGCGCTACCCGGAGGGGCTGGCGAGCGCCCTCGAGAAGATCTCGCACTCGACTGCTAAGCTCGCGTCGGCCAACCGGGCGACCGCGCCGATGTACATCGTCAACCCGCTCGCGGTCGGCGAGCGCGGGCTCTCCGACCTGACCAGCACGCACCCGCCAACCTCGGAGCGCATCCGCATCCTGCGCTCGATGGGCGGGGGTGCGGGGTTGAAGAGCTACGACGAGGCGTTCCGGAAGATCACGGGGAGGGTGGTGGGGGTGGTGCCGTTCGGGTCGCTCGCGGCGGCACAGGCGGCGGCCGCCAAGGCCGCCGCGCCGCCGGAGGCCGCTACGCGCCTGGAGCGCGTCCGGCAGACCACGGACATGCTCTGGCGGCTCAACAACTACGCGTTCATCGCCTGTGCGTGCGGGACCACCCTCAAGGTGCCGCCGGCATACCTGGGGCGCGAGATCGCCTGCCCCCACTGCGGGACGGTGCACCGCGTGGAGCCCACGGCGGCGTAGGCTCCCGGGGCGTGCGCCGGGTCCGGCGGGGCGGATCCCGCCCGTTATCTATGCAGATCCGCGCTTGCTGAGCTGGTGATCCAGGTGGTAGAGCGCGCCCATGTGCTCGCCGATCGCCTCGAGCTGCTTGACGATCGGGTCGAGGGTGGCCTCCTCCTCGACCTGCTCCTTGACGAACCACTGGAGGAAGTTGGCCGTGCCGTGGTCGTTCTCCGCGGTCGCCTTGTCAACGAGCGCGTTGATCCGCTTGGTGATCGAGCGCTCGTGATCCAACGCCGCCTGGAACGCCGCCGCAATCGAGGGCCAGGTGGCCTTCGGCTGCTCGATGGCGAGCAGCTTGACCGCCCCGCCGCGTTCGTGCACGTGGTCGAAGAACTTCATCGCGTGGGTCATCTCCTCCTGCGCCTGCACGCGCATCCACTTCGCCATGCCCCTGAAGTTGACCTGCTCGAGGTAGGCCGACAGCGCGAGGTACAGGTAGAACGAGTACGCCTCTTCCTTGAGGTGTTTGTTGAGCGCCTGTTCCATTGCCTTGCTGATCATCCCGATCCTCCCTTTATCCCGGGCGGCCCATCGGCCGTGTCCCAGACGCCACGCCGCCCAGCGGGGCGGTGTGGAAACTGCGACTCCCTATCACGCGGAGCCTAGCACCGGCGCGGGCGGGTGTCCACACGGTGGAAACAAACGCGGCGGGCGATTGTTCTATTCACTGATGCGAATGGAAGACCCGTTCGAGGCTGCAACTGGCGGTGGCGTATGAGCTCCCGCAAGCCGTCTACCCTGGGGGCACTGAGGGCCGCGCACGTGGCCACCCGTCCGGTCAAGCAGGAGGTGCGGGAGCACCTCCTCGCCAGGGTTTCGGGCGGCGAGAAGCTCTTCCCCGGGGTGGTCGGGTACGAGCGCACGGTGGTTCCAGGGATCGTGAACGCGCTGCTGGCGCACCACGACTTCATCCTCCTGGGGCTGCGCGGCCAGGCCAAGACGCGCATCCTGCGCGCCCTTATCTCACTGCTGGACGACGAGATCCCCATTATCTCGGGGAGCGAGCTCAACGACGACCCCTACCGGCCCAGCTCGTCGCGTGCCCGCCGCCTCGTGGAGGAAGCCGGGGACGACACGCCCATCGAGTGGCTCCCTCGGGAGGCCCGCTACAACGAGAAGCTCGCCACGCCCGACGTGACGATCGCCGACCTCATCGGCGACGTCGACCCCATCAAGGCGGCCACGAAGCGGCTGACGTACGCCGACCCGGAGGTCATCCACTTCGGCATCATCCCGCGCACCAACCGCGGGATCTTCGCCATCAACGAGCTCCCGGACCTCGCACCGCGCATCCAGGTCGGCCTCCTGAACATCCTGGAGGAGCGCGACATCCAGATCCGCGGCTTCCCCATCCGCATCCCGCTCGATATTCTGATGGTGTTCTCGGCCAACCCGGAGGACTACACGAGCCGCGGCAACATCATCACGCCGCTCAAGGACCGCATCTCCTCGCAGATCCTCACCCACTACCCGAAGGACGCGGAGACGGCGGTGACCATCACGCGCCAGGAGGCATGGCGCGAGCGCAGTGGCCCGCGCGTGGAGGTCCCCGAGGAGGTCGAGCTTCTCATCGAGGAGATCGCGTTCGCTGCGCGCGCGAGCGAGCTCGTGGACCAAAGCTCGGGGGTGAGCGCGCGTGTCCCGATCGCGGCGCTTGAGCTGCTGGTCTCCAACCTGGAGCGGCGCGCTCTGGCCACCGGCGAGGACCCCGTCTACCCGCGGCTCGTGGACGTCCACATGCTGCTGCCGGCGATCACCGGCAAGGTGGAAATGGTCTACGAGGGCGAGCAGAAGGGCGCCGAGGTGGTGGCGCGGACGCTCATCGGGGCCGCGGTGAAGAAGCACTTCGCGGCGACGTTCCCGCCCGTCGGCCGGGAGGTTGGCTCGCCCGAGGACAAGGGTCCCTACGCGCCGATCGTCGCCTGGTTTGCCGCCGGCAACTCGGTGAGCCTCTCCGACGAGCAGTCGTTCGCGGCCTACGAGGCGGAGCTTGCCCGCGTTCCTGGCCTTGCGAAGCTGGTCGAGAAGCGCGGGAGGTCGGCGCAGGAGCGGGCGTTCGCGGCGGAGGTGGTGCTGGAGGGGCTGCACCAGCACCTCAAGCTCGCCCGCGAGGACCTGGATAGCACTGTGAGCTACAAGGAAATGCTCAAGTTCCAGCTGATGCGCCGGGTGGCCCGCGGTGAGGGCCACTCCGATGCCAACTGACGCGCAGCGTCATCCTGAGCCCCGCCGGTGGCGGGGCGAAGGATCCGGTCGTACTCCGGTCCACTCATCTCTGTGCCCTAGGTCGGGTGGGTGGGGGCGATGAGGCACCGTTACCTCTACCTCGACCCCGAGCTGATCAGGAGCCTGCTGGCGGGCCTCGACCTGCTGCGGTTGTTCAACCAGCTGCTGCTCGCCGCCGGAGGGGACGCCGAGCAGGCCAAGGAGTGGCTGCGGGACCTGCAGGCGCGCGGGTACATCGACGCCGCGGCGGACCTCGAGGCGTTCTTCGCGCAGCTCGAGGAGCAGGGGCTGCTGGGCCGGGACAGCGAAGGGGCGCTGCAGCTCACCACCTCCGGCGTGCGGCAGCTGCGCCGCAGCGCGTTCGAGGAGATCTTCTCGAGTCTCAAGAAGGCGGGGCCCGGCTACCACCCGACCACGGCCGCCGGCGAGGGGGCGGAGCGTCTGCCGGAGACCAGGCGGTACGAGTTCGGCGACGAACTGCACGCGATCGACGGGATCCGCTCGACGCAGAACGCGCTCAAGCGCACGCACGGCGAGCTTGAGCTCGCCGAGGAGGACCTCGAGATCTGCGAGACCGAGCACCAGACGTCGTGCGCGACGGTGGTGGCGATCGACATCTCGCACTCGATGGTGCTCTACGGCGAGGATCGCATCACCCCGGCCAAGACCGTGGCGCTCGCCCTCACCGAGCTGATCACCTCCAAGTACCCGAAGGACTGGCTGGGTGTGATCGTGTTCGGCGACCGCGCATCCCGCATCGAGCTCGGTGACATCCCGGGGATCCAGGCGGGACCGTTCCACACCAACACCTGCGAGGCGCTGGAGGTGGCGCGCGGGATGCTGGCGAGTCGCGGGCACCTCAACAAGCAGATCTTTCTGATCACGGACGGGAAGCCCTCGGCGATCACCGAGGGCAGGAGCGTCTACAAGAACCCCATGGGGCTCGACATGAAGATCGTCAACCGCACCCTGGAGCAGGCCGACCAGTGCCGGCGCCAGAAGGTGGTGATCACGACGTTCATGATCGCCACCGACCCGATGCTGCAGGACTTCGTGGAGAAGCTCACCCGCATCAACCGCGGCCGGGCTTACTTCGCCAACCCCTACAACCTAGGGGAGTTCATCCTGGCGGACTACGTCGCCAACCGTCGCAAGCGCGTGCACTGAAGGGCAGGGGCCCGTGGTCCGGGAGCGCCCTGCCTGTTCTTCCGATTGCCTCACAACCTTTCCGCTATCGTAGGCGTAGGAAGGAGCGGAATGGCAGAGCTCGGTGCCACCCGGCGCGCGTTCAGGCGACATCCGGTTCGCACCGGCTACCTCGTGGTCCTCGGCGCGCTCGCCGTCGCCGCGCTCGCCGTGGGGTTGGCCGCGCGGCGCTCGGAAGCCGCCGAGCTCCTGCTCGTCTTCACCTGCCTGGCGGCGCTGCCGCTCGCGTTCTGGTCGCTGCGCTGGCTCTGGCGCAAGCTCACCTACCGGGTCGGGGTGAGGCTGTTCATCTCGTACCTCCTGATCGGTCTGACACCGGTCGCGCTCTTCGCTTGCCTGGCGTTGCTGGTCGGGTACCTCTTGGTCGGGCAGTACGGCACGGTAACCGTCCGCCACCGGTTGGCCCTCCAGAACGAGCGTTTCGCGAGCACGGCGGCCGACACCGTTCGCGAGCTGGTCAGCAAGGGGCCTGAGGCCGCCGTCGCCCATCTGAGGTCATCGCCAGCAGGACAGGCGCTCGCCCCCGAGTGGCTGCTGGCCGACGGGGCGAGAGAGTGGCGCAGCGGGGGCGCCGAGGGTCTCGCGGCGCCGCACTGGGCGCCGGAGGGGAGGTGGCAGGGCTTCGTGGTCGCCGGTGATGTGGCGTACGACGCGGTGATCAGGCGGCAGGGCGCCCGCCTGGTTGCGCTGCTCCTCCCGATGAACCTCGCGAACGCAAGGGCGTTCGCGCAGAACCAGTGGTTCGACGTGCGGTGGTTGTCGAGCCCGCGGGGCGGCGGCACTTCGAAGGGCGGCGATGTGCAAGTCTCAATCCACAAGGACACGCCGGCCGCGCCGACGACGCTGCGGGTCGCGGGGCAGATGGTGCCCGCGGATCAGGTGGAGCCGGGGTGGATCACCCGCAAGGTAGAAGGTGCCACCCGATGGCAGAGGGTGCAGTTCCCCTGGGTGTGGTTTGCGGAGACCCCCCACCTGTTGCAGGACGGGACCGTGGACACCGGGCGGCACCTCATCGTCCTGATCAAGGTTCGGGTGGCCGGGGCGGTGGACGACTTCTTCGGCTCGCCGAAGACCCTCGGGGCCAAAGTCACGACGTTCTTCCGCGTGCTGGGCATCGTGTTCGGGTCCATTTACCTGATAGCGGTGGGTTTTGCCGTGGTGATGATCCTGGCGATCACGCGCGCCACGGCCCGGCTCACGCGCGGAGCCTGCGCGGTGACCCGGGGCGACCTCGACCACCGCATCCCGGTGAAGAGGCCCGACCAGCTCGGCGACCTTGCGGTCTCGTTCAACGCGATGACCGAGTCGGTCAAGACCATGCTGGTCCAGGTGGCCGAGAAGGAGCGCATGGCGCGCGAGATGGAGCTGGCGCGCGAGATCCAGTCAAGCCTGCTGCCGCCCTCGGAGCTCTCGAGCGGGCCTCTCTCGGTGTGGGCGCACTTCCGGCCGGCGGCCGAGGTGGGCGGCGACTACTTCGACCTCTTCCCCCTCACCCCGGGGCATCTCTCGGTCGCCATCGGGGACGTGGCCGGCCACGGGCTCCCGACGGGCCTCCTGATGGCGATGGTCAAGTCGGCGGTGGCGACGCTGGTCGAGGAGGGGTACCACGGCGGGGAGCTGCTGCTCAGGCTCAACCACCTGTTGCTCGGCCAGAGCCTCAAGCAGAAGATGGTCTCCTTTGCCCTCGCCGAGATCGACACCGAGCGGCGGGAGGTGAAGATCTCGAGCGCCGGCCACCAGCCCGGCGTGGTGCTCGCCGCCGACGGCGGCGTGGAGGAAGTGCTGCTCTCCTCGTTGCCGCTCGGCCACCGCTGGCCCAACCCACCGCCCACGAAGACCCTTCCGTTCGGCCCCGGTAGCCGCCTGGTGCTCTACTCCGACGGCCTCGTGGAGGGGCGCAACGCCGACGGGGTCCCTTTCGGCCACGAGCGGCTGCGCGACGCGCTCCTGGCCAACCGGGAGGTTCCCGCCCGAGCCCTGGTCGGAATCCTCCTCGCCGAGCTGGAGCGCCACACATCCGGCCAACCGCTGGCCGACGACCTCACGCTCCTGGTTGTGGAGCACAGGGCGCCGACTGCCTAGAGGAGCCCGAGGATCCCCAGGGCAAGCAGCCCGGCCGCAAGCGCGGCGGCGAGGTCGTCGGTCACGATCCCCCAGCCGCCGGGCAGCCGTTCGAGCGTGTGGATCGGCCACGGCTTGGTCACGTCGAAGACCCTGAAGAGCACGAACGACGCGGCCAACTCGGGGAGGCCGGGAGCCTTCCCTTGAGCGAGCGCCACCACTGCCACGGCGAGCCACTGCCCCACGACCTCGTCCAGCACGACCGGCCCGGGATCGCTCTGGCCCCGCCGCGCGGCCTCCGCGCCGCACGCCCAGACCGAGAGCGGCAGAAGGACCACGAGGCCGCCGAGCGCGACCGCCCAGGACGGCTGCGGGAGCAGGCGCGCCGCGCCCCAGTAGAGGAGCACGCCCGCGAGCGAGCCCACGGTGGTACCGGGGGCGGGGAGCAAGTCGCCCAGCCCGCCCACCGTGGCGAGGGCGCGTGCAAGCCCGCCTCTCACCGCGGCTCCCGCAGCAGGGCCAGCAACCTGCGCGGCAGCCCGCCGAAATCCCCCGAGGACATGCACAGCACCACGTCCCCCTCGCAGAGCTGGGAGCGGACGGCTGGCGCCAGGTCGCCGTCCTCGGGGAGCGCCTCCGCCCGCACGCCCTGCGAGCGCAAACCCTCAACCAGCGAATCGCGGTCGAGCGCCTGCTCAGAGCCCAGGCGGGCGCGGTGGAAGACCGGCGCCACGAGCGCCACGTCGGCCCTGGCCAGGGCCTCCCGGTAGGCCGCCGCGAAGATCTGCCGGCCCGCGGTGAGCGAGCGGGGCTCGAACACCGCCACCAGGCGGCGTCTGGGGAAGCGATGGCGGGCACCGTCCAGGGTGAGGCGCACGGCGGTGGGGTGGTGGGCGAAGTCGTCCACCACCGAGACCCCCGCCGCCTCGCCCACCACCTCGAGGCGGCGGCGCACCCCCGGAAAGGTGGCCGCGGCCGCGGCAACCGCCTGCGGGCTCAGGCCGGCGAGCAGCGCGCAAACAAACGCTGCCAGGAGGTTGTCGAGGTTGTGCCGCCCCACCAGGGGCACCTCGGCCTCGAATGCGCTCCCCTGCCACCGTAGCGCGGCGTGGAGCCTGCCGCTGGCGTGGCCCCACTCCCCGCAGCTGAGGTCGGTGCCGGCGTCGAAACCGTACCAGACCGTGCTCGGGTGGCGGGACGCCACGGTGCGGGCCCCGGGATCCCCTGCGTTCGCGACCACGTGGCCGTCACCACCGACCAGTGCCACTCCGGCACCAAACGCTGCCACGATGGCATCCAGGTCGGGGTAGATGTCGCCGTGGTCGAACTCCACGTTGCCCACCAGGAAGATGTGCGGGTGGTAGTGGAGGAACTTGGGGCCGCGGTCGAAGAATGCGGTGTTGTACTCGTCCCCTTCCACGACGGTCCAGCCGCCGTGCCCGAGCCGCCACGGCCGGCCGCCGCACGGCACGCCGCCGACCAGCACGGTGGGATCCAGCCCCCCCTCGGTGAGGATGTGGGCGAGGAGAGCCGTCGTGGTGGTCTTTCCGTGGGTGCCGGCCACCACGACGGTGCGCGCGGGTCGGCAGAAGCGCTCACCGAGCACCTCGGCCTGCGACACGTACGGAAGGCCGCGCTCCAGCACCGCCTGTACCTCCACGTTGCTGCGCGGCAGGGCGTTGCCGATGATCACCTCGTCGAGGTCCGCCGGGATGCCGGCGGGGTCGTAGCCGAGCCTGACCGGGACCCCCAGCTCGGCCAGGAGCTCCGAGGTCGGGGGGTAGAGGGCCGTGTCCACCCCCGAGACCCTCTCGCCGGCGTCGTGGAGCAGCCCCGCGAGCGCCGCCGTGGCCGTCCCCCCGATGGGAAGGAGGTAGTAATGGCAAGGTTCCTGCATGAACTATGGCGCGCTGCCGCGCGCCGGTGTACTCTACCACCTCCGGCCGAGCCGGACGCGGAGCAGCGAGAGGAGGTTTCTGAACATGATGCGCAACACTTTCTGGTCGTTCGCCACGTTGATTGTCGCTTCTGCAGCGTGGGCCCAGCAACCGGCCGCGCCACAGACCCCGGCGCCCGCGGCGCAGGCCGCCCCGAAAGCCGCCGAGGCGCCCCAGCCGGTGATCGACTTCGACGAGAAGATCAAGGACTTCGGGATGGTGCCCAAGGGCGACAAGCTGAAGGCTACGTTCGTCGTGAGGAACAGCGGCAAGGCGCCCCTGGAGATCCAGCAGGTCCGGCCCACGTGCGGGTGCACGGTGGCCAACTTCGACCACACGATCCCGCCCGGAGGCACCGGCAAGGTTGAGGCCGAGGTGGACACCACCGGTTTCTCCGGCCCGATCTCCAAGGCCGTGCTGGTGTTCTCCAACGACCCCACCAACCCCCAGGTGAACCTGGTGATCAAGGCCGAGGTGCGGGCGTTCATCGAGGTGCTGCCCAGGCCGCTGGTCATCTTCCGCAACGTCCTGCAGGGTGAGCCGGCGACGGAGAAGCTGATCCTCAGCTCGGCGGACGGCTCTGACTTCAAGATCGAGAGCGCCGCCGCCAGCGGAGGCACCTACCAGATCGCGTACAAGCTGCTGGGCGACAAGGAGAGGCTGCCCGACCGCAAGGGCTCGCAGTGGGAGCTCTCCGTGACCGTGCCGGCCAACGCGCCCGAGGGAATGCTCAACCAGAAGATCGTCGTGAAGACCTCCTCGCCGAAGGCGCCCGAGGTCACGATCAACGTGACCGGTGCCGTGCGGCCGGTCGTTCAGGTGATCCCGCCCGAGGTCAACTTCGGCGCGGTCGCCGGGGACGCCCTGGTGGGTCACAACGTCCTGGTGATCAACAACCGCCAGGGGTCCGAGCTGCAGCTCACCGAGGTGAAGGTCGACAACCCCAACTTCACCACGGAGGTGATCCCGCTGCAGGCCGGCCAGCGCTACCAGGTCGCGGTGAGTATGAAGGCGGGCACGCCCAAGGGGACGCAGAAGGCCACCGTCACGATCGCCACGTCCGACCCGACCCGCAAGCTCATCGACGTGCCGGTGCAGGCGGTCGTCCAGTAAAGTTCACCCTGCGCTTTTCCAGCGGCCCGGGAACCCCGGGCCGCTTGCTTTTTTCCTTCCCGCGGCTACAGTGTCGGCGAAAGCTGTCCGGGGTGGTGTCGAGGGAAGCCGGTGCGAATCCGGCGCGGCCCCCGCCACTGTGACCGGGGACGGGCCGCTCATACTGCCACTGGGCGCTTGGGTCGCAAGGCTCAGCGCCTGGGAAGGCGAGCGGCTCCGGGTGATCCGGGAGCCAGGAGACCTGCCATCCCGTTCGGGAAACGGGAGGTTTCCATGGTGCGTCGGGTCTTTCTTCTCCTCGCGACACCCCTTCTGCTCGCACCGCCGGCACGGGCCCAGCAGCCCCCGGTGTTCAGGGATACCGTGGTGGTTACCGCGACCGGCGAGGAGCAACCGGCTGACCAGGTGGCTGCGGCCTCGACGGTGATACCCGCCGCGCTCCTGAGAGCCGAGGGCGTGACCGCGGTGGCGGACGCCCTGCGATGGGTGCCGGGCGTGACGGTGCTCCGCTCGGGGCTGGACGGGGGCGTCACCTCGGTATTCGTGCGCGGCACCTCCTCCACGCACACACTGGTGATGTTTGACGGCGTCCGGCTCAACTCTCCGTTCTTCGGAGGGTACGACTGGAGCGTCCCGCTCACCGCTGTCCTCGACCGCGTCGAGGTGGTGCGCGGCCCCTACTCCGCCCTCTACGGTGCCGACGCGGTCGGCGGCGTGATCCAGTTGGTGCCGGCCCACGCCGCCGGGAACCGGCTGCGAGTCCTCGTCGAAGGCGGCAGCGACGCCTGGCGACGCGGCGAGCTGGAGGCCGGTTTGAGCGGCGGGTCGTGGGATGCCTACGTCAGCGCGGCCAGCCGGTCCGGGGCCGGCACCCTTCCCAATGACGCGTTCACCTCGCGCGTCGGCATGATCAACCTGGGCACGGCGCTGGGCTCCGACGGGCGCATCGGGGTCCTCTTCGAGCGCACCGCCGGCCGCACGGAGATTCCCTTCTCGGGCGCACAGATCACCCCACACCGCTTCACGGCCGCCGAGGAGAGCCTCGCCGCCGTGCCGCTGCACTGGAAGACCGGGCCTGGTGGCGGGCTGGAGCTCACCGTCTCGCGGGTGGAGCGCAGGCTGCAGTTCCGCGACCCCGACGACCCCTCCGGCTTCGCAAGCTCCGATACTGCCGCGGACTCCAACGACGCGAACCTCACGTTCCGCCAGCGGCTGGGGGCGCACCACCTCGCGGTGGGGGGTGAATGGCGTCAGGACAGCGTCACGGACGTCTCGAGCTTCGGCACCTCCCTGGACGGGAGGCGGCTGCGCACCCGCTCCCTATTCGCGCAGGACAACTGGGCGGCGGGCAGCGGGATCGGCGTGCTGGCAGGGTTGCGCTGGGACGAGGCCGATCCGTGGGGGAGTGAGCTCTCGCCCAGGCTCACGGTGAGCTGGGAGGGGAGGGCTGTTCGGACCTGGGTCTCCTTCGGCAAGGCGTTCCGCGCCCCCGGCCTCGGCGAGCTGTACTACCCGTTGTCGGGCAACCCCGACCTGCAACCAGAGCACTCGCGCGCCGCCGAGGCGGGGGTCTCCCTGCCGCTCTCGGGCGGGGACTCAGTCCTCCAGGCGGTGGTGTTCTCCAACCACCAGCGCAACCTCATTGACTTCGACCTGGCGAGCTTCCTCTTTGCCAACATCGCCGAGGCCCGCCAGCAGGGGGTGGAGGCCTCGTGGATCGCGATGCTCGGCGGCCGGTCCCACCTGCAGGCGTCGCTCACGTGGCTTTCCGCCCGCGACGGGGACGGGAAGCCGCTGCTGCGGCGCCCGACGTGGACCGGAGCGCTGACGCTCGACGGGCCGCTGGCGGGCGCGGTCCAGGGGGCCGCGTCGCTCGTCTGGGTGGGGAGCCGCCCGGACGTGGACCCGGTGACCTTTGCGCGGATGGAGCTGGGCGGCTTCGTCACCGCCAACCTCGCGCTCACTGTGCCGCTGGTGGGGCCGCTCTCGGCTCGCGTGCGGGTGGACAATCTGGCCGACCGCAGCTACGAGGAGGTCCGGGGGTACCCTGCTCCCAGGCGGCGCGTCATCGTGGGGGTGGAGACGTTGCTACACTGAGCCGCGGTCGTCCCGGGAGGGTGCCATGCGTGTGCTCGCGGCTCTCGTTCTGGTGCTGTCGGCAGGCGCGGCGCTGGCGCAGGAGCTGACGGTGGCCGAGGTGGTGGCCGCGCACCGGGCGGACGCCCCCGAGGAGGGGATCCTCAGGCTCATCTGCGAGGCCCCGGCGGTGGCGGTGCTGACCGCCGCGGACCTCGCCAGGCTGCGCGCGGCCGGCGTCCCGGAGCGCGTGATTCAGGCGATGGCAGCGCGCGCCGCGCTCACGCCGACCCCGGCACCCGCCCGCCCGGACGACCCGCGTCTAACGGAGGTGGTGCGGCTGGTGGGCTCGGGGCTCTCCGGCGGGTCAATCGTCGAGCAGGTGCGCCGCTCCGGGCAGCACTACACGCTGACCGTCAACGATCTGGTCTACCTCAAACAGAGCGGCGTCCCGGACACCGTCATCATCGCGGTGCTGGAGAGCAACACGCCGCACACGCCGGCGCCGACGGTCGCGCCCACGCCTGCAGCCGCGCTGGTGCCGACAGCCACGGCAGCTGCGCAGACGACCTTTGGGCCGTTTGTGCGGATGGCCGGCGTGTTCAGGAAGACGAGCACCGGGAGCGTCGCCGTCGGGGGCGACCGCCTCGAGTGGCGCGACGCCCAGTCGCCAGCGCTAGGCTCCTCACTCCTCGTGAGTGGGATCAGGGCCGTCTGGCTTCGCAGCCTACCGGGCGGCGGGCAGGGCAGGGTCTCGGAGCTGTGCGTCCGCACGACGGCGGGGGACGACGTCGCGTACCGGGACCTGGAGTGGGCCGGCGGCGGCGAGGCGCAGGTCCTGCAGCTCTTTCATGCTCTCAACGAGCGCTTCCCGCAGCTGATCCTCGTCGAGAAGCCGCGACGGTAGGCTTGCCCTGGCGGGCCGCCCGCATCCTGCCCGGCCGGGCAGCGAACGCTCTCAAAAACCGTTGACCGGTAGGGTCTCCTTTGCTAAGGTAAGCCCTCGCCGCCGGGGCCTTTACGTCGCCTCATCCGTTGGCGTCGGCGGGAGGTCTTGACGATGGCGCCGCCAAACTACTCTCTGCTGCTGATCATGGCCTGCTTCTGGCTGGTGTACCTACTCGTGTACACCCAGCTCGTGAAGCCGCTGGGGCGCGTGCTGGACGAGAGGGAGGCGAGGATCAAGGCGGCCCGCGAAAGGTACGAGCACACCCGTCAGGCACTGACGGACGCCGTTTCCCGGTGCGAGCGGGAGGTGGCGGGCGCGGCGTCGGAGGGGCAGCGAGAGCGGGCGTCGTTGCGTGCCTCCGGAGAGGCAGCGCGGAGGAGCAAGCTCGAGGCGGCTCGTGCCGAGGTGCAACAGCGGTTGGCCAGGGTTTCGGTGGAGCTCGACGAGGCCTCGCGTGGCGCTCGCGCGACCCTGCGTGAGCGCAGCGGGCAAATGGCGCGTGAGCTTGCCAGCCAGCTCCTGGGACGGAGCGTGGCGTGAAGAGGCTGTTTGCTGCGCTGATGATCTCCTGCATCGCGCTTCCCGCTTGGGCAGCGGAGGAAGCCGGCGAGAGTTTTCTCGGATTTTCTCCTCTCTTCTGGAAGAGCGCTAACTTCATCCTCTTCTTCGGCCTGCTCTTCTACCTTCTGGTGCGCCCGCTGTCCAAGTTCTTCCGCACCCGCCGGTCCCAGATCGACGTACAGATGAAGGAGTCGGTCCACCAGCAGCAGGAGGCCGACCGCCTGCGCTCGGAGATGGAGCAGCGCCTCGCGACGCTCTCGGGTGAGATCGCGGCGCTCAAGGATCGGATGCGGCGCGAGGGCGAGCGCGAGCGCGAGGCGCTCGAGCGCCACGGCGACGAGGAAGCGGCGCGCCTGATTGCGCAGATCGACCAGGAAGCCGGACGCCGGGTCGGGGCGGCGCGCCGCGAGCTGGCCGCCGACGCGGCGGACGTGGCGGCGCAGCTCGCTCTCGAGCTGCTGCAACGTGAGCTGACGCCGGAGGACCGCGAGCGGATCTTCCGCACGACGGTGGAGCGCCTGAGCGCGCGCGGCGAAGAGGGGGTGCGGTGAGCCGGCGCGTGGCTCGTCCCTATGCAACGGCGCTCTTCCAGGTGACGCAAAAAGAGGGTGTCGCGGCCCTGCGCGAGATTGAGAAGCAGCTGGCCGGGGTCGCCGAGATCTTCCGGCTCGTGCCCCAGCTCGTGCGGGTCTTCGAGGTGCCGTCCGTGTCGCCAGCCGCCAAGCTCGAGCTTGTGGACACGATCGCAAAGACGCTGGTGCTGCGGCGTGAGGCGCAGCGGATGCTGGTCGCTCTGGAGCACCACGTGCGGCTGCGCTACCTGGACGAGGTCGTGGCGTTCTTCCGCGAGCTGGTGGACCGCAAGGAGGGTGTTGTGCGCGGCCGCGTGGAGCTGCCGGTGCCAGCGAGCCAGGAGCAGGTCGTCGCCCTCGGGAAAGCTCTGGCGGAGCTCCTCGGCACGAGGGTGGAGCTGGAGTTTAAGCTCCGGGAGGAGCTGCTGGCTGGTTTTGTGGTGCGCGTCGGCAGCCGCGTCTTCGACGGCTCGCTGCTCGCGCAGGTGCGGCGGTTCGCCTCGTCGGTTGCGGGCGAGTAGGGGGAAGAGCATGCACATCAAGGTGGACGAGATCACGGACATCCTGCGGCGCCAGATCCAGGGTCTGGACACATCCGTTGAGATGGCCGAGGTCGGTACCGTGGTTTCGGTGGGCGACGGCATCGCCCGTGTGTTCGGCCTCGACCGTGTCATGGCGGGCGAGATGGTTGCGTTCCCGCACGACGTCTTCGGCCTCGCCCTCAACCTGGAGGAGGACGGGGTGGGCTGCGTACTCATGGGCGAGTCGCAGGCGATCCGCGAGGGGGACGAGGTCCAGCGCACCGGCCGCATCCTCCAGGTACCGGTAGGCCCCGCGATGGTCGGCCGGGTCGTGAACGCGCTCGGGCAGCCTATCGATGGGAAAGGCCCGATCACCGCGGCCGACACCTATCCCATCGAGCGCATCGCTCCCGGGGTGGTCCGCCGTCAGCCGGTGAAGGAGCCGGTGCAGACGGGCGTGAAGGCGATTGACTCGATGATCCCGATCGGGCGCGGCCAGCGCGAGCTGATCATCGGCGACCGCCAGACCGGCAAGACCGCGATCGTGACCGACGCGATCATCAACCAGAAGGGGAAGGGGACCGTCTGCATCTACGTGGCGATCGGCCAGAAGCGCTCAACCGTCGCGCAGGTGGTCAAGATTCTCGAGGACCACGGCGCGATGGACCACACGATCGTGGTGGCCGCCACCGCTTCCGACCCCGCCCCGCTGCTGTACCTGGCACCGTACGCAGGCTGCGCGATGGGCGAGTACTTCCTCTACAGCGGGGGCCACGCGGTTGTCTTCTACGACGACCTCTCCAAGCACGCCGCCGCCTACCGCGAGATCTCGCTGCTGCTGCGGCGGCCACCGGGCCGCGAGGCCTACCCGGGCGACGTCTTCTACCTTCACTCGCGCCTGCTCGAGCGCGCCGCCAAAATGCGCGAGGACCTGGGTGGCGGGTCGCTCACCGCGATCCCCGTGATCGAGACCCAGGCGGGAGACGTTGCCGCCTACATCCCGACCAACGTCATCTCGATCACCGACGGCCAGATCTTCCTCGAGTCGGACCTCTTCTTCTCGGGCGTGCGCCCGGCGGTGAACGTGGGCATCTCTGTCTCGCGCGTGGGAGGCAACGCCCAGATCAAGGCGATGAAGAAGGTGGCCGGCACGCTGCGGATGGACCTCGCCCAATACCGCGACCTGGCGGCGTTCGCGCAGTTCGGCTCCGATCTCGACAAGGCCACGCAGCGGCAGTTGTCGCGCGGCGAGCGGCTGGTGGAGATGCTCAAGCAGGGCCAGTACCAGCCGATGCCGGTGGAGCTGCAGGTCGCCTCGGTGTTCGCGGGGACGCGCGGCTTTCTCGATAAGCTCAAGGTGGAGGCGGTACTCCCGTTCGAGCGCTTCCTGCACGAGTACCTCAAGACCCACCACGGTGCGGTGCTCGAGGCCATCGTGACCACAGGCAACCTCGAAGGTGCCGTGGAGCAGGAGCTGACGGCCGGGTGCCAGGCCGCTCTCGACGGGTTTCTCAGAGAGAGCCCGGAGGCTGCGCTTGCCCAGTAAGCAGGACCTGAGGCGGCGCATCCGGTCGGTGCGCTCTACCGAGCAGATCACCAAGGCCATGAAAATGGTGGCTGCGGCCAAGCTGCGGCGCGCCCAGACCCGCATCCTCGAGGCGAGACCGTACGCCGCGGCCCTCGAGGCCGTGTTGCGCTCACTCGCCGTACGGGTGTCTGGACACCGGCACAAGCTGCTGCAGGAACGCCCGGAGCACACCGTGACCCTCGTGGTGGTGACCTCCGACAAAGGGCTGTGCGGCGCCTTCAACGCCAACGTGCTGCGCGAGGCGACCTCCCTGGTGGAGAGCGGGCGCTGGGAGAAGGTGGAGCTGGTGCTGGTTGGCCGACGGGGGATCGACTTCTTCCGCCACCACACGTACCCGACGTTGGCCACGTATCCGGAAGTGATGCATACCATCACTCCGGAGGCGGCCTTCAAGGTTGCGCGGGGGCTGGCGGAGCGCTTCGCGGCTCGAGAGACCGACGCGATTTACCTTCTCCACAACCACTTTCGCTCGATCATGACGCAGGAGGTGGTGCTCGAGCGCCTGCTACCCATCGAGCGGACCAAGCTTGTGGCCGGCGAGCGCCCGGCCGCTTACATCTTCGAACCGAGCCCGCAGGCATTGCTGGGGCAGATCCTGCCTCGCCACGTGGAGTTCCAGATGTTGCGGGTGCTGCTCGACTCGCAGGCGGCGGAGCACGCCTCGCGGATGACGGCCATGGGCGCGGCCTCCAAGAACGCCGGGGAGATGATCGACAGGCTCACCCTGACGTACAACCGGGCGCGCCAGGCCTCGATCACCAAAGAGCTCATCGAGATCGTGTCCGGCGCCCAGGCGCTGGCCGAGAGGTAGGAGTCCAACATGGCAGGTGCCACGGAAAAGACGGAAGGTCGCGTCGTCCAGGTCATCGGTCCTGCGGTGGACGTGGAGTTTCCCGAGGGCCAGCTCCCCGCCATCTACAACGCCGTCGAGGTGCGTGACCGCAGCGAGAAGGGCGAGATGGACGTGGTGCTGGAGGTGGCGCAGCACCTAGGGGAGAATCGGGTGCGCTGCATCGCCATGGAGCCGACCGACGGCATGGTCCGTGGGATGAGGGCGATCGATACCGGCAGCGCGATCACCATGCCGGTGGGACGCGAGACCCTCGGCCGCGTGCTCTCGGTGATCGGGAGACCGGTGGACGAGAAGGGCCCGTGCGAGACTAAGGAGCGCTGGCCAATCCACCGTGACTCCCCGTCGTTCGAGGAGCAGTCGACCCAGGTCGAGATGTTCGAGACGGGCATCAAGGTCGTGGACCTGCTGGAGCCCTACACCAAAGGCGGCAAGACGGGCCTGTTCGGCGGCGCCGGCGTGGGCAAGACCGTCATCATCATGGAGCTGATCAACAACGTGGCGCTGCAGCACGGCGGCTTCTCAGTCTTCTCCGGGGTCGGCGAGCGCACCCGTGAGGGCAACGACCTGTGGCTGGAGATGCAGGAGTCGG
This sequence comes from Thermoanaerobaculaceae bacterium, assembly GCA_041494245.1. Classification (GTDB taxonomy): domain Bacteria; phylum Acidobacteriota; class Thermoanaerobaculia; order Thermoanaerobaculales; family Thermoanaerobaculaceae; genus RBG-13-68-16. The sequence continues at coordinate 118,365 of JBGQAK010000001.1, forward strand.
GCGTCATCGATCCCTCCGACTGGAAGAAGTCCAAGGCCGCACTGATCTACGGGCAAATGACCGAGCCGCCCGGCGCGCGGTTGCGGGTGGCGCTCTCCGGCCTCACAGTCGCCGAGTACTTCCGCGACGTGGAAGAGCAGGACGTGCTGCTCTTCATCGACAACATCTTCCGCTTCACCCAGGCCGGCTCCGAGGTCTCCGCTCTGCTCGGCCGCATGCCCTCCGCGGTTGGCTACCAACCCAACCTAGCCACCGAGATGGGCGAGCTGCAGGAGCGCATCACCTCCACCAAGCACGGCTCGATCACCTCCGTGCAGGCGATCTACGTGCCCGCTGACGACCTCACCGACCCCGCGCCGGCGACGACCTTCGCGCACCTCGATGCCACCACCGTGCTCTCGCGCCAGATCGTGGACATGGGCATCTACCCGGCGGTGGATCCCCTGGCCTCGACCTCGCGCATCCTCGACCCGAAGATCGTCGGCGAGGAGCACTACAAGGTGGCCCGAGAGGTCCAGCGCATCCTGCAAAAGTACAAGGACCTCCAGGACATCATCGCGATCCTCGGGATCGATGAGCTCTCGGAGGACGACAAGCTGGTGGTTGCGCGGGCGCGCAAGATCCAGAAGTTCCTGTCGCAGCCGTTCCACGTGGCGGAGCAGTTCACCGGCTTGAAGGGGCGCTACGTGCAGATCGGCGAGACCATCCGGAGCTTCCGCATGATCACACAGGGCGAGCTCGACCACGTGCCTGAGCAGGCGTTTTACATGGTGGGCGGCATCGATGAGGCGAGCGAGAAGGCCGAGAAGCTCAAGGCTGAGGGGGCGGCGTGAGTGGCCGCTTGCGTCTGAAGGTCGTCACGCCTGTACGGGTGGTCGTGGACACCGAGGTCGACGAGGCGACGCTCCCCGGCGTGGTGGGCGCCCTCGGCATCCTCCCCGGCCACGCCCCGCTGCTGACGGCGCTCGGCATCGGAGAGCTCTCGTACCGCATCGGCACGAGGGACCAGTACCTCGCGGTGCAGCGCGGTTTCGCGGAAGTTGCTGCCGATGTGGTGACGGTGCTGGCGGACGTGGCGGAGCTTCCCTCGGAGATTGACGTGGAGGCTGCGCGTGCGGAGAAGCAAGCCGCGGAGGCCGCGATGCGCAGCGCCGCCGGCAAGGAGTTCGACCACCGGCGGGCCCACCTCGAGGCCGCGGTCACCCGCATTTCCGTCGCCACGCGTCGGTAGAGAAACATGAAACGACTCCGGTCGGCCCTGGTCGCCGCGATCGCCCTACCCAGCGCGCGGCGCACGGGAACGCCGAGGATCCGCCCGCCGAACGTCGCCGGGCGCACCGGGTGAGGGATCGGCGGCTCCGGATCTTCCCCGAGCAGCTTCCGCAGCCAGCGCACACCCTCCCCCACGCACAGGTGATGGCGGGGGATCTCCGCGGCCACCTCGGGAACCTGCACGCCGTGTCCGCCGAGCACGATCTTGGCGTGCGGGGCGTGGCGCCGCACCAGCTCGGCCATCCTCTTGGCCTTGATGAAGTTGGCCACGATGAAGGGAATGCCACGAGGGCATAGTTGGCGCGCAGCTCCTCGACGAAACGGGCATCGCTGGGAAAGTCCAGGACCGTCGTGGGCGGTGTCACGTTGGAAGCCAGGAAGTGGAGCCCGAAGCTCTCGTGGAAGAAGCGGATCGAGAAGACCCCTGCTCCCGCGTAACCTGGTTGTGGAACAGCTCCATCCGAGAGCTCGCGCGGCCGTAGGCGTCGTCCACGCCGTAGGGACCGAACACCGAGGTAAGCACGATCTTCATGGCGATGCCCACGCGGCTGGAACCGACACGACCGCCGCCGGCAGCACACACCGGACCGCTGACTCCCCCCGCTGCATGGCCACCCAATGTCTGGCCGACAGTGGCAGATTCCTCGGTTTCGTCAACGACTGGCGTTCGCTCCGTGAGCGCGCTACCCTCCTCGGGCGATGGCAGATCGAGTCGCGTCCGCGACCCTCGTGCCGCTCGAAAGCTGGGCCGCTGTACACCCGGCCGCGGCAGCTGCCGCCCGCGGTGAGATCGACCTGCCCCCTGCAGTGGGCAGCGCCCTGCCGCGCTCGCCGGCGCTCGCCGAGGCGATCGCGAGCGCCAACCGCGCCTGGGGCAACCCGGTGGACGACGAGCTCTCCACGTGGCTCGGGGGCGGAGAGGTCGTGGTCACCGGGCAGCAGCCCGGCCTGCTGGGCGGGCCCCTGCTCACCCTGGTCAAGGCCGCCGCCGTGGCGGCGGAGGTGCGGCGCCTGCGGGCTGCGGGGCGGCGGGCGGTGGGGTTCCTCTGGCTCGCCACTGGGGATGATGACCTGCCGGAGATGGGGTGGGGCCGGGTGGCCGTGGGCGAGGAGCTCGCCGAGGTCCGGGAGAGCGGGTGGGAACGCGGTGGCGAGCTGGGCGGGAGCGTCGCGCTGGGGGATGCCTGCGCCTCGTTCCTCGCGGAGCTGCAGGCGCGCCTGCCGGGAGGCCACGCGCAGGAGGCCGCCGAGCTAGCGGCGTCGTGCTATTCGGCCGGCGCCTCGCTGGGCGAGGCGACCGCCCGCTTCCTCGCACGGTTGCTCGCGGACACCGGCGTGGTGATCGTGGACGCGCTCGAGCCCGAACTTGCCCGCGCCGCGGCGCCCGTCCTCACGCAGGTCCTCGCCGAGCTGCCGAGGTGTTGGGAGGCGCTCGACGCGAGCGCGGAGCGCTTCCGGGCGCGGGGGTGGCCGCTGCCGCTGCGAATCTCCGCGAACAAGCTGCCGCTCTTCAGGAGGCAGGGTGACCGGCGGACGTCGGTCCCGACGAGCGGGGGAGCGTGCCCCCCCGCCGTGCACGACGAGGTTGCGGTGCACCCCGAGCGCTTCTTGCCGAACGCGTGGTTGCGGCCGTTGGTGCAGGACGCCGCCCTGGGTTCCTCGGTGGCCTTCCTGGGTGGGGCCGAGTTGGCGTACCACGTGCAGACCGCCGCGGTGCGCTCGGTGACGGGGGTCGCCCGCCCCGAGTGGCGGCTGCGCCCCCACGTCACGGTCGTCACCTCGGCGGAGCGCAGGCTCGCTGGCCAGCTCCGCGTGGATCCCGAGCAGCTCCTGCGGCCGCAGCCCCCGTTTAACGCCCTGCCCGGGAAGCGAACGAGGCGAACAGTGGAGCGCCTGCGGGCGACCCTCGGCTCGAAGGTGGAGGAGGTGGCGGGCGCCGCGCGCGACGAGCTGCCGGCTCTCACCGGGGACGTGGACGCGACGGCCAAGAAGCTCGACGCCGCGTTGTCCTGGCTGGAGGGGAGACTCACCGCGGCGGCCACGCGGGACGCCGAGGTGGAGGTCGGGCGGTGGCGGCGGATGCGGGCGTTCCTCCGGCCGGAGGGCAAGCCGCAGGAGCGCCACCTCTCCGTGCTGGCGCCCCTGCTGCGCCTGGGGGTTGCGTGGCCCGCCCAGCTTGCGGCGAGCCTGGACCCCACGCAGCCCGGCATGCAGCTCCTGTACTGGGAGGAGGGAGGAGCGTGGTAGAGCGCTGCGACATTCTCGCGGTCGGGGCTCACCCCGACGACGTGGAGATCGGGTGCGGGGGGACGCTGGCACGCCTCGCCTCGACGGGCCGGCGCGTCGGCATCCTGGATCTCACCGCTGGCGAGCTCGGCACCCGCGGCGATGCTGCGGTGCGAGCCCGTGAGGCCCAGGGCGCGGCTCGCGCGCTCGGCGTGGCGTGGCGCTCCTGCCTTTCGCTGCCGGACGGTTCCCTCAGGGGCGACGAGGAGTCGCAGTGCGTCGCGGTGGTGGGCGCCCTGCGCGCGGCGGCCCCGCGGGCGTTCCTGCTGCCCCACCCGGAGGACCCCCACCCCGATCACGGGGAGGCGCTGGCCCTCTTGGTGCGGGCGAGCTTCCTCTCCGGTCTCTCACGCTGGCAGCCGGAGCTCGGGCCGACACACCGGCCCCGCCTGCACCTCCTCTACCCCGGGGCGCGCCAGTTGCTGCAGCCGGTCGTGGTCGTGGACGTCGGCGCGTGGTACCTCGCCAAGCGGCAGGCGCTCGCCGCCTTTGCCTCCCAGTTCGAGCCGTCGGGCGGCGCGCCCACCCACCTGGCCAGCGGGCACTTCCTGGCCGCCGTGGAGGGGCGGGACCGGGCGTGCGGGAACCTCATCGGGTGCGAGGTGGGCGAGGGCTTCGGCGTCCTCGGTGCACTGCCCGCCGACGAGCTCGCCTGGCTGCTTGGAGGCTCCCGGTGAGGGTGGTTGCCGCAACCCTCGACCCTGGGGGATCGAGCCTGGCTGGAGGGCGGGAGGTGGCATGAAGATCGGCGTGACCTGCTATCCCACCGTTGGGGGTTCCGGGACCGTGGCCACGGAGCTCGGCCTCGCGATCGCGCGGCGCGGACACGAGGTGCACTTCATCTGCTACGCGCTTCCGTACCGGCTGGGGCGGGTTCCGCCCGGGGTCACCTTCCACGAGGTGACCGTGCCGACGTACCCGCTCTTCCAGTATCCGCCATACGCATTGGCGCTTGCCTCGCAGATGGCCGAGGCTGTGCGCACCCACGAGCTCGAGCTCCTCCACGTGCACTATGCGATCCCCCACGCGATCTCCGCACACCTGGCGCGGGAGATCCTGGGCGGCGGGCCCAAGCTGGTAGTGACGCTGCACGGTACCGACATCACGGTGGTCGGGGCTGACCCCTCGTTCCTGCCCATCGTGCGGCTCGGGATCGAGCGCGCGGATGCCGTTACCGCGGTCTCCCAGTCGCTTGCCGACGAGACCCACGAGCGGCTCGGGGTGACACGCGAGATCGAGGTGATCCCGAACTTCGTGGACCCGAACCGCTGTGACCGCGACTTTGCGGCCGCGCACCGCCGCCGCCTATCACCCGACGGTGCGCCGCTCCTGGTGCACGCCTCGAACTTCCGCCCCGTGAAGCGGATCATGGACGTCCTGGAGGTCTTCCGGCTGGTGCACGCGCGCATCCCGTGCCACCTCGCGATGGTGGGGGACGGCCCGGACCGCCCCGCGGCGGAGCGCTTCGCCCGCGATGCTGGCCTCGCCCACCGGGTGGAGTTCCTCGGCAACGTCTCTCCGATCGAGGGGGTGATCGGGGCGGGCGACGTCTTTCTGTTGCCTTCCTCGGAGGAATCGTTCGGCCTGGCGGCGCTCGAGGCGATGGCGTGCGGGGTCCCGGTGGTGGCCTCCAACGCCGGTGGGCTGCCCGAGCTGGTCGCGAACGGGCAGGGGGGCTACACGTTTCCGGTGGGGGACACGGCGGCCATGGCGGAGCGCGTCGTGGCCTTGCTCTCCGACCCCCGGGAGCTCGAGCGCCAGCGCGAGTTGGCGCGGGTGCGCGCCGCCGAGCACTTCGGCACCGCGCGCGTGGTGGACCGCTACGAGGCGCTCTACCGCCGGCTGCTCGCCCGCTGACGCCCGGATTCCAGCGGTGGACGCACGCGGTTGCAAAGCTTGCCGTGGTCGGCTAGGCTTTCGGCAATAACGACGAGACTGTTCTCTGTTGGGGGGACAGAAGAAGGAGGAGACGATGGCAACTCCAGGCAGTGCGGTGCCCGCGCCGGCGGCGGCCAAGGCGGACCTCGGAAAGCGGATAATCGCCGCGCTCATCGACGGCATCATCGTGGGCGTGGCCGGGATGATCGTCGGGTTCATCCCGTTCATCGGCGGGCCGATTGCGGGCGTGTGTGTCGGCGGCTACTGGCTCTTGCGAGACGGACTTGATCTCGACTTCGCCGACAAGCGCTCCATCGGCAAGAAGGTCATGAAGCTGCGCCCGGTCCGGTTGGACGGCCAGCCCATGGACCGCAACGTGTCGATGAAGCGGAACCTGCCGCTCGCGATTTACGCGATCGGCTACTTCCTGTGGATCGTTCCGGTGCTCGGCCACCTCGTCTCGATCCCGATCTTCGTCATCGGCGGGATCATCTACCTGATCGAGGCGATCCTGGTGCTCACCGATGCCGAAGGGCGGCGCTGGGGCGATAAGATGGCCGGTACGAAGGTCGTCGAGGTGGCACAGTAGAGGGGGCTTGCCCGACGCGGGCAGGCACAGCCGGACGTGCAATGGGGAGGCCTTCACCGGCCTCCCCTGGCTTTTCGGCCGGCGTCCCGACTACCGCAGCTTGGCCCCGATGAGCGGGCAAGTCCTCGTGCCGGTGCACCCGCCCGCGCCGGTGAGGGTGGTCGTGGCGGTGCCGCTCACCTGCCCGGTCACGCTGATCGTCGCGTTGACCTGCAGGGTGATCCCAACCCCGCCGGCGTTCGGGCTGCTCACCACGAACGAGAAGCTCCCTGTCTCGTCGTAGAAGACCGGCTGGGGCAGCGGTCCCGAGAAACTGAGCAGCTCGGCGGAATCGCCGCACGCGGTCACGTCCTCGTCGGTGAACACGATCGTGGCGTCGATGGCGGTCACCGCGCCGCCCGCTACCGTCAGCGTGATCGGCGTGTCGTACACCGTCTTCTCCTGCTTGCACAGGTAGGTGCCCTCGCGCCCGCCGCCCACCATCTCGACCGTGGCCGGATCCCCGGTGCGGTTGTCCATCCGTGAGGCGTTCACGATCACGCGGCCGGTGCCGCCGGTGACGGCGACATGGACGCGCTGGTTGGTGTCGTAGCTATTCATCACGATCGCGGTCAGCACGTAGTTGATCTGGGAGACCTGGCGTCCCTCGAGGTGGTAGGGGATGCTTCCGAGCACGTTGCCGCCCGAGTCCAGCCGGGAGATCGTAAGGTCCACCGGGTTGCCGGTGGTCTCCACGAAGGCGAGGTTGGAGCGCCAGTTGCCGGTGGTCTGGAAGCCGTCCTGGTCGAGGCCGATGACGTCGGTGGCGTCGCCGAGGCCGATGGCCAGGGAGGCTGGGATGCCCGAGAAGAACTGACCGGCGGTGCCCTGTCCCTTGCCGGTGACGGTCACGTTTTTGTCGTAGCTGCGCCCGGAGACCACGACCGGGATGTTGGAGACGATGCGCAGGCCGCCGTAGGTGTTGTCGGCCCCGAACGTGTTGTAGACGATGTCGTCCAGATAGCGGGTCTCGCCGGCCTTGACGGTGATACGCCGCGAGTCAGGGTTGGGGTTGGCCTGATTACGCAGGAGCAGGAAGATGTCGACCGTGGCGGGTTGGGTGGTCGAGGGGTTGAAGACCCACACGTCGCCACGCCACCACGCCTGGATGCCGTTGACCACGGCCCCCACGCCGTGCCCCACGGCCGGCACGTACAGGTCCGTCCCAGGTGTCGTCGCGAGCGTGCTCGAGGCGACCAGGACGGCCAACAGCGCTGCGAGCAGATGCTTCATCGGTTTCCTCCCGGCACCGGGGACGAACCGCCGGTACCAACGGCACAGAAGAGCCCACCTGGGCATTGACCAGGTGGACTGGTTGCGAGTCGTGGGGTCGGGCCGTGCACGGGGCGAGCCCGCGTCGCCGGACGTCCTAGTTGCCGGTCTGGCCGGCACGCCACTGGCGCACGATGTTGAGGGCGTTGCACTTGCTGTAGTCGTACCCGCCGACGTTTACGCCACCGGTTGTGTCGCTCTTCAGCGTCCCGCTCCAGGTCCCGTCGGCGGCGCGCGCCCCGGCGAACGTCCAGTTCGTGGTCAGCAGCTTGTTGATGCCGTCGCTGTAGTCGATGCTCACGGAGGTCGTGAACGTCCCGTCGGGGTTGATCGTGAGGGTGTAGCCGCCGGACGGCGAGAAGTCGAGGGTGTAGCTGTCGGTCCCGCACGGGATCCCGGCCACGCCGGCGTAGTTGGTCACAGCGCCACCGCTGATCTCCAGCTGAATCGCGCCGTCCAGCCTCGAGCCGGTGGAGGCGTCGAGCACGATCCCCTCGAAGCGGCCGGTGGTCGGCACCATCACCGACTCGATCGTGGAGGGATCGCCGGTGGTGTTGTCGAGCCTGGAGGCGTTCACGATGACGCGGCCGGTGCCGCCGGTGACGGCGACGCGGACGCGCTGGTTTCTGCCGGTGGTGTTGACGATGGCGGTGAGGACGTAGTTGATCTGGCTCACCTGCCGCCCCTCGAGGTGGTAGGTGTACGCGGTGCTGTTGAGCACGGTGCCGTTGGAGTCGACGCGGTAGATGCTGAGGTCGACGGGGTTGCCGGTGGTCTCGACGAAGGCGAGGTTGGAGCGCCAGTTGCCGGTGGTCGCGGTGCCGTCCTGGTCGAGACCGATGACGTCGGTCGAGTCGCCGAGGCCGATGGCCAGGGAGGCGGGGACACCGGAGAAGAACTGGCCGGCGGTGCCCTGCCCCTTGCCGGTGACGGTCACGTTGGCGTCGTAGCTGCGGCCGGAGACCACGACCGGGATGGAGGAGACAATGCGCAGGCCGCCGTATTTCCCGTCGAGGCCGAAGGTTATGAAGACGATGTCGTTGAGGTAGCGGGTCTCACCGGGTGCGAGGGTGATGCGGCGGGAGTCGGGGCTGGGGTTGCCCTGGTCGCGCAGGAGCATGAAGATGTCGACGGTGGCGGGCTGGGTGGTCGAGGGGTTGAAGATCCACACGTCCGCGCGCCACCACGCCTGGATGCCGTTGACCACGGCCCCCAAACCGTGCCCGACGGCAGGCACGTAGAGGTCTGTCCCAGGAACGATCGCAAACGCGCTGCCGGCCACCAGCAACAGCAAAGCTCCCACGAGTGTCTTCCGCATAAGGTCCCCCCGACGTCGCATAGTCTAACAGATGGGTCTTCGCCCCGGCCGCCTCTCAGGACTGCAAGTGTAGATACGGGTGGCGGTGGAAAAGGTTGACCTGCGTCACATTCGAGACCATCCACAAGAGCAATTGCGACTCATGAGTCATTAATTCCGGCGTGCGTGCAGATGCGGCCGTCGGGGCGCGGCGGCTGGTCACGGCGGTGGCAGAAGAGAAAGCGGAGGCCGATTTACTCGGCCGGAGCGCGGGGGGCCTGGGGGGTGAGTCGAGACGGGGGAATGGGTGGGGGGTCCCGAGGACCCCCCGCAAAGATGGTGCCGAAGGCCGGACTCGAACCGGCATGGCTTGCGCCACACGCCCCTCAAACGTGCGCGTCTACCAATTCCGCCACTTCGGCACGCCTCATTCGCCTCACTCCGGACGGCTCACTTCTGCGGCTGCGCCGGCGGCGTGGGTGCACTCTGGGCCGGCGCCTGACCTGCCGGCTTGGCCGGGGCCGGGTGCACCGGAGCCGAAACCGGGGCCTTGCCCTTGACGCCGGCGGTGACCGAGCGCCCGCGGCGCGCCGTCAGCACCGACAACCCGAGGCACAGCGCGACGAACAGCACAAACGAGGCGGTCGTGAGCCGGTGCATAAGCGTGGTGGTGCCGCGCGGGCCGAAGGAGGCCTGGGAGCTGGCGCCCCCGAACGCCGCCGCCACGTCTGCCCCCTTCCCCTGCTGCAGCAGCACGACCATGATCAGGAAAAGGCAGACCACGATGAAAAGGATGACCAAAAGGGTATACACGACGTTTGCTCCTCACGCCCCTCGGCGGCTGCCGGGAGCAGCGTGGATGATAGCGCAAAACCCTTCCGCGTCAAGGCTTGCTCCTCCGACGAGGGCGCCGTCCACGTCCTGCTGGGCCAGCAACGAGGCGGCGTTGTCGGGCTTGACACTGCCGCCGTAGAGGATGCGCAGCTCGCGGGCGGCCACCTCCCCGAGGAGCTCACCTGCCCGGCGGCGGAGGGCGGCGTGGGCCTCCTGCGCCTGGGCCGGGGTGGCGTTCCTGCCCGTCCCGATCGCCCAGACCGGCTCGTACGCCACCGCCAGCAAGGCGGGGTCGAGGCCGGCGAGCGCCGCGCTCTGCCGCTCCAGCACGGCGAGCGTCTCGCCCGCGTCCCTCTGCTCGAGGGTTTCCCCCAGGCAGAAGATGACCGAGAGCCCCGCCTGCTGCGCCGCCTTGGCGCGCGCTGCCGCGCTGGCGTCGGTCTCGCCGAAGTGCTGGCGGCGCTCCGAGTGGCCGACGATCACCCACCGCACGCCCAACTCGGCGAGCATGGCGGGGGCGATCTCGCCGGTGAAGGCGCCCTTTGCCTCCCAGTGGCAGTTCTGGGCGCCGAGCGCCACGTCGGACCCGCTGGCGATCAACAGGGCGGTGGGGAGCAACGTGAACGGGGGACAGAACACCACCTCGGGGCCGTCAGGGCCGACGCGCTCGAGGAGCTTCTCGAGGTAGCTCTGCACCGATGCCACGGTGCCGTGCATCTTCCAGTTTGCAGCAACCAGAAAACGTTTCACGTGGCTCCCTCCTCGAGCACCGCAACGCCGGGCAGCGTGTCTCCGGCCAGGAACTCGAGAGAGGCGCCGCCCCCGGTGGAGACGTGCGAGAGCTTGCTCGCCACGCCCGCCTGTTGGACGGCGGCCACGCTCTCCCCGCCGCCCACGGCGGTGAACGCCTTGCTGTCCGCCAGCGCCTTGGCGATGGCGAGCGTGCCGGCGGCGAACGCCGGCTTCTCGAACACGCCTGCTGGCCCGTTCCAGAACACCGTTCGCGCCCCTGCCACGACCTGCGCGATGCGCTGCCTGGTGACCGGCCCGATGTCCAGGATCATCTCCTCGGCCGGCACGTGGCCGGCCTCGACCACGCGCCCCTGGGCGTCCACCGACGGCGCGACCACCACGTCGCTCGGCAGGATGACCGCGGCACCCCGGCTCGCGGCTGCGGCGAGGATCTCCTTGGCGGTACCTACGAGATCCGCCTCCACGAGGGACTTCCCGACCTCCACCCCCTGCGCGAGCAGGAAGGTGTTGGCCATCCCGCCGACCAGCACGACCGTGTCGGCGCGCCGGGCGAGGGAGGTCAGCGTCTCCAGCTTGCCGGAGATCTTGGCCCCGCCCACCACCGCCACGAACGGCCGTTCGGGGTTGTCGCGCACCTTCGTGAGCGCCGCGATCTCGCGCGCCATCAGTGGGCCGGCCGCCCGCTCACTGAACAGGGCGGCGACGCCCGCCGTCGAGGCGTGGGCGCGGTGGGCGGTCCCGAAGGCGTCGTTGACGTAGACGTCGGCGAGGGCGGCCAGCGTTCTGCAGAAGGCGGGGTCGTTCTTCTCCTCGCCGGCCTCGAAGCGCAGGTTCTCCAGGAGCAGGACCTCCCCCGGCTTGGCGGCGGCCACCGCTTTCCTGGCTGTGTCACCGGCGACGTCCGGCACGAAGCGCACCGGCCGGCCCGCGTGCTGCGCCAGGACCGGCGCCACCGGCGCCAGGGAGAGCGCCGGGTCGGGCTTGCCCTTGGCGCGGCCGAGGTGGGAGCAGGTGATCACGATCGCGCCCCTCTCGGCGAGGGCGCGCACCGTGGGTGCGGCTTCCCGCACCCGTGTGTCGTCCAGCACCTTGCCATCCTTGAGCGGGACGTTCAAGTCCAGGCGCAGCAGCACCCGGCGCCCCCGGACGTTCAACGTGTCCATCGAGCGCATCGCCATGACCGCCTCCTCACCTGAGGTACAGCTTCGCCACGTCCACGCAGCGCGCCGCGTAGGCGTACTCGTTGTCGTACCAGGAAAAGATCTTGCCGGTTTTCTCGCCGATCACCATGGTGGAGAGCGCGTCCACGATGGACGACGCGGTGGTGCCGCGGAAGTCGATGGAGACCAGCGGCTCCTCGCACACCTCGAGGATCCCCTTCAGGGGGCCGGCGGCCGCGGCGCGGAACGCCCCGTTGAGGGCGTCCACCGTGACCGGTTTCTCGGCGGTGAAGGTGAAATCCACCAGCGAGACGTCGGTGGTCGGCACGCGGACCGCCAGGCCGTCGAGCTTCCCCTTGAGCTGAGGGAAGACCTCGGCCATCGCCTTTGCGGCCCCCGTGGAGGTGGGAATCATGGACACGCTGGCCGCGCGCGCCCGGCGCAGATCCTTGTGCGGCAAGTCGAGGATCTTCTGGTCGTTGGTGAAAGCGTGGATGGTGGTGAGCAGGCCGTGCGCGATCCCGAACTGCTCGAGCAGCACCTTGACCACCGGCGCCAGGCAGTTGGTGGTGCAGGAGCCGTTGGACACGATGCGGTGCTTGGCGGGGTCGAGGGTCTTCTCGTTGACCCCGTAGACCACGGTGAGGTCCACGCCCTTGGCCGGGGCAGTGATGACGACCCACTTCGCGCCCGCGTCCAGGTGTGCCCTGGCCTGCTCGCCCTTGGTGAACTTGCCGGTGCCCTCGAAGACGAGGTCGATGCCGAGCGCCTTCCACGGGAGCTTGGAGGGCTCCTTCTCCGCCAGGACCTTGACGGTCTTCCCGTTGACCGAGAAGCCGTCGGTGGTGGCGACGACCTTGGCGTCCATGCGGCCGTGGATCGAGTCGTACTTGAGGAGGTGGGCCAGCGTCGGGGCGTCGGTGATGTCGTTCACCGCCACAAACTCGTAGTCCTTGTTGGAAAACGCCTGTCTGAAAATCAAGCGGCCGATGCGGCCGAACCCGTTGATGGCGACGCGCAGAGGCATACGTCCTCCCTTCGGTCCACGGAGTATAGCGAGGTGCCCCGCCTCGCGGCAACGCCCTGAGGTACCATCCGGGGCGATGCGCGAGATACGCACGGCTGCGGCGGCGCTGCGCTGGCGCGATGGCCTCGAGCTCGTGGACCAGCGGCTCCTGCCGGGGCGCGTGCGCTGGTTCGCCGTGGCCGGCGCGGCTGAGGCAGCGCGCGCGATCCGCGGCCTGGCCGTGCGCGGGGCGCCCGCGATCGGCCTGGCCGCCGCGTACGCGCTGGCGGCCGAGGCCCGCCGGAATGGCGACCTCCCCCACCTGCGGCGCGCCGCGCGCCGCCTCGCGGCGGTGCGGCCCACCGCGGCCAACCTCGCGCGAGCGGTCGCGGAGGTCCTGCGCGCGGTCGAGGGCGCCGTTCCCGAGCAGCGGTTCGTCCGCGCGCTCGCGGACGCCGAGCGGCAGCACGCCGCGGACGCTGCCGCCTGCCTCGCCATCGCCGGGCACGGCGCCGCGCTGTTCCCCGGCGAAGCGGTTGCGCTGCTCACCCATTGCAACACGGGTGCACTGGCGACCGGCGGGATCGGGACGGCGCTCGGGATCGTAAGGTTCCTGCACGTCGATGGGCGCCTCGCGCACCTGTACGCCTGCGAGGCCCGTCCGGTGCTCCAGGGCGCCCGCCTCACGGTGTGGGAAGCGATGCAGGACGGAATCCCGGTCACCCTGCTTGCCGACACCGCCGCAGCTTCATTGCTGGCGAGCGGTGCCGTGCAGGGTGTGGTCGTGGGCGCCGACCGGATCGCCGCTGACGGCTCGGTCGCCAACAAGGTGGGAACGTACGGCTTGGCGGTCGCGGCGGCGCGGCACGGCGTGCCATTCGTCGTGGCGGCACCCACCACCACCTTCGATCTCGCCTGCCCTGACGGGGCGGCCATCCCAATCGAGCAGCGGGACGGAGAGGAGGTGCGGCGGGTGGGCCGCAGGCGCATCGCCCCCGAGGGCGTCGGGGTCTACAACCCGGCGTTCGACGTCACCCCAGCGGAGCTGGTGACCGCGATCGTGAGCGAGCGGGGGGTGGCGCGGCCGGTCAACGCCGCCACGGTCCGGGGGATCGCGCTGTGAGGACGCTGGGGATCGAGACCTCGTGCGACGAGACCGCGGTCGCGGTGCTGGAGTCGGACGGGAGCGTCCGGTTCAACCTGATCTCCTCGCAGGCAGCGGCCCACGCGCCCTACCTCGGGGTGGTGCCCGAACTGGCGGCGCGCCACCACCTTGAGTCGCTGCCACGTCTCCTGGCCGAGGCCGAGCGGCGGGTGGGCCTTTCGGGCCTCGAGCTGGTCGCGGTCACGCGGGGCCCCGGGCTGATCGGCTCCCTGCTCGTGGGCACCTGCTTCGCCTCGGCGTACGCGTGGGCGCGCCGTCTGCCGGTGGTCGGGGTGGATCATCTCGAGGGCCACCTCGTCTCGCCGTTCCTGCACCTCGACGGCACGGCCGCACGGGCGACTGTCGATCCGGCGCTCACCCTGGTGATCTCCGGCGGCCACTCGTCGTACTTTCTCCTCGGGGCGGGGAAAGCGCGGCCGCTCAACCGCACGCGCGACGACGCGGCGGGCGAGGTGTTCGACAAGGTCGCCGCGGCGCTCGGCCTCGGCTACCCGGGGGGGCCGGTGGTGGACCGCCTCGCCGAGCACGGCGACCCGTCGCGGTTCGCCTTCACCGCGCCGCGCATCAAGGACCCTGCGGGCGCCCTCGACTTCTCCTTCTCCGGCCTCAAGACGACGGTGATCCGCACCGCCCAGGGGGTGACCGCGCTGCCGCTGCCGGACCCAACGCACCCCCCGCAGCCGGTGCTCGACCTGCTGGCCTCGTTCCAGCGGACCGTGGTGGACTGGCTGCTGGCACCGCTCGACGAACTGGTGGCCCGGCACCAGCCGCGGGTGGTGGCGGCCTCGGGTGGCGTGGCGGGCAACCGCGAGTTACGTGCCCGTCTTTCGGCCTGGGGCGGGCGCACCGGGACCGAGGTGCTCCTGCCGCCAGTGGCGCTGACCACCGACAACGCCGCGATGATCGCGCGCGCCGGCCAGCTACGTGCCGCCCGCGGCGAGCTGGACGACCCGCGCAACCTCAGGGCCTACCCGCGGGCCGCCTGGAAGACGGCGGCGGGCCCGGGGGGCAAGCCGAAGTTCTCCGCGCTGTAGTCGTGATCCGAAGCTGTGCTTCGTGTACAATTTGCAGTTCTCGCGGCAGCGCGAGACCCCGGGGAGCCAGGTGGACCAGCGGCACATCCGCAACTTCTGCGTCATCGCCCACATCGACCACGGTAAGTCGACGCTGGCCGACCGTCTGCTCGAGCTGACCGGGGCGCTCTCGGCGCGCGAGATGCAGGCGCAGGTCCTCGACTCCATGGACCTGGAACGCGAGCGCGGGATCACCATCAAGGCCCACACCGTGACGCTTCACTACCGGGCGCGTGACGCCCAGGAGTACATCCTCAACCTCATCGACACCCCCGGGCACGTGGACTTCTCCTACGAGGTCTCGCGCTCACTCGCCGCCTGCGAGGGCGCCCTCCTGGTGGTGGACGCGTCCCAGGGCGTGGAGGCGCAAACCCTGGCCAACGCCTACCTCGCCTCCGAACAGGGGTTGGAGCTGATCCCGGTGCTCAACAAGGTGGACCTTCCGGCGGCGGACCCCGAACGGGTGCGGGAGCAGATCGAGCACGTCGTCGGCCTCGATGCAAGCGAGAGCCTGGGGATCTCCGCCAAGACCGGCCTCAACGTCCCGGAGGTGCTGGAGGCGCTGGTCGAGCGCGTTCCCCCTCCGCGCGGCAACCCCGAGGGCCCTCTGCGCGCACTGGTCTTCGACGCCTCCTACGATCCGTACAAGGGCGTTCGCTGCCTCGTCCGCGTGGTGGACGGCAGCCTCACCGCCGGGCAGGCGATCCGCTTCATGGCCGTGGGGCGCGAGGCGACCGCGGAGGAACTCGGGATCTTCACGCCCCGTGCCGAGCCGGTGGAGCGCCTGGGTCCGGGGGAGGTCGGCTATCTCTTCTCGGGCCTCAAGGAGCTGCGGCTGGTGCGGGTCGGCGACACGGTCACCGAGTCCGCGCGGCCGGCAGCCGAGCAGCTGCCCGGCTTTGCCGAAGCCAAGCCGATGGTTTTCGCGGGGCTCTACCCCGCGGATTCCTCCGCGTTCGGGGAGCTGCGCGAGGCGCTCGACAAGCTCTCCCTCAACGACTCGGCGCTTACGTTTGCAGCCGAAACCTCGCAGGCGCTCGGCTTCGGCTTCCGTTGTGGGTTCCTCGGTCTCTTGCACATGGAGATCGTGCAGGAGCGCCTGGAGCGTGAGTTCAACCTCGAGCTGATCACCACGGCGCCGGGCGTCGCATATCGCGTGCTGACGACGGAGGGTGAGGTGGTGGAGGTGGAGAACCCCTCGCAGCTCCCGGACCCGGGGGTCATCGAGGCGATCGAGGAGCCTCTCATCCACGCAACGATCCTCACCCCCGACAGCTACCTGGGCGGGATCCTCAAGCTCGTCCAGCAGCGGCGCGGCGAGCAGGTCAAGCTCGAGTACCTTGGGGGCGACCGGGTGCTGCTGGAGTACCGCCTGCCGCTCGCGGAAGTCGTTCTGGATTTTTATGATAAGTTGAAGTCCGTGTCGCGCGGGTACGCCTCCCTCGACTACCACTTCGCGGGCTACCGGGAGGGGGACCTGGTCAAGCTCGACCTGCTGGTGAACGGCGACCCGATCGACGCGCTCGCGCTGATCGTCCACCGTTCGAGCGCGTACCTCAAAGCGCGCGCCCTGGCGAGCAAACTCCGGGAGATGATCCCGCGCCAGCTCTTCGAGGTCGTGATCCAGGCCGCGATCAACAACCGGGTGATCGCCCGGGAGGCGGTCAAGCCCCTGCGGAAGAACGTTCTCGCGAAGTGCTACGGTGGCGACATCACGCGCAAGCGGAAGCTTCTCGAGCGGCAGAAGGAAGGGAAGAGACGCCTCAAGCGGCTGGGCAAGGTGGAGATCCCGCAGGAGGCGTTCCTGGCGGTCCTGAAGGTGGAGACATGAGCAGACACCACGTCTTTCGGGAGTACTACGAGGCCATTCTGGTGGCGGTGATCTTCACTCTGTTCGCTCGTACCTTCGTGGCGCAGGCGTTCAAGATCCCCACCGGCTCGATGGAGGACAACCTCCTGGTCGGCGACCACCTGTTCGTCAACAAGTTCATCTACGCGCCGCACTGGAACACCCTCCTGCACCGGCTCCTCCCGTACCGCGACATCCGGCGCGGCGACGTCGTCGTGTTCAAGTACCCGCAGGACCCCGAACGGGACTTCATCAAGCGCGCGGTGGCCCTCGGCGGCGACGCCGTGGAGGTCCAGGGCAAGGAGCTCGTTGTCAACGGCAGTCGCGAGGTCAACCCGCTCGTCGTGCACAAGGACCCGCAGGTTTTCCCCGACTCGCCGGCGCTGCCCCCCTCGGTGCGCAACCGCGACCACTTCGGGCCGTTCCGCGTACCAAACGATTTCGTCTTCTGCATGGGAGACAACCGCGACAACTCCTACGACTCCCGGTTCTGGGGGCCGGTGCCGCACAGCTACTTCAAGGGTCGCGCGGTGATCATCTACTGGTCGTACGAGGCTCAGCCCAACTCGCACGAGTGGCACGGATGGTGGGACCGCCTGCAGCAGCTCGCCTCGGTGGGGATCCACTTCTTCACCCGCACGCGCTGGGAGCGCTCGTTCGAGCTCGTGCACTAGCGGCCAGCTCGCGGCCGGCGGGCGCTCGTGCAGGCCTGGGCCGCACACGGCGGGCCGGTCCCGGGCTACAATGCTTGGGCAGGGATTACAGGGAGGTGCGGATGGCAAGGTGGCGCGAAAGGGGGGCCGGCAATCTCGGCTGTATCCTCGGCCTCGCGCTCGTGGCGGTCGTCGTGGTGATCGGCGTCAACGTTGTCCCGGTCAGGATCGCGGTCGCCGAGCTGCAGGACTTCTGCGAGAAAGAGGCCGAGCGTGCCTCGATGCCCCGCAACACGGACGAGAAGATGGCCCAGGCGATCTTCCAGAAGGCGGTAGAGGAGCGACTGGCCGTGCACAAGGAGAACATCAAGGTCTGGCGGGACACCGGCCAGGTGCACGTCGAGGTGAAGTACCGGGTGGTGCTGGACCTGCTGGTGTACAAGTACGACTGGGACGTGGAGCACAAGGTCGAGAGGACGCTGTTCTAGCCCCCTGGGGCCCGGCTCCCCAGGCTTTCCTATGCTCCCAGGACGCGACGTTGGGCCGCTCACGACGATGGGGGGGTCTCGCATGATGCGTCAACTGCTGGCGACGAAACCGCTGGCTCTGTTGCTGGAGGAAATGAAGGGGGAGAACCGCCTGCGGCGGATTCTCGGGCCCATTCAGCTCACAAGCCTGGGCGTGGGCGCGATCATCGGTACCGGGATCTTCGTCCTCACCGGCAAAGCGGCCCACGACAACGCGGGACCCGCGCTCATTCTCTCATTCGTCGTGTCCGGCATCGCATGTGTCTTCGCCGCGTTGTGCTATGCGGAGTTTGCGTCGATGGTTCCGGTGGCCGGCTCCGCGTACACCTACGCATACGCGACCATGGGCGAGCTGTTCGCATGGATCATCGGGTGGGACCTCGTGCTCGAGTACACCGTGGTTTCGGCTACCGTGGCGCACGGGTGGTCCGCATACTTCCAGGATTTCATAGGCATCTTCGGGTTCAAGATCCCCGCGACGCTCCACACCGCGCCGTTCGACTACAACCCGCACCTTGGGAGGATCGTCTCCACCGGGACGATCCTGGACCTGCCCGCGATCGTGATCACCCTGATCCTCACGGTGATCCTGGTGAAGGGGATCCGCGAGAGCGCCTCGCTCAACGCCACGATGGTGGGGATTAAGCTCGTCATCGTCCTCTTCGTAATCGCGGTCGGCGCTTTCTACGTGAACCCCGCCAACTGGCACCCGTTCGCCCCGTTCGGCTATACGGGGATCAGCTTCTTCGGCAAGACACTCATGGGGCAGACCGACGCCGGCGGGCAGCCCCTCGGCATGCTGGCAGGAGCGGCGATCATCTTCTTCGCCTACATCGGATTCGACTCGGTGTCCACGCACGCCGAGGAGGCGCGCCATCCGCACAAGGACGTCCCGATTGGGATCATCGCCTCGCTCTTCGTGTGCACCATCCTGTACATCGTGGTTTCAGCCGTTCTGACCGGAATGGTCCGGTACGACCACATTGACATCAACGCGCCGGTTTCCGACGCCTTCAGGCAGATTGGGCTGCCGTGGGCGCAGTTCCTAGTCTCCCTCGGGGCACTCACCGGCATCACCTCGGTGCTGCTGGTGATGATGCTGTCGCAGCCGCGCGTACTGCTGGCCATCGCCCGTGACGGCCTGCTTCCCACCAGCTTCTTTGGTGCTGTCCACGAGAAGTTCCGGACGCCGTGGAAGTCCACGATCCTCACCGGCATCGTGGTGGCGACGCTGGGTGCGTTTCTGCCGCTGCGCATCCTGGCCGAGCTCACCAACATCGGCACTTTGCTCGCCTTCGTGATGGTGTGCATCTCGGTGCTCATCATGCGTTACACCAACCCGAAGGCAGAGCGGCCGTTCCGCGCGCCGTTTGGCGTCCTGGTGCCGGTCCTCGGGATCGCGTTTTGCCTGCTCCTGATGTTCTCGCTGCCGGCCCAGAACTGGCTGCGGCTCTTTGTCTGGCTGGCCGTCGGCTTCCTGATCTACTTCGGTTACGGGCGCTTTCACAGCGCCTTGGCGCTCAAGCACGCCGAGCTTCTGGCCGGCCCGGGCGGAGCTGCGGCCGAGGCCGCGCGAGCGGTCGGCGATTCCTCCGCGGGAGGCCCCCGCAGGGAGTGACGGCAAGCGGTCCGAGGCCTCCAAAGTCCGCGGCGCTTGCGGAACGTCTGTTCGCCCGCTAGCCTGCCCGGCATGATCAGCGGGCTCAAGGCCCTCTTCCGGACAAAGACCCTCGAGCAGCTGCGTGCCAGCGCGGAGATGCCCGAGCATCGCCTGCGCCGTGACCTCGGAACGTTCGACCTCACCATGTTCGGGATCGGCGCGATCATCGGCGCCGGGATCTTCTCAAGCATCGGCACGGCCGCCGCCGGGAACCTCGCGGACGGCCGCTGGCCGGCCGGCCCGGCGCTCGTGGTCAGCATCCTGCTGGTGGCCGTGGCCTGCGGTTTCACCGGCCTCGCCTACGCCGAGTTTGCATCGATGATCCCGGTCGCCGGCTCCGCGTACACGTATGCCTATGCGACGCTCGGCGAGCTCTTCGCCTGGATCATCGGCTGGGACCTGCTGCTCGAGTACGCGGTCAGCAACGTCGCGGTGGCGATCTCGTGGGGGGACTACGCGCGCAGCTTCCTCGCCAACGTGCTGCATATTCACATTCCCGGCTGGCTGGCGATGGACCCCCGCTCCGCCCTCCGCCTGGTTGACGGCGCCCCGGTGATGGGGATCGGCCAGAAGCTCCACGCGATCGCGCAGGCAAAGGCGGGGGTGCTCGACGGCGCCGCCAGCTTCGTCAACTGGAGCGTTCTCAAGGACTCGCCGACGGTCTTCGGCTTCCCGGTCACGGTGAACCTGCTGGCGGTCGTGATCACGGTCCTCGTTACCTGGGTCGTCTACATCGGCATCAGGGAAAGCTCGCGGGCCAACGCGATCATGGTCGTCGTGAAGGTCGGCATCCTTCTCGCGGTGGTGGTGTTGGGCCTGCGCTTCATCTCGGCCGACAACTGGGTGCCGTTCGCCCCGGCCGGGTGGCGCGGGATCCAGGCAGGAGCGGCCATCATCTTCTTCGCGTTCATCGGGTTCGATGCGGTCAGCACGACCGCGGAGGAGTGCCGTGACCCGGGGAAGAACCTGCCCCGCGGCATCCTGGTGTCGCTCGCTATCTGCACGGTGATCTACGTCGCCGTGGCCGTCGTGGTGACGGGTATGCTGCGCTACACCGAGCTCGCGGGGAAGGCCGATCCGCTGGCGTACATCTTCGAGCAGCACGGCATGAGTGGCATCGCAGGGCTGATCAGCTTTGGCGCGGTGATCGCCACCACGGCCGCCCTCCTCGTCTACCAGGTCGGCCAGCCGCGCATCTTCATGAGCATGAGCCGGGATGGGCTCCTGGGACCGTGGTTCGCCAAGGTCCATCCCCGGCACAAGACGCCAGGCAACGCCACGGTTCTGACCGGCGTGATCGTTGCGGTACCGGCGGCCCTCGGCAACATCGACGAGGTCGTGGAGCTCACGAACATCGGCACGCTGTTCGCGTTCGCGATCGTATGCGCCGGCGTGATGGTGCTGCGGATGAAGCGCCCGGAGGCGCAGCGCCGGTTCCGCATGCCGCTGGTCTGGGTGCTCGCTCCGGTCGCCATCGTCTCCTGCTTGTGGCTCGCCCAAGGGCTGCCCGCGGTCACCTGGTGGCGCTTCGTGGTGTGGATGGCGATCGGGCTCGCGATCTACTTCCTCTACGGGCGGCGCCGTTCGGCGCTGAGCAGGGCCTCCGCGGGTTAACGATCGGAAGGGGGCCGCGACGGCGCTTCAGAACACCACGTATGAGCCGTTGCGGATGATGCGGGTCTTCCCCTCGGGGCGCACGGCCGTGGCGTCGGCGACCTGGATCGGGTTCCCCTTGGCGTAGACCACGTCCTGGTGGAGGACGTTGGAGGGGTGGAGGAAGTCGCCGGGGCCGATCTTCCCGCCGAGGTGGTTGGACCGGCCGTAGGCCCAGTGGAAGCCGGCCTTCTCGTCCTCCAGCACGTTCCCCGTGACCTGCGCCCACTCGTTGCAGCCGAACGCCACCTCCGCGATGTTCGTACGGGCCGGGTCCTCCTCGAAGACGGCGCGCAGCTGGGTGGCCATCGGGCCGCCCCCCTCGACGTTGACGATGCGGTTGACCTCCACCTGCAACAGCACCAACTCGCCCTTGTCACGCACCGGGATCACCCCTTTCGTGAGGGAGGGGATGCGCGGCCGCTCGCCCTCGTAGGGCACGATGAACGTCTCCCCCGAGGGGAGGTTGATCACCCGATCGCCCTCCTTGAAGCGGGGTAGGATCCCGTCGTCCACGAACGGCTCGCGGAAGCGCAGGTCAAAGGTGCACTCATTTCCTGTGGAGAACGTCACCTCGAGCGCGGTGGCGCCGCGTAGGATCTTCTGGATGATCTGGCATCGGCGAGCGACCTCACGGTAGTCGGCGGCCAAGCCGGTTCCCTCCATGCGCTTCTCGATGCCGGGCATGGAGGCCGCGCGGAAGTCCTCCTTGCGCTCGCAGATCCCGTCGAGCGCGGCGGTGGCGGAGTACTGCGTGAGGAAGACCGCCAGCGTGCTCCCGAGCAGCGTGTCGGTCAGTGCAACGGTCCGACCGGCCATCTGGCCCTGGGAGGGCAGGTCGGCACCGTTGGCGCCGGTGGCGGGATAGCTGAGCAGGGGGTTGGTCGTGAAGTTGCGGGCCCGGCCGAGCGCCGTGAAGGCGCGGTGCCAGTCAAGCGCCATCTGCCGGCGCTCCCGCCAGGCCGGGGTGTCCTCCTCGGCGGAGCGCGGGAGGTCGCACGCGATCGTCACGACCTCTCCGGCATTGGGGTCGAAGACGTCGGTGAGAAGCTTGATCAAATCAAACACCATGCGTCCTCCGTGGCCGTTTAGCCTAGCACCTTGCCGGCGCTTCCGGACAGCCAAGGGACGCCGAGCGGCACGAGTTGCGGCAGCTCCCACGGCTCATCACGGTAGCGGACCGCCTCGAGGAAAAGCCCGGCGGCGGGCGCCGCGAGGAGGGGCGGCGCGGCCGTTCCGGCGAGCCAGAGCGGCACATCGTCCGGAGTGGCCGCGTGGCGGCCGACCGTCACCAGGGCACCCACCATGCACCGCACCTGGTTCCACAGGAAGTGGCTGGCGACCAGGCGCACCAGCACGAGGTCGCCCACCGCGCGAATCTCGCAGGCCTCCACCTCCACGTGGGTGCTGGCACCCTCCCCGCCGCGCTTTGCGAGGGCACGGAAGTCGTGGCGCCCCACGAACGCCTCGGCGGCGCGCACCATCGCCCCCGTGTCGAGCGTGCCCTCCACCCACCACGTCGTGCGTTTTCCGAACGCCGAGCGGCGGCACGTGACCTGGTACCGGTAGGCGCGGGCGAGCGCGTCGTGGCGGGCGTGGAAGCCCCTGTTCGCGGCGCGCACCTCCAGAACGGCGACGTCGGCGGGGAGGTGCCGTTCGAGGTCGTGCCACAGCCGGGCCGGGTCGAGGAGGCAGCGGCAGCGCAGGGAGGCCACCTGTCCGAGCGCGTGAACGCCCGCGTCCGTACGGCCGGCCCCTTGCAGGTCCACCTCCCGATCCCCGGTGAGCTCGCGCAGGGCCTCGAGTAGGACGCCCTGGACCGTGCGCCCGCTGGCCTGCACCTGCCAGCCGGCGAAGCGGGTGCCGTCGTACTCGATCAGGAGCCGGTAGGTCGGCATGAGCGAAGTCTAGGGGAAACCTGCGTGACAAGAGCATCCGGGGAGGCTTAGCGCAAAAACAAGGTGGCGGCCCGTAGGGGAATCGAACCCCTGCTTCCGGCGTGAGAGGCCAGCGTCCTAACCACTAGACGAACGGGCCGACCGCGGGCGCGCAGCCTAACACGAAGCCGGAACTCGTGCAAACCCCTCATGCGACTGGCGCCAGAGGCCGAGACCCAACTTCGCCGGCGGGCCCCGAGCGTCTTGCATCGGGGCGGAAAGTCGCTATAATTCGCGCGGCGCAGGGCGCGCTGATAGCTCAATTGGATAGAGCATCTGACTACGGATCAGAAGGTTGGGGGTTCGAGTCCCTCTCGGCGCGCCAGTCCTAAGTTTTTGACCTGAATTCACTTCAAGGACACGTCCAAGATAGCAAACGGAGCCTCCATGAGCCTGGGGTACCCAACGGGTACCCGCCGGATGCAAAGTCGAGCCCCACGAGCATGTTTTTGCCCTGTCCTCGGGTACCCTTTTTCCTTCGATTCTTGGTGGTTTCGGCCGCTGCTCTTCCGCTGCTATTAGCGGTCTGCCACGAAACCTCCACCTCCGAGACAACCTGGGAGTAGGATTGCTGGAGATAGGAATAGGAAGTGGCGTTTGAGCGAGGCCGCCCCCCCACCGCCGGAAAAGGCCAACCTTGGCCTAGGTGGAAAACCGAAAGAGAGTACGTCCGGGGTCCTGGAGGCTCTTGGGGAGCCGGGCACAGAAGGAACTGACGTGGTTCGTGTCGGCGTCTTTCGGGGTTGGTACATCAGCGGAGTGGCCCTCGTCTTCGTCCTTTGTTGTGTGGTTGTCTTGAGGAGTTCCCGGCCAACGACCGCAGCGGCCGCTGGCGCGCCAATCATGCCGCAGGCAGCCGCATGCGGAGAAGAGTGGGTGTGGGTGGACCCACTTCCTCAGGGCCAAACAATGAACTCTGTCACCTGGGGTGCTGGCAGGTTCGTCGCCGTCGGGGACAACGGCGCGATTGGTACGAGCACCGACGGGGCTGTGTGGAATGGGCGCCTTCTTGGGGGCAACCACCTCAATGGCATCACGTATGGTGCCGGCCAATACGTTGCTGTCGGTGACTACGGCACAGTTGTGACGAGTCCTGATGGGGCGACATGGACGGCCAGGGCATCGGGGGTTGGTGAAACCCTTTACGGGATCACGTACGGTAGGTCGAAGTACCTTGCCTCGACCTACTGGCCTAGCTGCACAATTCTTACGAGCAACGATGGAGTGGCGTGGTCCCAACGCACGATTTCCGCCTGTACCTACCTTGAAAACGTTGTCTCTGCGGGTGCTTGGTTCTTCGCATTCGGGAGCGGCAATGCGATCTGGACGAGTCCTGATGGTGCCATCTGGACGAGGAGATACTCAGGGCTCGACAGCTACAGCTCCCTGTACGATGTCGCCTATGGCGCCGGCAAGTACGTTGCGGTTGGAGGTAGTGGAGCCATCGTGACGAGCACGGATGGTATCAGTTGGACAGTCCGACAATCTGGAACCACAATGTGGTTGGAGGGGGTTGTCTACACGGGGCAAGCGTTTGTAGTCGTCGGCGAGTATGGCGAAGCGTTGACTTCGCCTGATGGTGTCGGGTGGACCTCAAGGCCGACGGGGACGTCACGAGACTTTCACGCCGTGGCGTTTGACGGTAGCCACGCAGTGGCGGTTGGCGACGACGGGACTATCATCAGGAGCACCTGCAGCGCCGGCCCCCCAGTTGCGGACTTTGTGTGGTTTCCACAAACACCCGTCACCGGGCAGAGCGTGAGCTTCACCGACGTGTCGAGCGGGGCGCCAACCTCTTGGTTTTGGAACTTTGGCGACGGAAGCACTTCGACGCAACAGAACCCGAAGCACACGTTTGGACTTGCTGCCAGCTATACGGCGAGCCTTAGCGCAACCAACCTCTACGGGACGACCCATGTATCCAAGCAGATCGCGATTGGAGTGACCATCTTCTCTGACGACTTCGAGGGCACCTTCCCAGGAAGTTGGCAGCTGACTGGGAACGCGTTAACCGGGTGGGGCAAGGTCACCTGCGCGGGCACTGTGGCCTGGTGCGCGGCGGGCGGCTCCTCGCCCCAGCCCCCGTGCAGCCAGTACGTCGGGAACATGAACACATGGATGGTCTACGGCCCGTTCTCGCTTGCAGACGCGACCGAGGCGTCCGCCGAGTTCGATG
Organism: Thermoanaerobaculaceae bacterium; assembly: GCA_041494245.1. Classification (GTDB taxonomy): domain Bacteria; phylum Acidobacteriota; class Thermoanaerobaculia; order Thermoanaerobaculales; family Thermoanaerobaculaceae; genus RBG-13-68-16. The sequence goes on from JBGQAK010000001.1 coordinate 143,444, forward strand.
CCTGGTACGACACCGAGACCTACAACCCATCCACGCAGAAGGGGGATAGGTTCTGGTGGGTGATCTCGATTGATGGGACGCACTACAGCGGTTTCCCCACCTCCGGGACCAGCGGGGACTGGACCCATAAGGAGTTCAATTTCAAGGATGTGACGAGTTTCGCCACAGTTGGCAACGCCACTGTGTGGTTTGCGTTCGCGTTTCAGTCGGACTCGTCCGTGCAAGGTGGGGGGGCGTACGTGCACAACGTTGTCATTAAAAAGACTGTGCCGGTCACTCCCGGAGCCACCCCTACGCCGATAGTCACGCCAACACCCACGCCAACACCCACGCTCACCCCCACACCCATACCCCCAACGCCGACGCGGACGCCCACGCCAGTTCACAGAGTCCGGCGGCATCTCAACCCGGCAGGCCCCTAAGCCGCACAGAAGAGCGAACGCTTTCAGTCCTGGGCTGCGGTGTAGTTCAGCGGACGTTCTGAGCGCTCCTAGTTGGGGTCAATCGTGGAAGCGTCGGATAAAGTCTCTCACCCTGCTCAGGAACTCGAAGTCGCGAACCGCCTCGGCTTCCTCGAACTGCTCCACGAACCACTCGTAGGTTCTCCATCTCATCCGCGGAGGCTTGTCAGGGAACGGCTCGCCCAGGTTGCCTCCGGGATGGCGCAAGTCGCCAGCGCCTCCATCAACGCGACAGCTACTGCGCACGCGAACCGACAACCCCTCAACTGCTACGCGACGCGCAATGGAAACAACGTTCAGGTTACCTGCCGTTAGGTTGCACCCTCAGTGTTGACCACGAAACTGAGCGCCGGCGAGGACATCTAACCTCGGGTCCCACCGGAGGCGCAATAGAAAGGGCGGCCGAAGCCGCCCCGTGGCACGTCGAGGCCGACAAGCTAGGGAGCACTTGAGGACGGCTTTTCGAACCTCTCCTCCTGTTCGGCCAGTTCACTGATGAGCGCACCCACCCTTGCTTCTGCATCTGCGGACCCGCCCGCAAGGGGGCCGTCAACCGTCTCGAACATCGTGCCGAGCAGTTGTCGGAGTGTCCCCGTGTCACGCTCGCCCACCTCCACGGCGAGGTGGAGTTCAACCTGCCTGATTTGCAGGCCCGGGTTGCGTTCAATTCCCACAATGAAGCTCCCAGCCGATGCCCGCGTTCCGATGGTTTCCATGGTGTACCTCCCTGTGTCATTACTAAGGCACGAAGAGGCATATGTCAAGCATTTACAATAACTTATAAGCTGTGGATGCGTTTTTCAACACACAGCAGATAAGTTCGGAGGAGTGCCCTCACCTGTGGTGCAGCGTGCCCGGACTTTGCGCAACCCTGGCGCCGAAAGCAAGCACCCTCCCGCTGCTCTCGTGCGTCACCCGGAGTGGTGGCATCTTCCAAGCAGGCTCCGCGCCAGCTCGGCGGGTCGCCTTGGCGAGTAGGGCAAGCTCCGCGTGAATCGTGGCATTGCTGGCCGGCTTTGGTTCCTGCCGGCGCCAATGCAGATAGGCAATGATGATCTCGTTGGTGATCGTGTACACGTATCGTTGAGCCCCGAGTCCGTAGGCCAGTAAGGCGAACCTCGGCGCGTTGCGGTCGTGGGCGCGCGGCTTGCCACCACGCTCCTCGATGCTGCGGTAGTAGACGGCGATGACTTGCTCCACCGTTAGAAACCGGAGTACCGGAGCGAGGTTGGCCGTCTCTCGCCCGATGGCCAGACTTTTCGCGCTCTCTCTTACGCCCCATCCTTGCAAGGCGCATCTTCCGCCCCGGAAGGTTCGCAGGTCAGCATTCCTCGGCCATCCCATGTCCCCTGCCAACCTAAAGGCGCCGGTCAATGCTGATGGTGCCCCCGTTGACATCGCACGCCAGCAGGGTAACGAAGTACTGGGCGCCTCTAAAGGTGAACTCACACCTATCACCAACGGCCAAGTCGCACTGCACGGGTTGATCTTGACCAGGAATCAGTATGCGAATCCCCGTCCCACCTGCGGATTGGGACCAGACCCTGAATAGCACTTGGTTTTCGATCGCCATGACTGGGTGATCGCCCGCAATTATTACTGGGCCGAGCACATGACTTGTTTCTCTCGGTCTTTCCCGGGGCGTCTGGGTAGGGAGTGGCGGGAACTTCGCGACTACCTCGATTGGGCGTTCGCCTTGGGTCTTGATCTCTTTCGTTCGGTGATCTATCGCTGCCAGCAAGTCTTTGGACTCTTGCTGTGCCTTCGCGGTTCGAGACGATTGAATGAGCGCCAGCGCGATCGAACAGAACCCAAGCACGACGAAAGCTGACAGGTAGGCCCATTTGGCACGCGCCCTCTTCGGCGGGATCACGGCGACCAACACTCCCAGGCCTGCTATCCCAAGCCCGCACACCACTGCGAGCATCTCGATCATTACACAGCAGTCTAAGCGCCCAGGCACACGGTTTCAAAACGCCCGTCTCAAACTGACCCACTGCCAACCACTGGGGCGGTACTATCCCAAGAAGGTGGGACTTAGAGCCTCACTCGACCGCATCAGCAGAACAGTGGAAGAGCCGAATGCTGCCATCGCGTCTGTCGAGGCACTGAAATCGCGCTGGCCTCATTCGGTCCGTTTCCTAGACCCAGGTGAGCCGGGCGTCAACTGCTTCATGTATGCGATAGGTATTCCTCTTTTCGGGCCATTTGAGTCCGTCATGTATCACGTTCGGCGTACCGACCTCCGCCTGGGTTTGGACTGTTTTGCTGACGCAGTCCGTCTGCTCATGCACCTGAACGCCTTGACGCTGCTGCCCGACCACGCTGAGAGCGAGGCGCTAGTGATCTACTCCTGTCGGGACAGGCCCAAACACGCAGGGATCTCACTGCCCGAGGGCCGCGTCCGATCAAAATGGGGGGTCGATGGTTTCGTGTGGGAGCATGGTCTCTGGGAGGTTCCGGTCAAGTACGGACGGCAGGTCGCGCTCTTCAAGATGGTCTCGGAAACACGTATTCGCAAAGCCCTTCTTCTCTTGGCCTATTCAAAGGGTACCCTTCCCGACTATGACCGTGCGCAAATTGAGGACCTTGCCGCCCAAACTGGGATCGCCTTCGGGGTACCGATCGCCGGGTTCTAGGTGTTGTCGGCCCTCACCGGGTCAAAATAACCAACCACCCAACGCCGGGGTTTTCCAAGGGTCACTCTTCGGGCGGAGAAAACGCTGCAATGGTTTCCCGGTGGACCTTGAGGAGGATTCTCATCAGGTCATGGCCATGGGACAGAGTGATGGTGAGCATGAGAACCCACTTTGGCTTGACCCTAGCAACCACGCGCGTAAGTCCACTTAGGCGATACTCATAGATGTCATCAACATCGATGGCGCCGTGGTAGGAAGTTGGTCGAAAGCGCTTCAGGGTTGGATCTTTGAGCGGATCGGTACAATCCTTGAGTGCGGTAGAGAGCTTTCCGATCTCTTTGAAAAGCTTCTGTTGTTCTGGCTCTGACCACGAAAGGAAGGTCTCCACCGTGGTCGAATCGATCCATGTCTTGGGGTGATTCCAGACCCCCCTACTCATTCAGCAGGCGCTTGAAATCAGCCGCGGGGTCGTCATCCATGGGGACCCACTGTGATCTATCATCTAGGTCGATCGATGCTAGCCGGCGGCAGAATGCCTGCCATCCTGGAGATAACCGCGCGTAGCTGTCCTCACCTACGTTTGCTGGAGCGTTTGTGCCCCAGTCTTCAACCGTCAACTGGGTGTTCAGGTTCTTCGTAAGCTGACCGAGTTGTTTGTAACCAAGGTGTCCGAACTGATCAGCGATGAAGTCAACTACCACACGTTCTTTGGTAGATAGGGAAGTCCTGGGCTTGCCAACCAAACGAAGCCGCTTGCCATAGCCGTACGAGTCCTCCGAGAAGGCAAAGACGGGGTCCTTCTCTTGGTAGGTCATGAAGACGTACGCTTCCTTCGTGACCACACCATTTTTCCAGGTTTCGTGTCTCGCTCCCGTGATGGTTTTTCCTATGGCCTGAGATGCCACAACGTCAACTAGGTATGGAAGCTTGACGGCTTGGGTTTTGCAAAGACTCCCAAGCCGTTCACAAAGCCGAGCGAGCACGGCTTCAAGCTTTGGGTTGAGGTCAACCTGCGACGGAGGGAACATTACCTTGACCATGAGAACGACCTTTAGCCGAACCCAAGCATAGAAACAACCGATCGTGCTTGTCAAATCCATAGCCGGGGCTCCATTTCAAACTAACCCACTATCCACCAGCCCACTAGGCGGCGCCCCACAGTCCTTTGTGAAGCGTCCCCGGGCGTCGCGTGGCCGCTCCCATCGTGTCGGCAGGAGCACGTTTTTCGCGTTCTATACCCCTGCACCTGAACATGGGTCAAACCGGCCTAGAAGACCCCCAGGGCCATCTTATGGGACCTAACCGCCCCTCGGTAGGGGTGTAGTGGCACCCTCCTCCTGGGCCACCGTTTTGGCCTTTTCCGACCGGATGGCCGCTTGCCGTTTACGGCCCATCTCTCGGGCCTGGGCCCGCACCTTTGCCGAGGTCTCACGCCGCGGGAAGTTGTGCCGAGCACCACACGGACAGAAAACAGTCGCCGGCCACAGGCACGGCATCGGGCGCGGGAGTGTTCGTCCACACCCGCACCTCGGGAGTTCGTCTGTCTCTCTGGTCGAGGACGGCGTTTCGGTGGAGATCGCCGGTCCTGGGGAAATATCAGCCATGGTGCCTCCCTGCCGTGTCCTCGGTTGCGTCCTGCCTGGTGTCTGGCGCCTGGGAGGGCTCCCCACCGAACATTGCACCGAACGCCGCATCAAAGTTCAGGGTCAGGGTGCTAGGCCTCATACCCATAACCCACCTCGCACCACAAGGGCAGCGGAAAACAACGCCGAATGCTTCGATAGTCGGCAAGCCCTGCCCACACGAACATACCGGGGGCGTCTTCACGGCTTCCGCCCCTCGGGTTGTCCCGCCTCCAGCTCCCGGATACGGTCCTTCAATTGCTCGATGGTCGGGGGCCACGGAACCAGATTGATCACGCAGTCGATCGGCTCGGGCTCGGTCTTGATCGTGGCGTGTTGTGCTGGGGCTCCCTGCTCGCGATTGATGAGATATTTCGCCGCCTCGATGACCTGGGGTGTCACAACAACAAGCCCTATAAGCACCGCGTTACAGTTTGGACAGCGCGGGTGTGTATCCAGAGCACCCCGGACTACCTGCCCCAAGAGCTCTAGGGCGTCCGGCGTCAACTCCTTCAGCGCAGCCTTGAACTCGGGTGGCAGTTTGGGGCGGCCACCGGGGTTCCCCGACTGACCAGGCTTGAACGGGCGCAGGTTGCCCCTGCCGCCCACCGTTCGCCCACTGTTTCGCTCACTGTTTTCAGTGGAAATTTTCTTGTCCCGCTTCGCCAATTTGGTCATCTCCAGATTCCTTTCTCGTTAGCCGCCGTCAGCAGCAACCGCACCACGGTCGTGCGTCTGCGGCCGTTGTCGGTGCGCAGGATTCCCGCGCCGGGGGGCCTGTTCCTGTCCCTTGGCCCATCGCCACCACCCCGCGAGTTTCTCGGGTTCGTCGTTGCCCAGCGGTGGCACGTTGCCAGAATCCCAGCGCGCGAAGTCCTCAAAGGTTCCGCCTCGCCTCACGATCTCTCGCGCTATCGCCCCGGCGATCTTGTTTCGTGCCCCGTCCCGTGCCTGGAGGACGCCGACCCGCTCGAACGCGAGTCCCTGAGCCCGCAACTCGCGCACCTGCTCCGCAAACTCCCGCCCCTTGCCGCCAGCACTAGCTAGGCGCCAGGTCTTCGGCGGCCACGATGGCGCTGTGGCTGGAATCACGCTCACTGCGTTGGCCTCGACTTTGTCTAGGGAAACGGGTTCGAGGTCCACACTCAAAATATCCATCACGCTGCCGAACCCGGGCAGGAAGACGGCGCGACCCACGCCGGTAGCGCTGCTTGGGAACACGTCAACCGGGCCGTGAATCCGCAACTCGCCAGCAAGCCCTTCAAGCCAAGGGTGGAGGTTAGACGCAGCTACGCCGGGGTCCTCGAACAGCATGAAAACGTGCCACCCGCGACCGGAGCGCGAGGGTGCCATGTACCCAAGAATGCCGGCGTTGTCGAGCGTTTCTAGGACCGCCAGTGCGTCCCCGCGACGGTCGGGCACGTCGGGGGTATGAGCGTCGAGGTCGAGGGCGCCCCACCGGCACCGCCCATTCGGGAGCATCGGGAAGAGACCGAGCCGACGCTTTCCACGGAGATGACCTTCAATGAGCATCGGCCAACTCTTCGCGCGTGCGCGCCAGGTCTGCACGGCGCCGTCGTTTTCAACAATGACTTGATCTCTCCGCCCAACGAAGGGAAGGGAGTCTCTTAGACGTATCAAGGTGGCGTCTACAGTTAATAGGCTTCCCGTCTGTGCGTCCCGATGGTTTTTCATGATCCTGCGATCCTTTGTTTATCCTGCAGGTTGGAGTCGGTTGCGGGTGCGTCCCGAAGGTGCGTCCCGGGTGCGTCCCGCAATTTGGAGCCAAGCTCTCTAAACAGTTGCTCTTTAGGCGCTTGCATTTCGTCGGGGGTGCGTCCCGCTTCAAGTTGTTTTTCGGCCCATACCTTCCAGTCTGAGGAAATAAAATTCTGCGCACTCGCCCAGCGAATTCTCATTTCCCGAGCGAGCGCCCGCGCGGAGATAACACCGTCTGATTCGAGGCGTCGAATGAGCCATGCGAGGCAACGCTGCCACTTCGGCGTGAGGTCTACCCAGGCAAGAGGACCAACGCGGTGCGGGCCGGGTGGCGACGCTGGTGAGGGGCTCATGGCGTCCTCCACCGTGCAGGAGCCAGGGGAACGCCACTTGCGGCACGCTGCTCGCGGCCACGTTCAACGGCCTTCGCGATGCCTTGCTGCTCGTTGGCGTTGAGCGCGACCGGGCGGCGATGCAAGTCTGCTTGGTAGGCGACGCGAAACCCGTCACCCCTGCCGTGGTGCCGGCGTGGCCTATGCCTTCGTCTCCCGGCAGGTGTCGGGTCTTGATTGCCTTGAGGGACGAGCATGGGTCACTGCCCCGCCTCGGCGGCGCGTGCGGTTTCCTCGGCGGTGCTGTTGAAGCGGCGCGCCTGGAGGAAGCCTTCGATGTCCTCTTCGAGGTAGACGGCACGACCACGCGGGCCGCCCAGGCGAACGTAAGCCGGACCTTTCCCGGTCATTCGCCAGAGGCGAAGAGTGCCGGGCCTGATGGAAAGACGTGTTGCGGTTTCGGTGGACGTTAGGGTGTTGGCGGTCACTTCTTGGCCTCCCTGCGCCCACCAGCGATCAACTCCAGTGCGCGGCGGCGCCCACCTTCGAGGGCGCCCAACACTGGGTCCTTGACGGCTGGCAGCTCGCCCAAGAGCTTCTGCGCCACCGTCCTCGCGGTTTCCGAGTTGGTGGTCATGTCCACCAACTCAAGGTCGTGCGGCCCACGGCCGCGGTACAGTGCTACGGCAGTAACCATGTGGCCTCCAATCAGAAGCGGCCCTTCGGCGGGCCACTTCTGGGGTCACACACACACAACTGGCGAGAGGGAAATCTGACACCCGCCCCCTGCCACAAAGGGGTTGGGTTTGTGGACGGGAGGTCGTGTTACTTGTGGCGCCGGGCGGGTACTGGCCGGGTGCTGCCTTGTGCTACCTCTGAACGAGGTTGTGGCGGTTCCGAATCGTCGGGGGGACACCAGCACTCTTCCGCTGGCGGGGAGGCCGGGACTTGGCGTGCGGCCTTGCGGAGTTTCGCTAGTGCGCGGGCTCGAATCTGATAGGCATTGTCACGGCTGATGCCCATTGCGGCCGCCGCCTTCTGGACGTCTCCATGCGCCTCAACTTCGAGGGACAGACGAATCTCCCGCGCTGAGAGATTGGCTCGAGCCATGAGCGATGCAAGTTCCAATGCCGCCTTCTCGCGGATTGCAGGTTGGAGGCCAGCTGATTCCTGCTTTTCCAGACGACTCGCAAGGGTGGCGATTGGTTTGGGGCGCGAACCCGGGTCCTCATCGTCCTCCTCGCTGTAATCCTCCACCAACTCGTCCTCGGCGTTTGCTCCCCAGTACCGGGGACCTAAAATGTCCTTGGTAACTGCCTTGCGGAGCCGCTTCTCGACCTCCTTTAGCGACTCTTTTGGCGTTTTACCCACGGGCTCCACAACGACGCCGAAGAGGCCCTGCTGAACAAGCATTTTCGTGTACGCCTCCGGCGTCATGTGCCACGAAGCCGCCTGCTCAACTACCACCTGCGTCATCCCCAACGCATTCCAGTCTATCGTTGGGACGGGGTACTTGTAGTAGCCGGATGCCAACCGGTCTGCGGCTTGAATGGCCTCCTCCTCAACGGTCTTGTCTTGCGGGAGGCCCTTGAACACGCGGTTCAGGCGCCTGAAGATCAAGTAGACATCGAAGGCAGGGTTTCCCTTGCGAAACACCGAGAGGTCAATGGCCGCCCGGTCAAGTTCGGTAGCCAGGTCGGCAAGGACCGGCAGAACGGCGGCGCGCTTTCGACACCACTCGGCCTCCTTTTGGTAGTCAACCTGCCATGCGGCGAGGAAGGCCAGATCACTTAGCGGGAAACGCCCGCCACGAGCAATCTCACGCTTAGCCCACTTGAGCGCGGGACCGAGGCCCGTCTCGATCATTTGGTTCCCTGCTCGTAAGGACTCCACAGCGGCGCTGACTTGCTGGTTGAATTCCTGCTCGATTCGCAACGTCTCGTACACCTCACCGAGGGTGAGGGGCTTCGTGGCTTTGGGTGTGTCCTTCTTCATCGCCCCTTACCCCTTGGCCTTGACCGCGGCCATCGGAAGCACCTTGCCGCCTCCTACGTCCTCGGCAGCCTTTCGGAGGTCTTCGACGCCCAGGGGCGCGTACACCTTGGCCGTGATCCGCGGGTCGTGGTGGCGAAGGAGTTTCGAGGCAACGAGGATGCCGGCGCTCTTCGCCACGGCGAGCCCGTATGTGCGGCGGAGGTCGTGCAGCGTCACACCCTCAAGCTTCGCTGCGGTCTTTAGCTCTCTCCATGTGGAACTAACGTCGGTAAGGTGTGTGCCCTTGATGCGACCCGGGAAGACAAACTCGGAGCGTCGCAGGAGTGACCCGAGCATGAGCGCCGTCCGCTGCGGCAGGGGGATGCTCTGCGGTCGGCCCGCCTTCGGACTTGGGATCGTCCACACCCTGGCTTTCAAGTCGAGGTCTTCCCACCGGACGCCGAGCGCCTCACTCTTGCGGCAGCCCGTCTCGCGGAGGAGGCGAAAGAACGCCCTCTCGTGCGGGTCCTCAAGAGCCTCTATCGCCTTGTCGAGTTGCTCCTGTTCTTCATCGGTCAGCACCCGCTGTCTCGGGGGATTCTCAGGAAACTTTTTCACGGAGCGGCAGGGATTGTCGCGAAGGATGCCGTTGACCACCGCCCGTTCGAGGCACGAGCGGAGGGCCGCGTAGGCGCGGTTCGCGTGGGTCTTCCCTTGCTCCGCGAGGGCTTGCATCCAGGCTTCGACCTCGCGGGCTGTGATCGAATTGAGCGCACGGTTGGCCCACCGTTCCATCGCAGGGGACGGCTGAGCCTTGAAGCCGTGGCCCCCCGGGGGTCCCTCAAGGTGGTACTGGTCGTGATAGGGCCGCTTCTTGCGCAGCCGCACGGTTTCGAGGTACTCCGTCACCCAGGTCTTGAAGCTCGGCATGGCGTGCTGGACGCGATCTTCCTCAAGCGGGTCCTTCCCGTGCCGTACCTTGTCGAGGGCATCTGCCGCGAGGTCGCGCGCGTCCTTCACGGTGACGCTGCCGTAAAGGCCGAGGCTCTTCCGGCGGCGGTGCCCTCCGCTGCGGAGGCGATAGCGCACCACGAACGCCTTCTTGCCGTTGGGGTACACCACGAGGCCGAAGCCCTCGGTGTCGGTGTCCCACACGTACACCCGTTTGGGCTTGGGTTTCGTGGAGTCCACCTTGCGCTTCGTGATCTTGGCGAGCATCAGAACCTCCCCAGGGTACCCACCGGGTACCCGACAGGAATCAACACAGGTACCCGCACGTCGTCACTCACAATGCTTAATCTAAAGCCATTATCCGCACTTGTCAACACAGACAGTCAGAAGGTAAACACCGGGTCTCACTGACTACGGATCAGAAGGTTGGGGGTTCGAGTCCCTCTCGGCGCGCCAGTCCACCCCTGCTCCCGCGCACATCCCTGACCTCACGAACGGGCAAAGGCAACGCATCGCGTCCATGGCCACGCCGGGTCGGAGGGCCCGGCCCGGAGTCGAGAGCGTTACTCCGCCCTGCGACGCGATGCTAGAATGAAAAGGGTACTGTGGGAGCGGGGAAGAGGAAGGATGCGGCTGAGGAGTGCTCCGGGGCGCAGGACGGGCCCCCGGGACTGTAACCTTATGGGCTATCGTCGAATGCCGGGCTTCACCCTCGCCGCGCGATGAGCGGCGGCTACCGCATCCTGTTGGTTGACGGTGACCCCGACGATCGGGGCCTTGCCGCACTTGTGCTCCGGCGTGAGCTCGAGGGCGTCGAGATCGAGGAGGTGAGCGATCCGATGGTCCTCGCGGCCCGCCTGCCGCGCGGCGACTACGCCGCGGTGGTGACCGAGTACCGTCTTCCGTGGGGCGATGGGTTGCAGGTACTCGAGTCGGTCAGGAGCGTCTGCCCGGACTGCCCGGTCGTGCTGTTTGCATCGGCAGGGAGCGAGTCTGTGGCGGCCGAGGGCCTGCGGAAAGGCCTTGCGGGTTACCTCGCGAAAGGGAGCGCGGGCTACCTGGAGCTGCCCTCGGTGGTGCGCCGGGCGATCGAGCGTGCGCGGGAGCTGCGGGCATCCCGGGAAACCTCTGCCTCCTACCACAGGCTCACCGAGGAGCTCGCGCTCGGCACGTTCGCGGCCTCCGACGACGGACGCCTGACGCAGGTCAACCCGGCGATGGCCCGCATCCTGGGTGGCGAGGACCCGGAGGCCGTGCTCGGGCGGAGCTTCGCCGACTTCCTCTCCGATGAGGCGGTGCAGGCGCAGGTGCTGGCGAGCATGGCCAGGGGCCGGGCCGTGCGCGACCTCGAGGTTGGTCTGCGTCGGCCCGGCGGCGGCCTCGCCTGGGCACGCATCACCGCCTGGCCGGTCGTTGACGCGGCGACCGGCGGGATCGCGTACGAGGGCGCCATGGAGGACATCTCCGGACGCCGGCAGGCGGAGCGCGAGCTGGCGGAGCGCGCGGCGGCGCTCGGTCGCTCCAACGTCGAGTTGCAGCAGTTCGCGTACGTGATCTCCCATGATCTCCAGGAACCGCTGCAGCTCGTCACCCGCTACGCCCGCCTGCTGGCGGAGAGCGGCGGCACGCTGAACGACGAGGAGGCCAAGCGCCACCTCAGTAGCCTGATCCAGTGCACCGACCGCATGCAGGCCATGATCGACGACGTGCTCACCTACGCGCGCGTCGACACCCAGGCGAACCCGTTCGCACCGGTGGACTTCGGGGAGGTCGTGAAGCGGGCGCTCGCCAACCTGAACGCTGCCGTCGAGGAGAGCGGAGCCCAGGTGACCTGGGAGCGGCTACCCGTGATTGCCGCCGACGGATCCCAGATGGTGCAGCTCTTCCAGAACCTCATCGGCAACGCCATCAAGTTCCGCAGGGAGAGGCCGCTGGTACGGGTTTACGCGCTGGAGGAGGGGAACCGCTGCACCTTCGCGGTGGCGGACAACGGGATCGGCATCGCCCCGGAGCAGCTGGATCGCATCTTCGGGATGTTCCAGCGCTTGCACACGGCTTCCGAGTACCCGGGAACGGGGATCGGCCTGGCCATCTGTAAGAGGATCGTCGAACGACACGGCGGCAGGATCTGGGCCGTGTCGCAGCCCGGGCAGGGCTCCACGTTCTGCTTTACCATACCGCGGAACCTGGGACAGGCGGGGGGGGGGAGCGCCCAGAAGCCGAAGGATTGAGAGGATGGACGGCACGCCAAATCCGCTGAAGGTGCTCCTGATCGAGGACAGCCCCGAGGAGGGCGACCTCATCCGGGCGATGCTGTCCAAGTCGCGGCGGGAGACGGTGGCCGTCGACCACGTGGTGCGCCTCCAGGAAGGCCTGCAGCGACTGCAGGAGAGCGCCTTCGACATCGTCCTGCTGGACTTTTCGCTGCCCGACAGCAGCGGTCTCGCGTCCTTCGAAAGGACGCGCGAGGTCGCGCCTGGTGTGCCGATCGTCATCCTCACCAACCTGGACGACGACGAGATGGCGCTGCGCGCGGTTCGCGAGGGCGCCCAGGACTACCTGGTCAAGCGCAAGGTGAACGACGAGCTGCTGCTGCGCTCCATCAGGTACGCGATCGAGAGGAGGCACGCGGAGCGGGCCCTCTGGGAGAGCGAGGAGCGCTACGCCCTGGCGGTGGACGGGGCCAACGACGGGATCTGGGACTGGAACCTGGCGACCAACACGACCTACTTCTCCCCGCGCTGGAAGGCCGTCCTCGGCTACCGGGACCTCGAGATCGGCGACAGCATCGAGGAGTGGTTCTCCCGGGTGCATCCCGACGACAGCGTCGGCCTGAAGAAAGCGCTCGATGCCCACCTCGCGGGCCAGGAGCCACACTTCGAACACGAGCAGCGCATGTCGTGCAAGGACAATACCGTGATCTGGGTGCTGGCGCGTGGGGTGGCGGTGCGCGACGCCCAGGGGAAGCCCAGCCGCATGGCGGGCTCCCTCACCGACATCTCCGCCCGCAAGAGGGCGGAGGAGCAACTCCTCCACGACGCCCTCTACGACGCCCTCACGCAGCTTCCGAACCGGGCGCTTTTCCTCGACCACCTCGGCCTGGCCATGGACCAGGCGCGCCGCCGGAAGGACACGCTGCTCGCGGTGCTGTTCGTCGACCTGGATCGCTTCAAGAACATCAACGACAGCCTCGGGCACTCGGTGGGCGACGAACTGCTGGTCCATCTCGCGCGCCGCCTCACCCACTTCCTGCGGCCGGGGGACACGGTGGCACGGTTGGGCGGAGACGAGTTTGCCATCCTCCTCAACGACGTCCACGGGGCGAGCGACGCTACGCGCGTCGCCGAGCGCCTCCAGGAGTTGGTCAAGGAGAAAATCGTTGTTGCCGGACGAGAAGTGTTCACCAGCGCCAGCGTCGGGGTCGCTCTCAGCTCCCCGGCCTACAAGCACCCCGAGGAGATACTGCGCGACGCCGACACCGCGATGTACCGCGCGAAGGCGGCCGGACGCGGTTGCTACCAGGTCTTCGACCAGACCATGCACCGCAGCGTGGTGGCGCTCCTCAAGCTCGAGACAGAACTGCGCCGCGCGGTGGAGCTCAAACATTTCGTCGTGCACTACCAGCCCATCGTCTCGCTGGAGAACGGGCGGATTGTCGGCTTTGAGGCCCTGGTGCGCTGGAGGCACCCGGAGCGGGGCATCGTGAACCCGGAGCAGTTCATCGCGGTGGCCGAGGAGACGGGCCTGATCGTGCCCCTGGGGTGGTGGGTGCTGCGCCAGTCGTGCCGGCACGCCAGGGAGTGGCAGCAGCTCTTCCCCTCGGATCCGCCGATCTACGTGAGCGTGAACATCTCGGGCAAAGCCGTCATGCAACCGGACGTGTTCGAGCGCGTCATGGGAATCTTGGAGGAGACCGGCCTTCCGCCAACAAGTTTGCGCCTGGAGATCACCGAGAACGTGATCATGGACCACGGCGATGTCGCGCTCGCCAAGCTCGCACAGTTCCACACCCTCGGGGTCCAGTTCTCCGTGGACGACTTCGGCACCGGGTACTCGTCGCTCTCCTACCTTCAGCGGTTCTCCTACGACACGCTGAAGATCGACCGCTCGTTCATCGCCGAGATGGAGAAGAAGGGCGACGCCTCGGCTATCGTCCAGACGATTATCGCGCTCGCCAACATGCTGAAGATCAACGTGGTCGCGGAGGGCGTCGAGACCGCCCTGCAGTTCGAGCGCCTGCGCGAGATCGGCTGCAGCCACGCCCAGGGGTTCTGGTTCTCCAAACCGGTGGACCGGGCAGCGACGCAAGCCATGCTCCTGCACGCCCCGGTCTGGCAGAGCGGCAAAATCGACGCGTAGCGAGGCTCGCTCCGGCCGGAGCTTTCCCGCCTGAGACCCGCTCCGTCCGTTGCCCGGCCAGGGATCCGGCCCGTTGGTATAATCCCGGCGTCGGGGCCAAGCGGGGTCGGAGTAGAAAGGAGCCCATCATGCGCAAGCAAGCCCTCATCTTCGCAGCGGCAGCCGCCGTCTGCCTGGTGCTGGCGTCCTGCAACAAGGAGATCAAGCCCGACAAGAAGGGCGGCTTCCTCGTTCAGAACGAGAAGCTCATCGAGCTGCCCGCCGTCACCGTGGAAACCGCGTTCACGGCTGAGGGGTTTGCCCTCAACTACTTCAGCGGCGAACCGGGCGCGACGGTGCGGACGGGTGACTACATCATCCTCAACGGCGAATACAAGCCGAACGCCCTGAACGCATACAAGAACCGGAGCGGCTACTACGAGCAGGATTCCTCAAAGGGCTCGGCCTCGAACGCCATCACCGTCGGTCCGATGAAAGGCGAGAAGGAAATGCTGAAGGTGCGTTTCACCAGCTCGCTCCCGGCGGGCGTCTATCTGCTCGAGTGCCAGCAGGGGAAAGCATCGGTCGGTTTCCCGTTCCGTATCGAGTGACCCTGGACGCGGCTTCATCGCCCCGACCCGCGAGCCGTCGTGGTTGAGCTAACCCCCGATTGGGCGTTCTCCGAGGTGGACCGCAGCGCCATGGCAGCGGCGCTCGAGGAGGCCCGGGCGGCCGCTGCCGCCGGCGACGTGCCGGTGGGGGCCGTGGTGGTATCGCCCGAGGGGCGCGAGCTGGCGCGCGGACGCAACCGGCGTGAGGGCGATCGCGACCCGACAGCGCACGCGGAGGTGCTCGCACTGCGCGGCGCGGCAAGGACCCTCGGGGGCTGGCGTCTGGATGGCTGCATCCTGTACGTGACGTTGGAGCCGTGCGCGATGTGCGCCGCGGCCGCCGTGCTGGCGCGCCTCGGCTGCGTCACCTGGGGGGCGCCCGATCCCAAGGCAGGGTTCGCCGGGTCGCTGGCCAACCTCCTCGACGACCCCAGGCTCAACCACCGGGTCGCGTGGCGCGGCGGGCTGCTGGCGGAAGAGGCCGGGCGGCTGCTGGAGGGGTTTTTTGCAAAGTTGCGGGACGGCGGGTAGACTCGCACCCCCGGCGCGGAGAGGTGCCGGAGTGGTCGAACGGGACGGTCTCGAAAACCGTTGACCCCCTCACGGGGGTCCGTGGGTTCGAATCCCACCCTCTCCGCCAACGGATGCAGGACGGGACCGCCGGGGGAACGTGGCAAGGTGTGGTGGACCACGCGGAGAGGTGTCTGAGTGGCCGAAAGAGCACGCTTGGAAAGCGTGTGTACGGGCAACCGTACCGCGGGTTCGAATCCCGCCCTCTCCGCCATGTCCTTTGGCGATGGCGGCCAGCTCGACCATCGTGGGAAGCAAGGAGCTCGGGTCCCGCGCGACGGTGCCCCCCGAACCTCGTCAGGCCCGGAAGGGAGCAGCGATAAGGGGAACGCACCGGGCGCCGCGGTCCGCCCGAGCTCCTTGCTTCGCCACGGTGGCACGAAGCCAGGATCCGGGGTTAGGGCTCAGGGCCCCGGGATGCAAAGCGGCGATGCGTACCTGAGCTTCTGGCGCAGGGTCAACCACACTTCTCTCGGAACCCGAAGCCCCGGGCCCGGTGCCCGGGACGGGGGGTGGGCGTGACGTCCTACCAGGTGCTGGCGCGGCGCTGGCGGCCGCAGCGGTTCGAGGACCTGGTGGGTCAAGAGGTCGTCGTGCGCACCCTACGCAACGCCATCGAGCGGAAGCAGATCGCCCACGCGTACCTGTTCTCCGGCCTGCGCGGGGTGGGCAAAACCACGGTGGCCCGCCTGCTCGCGAAGGCGCTCAACTGCGACAGGGGTCCCACCCCCGAGCCGTGCGGCGAGTGCGTGCCGTGCCAGGAGATCGCCTTCGGGTCCTCGATGGACGTGCTGGAGATGGACGCCGCCTCCAACCGCGGCATCGACGACGTGCGTGACCTGCGCGAGGTGGCGCGCGTGCTGCCGATTCGGGACCGCTACCGCGTCTTCATCGTGGACGAGGCGCACCAGCTCACCAAGGATGCGTTCGGCGCGCTGCTCAAGATCCTCGAGGAGCCCCCGGCGCACGTGGTGTTCATCCTGGCCTCCACGGAGAAGGACAAGTTCCCGGCGACCATCCTCTCCCGCTGCCTGCAGGTGGATTTCCGTCCGATCCCCAGCGAGCTGGTGGTCGCCCGCCTCGCCGAGGTGGCGGAGAAGGAGGCGTTCCAGCTCACCCCCGGCGCGGCCCAGCTGATCGCCCGCGCCACCGAGGGGAGCCTGCGCGACGCGCTCTCGCTCCTGGACCGCGTGCGCGCCTTCGCCGAGGGTTCGGTGGACGAAAACGCCGTGGCGGACGTTGTGGGGCTGCCGCCGTTCGAGACCGTGCTCGCGCTCTGGCAGGCGCTTGAGAGCGGAAACGTGGCCTCCGCCCTCGCCCTCGTGCGTGCCGAGGAGCAGGCGGGGCGCGAACCCGCCGCGCTCTACGAGCAGCTCCTGGCGCTCGTGCACGCGGTGCTGCTGCTGGCCAACGATCCCGAGGCCCCGGCGCCGTTTCCCGAGGTGCACCGCGCCGCGCTGCGGGCGAGCGCCGCCAGGCTGGGCTCGCCGCTGCTCGTCCGTCTGCTCGCCCTCGCGCTCGAGGGGAAGGCGCTTGTGGCGAGCGCCGACAGGCCCGGCGTGGCGGTCGCGGTCGCGGTGGGGCGGCTGACCCTCTGGCCGCGGCTGCAGCGCGTCGAGGCGCTTCTGGGGGGTGAGCCGGTGACACCCTCGGCGGTACGGCCTCCGGACACGGCCGCTCCGGACGGTTCGGTGCCGGCCTCGGCAGGATCTGCGGCCGCGCGTCTTGTTGCGGCGCTGGAGGCGCTGGGGGCGCGCCTCCTCGCGGGTCGCGTGGGCTCGGTGCGCGAGGTGGTGGTCACCGGAGAAACGCTGGTGCTGCGCGTGGGCGGGCTTCCGCCGGCCACCAGGAAGTCGCTGCGGGAGGCGGTCGATCAGCTCACAGCCGCGGCGCGGCAGGCGGGTCTCCCGGGCGACGTGCGGGTGGAGGAGGACGACCCGGCGGCCGGCGATGGCGGCGAGCCGAGCCTGCGCAAGAAGGTCGAGTCCGACGAGGGCGTGCGCAAGGTCCTCGAGGTGTTCGGGGGACGCGTGGAGAGCGTCGAGGAGAAGTCATGAACGTCGCGAAGCTGCTGCAGCAGGCGCAACGCGCACAGGAGCAGATGCAGAAGATGCTCGGTGAGCTGGAGGTCGAGGGCTCTGCGGGCGGTGGCCTGGTGCGCGTCCGCCTCAACGGCCTCAAGGAGCTCAAAGGCGTTTCGATCGACGCCAAGGCGCTGGCGGGCGAGGAGCCGGGCCTGGTGGAGGACCTCGTGGTGGCGGCGTGGCAGGAGGCCGCGCGCCTGGTCGAGGAGCGGTCCCATGAGGTGCTCGCCCGTCTCGGGCTGCCGGCCGGGGTCCCGGGCCTGTTCTGATGGAGCTGCGGCCACCGGCGGTCCGCGAGCTGCTGGAGCAGCTCGAACAGCTCCCAGGGGTCGGCCCTCGCACCGCGACGCGCCTCGTGCAGTACCTCGTGCGCAACCCCGATGGGGCGCGCCTCTTGTCGCAGGCCCTCGCGCGGGCGGCCGACGCGGTGCGCCACTGCAACGTCTGCTTCCTGCTTACCGAGGAGGACCCCTGCCCGCTGTGCCGTGACACGAGCCGCGACCGGGGCCTTATCTGCGTGGTCGAGGACCCGCTCAACGCATGGGCGGTCGAGGCCACCGGCGAGTTCCGCGGCGTCTACCACGTCCTGGGCGGCACCCTGGATCCCCTGCACGGGATCGGCCCCGAAGAGCTCACCGTCTCGGCGCTGCTCGCCAGGGTCCGCGAGGGCTCGGTGCGGGAGATCATCCTCGCGACCAACCCGACCGTCGAGGGGGAGGCCACCGCGCACTACCTCGCCCGTGCGCTGCGCGCCACGGGCACCAACGTGACGCGCATCGCGTTTGGCCTTCCGGCCGGCGGGGAGATCTCGTATGCCGATCAGGTGACGCTCACGAGGGCGCTTGCGGGGCGTCGGGGGATGGATTGACGCGTAATGTCGGCTATACTCACAAGTTGAGGGTCGGAGGCGGGCGGCGATGACGATGCTTGGGCCCAATCTGGTGATGTACGAGGACGAGTTCGAGCGCATCAACGGCGTCCTCGCGCGCCTGTGGACGGACTCCAACGCCAAGATCGTCTTCCTGGTCGACAAGAACGGCCAGCAGATCGCCGCCAAGGGCGACCTGGACAAGGTGGACGCCACGTCGCTCGCGTCCCTCACCGCGGGGAACGTGGCCGCCACCGACGGCCTCGCCCGCCTCATCGGGGAGAAGGAGTTCTCGATCCTGTTCCACGAGGGGGAGCGGGACAACATCCACATCTCCATCGTGGGTCAGCGCCTCATCCTGGTTGTGATCTTCGACGAGCGCTCGTCGCTGGGGCTCGTGCGTCTGCGGGTCCGCAAGGCGGCCGGCGACCTCGAGGAGGTGCTCAGCGAGATGGCGACCAAGGCGGCCGAGCAGGGTCAGGCTCCCGCCTCACCGTTTGCCGAGATCACCGACGAAGACATCGACGCCCTGTTCACCGAATGAGCTTCATCAACTACGCCTCCCGCGAAATCAACTGCAAGATCGTCTACTACGGCCCCGGCCTGGGCGGCAAGACGACGAACCTGCAGTTCATCTACGAGCGCACCAACCCGCAGAACAAGGGGCAACTCATCTCTCTCGCCACTGAGACCGACCGCACCCTGTTCTTCGACTTCCTCCCCCTCGACCTCGGGAGCGTGCGGGGTTTCCGCACCCGCTTCCACCTCTACACCGTGCCCGGGCAGGTGTTCTACGACGCCTCGCGTCGGCTGATCCTGAAGGGGGTGGATGGGGTCATCTTCGTCGCGGACTCCCAGGAGGCGCGCATGGACGCCAACGTGGAGTCCCTGGAAAACCTCAAGATCAACCTCAAGGAGAACGGCTTCGACCTCGCCGTGACCCCGTTTGCCCTGCAGTTCAACAAGCGTGACCTCCCCTCCGCGGTTGCCTACGACACCATGTACCGGACGCTCAACATCAAGGGCGAGGCGACGTTCGAGGCGGTCGCGCCCAAGGGCATCGGGGTGTTCGAGACCCTCAAAGCGGTGGCCAAGCAGGTCCTCCTCGATCTTTCGAGGAAGTGATTCGTCCCGCAGAGCGCGACGAATCATCCCGAGCGCAGCGATTCGTTCACCAAGACACCCGCGCAATCGATGCCCTCATGCAGCGCTCGCACAGTGTGTGGCGCGCTCGCCACGGGGGAGGGCACGCATCCGAAGTCGCACGGGGCTAGAATTGGGCGCGGCGATCGCTCAAGGGTGGAATCGGGGAGGGACGGGAGACGGGTTCCTGGCTCCGCGCCGCCGAAAGGGGAGGGTGGAATGTGCGGCATCGTCGGTTATGTGGGTCCGCGTGAGGGCGTTCCCGTGGTGCTCGAGGCGCTGCGCCATCTCGAGTACCGCGGCTACGACTCTGCGGGCGTTGCCGTGCACTGCGGCGATCGCCTGGCGGTGCTGCGCGCCCCTGGCAAGCTCATCAATCTGGCGGAGAAGGCTTACGCCGCGGGGCTACACGGGCGCCTGACGCTCGGCCACACGCGGTGGGCGACGCACGGCGCCCCGATCGAGCGCAACGCCCACCCGCACACCGACGAGCAGGGACGCGTCGCTGTGGTGCACAACGGCATCATCGAGAATTTCCGCGAGCTGAGGGCCGAGTTGGAGGCGCAGGGGGCGCACTTCTCCTCCGACACGGACTCGGAAGTGATCGCTCACCTGCTCGCACGGGGCGGGAACGACCTCACGGCGGCGGCGCTCTCGGTGCGGGGAATGCTGCGCGGGCAGTACGCGGTGGCCGCAATTGCGCGGGCCGACCCCGAAACCATCGTCGCCTTCCGCAACGGACCACCACTGGTGGTCGGGCTCGGGGAGGGCGAGAACGTCGTGGCCTCCGACCCTGCGGCCGTGATCGCAATGACGAGGCGCTGCCTGCACCTCGAAGATGGCGACGTGGCAGTTGTGACGGCGGGCGAGGTGAGGGTCCTCGACAGCAAGGGGCGGCGGGCTGAGCGCCCGGTCGTCACCCTGGACTGGGAGCCCGGCGAGGTGGAGCGCGGCGGCTTCCGCCACTTTATGCTCAAGGAGATCAACGAGCAGCCCGGGGCGGTCTCCGAGACGCTCCACGCGCTCTTCCCCGACACCTCCAAACCCTCCCTCGCACACCTCGGGCTCGACGCCGCGACGCTGCAGCGCTTCTCGAGCGTGCGCCTGGTGGCGTGTGGGACCTCCTGGCACGCCGGGCTGGTGGGGAAGTTCTACCTTGAGCGCCTGGCCAGGGTGCACTGCGAGGTGGACTACGGCTCCGAGTTTCGTTACCGGGAACCGCTCCTTGGCAACGACACCCTGGTGGTCGGCATCACGCAGTCGGGGGAGACCGCCGACACGATTGCGGCCATGCGGCTTGCCTCCGGGGCCGGTGCGGGCCTAGCCGCGGTGTGCAACGTGCGGGGCGCCCTCGCCGAGAGGCTTGCCTCATGGCGCCTGGCAACCCACGCGGGGCCGGAGATCGGCGTGGCATCCACCAAGGCGTTCACCACCCAGCTCGTGGCGCTGCTTGCCCTCGCCCTGGCGTGGCGAGATGCCAAGGGCCTTCCCGGCGACGAGACGGACGCCCTGCTCGAGCGCGCCTGGGTGCTGCCGTACGACCTCGACGGCATGCTCGCGCGCGCCCCCGAGGTGGCGGCGATCGCGGCCGAGCTGGAGCACGCCACAAACGCCTTCTACCTCGGGCGCGGCGTGCTCTACCCGCTCGCCCTGGAGGGTGCCCTCAAGCTCAAGGAAATCTCCTACCTGCACGCGGAGGGGTACCCGGCGGGCGAGATGAAGCACGGGCCTATCGCGCTTCTCGATGAGAGCTTCCCGGTCATCGCTCTGTGCCCCGCGGGGGAGCTCGCCGAGAAGGTGCGCTCCAACATCGAGGAGGTGCGCGCCCGCAAGGCGCCGGTGTACGCGTTCGGGGACCCCTCCGACGCGCGCCTGGCCGAGCTCGCACGCGCCGTGGTGCCGCTGCCCGAGTTGCCCTGGCCGCTGCTCCCCATTGCAGCGGCGGTGCCGCTGCAGCTGTTGGCGTACGAGGTGGCGGTGCGCCGGGGCTGCGATGTCGACCAGCCGAGGAATCTGGCCAAGTCCGTCACGGTCGAATAGGCTGGCGCCGCCATTATCGGACCATCTGCGGCGTTGTACGCGCCGGTTCGCGTCCTAACATAGCCTCCGGCTATGCTCCGGTGCGACCGGCTCGCGCGCCTTGCATCTGGCCCAATCTTGGCGGCGCGGGCTACACGCCTTTCCCGCTGCCTTCTCTCACAATTGTCAATCTGCAGGCTAAACGGGCGGGGACCGGGCGCAGGGCAAGGTCGCGTCCTTGTTGTCGGCGGGTGGCGATGGGGAAAGGTGACACCGATGGATGGCTGCCTTGGGGGTACAATCACCGGTTCGTGGGAGGAGTGTTGGACCGTCTCGCACAGCTGCTCGCCGAGCTCGATGACGACCAGACGCAGGCCGTGACGCACGGCGAGGGGCCGCTTCTGGTCGTCGCGGGGGCGGGCTCCGGCAAGACGCGGGTGCTCACCTACCGGGTCGCCTGGCTGCTAGCGAATGGCATGGCGAGCTCACACGAGGTCCTGGCGGTGACGTTTACCAACAAGGCGGCGCGCGAGATGGCCGAGAGGGTTGAGACGCTGGTGGGCGGCAGGCTGTCGGGTGGGTTTGTGGGGACGTTCCACCGCTTCGCGCTGCAGCTCCTGCGCAACCACCCGCGCGAGGCCGGACTGCCGAGCCGTTTCGCGATCGCCGACGAGGACGAGCAGCGCACCCTCTTCGACCGGGTGCTCAAGAGGCTCGACGTCCCCACGACGCGGCTGTCGGTACGCGCGGCGCGCTCGCGCGTCTCGGTGGCCAAGAACGCGATGCTAAGCGCGGAGGGCCTGGCCGGGCGGGCGCGCGGCAGCGAGGAGCGGCTACTCGCCGAGGTGTACGAGGCGTACCAGGCGGAGCTGCACTCCTCCGGAGCGGTGGACTTTGACGACATGCTGCTCCTCGCTGCGGGACTGCTCGAGCGCGAGGACGGCCTGCGCAAGGGGCTAGCCTCCCGCTTCCGGTGGATCCTGGTGGACGAGTACCAGGACACCAACCTGGCGCAGGCGAAGCTTGTCTGGCTGCTGGGTGGCACGCGGCCCAACCTGACCGCGGTCGGTGACGAGGACCAGTCGATCTACCGCTGGCGCGGTGCAGAAATCGAGAACATTCTCGACTTTGAGCACACCTACCCGGGTGCGCGGGTCGTGACGCTGGGGCGCAACTACCGCTCGACCGAGCCGATCCTGCGCGCCGCGGCGGCGGTGATCGAGCACAACGCGCGCCGGCGCCCGAAGAGGCTCTCCTCGGAGGTCGGCGAGGGGGTGCCCGTCACCGTGTACCTGGCGGCGGACGAGGCCGACGAGGCGCGCTTCGTGGCCGACGAGATCGAACGCCTGCGCGGCGCCGTGCAGCTGGGCGCCGTGGCGGTGCTGTTCCGGGTCAACGCGCAGTCGCGCAGCTTCGAGGCGGAGCTCGTGCGGCGGGCGATCCCGTACGCGGTGGTGGCGGGCACGCGCTTCTGGGAGCGCAAGGAGGTGCGCGACGCGCTCGCCTACCTGCGGCTCCTCGTCGCGCTCGACGACGAGCTGGCGTTCCGCCGCGCCATCCACGTGCCGGCCCGCGGTATCGGGCAGGTGGCGATGGACCACCTTGAGGGCGCGGCCGCCGCATGGGGGGTGTCGCTGCCGGAGGCGGCGCGCCGCCTTCCGGGGGAGCTGACGCCGCGGGCCCGCCTGGCGGTGGGGGAGTTCTTCAGGCTCCTCGGCCAGCTGCAGACGCTCGCGACCGGCGCACCCGCGGCCGAGGTTGTGCGCCAGCTGCTGGAGTGCTCGGGGCTGGCGGCCCAGTACGCGTCGGAGGACGAGGAAGACCGGGCGCGCCGCGCCAACCTCGACCAGCTCGTCGCGGCCGCGGCGGAGGCGGGCGAGCGCGGCCTCGACCTGGCCGGCTTCCTGGACGAGGTTGCGCTGCTGACCGATGCCGATATGCGGCGCGAGGGGGACGCGGTGCAGCTGTCGACCCTACACGCCGCCAAGGGCCTCGAGTTCGACGTGGTGTTCCTGGTGGGCATGGAGGACGGACTGCTGCCGCTGCGCCGCGAGGGCAACGGCGGGACCGACGAGGAGGAGGAGCGGCGACTCGCGTACGTGGGGATGACGAGGGCGCGCCGCAGGCTATTCCTCACTTCCGCCCGCGTACGGCGGGTGAACGGCCAGCTGCTCTCCGGACGCCCGTCACCGTTCCTGCTGGAGGTGCCGCGGGAGGTCGTGGAGGAGCGCACGACGTTCGCGCGCCGCGACCCGTTCCGCACTCACCTGCCGCACCCGTCGCGGCCGGCCCCGGCGCCGGGCGCCGATGCACGCATCGGCCGGCAGCAACGCACCGCCCACCCGGACGGGTGGCGGCCCGGTCTTAAGGTACGCCACGCGACGTTCGGCTCCGGGGTGATTCTGCAGGTGCACGGGACGGATGCGCAAACCCGCCTGGTGGTGTTTTTCGACCGCGCCGGCCGCAAGACGCTCATTCCCTCGCTCGCGAAGCTCGAGCGCGTCTGAGAACGGCACCCTCCACCGGACGGGGGCGCCAGCGCGCGGGGCACGCTGCTGCCATCCCCTGTTGCTCCTGAGACCAGCTCGAGACTCCCGGCCGCGCGGGCTCGGGAGCGGGGCCTCGAAAGGGTCCGTCGGCATTGTGCCGCCGGAGGAAGACCGCGGATGGTCGGGCCGCCATCCGGTTGATCGCCGGCGCCGCGGTCGGGCCGCGGAGCCGGGACCGCACCGGGCGCCACGGGCTGAGTTCCTGTGGGCTCCGAGCGGCGATTGTCCGGAGGGTAACATGTTCGAACCCCTTGCCGACACAGAGAAGAAGACCACCGGCCGCACCATGAAGATCATCTGGATCGTGATAGCCGTTGCCGCGGTAATCCTGGTGGCATCTCCTTCGCCTAGAAACCCATCCGGGAGACGCCCCGGCCGTCACCAGGGCGTGGGTTCCCGTCCTGCCTGGCGCAGGACTCCCGGCTCCCTGACCCGCCGCTCGTCACGAACGAGGCGAAATTCGCTTCGGTATCCGCCTGGCGGTCAGGAACCCTACCGGTGGCGGCGCCCTCCGCCCGAGGAAGGTTCGCGTGAGATCCTGAAGGGCGTTGGCAGCTTAGCCAGGCTGGAGGGAACCGTCGCGGACCGAGACCTTGCCGGCCTTGACGACGTGGCGCACGAGGTTGACGCCGAAGTGGTAGACGAGGTGCTTGGGTGAAGGCGCGCCGAGCACGACGATGTCGGCCTGCTTGCCGGGCTCCAGGCTGCCGATGCGATCGGCGCGGCCGAGAGCTGCAGCGGCGTTGAGGGTCGCGGCCACGAGAGCCTCCTCGGTGGAAAGGCCGGCGCCCAGGCAGGCGAGCGCGATGATGGCCGGCATCGACTCGGTGTGGGAGGAGCCTGGGTTGCAGTCGGTGGCCAGAGCGACCGGCACACCAGCCGCGACCAGCTTGCGCACCGGCGCGTACCGCTCGCGGAGGAAGAACGAGACGCCCGGCAGCACCACCGCGACGACGCCCCGCCTGGCGAGCGCCCCGATGCCCTCGTCGGAGGCGTGGAGAAGGTGCGAGGCGGACGAGGCACCGAGCTCGGCGGCCAGCCTGGCGCCGCCGAGGTCGGAAAGCTCGTCCGCGTGCAGGTGGATGCGCCAGCCGTATCGATGCGCGTCGGCGAGCAGGCGGCGGGTCTGGTGAGGTGAGAAAACGCCGCGCTCGCAGAAGACGTCCACGCCCTCGGCGAGCCCCTGCTGCGCGATGGCCGGGTGTATCTGGCCGACGACCAGCTCCACGTAACCATCAGGGTCGCGCCGCCACTCGGGTGGGATCTCGTGGGCGGGCATGGCGGTGGCGGAGATCTCGACCGGGTGGCGGCGCCTCGCCTCACGGAGCACGCGCAGCTGCTTGAGCTCGGCCTCGAGCTCAAGCCCGTAGCCCGACTTGGCCTCGGTGGTGGTGGTTCCGCTCAGTAGCGCCCGGTCGAGACGGTGGAGCGTGAGCGCGAGCAGCTCGTCGAAGGGCGCTTTGCGGGTGGCCGCGACGGTGGCCACGATCCCGCCGCCCGAGTCGGCAATGGCTGAGTAGCTCTCGCCGGCCAGGCGGCGGTCGAACTCGTCCTCCCGGTACCCCGCAAACGGCAGATGGGTGTGAGGATCCACAAAACCGGGAACGACGGTGCCCCCGGAGGCATCCAGGATCTCCGCAGGGCGGCCGAAACGGCGGTCATGCTCGTGTCGTTCACCCACAAAGACGATCTCACGCCCCTTGCAGCGGACCACCGCTTCGGGCTGCAGTTCGAGTGCACCCTGGCGTGGCCCCGCCAGCGCGGTGGTGCCGCGCGGGGTGGCCACGACCGCGGCGCCGGTGATCAGCAGGCTCAAAGTGCCGGGCTCCAGGCGCTGTTGGAAGTACGGCGGGGTTTCTTCAAGGCGCCTGCGGCGAGGCTCACCACGCTCACCGCTCGCCCTTGGCGTCGGGGTGACGGCGGCGCAGGAAGCTCACGGAAGGTGCCTCGCTCTCGCGCTGCTCGGCCGCCTCGTCATCGCGCACGGTGCCCTGGAGGAGCTCCACGAGGCGTTTGAGGTCGGAACGGGCGGTGCGCCGCCGGCCGCGCAGGTGGCCGATCACGAGCTCGACGTTCTCCGCCCGGCGGGCGGCATCGTCCACGACGCGGTCGGCGAGCGTCTCGGCCTCGGCGACGATGCGCTGGGCCTCGGCCTCGGCCTGCGCGACGGTCGCCTCGGCGGTGCGCTGGGCCGCCACCATCGCCTCGTTGAGGGCGTCGGCACGCTGGTGGTACTCCTCGACCTCCTGGGTCAGGCGGGCGATCTGCGTGCGCAGTTCCCCGCGCGCACGGGCCTCGTCTTCGAGCTGCTCGGCGATTTGCCCGAGGAAGTCGCGCACGGCCTCCGGGTCGAGCCCGCGCACCTTGCGCGGGAACGTGGAGCGCTGGATCTCCAGTGGCGTGAGCCGGTTCATGGGGCGAACCTCCTGCTGGAACAAGCTTAACCTACATCGCGTCCCATGGCTGTGGCAAGGGTCACGCCGGGGTGCGGCGCTCCCCGAACAGCACGCGGCCGAGCCGGATCCAGGCGGCGCCTTCCTCGATGGCCACCTCGAAATCCTCGCTCATGCCCATGGAGAGCACGAGAGGTCCTGCGTCGAAGCGGGCCGCGAGATCCGCCGCCAGGCGGCGCAGCGCGGCGAAATGGGGGCGCGAACGCTCCGGGTGCGCATCGTACGGCGGCACCGTCATGAGCCCCTGGAGGCGAAGGTGCGGGGACCGGTCAAGCAGGTGCTCGACCAGGGCTGGGGTGGACGCGGGCGTCACGCCGCTCTTCTGCGGTTCGCCGCCGATGTTGACCTCGATGAGGACCGGCAGCACCCGGTCGAGCGGGGCCAGCAGGGTCTCGAGCCGGTCGGCGAGCTCCGGCCTGTCCACCGTCTCGATGAGGTCGAAATGCTCGAGCGCCTGCCTGGCCTTGTTGCGCTGCAACGGGCCGACGAGGTGCCAGGGGACGCTGCCGGAGGTGAGCGGGCGCTTGGCGGCGGCCTCCTGGACCCGGTTCTCGCCGATCGCGTCCACGCCTGCGGCGATCGCCTCCACCACGGCGGCAGCCGGCTGCGTCTTGCTCACCGCCACGATGCGGACCTCGCCCGGACTGCGGCTTACCCTGGCGCTCGCCGCCGCGATGCGCTCACGCACCCGAGCGAGGTTCTCCGCAATGCTCACACCGTGCTCTCCCGGACCACAGACCACCGATCGCGGTCCCCGGTGCTCATAAGCCCTCGGGGCGAGGCAGCGTTGAGGAGCGGGTGTCGATCGCACGGTTGGCGAGCGCGTCGGCTGCGTGGTTGGCGTCGCGTGGCACGTGCTCGATGGAGAATCGCCGCAGCGCCGCCGCGAGGGTGCGCGCCCGCAGCCAGAGCGGCTTGAGGTGGCCCGCCTTCACGCGGTAGCCGCCGTTCATCTGCTCGACGAGGAGCTGGGAGTCGGAGCGTACCGCCAGCTCCTCGAGCCCGAGCGCGTGCGCGCGCTCGAGCGCCGCAAGCAGCGCGGCGTACTCGGCGACGTTGTTTGTCGCGGTACCGAGGTAGAGGGCGTGCTCCTCGCGGTGACCGGCGGCGTCCAGTACGATGCCGCACCCGGCTTCGCCGGGGTTGCCGCGGGCGCCCCCGTCAATGGCGGCGCGGCCGGTGCGCGGCGGTTTCATGCCGGGTTCGAGAACTGCTCGGGGTCGTAGAGGAGGCGCCGGCAGTGGTCGCAGAACTGGAGGTCCTCCTTGGTGCGCACCAACTGCACGAGGGAGGGGCGCAGCTCGGCGTGGCAGGCCGAGCAGGCGGTTCCCTCGACGGGGACCACGGCGTTCGGCTTGCGCGAGGCCCACAGCTTCTTGAAGCGATTCATCGCCGCCTCGCCGAGCTGGTGCTGGGTGATGCGCAGCTCCCGCTCGATCTCGGAGAGTTCCGCCTCGGCCGTCGTGCGACGGTCGGCCCAGGCGGCCTCCGCCTGCTCCCGCAGTGTCCTCTCCTCGTCGCTCTCCTCACCGAGCGATGAGACGTCGGTCTCGACGCCCTCGAGCTCCTGCCACATCACGAGCAGGCGGTCTTCCTTCCCCTTGAGCTGGCTCTCCACGTGGTCGAGCTCGCTGACCACCGCGGAGAGCTGCTTCATGTTGGTGACCTGGCTCTTCTGCTTGCGGAAGTGCTCGCGCTCCTCCCGCAGCACCTCGACGTCCTTCTGGAGGGTGGCCTGCTCGACGTGGAGGGCCTCGCGGCGCTTGCGGGCGGCCTCCAGCTTGTCGTGGCGCTCCGCGAACTGGGTCCGCAGCGCGGTAAGGGCCTCCGGCGGGGTGTCGCGCTCCCGCTTCAGGACGGTCCGACGATCCAAGAGTCGCTGGAGCGCGATGTACCCTGCAAGCTGTTCCCGGACCTTCAACGCACCTCCCGCATCCATGGGCACCACAAACCCCGGCCTGGCCGCCGTCGCCGGGCCGCAAGCCCCTGCCGTGTTTGGTGGGTCCACCAGGATTCGAACCTGGGACCAACCGGTTATGAGCCGGCGGCTCTGACCGCTGAGCTATGGACCCAGCGAGTGGGCATTGTAGGTTTCACGGGGACGACTGGCAAGCGCCGCGACCCCGACACCCGGAGCCCAGTGCCCGGACCCCGGCCGCTCAGCCGATCATGTCCAGGTAGGGCTTGAGCAGCTTGGAGCGGGTGGGGTGGCGCAGCTTACGGAGCGCCTTCGATTCGATCTGGCGGATGCGTTCGCGGGTCACGTTGAACGCCTTGCCGACCTCCTCGAGGGTGTGCTCGGTGCCGTCCCCGATCCCGAACCGGCGCCGCAGCACTTCGGCCTCGCGCGGCGTGAGGGTGCGCAGCACCCCCTCGGCCTGGGTCTTGAGGCTGGCCGCGATCACCGCGTCGATCGGGGAGACCGCCGAGCGGTCCTCCACGAAGTCCCCTAGGTGGGAGTCCTCTTCCTCCCCGATGGGCGTCTCGAGGGAGATGGGTTCCTGAGCTATCTTCATGATCTTGCGGACCTTGGTCACCGGGATCTCCATCTTCTCGGCGACCTCTTCGGCGGTGGGCTCGCGCCCCAACTCTTGCACGAGCTGGCGCTGGGTGCGGGTCAGCTTGTTGATCGTCTCGATCATGTGCACCGGGATGCGGATGGTGCGCGCCTGGTCGGCGATCGCGCGTGTGATCGCCTGCCGGATCCACCACGTCGCGTAGGTCGAGAACTTGTAGCCGCGGCGGTACTCGAACTTGTCCACCGCCTTCATGAGGCCGATGTTCCCCTCTTGGATGAGGTCGAGGAACTGCAGCCCGCGATTGGTGTACTTCTTCGCGATCGAGACCACCAGGCGGAGGTTGGCGACGATGAGCTGCTGCTTGGCGCCGTCGGTCTCGCGCTCCCCCTGCCGGACCTCGGCCACTACCCGCCGGAGCTCGTCGTAGGGCACGCCGAAGCGGTGCTCGAGGGAGTGCAACTCCGCCCGGTAGCGCTTCATCCGTTCCTTGTAGAACGTGCGCCGCTCGGCGTTGCGCTCGGTCTTCAGCCGCGCGTCGTCCTTGCGGATCGTGTTGATGGGTATGGAGAACTGGCGCTCGATCTCGGTCAGGAAACGCACCAGGCGATTGCGGGTGGTGGTCGTGAAGTCGGTGGAGCGCACCAGCACGGAGGTGTCCCCCGCGAGGGCGTCAATCCTCCGGAGGAGCTCGTCAGCGCGACGGGTGCCCCGCTTGCAGCGGCGCAGCCTCTCCTTGAGCTGCTTGGACTGCTTGTCCAGCTCGAAGATCCGGTCGAAGAGCTTCATCGTCTCCGCGACCCTCAGCAGCCCGCGCTCGTCCAGGTCCCCGTTGAGCCCCGAGAGGATGTCCCGAATCATGCGGCGGTCGCGGCGCGCCATCTCATTGGCCCGCAGGAAAAGCTCGCGGACGCGGGGGCTGGAGGCGAGGGCGGCGAAGACCTGCGCCTCACCGGACTCGATGCGCATCGCGATGGACACCTCGCCGTCTCGGTCGAGGAGCTTGACGGTGCCCATCTCCCGCAGGTACATGCGGACCGGGTCGTTGGTCTTCTCGAGCAGCGCGGGGTCCACCAGGGTGGCGCCCGGGACCGCCTCGGGGCTCTCCGGCCTCTCGCCCGGGGTCGCCTCCTCTTCCAGGGCCGCCAGCTTCTCGACGCTCTCGACGATTTCAATGTCGTTCTCGGTGAAGCGCAGGTAGATCTCGTCGAGCTCCTCAGCCGCGGACGCGACCTCCTCGGGCAGCACCTCGAGGATCTCGTCCACCAGGACGTAGCCGCGCTCCCGGCCGAGGCCAAGAAGCCTTCCGAGCTCGACGTACTTCTCCTCGACGGTCAGCGCCAGGGCGTCGCGGTCGCGCGGGGTGGTCGAGGCCAGTGCATCTTTACCGGAGCGCTCCTTCCTCCGGTGAGGGATTCTCTCGCGCGCCGAGCGTGGCAGCACACCCTTCGGAGGACTCGCCGTCTTTGCGTGTAGGCGCTCCCCCCGGGTCGGCACGGTCGGTGCGGTCTTGAGGTTGCGGTCGTTCTTCTGGCTCGGCCGCTTGTCGCGCGCGGGTAGAGTCGGTGTCTTGTTCCAGACGATCTCTTTCTTCCCGGGCACTCTCACCGTCCGCCCGGTTGCGGCCGCAACCTTCTTCACGTGGCTCACCGTCTTCGTCGATGGGCGGGTGGAGCGCGAGGGCAGGGCCGGCATCCTCTTCGCGGGCCGACTGTCTCTCCCGGTCGGACGCCGCGCCGGCGCTGCGGTGGCTCGCTTCTTCTTGAGAGCGCGGTCTTTCCCGGCGGCCCGCCGCGCGGCCGGCGTGGCAGCCGCGGCTCGTTTCTTGACAGGGCGGTTCTTCGTCGCACCCGAACGCTGGCCCTTGCGGGGCGGAACCGGCGTTTTCTTCTTCTTCGGGAGGGTCACGATCTTCTTGGGCGGGCGCTTGCCCCGCGCTGGCGAAGCTGGCTTTTTCTTCAGAGGACGATCCTTTTTCTGGGCCGAGCGCCGTTTGACAGCCGCCACGGCGGGCCTGCTAACCCTCAGGGGGCGTTCTTTTTCCTTATCAGGGCGTGCTTCTCGCGCTGGAGTTCCGCGAGCTTTTCTTTGTTTCCCTGTTGTTCGGCGCGCGCGATCTCGAGACTGAGATTCGCGAGCCTTGTTTTTCGGTGTTTGTCGCAAAGTTCCCTCAGTATGACAAGCCTGAGGCGTTCTTCGTCGGTTTGCGGCACCTCGTGCTCGAGGGCCGCCAGCACCCGCCGCACCTCACGATCGTCAATGTCGGACGTGATGCCGGAAATTTCAAGGGTACTACCCTGCCCATGTTTCCGAACCTCCTCGCCTGTGGTCACTTCTTCGCCGGTGCCTCGGGCGGTAGGGTTGCCAGCCTCTTGATGAGCTCGGCTTGCTCCGCCTTTAATTGCGCTAGCGTCTCCTTGTCACTTGCTGCCTCGGCTTGGCGCATTTTGTTGACGATCTCCGCACGCCTGGCTTCGTCTCGCTTGCGCTGCAGGAGCTCGAATACAACCTCAAGGCGGTCCCTGGGGGTTGGGGGCGCCTCGTGCTCCAGGCTCGCCACGACCCGCCGCACGGCTGGGTTCTCCAGTTCCGGCATGAGCGCCGTGACCTCGATCGACCTGCCGGTCTCGAGAAGCCTCCGCAGGGCGGCGAGAACCTCGCGGGTGGCTTCGTGCTGAATGCCCTCTGGCGGCACCCTGGACAGATACTCGGCCCTTTGCGAGGGTTCGATGTCGTAGAGGAGAGCACGGAGGACGGCGAGTTCGCCGCGTTCCGGCAACTGCAACCGCTCGGGCTGTCGGGCCAGCACCGCTAGGGCGCCCATACCGCCGAGCTGCTCGAGCGGGACGCCGGCGCCACGCGCCAGCGCCTCGCGCATGGCGAAGCGCCGGACCGGGTCCGGGGAGGCATCAATGATCTCCAATGTTTCCAAAAGTTTGCGTCTGCGTTGCTCGCGCGTGGGGCCCATCGTTTCGAGCAGGAAGTCGGTCGCGGAAAGAGCCCCGTCCACGCGCCGGCGGAACACGTCGCCCCCCTCCCGGCGAACGGTGTCGTCGGGGTCCTGGCCGTGAGGAAGGAGGAGCACCCGCACCTCCAGCGTGGCCATCAGGAGGGTGCGCAGGGCGGCCACCGCAGCCTGGCGGCCGGCGGCGTCCCCGTCGAAGCACACCACCACCTGGGGTACCCGGCGGGCGAGCTCCTTGGCGTGGTGCTCGGAGAGCGCCGTGCCCAGCGTGGCCACGGTCTCGGAGAAACCCGCGTGGTGGAGGGCCAGGCAGTCGAAGTACCCCTCCACGACGATGGCGCGGTTGGACTGGGCGAAGGCGTGGACGGCGCGGTCGAGCGCGAATAGCACGTGGCTCTTGGAGAAGAGGGCGGTTTCCGGGGAGTTGAGGTACTTGGCGGGGTCGTCCCCCAGCGTCCGTCCGCCGAACGCGATGACCCGGCCGCGGGTGTTGCGGATCGGGATCGTGACCCGGTCGCGGAAGCGGTCCCACACCCGGCCGGTGTCCCCTTCGACTACGAGACCGGCCGCGACCAGCGTGCGCTCCGGGAACCGCCGGCACAGCTCGTCGTAGAGCGCCCGCCATTCCCCCTTGGCGTACCCGAGGCCGAACTCGGCGGCCTGCTCGAGGGAGACGCCGCGGCGCTCGAGGAACGCCCGCGGCCGGTCCTCCCCGACGTGGCGCACGAACGCCGCCTGGGCGGCCTCCAGCACCTCGGTGATCTGGTCGTGCTCGTCCTTGCGCCGGCGCGCCTCCGGGGTCGCGGAGGGGAGGTGCACGCCGAAGCGCTCAGCCAGGCGCTCGACGGCTTCCGCGAATGAGACTCGCTCAAGCTCCATGACGAAGTCGATCGCGTCGCCGCCGCGCTTGCACCCGAAGCAGTAGTAGGTCCCCTTCTCGCGCGAGACGTTGAAGGAGGGGGTCTTCTCCCCGTGGAACGGGCAGAGCCCCACGTAGTTGCGCCCGGTCTTGCGGAGCGTGATGTGCTCGCCGATCACCGCCACGATGTCGGTGGCTTCCCGCACCTGGTCGAGCACCCGCCGCGAGAGGTCGTAGTCGCTCATACTCCCCCTCCCTCGCAGGGCTCAGGGCGCCGGGCGCCGGGCACAGGAACGGCACGACCCGGAGGTCTTCGGCTGTGCTCTGTGCCCCGTGCCCTGTGCCCTGTCATTCCAGCTCCGCCTCGGTGACGCCGGTTCCGCCGCGGAACTGCGGTGGGTGGGAGAAGCTTGCCACAGCCGGGTGGGTGGCCAGCACCTCCCGGACCATCCGGCGCAGAGTTCCGGTGCCGTGCCCGTGCACCACCCGGACACGGCCGATACCCGAGAGGGCGGCGCGGTCCAGGAAACGCTCCAGCTCTTCCCGGGCCACCTCCTGAGTGAGGCCGATCAGCTTGATCTCGGCGGGCGGTGCCTCGCCGGCCGCGATCTCCACCTCGCCTGCTGTGCGCGCCGGGGCTGCGGCCACCGACTCGCAGCCGGAGCTCTCCACCCACAGCCGCTTGTCCCCGACCCGCAGCTCCACGCGGTCGCCGACCACGCGGGTGACCTGGCCCGAAGCGCCAGTGCCGCGCACCCGCACCGTGGCGCCCACCGCCAGCGGTTCAGCCGGAGCAGGTGCCGCGTCCTCGTCTTCCTCGAGGTGCAGGGCGGCGCTGCGGACGGCCGCCAGTCGGCGCTTGCCGGGGAACTCCCCGCGCGCCCGCGCCTGCTCGAGCTCGGCAAGAGCCTGGGCGAGGCGCTCCCGCGCGCGCCGACGCAGCATCTCGCGCTCCTCGGACAGACGCTGGCGCACCTTCTCCTGCTCGGCTGCCAGGCGCCGACGCTCCTCCTCGGCGCGTTCGCGCGCCTCCCCGGCCTCCCTCTTGGCTCCGGCCAGCGCCTCGCGCTCCCGCTGCAGGCGCTCGCGCTCCTCGCTGAGCGCCGCGAGGTACCCGTCGATCGCCAGGAACGCCCGCGACAGCATCTCGCGGGCGCGTGCGAGGACCCCCGGAGGAACCCCGCAGGAGCTGGCGATCGCCAGGCCGCGCGAGCGGCCGGGCACCCCGAGGTGGAGCTTGAAGGTGGGGCGACCGCTGCTCTCGTCGAAGCCCATGGCCGCGTTGATCGCCCTGGGCACGCTCTCCAGGTGGGCCGAAACCGTGATGAGGTGGGCGGTGGCCAAGGTCCAGCACCGCCGCCGCGCCAGCTCCTCGAGCAGGGCGGCGGCGAGCGCCGCGCCCTCTTCGGGGTCAGTGCCGGAGCCGAGCTCGTCGTAGAGCACGAGCGTATCCGCATCCGCCACGCTGAGCAGCGCGGCGGTTGCGCGCATCGCCCCGGTGAACGTCGAGAGGTCCGAGAAGAGGTTTTGCTCGTCCCCCAGGTGGCACCACAGGCGGCTGAACGCCGGCAGCGAGCTACCGTCCCGGGCCAGCACCGGGATCCCCGCCTGCGCCATGAGGGCGACGAGACCCACGGTCTTGAGGGCGACGGTCTTGCCGCCCGCGTTGGGCCCCGAGAGGAGCACGAGCCTGGCACCCTCCGGGAACTCCAGATCGAGCGGCACCACCGGCCTCGTGCTGCCGGCCTCCCCGAGCGCCTGCTGGCGCAGCGGGGCCAGCGCGGGGTCGAGGAGAGGGTGACGTGCGCCCGTCAATCTGGGCGAGCTGCCGGTACCGGGCTCGAGGAGGGTGCCTCCGCACGCCTGCCCGAACAGCAGGCGCGCCTGAACGGCGTCCAGCTCGGCCAGGAGGGAGGTCGCGCGCAGCAGCTCCTCGTCGTGCCGGTGAAACGCGGCGGTCAGTTCGGCGAGCACGCGCTCCTCCTCGGCGCGCGCGAGGGCGGTGGCCTCGGCGAGGGCGTTGTTCGGCTCCACGACCGAAAACGGCTCGATGAACACCGTGGCACCCGAGGACGAGACGTCGAGCACGAGGCCGGGCACGCTCTGCCGCTCGCCCGAGGGGACGGGCACGCAGTAGCGCTCGCGGCGCACGGTGAATGGCCCCGAGAGGTTGGTGTGCTCTCGGCGGATCCGCTCCATGGCGGCCACGATGGCGGCCCGGTGGCGGTCGCGGGAGGCGCGCGCCTGTGCCAGCGCTGGGGATGCGCTGTCGAGGACCTCGCCGGTGGGCCCGAGGCGGATCTCGCAGAAGGAGAGGAACGCGTCGAGCTGGGGCAAGGCGTTCACGTAGCGGGAGAGCTCAGGGCCGGTCCCGGCGGCCGCCAGCGCCGCGCGGACCTCGACGATGCGCCGGACCAACGTGACCAAACGCGCAAGGTCCGCCCCGTCGGCGGGGGTGAGGGTTGCCTCGTGCGGCAGGCTCGCCGCATCGAGACCGTCGAAGGAGAGCACGCCGCTTCCGGCGAGCAGCACGCCCATCTCCTGGGAGAGCCGAAAAGCCAGCGACCCCTCCCCGGGGGTAAAGCGGGGAAGGGTCGCGATCACTGCCTGCTGCCCCCGTTCGCTGCGTGCGAAGGTGGCGACCAACTCGAGTACGCGGTCAAACTTCAGCGAAACGAAGCTCAAGGTCCATCCAGCGGGCTTTAAAGCAGACCCGCCTTCCGCTGCTGAGCCAGCTTGCGGAGGAGTTTCTTGCGGGCCTGGATAAGCTTGCGCTTGCGCCTCACGCTCGGCTTCTCGTAGTGCTGGCGCTTCTTGATTTCAGAAAGGATACCGGCCTTCTCACACTTCCGCTTAAAGCGGCGCAGAGCCTGCTCGAACGACTCATTGTCCCGAACATGAACCATCGTCGGCATCGCGCGATCTCACCCCCCCTCTGCGCTGGTCTTGCCGCGCCACGGACTGTGGGCGCGAGCGCGCGAGTCAAAGGGAGGGAAGTGTAGCAAAAGCCTTGCGCCGGGTCAAACTCCCTTGGACGTCACCGGCGCGAGTGTGGTGTCGGGCGTGATGCGGCCTTCGGTGAGGGTGCGGGCGGGGTGGCTCGGAACCGCCGGGCCTGGGTGAGGGTGGTGGCCAGGTCCGCGGGAATCGGCAGCCCGAGCGCCCGGTAGCAGCGTTCGGCTGCCTCGAGGACCTCGAGCGCCCTGCGGCCGTCACCGGCCCGGCCGAGGAAGTAGCGCGCGTTTTCGACGGCGCTCTCGGTGTACAGGGCGAGCGCCTCCCGCGTTTGGGGGCTGTCGGAACGCTCGTTGAGGGCCACGTTCAGGAACGCCGCCAGCAGCTTCTGGTCCCTGGTGTAGGCTGCCTCGAACGCCGCCTGTGCCTTGCGCAGCGCACCGGCGTCCGGTGCCGCACCCCGGGTCCCGGCCCGGGCACGGTCGAGCGCCTCTCGCGCGGCAACGAGCTCCGCCCGCGCCGACCTGACCCTCGCAAACTGCGCCTTGAACTCCTGGGTACGTTCGTCGCCCGGTTGCGGTCCGCAGCACGCGAAAACGAGCGTCCCCGCGACCGCCAGGTGCCCAAGGATCAGGCGCATCGTCCCCCCAGGGGTCGAAAACTACCAGAGGCGGCGGGGCACGGCAAACACGACATTTTCTTGACACGGTTTACGCGCCACCCCGATAATGCTTGCTTGATCGGGCACCACGGAGGCGCCATGGAAAAGCACGAGGCGATTCTCGCCGAACTCGAACAACTGCGGGAAAGTGCAGTGGCGCAGATGCGCGCCAAGCTGAACGCCGTGGCCGGGCAGATCAGGGAGGCGGCGAGCCGGCTCCAGGAGTCGGCGGGGCGCGCTGCAGGGGACCTGGACGCGGTGGTCCCGACCGATTCCGAGCAGCTCTTCCCGGTGGCGGGGCTGTCGGAGCGGCTGCAAGAGCTTGCGACCCCGGTGGCCGCGCCCGCGGTCGGCCTGGACGTCATGCGACGGCTGGACGCCGGCCGTGCCCAGTCGGAGGTGCTCCAGGAGCTGCTTCGCCAGATCGGCCCGTGGTCCGGTCCGCGCGCCATCGTGGTACTGCGCGAGGGCATGGTCCAGGGTTGGGCGAGCGCCGGGTTCCCGCAGGGAGACCCGGCGCGGGGCTGGAAGGGCACCCTTGCCGACTCGCCCGCGATCTCGAGGGCAGCCGAGGGGAAGCCGGTCGTCACCCGCTCGAACGCGGACCCGGTGCTCGGCAGCTGGTTCGGCGGCAGGCAGAAGGTGCTGATGGTCCCGATGTCGCTGCGCGGTAAGGTGGTCGGGCTCCTACTCGCCGTCGAGGGTGAGGCCGGCCTCGACACCACGGTCGTGCAGCAGCTCACCTACACGGTTGGCCTCATGCTGGAGACCCTGAGCGGGCGGACCATCGTGCCGACGGCCGCGTTGCTTGACCCCGAGGACATGACAGCCGCGCCAGCCCAGGCGCCAGTCGCCCAGCCCGCACCGGCGCCTGAACTGTTCGAGCTCGAGGCCGAGCCCGCCGCACCCGTGCGCCCACCCGCGCCGCCGCCAGTGGCACCGCGGCCGGTGCCGTACGAGATCGCCGAGCCGGTCGCCGACGCCTCCGCGACGGTCCACCTCAAGGTTCCGCTGGCCCCGGCGCCTCCTCCTCCTGCCCCGGCCGTGCCGTCGGCGGCGCCCGCGCGCTCTCCCGAGGAGGAGCGCAAGCACGAAGAGGCCAAGCGCTTCGCGCGCCTGCTGATCTCCGAGGTCAGACTGTACAACGAACAGGCTGTGCAGGCCGGCAAGATCGCGCGCGACATTTACCACCGCCTCAAGGACGACATCGACCGCTCCCGTGAGATGTACGAGCAGCGCGTGTCGGCCGACGTGCGGGCCACCAGCAACTACTTCCGGGACGAGATGGTGCGCATCCTCGCGGATGGAGAGCCGGACGCCCTCGGCACGTAAGCGGGCCTGGCGCCGGGCGGCGATCACCCTGCTTCTGCCGGTCGTCTTCTCCTGTCGGGCCGCGCCCGGTCCGACGCTCGCCCAGGCGCTCGCCGTCAGGGGCGCGGCGGGCACCCGCGCCAAGGCGTTTATGAACGTTGCCGTCCGCGGCAGGATCTCCGAGCGGGCACGGGCGGCGATGCTCTGGGGCCTGTACGCCTGCGATGCCCACGCACCGGTGGGGGCCCTGACGGGCTTCAATCTAGCCCGCCCTCAGGCCGGTCTGGCACATCTGGCCACGCGCCGCCTGGAGGAGGCGCTCGAGGCCTCGCGCTCCACGGCGGCGGCGTGGCGGGCCGCGGTCGCCGCCCCGTGGCTGTCCGCCGAGGACCGCGTGTGGCTGCGGCTGCGGGGAGCGGAGGTTCTCGCGTCGCGTGGAGGGACGGCGTCCGCGACGGGCCTTCTCCCCGATCTCTCGACGTTGCGCCGCGAGGACCTGGGCCGCGCCCTGGCGGTGATCGCTTCCTCCCCTGATCGAGAGGGAGCCTCGGCCCGGCGCCGCGTGGTGGTCGAGTTCCCCCTGGTGTTCGCCGGTGCCTTTCCGGGTCAAGGCCTCGATCGGGTGGAGGCGACGTTCACGCGGGGTGAGTGGGCCGTCAACGCTCTGGCGTGGCTCGACGCGGGCCGGCCCGAGGCCGCCCTGCGGGCGGCGACCCACGCAGGGGGTGAGGCGTTCCTCGTCGCCGCACAGGCGGCGCTGAGGCTGCACCGTGCAGGCGGGGCGCTGTCCTGGGCGGCGCGCGGGGGGGAACGGTGCGCGGAGTGCTGGCTGGAGCGTGCCGAGGGGTTCCGCCAGATCGCCTGGGGCTCACCTTTAGGCAAGCGGGGGAACACGTTCGGCGAAATGCTGCGCGCGGCGCAGCGGGGGCGTGCGTTACTACCGCCCGGAAGCGCTCTCGAAGGCCGGGCAGAAATCCTCGTGGGGGAGCCGCTCGTGGAGCTCGGACGGTTCGCCGAGGCGTTGCCCCACCTGACCGTGGGGGCCGTGCAGACGCAACCGCGCTGGGAGTGGGTGTGCCGCCGCCTGGTCTTCCTGAAGGCGCGCCAGAAACCCCCGACCTCGGGCCTGCCTTCGGAGCTGGGGAAGAGCACGAGGGGGAGACGCCTGGCCGAGTACTGGCGCGGGCGGATCCAGGCGCGGCGTGGCGACCGGGCGGGGCTGGAAGCGCTCGCCACGAGCGGTTTTCCGGATCTCGCCGCCCAGTGGGCTACCGAGGAGCTGGGGCGGGTCGGTGTCGCGGTGCGAACCTCCGAAGAGCGATCTCCGGCCACACCCCCGCCGGCGTGGGCGGCAGACCTCCTCGCAGCCGGCCGGGTGGCCGACGTGGTGCTCGGCTGGCGGACCGACCTCGAGGCCGCGGGCGCCAACGGTCCAGGGTGGCTGGGCCTCCTCGCGCTCGCGGACATGCCTGCGCTCGAGGCGATTCCGCTCCTCATGCGGGGGGAGCCGAGACTGCTCTCCGGACCGTGGCAGGGGGTCCCCCGCGCGCTGCTGGAGCGCTACCTTCCGCTGCCGTTGCGCCCCGAACTGGAGGGCGTGGCCAAGCGGAGAGGAGTGCCCCCATGGCTGCTGGCAGGGCTGGTGCGCCAGGAGTCGGCGTGGAACCAGCGGGCGCGCTCGGCCGCGGGCGCCCTCGGGCTCGCCCAGGTGCTGCCGGGCTCCGCGAACGAGATGGCGAAGGAGATTCCGGGGCTCTCGCCGAGGGGGGATCTGTTCGACCCCACGCGCAACCTTACCCTTGGGGCAGCGCTGCTCCTGCACTGGCGGCGCGCGTTTGGCGGTTCCTGGGTCGCTGCGCTGGCGGCGTACAACTCCGGTGAGAACAGGGTGCGCGAGGTCTGGGAGGCCAGCGGGCGGCGTGACGGCCCCGACTTCGTGGAGGCGCTCGAGATCCCCGAAACGTGGGACTACGTGCACAGGGTGGTGCTGCTTTCGGAAGGGTATCGGATCCTGTACTGGCCGGAGGGGAGGGCGTACCCATGGACGTGATCGAGGTTTCCTCGCAGCGCCGGCGCCAGCTCGTCGATGTGACGAGCTTCGTGCAGGAGGCGGTGGCCGCCTCGGGTGTGAGCGAGGGCCTGTGCCACGTGGCCGTGCCCCACACGACCGCGGCGGTACTCCTCAACGAGAACGCCGACCCGGCCGTGGGGGAGGACATCCTGAGCGCGCTCGCCGCCGCGCTGCCGGCGGTTGCCTGGCGCCACAGTGAGGGCAACTCCGATGCCCACTTCCTGAGCACGGTGGTGGGGCACTCGGTCACGGTCCCGATCAGCGAACGCGAGCTATCGCTCGGCCGCTGGCAGGCCGTGTACCTGTTGGAACTCGATGGTCCGAGGCGCCGGGAGCTGTGGATCACCTGCCTGGGCGGATGATGCGCGAACGCCGATTCACTCAGCGCGAGCCGTGGAGCACCAACCTGGGCGGCTAGGGTCCGGTAGTACGGGTCTCGTGCGCGACGCGCAGGTAGAGCGCTTCCAGCCGGGCGATACGCGCCGCGGTCGAGAAGTTCTCGCGCACCCGCTCCTGGCCGGCGGCGCCCAGGTGATGCGCCAGCTCCGGGTCGCGCAACAGGCGGGAGATCGCGGCGGCCAGCATCGGCACATCGCGCGGCGAAACGAGGATCCCCGAGACACCGTCCTCGACGAGCTCGGGGTTTCCCGCCACCGACGTCGCCACCACCGGCTTGCCGAGGGCCATCGCCTCGCGGATCGTGCCGGTGATGCCGGTCCCCGCCCACGAGGGGTCCACCACGATGTTGCACGCGGCCAGCACGTCGGGCATGTCGCGGCGCTCCATCGTGGCGGTCACGGAACCGCCCAGTCCCATCTCGCGCACGAGCTCGAGCACCCCGTCGCGCTGCGCCTCGGTCCTGCAAGCTACGAGCAGGAGGTGCGCCTGCGGGTGGTCGGCGCGCACGGCGGGGAACGCCTTGAGGAGCTCCTTCCAGCCCTTCCAGTCACGCATCCCGACGTGCCCGATGACGCGCGCCTCGGGTGGGATACCGAGCTCCTGCCGTACCGCCTCCGGGTGAACCTTCACGGGGTCGAAGCGCTCGAGGTCCGCGCCCGCGTAAATCACCCCGACCTTGTGGGCGGGGATCCTGCCGCTGCCGATCACGAGTTGGCGGATGTTCTCGGCCACGCAGACGATGCGGCTGACCTTGCGGGAGCTGTACTTGAAGCTCGAGACGAAATCGATCGGAAACGAAACGCCTCTGTTGACCACCAGGGCGTAGCGGACGCCGAAGAACATCGCGCCCCACGCCACCGCGTGTGCGATTCCCTTGTGCACGTGGACCACGTCCACCTGGCGCTCGCGCGCCAGCCGGGCGAAGCGGCGCATCGAGGGGAGGTCGACCTCGTTCCGGAGCGGGAGCGAGATGTGCTCGATCCCGGCCTCGGCGCAGCGCTGGGCCATCTCTAGGCTGGGGCGGGTGACCACCAGCACCGTGTGGCGGCGCACCGCTAGGCCCTTCGCCGCCTCGAACATCTGCACCACCGAGCCGGTGGCGAAGGCGGTCTTCTCGAGCATCTGGACGATGGTGAGGGGCTCCATCGCGTCGGGCTCTCGTCGCGGACGACCTACATCACCGCCGTCGGTGGCGCCGGCTCGTCGGCGGCGCCAGCCTTGCCGAGCGGCACGAAAACGAGGTAGGCCGCCAGGATGACGAAGACAGGGATGGCGAGCCAGGGTGCGACTGCGGAGAACCCGGGGATCGTCCAGAACTGGGCCGGCTGATGCATACGGTCACGGATGAACACGACGGTCGCGATCAACAACCCCATCAGCGCCTCGCCCGCGATCAGGCCGGACGCGGCGAGGATGCCGGCGTTCTCCACGCGGGCTTTCTGCGCGTCGTTGTACCCGCGCCTAGCGCGCATCCTGTCGACGACGCCGCGGATGAGACCGCCTATGAAGATCGCGAAGGTGGTCTCCAGGGGCAGGTACATGCCGACCGAGAACAGCATCGGGCTCTTCACCCTGATGAGGATGAGCGAGATCCCCATCGCGATGCCGACCAGCACCAGCGGCCACGCCATCTCACCGCCGACGATCCCCTGTGAGAGCGCGGCCATCAGACCCGCCTGCGGCGCGGGGAGATTCTTGCCGCCGAAGCCTCCGGTGGCGGGGTTGGCGGCCAGGTCGGAAACGTGCAGCACGTACAGCGGGAAAAACATCACGACGCCCGCCACCATCACGCCGATGATGTCGCCGATCTGCATCTTCCATGGCGTGCCGCCGAGGATGTGCCCGACCTTGAGGTCCTGCAGCATCTCGCCGGCAACGGCCGCCGAGACGCAGCCGATCGCCGCGACGCCGAGAACCGCCGCGACGCCCTGCGTCCCCTTGGCGCCTACGATGACCATGGTGAGCGCCGCGACCACGGTCGTCGCGAGGGTGAGGCCGGAGATCGGGTTGTTGGACGAGCCGATCATGCCGACGAGGTTGCCGGAGACCGCGGCGAAGAAGAAGCCGGTGACCAGCATGACGATTGCGGCCAGGAGCGCGGCGCCGATTGCCTTGGTGAAGAACGCGTAGAGGGCGATCATCAGGATAAAGATCAGCGCGATGCCGAACAGCACCACCTTGAAGCTGAGGTCGCGCTCGGTGCGCTCGGTGGCGGCCGCGGCGGACGCCGACTTCCTGACGTCCGCCACCCCACGCTTGATGCCGAGCAGGAGGTTCTTGCGCATCCTCCAGAGGGTGTAGCACGCGCCGACGAGCATCCCGCCCACCGCGATCGGCTTGACGACGAACTGGTAGAGGCGGGCCGTGAGGAGCGCCCAGTCCGCCGTGCCGTTGGTCGTGTACTGCCCGATCAGGTGCGGGCCGAGGAAGTACACCAGCAGCGGGACGAAGAGCCCCCACGCCAGCAAGCCGCCGGCGAAGTTGAGCGCGCCGAGCTCGGGGCCGATGATGTAGCCAACGCCGATGTACGCCGGCGTCGCCGCGGGTGCCGAGAGGGTGGTCACCCCGCCGGCCGCGATCGTCTTGGCGTCCTTATCGAGCCCGAGCCGCACCACGCTCTCGTTGACCTTCCCGACCGCGAGTGGGAAGTCGTTTGAGGAGCGGAAGATGCCCAGGCCGTCGACGAGTTTGATGAGCGCCCCCACGCCCATCGCGCGAAACAGCTGCAGCGCCGCCTCGGCGCCGCGCTGGCCGGCCTTGTGGATCTCGCTGGCGGCCACCGATTCCGGGAATGGGAGCGATGGGTCCTCGACCATCACCCGCCGCAGGACGGTCACGAACATGATGCCGAGCACGCCGCCCAGTATCATCAAGGCTGATGCGGTCAGGTAATCCTCCAGCAGGTGGCCGGTCTCGAACTTCCAGATCTTGAGAATGACAAACGCCGGGATCGTGAAGATGGCGCCGGCCGCCACCGACTCGCCGATCGAGCCGACGGTACGAGCGAAATTCTCTTCGAGGAGTGAGCCCTTCATCAGGCGCAAGATCGCCATCCCGATCACGGCGGCGGGGTAGGTGGCGGCGATCGTCATACCGGCCTTGAGACCGAGATAGGCGTTGGCCGCGCCCAGGATCACGCACATGAAGAGGCCGAGAATGAGCGCCCGCAGGGTGAACTCGCGCATCTCCGAATCGGCGGGCACGTAGGTGGTGTGGCGGTGTTCGCTCATGACGTTGTGTCCTCCGTCGTTGTGCCGCTCCTCGCTTTCGCGGGTGGTCGAGCGCGGGCAGTTGGCGCATTCTACACGCTCACTTGGCACGCCCCGCCCGCTCGAGAAGGAGCACGCGTCACGCCGCCAGGAGCTCTGCGGGAGTTCTTCAAGCCCCCTCGGTCTCACAAGATCTTATTGAATCGTGCTAAGATTGTTGACAATCGCTCTTGACAATAAGACGCTAAGATCCTAATCTTTGAAAAGGACCGGCGCACGGTGGAAAGCCGGGGTATGAGGAGCTAACATGTCTTCCAACAGTAACTTCACGATCAAGGCCGGGGAGGCGCTCCAGGGGGCGCTCCGGCTGGCGAGCGAGCGCGGGAACCCCGAGGCCACTCCGGCGCACCTGCTGCACGCCCTGCTCCAGCAGCAGGAAGGGCTGGCCCCCAGGCTGCTGGACAAGGTCGGGGTGCCGGTCGGGCGCCTCCAGGCCGACCTGGCCGAGGCGTTGGACCGCCTGCCCTCCGCCCAGGGCGGCGCCGAGGCCCAGCCCTCCCGCGACCTGCGCAAGGTCCTGGAGACGGCAGCCAAGCTCGCGCCCCAGTTCCAGGACGAGTACGTCTCGGTCGAGCACCTGCTACTGGCGATCGCCTCGGTGGCGGGCAGCGCGGCGGCGCAGCTCCTTGGGCGCTACGGCGTCGACCGCGACGCGCTGCTTTCCGCCATCCAGGAACTGCGCGGTTCCCACCGCGTCACGGACGAAAACCCTGAGGGGAAGTTTGAGGCGCTCAAGAAGTACGGCCGCGACCTCACCGAGCTGGCCCGTGCGGGGAAGCTCGACCCGGTGATCGGGCGAAACGACGAGATCCGCCGGGTAATGCAGGTGCTCACCCGGCGAACCAAGAACAACCCCGTCCTGATCGGCGAGCCGGGGGTCGGCAAGACCGCGGTGGCGGAGGGTCTGGCGGGGCGGATCGCGAGCGGCGACGTTCCCGAGCTGCTCAAGAAGCGCCGCATCGTGGCGCTCGATCTCGGCGCGCTCATCGCCGGCACC
Source organism: Thermoanaerobaculaceae bacterium (assembly GCA_041494245.1). Taxonomy (GTDB): domain Bacteria; phylum Acidobacteriota; class Thermoanaerobaculia; order Thermoanaerobaculales; family Thermoanaerobaculaceae; genus RBG-13-68-16. Next base: position 187,780 of record JBGQAK010000001.1, read on the forward strand.
AAGTACCGCGGCGAGTTCGAGGACCGCCTGAAGGCCGTGATCAAAGAGGTCGTGGACTCCGAGGGCGAGGTGATCCTCTTCATCGACGAGATCCACACCCTGGTGGGGGCGGGCGCCGCGGAAGGCGCGATGGACGCCGCCAACCTGCTGAAGCCCGCCCTCGCGCGCGGAGAGCTGCACGCCATCGGTGCCACGACGCTCTCGGAGTACCGCAAGCACATCGAGAAGGACGCTGCTCTGGAGCGCCGTTTCCAGCCTGTCCTCGTGGGGGAGCCGTCCGTGGAAGAGACCATCGCGATCCTGCGCGGCCTCAAGGAGCGCTACGAGGTGCACCACGGCGTGCGCATCACCGACGCGGCGATCGTGGCGGCCGCGACGCTGTCGAGCAGGTACATCACCGACCGCTTCCTGCCCGACAAGGCGATCGACCTGGTGGACGAGGCGGCCTCACGCCTGCGCATCGAGATCGACTCGCTGCCCACCGAGATCGACGAACTGGAGCGCGGTGCCCTCAGGCTCGAGATTGAGAAGCGCGCCCTCGCCAAGGAGAACGACCGTCCCTCGAAGGACCGCCTCGCCGAGATCGAGGGGGAGCTCGCCGAGCTGAAGGAGCGCATCGCGACCATGAAGGCCTCCTGGCTACGGGAGAAGGAGCTGATCGCGAACATCCGGAAGGCCAAGGAAGAGCTCGAGGCCGCCAAGGAAGCCGCCGAGCACGCCCAGCGCGACGGCGATCTCGAGCGCGCCGCCCAGCTCCGCTACGGCGAGCAGGTGCGGTTGGGGAAGGAGCTGGAGCGGGCGACCTCGGCGCTCAAGGAGCACCAGGCGGCGCACGGGTCTCTCCTGGCCGAGGAGGTCGCCGAGGAAGCGATCGCCGAGGTGGTCGCTCGCTGGACCGGCATCCCGGTGAGCAAGCTGCTGGAGGGGGAGAAGGCCAAGCTCCTGCGCATGGAGGACCGCCTCACGGCCCGCGTCGTGGGGCAGGATGAGGCGGTGGTCGCGGTGGCCACCGCGGTGCGCCGTGCGCGCGCGGGGTTGAAGGACCCAAACCGCCCGGTCGGGTCGTTCCTGTTCCTCGGTCCCACCGGCGTCGGCAAGACCGAGCTGGCGCGCGCGCTCGCCGAGTTCCTGTTCGACGACGAGCGGGCGATGATCCGCCTCGACATGTCGGAGTACATGGAGAAGCACGCCGTGGCGCGCATGATCGGCGCCCCGCCGGGCTACGTCGGCTACGAGGAGGGCGGCCAGCTTACCGAGGCGGTGCGCCGCCGGCCGTACTCGGTGGTGCTGCTGGACGAGGTCGAGAAGGCCCACGCGGACGTCTTCAACGTGCTGCTGCAGATCTTAGACGAGGGCCGCCTCACCGACGGGAAGGGGCGCACGGTGGATTTCCGCAACACCGTGGTGATCATGACCTCCAACATCGCCTCGGACGTGATCGCAGACCTCACCGAGGCCCAGCGGGAGCGCATGCTCGAGATGGTCCAGCGGGAGCTGAAGGTGCACTTCCGTCCTGAGTTCCTCAACCGTGTGGACGAGGTGCTGGTGTTCCACCGCCTGCAACCCGAGCACATACGCGCGATCGTGAACATCCAGCTCGCCCGCCTCAACCAGCTGCTGGCCGAGCGGAGGATCCGCGTGGAAGCCGACGACGAGGCCCTCGACTTCCTCGCCCGCGAGGGGTACGACGCCGACTTCGGCGCGCGCCCCCTCAAGCGCACCATCCAACGTCTCGTGCAGGATCCCCTTGCCCGCATGGTGCTCGCCGGCGAGGTCGCCGAAGGGGACACCGTCCGCCTCGGCGTGAAGGACAAGGCGCTGACGCTCGCCGCCGGGAGGCCGGCCATCAGCGCTGCCTGAGCGCGCACCTACCGTGGTCAGCGACCGTTGGGTGCGGTGCGCCCCTCTCGTCGTGCAACCTGCGGCTATGATGAGCCGCCATGAGCGCTGCGGGCTTGCGCGCCGAGGGCGTCACCGTCCTGCTCAAAGGACACGCCGTGCCGGTGCTCTCGGGTGCCAGCCTCGAGCTGCGGCCGGGCGAGGTGGTCGGGGTGTGCGGGCGCTCGGGTGCGGGCAAGTCCACCCTTCTGCACGTCCTCGCCGGTCTGCTCCCCTGGGCGCGTCCCGCCGCCGTGGAGGGAAAGGTCGTGCTGAACGGCGAGGAGATCACGGATCTCGACCCGGGCCAGCGCGCTCACCTGCTGTCGTTCTGCCTCGATCGTCCGGACGCGCAGCTCTTCCTCGCCACGCCGCGCCACGAGCTGGCGGCGGCAGAGAGGCTGCATGGCACGACGCCGCTACTCGCCGAGATCGCGGCCACCCTCGGCCTGGAGGCGCTTCTCGACCGGCGTGTCACCGAGCTGTCCTCCGGGGAGCGGCAGCGGGTGGCGCTGGCGGTGGCGCTCGCGGCCGCCCCTCGTCCGGTGCTCCTCGACGAGCCGACGGTCCATCTGGACGAGGACGGCGTCGCTGCGTTGCTGCGCGTGCTCGTCGGCGTGCGTCGGCAGGGCGGCGCGGTGCTGCTGTCCGAGCAGGCCGGGTGGCGGCTGGCGGGGGGCGTGGACCGCTGGCTCGAGCTGAAAGGGGGCACGCTCGCCCCGTGCTGGGCGCCGGAGGCGCCCGAGCTCGCCGCGCCGCCGGATGAGATCGGCGAGGTCATCCTGGAGGCGAGCGCGCTCACGGTGGTGCGCGGCGGTCGCACGCTTGTCGAGGGTGCCACGCTCTCGGTGCGCGCCGGGGAGGTGGTGCTCCTCTCGGGGCCGAACGGCACCGGCAAGTCCTCGCTGACGCGGGTGCTGGCCGGTCACGCGACCGCCGCAGGCGGCGCGCTCGCCGTCACGGCCGGGACCGTCCGCCGGCCGAATGACCTGGCGCTCCTGCTGCCGGAGGCAAACGTACAGCTGTTCGCGGACTCGGTGGCCGGCGAGCTGGCGCTCGCTCACGTGGACCTCGACGCGGCGGCAGAGGTCCTGCGCGCACACCGTCTGGAGCACCTGTCGGGGCGTGCGCCGTGGACGCTCTCCCGCGGCGAGCGCCAGCGCCTCGTCCACGCCGCGCTTGACGCGCTGCGGCCGAGCCTGATGATCGTGGACGAACCCGGCCAGGGGCTGGACCCCGAGGACCTCGCGGATCTGACGCACCTGATGGGGGAGCGCGCCGCGAAGGGACGCGCCTACCTAATTGCCTCGCACCGTCTGGAGCTGGCCGGGTTCGCCCACCGCCACCTGGTCATCTCGGAGGGCGCGCTGGTGGAGGCGGCGCGATGAGGGACGCCCGTTCATGGACGCACGCCGCGCTGTTCGGCAGCCTGTGGGGGGCGGCGGAGGTCTCGCTCGGGACGGTTCTCAAGGCCGCGCAGGTGCCGCTCTCGGGGATGGTCATGGCGGGGTTCGGCGTGCTCTGCTTGCTCACCGCACGCCGCCTACAGCCCAACCCCGGCGTCTGCCTAGCGGCCGGAGCGGTGGCGGCGTTCCTCAAGGTGTTCTCGGTCGGCGGGCTGATCATCGGTCCGGTGGCCGGGATCCTCGCCGAGGCCGCGCTCGTCGAGCTCGCCATGACAGCAACGCGCACCTCGGCGTTCGGGGCCGTGCTCGGCGGCGCGCTGGCGTTTGCGGAGGCGCCGCTGCAGATGGCACTGACGGCCGTTGTGATCGCAGGCCCGGATGCGAAGGCGCTTGCACGCGTGGTGGGGAGTGTCATCGCGGGCGTCCCGTTCCTGGCGGGCTCGCCGGCCGCGCTGGTGGCCTCGGTCTCGGCGCTGGCGGCGGTTCTGGGGGCGCTGGTGGGTGCTGCGTCGTGGAGGGTGGCAGGGCGCGTGGCGCGCAGGCTGGGAGCCGCACCGTGAGAGTGCCGGCGTGGCTCCTCGCGGTAGTGGCCGTGGTGCTGGCGTTCCTCTCGCACCCCCTGGCGCCTGCGTTGGCGCTGCTCGCGGCGGTCGCGTCCGTTCTGCTGCTGGAGCCCGCCGCGCTGCGGCGGGCGTGGTCGTTGCGTGCGCTCGTCCTCGTGGTGGCCGCATCCGCGCTGGCGGCGGCCGCCGTCGGGTGGTCGTCGGCCCCCGCGAAGGGACTCGCGGTCGGGGGCGCGGTGCTGTTGCGTTTCCTGGTGCTCCTTCTGCTGACGGCGCTCGCCTCGCGGCACGTGGACGCCGAGGCGGTGCAGCGCGTGGCCGCGCGGGTCGGCCTGACGAGGCTCGGACTCGCGCTCGGCCTGGCGCTCAACGCGCTGCCGCACCTGGGCGAGGCGGCCCGCGATGCCTGGACGGCGCTCGCCGTGCGCGGCCGGCGCTCCCGCCCGCGCGTGGCCGCGCTGCCGAGGCTCGCCGAGATCCTGCTGGCCCACACGGGACGGGTGGCCGAGGAGGCCGCCGCGGCCGCGGCGTTGCGCGGGCACAGGTCGCTCGTGCGTGCGCTGCCGCCTGCAGCGGCCCGCCCGTTCGTGGTGGTGGTCACCGGGCGGCCGGCGGCCGGCAAGACCCGTGCGATGAGAGGCGTCGCTCAGGCGCTCCGGGAGCGCGGCGTGCGGGTGGCGGGGTTCGTCCAGGTGCCTGTCTGGGAGGCCAGCGGGAGGGGCGGCTACCTCGTTCTGGACGTGGCCAGCGGGGAGCAGCGCACGCTCGCGGCGAAGGTCGGAGCGGAGCGCGGCGAGCACGGAACGCCGTTCCGGTTCGAGGCCGCCGGCTTCGCGTTCGCGCGGCGCGCGGCGGAACGCGCCGCCACGGTGCTCGTCGTGGATGAACTGGGACCCGTGGAGCTGCGTGGCGGTGGGCACATGCCCGCGGTGCGCAGCGCGCTCGCGAGAGAGGGGATCGCTGCCGCCCTAGTCACCGTGCGCCCGGCCCTCATCCCCAGCTTGCTCGCCGAGTTCGCCGTGCCGTCGGCGGTGATCGTCAACGTGGAGGAGGAGCGCGACCCGGTCGCGGCGCTGCTGGCGGCGCTGGCGCCGGTCCTCCCCCCATCGTCGAGCTAGAATGAGGGTCGGCCGCGTCGTTGCCGCCTTTCCATGGGCGCGGCGCGCGGGCACACCGATGCCGACGGTCACCTTCACGCTCAACGGCCGCGAGACCACCGCGAGCTACGAGGAGGGGATGCACGCCCTTGAGGTGCTGCGGGAGGAGTGCGGCGTCACCTCGCCGAAAGACGGCTGCTCCCCGCAGGGCACCTGCGGGTGCTGCACGGTGCTGGTGGACGGCCGCCCCGCCCTCGCCTGCCTGAAGAGGCCCGAGGAGCTGGCGGGGCGTGAGGTCGTGACGCTCGAGGGGATTCCCCAGGCGCAGCGGGAAGTGCTGGCGCGAGCGTTCGTGCAGGAGGGCGCGGTCCAGTGCGGCTACTGCACCCCGGGCATCGTGGTGCGCGCGGCCTCGCTGCTAACGCGCGGCAAGAGCGCGGACCGCGAGGCGGTGGCGCGCGCCCTCGCGGGGCACCTCTGCAGGTGCACCGGCTACCAGCGCATCTTCGACGCCATCCTCACCGCGGGCGAAGCGTGGGAGGCGGGTGGACGGTTCGCGAGCGAGCGGCCGCGGCGGGCCGACTTCTTCGGCGCACGGTACGGCCTCGCGCGGACCGCACCGGCGGGCAGCAACGGCGGTGTGGGCGCCTCGGCCAGCCGGTACCGCGGGCTCGAGCACGCGCTGGGTACCAAGCCGTACGTGGCGGACATGCGCGTGCCTCGGATGCTGCATGGTGCGGTCGTGCTGGCCGAGCACCCGTGCGCCCGCGTGCTCGCGATCGATGCCGCGCCCGCGCTGGCGATGCCCGGCGTGGTGAGGGTGCTCACCGCGGCCGATGTCCCGGGAGAGCGGAACGTCGGCCTGGTCGTGCGCGACTGGCCGGTGTTCGTGGCGGTGGGCGAGACGACACGCTGCGTGGGCGACGTGCTCGCGCTGGTGGTGGCGGACACCCAGTTTCACGCCCGCGCGGCGGCGGTAGCCGTGCGCGTCGGGTTGGAGGCGCTCACGCCCGTCACCACTCCGGAGGAGGCGCTCGCCCCCGGCGCACCGGCTGTCCATCCCGGTGGCAACCTCCTCGAGGTGTGCGCGTTCTCGCGCGGCGACGTGGACGCCGCCCTGGCCTCCTCGGCGCACGTGGTGCGACGGAACTTCGCCACCCAGCGAATCGAGCACGCCTTCCTCGAACCCGAGGCGTGTCTCGCCGTGCCTGGCGGCGACACGCTCAAGGTGTACTCGCAGGGGCAGGGCGTACACGACGACCAGCTCCAGATTGCCTCCGTGCTCGGGGTGCCGCGGGAGCGCGTCGAGGTGGAGCTGGTCTGCAACGGCGGCGCGTTCGGCGGCAAGGAGGACCTCTCCATCCAGGCGCAAACCGCGCTCGCCGCCGCGCTGCTCGGCCGACCGGTGCGCACGGTGCTCACGCGCGAGCAGTCCATCCGGCTGCACCCCAAGCGCCACCCACTCACGCTCGACTACACAGTGGGGTGCGACGCGGCCGGGCGTCTGACGGGCGTCCGTGCCCGCATCGTGGGCGACACGGGGGCGTACGCCTCGGTGGGGACGAAGGTGCTGGAGCGCGCCGCCGGGCACTCCTGCGGGCCGTACCGGGTGCCCAACGTGGATGTGGAGGCCAGGACCGTCTACACCAATAACCCTCCCTCCGGCGCGATGCGCGGCTTCGGGGTGCCGCAGGCCGCATTTGCAATTGAGACGATTCTCAACATTTTGGCGGGCGAGCTCGGCCTCGACGGCTACGACATCCGCGAGCGCAACGTGCTCGGCCCCGGGGACCGTTTCGCCACCGGCCAGATCATGACCTCCTCGTGCGGTATCCGGCAGACGCTGGAGGCGGTGCGGCAGGTTTACAAGGCCAATGCGCGGCACGCCGGCATCGCGTGCGGCATCAAGAACACCGGGATCGGGAACGGCATGAAGGACATCGGGCGAGTGGCCATTCGCGTGCTCCCCGGCGGTCGGCTGGAGATCGTCACCGGGTACACCGAGATGGGTCAGGGGCTGTTCACGATCCTCCGCCAGGTGGTGCACGAGGAGACCGGGATCCCGCCCGACGTGATGGACGTGGCGACCAGGAGCGATCTGGCGGTCGAGTGCGGGATGACCACCGCCTCGCGCGCCACCGCCCTCGCCTCGATGGCCGGCCAACGTGCGGCGCAAAAGCTGGCCGCCGATCTCGGGGGCGCTCGGCTGGCCGATCTGGCCGGGCGGGAGTACCACGGCGAGTACGTGTGCGACTTCACAGTGGCGCCCGGCACGCCGGTGGACAACCCGGTCACCCACGTGACGTTCGGCTACGCGACCCAGGTCGTCATCCTGGACGACGACGGAAGGATCACGAAGGTCGTGGCGGCCCACGACGTCGGCCGCGCCATCAACCCACTCGCCTGCGTGCAGCAGATCGAGGGAGCGGTGCACATGGGCCTCGGCTACGCGCTGTCGGAGGAGCTGCCCTGCACCGAGGGGCGCCCCGACTCGCTGCTGCTGCGCGACCTGGGCATCCTGAAGGCCGACGAGATGCCGGAGGTGGACGTGATCCTCCTCGAGGTCCCCGACCCGGTCGGCGGCTACGGCTCCAAGGGGGTGGGCGAGATCGGCCTGGTCCCCACGGCGGCCGCGGTGGCCGGCGCCCTCGCAGCGTTCGACGGGGTGCACCGCACGGCGCTGCCGATGAGGGATGCCCCGGCGGCGCCCCGGGGGCGCGGAACGGTTCTCTCGCGCTAGAGCCGCCCCACCGGGCACCCGCGAATCCGGCGTCGGCCGGGACGTACTACACTCGGTGGCGAGACCGGGTCCGTTTCGGCGGACCCGTTTCGATAGGGGAGAGGCGCCATGCCGGGACGGGGTGATGGGCTGACCAGGAGGAGGCTGTTGACCGGGATTGTCGGCGGCGCGGCCGCAGCGGTGTTCGGGACGCGGTTTGCTCTCGCGACAACGGAGAGGGCTCGTGTGGTGAGGGTGGAGTCGCCTCGCGTGTGGAACGGCGACGTGCGCGCCGCGCAGGTCGTCGCCCGCATGGTCGATGCGGGCCTGATGGCGTTCACGGGCAAATCCACCGCCGAGGCGGCGTGGCGTCACGTCGTCAGGCCGGCGATGCGGGTCGGCCTCAAGATCAACCTGCTCGGCCGCCCCCTCGTGTACACGGCGCCGGAAGTCACCGACGCGGTGGCGGCGGGGGTGCTCCTCGCCGGCGTGAAGCCCGAGAACGTCATCGTCTGGGACCGCTGGAAGGACCACTTTCCTCCCACGAGGTACAAGTTCGGGCGCGGCAGGCATGGCGAGAGCATCGAGCACGGGGGCAGCTACGACAGGACCCGGGCGCTCCGGGCCTCGGGAGGGGTGTGCCCGGTCGACACCATCGCCGTGGAGCGCACCGACGTCACGGTCAACCTCCCGGTGCTCAAGGATCACGGCGGCTCCGGCGTGACGCTCGCCCTCAAGAACATCGCCTTCGGGTGTTACGACCACCACCGCAACGCCCACGACGACGCCTGTGACCCTTACATCGCCGAGGCGTGCGAGCACTTCGTGGCAAACACGAGGGTGCCGCTGATCGTGCTGGACGCCACCGAGGGGTGCTTCGACGGCGGCCCGCGCCCGGCCGACCGCAACCGCCTTTGGCGGGAAAGCGCGATCTACGTCGCGACCGACCCGGTGGCGCTTGACGTGGTCTGCCGCAAGGTAATCATGGCGAAGCGAGCCGAGAAGGGGTTGCCCGACAGGATCCGCCAGTGCCGCCACCTTGAGACGGCCGCCCGCAAGGGCCTCGGCGTCGGCGACCCGGGGCGCATCGACGTGGTGGCCGTCAAGGTCTGAGGACTCGAGCCGCCGAGCGCCTCAGGGCTTTGGCTTCTCGTCCTTCCCGGTCACGTAGCGCGTGGTGAACTCCTCGCGCTGCCTCGCGCGCTGCGCCCGCTCCTCCGCGCTCATCTGCCCGAGAAACCAGCGGTGGTCCTCGCTCGCGAGCGTGGCGTCGATCAGCGTGCCGACCTCCCTGGCAGCCTTGGCCCTGGTACCGTCGGCCGCCCTGCCGCTTGCGACGGCTTCCTGGGCCTCCGGGATGAACTCGCTGTAGAACACCTTGGCCACCTCGTAGAGGCCGTGCCAGTGGGTGTAGTCGGGTCCCTGCATCGAGGCGCCGTGACGGGCCCGCCGCCCCTGGTGGTGCCAGAGCTCGAACCAGGTCCAGTCGATCTTCTGGGCGAACGGAGTGTCACTGACTAGGCCGCCCTTTTTGAGGGCATCGATGATCGCTTTCCCGGGCGTGCCGAACTTCTCGTTGTAGAGCACCACCAGCCCGTCGTACTGGGTGTAGAAGTTGTCCGCGAAGGCGGTGGCGTGGCAGTTGGCGCACACGTCCTTCATGTTGGCGCGCCGCTTCTCCCAGGGGAGCGGGTTGGGAAGACCGAGCTTCGAATCCGCCGCGTCGGCGCGGATGGAGATCTCGGGCCGGTTGTTCCACGAGATGCGATCGCCGACGTTGTGGGTCACATCCTGGCTGGGCGTCGCGCTCATGTGGCAGGTCGCGCAGGTCGGGCCAACGCCGTAGTCCTCGCCCACCACCCACTTGGGGCGGTCGATGTTGATGCGGTGGGCGTTGGCTGCGTACGAGATGCCGTGCTTGGACTCCTCGTGGATCTCCTTCTGCGGGTGGTCGGGCCCGAGGTGGCACTTGCCGCAGGTGTCTGGAACGCGCGCTTGCGCCGCCGAGAACGTGTGGCGCTGGTGGCACGCCGAGCAGGAGCCGCGCGAGCCGTCCAGGTTGATGCGCCCGATGCCCGTGTTGGGCCAGGTGTCGGGGGTGGGCCGCCCCTTCGCATCCACCTTCACCGCGGAGCCGTGGCATTGCTGGCAGCCGCTCACCAGCAGCGCCGAGCCGCCGAAGAACGCCTTGTTGCCCTCCACGACCTCGGCGAGGGTGTTGTCCAGTGAGCCCAGGATCTCCGCGCCCTTGGCGTGCCGGCTGCCCTGAAACTCGCGTGCCTCGCCCTCGTGGCAACGGGCGCAGTCGGCGGCGGTCACGACGGTATGGATGAACGTGCCGTTGTGCTCGAATGCCCCGGAGGCGCCGGCCTTCGAGCCGTGGCACTCGAAACACCCCACGTTGCCGCGGTAGTGCTTGCTGTCACCCCACTGCTGGACGATGCCGAGGGACTGCTGCTTGTGGCATTCGTTGCACGCCGCACTTTCCTCGGAGAGCTTCGGGTAGAAGACCGGGACCGCCGCGGCGGTGGCGGCTGCGAGCATCGCCGCGAGGAAAATCCCGGTGTTGGGAAGGTGGGATCGACGGATGCGAGTGGTCACGGCCTCACCTCCTCCGCCTCTCGGGTGCGCGCCGCAAGAACTACCGCGCCTGGGGGGCAGGCTTGTCGTTCATCCTCGGAGGAGAATCTAGCAGGAATCGCAACGACCGGTGCAACCCGGTGCGTGGCATGGTGGTCACCGCACCGGGAGGCGGGGCGCGGCGCGCTCGCCGGCGCGGCCCAGCTGGCCAGGAGGTCGCCCCGGATGCCAACCACGATCGAGCGCAGGGGAACGTCGCGCGCCGAGCGCTCCGCGGCGGCCCTCGCGAGCTGCAGCAGCCCTCCGCAACACGGCACCTCCATGATCATCACCGTCAGCGCGGCAATCCCGGCGTGGTCGATCAGCGCGACCAGTTTCTCCAGGTAGATCCCCTGGTGGGTGTCGAGCTTGGTGCAGGCGATGGCGAGCGCGCGCCCCGCCAGGTAATCGCGGTGGAAGTCGCCGACCGCGTAGGCCACGCAGGTCGCCGCCAGCAGCACGTCGGCGCCACGGAAGGTCGGTGCCGCCGGGGAGACCAGGTGGAGCTGAACGGGCCACTGGCGCAGCGTCGAGGGGCGGCTTTCCCCGTCGCTACCGGGGCGTGCGACCGCGCCTCGAAGCTCATCGTCCGCGAGCCCGGGCAGGCAGCAGAGGCATGCTGCACGACCGGCGGCGGTGCGGGCGCGTGCCTGAGGTGGCGCGCCGCGGCGTCCTCGTAGAACGGCGCGGGTTCCACCCGCTCGACGGTGATGGTGCCCTGCGGGCAGTGCCCCAGGCAGGCAGCCATGGCGTCGCACCAGGCGTCGCTCACGAGCCTCGCCTTCTTGTCGATGATCGCGATGGCGCCCTCGGCGCACGCCGGCACGCAGAACCCGCAGCCATCGCACTTCGCTTCGTCGATCCGAATGATCTCGCGCAGCGTCACCGTCGATCTTCCCCTCAGGCCATCCTTGCTCAGCCTAGAGACGAGGCGCGCTACGCGCCTTGACCGGGGTCAAGCTTCCGTGCGAGTCGCTACCGTTGGAGCCGGGCGAGCGCCGCGGCCAGCGCCTCGGGGGTGTTGCAGTTGGAGTTGATGCCGGGGTCCTCGACGGGAACGTCCGCGATTCCGACGGCGCGCAGGACCTCGCGCAGCGTCGGCCCCGCGTGTGCGCCGCTCGCAATCCCCTCCGCCACCCGGCGTGAGAGCATCACGGGGTGGCCGTGCTTCCCCCCGTGCGACGGGATCGCAGCCGGTGCCAGTGCGCCGGCGAGCGCGCGCACGGTGGCTGGGGCGACGAGCGGGTGGTCCACAGGCAGCACGATTACGGCGTCCCAGCTCGCATCGCCGAGCAGGTGCCGCAGGCCGAGCCGGAGCGAGTCGAACATCGCGAGGCCCGGTGCCGGGAGTGGGAGGCACTCGAGGCCGGGCGCCTGCAGCGCGGGTGCCCCGGCCGGGAGCGTGGCGAGCAGTGGGGCGGCGCCCCCCGCGGCGAGCAGCTCGGCGCATGCAGCCAGGAAAGGCGTGCCGTCCGGCAGGCGCGCGAACGCCTTCGGTGAACCATAGCGCTCGCCGGTGCCGCCGGCGAGGATCAGCCCCGCGACGCGCGCCGCCATCCCTCGGGGACCTCGCCGGTGCGGTCGAGCCTGATGAGCTCGGCGACGATGGACACCGCGATCTCCTCAGGCGTCACCGCGCCGAGGTCGAGCCCGACGGGGCAGCGCAGGGTGTGGACGCGCTCCGGGGGAACACCGGCCGCGGCGGCGGTGTGGCGGATCGCCGCCGCCTTGGTGCGCGAGCCGACCACGCCGACGCCGGCGAACAGGCGGAGAAGCGCGGCGGCGGCCCAGGCGCCATCGGCCTCGGCGTCCCCGGTCGCGATGATCACCTGCGTCGCCTCCGGGTTCTCCCAACCCGCGAGCATGGCGGGCTCCGTGGCCGGCACCGTCTCGACGCCGTGCAGGCCCTCGGAGCCGCCCGGCGAGGCCACCGTGACGCGGTAGCCGACGCGGGCACCCGCCGCCGCGAGCGCGGCACCCACGTGGCCGGCCCCCACGATCAGCAATCGCCGCGGCGGCCCGAACCTCTCGAGTATTACGGTGACCGTGCCGCCGCAGTTGGTGGTCATCTCCAGCGTGCGCGAGGGCTCCCCCCCGGCCAGCATCACGCGCGCGGTCGCGAGCGTCTCGGCCTCGACCTCGCCGCCGCCCACGGTCCCGTCCGTCGCGCCGCCGGCGCGCAGGAGCAGGCGGGCGCCCTGACGGCGCGGCGCCGAGCCGGTCACCGCCACCACCGTGGCGAGGACGCAGCTCTCGCCGGCGTCAACGCTCTCGATCAGCCGTCGCAAGACCTTCATGCTCCTCCTCCGGCCGCCCGGCGGCGACCCACGCGAACGGGTGCCTCTCCCCCAGCGCCTCCACGACCGTTGGCGGGGAGAGGGGGAGGCGGCGAATCTCCACGCCGAGGGCCTCGCACACCGCGTTGCGCACCGCGGCGGCGGTTGGGATCAGGGAGGGCTCACCGACTCCTTTCGCGCCGAAAGGCCCACCCGCGCCACCGCTCTCGACGACCGCGATCTTGATCTTCGGGGTGTCGGCCGCCGTCGGGATGAGGTAGTCGGTGAAGTTGGGGTTGGCGAGCCGGCCGGCTTCGAGCTTGAGCTCCTCGCTCGTTCCCCAGCCCATCCCCTGCACGATGCCGCCCTCGATCTGTCCCTCGAGCGCGTCGCGATGGATCACCCGCCCCACGTCGTGGGCCGCCGAGACCTCCTGCACACGCACGATCCCGAGCTCTGCGTCAACGCTCACCCGGGCGATCTGGCAGGCAATTGCGTAGAACTCGTAGGGAGCCCCCGTGCCGGTCTCGGCATCGAAGGTGCGCGCCTTGCTGCGGTGCCAGCCGGTGGCGATTCCCTCGATGCGGCGCGCCGCCATCTCGCGTGCCACATCCGAGACGCGCACGAGCCGGTCGGGTTCGCCGCGCACCGACGCGAAGCCGCCGCCCAGATCGACCCGCTCGGGCGCACAACCGAGCAGGTCCGCGGCGACCGGGTCGAGCCTCGTACGCAGGCGCTTGACCGCATCGAGGATCGCGAGCCCCGACATGTGCGCCCCGCGCGAGGCCACCGTCGGCCCCGAATCGGCCACAGTGGTAGTGTCCGGCTGCCAGACCTGGACGACCGAGGGATCCACGCCGAGGGCCTGGGCGGCAATCGTCTGGCAGGCGGCGAGGTTCCCCTGCCCCATTTCGGTGAGCCCCACCCGCACCACGACCGAGCCGTCCGGCTGCAGGATCACCACTGCCGAGGAGCGGTCCAGGCGCTGCCCGCCGTGGTGGAGGTTGCAGCCGTAGAGGACGAGGCCGATCCCCATCCCTTCACGCACCGCAGAGGAGGCCGCACGCGGCCGGGCGTGGAAATCCTCCCACCCGGCGAGCTCCGCCGCACGGTCCAGGCACTCGCGCGCCAGCACCGGCTTCGGGAGCCGCTGGCCGGTGCAGATCGTGCGGCGGCGGTCGTCCAGGACGTTGCGCCGCCGGAGCTCCAGCGGGTCGAGGGCGAGGGCGCGCGCGAGCGTGTCCATCGTGGCCTCGGCGGCCCAGGTTACCTGCGGCGCGCCGAAGCCGCGGAACGCACCCCCGAACAGGTTGTTGGTGTAGACGACGTGCGTGGCGACCCGCACCGCGGGGACGTGGTAGGGCCCGATGGAGGAGACGTTGGCGCGCTCCGCCACCACGGTGGAGAGCCCAATGTAGGCGCCCGCGTCCATCACCGTCTCCACCTGGGCGAAGCGCAGCTTTCCGTCGCGGCCGGCGCCCCAGCGGTGGCGCACCACCACCGCGTGGCGCTTCGAGGAGAGCTGCATGTCGAGCTCGCGGGGGAGGACGAAGCGTACGGGGCGGCCGGTCGCGAAGGCGAGCACCGCCGCACACGCCGCCGGCTCCGAGGGGTAGTCCTCCTTACCGCCAAACCCGCCGCCGGTGGGGGCCTGCTCCACCCGCACGGCGGCCAGCGGCAGGCCGAGGACGCGAGCCACCGCCTGCTGCACGTAGAACGGGCACTGGCAGGAGGCGACGATCGTGATGCGATCGCGCCCCTCGGGGATGGCCAGGCACCCCTGCGGCTCCAAGTAGGCGTGCTCCTGCCCCCCGATTTGGTACTCCGCCTGGACGACCACGGCGGCGCGGGCGAGCGCGCGGTCGAGGTCTCCGCGCACCACCCGGAACGTGCGGACCAGGTTGCCGGCGTCGTGGACCCTGGGCGCCCCGGCCTCGAGCGCCGCCACCGGGTCGTGCACGGCGGGCAGCGGCTCGAGGCGTCCCCGCACCAGCCGCGCGGCCTCCCACGCGGCCTCCGGGGTGCGCGCGGCCACCACGGCGAGGCGGTCGCCCACCATGCGGACGCGGTCCTCCACCAGCAGTGGCTGGTCGTCGAAGATCACGCCGACGAGGTTTTTCCCTGGGATGTCTGCGGCGGTGACCACGGCCTCCACGCCCTCGACGGCGCGCGCCGCGGCGAGCTCCACCCCGGTCACACGTGCGGACGCCAGCGGAGCTACCGCCGCCGCCGCGTGCAGCATACCGGGGAGCGCGAGGTCGGCGACGTAGCGCGTGCTCCCTGCGACCTTGGCACGGGCGTCGGGGCGCTCGTGTCGGCCGCCCAGAGGACCGGGGCGTGCGCTCTCAGCCACGGTTTTCTTCCCCGGCGGTTGCGGCCGCCCTGAGGGCGCCCAGGACCTTGGTGTAGCCGGTGCACCGGCAGAGGTTGCCGGAGAGGAGGCGCGCGTGTTCGGCCGGGTCGCTCTCGTGGCGGGCCAGCACGGCGGCGCCGGTGACCGCGATCCCGGGGGTGCAGAATCCGCACTGGACCCCGCCCAGGGAGACCAGGGCTTCCTGGAACGGGTGCAGGCGTCCCGCGCGCGCGAGCCCCTCGACCGTGACGACGTCGTGGCCGTCCACCGAGGCGGCCAGCACCAGGCATGAGGTCACCGGCGAGCCGTCGAGCAGCACCGTGCACGTTCCGCACTCGCCGGCCCCGCACCCCTCCTTTGTGCCGGTCAGCCCCGCATCCTCCCTCAACATGTCGAGCAGCCGGCGGCCGGGTGGCACGTGGAACGTGCGCCGCTCGCCGTTGAGCGTGAGCGTCACGCGCACCGGCTCAGGCACGAGCGGCCTCCTCCAGGAAGCGGTCGAGGAGCACCGCGGCGGCAAGGCGCCGGTAGCGCGCCGGGGCGCGCACGTCGTCGATCGGTGCGATGTCCTCCTGCAACGCGCCCGCCGCCTCGCGGCGCACCTCCGGGTCGGGCGCACGGCCGACCAGCACCCGCTCGGCGTGCCTGGCGCGCACCGGGGTCGGTGCGACCGAGCCCAGGGCCAGGCGTACCTCCGAGAGCGTCCCGTCCGCACGCACGACGGCGTGGCCGGCCAGGCTCACCACCGAGATGATCTGCTCGCGTCGCGGGCCGACCTTGGCGAAGCGCTCCACCACGCGGGCGCCCGCGTCCGTCTGCGGGAACGGGAGCAGCACCGAGAGGATCAGCTCGCCGGGAGCGAGGGCGCTCCGCCCCGGCGCCCGGAAAAACTCCCCGATGGCGACCTGCCGGGGGCCTGCGCTGGAGGCCACCTTGAGGATCGCACCTTCGACCAGAAGCGCCGGCGCGGTGTCGGCCGCCGGGGAGGCGTTCGCGAGGTTCCCGCCGAGTGTGGCGCGGCACTGGATCGGCCACGCACCGAGTTGGGCGGCGGCCGCGGCGAGCGCGGGGAAGAGGGAGCGGATGCGCGGCTCGGCGGCGATCCGGTCCATGCGCGTGGCGGCTCCGATCTCCAACTCCGCGTCGGACTCTCGCACGAGGTCGAGACCGATGCGGCCGAGATCCACCAGGGCCGCGGCGTGAGCGCGGCCGTCGCGCAGCTGGACCATCAGGTCGGTGCCGCCCGCGATGGGTCGCGCGTCCGGACGCTCGGCAAGCACCGCCAGCGCCTCCGGGAGGCTGCTCGGACGAATGACCTCGCGAACCGGAACGTCCACCTGCGCACCCCGTTCCGGGGAGCCGCGCCCCTCACATGTTGAGATCAGTCTTAATACGCGGGCGAGCGGCGCCCCACCTGCAATTCTAGGCCCACGCCGGTTTCTTTCCAAGGAAGAACGGTTGTTGTTGCTGCAGCCTCGGGTGTGGTGCGGCGTTGTAGGCTAGGCGGGACCCGCCACTGCGGGCCGGGAGGACGTCGTGAGATTCGGTCTCGCGCTGCCGATCGTGCTGGTGGTGACTGCGCCGGTTGCTGGCCAGAGCATGCGGCGCACGCCGGTGGTTCAGGTTGTGGAGCGGGTGCGGCCCGCGGTGGTCAACCTGACCGCCAGGCAGGTGGTGACGGTGCGGCCGCGCTCGATCTTCGATCAGCTCTTCCCGGAGTTCGCACCGCCGGCGGAGAGGATTCCCTCGCAGTCGCTGGGGAGCGGGGTGACGATCTCGCCCGAACGGCTGATCGTGACCAACGAGCACGTCATCGAGGGCGCGGCGGAGATCAAGGTGCGCTTCGCCGACGGCAAGGAGGTGGACGCGGAGGTGATCGGCTCGGATGCCGACGCCGACCTAGCGCTGTTGCGCGTGCCGGGGAGGGAGCGTCCTTTCCTGCCGCTCGCCGAGCAGGACGACTCTATGATCGGCGAGACCGTCATCGCGATCGGCAACCCTCTCGGCCTCGAGAGCACGGTGACGGTGGGTGTTCTCTCCGCGCGCGACCGCACCGTCATGTCGCCGAGCACGCGGCGGGTCTACACCGACTTCCTGCAGACCGACGCGTCCATAAACCCCGGCAACTCGGGCGGCGCGCTCGTCGACTTGGACGGGCGCCTGATCGGGATCAACACCGCGATCATCGGCGATGCCCAGGGGATCGGCTTTGCCATCCCGGCCAAGCGCGTGCGGCGGGTGGTCAACGACCTGCTGCGCTACGGGCAGGTCCAGGCGGCGTGGCTGGGTCTGTTCGTGAAGACCCGCAGCGAGGGGCGGCGGGGTGCGGCCCGCGGAGTGGAGGTTGCGGATGTCTTCCCCGGCTCCCCGGCGGCCGCGGCGGGGCTGCAGCGCGGGACCGTGCTGCTGGAGGGTGGCGGCCGGTCGCTGGCGAGCCGCGACGAGTACGCGACCCTGCTCGCGCAGCTGGCGCCAGGCGATCGCGTCACCTTGCGCGTGGCCGAGGGCGGAGAGACGCGTGACGTTTCCCTGCGCGCGACGCGCCCGCCCGAGGACCTGGGTGAGCAGGTGCTTCTTCGCTTTGTGGGCATCTGGCTCGCGGAGCGCGGCGGGCGCGTGGTGGTGGCACGGGTGGTGGGCGGCAGCGCCGCCGAGCAGGCGGGGCTGGCCGGAGGGGACGTGGTGTTCCAGGTGAACGGCGAGCGCGTGAACAGCGTCGCCGAGGTGGACCGCGTCCTGGCCCGCGAGCACACCCGTTCCTCGGTGCTGCTCGTCGTTCAGCGCGGGCGGTTTGCCTATCAGCTCCCCTTCGCGTTGTCGCCCTAGGCTATACTCCCGGACGTGACGGAGCGTGTCGCCGGCGTGGTGACCGCGGTGTTCGGGCCCCTCGTGAGGGTGCAGGTGGGCGAGCAGTCCCTGGTGGTCCCGTTCCGGCGGAGGCTGCGCTGGCAGGCGGAGACCGAGGACCGCCGGCTCGTGGTGGGCGACCACGTGGTGCTGGAGGGTAAGCCGCCCGACCTAGTGGTCGCCGAGGTCACCCCGCGGCGCACGAAGCTGACCCGCCGCTCCCCGGGGGAGCGGAGGCCGCGCGTGATCGCGGCCAACGTGGATCAGGCCGTGGTGGTGATGGCGGCGGCCTCTCCGGAGCCGAACCCGCGCCTGTTGGACCGCCTGCTCGTGGCCTGCCACCACGCGGGGATCGAGCCGGTTATCTGCTTCAACAAGATGGACCAGGGGACCTCGGCGATCGACGCGTGGATCGGGGACTACCAGGACGCCGGGTACGAGATCCTGATGGCGTCCGCCCGGACGTCGCGCGGCGTGGGGTGCCTGGCCCGCCGCGTGGCCGGCCGGACGACGCTGTTCTGCGGCCCGTCCGGGGTGGGGAAGTCGGCGCTCCTGAACGCCATCCACCCTGGGTACCGCCTGCGCGAAGGTTCGATCTCCGAGGCCACCGGCAAGGGCCGCCACACCACCACCACCGCGCAGCTCCTCCCGCTCCCAGGCTCGGGGTTCGTGGTGGACACGCCGGGGCTGCGGGAGTTCGGGCTGTGGGACCTCGAGGCCTCGCAGCTCCAGGTGTGCTTCCCCGAGATGGCCAAGGCGGCCGCGGGGTGCGGGTTCTCCGACTGCGGCCACGCGAGTGAAGACGGCTGCGCCGTGCGCAGCGCGGTGGAGGCAGGAAAGCTCTCGGTCCGGCGCTACACGTCGTTCCTCAAGCTGCGCCAAGAGCTGAACGAGAGCCAGGCGACGACCTGAGAGCCTGTCCGATCGGAAAGGCTCCTAGCCCGGTCCCGGGGTGAGACCGTCGGTGCTGCGCTCAGGGGCGCCCTCGCCCCTCCACTGCCACACCCCGTCCGGGCCCCCGAACACCCAGACACCCCCCGGCAGCGCGACCAGGCCGAGAGGGCCCTCACCGAGCTTGAGGATCGACCTGGTGGTCTTCTCGGCCAGCATGATCCGCACGAGCGCCGAATCGCACGGGGCGCTGACGGCGCCGATGAGCGCGCCACGCGATGCGACCAGGGAGCAGCAGCACGGCACCGACGCCAGGTTGGGCTGCACCTGCCCCTGGGTGGAGGCGAGCGAGAGGTTCTCGCCGTCACTCGCCGCGACCACGTCGGCCTCGAGCCATGCGATCCCGCCGCGGCCGTTGACGGAAAGCTCGCGTGTCGAGGACGCCCCGACCAGAAGCACCTGGCCGGAGGGCCAACGGGCCGTCGCCACGAGCTTGCCGTCGGGTGAGGCCGCGAGGTGGCGGAAGGAGCCGGTGGCGGCCAGCCGGGGCGGGAGGTGCGCGTCAAGGGGCACGCTCCAGACGCCGGTCGAGTCGATGAACCACACCTCCCCCGTCGGCGGGACGACGAGTGGGAAGAGGACCCAGCGGGGCCACACGAGCAGCACGCCCTCCTCACCGGCGGGCGAACGCCACACTACCTGGGAGCCCCCCACGGTGGGGCGGGCGAACACCACGCCGCCCTCCTCGCCCTCGGCGCGACACCCGGTGCGCATCGGTGGCAGGGGCGCGGCGGTCAACCACTCGCACAGCTTCGGCCCGCCGCGGGCGCGCAGCTGCGCGGCGGCCAGGAGCCGCCATGGCAGCGACGTGGACGAGGGGATCTCGGCGAGCGCAACATCGCCCGTTGCGATGCGGCGCGCCAGGGCGTCCCTCTCCACCTCGGCGCGATCGGTAGCGTCCTTGGGCCTGGGCATGCCGGCCTCGAGCGGTTTTTCGAGCGCGTTGCGCAGCGCGCGGGGCATGCCCGGGTACTGCTTGCCGCTCCCCTTGAGCCAGGCCAGGAGCAGATCGAACGGGTGGCGGCGGGCACGCGGTGCGTCTCCGTACGCCTCGACGACGAGCGCCGCGGCCGACGCGAGCTGCGGGTTGGATCCATCCGCGAACCCCATTCTCGCGAGCTTTGCCCGGCGCGTGCTCCAGCGTAGCTCGGTGTCGAACGTCTCGTTCGCCACCACCTCGAGCGGGGGTTCGGCGTCTTTGAGCTCGAGCCAGTCCCGCACCGGCCGCAACTCGGGCGGCAGCGCGGCGAGGGTGAGTGAGCCGGCCATCGCGATAGCCTCTCCGATCATCTCCAGGGGCTCGCCGCAGCGCGGGTCCGGTGGCGCCGGGCGTGCGCCGGCGGCGAGCAGCGCTTGCGCCAGCGCGCGCGCCACGTCGGATGTGGTGGCGGGCTCGGCCTTGGGGAGGAGGGCCAGCACGGCGTCCCCATGGGCCACCGCGGAGATGCGTGTGCTCTCGGTCACCGCGATCACCACCTCGAGGCGCGGCACGGCGGCAAGGTCCACCAGGCCGGCGAGCTGCGCGGCAAGGGCCTTCGAGAGCGCCCCCTCGTCGGGCAGCGCCTGGGGCGGCCCGGCCGAGTTCCACCACCCCGGCGAGAGCAGGAAGCAGGAGGCGAGCTCCGGCGCCTCGAGCGCGACGCCCGGGAACGGACGCGCCGCCCAGGCGGTCAGGTGGGTGGGAATGCCGACGGGAGCGACGTGTGGGGTCGGCGGGACCGCAGCTACGACGGTCGCACCGAGCGAAACGGCAATGGATAGGGCGAAAACACCGTAAGACCCTTGACAAACTCGGCTCATGGCCCGAATAATAGCGTAAGAACCGATCCATAAAGGAGGACGGGGAATGAACAAGTCAGAACTGGCCGTCAAACTCGCGAAGAAGGTCGGTCTCACCCACGCCAAGTCGGCTGAGGTCGTGGACGCGATCTTCAACGCCCACAAGGGCATCGTCGCGGTCGAGCTGACCGGCGGGCGGAAGGTGACCGTCCCCGGCTTTGGCACCTTCGCGACCCGGAAGCGCGCCGCCCGGCAGGGCCGTAACCCGGCCACCGGCAAGGCCATCACGATCTCCGCGCGCAAGTACGCCACGTTCAAAGCAGGCAAGACACTCAAGGAGAAGTTGGCAAAGTAGGCCAGGACGCGAAGGAGGAGCAATGAACAAGACGGAGATGATCACGAAGTTGGCGAAGAAGACGGGCATGACGCAGGCCAAGGCCGCGGAAGCGGTCGATGCCCTCTTCAACGCCTCGAAGGGGCTGATCGCCGTCGAGCTCGCGGCGGGCCGCAAGGTCACGCTGCCTGGATTCGGTGGCTTCACGATCCGCAAGCGCGGCCCCCGCCAGGGCCGCAACCCGGCCACCGGCGCGCCGATCAGGATCCCGGGTCGGTCCTACCCCGCGTTTAAGGTGGGCAAGACCCTCAAGGAGAAGGTGGGCAAGTAGCAGCTGCTCGTCGTCGGGATGATCTCGGGGCGCGGGCAGCCGCGCCCCGGTTGTTTCCTCTCTCAAATTCAGGCCTGCCGCGGCGCCCCCGTCGGGCGTGGGGCGCGGACCCCTCTTGACTTTTCTCCCGGAACCACGTAGCGGTCCGGCGGGCGCGGAAGGTGGCGGACATCGAGACCGGCTCTGAGCTGGCTCCCGCGCCCCCGACCGTGCGACGAAGTTGAGATTGTGCGCCGAACACAAGATCTTGGGGAGGGTCGACCCCGACAGCGCAATAGGTTGCGGTGACCCACTTGACAAGCCCTCGGTGGCGATCTAGATTCAATTCGAAAAGTTCAAGTAGTACTTGAACTCTTGTTTTGATTGAAGGGGGATCTGGGATGTCTGCGGAACCATCGTCTCTTGCCGTTGCCGCCAGTCGCCGCCCCGACGCCCACGGCATTTCAGTGCGTCGTCTCTTCACGGACGGGGAGAACCACCCCTTCGATCTCGTGCGCTGGGAGCTTCGGACCGCGCGAATTTCCGGTAGCGACGGGAGCATGGTCTTCGAACAGACCGACGTCGAGGTTCCCGACTCCTGGTCGCAGACGGCCACGAACATCGTCGCCCAGAAGTACTTTCACGGTCGGCTCGGAACACCCGAGCGCGAGAGCTCGGTGCGGCAGCTGATCGGGCGGGTTGTGGCGGCGATCGTTGAGTGGGGACGCATCGGCGGCTACTTCGCCAACGAGGGGTCGGAGCGTGCGTTCGAGCACGAGCTCTGCTACCTGCTGCTGCACCAGATGGCGTCGTTCAACTCGCCGGTTTGGTTCAACGTCGGCATCGAGACGCGCCCCCAGTGCTCGGCGTGCTTCATCAACTCGGTGCGCGACTCAATGGAGTCGATCCTCGACCTCGCGAAGACCGAGGGGATGCTGTTCAAATACGGCTCGGGCACCGGGTCGAACCTCTCGGTGTTGCGCTCCTCGCGCGAGTCGCTCGCCGGGGGCGGCACCGCCTCTGGCCCCGTCTCGTTCATGCGCGGGTTCGACTCGTTTGCCGGCGTGATCAAGTCCGGCGGGAAGACGCGCCGTGCCGCCAAGATGGTGATCCTCAACGTGGATCACCCGGACATCGTGCAGTTCATCCGCTGCAAGGCGGAGGAGGAGAAGAAGGCGCACGTGCTGATCTCCGCCGGCTACCCGGCGAGCTTCGACCAGGAGGGCGGCGCCTACGACTCGATCCGGTACCAGAACGCCAACCACTCCGTGCGGGTGACCGACGACTTCATGCGCGCCGTCGAGGACGACGGCTGGTGGGAGACGCGCATGATCACCTCCGGCGAGGTCGGCGGGCGCTACCGGGCGCGCGAGGTGATGCGCATGATGGCGGAGGCCACCTGGGTGTGCGGCGACCCTGGGATCCAGTACGACACCACCATCAACCGCTGGCACACCTGCAAGAACACGGCGCGCATCAACGCCAGCAATCCGTGCTCGGAATACATGTTCCTCGACGACACCGCGTGCAACCTGTCGTCGCTGAACCTCATGCGCTTCGCGGACGAGAACGGGAACTACAAGGTCGAGGAGTTCCGGCACGCCGTGGACGTGATGATCCTGGCCCAGGAGATTTTGGTCGACTTCGCGCACTACCCAACCCCGAAGATCGCCGCCAACTCCCACGACTACCGGCCACTCGGCCTCGGCTACGCTAACCTTGGCGCGCTTCTCATGGCCGAGGGCATCCCCTACGACTCCGCGGAGGGGCGTGCGTTCGCGGCCGCCGTCACCGCGCTGATGTGCGGTCAGGCCTACCTGCAGTCGGCGCGCGTCGCCGAGGGGCTGGGTCCTTTCCCGGGTTACGCGAGCAACAGGGAGCCGATGCTCGAGGTGATGGGCATGCACCGCGACGCCGCCCACCGTGTGCCGACGCGCGGCGTGCCGCTGGAGCTGCGCAGGGCCGCCACCGAGGCGTGGGACGCCGCGGTCGAGCACGGCAAGCAGTTCGGGTACCGCAACTCGCAGGTCACCGTGCTGGCGCCGACCGGTACGATCGGCTTCATGATGGACTGCGACACCACCGGCATCGAGCCCGACCTCGCGCTCGTCAAGGTCAAGCGCCTGGTGGGTGGTGGCACGATCAGGATCGTGAACCAGACCGTGCCGCGAGCGCTCGCAAAGCTCGGCTACGACGAGCCAAGGCGCACCGCGATTCTCAAGCACGTTGAGTCCACCGGCACGATCGAGGCCGCACCCGGCCTGTCGGACGAACACTTGCCGGTCTTCGACTGTGCGTTCAAGGCGATCTCGGGGACGCGCTTCATCGCGCCGCTCGGGCACCTGCGGATGATGGGCGCGGCGCAGCCGTTCCTGTCGGGCGCGATTTCCAAGACCGTCAACGTCCCGGAGGCCACCACGCCGGAGGAGATCGAGGGGCTCTACCTCGAAGGGTGGAAGCTGGGCGTCAAGGCCGTGGCGGTGTACCGCGACAACTGCAAGGGCTCACAGCCGCTCGCCGCCGCGGGCCAGCACGCCGTCGAGCCGGCGTTCCAGCCGGTGCGCAGGAAGCTGCCCGACGAGCGGGTGGCGATGACCCACAAGTTCTCGGTGGAGGGCCAGGAGGGGTACGTCACCGTCGGGTTGTACCAGGACGGGAAGCCGGGGGAGCTGTTCATCACCATGGCCAAGGAGGGCTCCACGCTCTCCGGTGTGATGGACGCGTTCGCGACCGCCATCTCGCTCACCCTGCAGTACGGAGTGCCGCTCGAGTTCCTGGTCAACAAGTTCTCGCACGTGCGGTTCGAGCCTGCGGGGTGGACCAACAACCCTCAGATCCCGTACGCAAAGTCGATCATCGACTACATCTTCCGCTGGCTGGCCGCGAAGTTCCTGGCCCCCGAGGAGCAGGCCGCGGTGGGTGTTCAGCCTATAGCAACCGAGGAGACCAAGCCGGCCCTGCCTGCGCCCCGGCAGCCCTCGCTGCCCGGGCTCGAGCTCTCGGAAGCCGCACAGCTGTTCGTGAACCAGGCGGACGCGCCGCCCTGCCCCACGTGCGGGATGATGATGGTGCGCAGCGGCGCCTGCTACAGGTGCGGGAACTGCGGCACCGTCCACGGGTGTAGCTAGCCCCTCGTGCTCGTGGCTCTCGGCCCGCGCGGCTCCCCAGCCGCCGCGGGCCGAGTTCCCTACGCATGCCTTCGCTTCAGGACTCTTCGAAGGTGGCGGAGAGGAAGCGCGTGAGGCGCTCGGCGAAGCCGGGCTCGAGGTGGGGGTCGGAGTGGCCGCGCCCCGGGATCCGCCACGCCTCGGCGCGGCCGCCCGCAGCGCGCTCGAGCCTCTCGAGGTTGGCGACCGGCACGATCGCGTCCTCCTCCCCATGGACGAGGAGCATCCGCCCCGCCACCCGGCCGGCCTGGTGCTCTGGCGCCAGCTGGTTGAACCTCGCGCCGATCCGCCACTCGATGACGCGGAACACCAGCGGCATCGCGGGCGCGAGCAGCCGTGAGGCGAGGCCGGCCTGCAGCATGGCGTCGCGGGGGTGGGCGAAGGAGCCGACCGTGACCACCGCGCGGATTCTGGGATCGTGCGCGGCCGCGTGGATGGCGGCGCTGCCGCCGATGGACAAGCCAACCACGGCAAGCTTGCCGGTATCCACGTCGGGGCGGGCCGCAAGCCAGGACACCGCGGCGCGGATGTCCTCCGAGAACTTCTTCATGGAGGCGTGCCCGTCGAGGTCGGATGCGCCGTGGTGGCGGGCGTCGAACGCCAGGAGGTGGTACCCCGCTGGGTGGAGGATCTGCACGTACGGCAGCATTCGCTCGGCGTTGCGGTTCCAGCCGTGGACCAGGACGACGGCGGGCCGGCGGCTGTCACCCCCCGGGATCAACCACGCATGGAGACGGCGGTCGTTGGCGGTGGGGATCCGCAGGTCCTCGTAGGCCAGGCCCAGCTCCGCCGGGGTGCGCCGCGGCGGGACGTGGGCGTTGCGCCACGCCACCAGCATGGCCGCCAACACGCCGGCCTGGTAGAGGATCACGACCGCGAGAACGGCGCCTACCCACACCATGCGTGCACGATAACTGGCGGCCCGGCGCACCCATTTCGCGGCGCGCCGCGGCGGAGGCCGGTCACGGGAGCACAGGCCCCCCCGCCCCGGCGGCGGCGTCCGTCACTTCCCCAGGACGCCGGCCTTCAGACCGGAGTCGGCGGGTTTGGCGCCGAGCCAGACCGCGAACATCGCGTCGGCGAAGTCCTTGCCCGGGATCACGCCGGCTTCCTTGCCGTTGATCTCGAGCCTGGTGCCGGTGCCCGGGACGTACGTGATCACCGCACGCTGGCCGCTGGCCATGTCCGGCCAGAACGCGCAGAACGTGTCCAGGCGTGCCTTGAGGGCGGGCAGAGCGGCGGCCGAGTTGTTGGCGAACCCCTCGCGCCACGCCTCGGTGAGCTTGTCCTTCTCGACCTTGCTGTAGAGGAAGTGCATGAGGACCTGCTTGGCCTCGTCGGCCGCGATGATCGCCGCTGCGTCGTGGCTGGGGGTGGTGAGGTACAGGCCGGCCACGTAGACCTTGACCTTGAGCATCGTCTTGGTGCGCACCCCCATGCCGTTGAGCTTGAGCGTTGTGGTCCCCACCGTGATGGTGTCGGGCAACGTCACCCCGGCGAGCTCCATCGCCGCCAGCGGTGCAGCCAGAACCAGGAGCGCGACACAGCCGAGCAGTTTGTTGTTCATGGATCCCCCTTTTTCGTCGAGTGACGGATATCCTGCCGCCACTCTAATGGCTCGCGGGGGGGCGCGCAAGGCGTAGGGTGCGGGCGGTGCTCTGTGGCTGTCACACCACGCCCAGCAACTGCCTGACCTCCTCGGCCCGGGGGATCCGCCCGGCAAGCACGACGGCACCGTCGAGCGCGACCGCCGGGGTCGCCATGACACCAAGCTCAATCATTCGCTGGATCGACTCGTTCTTCACCACGGAGCAGGTCAACCCTGCGGACTCCACAACGTGCTGCACCACGCGGAACGTCTCCTTGCACCGTGCGCATCCTGGTCCGAGGACCTCGATCTTCTTGACATTCGTGTCCATTCGTCCACCTCTCCTTTCAAGCACTCACTTCGCGAGCGCGTTGATCGCCATCGGAACAAGCACCCACGCGCCGACGCCCACCATCAGTCCGCCAAGGCTCCGTTGAATCCATTGCGCCCAAACCGCGGCCCGGCTCCCGAGGTAGGCGGCCGCAAAGCCGCCGGCGGCGCCGACAGCGAAGAGCAGGACGACGTGGCCGAGGGAGTACGCCGCGAGGAGCGCGGTCCCCCACAGCACCTTCTTCTCGAACGCCACAAGCGACAGCACTACGACCAGGATCGGCGTCGCACACGGTGAGGACAGCGTCCCCGTGAGCGCGCCGAGGACGAAGGCCCCGGCCAGGCCTGCCCCGCGAAAGCGCTTTCCGTCGAACGTCGGCAGCGGCAGTCGCACCAGCCCTGACAGGTGCAGCCCCATCACGACGAGGATGACGCCGAGGATGACGTTCCACCACGGGCCGATGTCACCGATGAGGCGGCCCGTGAGCGCCGCAGCGGCCCCGAGCGCCGTGAAGCAGAGAGCCAGTCCCAGCACGAACGACACTGACAGCAGCACGGCGCGTCCCCGGGAGGTTGCGGTCCCGCCGACCGTCGCGACGACGAGCGGCACCGCGGCCAGCACACAGGGGCTGGCCGACGAGATGACGCCACCCGAAAAGACAAGCAACAACGTCACCAGAGGCGGCGCGCTTGCGGCGTGGTCGGCCAGACGCGCGAGCAGCTCCTGCATCAGAGCAGGCCCTTCTCTCTCAGGGCCTCGTGGAACTCCGCGGGCGGGAAGTAACCCATGTGGCGGAGCACCTCCTTGCCTTTGGGGTTGAACACCACCTGCGTCGGCATGACCATGATCTTGAAGCGCCGGGCAGTCTCCGGGTGCTGCTGGATCCAGAAGTTGTGCACCATGGCCTTCCCCCCGAGCGCGGCCTGGAGGTCCTGCAAGACGGGCTGCATCTGCATGCACGGGATGCAGTGCTCGCCACCGAACTCGACGATCAGCCACGTTCCAGCCTTGATCGCAGCATCGAGTTCTGCTGGGGCCAGCGCCCGCACCGACGAGCGAGGCACGGGCTTTGCCGGAACGGAGGTTGGGGGTGATGCGAGGGTGGAAGCCGCAAGCAGCAGCGGGAGCACAGTGAGGGGGATGCCACGGTTCATCGGTTCCGTCCTTCCGTCAGAAGAGCATGTTGAAGAGGTAGCCCACAATCAGGATGCCCACGCCGACAACGCCGACGAACGTCGCGATCAGGCGAGGGCGAAGCACCTTGCGCAGGATGATCGTCTCCGGCAGCGAGAGCCCGATCACCGCCATCATGAACGCCAGCACGGTGCCGAGCGCGGCACCCTTCTCGAGCAACGCCTCGACGATCGGGATGATGCCGGCGGCGTTCGAGTACATCGGGATGCCGATCACGACGGCCAGCGGGACGGCCCACCAGGCGCCCTTTCCCATGAACGAGGCCATGAAGTTCGTCGGGACCCAGCCGTGGATGCCGGCGCCAACCGCGATCCCCACCAGCACGTATGGCCAGACCTTGCCGACGATGTCGCGCACCGCGTCAGCGCCATAACGCACGCGGCCCGGCCAGTCCGTCGGATTCCCGTCGCCGCCGGCTCCGCCTCCCTTGACGTCGTACACCCACGCCTCGACGTGCCGCTCCATCTTCAGGCGGCCGATCACCAACCCGGCGGTCATGGCGATGGCGAGACCGGTTCCCATGTACACCGCCGCCACCTTCCAGCCGAAGAGGCTGAACAGGAGCACGAGCGCGACCTCGTTGACCATCGGCGCCGAGATCAGGAAGGAGAACGTCACTCCGAGAGGAACGCCGGTGGTGACGAAGCCGATGAACAGGGGCACCGCGGAGCAGGAGCAGAACGGCGTGACGACTCCGAGAAGTGCGGCCAGCACGTTGCCGACCGACTCCCGGGTGCCGGCCAGGATTCGCCGGGTGCGCTCTGGTGTGAAGAAGGAGCGGACGATGCCGACCGCGAAGACGACGACGGTGAGTAGGAGGAGCACCTTCGGCGCTTCGAAGACGAAGAACTCCACTGCCGACGCAAGCGGCGTGCCTGGCGTCAGGCGGAAAAGCCCATACGTCATGACACGTGCGAAGGAAGCAAGCGAGAAGTAGAGCGCGACCCACACTGCGGCGCCCACGAGGCCGATCACGACGCTCCGCCAATGCCTGCGGCTGCTGGGAATTGTGTCCATCAGGGGGCGACAGGCGTTGGCTGCGCTAGCTTGAAGTAGCGGCGCTGGAAGTAGAGCGCGACATTGACGAGGCCGATGAGCGCGGGCACCTCGACGAGTGGCCCGATGACCGCGGCGAACGCGGCACCCGAGTTGATCCCGAACACCGCGACTGCCACCGCGATCGCCAGCTCGAAGTTGTTCGACGCCGCCGTGAACGACAGCGTCGCGGTCTTGGAGTAGTCCGCGCCGATGACCTTCCCCATCCAGAAGCTGACGAGGAACATGACCACGAAGTAGATCAGTAGCGGCACCGCGATGCGCAGCACGTCGAGCGGGATTCGGACGATCAGCTCGCCCTTCAGTGAGAACATCACGACGATCGTGAAAAGCAGCGCGATGAGCGTGATGGGGGAGATCTTCGGGATGAACACCCGGTGGTACCACTCTTTGCCCTTCGCCTTCACCAGGACCAGGCGCGTCAGCATCCCGGCGATGAAGGGAATCCCCAGGTAGACAAACACGCTCTTGGCGATCTGGCCGATGCTGACATCGACGATCGCTCCGGACAGGCCGAACAGCGGCGGCAGCTTGGTGATGAACACCCAGGCGTAGACGGAGTAGAACAGCACCTGGAACACCGAGTTGAAGGCGACCAGACCGGCGGCGTACTCGCTGTCACCCTTGGCGAGTTCGTTCCAGACGATGACCATGGCGATGCAACGGGCGAGGCCGATCATGATCAACCCGACCATGTACTCCGGGTAGCCGCGCAGGAAGATGATGGCGAGGACGAACATGAGAACCGGTCCGATGACCCAGTTCTGCACGAGCGAGAGCCCAAGCACTTTCCAATTGCGGAAGACGTCGCCCATCTCCTCGTAGCGCACCTTGGCGAGCGGCGGGTACATCATCAGGATCAGACCGACCGCGATCGGGATGTTGGTTGTGCCGACCTGGAAGCGGTTCCAGAATCCGACCACGCCGGGGACGAAATACCCGAGACTGACGCCGACAGCCATGGCAGCAAAGATCCAGGCCGTCAGCCAACGGTCGAGAAACGAGAGCTTGGAGGCAACGTGCTCAGTCATGCGCATGTCTTCCGTTTCTTGGCCGTGGTCGTGCAGCAGGCTGCCCGCAGTGCTGCCGAGTCGAATTCCGGGCCGCAGATCGCCTCTACAGACAACGCCGTGACGCGCCGCAGGACCCTGCGGTCGTCGACGATAGTCGCGTCGTCTTCGAGCACCTGCCACAGGGCGGCCAGCGAGGTCTCTGCGGCGCCTTCGGCAGCGAGGCGGTAGTGCACCCAGCGCCCGGCCTTGCGCTCGGCCACGAGCCCCGCTTCCCGAAGCGCGGCGAGGTGGGCCGAGATCGTGGACGGAGCCACGCCGATGACAGCGTTGAGCTGGCAGACGCACAGCTCGCCGCCGCGCAGCATCGCGAGGATGCGCAGCCGGGCCGGGTGGCCCAGGGCTTTGTAGGTGTCAACCAGTGGGGCAAGGGTCGGCGTACTCATTTCGTCATCTCGCGAAATATCGTATCATTGTCGGGCGTTGTCAAGGGGCGGCGGTGTCGGAGGCGACAATGGAGACGATGGCCAAGAGGCGGGTCCTGATCGTGTGCACCGGCAACTCCTGCCGGTCGCAGATGGCCGAGGGGTGGGTGAGGCACGACCTCGGCGACCGCTGGGAGGCGACCTCGGCAGGAACCCACCCAGCGGCGAGCGTGCACCCGCTGGCGGTGCGCGTGATGGCCGAGGCCGGGGTGGACATCTCGGCTGCCCAGCCCAAGCACTGGGGACCGTTCCTGGACCAGGCCTGGGACCTCGTGGTGACGGTGTGCGACTCGGCACGCGAGAGCTGCCCGCTATTTCCCACGGCCGTCGAGCAGATCCACCTGTTGTTTCCCGACCCCATGCTGGCCACGGGCACTGAGGAGGAGCGCCTGGCGGTCTACCGCACGGTGCGGGATGACATCCGGGCCCGGCTGCTGCCGGAGATCGCGCGCCGGGGGTGACCGCGGTCGTGGGACGGGGGCGGCCTCCACCTCTTGACAGCGGTGCCTAGGGGTCCTATATTTGTACCGTGCAAATATCGCAGGCCACAACAATCTCCCCCGCGCTGGACCGGCAGGCGAAGCGCCTACACCGGGCGGTGAGCGGCCTGGTCCGGACGTACCAGTTTCGGGACCGCAACGAGATCTGCTGCCTCGGGATCTCAGTCTCGCAGTGCCACGCACTGGAAGCGCTGGGCCAGGTCGGTGAGCTCACCATGGGCGCGTTGGCCTCTCGCATGCAGCTCTCGGTGAGCACGATGACCCGCGTGGTAGACCAGCTCGTCGCGCGCGGCTTGGTGCAGCGCGGCGTGGACGCGGAGGACCGGCGGGTCTGCTGCGTGGAGCCGACCTCGAAGGGGCGTCAGCTCCTGGCGAGGATCTCCACCGAGCTTCTCGTGAGCGAGAGGGCAATCCTCGACAAGGTCCCGGTGGGGCACCGGGAGTCAGTAATTCTCGCGCTCGAGGAGCTGTCACGGGCGGTGGATGCGTGGCGAGACGGTGGTGAGACGAAGGGAGGGCGCTGCAATGCCTAGCCAACTGACGAATAAGCGTCTCAAGGACGCCGTGCGCGAGGGGTACACGGAGCGGATCAAGGCCGGCTCCTGCTGCGGGCCACAGGCGGCGGCCGCATCGGCGTGCGCGTGTGGCGACCCGGTCGCAAGCCTCGGCTACACCCCCACCCAGCTCGCCGGCCTTCCCCAGGGCGCGGTCGGCAGCTCGTTCGGGTGCGGCAACCCGGCCGCGTTCAGCGATGTGCGCGAGGGCCAGGTGGTACTGGACGTAGGCTCGGGCGCGGGGATGGACTGCCTGATCGCCGCGCGGGCCGTGGGTCCCACGGGCCGCGTGATCGGCCTCGACATGACGCCGGCGATGATCGAGAGGGCACGCGAGAACGCGCGTGCCGCAGGCCTTTCGAACGTGGAGTTCCGCCTCGGCGACGCCGAGGGGATGCCGGTGGACGACGCGAGCGTGGACTGGGTGATCTCCAACTGCGTGATCAACCTCGCCCCCGACAAGAGAAAGGTGTTCCGCGAGGTGGCGCGGGTGCTCCGGCCCGGAGGGCGGATCGCGATCTCCGACATCGTCTTCGCCGACGACATGCCGGAGCTGCCCGACGCGCTGAAGGCCGACCCCGAGCTGTACGTGGCGTGCGTGGCGGGCGCGATCCGCGAGTCGGAGTACCTGACGGCGATGCGCGAGGCCGGCCTGACCGACGTCGCGGTCACCGGGAGGATCGGCTACGGCGAGGACGCGCTCAGGGCGTTCGCCGAGGAGGCCGGCCAGCACCTGGGAGGCGGGCGGTTCGAGGAGTTCGTGGGCGAACTGGCGCCGATCGTGGCGGGCAAGGTGTGGAGCGCCCGGATCGTGGGGCGCAAACCGGGAGGGGAGGCTTCCGAGGTGGCGGTGCTCGTCGAGCCGGCGCGCGCTGGCGACGCCGCCGTGATCGGGGAGATCCTCGCCGGGGCCGGTCTGCCGGCGGTCGCCATCCGGGAGCACATCGACGACTTCCTGGTGGCTCGCGCGGGTGAGCGCGTGGTCGGGTGTGTCGGGCTCGAGATGGGCGGCGAGACGGCGCTGCTGCGCTCCCTGGCGGTGCGTCCCGAGGCCCGTGGCCGCGGCGTGGGGAGCCGGCTGGCCGGGGGAATCCTCGAGCACGCGCGCGGCCGTGGCGCCCGCGAGGTGGTGCTGCTCACCACCACGATGCAGGAGATGGCGGCGCGAGCGGGGTTCGTGCCGGTCGCGCGCGATGAGGTGCCGGTTGCGCTGCGCGACTCCTGGGAGTTCAGGAGCAACTGCTGCGGCACCGCCCTCTGCATGAAGCGCGCCCTGTAGATCGGTGCGTACCTCGGCGCTGATACGCCCAAACGGAGGTACCATCTCCGTGAAAGCGAGGAGCGACGACGATGGCGGAGGTCCTCACCGAAGCGTGGGCGAAAGCGTGGTGTGACGCCCTCAACGCCAGCGAGCGCTACCGGGTGGCCGCGGCGTCATGGGAAGGTGCGGTGGTGATCGCCGTGCGCGCGGACGCGACGCGGGGCGTGCCCGAGGGGGCAGTATTCCTGGACTTGTGGCACGGCGCCTGCCGGGGGGCGCGCGTGGCGGAAGCGGGCGATGTGGAGGCGGCGCGCTTCGTGATCACCGCCAGCGTCGAGACGTGGGGGCAGCTCCTGCGGGGCGACCTCGACCCGATGTTCGCGGTGATGAACGGCGCGCTCGAGCTCACCAAGGGCAGCGTGGCGTCGCTGTTCCCACAGGTGGCGGCGGCCAAGGAGCTTGTGGCGGTGGCGCGCGGCCTTGGCGCGTCGTTCCCCGCGAGCTGGCCGGCGGCGTAGCTGCGCGGTGGGGGCTACACTCCCTGGCATGCGAACCTCCCGCCCCCTGCCTGTCAACCCGGTGCGGCTGACCGCCGCGGTCCTCACCGCTGCATTCCTTCTGGGTGCTGGTGCACCCGCCGCTTCCGCTGCCGTGGGCGGTGCAGTCGCATCGGCCGCGCCGGCGGCAACCGAGGTCGGGCTCGAAATCCTGCGCTCCGGCGGGAACGCGGCCGATGCGGCGGTGGCGACCGCGCTCGCGCTGGCGGTCGTCCACCCCAAGGCCGGCAACCTGGGAGGCGGCGGGTTTGCGGTGGCGCGCTTCGGCGCGCGGGTCACGGCCCTCGACTTCAGGGAGACGGCGCCGGCGAAAGTCACACCCGGCATGTACCTGGCCGCCGACGGCACGCCGGTGCCGGACGCCTCTGTGGTGGGGCCACTGGCGGCCGGGGTGCCCGGGTCGCCGGCCGGCCTGTACGAACTACACAGGCGGCTCGGAAAGCTCCCCTGGGCGCAGGTGGTCTCGCCGGCGCAGCGCCTCGCCCGCGAAGGGTTCATCGTCACCCCCCGGTTGAGCCGCGACATCGCCCTCTCGCGCAACCTGCTCGCGCGCTTCCCGGAGACCGCCGCGGTATGGCTGCCCAGGGGGCAGGCGCGCCCGGCCGGCAGCACGGTGAAGCTCCCGAGGCTCGCGGCCGCACTGCAGGCGTACGCGGAGCGCGGGCCCTCCGCCCTCACCACCGGCACGGCGGCGGCCGCGATTGTCGCCGCATCACACAGGTACGGCGGGATCCTCACCGAGGCGGACCTCGCCGGTTACCGGCCGGTGTGGCGGGACCCCATCGTGTTCGCGGCGTACGGCTGGGAGGTTGCCTCGATGCCGTTGCCCTCGTCGGGGGGGATCATCCTGGCCGAGAGCTTCGGGATCCTGGAGCGGCTGGGGTGGGCGAACCTTCCGCGCGGCCGGGTCGAGCGTACCCACCTGCTGGCCGAGAGCTGGAGGCGAGCGTACGCGGACCGTTTCCTGCTCGGCGACCCCGCCACGACCCAGGCGGGGCCCGCACAGCTCCTCGCCGCAGTGTGGCTCGACCTCCGGGCGTCGCAGATCTACCGCACGCGGGCCACCCCATCGCTGCTCGTGAAGCCGTGGCCTCGCGCGGCCGGACGGGAGTCGTCCGAGACGACGCACCTCTCGGTGGTCGACGCCCACGGCGACGCGGTGAGCCTCACGACGACGCTGAACGACAACTTCGGGTGCGGGCTGCTGGTGCCGGAGCTCGAGCTTTTCCTCAACGACGAGATGGACGACTTCGCGGTAGTCCCCGGCAGGCCGAACCTTTACGGGCTGGTGCAGGGCGAGGCAAACGCGGTGGGGGCCGGCAAGCGCATGCTCTCCTCGATGAGCCCCACGGTTGCATCGCGGGGCGCGGAGGTGCTGGTGCTGGGCTCGCCGGGCGGCTCCCGGATTCCGACCGCGACGTCGCAGGTGCTACTCGACGTGCTGGTGGATCACGACACCCTCCAGGCGGCGGTGGACCGGCCGCGGGTGCACCACCAGTGGCTGCCCGACGAGCTGGTGTTCGAGGACGGAGCGCTCTCCGAGGACGCCCGCGCGGAGCTCGTCCGGCGCGGGCACGCACTGCGCAAGGCGGAGCAGATCGGCGAGGTGCACGCGGTGCGGCGGCGCGCCGACGGCGGCTTCGAGGCCGCCGCGGACGCACGCGGCCCCGGTGCCGCCGGGACCGTCCGCTGAGGGACCCGCGACCGCCGCTCTCGAACCGTTGAGCTACAATCCTCGCTCACGACCCGGTGCCCCCACCGGGCCGTTCAGCGACCCTGGAGGCTGCTTTTGGCGACGACTTCTGTGGGCCCGGTGCTTTCTTCACAGGCGTTCCGGGACCGCTTCACCTACTACCTGCGCTACGTCCGCGGGCTGGAGCTCGCCGAGGCGCAACCGGCGGATCACCTCGCCGCCCTGCAGCTGACCATCCGGGAGGTGCTCATCGACCGCGCGGTGGCCACCCGACGCGCCCAAGTCGAGCGCGAGCCCAAGACCGTTTACTACCTCTCCCTGGAGTACCTATTGGGCAGGCTGGTGGACAACAACCTGATTGCCACGGGGCTGCGCGAGGTGGCCAGAGAGGCGATAGCCGGACTGGGCCTCGATCTGGACTGCATCGTGGAGGAGGAGCCCGACCCGGGCCTCGGCAACGGCGGCCTCGGCCGGCTCGCAGCCTGCTTCCTGGAGTCGCTCGCCACGCTGGACTACCCGGCGCTCGGCTACGGGCTGCGCTACGACTTCGGCATTTTCCGGCAGGAGTTCGTTGACGGGTGGCAGCGCGAGCGACCGGACACCTGGCTCAAGGGCGGCTATGCGTGGGAGATCGCCCGCCCGGACCTGACCGTCGCGGTGCACCTTGGCGGCACGCTCTCGACCGTTGCCGGCAAGGACGGGGAACCCAGGACGGTCTGGTCCGTCTCGCGGGTCCTTTACGGTGTGCCGCACGACGTGCTGGTGGCGGGTTACGGCACCCAGACCGTCTCGATCCTGCGCCTCTGGAAGGCCGAAGCCCCCGACGAGTTCGACTACGACGTCTTCTCCAAGGGCGACTTCCTCGCGGCGGTGGAGGGGCGGGAGAGGGCCGAGGCGGTCACCAAGCTGCTCTACCCCTCCGACGAGGCGGAGGCGGGGCGCGAGCTGCGCCTCACCCAGGAGTACTTCCTCGTGGCGTGCTCGGTGGCCGATGTGGTGCGCCGCTTTCGCGAGCGGCACGGCACGCGCTGGGAGCTGTTCCCGGAGAAGGTCGCCCTCCAGCTCAACGACACGCACCCCGCACTGGCGATCGCGGAGCTGATGCGCTTCTTCCTGGATGAGGTGGGGCTGCCCTGGGAGCGGGCCTGGACCCTTACCCGCGCGACCTGCGGCTACACCCAACACACGGTGCTCGCGGAGGCGCTCGAGACCTGGCCGGTCAACCTGGCGAACCGCCTCATCCCCCGCCACGTCCAGATCATCTTCGACATCAACAAGCGCTTCCTCGAGGAGGTCGGCACGCTCTATCCGGGGAACGCCGACCGGCTACGCAAGGTCTCCCTCGTGCAGGAGGATGGCGAGCGGCGCTTGCGTATGGCGCACCTGGCGATCGTCGGGAGCCACCGGGTCAACGGCGTGGCGCGACTCCACACCGAGCTCCTGAGGACCGAGGTCTTCAGGGAGTTCGCCCAGATGTGGCCGGATCGTTTCGTCTCGATCACCAATGGGATCACGCCCCGGCGATGGCTGCTGGCCTGCAACCCGCGCCTCGCCGCTGCAATCACCGCAAGGATCGGCGACGCATGGATCCGCGACCTCGAACGTTTGCGCGATCTGCTCCCCTTCGCCGAGGATCGAGCGTTCCAGGACGAGTTCCTTGCCATCAAGCGCGCCAACAAGGTCGACCTCGTCCCGGTCGTGCGCGAGCTGTGCGGCGTGACGATCGACCCGGACTCCCTCTTTGATGTCCAGGTCAAACGGATGCACGAGTACAAGCGGCAGCTGCTGAACGCAATGCACATCATCGCGCTTTACCGGCGCCTAAAGGACGGCCCACGCACCGAGGTGACGCCGCGGACGTTCATCTTTGGCGCCAAGGCCGCGCCCGCCTACCGCATGGCAAAGCTCGTCATCCGGCTCATCAACGGGATCGCGGAGGTGATCAACGCTGACCCTGAGGTGAGTGGCAAGCTGAAGATGGTGTTCCTTCCCGATTACCGCGTGACCATCGCGGGCGTCGTGATCCCCGCGGCCGACCTCTCCGAACAGATCTCGACCGCCGGGATGGAGGCCTCGGGAACCGGCAACATGAAGCTCGCGCTCAACGGCGCGCTCACCGTCGGCACCCTCGACGGCGCCAACATCGAGATCAGGGACGCGGTCGGCGAGGACAACATCTTCATCTTCGGGCACACCGCCGAGCAGGTGACCGAGCTGCGGCAACCGGGCCGCTACAACCCCTGGGATCTCATGCGCAACAACGCCGAGCTGGCCGGGGTCGTCGAGGCGCTGCGTGACGGGACGTTCGCCAACGGCGACGCGGCGATGCTGCGCGAGATCTGGTCGTCCCTGGTGGAGCACGGCGACCGGTTCATGCACCTGGCGGACTTCCGGTCGTACGCGGACGCACAGGCTCGGGCGGGGGCGCTTTTCGCCGACCGGCGGACCTGGGCCGCGAAGGCGATCCGCAACGTGGCGTGCATGGGCGTGTTTTCCTCGGACCGGGCGGTGCGGGAGTACGTCCGCGAGGTATGGAACCTCACCCCGGTCCCGCCCGCCGACTGACCCCGGTTCTACTGGTAGCGCTTGCGGATTGTAGGGATGAGATAGCCGGAGAATGCGCGCTCGAGGTCGTACTGCGGCGCGTACCCCCAGTCGTTGCGCGCCGCGCTGTCGTCCACATCGGCGGGCCAGGCGTCCACGATCCCCTGGCGCTTGAGGTCGACGCTGTACGTGATCTCCGCACCTGGGAACCCCTTCAGCACGATCTGCCGGATCTCCTCGGCGGAGGGGTTGAAGGCACCGACGTTGTACACGGTGTGGTTGAGGCTCACCCTCGGGGCGGCGGCAAGGGTGAGGAGCGCCTCCACCCCGTCCGGCATCACCATGAACGGGATGCGCGTGTCTGGGCGGACGAAGCAGGCGTAGGGGCGGCCCTGCGCTGCGGCGTGGATCATCTCGGGGGCGTAGTCGGAGGTGCCCCCCGAGGGGACGGTCACCGCCGAGATGAGACCGGGGAAGCGCAGGCTGCGGAAGTCCACCTTGCCGGCGAGCGGCTCGGCGGCAAGCTGCTTGTAGCGCTTCGCGTAGTAGCGCCCCATGTGCTCGCAGTAGAGCTTGTTGCACCCGTACATCGTGGTCGGCTTGGTCCACTCGTTCTCGGTGACCTTGCCGACGCGCATCTTGGTGTCGACGTCGGGCAGGCCATAGGCCGCGATCGACGACGGGTACATGAACACCACCGGGCGCCCGTGGGACTCCCCTTGCTTCTGGGCGAACTCGAGCAGGTTCATGGTGCCCTCGACGTTGACATGGTGCGCGGTCATCGGCGTGAACTCGGAGCGCGTCGACAGCAGCGCGGCGAGGTGGAACACGTGGTCCACCTCGTACTCGGAGAGGATCCGCTCCAGGAGGTTGGTATCCAGGATGGAGCCGATGAACTCCTGGTGCACCAGCTTCCCGAGGTCCGCCTCGAGAGGCTTGACGTCGAGCGTGATGACCGGGTGATCGTTGTCCTCGGCGAAGCGGGTGATCAGGCCGTGGCCGATCTCGCCGGACGCGCCGGTGATGAACACGACGGGCTTGCGCAGCATGGGTAACCTCCCTGGGCGATACGAGTCGAGGGCCCGCTCGCGGCGTGCAGGCGCACGGTGTGAAAGGTATCACAAAGTTCCGCGGCGGCCGCCATCCACCACCGCTCGTGCCCGTGCATCTGGAGGTGCCACAATGCGAGGCGTGCAGGGCTCCGGTGCTGCCGATCGCGACGCCGTGACGCTTCCGGCGCTCGCCATCGTGGGCGGGAGCGGTGCGGCGCTGCTGGCGACCCTGGCGGCACGCGCCGTCATGGCGAGGGCGCTCGCGCCCGCCGAGCTGGGGTTCGTCCTGCTCGGGGTGGCCGTGGTGTCGGGGGTGGGCGGCGTCGCCAGCCTCGGCCTCGCCTCCGCCGCCGGGCGCCGGGTGGCCGAGTTGCGGGCCGCGGGGAGGATCGGGCATGCGCAGGCGAGCGGCCGGAGCGCCCTCGCCATCGCCCTGGCGGGCGGAGCGGCCGCGACGGCGGTGCTCTGGGCGGTCGCAGCGGCGCTCACACTCCTGCCGCGCTCCGGCTCCCTCCCCGGTGTGCTTGGGGTCCTGGCCCCGGTGGCGCTCGGCCTCGCCCCCGGACTCGCGATGGTGGGTGTCGCCCGCGGGTTCGGTGACTTTCTGGGACGACCGCTGATCAGGGACGCGGCCGGCGGGGTGCTCCGGCTGGCCGCGATCGCCTTCGCGGTGAGCACGGGGGGCGGAACACGCTGGATCGCCCTCGGCTTCACGGCGGGGTCGCTGGCGGGCGAGCTCGGCTTCGTCGCCTACGGTGCCCGCCGCGGATGGCTGCGGAGGGCGGACGTGAACGGTTGGGACCGCGAGCTGTGGCGGGGGTTGCGCCCGTTCTCTTTGATGGAGGTGCTCAACCAGCTCACCCAGTGGGTGGACATGCTCGTCCTCGGTGCGCTCGGGGCTCCTGCGGCGGTCGGGTTCTACGGTGTCGCGCGCAGCCTCTCGAGGGCCCTCGAGATTGTGCACCTCTCGGCCGCGCACAGTTTCCTCCCCTCGGCCACGGCCGCCCTCCACGCCGGGGGGCGCGAGAGGTTCATCCGGATCTACGTGCGGACCAGGACGTTGATGTTCGCGCTGCTTTGGCCGTTCCTGGCCGTGTCCATCGCCACACCCGCCGTCGTCATCCTGCCGCTGTTCGGCGCGAGCTACCTGCCGGCGGCGCCGGTGCTTCGGGTGCTCGCATCGGCTCTGTTGGTGCAGGTTGTCTTCGGCTACAAGGACCTCGCGCTGGTCGCGCTCGGCAGCGCCGCGTCCACGGCGCGCATCGGCGCGTTCTCGTTCGTCGCAGGGGTGCTTGTGATGCTCGCCCTGGTCCCCCGGCTCGGAGGGAGCGGGGCCGCGGCGGGCGTGCTGGTGTTGGCGGCCGTGAAGGGGATCGCGCAGGCACACGTGCTCTCGCGCACCGCCGGCATCCGTCCCTGGGGGGAGGACGTTCCTCCGGTCGTCCTGGCAGCGGCAGCGCTGACCGTGGCGGCGTGGCTGCTCTCCCTGCTCGCGGGTAGCGGCGCCAGCGCGACGGCCACGGCGGTGGGCGGTGCGGCCGCCTCGGGTTCGCTCCTCGTGTTCTTCTCGCTGGTCCGGAGCGGGCGGTAGGGCGCCGGCCGGGGCTCGGCTACACGCACCGGATCTCGATGGCCCGGCGGTAAAGCGCTTGCGCGCGCTCGGCGACCCGGGCGCAGCTGTGGTCGGCCACCCTCGCCCGCCCGCGCTCGACAATCGTCCTTCGAAGCTCCGGCTCCCCGGCGAGACGCACAGCGGCCGAGGCGAACTCCTGCGCGGTGCTGGCCAGCAGAGCCCCGTCGCCGTCCATGGTGACCAGCCCCTCGCCCGCGACGGCTGAGGCGACGACCGGCACGCCGGTGGCCCACGCCTCGAGGATTCGCATCCGGACGCCGGAGCCGGCGCGCAGGGGGACCAGGACGACGGCGCGCGGGTCGTAGAGGGAGGCGGCGGTCTCGACGCGGCCGTGGCGTTCGATCGAGAGGTCCCCCTCATACCCGAGGGTGTCGGAGCCGGGGCCGGCCAGGTGAAGGACCGCGTGCGGTGCGAGGCGCCGCAGGGTCGGCCAGACATCCCCGACCAGCCAGCGAATGCCGTCGCGGTTGGGTAACCAGTCGAACGATCCGACACAGAGAAAAGGTGGCGCGCCACGCAGCGTCAGCGGCGCCACGTGCGCCTCGGGCGCGAGGGGAGCCGGGAGCACCTCCACCCGAGCTCGCGGCGCGAGGGCGCGCAGGACGTCTGCATCGCTCTCGGTGATCGCCGCCACGAGATCTGCGCTGGCGCAGGCCGCCGCCTCGAAACGGGCCGACCGATGGCTCTCCAGGCGCGCAGCCCAGCGCAGCGGTACCGGTAGCAGCGACGCGACGCGCGCCAGAAGGAGCGACTCGACGTTTTGCTGGCGCAACACAACCGCGCTCCGCCCCGCAGTGCGCGGGATCAGCCAGGCAAGGTGGAGCTGCTCGAGGTGCACCACGTCAGGGGTGAAGCGCAGCATCTCCTCTTCCACGGCTCGCTCGAGGGCTGCCGTCCGGTAGCGCGCGACCGCGAGAGGGCGGCGCGTCAGCAGGCTCGGGAGCACCCGAGCCCATGACCTCGGCCGGCGTGCCACATGCCGAACGGAATAGGGAGACGGCCTCCCGGTGGTGGGAGGCGTACCCTGCGCGACCACGCGCACGCTCACCCCCGCCTCGGACAAGCCGCGCAGGAGCCCGTGGAGCGCCAGGCTGCCGCCTCCAATCGGCGGGAACGGGGGCTTGCTCGCCACCGCGAGGACGCGCAGGGGGCCGCCACCCATCGGTCAGGCCCGCCCGCGTGCCGGGGTTCCGGCCAGGCGCGCTGCGTACGTGCGGCACTCGCCGGCCAGCGAGGCAACGTGGCCGAGCACCACTACCGGCGAAGACCAGGCCAGCTCGGGGAGGAGGCTGGCGCGCCAGCAGCGGGCGGTGGTCAGCGCGAGGATGCGTGTCAGACGGATCGGGAGGAGCGAGACCAGGAGGTAGGCGAGGTGGAGGGAGCGCCGGTTCCCGTACCGGTCGGCACGCAGCTCCCCGAACAGCACACCGCGGCGGTGGCGTTCCTCGAGCAGCTCGCGGAGGCTCTGGCCGTGGTCGTGGACGACGACGGCGCGCGGCTCGAACCAGAGCACGTGGCCGAGGGCACGCGCCTTCCACGAGAAGCTCACGTCGCCCAGGAGCAGATCTCCGTGGAAGGGGCCGATCTTGACGAAGTCCCGCCTCGCGCACAGGAGGCTCGCGGTGGGGGCGTTGTCCACCGGCCGGGGGCGCCCTCCCGGAAGCCAGGTGGAGAACTTGCACAGGTGGTTTCCGACGTCGACCCAGCGGCGGCCGTGACAGGCGATCGAACCGACGGTGATGCAGCCAGTCATCAGGTGGCTCTCCACCAGCGTCTCGAGCCACCGCGGGTGCGGGTAGACGTCCGGGTCCGTGAACACCAGGATCTCGCCACGGGAGATTTCGACACCCCGGTTGCGCGCGGCGTGGGGGAGCAGCCGCCGATCGCTGTGCTCGTAGCGCACCTCGGGGAAGCGCTTGCGCACGATGCGCTCGGCCGCCGCGTCGGGGCTCGAATCGACCACCACGGTTTCGAAGCCGATGAAGCTCTGCGCCCGCAGCGCCTCCAGGCTCCCGGCGATCGTCCTCTCGGAGCGGTAGGCGGGGGTGACGA
Organism: Thermoanaerobaculaceae bacterium; assembly: GCA_041494245.1. GTDB lineage: Bacteria > Acidobacteriota > Thermoanaerobaculia > Thermoanaerobaculales > Thermoanaerobaculaceae > RBG-13-68-16. The sequence continues at coordinate 229,589 of JBGQAK010000001.1, forward strand.
CCGAGACCGCCGGGGAGCTCATCCCGGGTCCGCGGTCGCCACTGGCCGGGGCTCGTTGAGCTCGTACGCGGTGAATCGACGCTCGGCGTCGCCGGGCCCGAACACCAACCCGACGGCCTGCCCGGCGGCGGCGCACAGCTGCACCACGTACACCAGCGCCGCGTTGCGCATGAAGAGGCCGAGGAAGGCATGCCGGTGCCGCGCAAGGAAACGGGAGAAGTGCGCCATGAAGTACAGCGGGATCACCGGCGTCAGCACGACATAGGCGAGGCGACGGGCGGGGGACCAGCGCATGTGGTGTGCGCGGGCGTGCCCGTAGCAGCGGTTGAAGAGGAAGTAGCCGCGCGCGATGGTCGCGAAGTTGGTCTCGTTGAGGTGGTCGAGCTTCGCGTCCGGCTCGGTGGCGAACCGGAAGCCGTCGGCGCGCAGCCTCGCCAGGAGCACCATGTCGGTCCCCAGCAGCACGTCGAGGTCCCCGTCGTACCGCAGCAGGGCCTCGCGCCTGAAGGAGGAGTTGTGCCCCGCGACGAGGTTGGCCTCGCCCCGTGCCAGCGGGGGGTAGAACAAGCCGTAGCTGAGGAGGCCGATGATGTCGCTCCGGCCGATGCCGGGGTTGCCGTTGTGCACTTCCCCACCGACCGCCGCCCACGGTTCGCGGTGGGCGGCGATCACCGCCCCCGCCCAGCCGGGTCGCACACTGCAGTGCTCCTCCAGGAACGCCACAACCGGCGCCCGGGCCTGGCGCACCGCCGCCGCACGGGCGCGTCCGAAGGTCGTCTCCCGGGGCACCCCGATGTGCCTGACGCAGGGGTGGTCGCTCCCGGGCACCGGCGGCAGGCCCTCGGGAGCCCCGTCGACGAGCAGCACCTCGAGACGATCGACCGGATCCTGCGCGAGGATGGAGCGCAGGCAAGCTGCGGCACGCTCACGCAACGCGCCGACCACCACGATCACCGAGAGCACGGGAGGAGCGCCGCTCATCGCGCCCGCGCTGCACTCACGCGACCGTGACCTCTTTGCAGAGGTAGACGTCCTGGATCGCGTGCAGCAGCTCGACCCCTTGCGCCGTCGGCTTCTGGAACGCCTTCCGGCCGGAGATCAGCCCTGTGCCGCCGGCGCGCTTGTTGACCACGGCCGTAAGCACCGCCTGGGCGAGGTCGTTCTTGCCCGAGGCGCCGCCGGAGTTGATCAGCGGCGAGCGCCCCATGAAGCAATTGACCAGCTGCCAGCGCGTCCATTCGATCGGGTTGTCGGTGGCGAGCTTCTCGTAGACGAGCGGGTTGGTGTGGCCGAACTTGATGGCGCCAAAGCCGTTGTTGCTGTCGGGGAGCTTCTGCTTGATGATGTCGGCCTCGATCGTAACGCCGATGTGGTTGGCCTGACCGGTCAGGTCGGCGGCGGTGTTGTAGTCCACGCCGTCCTTCTTGAACGCCGAGTTGCGCAGGTAGCACCACAACACCGTGAACATTCCGAGCTCGTGGGCGTGGGCGAACGCCTCGGAGACTTCCTGGATCTGCCGGCGCGACTCGGATGATCCGAAGTAGATCGTGGCGCCAACTGCGGAGGCGCCCATGTCGAACGCTTGGTCCACATTGGCGTACAGCGTCTGGTCGTAGGTGAGCGGGTAGGTGAGCGTCTCGTTGTGGTTGATCTTGAGGATGAACGGGATTCTGTGGGCGTAGCGGCGCGCCACGGAGCCGAGCGCGCCGAGCGTCGACGCCACCGCATTGCACCCGCCCTCGAGGGCGAGCTTCACGATGTTCTCAGGGTCGAAGTAGGCAGGGTTGGGCGCGAACGAGGCCGCACCCGAGTGCTCGATCCCCTGGTCCACTGGCAGGATGGAGAGGTGGCCCGTGCCGGCGAGCCTGCCCGTGTTGAACAGCCAGGAGAGGCTGCGCAGCACGTTGATGGGGCGGTCCGATGGCACGAGGACGCGGTCCACGAAGTCGGGTCCCGGCAGGTGCAGCATCGCCTTGGGGATGCCCTGGCACTTGTATTCGAGCAGCGCTGCTTTGTCGGCGAGATGCTTGCGGATGGTCTCGATCATGGCCGTGTCCTCCAGCGGCCAGATTCTAGCGCCGTTTTGGCTGACGAGAATGTCGTTTGACTATGCGGGAGCGACGGCCAGACCGAGGGCGTCGAGCACCGTCGCGAAGTCCGCCGGAAGTGGGGCTGTCAGGATCAGCTCGGGTGTCGAGGCCGTGGCGGGCAGGTGGAGACGCCAGGCGTGCAGGAAGGTGTGGTCCGGCGCCAGGAGCTCGCGCAGCCGGGGCTCCCGCACGCCGCGATGGCGTGGCCCCCCGTAGAGGTCGTCGCCGACGATCGGGTGGCCCTCGTGCGCGAGGTGCACGCGCAGCTGGTGGGTGCGGCCGGTGGCGGGCTGGAGGCGCACCAGCGCCACATGGGGCGCCCCGGCGAGCATCCGGTACGCGGTCACGGCCGTGCGCCCCTCGGCGTCCACGCGCATGCGGCGGCGGTCGCGGCGGTCCGGGCCGAGAGGCAGCTCGAGTGTCCCCGAGGGCGGCGCTGGGTGTCCCCAGACGAGCGCCAAGTAGGTCTTGGCGATGCTGCGCCGCCCGAAGGCGAGGGCGAGCTCGCGGTGGGCATCGGCGTCGCGCGCCAGCAGCACCACCCCGGAGGTGCCGACGTCGAGCCGGTGTACGAGGTGGAGGTCCTCGGCCGCGAGGCCGTACGCGGCGCGCTCCTCCTCCGGGAGCGCGGCCAACAGGCGCGCGACCGCGGCGCCCGGCTCGGTGCGCCTGGTGGCGAGGCTGACGCCGGCGGGCTTGTTGAGTGCAACCAGGCGCTCGTCGGCGTACACGACGACGGTTTCTTCCACGGCCGCAGCATGCCACACAGCCCTGGCTTGTGCGCTCCCGATTCGGGGGCCGGACAAGCCGCGCGTGTGACGGTGCGGATCTCGTGGCGATAACACGCGGCGGTCGGTGTGCCCGTGACCCTGGCAACCCTGGCGGTGGCGGCCGAAATGGCTCTGGCTGCGGGCCGGGTGACAGGCACCCGGGTGGTCGTCCGCGAGACCCCCCTTGACAACTATGATTTGTGCCCTATCTTTGAATGGAGATGGAAACGGACGTCTCGCCCGACCAGCCTCCAAGTAGCATCGACCGCGACAGCTTTTTCTGCGCGGCCCCGCGTGAGGTTTCTCCGCGCGGGGCCGCGGTTGCTTCTCCCACCACGGAAACGCCCGCCACGGCGGCGTTCTGCGCCACCACTCTCCCGCGGCGGAACTCCGGCGGGACCCTAGCCTAAGGGGACGAGAGCCATGCTCCCGCCGCCCCTGGGGCGATCTCGCCGGGCCCGGACCGGGTTGGCCCACAAACCAAAAAGCTATAGAGAGTCTGCGTCCCTTTCTGCCCGCACTTCCTGTGGAAAACGCAGAGACCTCCCTTCCTGGAGGCAGGAGACCATGAAAGACAGCAACCTTGCCACGGATCCACTGATAGGTCGCGCGCGGCGCGAGGAGATCTGCCGGATCTTCGGCGAATCCTACGACCCCGCGCGCTGGAACGACTGGCGGTGGCAGATGCGCCGCCGGTTCATCAAGCCGGAGCAGTTCGAGCAGCTGCTGCGGCTGACCCCCGCCGAGCGGCGGGGCCTCGCCATGACGCAGGAGAAGTTCGCCGTGGCGGTGACCCCGCACTTCGCGGAGCTCATCGACCCCGACGACCCGACCTGCCCGATCCGCCTGCAGGTCGTCCCGCGGGAGGAGGAGCTGCTGGTCGGCCCGGGCGACATGACCGACCCGTGCGGGGAGGATCACGACTCGCCGGTGCCGGGGCTGGTCCACCGCTACCCCGACCGTGTGCTGCTGCTGGCGCTCGACACCTGCGCCGCCTACTGCCGCTACTGCACGCGCTCGCGCCTGGTGAGCCAGGGCGAGCTCGACCCGTTGCCCCGGCGGATGGACGCGATCATCGAGTACCTCTCGGAGCATACCGAGGTGCGTGACGTGCTGCTCTCGGGCGGCGACCCGCTCCTGTTGTCCGAGGACCGCCTCGACGACCTGCTCGGCCGCATCCGGGCGATCCCCCACATCGAGTTCGTGCGCATCGGCTCGCGCGTGCCGTGCTTCCTGCCGCAGCGCATCACGCCGGAGCTGGTGGTCGTGCTGCGCAAGCACCGCGTGTGGCTCTCCCTGCACTTCTCGCACGCGCTGGAGATCACACCCGAGGTGCAGCAGGCGTGCGACATGCTGGCCGACGGCGGCATCCCGCTCGGCTCGCAGACGGTGCTCCTGAAGGGCGTGAACGACAGCGTCCAGGCCCTCAAGGACCTCTTCCATGCGCTGCTCAAGATCCGCGTGCGCCCCTACTACCTCTACCAGTGCGACCCGGTGGTCGGCACGGGGCACCTGCGAACCAGCGTGCAGGTCGGCATGGAGCTGATGAGCGGACTGCGGGGGCATACCACGGGGTACGCGGTTCCGACTTACGTGATCGACGCCCCGGGCGGCGGCGGCAAGGTTCCGATCCAGGCCCAGACCATCGTGGAGTACGACAACGGCCAGGTGCGCTTGCGCAACTGGGCCGGCGATATTTACTCCTACGTGGACCCGGCCGAGCACGCCTGAGCACATGGCCCTCTCCATCGGGCTTTGCTACGACCTGAAGGCGGACTATCTCTCGGCCGGCTTCGCGCCCGAGGACGTGCTGGAGTTCGACAGCGAGGACACGGTCCTCGGGCTCGAGGAGGCGCTGGTCTCCCTCGGCCACCGCGTGGAGCGCGTTGGCCGCGGGCTCGAGCTCGCCCGGAGGCTGGTCGGCGGCGAGCGGTGGGACCTCGTCTTCAACATCTGCGAGGGCGTGCGGGGACGCTCGCGGGAGGCCCAGGTGCCGGCGCTGTGCGAGCTGTTCGACCAGCCGTGCACCTTCGCCGACCCGCTCACCTGCGCGCTTACGCTCGACAAGGCGATGGCCAAACGCATCGTGCGCGACCACGGCCTGCCCACTGCCGACTTCGCGGTCGTGAGCGCGCCGGAGGACCTCGCGAGCGTGAAGCTTGCGCTCCCGCTCTTCCTCAAGCCTCTGGCGGAGGGCAGCTCGAAGGGGGTGAGCGGCCGATCCCTGGTGCGCGAGCGCGGCGAGCTGGACTTCGCCTGCCGCGCCATGCTCGAGCAGTGCCGCCAGCCTGTGCTCGTGGAGGCGTTCCTGCCGGGGCGCGAGGTGACGGTCGGGATCGTGGGCCACGGTGCGAGCGCGAGCGTGGTGGGCGTGATGGAGGTCTCGTTCACCGCCCACTCGGAGGCGGCCGCGTACACCGCGCTCAACAAGGAGGAGTACCTGGAGCGCGTGTCCTACCACCTCCTCACCGACGACCCGCTTGCAGCCCCGGCGCGCAAGCTCGCCCTGGCGATCTTCGGCGTGCTCGGCTGCCGCGACGCCGGCCGCGTGGACCTGCGCTGCGATGGCGGGGGCCGGCTGCACTTCCTCGAGGTGAACCCCCTGCCGGGGATCAACCGCGTGCGCTCCGACCTGCCGATCATGGCACGGCTGGCCGGGATCCCGTACCAGCACCTCATCGGAGAGATCGTGGCGTCCGCGAGGTCGAGGTACGGCCTGTAGGAAAGGCACGGGGCAGGAGACGTGAGACCGGAGAGGGCCGTCATCGCCCACACCGCGGTGGACCCCGCCGCGGATCCCTCGACTGCTGACGTCCTGGACCAGGTGGAGCTGTTCCGGGAAGGGCTCACCGCGCTCGGCATCCCGTGCGGCGTGGCGGCGGTTTGCGAGGGGCGGGTATGGGAGCACGCGGCACGGCTCGCCGGGTGCGTGGTGTGCAACCTGCTGGAGGCGCCTCCGGGGCGGCCGCAGATGCACGCCGCGGCGACCGCCGCGCTCGAGCTGTTCCGAGTGCCGTTCACCGGCTCCTCGGCGGCCGCACTCTGGCTGACCACCGACAAGGTAGCCACGCGCGCGCTGCTGGCGTCGTGCGGCCTGCCGGTGGCGGCGGGCGGGCGTCTGGATCCTCGCGACCCCTCGTTGCTTTCGCGCGTCCCGCCCCCCTGGATCCTCAAGCCCGCCTGGGAGGACGCCTCGGTCGGGCTGGACGGCGACCCGGTGTGCAGCACCCCTGTGCAGGCGCTCGAGCGCGCCCGCGCGCTCGCCGCGCGGTTCCCCGGGCAGCCGGTGCTGCTCGAGCACTTCCTGCCGGGGCGCGAGTTCAACGTCTCGATGCTCGCCGGCGAGGGTGGCGTGGACACACTGCCGGTGGCGGAGATCGCGTTCGTGGACTTCCCGGCCGGCGTGCCCGCGCTCGTGGGGTACGAGGCGAAGTGGGTGGCCGGATCGTTCGAGGAGACCCACACGGTCCGGCGCTTCCCCGGTTCCGAGGACGCCGCCCTCCTGACGCGCATGCGCGCGCTGGCGGCGGCCGCATGGGAGGCGTGCGGCCTGTCGGGGTACGGCCGCGTGGACCTGCGCCTGGACGAGGCCGGCCTCCCTGTCATCCTCGAGGTGAACACCAACCCGTGCCTGTCGAAGGACGCCGGTTTCATGGCCGCCGCGGGCCGGGCGGGGCTGGAGGCCGGGGATGTCGTGCGCCTAATCGTGGAGGCTGCCCTGCGGCGCTGAGCCTGCCCTGATCGATGCTAGGCTTGGGGCGGTCAGGGTGGTCTCGGGAGGACGCGTGAACATTCGCACCGACCTACGCCCGGAGGATCGCGCGCCGCTGGAGCAGCTCCTGCGCGAAACCGGCTTCTTCAACCGACAGGAGCTCGAGGTCGCCCTTGAGCTGGTGGACGACCGCCTGGTGCACGGGTCCAAGAGCCACTACCGGTTCCTGATCCTCGAGGATGAGGGTGCGGTGGTGGGCTACGCGTGCTGGGGGCTCATCCACGGCACCCTCGCCTCGGCCGATCTGTACTGGATCGCGGTGCACCCCGGCCGCCAGGGGAAGGGCCTGGGCAAGGCACTATTGGACGCGGCGGAGACGTGGATCGCGCGCGAGGGTCGCACGCGTGTCTACCTGGAGACCTCCACGCGGCCCCTGTACGTACCCACCCGGGAGTTCTACCTGCGCTGCGGGTACGAAATCGTAGCCGACCTCGCGGACTTCTATGCCCCGGGAGACGGCAAGGCGATCTTCCTCAAGGTCCTGCCCCGCATCCACTGATGAACCGGGCTCCGGCCACAGCTGATCGAGGGCGGCGTGCAACTCGCTCGTCGCGCGCAACCTCAATGTGAGGTCAGCGCGCCGCGGGATCGGGACGGTCGGGGTCGAGGCCGAAACCGATGATCGCCGTGGCCACGGTCTGGGCCGGCAGCGCTCCCGTCCGGGCGAGCGCCGCCAGCGTCGTCACGACGATGTTCTCGGCGTCCACCTCGAAGTGACGGCGCAGCGCGGCGCGGGTGTCGGAGAGCCCGTAACCGTCGGTGCCCAGCGGGGTCAGCCCCTGCGGGACGAAGCGCGCGATCATGTCGGGCACCAGCTTGAGGTACTCGCTGGCCGCCACCACCGGCCCCTGCGCACCGGCGAGCAGGCCCGTGATGTACGGCTGGCGCGGAGGCTCCGTGGGGTGCAGTCGGTTCCAGCGCTCGGTCTCGAGCGCGTCGGCGCGCAGCTGCTGGTAGCTGGTGACGCTCCACACGTCGGCGCCCACGCCGAAGCGCTCGGCCAGGATGTCGGCGGCGCGCAGCACCTCCCGCAAGGTGGCGCCGCTGCCGAGCAGCTGCGCGCGCAGGGGAAGCTCGGCGGCGGCGCGGCGCAGTGGGTAGGCGCCGCGAACGATCCCGTCCTCGACCCCCTCGGGCATGGCGGGCATCCGGTAGTTCTCGTTGTAGAGCGTGACGTAGTAGAAAACGTCCTGCCCGAGCAGCACGATCCGCTTGAGGCCGTCCTTGATGATCACGGCCAGCTCGTAGGCGAAGGCGGGGTCGTAGGCGCGCACGTTGGGGACGACGGAGAAGAGCACGTGGCTGTGGCCGTCGTCATGCTGCAGCCCCTCACCCTGCAACGTGGTTCGGCCGGCGGTGGCGCCGAAGAGGAAGCCCCTCCCGCGCGCGTCGCCGAACGCCCACACGAGGTCACCGATGCGCTGAAACCCGAACATCGAATAGAAGATGTAGAAGGGCACCATGGCCAGGCCGTGAGTGGCGTACGCGGTGCCGGCCGCGGTGAACGACGCCATCGCGCCCGCTTCGGTGATCCCCTCCTCGAGGATCTGGCCGTCCCTCGCCTCCTGGTAGCGCAGGATCATGTTGTGGTCCACCGGCTCGTAGAGCTGCCCCTTGGCGGCGTAGATGCCGTGCTCCTTGAAGAGCGACTCCATCCCGAAGGTGCGGGCCTCGTCCGGGATGATGGGCACGATGCGCGGCCCCAGCCCGCTCTGGCGGAGGAGCTTCCGCACCAGCTGCACGAACGCCATGGTCGTTGAGACCTCGCGCCCCTCCGGGGTCCCCTCGGAGAGCTCCTCGTAGACCTCCGCCTCCGGAAGCGCCGGCACGCTCACCTGGGTGCGGCGCAGCGGCAGCGTGCCACCAAGGGCGCGCCGGCGCTCGAGCAGGTACTCCACCTCGGGGCTTTCCATGCCGGGGTGGTAGTAGGGCGGGTCCTCGACCAGGTCGGCATCGGGGATCGGGAGGTGGACGACGTCGCGGAACGCCCTCAGCTGGGCGGCGTTGAGCTTCTTGAGCTGATGCGTCGTGTAGCGGCCCTCGAAGTCCTTGCCGAGCGCCCACCCCTTGACGGTCTTGATGAGCAGCGCGGTGGGCCGCCCGTTCGCCTCGGTGGCGAGCTTGTACGCCGCGTACACCTTGCGGTAGTCGTGTCCGCCGAACTTGAGGTTCCAGATCTCAGAGTCGGAGAGGTGTGCCACGAGCTTCGCGAGGCGGGGGTCGGCACCGAAGAAGTGCTGCCGCATGAACGCGCCACCCTCGACGTGGTAACGCTGCCACCACCCGTCGACCACCGTGTTGAGCCGCTCAAGTAGCACACCCGAGGTGTCGCGGGCGAGCAGGTCGTCCCACTCGCGCCCCAGGATGACCTTGATCACGTTCCAGCCGGAGCCGCGGAAGACGGCCTCCAGCTCCTGGATGATCTTGCCGTTGCCCCGCACCGGACCATCCAGCCGCTGCAGGTTGCAGTTCACGACGAAGACGAGGTTGTCCAGCCCCTCGTCCGCGGCCACGTGGAGCGCGCCCAGGGCCTCGGGCTCGTCGGTCTCACCGTCGCCCACGAACGCCCAAACCCGCGAACCGGAGGTGTCCTTGAGGCCCCGGTTGTGCAGGTAGCGGTTGAAGCGCGCCTGGTAGATCGCGTTGAGGGGACCGAGCCCCATCGAGACCGTCGGGAACTCCCAGAAATCGGGCATGTTGCGCGGGTGCGGGTAGGATGGCAGGCCGTGACCAGTGGTCTCGCGCCGGAAGGCGTCCAGGTGCTCCTCGCCGAGCCGCCCCTCGAGAAACGCCCGGGCGTAGATGCCGGGCGCGGCGTGCCCCTGGTAGTAGATCTGGTCGCCGCCCCCGTCGGCCCGGCCGCGGAAGAAGTGGTTGAAGCCGACCTCGTAGAGAGCGGCCGCCGACGCGTACGTTGAAAGATGCCCGCCGATACCCGGGTAGCGGTGGTTGGCGCGCGTGACCATCGCCATCGCGTTCCACCGCACAATGCGGCGGATCCGCTTCTCCATCTCCTCGTCGCCGGGGAACGCCGGCTCCTGCTCGGGCGAGATCGTGTTGATGTAGGGGGTCTGGATGACGTCGATCCCGAGGTGCTGCATGCGGGCGCGCTTGAGCACCTTGCGCAGGAGAAACTTGGCCCGCTCCGGTCCTTCCGTCTCCAGCACGTGGTCCAGCGATTCGATCCACTCGGCGGTCTCCTCGGGATCGAGGTCGAATAGCTGTTGCTTGAAAGCCAGGTCGCTCATGCTCCCATCCCCAGTTCGCCCAGAGTCCACCCGCACCGGCGCCCGCCCCACACGACCCCCGGCCCGCGGTGCGGCGGAGGGACAGGCGTCCGGAGCGGTGTCGAACGGCTCGGTCCAGGCCTGATCCGGGCCGAACCTCGCCACTTCCGACAACGCCCCGCACCGGCCCGCTGTTCCCCTCCGTGCGCCAAGGTCCGTGCGGGGGACATTGTGCACCAACGCCCGACGCAGGCGCTCAGGCGCCGACGCTCTCGCGCGTGCGAAGCCCGTGCGTTCACCTGCCGCGCCTCCAGTGTGTTTGTCTTTTGTCCCACGATTACGCCGCGCGTTGCCGGCGCGGCCCTAGGGCGAGCACCACCGTGGCGGCGAGGGCGAGGACGGCGCCGGTGGCGAACGCGGTGGGCGCCCCGAAGCGCTGCCACAGTACACCGAAGAGTACGCTGGCCGGCAGGGCTGCGAGCCCGATCACGCCGTGATAGAGCCCGAACGCCGTGCCGCGCAGGCGCTCCGGCACCAGGTCGGCCACCCAGGCCCGCTCCACCGGCTCCGTCAGGCCGTAGTACAGCCCGTAGAGGAGAAAGATCGCAATCACGGCGTTGCGTGACTGGGCAACGCCAAACGCGAGGTAAACGGCCGCGTAGAACGCCCACCCCGCGACCACCAGCGGCCTGCGCCCCACCCGGTCGGAGAGCCGTCCGCAGGCGTACGCGGAGGCCATCTTCACCACGTGGAACGCCGACCACACGACGGCCACTGCGGCGACGCTGACTCCGGCCTGCGAAAGGCGGAGGAGCAGGAAGGCGTCGGTCGAGTTGCCAAGCGTGAAGAGCGTAAGCGCTGCAAGCACGACCTTGAAGGGGCGCCCGAGCTCGCGCCAGGCCCCGCTCAGTCTCACGGAAGTCGCGACGGCGCCGCGCGGCGCCTCCCTGACCCAGGCGAGCAGCACAACGACCACCGCGGCGGCGGGGATCGCCGCGAGCAGGAACACCACGCGCAACGGGACGCCCGCCAGGCCGAGCAGCGCCGCGGCCACCAGGGGCCCGGCAACCGCGCCGGCGTGGTCGAGGGCGCGCTGCAGGCCGAACGCCTCCCCCCGTTGGGCGAGGGGCGTGGCGTCGGCGATGAGCGCGTCGCGCGGGGAGGTGCGCAGCCCTTTGCCCACCCTATCGGTGAACCGGAGTGCCAACACCGCGGGCCAGCTGCCGGCCAGGCCGATGAGCGGCCGCACCGCACCGGCCAGGGAGTACCCGGCCACCACCAGAGGCGTGCGCCGCCGGACGCGGTCCGACCAGACGCCAGAGGCCACCTTGAAGAGGGAGGCCGTAGACTCGGCGACCCCCTCGATGAGCCCAAGCGCCTGGGGCCCCGCCGCCAGCACGGTCGTGAGGAAGACCGGCAGCAACGGGTAGATCATCTCGCTGGAGAGGTCGGTGAGCAGGCTGACCACCCCGAGGGCGACGACGGTGGCCGGGAGCTTCGTCCTGGCTGCGTGCGCCGGGGGGGTGGTGGCGGTCATGGGGCGCTCGTCTACCCCTTCTGGGGCGGGCGCGAGGGCCGGATCTCCACCCGGCTGGGCAGCGCGCGCCCGGGAAACGCCAGCAGGTCGCGCACCACCTCTGCGACGTCCTCGGGGTGGAGCTTCCAGTCGGCGCCCGCTGCCTCCTCGCCGGAGAACTCGGTGGCGACGCTCCCCGGCATCACGCAGGAGACGCGTACGCCGGCGTAGCGCACCTCCAACATCAACGCCTCGGAGAAGCCGAGCAGGCCGAACTTGGTGGCGTTGTAGGCCGCGCCGCCCGCAAACGGGTTCTTGCCGGCTAGGCTGCCGATGTTGATGATCCACCCCTCCTGGCGTTTGAGGTGGGGCAGCGCGGCGCGGCAGCAGTAGAAGATCCCGTCCAGGTTGGTTTCGATCTGCCGGTGCCAGTCCTCCGGGCGCATCGTCTCCACGGGCGCGAAGACGCCCAGGCCGGCGTTGTTGACGAGGATGTCCAGCCGGCCGAACGCCTCCACCGCCGTTGCGACCAGGCGCTCGCACTCGTCGGCCCTGCGTACGTCGCAGGTGACGCCGAGAGCGCGGCCTCCGGTGCCTGTCCCGAGCTCGGCCGCCACCCGCTCGACGTCGGCCGTGCGTCGTGCCGCCACCACGACGGCCCCACCGCACGCCGCCAGCATCCGCGAGGTGGCGAGGCCGATCCCGCGGGTACCGCCGGTCACGACTGCGACCCTGCCTTTCAGGTCCAGCATGGTTACCTCCAACGCCAGGCATGGTAGCGGATCGCCCGGCGTTGGGTGCGCGGCCGGGTCAGGCTATGCTCTCCCTCGTGAGACGGCGCGCGTTCGAGGGTGGTGGAAGGAGCAATTTGCATGCCGCTTGAACCGGGCAGTCGCCTCGGCGCCTACCGGATCACCGGTCTCCTCGCAAAAGGGGGGATGGGCGAGGTGTACACCGCGTGGGACGAGCGGCTCGGGCGTGGGGTGGCGGTGAAGGTGGTCGCCAGGGGCCTCGCGGAGGACGCCAAGGAGCACGAGCGCTTCGAGCGGGAGGCCCGCACGCTGGCCTCGCTCTCGCACCCGAACATCGTGAACATCTTTGATTTCGGCGAGGAGCGCGGGCTGCGGTACGCGGTCGTGGAGCTACTCTCCGGCGAAAACCTGCGCGAGCGCATGGCGGGGCGCCCGCTGCCCTGGCGCACCGCGCTAGCGATCGCCATCGGCGCGGCCAAGGGGCTGGCGGCGGTCCACGCACGGGGGATCGTCCACCGCGATCTCAAGCCCGAGAACATCTTCCTGCTCGCCGACGGAGGCGTGAAGGTGCTCGACTTCGGCCTCGCCCGCGCTGTCTCGGGCCCGGCCCAGCACTTCGAGGACGAAACCCTGGTGGGCACCGCCGCCTACATGGCGCCCGAGCAGATCGTGGACCAGCCGACCGATGCCCGCACCGACGTGTTTGCGCTCGGCACGGTGCTGCACGAGATGCTTACCGGTGACAAGCCGTTTTCCCGCGTCACCGTGGGCATGACGATGGACGCCATCCTGCACGACAACCCGGCGCCGATCCCGACCGGCCCGAACGGGATACCCCCGGCGGTTGCCCGCGTCGTCCGGCGTTGCCTCGAGAAGGAGCCGGCCGAGAGGTGGCAGACGGCGTACGATGTCGCGTTCGCCCTCAGCGACCTCGTCACGATGCGGCCGGCGTTGACGCCCGCCGGGATACGGTGGCGGGGGCGTGCTGCCTGGTTCCTCGCCGGGGCGCTCGTGGGCGCCGCGCTGACGGCGCTGGTCTGGGCGCTGCGTTGAGCGGCCAGCAACAAAGGGTGGCGCAACGGTCGTGGCGGCGAGTTCGCGCGATTCGGGGGCGAGTGGCTCCGCAGGAGGGGCTCGAACCCCCAACCCTCCGGTTAACAGCCGGATGCTCTACCATTGAGCTACTGCGGAGCGGTAACTTCAACCCCCGCAATGGGGGGAACCTTTTTACACTGGTGGCGCCGTGCTGTCAATCCGAAGGCGCGCCGGTGGGCAGCAGCGTCCACGACACCCGGACCGTTGCCGCCGCCTGCCAGGCGCTCCGGAGGACGGCCTCATCCGGGTAGCGCCTGCTGGGCAACAGGCGCCCCTCGGTGGTCAGTGTGAGGCGCCTCCCGACCAGCGGCCAGGGGCGCAAGCGGTAGGCGCGCGGCTCGACCGCACGCAGTAAGAGCGGGACCGATCCGCCGCGACGCGGAAGTCCGCTGAGCACCGCGCTCCCCCCGGCGCCGCGCGCGAGATGCACGGCGATGCCGTCCGCCAGGCGCACCACGGCGCGGTTCGTCTCGTCCGCACCGGACGAGAAGAGCGCCGCGTAGCGCGCATCCGAGGCGAGCTCCCGCTGCAGAGCGGAGCGGAGCGCCTCCTGCCGTGCCACGAACGCGTCGAACCGGTGCTCCTGGTCGAACGCGGCCAGCGTGCAGACGTGGTGGGAGACCAGGTAGGCCACGTAGCGTCCGCGCAGACGCGCCCGCTCCACGGCCGAGCCCCACACCGGCTCGCGTTCCACGGCCGGGATCGTGTCGAACGCCACCGGCGCACCGTCGGGCGCCAGGCGGGGCGGCTCCTCGCGCCCGTCCCACCCGGCGTCGTGCAGGAGAACCGCCGCCAGCACCTCGGGGCGTGGCGAGGGCCGGAGCGTAAGGCGGTTCCCCCAGTGCTCGGCGATCTGGAACGCCATGAAGGCGTGCGCCGACTGGGGGATGGCCACGAAGCCGTTCTCGTAGGGGTGCAGGATCATCGCCGGCAGTTTAGCCAATCCGGGACGGGCCACCGCGGTGCGCGCCCGCGTGCCGCCCGGAGCGACCCCCGCGGCGCGGGAGCCCTTCGCCCGGGTATGTCGGCAGGCGCTCGGAGAGCGAGCGGGCCGCCGGGAGGAACTCCGCCATGGCCCCGGCGGCCAGGACGAAGACCACGTCGGCGACGTTCGTCCCGGTGGGGCCGGTGATGATCGCGTCCGGGAGCCCGCTGAAGAACCTCCAGGTGTCGTTGCTCTCGAGCGCGGCGGCGGCGTCGCGGTCAAGAGCGGCGCCCCGGGCCACCGTCTCGCCGTCCACCACCGCTCCGGCCGCCGGCGAGACCCCGTCCACCCCGTCGGTTGCGGCCGCCAGAAGGCAGCGCTCCGGCACATCCACCAGGCCACACGCGGCCGCCAGCGCGAGCTCGAGGTTGCGGCCGCCGCACCCCGCCCCGCGCACGCTGACGGTGGTCTCGCCTGCGAGCAGCAGCGCGGTGGCCTCCCCCGGGGCCAGCGAGGCAGCGAGGGCGGCCAGCACGGTGCCAACGCTGCGCGCCTCCCCGCGCAGCGTGCGGGTCAGCTCACAGGTGCGGAGGCCGGCCTGGCGAGCGACCGACGCGGCGGCCAGCACCGCGTCGCCGCTCCCCCCGAGCAGGTGGCAGCTGCTGCGTGCGAGGCCTGGGTCGCCGGGCTTCGGGGTCTCGGGGATCTCCCCGCGGGCACCGCGTGCGAGAAAGGCGGCGATCGGGCGGAACGTGTGTGCCTTTCCGGAGCGCTCCAGGACCTCGGCCGCGTCGGCAAACGTGCTGGGGTCGCCCATGGTCGGGCCGGAGCCGACCGAGGCGAGGTCGTCGCCTGGTACGTCGGAGAGCACGAGGGTCACGAGCGGTGCCCGGCACGCGAGGGCGAGGCGGCCGCCGGCGGCGGCCAGGAGGTGCTTGCGGACCGTATTGAGATCGCGGATCGGGGTCCCTGCGGTGAGCAGCGCACCCGTCAGCTCGGCAAGCGTTGCGAGCTCCACGCCGGGCAACGGCTGACCGAGCAGCGCCGAGCTGCCACCCGAGAGCAGGAGGACCACGCCGTCCTCAGGCTGGCACGCGGCGAGGGTGGCGTGCAGCTCCCGGGTGGCCTGGGCTCCGCGTTCATCCGGCACCGGGTGGGCCGCGTGTCGGGTGAACGCCGCGACCGACTCGGGCACCGGCGCCCCATCTGGGGCGAGCACGCGGACGGAGTCTGGCGGCCGCTGGCTGCGGTGGAGGAACGCCGCCGCGAGCCCCGGGGCGGCCTTGCCGAGCGCGATGAGGTGCAAACTCCCGCGCGGGGCGAAGCGCTGCTCGCCGACCTCGATCCCTTCGGGGTTGTAGATGATGCGGCGCAGGAGCACATCGGGCGCGACCGCTGCCACGGCGGCCGCGAACATGGAGCGGGCGAGATCGGCGAGGGGCGTCACTCCCGTTGAGCCGGCGCCAGCTTCAGGAAGCTGCGCATCTGACCCTCGAGTACGGCTCGCGCCTGAGGGTCGACGAGGTTGAGGCGGTACTCGTTGATCAGCATGACCTGGGTGCGCAACCACTCGCGCCAGCACTCCGGGCACACGCGTTGCTGCAGGTCGGCGCCCAGCGCCGTGGGCATCGGCGGCTGGGCCATGGCCTCGGTCTCGCGGCCACAACGCGAACAGGTGATTCGCATGGATCCTCCAGGGCCGGCCGGCGCGCGTAGAATAGCGCGTCGGGCGGACGCGGGAGGCAACCTGACATGAGCAGGGGCGATTCCCCTCAAGTGGTGCTGTTCGACGTGGGAGGAACGCTGATCGAGTCGCGTCCGGCCCCACCCGAGGTCTACGCGCGCGTGCTCTCGCGCTGGGGGGTGCCCGTCGACGCCTCGCAGGTCGGCCCGGTCTTCCAGGATGTCTGGAGCGAGCTCACCCAGCTTCACCCCCGCGGGCTCGACCGCTACCACCACCTCAAAGGGGGGGAATGGGAGTGGTGGGGCGAGTTCCTGCGGCGGGTCCTTGCGAGGCTCGCGCACCCCGCTCCCTGGGAGCCCGTTCTCCGCGAGCTATTCGACGCGTTCGCGGACCCTGCGCTCTGGCACGTTTTCGGGGAGGTGGCCGATGTCCTGGGAGGGCTCCGCGGCGAGGGGTTGCGCCTTGCCGTGGTTTCGAACTGGGACTCGCGCCTGCCGGCGCTGCTGGAGCGTCTGGGGCTCGCGGGCTACTTCGACGCGGTGCTGGTCTCGGCGCTCGAGGGCGTCGAGAAGCCAGGTATCGAGATCTTCCGCCGCGCCGCAACCCGCCTGGGTGCTGGGGTGGATCGGTGCCTGCACGTGGGTGACTCCCCGCTCGACGACTACCGCGGCGCGGAGAGCGCCGGGATGCGCGCGGTGCTGGTGGACCGCGCGGGGATCTTCGCCGACGGATACGTGAGGGTGAAGGACCTGCGAGGGCTCTATGAGCTGGTTGGATGAAGGGACGCCGTTGCACGCGGTGGTGATGGCCGGCGGCTCGGGGACGCGGTTTTGGCCGCTCTCCCGGCGGGCGCATCCGAAGCAGCTGCTGCCGTTCGCGGGCGGGCGCTCGCTGCTCGCCGCCACCGTGGAGCGCCTGGCCCCGCTGGTTCCGGCCGAGCGCACCCTGGTGGTGACCTCGGCCGGAGTCGCCGAGGCGGTGCGGCAGGAGCTGCCGGGCCTGCCCGCCGCCAACGTGTTGGCCGAGCCCACGGGGCGCGACACCGCGGCCTGCGTGGGTTGGGCCGCGTGGCGGCTTGGGCGAACGAAAGCCAGGGCGGTGATGGTGGTGGTGCCCGCCGATCACCTGATCCCGGACGGGGGCGCGCTGCGAGCCGCCCTTGCCGCGGCGGCGGCGACCGCCTGCGCGCGCGGCGGTCTGGTGACCCTGGCCCTGCGGCCCACCCGCCCCGAGACCGGCTACGGCTACCTGGAGCTTGGCGAGGTCGTCGGCACGGCGGGGGGGAGGACGATCCACCTCGTGCGGCGCTTCGTCGAGAAGCCGAACCGGGAGCGTGCCGCGGAGTTCGTGGCGGCGGGGTACCGGTGGAACTCGGGAATGTTCGCCTGGACCGTGGAGGCGATCCAGGGTGCCATCCGCAAGCACCTCCCGGAGCTTGGCGACCGTTTGGACGCGCTGATGGAGGCGAGCGAAGCCCTTGGTGAGGAGGAGGCGCTGCGCCGCCACTACGGGGAGCTGCCGAGGGTGTCGGTCGACCTCGGCGTGATGGAGAAGGCCAAGCCGGTGTGGGCGGTGGACGTGGAGTTCGCCTGGTCGGATGTCGGCTCGTGGGCCGGGCTCGCCGAGGTGCTCCCCGCCCTGCCCGAAGGCGCCGCGCTCGGGGACGTGCTCGCCCTCGACACCACGGGCTCGGTGCTCGTCTCGGGCGGTCCGCTGATCGCAGCGGTGGGCGTGCGGGACCTCGTGGTGGTGGCGACCCGCGACGCCGTCCTGGTCGTACCGAGGGAACAGGCGCAGCGGGTCAAAGAACTCGTGGAGAGGCTGCTCGAGAAGGGACGGGACGAGATCCTCTAGAGGGCGGCGCAGGCAACGATGCTCGGGCGATGACGGGCGAACCGACGCCACCGATCCCTATCTCCCGTGCCTCCTCCCCATCCCTTGAACGCCGATCGAGGGTCCAGAAGAAATCCTCGGAGTCGGTTGGCTCGATGGTGCGGCGCTGCGCCACGGTTCCGTGGGCCTCGAGTGCCTCGAGTACGTGGCGTCCTGGCCCGATCTCGGCACGCGTGCGGTTGGAACCTGAACGAATGATGAACGCCTCGCGACCATCCACGAAGATCCGCAGGTCACACGCAGCTTGGTTGACGGCGGCGAGCGTTCTCTCTACCCTCGGGCAACGGGGTGGTTTGCGGGGCCGTGCGCCGCAGACACGTTGCAGGGAGGGGCCAATGAGGTGGAGCGCCGCCGCGCTGACGCTGTCCGTGGTCGCCAGCGGGTGCAACCCTGCGATTCGGATCGGAGTCGTCGTTCCTGAAACGGGCTCGGCCGCCGTCTACGGCTCCTCGATCAAGAGCGGGGTCAAGCTCGCCCTCGACGGCACGCAGGCCGGGGCCCAGCCTCCGCAGGAACTGGAGGTTGTCTACCGCGACTCCGGCTCGGACCCTACCAGGGCCGCGAGCGCGGCGGCGGCGCTCTACGAGGACGGTGCGCTCCTGATCATCGGTGGCGTGACCTCGGCGGAAGCCAAGGCGATGATTCCGGTGGCCGACCGCATGGAGCGTGTGCTGCTCTCCCCGTCGGCCTCGGCGCCGGAGCTCACCGGTCGCTCGCGGTACTTCTTCCGGGTCTATCCTTCCGATCAGCTCGAGGGCGTCAAGGCGGCCGATTTCCTGGTGCTCGATCGGAGCGCGCGCGCCGTGCTGATCATGCAGGAGGACAACGACTATACCCGGGGCCTGCTGCCCGTCTTCGTCGGAGAGCTGAAGAGCCGCGGGGCACGCGTCACCGGTTCGGTGCGGCTCGACGTGGGCGGTTGGCAGGGTCAGGCCCGCAATGCGTTGAGCCCCCGTGCCCCGGATGCGGTGTACGTATGCGGCTACGGGGAGGCGATCCTCGGCGCGCTCAGGCTTCTGCGCAGCTCGGGGTTCAGGGGCACCGTCTGCACGACGTCGGCGTTCAGCGCCGCCTCGCTGCTGCAGCGGGCCGGGGCCCTGGCGGATGGTGTGTTTTTCCCACTGGCCAGCCTGGACGTTGCCTCCAAGCTCGAGCCGGTGCGTTCGTTCGTCAAGCGCTACAAGCAGATCTACAACCTGGCGCCGGACATCTACGCCGCACACGGGTACGACGCCGCGCTGGTCGCCTTCAAGGCGGTTGAAACCCTCGGGGATCGGTCGCCAGCCAACGTGCTGCAACACCTGCGCGCGCTGTCGGGGAGTAGCGGCGTCATGGGAGCGTTCGCCTTCGACGAGGACGGCAACGTCAGACACGACCTCCGCATTCACCGGATCCACAACGGCAAGGTCGAGGAGGTCGGGGCGGTTGCTCAGCGGCAGGCGGAGCGCACAACTTTGGGCGGCGCGGCGTGAGACCGACCCATCCCAAGTCGAACGGTGTCCTCGCCTCGCTGTACCGCCAGCGTGGCCTGGTGGGTGTGCTGGTGGTGCGGGAGCTCAAGGCCCGCTACCGCGGGACGTTCCTCGGATACCTGTGGTCGCTGCTCAACCCTCTCCTGCTGCTCGGGGTGTATACGGCGGTGTTCACCTTTGTGATCCCCGCGCGGGTGACGCTCCCGGTTCCGTACCCGCTCTTCCTGTTCGCGGGGCTGCTCCCCTGGCTGTTCGTTTCGGGGACGTTGCTCGACGCAGCGGTGGTGCTGCTCGACAACGGGCCGTTGTTGAAGAAGGTCGTGGCCGCCCCGGAGGTCTTTCCGGCGGTGACGGTGCTGTCGCACCTCGTCCACCACCTGCTGGCGCTGCCGGTCCTGCTGGCCGGCATGGCGCTCGCGGCCGGACTCGGCCTCATGCGCTTCCCCTGGACCGTGGTGTTGCTGCCGGTGGCGTTGCTGCTCTGGGTGGTGGCCGTCGGGGGGCTCACGCTTGCGGTGGCCTCGCTCGCGGTGCACTTCCGCGACCTCAAGGACCTCCTCCACAACGTCCTGAACCTGGTCTTCTTCCTCACGCCGATCATCTACCCCCTCGAGTCGATTCCCGTCCCCCTCCTGGTCAAGATCGTCAAAGCCAACCCGTTCACGCCGTTGATCAGGGTCTACCAGGATGTGGTGCTGATGGGCCGCTTGCCATCCCTCCGCCTGTGGCTTGCGGCGGTCGTGGTGGCGATGGTCTTCTGGTTGGTGGGCGCGTTCATCTTCGTCCGCCTGCGCGAGACGATCGCGGAGACCGTATGAGCACGCCGGCCGCCGTGCGTCTCGCGGGCGTCTCCAAACGCTACCCGTCGCTGACGCGGCGCGGGCGATTGCACTCGTTCAAGGGCGCCCTGCTGCGGGGGGAGTTTTGGCGTGTTCAGCAGGAGCACGAGGGGTTCCTGGCGCTCTCCGACGTGGACCTGGATGTGGCCAGGGGCGAGACGGTGGCGGTGATCGGCCCCAACGGCTCGGGGAAGTCGACGCTGCTGAAGCTCGTCGCTGGCATCCTGCGACCCAGCCAGGGGAACGTCGAGGTCAACGGCCGCGTGACCGCGCTGATCGAGCTGGGTGCGGGTTTCCACCCTGAGATCTCCGGGCGCGACAACGCGATCGTCAACGGGATGATGCTCGGGCTGTCCCGCGCGGAGGTGCTGCGCCGGCTGCCGGAAATCGTCGAGTTCTCCGGCATCGGTGCGTTCATCGACGAGCCGGTCAAGACCTACTCCTCCGGGATGTACATCCGGCTGGGGTTCTCGGTGGCGGTGGTGGTGGAACCCGACGTGCTGGTGGTGGACGAGATCCTGGCGGTGGGCGACGAGGCATTCGCCCACCGCTGCCTTGACCGCATCGCCACCTTGCAGCGGCAGGGAACGGCGATCCTCCTGGTGAGCCACGATCTCGGCCTGGTGCAGCACGTCGCCCAGCGCGCCCTCTACCTCCGGCAGGGGTCGTCGGTGCTCACAGGGCCTGCCGGCTCGGTGGTGGCGCGCTACCGCTCCGACGTGGCGAGCGAGGAAGCGGGCGAGGAGGCGCAGGAGGAGAAGGGGCGGCGCTGGGGAAACGGTGCGGTGCATCTGGACGGCGTCGAGCTCGTGGACGCCTCGGGCCGGCCGCTGCGCATGCTCTCGAACGGTGAGTCGGCCGCGGTCCGCATCGCCTACACCGTGCGAGTGCCCCAGGAAGATTTCGTGTTCGGGGTGGCGATCCACCGCGAGGACGGCTCGTACATCTTCGGCACCAACACGGACCTCGACGGATGGCGGCCGGAGCGGCTGGCCGGGAGCGGCGAGATCACCCTCGAGTTCCCCCGCCTTGAGCTCGCCCCCGCTCGTTACCTTCTGGATGCCGCGGTGCACAGCAAGGCCGGCCTGGCGTACGACTACGCCTGCGAGGTGCTCGCCTTCACCGTCACGGCGCCGGTGGGCTGGCCGGGGTGCTACGCGCCGCGGCACCGTTGGGCGCCGCGCGGTCCCGTGATGTCCCCACCCTCCGGCTGAGGAGCGCCGCCAGCAGGAGCACGAGCGGGCCGAGGCCCCCGAGCCGGTAGGGGGCCGGGTCGAGGTACAGGCGGACACGGTGCCGACCGCCCGGGACGTGGACTCCGATGCCAGCGCCGTTAGCGAGCACGACGGCGGCCGGCGCCCCGTCCACGGTGGCCCGCCAGCAGCGCATGTAACTCTGGTGCACGACGAGGAGGCCGGCCCCGTTGGCGGTGATCTCGAAGCGGCGGTCGTGCGGGCGGCCCGGAAGCTCGAGCACGGAACCCCCGCCGGCCTTGCGCGCGCCGCCCGCGCCCACGACGACAGCGTCCTCGCCCGGCCGGAAGCTCGCGGCCGCCAGGATCGTCGCGGCGTTCAGCATGCCCTCGGCCGGGAGGAGACGTCTGGCGAGGTAGGCGCGGGGGCCGGCGTCGGCCACCCCGACCCAGAGGGTTCCGACGCGCACTCCCGACCAGCCTTGGATGGGTGCCATGCAGATCACGGCGTCCGCACCCTGCGCGCGCGCCAGCCGGGCACGTTCCTCCACCGACATGTGGCCAGAGGCGGCCGCGAGAAGCTCTTGGTGCACGGGCTCCAAGCCGTCGGGGCCGCGGGTGAGGACGTACGAGACCCCCCAGCGCGTGCCGTACTCGGGGAAGAGGCCCTCGTGCATCCACCAGAACCGCTCGAGGGGCGGCAGGGTGCGGCCCTTGACCTCCTCCACCGGGAGCTCCAGGACCGCGAGCGTGGAGAGCTCCTGGAGCCTGGCGCGCGCAGGGGGTGGCTGGGCCCAGGTGGAGGCGTCGGCGAAGAGCAGCACACCCGAGCCGGCGAGCGCGTTGGCGACCAGCGCCGCTGCGGTCGCAGCGATCGGCGCGGGCCCCGCGAGGATCAGCGCCGCGGGGGGCAGCACGAGCGCCGTCCAGTCGGTGAGCGCCGCTCGCCTCAGCTGCGCGCTGGGGACCTCGGCCAGGGTTCCCCTCGAGGCAGGGTAGAGAGCGGTCAGGAGAGGGCGCAGCAGCCGGTCGGGGGCAACGGCGAGCGGCACGAGGAGCACCCACGCCACGGCGAACGCGCGCGTCGAGCGCCGGCCGGCCTCCCGCCACCGTGCGGCGAGCCCCTCCCAGCCGGCGGACACCAAGGGGGGCAGTGCGAGCGTCGCGAGCACGAGGAATTTGATGGCGAAGCGCACCGAGCCGAGGAACGGAAGCCGTTGGGCCGGGTTGGCGACGGCCGGCGCCGAGAGCACCGCGGCGCCGAGCATGCCGGCGGCGGCGATCACCCACCACGGCGCGAGCCGCCGCCCCGCGCGCCTGGCAAACGGGAGGCAGAGGAGCGGCATCGCTCCCAGGAAGATCAACGGGTAGTACCGCTGCCACGGGAAGGAAGGCGCCGCCCAGAAGCCGGCGTGGATGTCGGCCAGCGGCGGTCCGAGGAGGTTTGGGAAGAGGAGCTCCAAGAACCGGCGGGGCGCAAGGGCATCGGCGCTGAGGGCCCCCTCCGCCGAGCTCAAGGCGCCACGCACGGTCTCCGGGAAGATGGCGAGCAGGGGGACGAGCACCGGGGCCGCGAGAGCGAAGGCGCCCCCGCCCATGGCGAGGAGGCCGGCCACCGGGAGCGGCCGCCACACGGTCACCACCACGGCCGCCCAGGCGAGCGCCGCGAACCCTGCGGTGACCGGCTCCCCACTGAGGAAGGAAAGCCCGATCAGGGCGCCCCCGGTCAGGCCGCGCCGGACCGCGGCCGCCCCGGTTGCGGGTGGTGGGAGGGTGGTCGAGAGCGCCCAGAAAGCCCAGGCGAGAGACGCCTGGAAGTTGAGAAAGGTGATGCTTGACCAGGCCACCCCGCCGGTCCCCACGGCCGCCGCGGCGAGCGCGGCCGAGGCTGGGGTGGCCCCGGTGCGGCGCGCCAGCCGGTAGCAGCCGAGCAGCAGCAGGAGGTGATGGAGGGCGATGTGCCAGGCGGAGCCGGCCTCCGGTGTCATGAACAGGAACAGCACCGTCCCCGGGTAGGCTGCCATGGCGTTGGGGTTGGCGAGCATCGGCCGGCCGCCGTTGGAGCGGGGGTCCCAGAGCGGCGGGGTCCCGGCGAGCACCTGCTGGCGCCAGACCGTGCGCCACGGGATCTGGGTGGCGGCGACGTCGCGTGCCGGGAGGATCCCACCGGTGAGCAGGCGCGGGAGGTAGACGACGGCCCAGAACACCGCCAGGAGGGCGAGGGGCAACCTGTCGCGAAGCGCCACGGCAGCAGTCTACCCGGTGCCGGGCCGGCGGAGGCGCGAGGGGTTCACTCTGGCCGAAGTGCTGGTCGTGCTGGTGATCATCGGCATCCTCGCCGCAATCGCCATACCCGGCATTCGCTCGGCTATCGAGCGCGGGCGCCAGAGGCGGACGATGGCGGACATGCGCACCACGGTGACCGCAATCTCGATCGACGCCACGGATTTCGGTTCGTTTCCAGGGGTACCCGACGGAACGGTCGGTGACCTCGTGCCCTACCTGACGCCGACCTACGTCACACTCCTCCCGACGCTCGACGGGTGGCGCCGGATGAGGCTCTGCCAGTCCGAGGGGCGCAGCTACACTCTGTGCAGCCTGGGCGCCGATGGCCTGCCCCAGGAGGCCGTTCCGGTCGGACCTACCAAGGACCTCAGCGACGACATCGTGCTCGTGGCCGGCTCGTTCGTGCACTGGCCGGAGGGGGCGCGGGCCTACTGAGGTGCCGCGGTTTGGCACTCGAAACCCCCGGTAATGACGTCAGGCGTCATCGGGCAGGGGTGGATGGGGTGGCCTGACTGGCACGGGGCTTGCGTAAGTCACCCCCGAGAGGAGGGTCTCATGAGAAGGCAAAAGGGTTTCACACTGATTGAGCTGCTCATCGTCGTGGCGATCATCGGCATCATCGCGGCCATCGCCATCCCGAACCTGCTGAACGCCATCAACCGCGGCCGGCAGAAGAGGACGATGGCGGACATCCGCAGCATCGGCACCGCTCTCGAGGCGTACTCGGTCGACTTCAACTACTACCCGAAGGTCGCCGCCGCCACCGTGACGGACCTGGTCCCGTACATACAGCCGACCTTCATCAAGGTGCTGCCCACCAACGACGGCTGGAACCAGTCCATGGTGGTGCAGTTGACGACGGCCGGGACGAGCTACACGATTTACTCGAAGGCGAAGGGCAACGCGGGCGTGGTCGCCGCCCAGGGCCCGAAGACCGACTTCGGGGACGCCATCGTGTTCTCCAACGGTCAGTTCTACTCCTGGCCGGAAGGCATGCAGACCAACTGAGCACGCAACGGCCACTGCACGCACGGGGGGACGAAAGTCCCCCCTTTTCTTTTCCGCACCCGCTGTGCACGGGCAATCCGGGCTAGACTTCTGTCATGAGATCACCCCGGTTGCCGTTGGTCGTCGCGGCTGCCGGGGTGGCGTCCGGCTGGTGTGCGGCGCGCTACGCCGCCTTCTCGCCCCTCTTCTGGCTCGTGATCCTGGTGGCGGTTCTCGCAATCCCCCCGCGTGAGCGTCGCCTCGTGGACCCGGGCTTCTTCTTGGCGGGCCTCGCGCTCGTTACCCTCTCGTGGGTGGTGGCCGCGGACCACGAGGGGGCTCTCCGTCTCTCCCTTCTGCTCCTGTCCGCGGTGCTGCTGTTCTCGCTCTCTCGCTTGGCCGTGCCGGACGATCGGCTGCTGGGCCTGGTGGCCCTCGGCCTCGCGCTAACCGCGGTGGTGGGGTTCGATCAGGCGCTGGGTGGGCTCGAGCGAGTACGCGGTTTCGTGGACACGCTCCCGGCGCAGTGGCGGGAGGCCGCCATGATCCGGCTCGGCCGCGGGAGGGTGTTCGGCACCTCGACCCTCCCCGGGCACTACGCAGCGCTCCTGCTTCTGGCCGCGCCGCTGCTCGCGGAGCGCGCCTGTCGCACCTCCGGTTGGCCGCGTGCGGGCTACGGCGCTGCGCTCGCTGCGATCGCGGCCGCTGTGGCGCTCACGCGCTCCGTTGCGGCTGTGATCGTGGCGGGGGTGCTCCTGCTCATCCTTCTGCTGGGGAAACTCCGCGGCCCCTGGGCGGCGGTCGCAATGGTTGCCCTGGTTGCGGTCGCTGGCTTCATGGCGGCAACGCGCGTAGACCTTTTGAGCCTGGAGCCGATCAGGCTGCGCTGGGTGAACTGGCGGACGACGGCGTGGGTGCTCGCCCATCACCCCTGGCTCGGGGTCGGGCTGGGAGGCGTCGGGCAGGCGGGGCTGCTCGCACCCACCGCCGCGGGCAACATCACGCCTTTCGCCCACAACACGGTCCTGCAGCTCCTCGCGGAGTTCGGCCTTGCGGGCGCGGGCGTGCTGGCGGGCGGGGTGTGGGCGCTCGTGCGCTTGCTACGCGCCGGGTGGGGCGCGTACCCGGGCCTTGCGCTCTCCGTCGCGGTGCTCCCGCTCCACAACCTGCTGGATTTCTCCGCGTACGCGCCCGAGGTGCTGCTCCCCTGGGTGGTGTTGGCGGGAGCGCTGGCCGGCCGCGTGTGCGCAGGGCCGCGGCGGCGCCTTCCCGGATGGCTTCTGGTGACGGTGCTCGCCGGCGCCACCCTCCTGGCCGCTCTCGCGTGGCGGGGTGAGGTCGAGCTTGCGCCGACGTTCTCCTCGCCGCCCGGGCAGGCCGTGGAGTCCGCGCTGGCGGCTGCCCGCTGGATGCCGTGGACGGTGACGCCCCTGGAGCTGGCGGCGGGCGTCGCACTGCAGGGCGGGAGCTCGCCGGAGGTGCTCTCAGGCGTGGACGTGGAGCTGGCGTCGCGGGCGTGGGTGAGGCCGTTCTCCGCAAGCTGGGCGGAGGCGCGCGGCCGGCTGCTGCTGATGCAGGGGCGGCCGGGCGAGGCGCTGGTCTGGGCGCGCGAGGCGCGGCGGCGTGCGCCGTGGCGGCAGGGTCTTGCGGAGCTGGAGGCCGCATGCTCGCTGGCGCGCTGAAGTACATGCCCGCGTTGCTCGTGCCGGTGGCGATGGCGTGGGTGCTGGCGCCGGCGGGCATGGCTCCCTCGCCCGCGGTCGCGGTGCTCACCGTTGGGCTCGTGGCCGGGCTTTGTATCGCGGCGCACGTCGGACCCTCAGGGTGGGGCGATCCGCGGGCGTGGCTGGCCGCGCTGATCGTGTGGTGTTGCCTCGACGCCGCGCTGCGGCCGGTTGCGGTCACAGACGCCGCGGCGTGCGTGGCGGTCGGAGCCGTGGCTCTCGGGCTCGCGTGGGTGTGCGTTGCGCCGCGCGTTGCCGCGTGGGGACGCATGGCCGTGGTGGCGGCCGGCTCCGGCGCGGCGGGGTGGCTGATCGCCGAGCGTCTGCTGATGGCGGGTCGGCCGGCGGGCCCCTTCGGCAACCCCAACTTCGCTGCCACCGTGGTGCTGCTGGCGCTCGCGCTGGTCCCTCTCGTGAGGCTCCCCGGAAGCGTGCGCGCGGTGGTGCTGGCGGTGACCGCCGGTGGCGTGGTCGCCTCCGGATCGCGGGCCGCGCTGCTCGGGTTGGTGGCGGTGGCCTTCGTCTGGGTCCTCGCGGCCGGTCGCGGGGCGCGGGTCCGCTTAGCCGCGGGGGTTCTGGTGATCGTGGCCGGCCTCGGGCTGGCCGCGCGCGTGCTCGCGGACCGCGACCCCCTGCGCTACGAGCGTGTGCGAATCTGGGCGGTCGCGCTCCGCGTCGCGCGGGCGGAGCTCCCCCTCGGGTGTGGACCCGGCGGGTACGTGGACGCCGCCGTGGCGCACAACTTTCCGCGCGACGGGGAGTACGCCCGCTTTGCACGGATCCCCGACTTGGCGGAGAGCGACATCCTTCAGGCTGTCGCGACGCTCGGGCTCCCCGGAGCCCTGCTTCTGGTGGGGCTTTCGGCCAGCATCGTTGGTCGGATGTCAACCGGCAGCCGGTGGGGGTGGGGCGTGCTCGCGGCGCTGGTCGTCACTTCGGCTCTCAACTCGCAGCTGATGGTGCCGGCGGTGGTGTGGACGGCGACGGTGGCGGTCGGCAGCGTGCTCCCGAGGGCGCACGGGCGGCAGGGTGGGCCAGCCTTCGCCCGGGTGGTCATCGTGGCGGCCCTCGCAGTTGCGGCCGGGTCCGTCCTTGCCCTGCCAAACTGGGGGGCCGGAGAACCGCCGGAGGTCCTGATCGATCGGGCGGACACGATCCTCTATGGCCGTCCACGGAACGACAACGCGCTCGCGGATGGTGAGGCGCTCGCCTGGTCGGGGTGCTCGGCGCGTCCACTTTACGGCCGTGGGTCGCGGGTGCTTGGCAGCGTGCGGCTGACCCGAGCATCGTTGCGCAAGGAGGCGGACCTCGCGTGGGCCGCCGCGGAGGCGTTCGCGAGCGCGCGTCGCGCCAACCCGCAGGATGCCTTCGCGGCCCTGGGCCAGGGGCAGGCGCTTCGGTTGGTCAACGACAGTGCCGGGGCCTGGCAGGCCTTGAGGGCGGCGGTGGCGCTGGAGCCCAACTTTGTCGCGGCGTGGCTCGAGCAATCGGTCCTGCACCTTTCCGCCGGACAGATCGGGGCTGCGCGAGAGGCACTGGGCCGCGCGGAGGCGGCAGCCCGGCGCGCGCGCGGGGTCGCGTTCGTGAGCGACTACGAACGTACGCTGGCGTGGGCGGACCCCGCGATCCTGGCGCGCCTGCAAGCGGCGACTGGGGGGGTGCCGTGAAATCGGCGTGGCGGCTCGCACTTGCCGCCCTGCCGGGCGTGGTGGTGGCACTCGCCGCGTTTCTCGGGCGGCCGGTGTCCGGGCGCGATATTCCGGCCTACTTCGTGCCGCTGCGGGAAGGTACCGCCGCGGTGCTATCGGGTTCGCGCGGTCCTTTCTGGAACCCGAACGTGGGGTGCGGCGAACCGTACTTTGCAAACCCCCAGAGCGGCCTGTTCTACCCACCCGCGTGGCTGGCGACGGTTCTGCCGCCGGCCATCGCGGTCGGTGTCGAGGCGGGGCTACACCTGGCGCTTCTGGGAATGGGGTGTGCCCTGCTCGCCCGCCGGCTGGGCGCCGGTGCCTGGCTCGACGTCGCCGCGGGGTGGGGGGTCGTGGCCGCGGGGCCGGTGCTGGGTGCGGTGGGGGTGCTCAACAACCTGGACTCGCTGGCGTGGATGCCGTGGGTGTGCTGGGCTGCGCTCGAGGGCAGGGCGGTCCTGGTCGCGGTTTTCGCCGTGGCTTCCTACCTTGCTGCGGAGCCCCAGCTCACCCTCGTGACGGGGCTCGTTGCGCTCTCGCTGGCGCCACGCCGCCGCGTGCTTGGGGCGCTCGTCCTGGCGGTGGGCCTGGTGGCAGTGCAGGCGGTGCCGTTCGCCTCCTGGGTGCGGGGGGGCAACCGCGGGCCGAGTGCCGACCCCCAGCTCGGAATGGCCGGAGTGGTTCTGCCCGGGGAGCTCGTCGGAGCGGCGGTGCCCGGGGGGAGGATGCCGGAGCGCATCGGGGCTCGCTTCGTCCCCGACCTCACCTTTCCCCTCTGGGCGCTCCTGCTTGGCGGAATCGCGGCTTTCGACCGCCGCCCCCAGGTGCGTCGACTTGCGTGGTGGGGGTGGGGGCTGGTGGTGGCGAGCGTGCTGCCGTGGTACCCGTGGGGGCTGAAAGTCTGGAACTTCGCGACGGGGGGCCTGGTCCGCTACTCCGGCCGCCTGCTCTTCCCCGCGGTCGTGGCCCTGGTGGTGGCCGCGGCCGCCACGGCTGGGACGCGGCGACCGCGGCCCTGGGTCGGTGCCGCGGTCGCCGTCGCCGCGGCGGTGGACGGGCTGCTGCTGGGCGGCTCGGCGCTGCCGACGGTGCTGGGTGCCATCTGCGCCGGCGCCGTTTTGCTGCCGGCGGTGGCCGGCCCGGCCGCGCTGGTGGGGACCGTGGCCATCGGGGCGTACGGCGCCCCGGCGCTCCAGATGGGGCCGGTCCGGGAGGCGGCCGTGATGTGCCTGGATGCCCAGCGTGGCGCGGGCCGGGTCTACGTCGTCCCGCCATCATGGCAGCAGCTGAAGTGGATCGGGGTCGAGCGCGATCGGAGGTTCCGATCCCTGGGCTGGGGGTACGTGGCGATGCGGGACGGCAGGCGCATGGTGCGGACGTTCGGGCCTCTCAAGTCCGCCCGGCTCGCCCAGCAACTGGAACAGGCCGACCCCGGCCCGCCGGGACGCTGGTGGGTCGACGCCATGGGGGCCCGCAGGATGGTCTCGCAGTACCCGATGACGGGCTTCCCCGAGATCTGCCGCGACGGAGAGTTCCACGTCTACGACAACCCCCAGGCGTGGCCGGAGGCGTCGGTCGTGCGCGCCCTGCCGCCGCCGGGGCAGCCGCTGGTCCACTGCGGGGAGGTGGTCGGTTGGGAGGGCGGTGATGACGATCGGCGCTGGCGTGTTCGCGTCGGTGGGGGCGGCGGCGTGTTCCTCTGGATCGAAACGCCTGACCCGGGGTGGCGGGTACTGGTGGACGGACGGCCCGGCACCGAGGTAAACGGCGTGGGGATCCTTCACGGGGTGGTCGTGAGTGCGGGCGAGCACGTGGTCACCGGGCGCTACCGACCCCCGGGGCTGGTGGCGGGGGCGGCGGTCTCGCTCGTGAGCCTGTGTGTGCTGGTGGGGGCGGCATGGCGGCGTTGGTGACGGTGCTGTTCTTCCTGTCCGGCATGGTGGCGCTCGCCTACGAGGTGGTGTGGGTGCGCGCGCTCGGCCTCGTGGTGGGCAACTCGCTGTGGGCCGCCGTGGTCGTGGTCGCCGCGTACATGGGTGGAATGGCGGTGGGCGCCGCGCTGGTGGCCCGCGTCGTCGGTCGCCTGCACCGGCACGTGCGTCTCTACGGCGTGGCCGAAGCGGTCGCTGCGGTGGCCGCGCTCGCGACCGCACCTGCCCTGGACGTGCTCCAGAGGGTAGCCGCCCGCTTCGGGCCCGAGCCCCTCGCCGGTTGGGGGCTCCCGCTTCTGGCGAGGTTCGCGTTCGCCTGGGCGTTCCTCGCGCTGCCCACGGTGGCAATGGGCGCGACGCTTCCGCTGCTGGTGGCGCGAATCGGGCAGGGGACGGCGCTCGCCTGGCGGGTGGGCCGGCTGTACGCAGCCAACACCTTCGGCGCCGTGGCCGGGGTTGTGCTGGCGGGGTTCGTCACGCTGCCGGCGGTGGGCGAGCGCGGCACGCTGGCGGCGTTCGCGAGCCTGGGTCTCGTGGTGGCCGGCGTGGCGTGGTTCGCCGAGGGACGCATCCCGCAGGCCGCGCCGCCTGCCGCCGGGGGCACGCCGGCAGCCTGGCGGGCGTGGCTGCTGTTCCCGGCGTTCTTCGGTTTCGTGGCGCTCGCCAGCGAGCTGGTGTGGACCCGCGTGCTCCTCCTGCACCTGGGGTCGCGTGTCTACGCCTTCGCCCTCATCCTCGCGGTGTACCTGGCCGGGGTTGCGGGCGGGGCGGCGCTCGCGCGCTGGCTGGCGCCCAGACCCCGACGGGCGCTGGCCGGCTGCCAAGTGCTCCTGGGTGCCCTGATGGGGCTCCAGATCCCGATCCTCGCAAACTTCGGCGAGATCCTCGGCTGGATCGCCGTGCACGGCCACCTCAGGGGTTTCACCGGGCTGCAGATCGGCCTCGCGCTCGCCGTCGCCGCACTCATCCTTCCGCCCACCCTGGCGTTCGGGGCGAGCTTCCCACTCTCGGTCGCCGCCTTCCGTTCGTCGGCGCCCGACGCTGGGCGCACCGGCGCCGTGGCGGCGGCGAACACGTTCGGCGCCATCGCGGGCACGGTGCTGGGTCCGCTGGTTCTGGTCCCGCTCGTGGGGAGTCAGGGCCTGATCCTCGCCCTGGGTGCGGCCAGCGCCCTGGCCGGGGCAGCGCTGGGGAGCTCCAAGCGGGTGCGGGCCGCAGGGGTCGCGGTGGCCGCGGCGCTGCTGGTCGCCTCTGCCCTCATCCCGCGCGGAACCGTGCTGCGCGGCGCCGCGGTCGTCGCCGACGGCACGGTCGAGACGTTGCGGGAGAGCGCATCGGCCACGGTCGTCGTGCGCGGGTTCCAGGACGCCCGTGGGAGCTGGCGCTCCCTCGAGCTCAACGGAGTGAACGTCGCTGGCACATCGCCGGAGCTGCGGGCCATCCAGAGGCTCCAGGGTCACCTGCCGTTGCTGTTGCACCAGCGCCCGGAGAAGGTCCTCCACATCGGCTTCGGCTCCGGCGGCACGGCATGGGCGGTTGCGCAGCACCAGGTCCGGCAGATTGCGATCGCGGAGATCTCGCCCGAGGTCCTCGCAGTCTCCGACCAGGTGTTTGGCGAGATCAACCACGGTGTGCTGCGTGACCCTCGCGTGCGGATCATCCTGAACGACGGGCGCAACGTGCTGCTGGCCTCACGCGAGTGCTTCGACGTGATCCTCTCGGACTCCATCCACCCCGTGTACGCGGGAAACTCCTCCCTCTACACCCGTGAGTACTTCGAGCTCTGCCGGAAGCACCTCTGCCGCGGAGGCGTGGTCTCGATGTGGCTGCCGCTCTACTCGCTGACACCAGAGTCGTACCTCGGCATCGTGCGTGCGTTCTGGGAGGTGTTTCCCTCAACCTGCATCTGGTACGACCCGGTCGTGCTCAACGAGTTCACCGTCGTGACGGGCTCGGTGGCGCCCGGGCCGGTGCGTCTCCGCTGGCAGGCACTCGGCGACCCGGCGCTGGGGACGACGCTCGCGGAGGCCGGCGTCCGCGGCGTTGGGAGCCTCTCGGCCATGCTTCTGCTTGGGCCCCAGGAAGTGGCATCGCTGGTCGGCGACGTGCCGCCGCACGTGGACGACCTTCCAGAAGTGGAGTACCGCTCGGGCCGCCTTCTGGACCGCGACGGCTCGTGGCTTGAGAACTTTCGACTGCTGTGGGCGGCGCGCACGAGGAGCGACCCCTTCGCCGACTTCCCCGGGGATTACCGTGCCGTGGCCGCTGCGCGCGACGAGGTGCTGAAGCCTCAGCTGCGTGAGCTCGCGGCCAGGGTCGCAGTCCGGTAGACCGCGACGATCTCGCGTGCGGTCTTCTCCCACGTGAAAACGCGTGCGCGTGCGAGCCCCGCCTGGAGCGTGGCGCCCCGCCTCACGGGATCGCGTTGAAGGGCGAGTAACGCGTCGAGCCACTCCCGAGGCTGCTCGGCATCGAGGAGCACCGCCGCGTCCCCGCAAATCTCGGGCAGCGCCCCCGCGCGGGCGGCCATCACCAGGCAACCGCACGCCATCGCCTCCAGCGCGGGGAGGCCGAAGCCCTCGTTGCGGGATGGGATCAGCAGCGCGAGGGCGCGCCTGTAGAGCGCGACAAGCTCGGTGTCGCTCGGAGCGGGGACCGGTCGCACGCGCCCCCGCAGCGCTTCGTCGCCGAGGCGTCGGTCCGCCGCAGCGGACCCGGCAACGACTAGGAGCGGCAGCTCGCGCGCCGCAGGCATGGCCATCACCGAGAGGAGGAGCCCGAGGTTCTTGTGCGGGTCCGCGCCGCCGACGAAGAGCAGGTGCTCCGGGGCGATGGGCTCGGGCAGCGGCGTAAACGGCTGTCCCACACCCCAGTAGACAATCTCGACCTGCCGCGAGGGTATGCCCACGATCTCCACCAGCTCCTCCTTGGCGTGTGTCGAGACGGCGTGCACGACGGAGGCGCGGGCGAGGGAGCGGATCGCCATTCGCGCCCGCGCTCGCCGCCAGGGCTCCGGAGGGGAGCTGAAGAGAAACGGCGTTGCGTCGTGGAACGTCGCGACGACCGGCACCGGCAGGCCGCGAGGTACACCCCACGCCGGCAGGTGCACCACGTCGACTCTGTGCCGGCGCAGCGTCAGGCTCCAAGCAGGCGCGTCGAAGATGAACGCGGCGCGACGAGGGCGCGTGAGGAACACGACCTCGGCGGCGCGCTCGCGCCAGGTGTCGGGTACCGGCGACCCCTCGTGCGCGAAGAGGACGACCTCGCCGGGCAAGAGCCGGAGCAAGGCATCGGCCAGCGAGCGCGTCACGCGCCCGAAACCCCGGTGGGGGTCGAGAAAGGCCGCGCGGGCGTCGAAGCCGATCCGCATCCTCTGGGGCTCGCCAGAGCGGCGCCTTGAAGGCCTCAGGCTGCTGCTCAGCGTATGCAAGCTTAGAATAGTACAAGTGAGAGCTAGCGCCCCGGACGCGACCGTCGCAACCCCGGCCAAGCCGTCCCCGACCAGGGCGAGGCCCCGGGGAAGGCGGTGAGCGTGGGTCGCGCCTTGCCTCAGGCGGCGGTGGCGGGCGTCCTGCCTACCTTCTCGATCCTCACGCCGTCGCTCAATCAGCTCGAGTTCCTGCGCGTCTGCGTGGCGAGCGTCGAGGCGCAGGGCTATCCGCACGTGGAGCAGATCGTCATCGACGGCGGCTCGACCGACGGCACACGGGAGTTTCTCGCCCGCGGCCCGGGGACGGTGTCGTACTGGCAAAGCGAGCCGGACCGCGGCCAGAGCCACGCGCTCAACCTCGCCGTCCGGCGGGCGACCGGCGGGTGGATCGGCTGGCAGAACGCGGACGACCTCTACCTTCCAGGGGCGCTCTGGCGGGTTGCACAGGCGATCGTTGACCACCCCAAGGGTGATGTGGTCGTGGGCGACACGCTCCTGGTGGATGAGCATGGGCGTCCCCTCGGCACCATCGGGGTGTGCCCGGTGCCCGCGTCGCGTTGGCTGGATGGTTTCTGGCCGTACAACCAGTCCGTCTTCTTCCAGCGTTCTCTGCTGGAGCGGGTGGGACCGGTGGACGAATCGCTGCGCCTGCACATGGACACGGACCTGCTGGCGCGGGTGGCGCGGCTGTCGCCGAGGGTGGTCTACCTTGAGGCTTCCCTGGGTGCGCACCGCAAGCACGCCGGCGCGAAGACTATCGGCGGGGTGGCTGACCCGGCGAGCCGGCGCGAGCGGGAGATCCTGCAGGAACGCTACGGGCGCACGCTCTGGCCGGACAGGGGTGCCGCCCGGCTTCGGCATCGCCTCCGCTCACACCTCATCCGCGTTTTCACCTTCGGCCCGGGAAGCCTCGTCGAAAGGGTGGCTCAGCGAGCCGCGCGCTCGCCCCGGGTGGTTGTGGTGCCGTCGTGACGGCGTCGGGGCGCGTGCCCCGGTGCGAAACCCGGACGACGGCTGCCGTTCGCCGGGGTATTGGAAGACATCCGTGAGCGGTTCGCTCCGGGTCGGCCTGGATGGCAAGAGCCTGCTTCCCCCGCGGGCAGGGGTAGCCCGTTACCTCGAAGGGCTGCTCGCCGGCTGGGAGGCGCTACCGCACCCCGACGCCGAGCTGACCGTCCTGCGGCCGGATGCGCGGCGTCGCACGCTGCCCTGGGTGCTGTGGTCGATGCAGCGCGCCACCTCGCGGGGCTTCGCGGTCTTCCACTTCCCCTTCTACTACCCGCCGCTCGCCCCACGCTGTCCGGTCACGGTGGCCATTCACGACGTTCTGGTGCTGGAGCACCCCGAGTGGTTCCAGCGGGCGTGGATGAGCCCGCTCCGGCTCCTGCTGCCCCGCGGTGCACGGCGGGCAGCTGCGGTCGTGACCGGCTCGCGCAGCGTGGCGGAGGCGATCGCCGAGCGCTGCCGGATCCCCATCGAGCGCGTCGTGCTCACCGGCTACGGCGTGGACCGGACGCGTTTTGCGCCGCCGGAGCCCGCCCACGCCGGGGAGGTCCGTCGGCGCCTCGGTCTTGCGCGGCCGTACCTGCTGCAGCTGGGCTCCCTGGAACCGCGCCGTGGTGTGGACCTCGCTCTCGCGGCCGTTCGGGAGCTGCGCCAGAGCCATCCTGAATTGGAGCTGGTCCTCGTGGGCGAGGTGCGGGCGCCGGTGCCGGCGCTCGCCCAGCCGCCGCCGTGGCTGCGGCGCCTGGGGTGGGTGGATGATGCGGACCTCCCCGCGCTCTACGCGGGCGCGGCGGCCGTGCTGGCACCCTCCCGTGGTGAGGGCTTCGACCTCCCGCTGGCGGAGGCGCTGGCCTGCGGCGCCGCGGCCGTGGCCTCCGATATCCCGGTTCACCGCGAGCACTTCGCGTCAGCGGTGGAGTTTTTCGCGAGCGGCGACGCGGAGGCGCTCACGGCGGCAACCCGCACGGTGCTGGAGGACTCGGCGAGGGCGACCGCGTTGCGCGCCGCGGGTCCCGCGCACACGGCGAGGTTCGACTGGAACGAGGTCGCGCGGCGCCACCTGGAGCTTTGGCGCACGGTGGGGCGGGGATGAAGGCCGGGGCTGTCGTGGTCAACTTCAAAGGGGGCGAGGACCTCCCCGCCTGCCTGGCGGCGCTGCGCGCCCAGACGGTCCCGGTCGAGGTGGTGCTGGTGGACTGTGCCTCCGCGGACGGCTCGCGCCGCCTGGCCGAGAGACCGCCCGCGGGCGTGCGCGGCCTGCCCCTCGAGGAAAACGCGGGGTACGCGGGGGGATGCGCCGCAGGCCTCGCGGCGCTCGACCCGGGCGTGGAGGTGGTGGGGTTCTTCAACCCGGATTGCTTCCCGGCCTCCGACTTCTTCGCCGTGTGCTGCGAGGTGCTCGCGCGGGAACCGGGGGTCGGAGGGGTTGCCGGACGCCTGGTGCGCCCCGACGGGGTCACGCTGGACTCCTGCGGCCAGGTGCTCACCCGGTGGCTGCTCATGGTGGAGGACCGCGGGTACGACGCGCCCGCCAAAGGGGCGTTCGAGAGCCCAGCCCGGGTGCTCGCCGCCTGCGGCGCCGGCATGGTCTACCGGCGTGCGGCACTGGCCGCGGCGGCGGTGGACGGCGAGGTGTTCCCGCGCGAATACTTCGCTTTTTGGGAGGATCTCGATCTCGGCTGGCGAGTCAGCAACGCGGGCTGGCGCATATGGTACGAGCCGCGCGCGCTGGCCACGCACCGGCGCGCAGGCACCGCCGCACCTGGCCGGGGCCGGCTGATCTTCCGCCGCCCTCCCGAGCTCGCGGCGGCCATCCTCGCCAACCGCTGGGCCACCCTGTTGCGCAACCTGCACTCGGTTGATTTTCTGCTGCGCCTGCCCGTACTTTTGACGGGGGAAATCGCCATGGTGACTGTCCTCCTGCTCCGCCGACCGGGGGTCGTGCCCGCCCTGCGGGCAGCGCTGCCGCGCGTGCGCCGTGCGGCACGGCAGCGGCGCCTGCTCCCGCGGCGCCGCCTGGCGGAGCTGGTGTGAGCGCGCCTCTGATCCCGCTGGCGTTTGTGCTCGCGCTCCTGCTCGGGCTCTACTTCACCCCGCTGGCACGCCAGGCGGCACTGCGCTTCGGCATCGTGGACCGGCCGGACGGCGCGCTCAAGCAGCAGGCGACGCCCGTTCCGTACCTGGGCGGCCTCGCGGTCTTCCTGGCCTACCTGGTGGCGCTCGGGATGGTGTTCGCCTTTGACACGCTCCTGCTGGGCCTGCTGCTGGCAGGGACGCTCACGCTCCTTGTCGGCCTGGTGGACGATTTCGGGGTCCTGACGCCGGCGGCCAAGCTGGCGGGGCAGGCGGTGGCGGTCTTCGTGTTGCTGCGCAGCGGCGCTGTCATCGAGCTCGTAGATGTGCCGCAAGGGTTGCGCTGGCCGCTCGCCGCGCTCTGGTTGTTCGCCGTCTGCAACGCGTTCAACCTCCTGGACATCATGGACGGGCTGGCTGCCGGCGTGGGCGCCATTGCGGCGATGGCAATGGGCGTCGTGGCGCTGGCCACCGGGGAGCTCCCCGAGGCTGCGGCGTCTTTCGCGTTGGCGGGCGCGCTCTGCGGCTTCCTCGTCTTCAACATCCACCCTGCCCGCATCTACCTCGGTGACGCGGGTTCGCTCGCGCTTGGCATCACCCTCGGGGCACTCGGTCTTGCCATCCGCTGGAGCGACAGGAGCCCGGCGGGCTTCCTCGCACCCCTCGCCATCCTGGCTGTCCCTCTGGCGGACACCGCGTACGTGAGCGTGTTGCGCGCGCGCGCGGGCAAACCGTTCTGGTACGGCAGCCCGGATCATTTCCCCTTGCGCCTGCGCCACCGGCTTGGGGGAGATGTTCGCAAGACCGTTGCCGTTGTTCTCGCTCTTTCCCTTCTGGGTGCGCTGGTGGGAGTTGGTACCGCGGCGCTCTGGCCATGGCAGGTGGGGGTGTGGGCGCTGGGGCTCTACCTGCTCCTGGTGTTGGCCCTGCTGATCGTCCTGGCCCGGGTCCGAATGGAGGTGCCGCGGTGAGCCGCGTCGTTATCCTGGGCGCCGGCCTGACAGGTCTTGCGGCCGCCTACCACCTCTCGCGGCAAGGCGTGGCCGCCACCGTGCTGGAAAGAGGCGAGCGGGCCGGGGGCGCGTGCAGGACCGTCGAGAGGGACGGTTTTTCCTTCGACCTCACCGGGCACCTCCTCCACCTCGCCCGCCCGGAGAGCGAGGAGCTGCTGCGGGCCCTCGGGATCCGTGCCTCGCTCCGGTCGCACCGGCGGCGGGCGGGGATCGCACTTGCCGGGACCGTGACGCCGTACCCCATCCAGATCAACACCTACCGGCTTCCGCGCGAGATACGCCGGGATTGCTTGCTGGGATTCGTCGAGGCCCAGCTTCGAGGGCGCGACCCGGAGCCGGAGACGAAGCGGTTCGCAGACTGGGTGCTGGCCCGTTTCGGGGAGGGTTTTGCCCGCCACTTCTTCTTCCCGTACAACCGTAAGCTCTACTGCACCGACCCGGCGGAACTGACCACCGAGTGGGTGGGGCGCTACGTGCCGCGCCCTTCAGTTGCCGATGTCATTGACGGGGCGCTGGGCCTGTACCGGAAATCGGTGGGGTACAACGCGACGTTCCTGTACCCGCGTCGAGGCGGCATCCAGCTCCTCCCCGACGCGCTCGCGGCACACGTGCCGGTGCGGGTGGCGACGCTGGTGCGCTCCGTGCACCTGGGTGCTCGGGAGGTGGTGCTGGAGTCGGGGGAGACCATCGGGTGGGACACGCTGGTGGCCACCGCGTCCCTCTCGCACCTGGCGGCGATGACCGCGGACCTGACCGCCGAGATGAGGGACGCCGCCTCACGCCTGCGGGCCGTGGCGGTCGTCAACCTCAACCTCGGGGTGAAGGGCCCCGCTCCGCGGCGGGAGCACTGGCTCTACGTCCCCGAGGAGAGGTTCCCCTTCTACCGCGTCGGCATTCCGTCCAACCACGGCGAGGTCGCCCCGCGCGGGTACCACACGGTGTCGGTGGAGGTCAGCGTGCCGGCAGGAACACCCACGCCCGCCGGCCTTGAGGAGCGGTGCCTGGCCGCCCTGGAGGAGCTGGGCCTCCTGGGCCGGCGTTCGGACGTGGTGGTGACGGAGCAGGTCCGCCTCGACCCCGCCTACGTCGTCTTTGACGCCGCCCGCCCGGCGGCGGTCGCTGCCCTGCGCGGCGGTTTCCGCGCAGCCGGCGTCGTGCTTGCGGGTCGCTGGGCGGAGTGGAAGTACTCCACGATGGAGGACGCCCTGTGGGACGGGGCGACGGTCGCCCGACGGGTGACGGCGTGACGCCGCTGAGGGTCCTGCACGCCATCACTATGCTCGAGCTGGGCGGGGCGCAGCGCAACACGCTCGATACCGTGGCGGCGCTGGACCGCCGCGAGTTCGCGGTCGGCCTGGCGTGTGCCGACGAGGGCGAGCTGCTCCCGGAGGCGCGCGCCCTCCCCGACGTGGAGCTGTTCGAGCTTCCCCATCTGCGGCGCGAGGTGCGTCCCTGGTCGGATGCACGTGCCCTGTCCGAGTTGCGGCGGGCGATCCGGACGTTCCGTCCGCACATCGTGCACACCCACTCCTCGAAGGCCGGGATCCTGGGGCGTCTGGCGGCCCGTCGCGAGGGCGTGCCGCTGGTCGTTCACTCGATCCACGGGTTCGGTTTCGGCCCGCACCAGCCCGCGCCGGTGCGTCTGGCGTTCCTCACCGCCGAGCGGCTGGCGGCACCGTGGACCACGGCGTTCATCGCGGTTTCGAGGCGCAACCTCGAGGACGGCGTGCGGCTGGGGTTGTTCACCGCGGAGAAGGCGAGGGTGATCCGGTCCGGGATCGACCTGAAACCGTTCGTCGAGCACCGTGGCGGCGAGGCAGTCCGCCGCGAACTCGGTGTTCCTGCCACGGCGCCGCTCGTCGTCCAGATCGCGTGCTTCAAGCCGCAGAAGGCCCCCGAACGCTTCGTGGAGGTCGCGGCGCGCCTGGCGCCCCGTTTCCCGGAGGCCCACTTCCTGCTGGTGGGCGACGGTGCCCTGCGCGGGCGGCTCGAGCGGCTCCGCCGCGAGGCCGGCCTGGAGAGCCGCCTCCATCTGCCGGGGTGGCGGCGCGATGTGCCGGGGGTGCTCGACGCGGCGACCGTGGTGACGCTCACCTCGCGGTTCGAGGGGTTGCCGCGGGTCCTGGTGGAGGCGCTGGCCGCCGGCGTGCCGGTCGTTTCGATGTCGGTTGACGGGGTGCCGGAGGTGGTGCACGACGGGGAGAACGGGTTCCTGCTGGCGCAGGGGGACGTGGCCGGGGTCGCTGAGCGCACCGGGGATATCCTTGCGGACGGAGCGCTGCGGGCGCGCCTGGCGGCGCGGACGGGGGAGGGGATGGAGGAGTTCGATCGGGACGTCATGATCCGGCAGCAGGAGGAGCTGTACCGGGAGCTGGCGGAAAAGGCCGGGATCCGGGCCCTAGATACCGGAACGACAAATGCGCCGCCGGTCTTCCGGAGCTCGGAGCCCGAAGCCAGGAGCCCGGGCCGGGTGGGGGGAAGGCGTGGCTGATTCCGTGATGCCGGGGTGGTTCGTGCTCGCGGTGGCAGGCGCCTACGGGCTGGTGATCGGGAGCTTCCTGAACGTCGTGGTCCACCGTCTGCCGCGCGGGATGTCGCTGGCCAGGCCCGGCTCGCACTGCCCGGCGTGCGGGGCCCCGGTGCGCTGGTTCGACAACGTCCCACTCCTCTCGTACCTGTTGCTGGGAGGACGGTGCCGCGCCTGCATGGTCCGCATCTCGCCGCGCTACCCGCTCGTGGAGCTGACCTGCGGTGCGCTCGCCGTCGCCGTCGTCGCGCGCTTCGGCTTGACGTTGGCCGGGGGTGAGGCAATGCTGCTGGTGATGCTCCTGCTGCCCCTGGCGTTCATCGACCTGGAGCACCACCTCCTCCCCGACGTGCTGACCTTGCCCGGGATCGTGCTCGGGCTGGCGGGCTCGCTGGCGGGCGGGTTCGTCTCCATCACGGAGGCGGCGATCGGCGCCGCCCTGGGTGCGGCGCTGCCCTACGCGGTGATCGTCATCTACCGCTGGTTGCGGGGCGCAGAGGGGATGGGGCTCGGTGACGTCAAACTGCTCGCCATGGTGGGGGCGTTCCTGGGGTGGCGGGGCGTGCTGCTCACCCTCGGCCTCGGCGCCACCGTAGGGGCCGTCGTCGGTATCGGCCTGATCGCGGCGGGGCGCGGCAAGCGGGACACCGAGCTTCCGTTCGGGACGTTCCTGGCGGGCGCCGCGGTGGTCGTGCTGTTCGCTGGCAACGCGCTCGCCGTGCTGCTCGGGTGGCTGCGCCCGTGATCAGCCGGCTTCCCTCCCGGCGCTTCCGCGAGGCCAAGCTCCTCATCGGGGCCGCCCTCCTGATGCTGGTGGGGATGGTGGTGGCGGAGATGGTGGGGATGCTGGCGGTTGCGCGCGTCGTCGAGGAGGAGGCGCGCCGCGCCTCGGTGGCGGCCGCGCAACTGCTCGCCTCGCGGGTCGCCGGCGGCGAGTCCACCCGGTTTGTCGCCGGTCTCAGGGAGGAGGGTTGGGGGCTGGCGGTGATGTCCGACGGCGGCGTGGTCGAGCGGATCGGGGAGGTGGGGCCGGTGGAGCCGGCGTGGTGGCCGTGGTCTTCACGTTCGGAGTGGGAGCGCCAGGGCCAGACAGTGGCTGGTCCGCTGCCGCTCGCCGGTCGCCAGGTGCTGGTGGCGTACCAGCCGCTGGCGGACGGTCGCGTGGTGCGCTCGGTGGTTCCGGTGCCGCGGGTGGTCTCCTGGCTGCGAGGCTTGGGAGCAGCGCTCGCCGTCGCGGTCGCGGTGGGTGGCGGGCTGCTCGTCTGGGCCCTGATCACGAGGGTGCTGGCACCGTACCGGGAGCTGCTGGCGGAGGCGGTGAGGGTGACGCGGGGGCCCGGCGAAGAGGCCGAGGACCGCTTCCTGGTGGAGACGTTCCGCGGCACGGTGCGGCGCTTGGAGCTCTCGGAAGCGGCGCTGCGGAGGAGGGCGGACGACCTCGAGGTGCTCGCGGAGGTGCTGACCCGCGGCTCCACCGCCGGGGTCGTAATCACCGACCCCGGAGGAACGGTCCGAGCGACCAATGCGGCGGCCCTCGATCTGGTCCCGGCCCTTGCGGTGGGAGGCGGTCTGCCGGAGGATCTCTCGGTGGGCGAGAAGGACCGGCGGCTGGGAAAGGGGGTCGTGGAGGTCCGGCGTCTGCCGCTGCTGGCGGTGGACGGGTCGGCCCAGGGGGAGGTGGTATTCCTCACCGACCGAACCGCGGTGGAGTCGCTCGAACGGGCGCTCGCCGAGCAGGAGCAGATGGCGGCGCTGGGGGAGTTGGCGGCCGGCATGACCCACGAGCTGCGCAACGCCCTCGCCACCATGCGCGGCTACCTGCGCCTGCTGCCGGAGGCGACGCGTGAGGATCGCGACCGCTTCGCGGCCGCCATCAACGACGAGGCGGAGGGGTTGGCGGCGCTGCTGGACCGTTTCCTGCGCTTCGCCCAGCCGCGGGAGCTGCGCCGCGACCCGGTGGAGGTCAGGGAACTGGTGGAGGAAACGGCGCGCAAGGTTCGAACGGCGTTTCCCGGCGTCACCCTCACGGTGGATGGCGAGCCTGCCGGCGCGTTCGGGGATGCGCTCGCCCTGAGCGTGGTGGTGGAGAACCTTCTGCGCAACGCGGCCGAGGCGGTGGCCGCACAGGGCGGTCAGGTGCTGGCCCGGGTGGAGACCTCTCCGGGTCTGGTGCGCGTGGTCGTCGAGGACGACGGGCCGGGCGTGAACGACGAGCTCAAGGACCGCCTCTTCCTGCCGTTCGTGTCCAGCAAGCCGTCCGGCGGCCTCGGGCTCGCACTGGCACGTCGGTTCGCGCGCCTGCACGGAGGCGACGTCGAGCACGAGCCACGCTCCGGCGGCGGCTCGCGCTTCCTCTTCTGGCTGCCGCGCCAGGGGGTGGCATGAACGCTCCGCTGCTGATTGTGGAGGACCGTCGCAGCCTAGGCGAGATGCTGGCGGAGACCCTGCGTCATGACGGGTACGAGGTCGAGCTCGAGCTGCGCGGCGACACCGCCATCGAGCGCCTGCAGGGGGCTGGGCCTTACCTTGCGGTGCTCACCGACCTCAAGCTCCCAGGCGCTGACGGTCTTGCCGTGCTGCGCGCGGCGCGCACGGTGGACCCGCTGTTGCCGGTTTTCCTGATCACCGGCTTTGCCACGGTGGAGACTGCGGTGGAGGCGCTCAAGCAGGGGGCACGGGACTACTTCCCCAAGCCGTTGGACATGGAGCGGGTGCTGGAAGCGGTGCGTGCCGCCTGCGAGCCGAGGCGGGCGCTCCTCGAAAACCCGCCCACGGGCGAGGGGCTCCCGGAGCTGGTGGGCGCGGCGCCGGCGTTTGCGGGCGCGGTGACCGCGCTGCGGCGGGTGGCTCCGACCGACGCCGCGGTGCTCCTCCTCGGCCCCTCGGGCTCCGGCAAGGAGCTCTTCGCGCGCGCCCTCCACCAGCTTTCCCGGCGGGGAGGCGGCCCGTTCGTCGCCTTCAACTGCGCGGCCGTCCCCGAGAG
Source organism: Thermoanaerobaculaceae bacterium (assembly GCA_041494245.1). Lineage (GTDB taxonomy): Bacteria > Acidobacteriota > Thermoanaerobaculia > Thermoanaerobaculales > Thermoanaerobaculaceae > RBG-13-68-16. Next base: position 272,463 of record JBGQAK010000001.1, read on the forward strand.
CCTGGTGGAGTCCGAGCTCTTCGGCCACGAGCGCGGCGCGTTCACCGGCGCCAGCGCCCGCCACGTCGGGCGCTTCGAGCAGGCTCACGGCGGCACACTGTTCCTGGACGAGATCGGAGAGGTTCCGCTCGCCACGCAGGCCAAGCTGCTGCGCGCCCTCGAGGAGCACCGGGTCACCCGGCTGGGTGGCGAGGGCGAGATCACGGTCGATGTGCGCGTGGTCGCCGCCTCCAACCGCGACCTGGAAGAGGCGCTCCACGGTGGCTCGTTCCGCCGCGACCTCTTCCACCGGCTCTCCGTGTTCCCGATCCGACTACCCGCGCTCGTCGAGCGCAGGGAGGACATCCCCCCGCTCGCGCTTCACCTGCTCTCTCGCGCCTCTGCCCGCCACGGGGTTGCAGTGCCCACCTTGCGCCCTGCGGCGATGGCGGCCCTCGTGCTGGCCCCGTGGCCCGGGAACGTGCGCGAGCTCGCCAACCTACTGGAACGGGTAGTGATCCTGGCGGAGGGCCGCACGGTGGGCGTGGGCGAGCTGGGGCTCGACCCCGCCCTCTGCCGCGAGGGGATCGGTGACGCCGAGGCCCGCCGGCTGGCGGTCCGCCTCGCCGCGGACGAGGGCGAGGAGCTTAACCGCTTCCTGGGGGTCGTCCCCGGCGAAGTGTGAGCGTCAGGGGGCGAGCGCCGCGAGCACGGCGGCGGCGAGGGGGCGGTCCTGCTCGGGGAACACCGCCCGTAGATCGAGCACCACGTTTCCTTCCTCGACTCGTCCGACCACCGCTGGTGTCGCCTTTCTCAGCTTGGCTGCGGTCACGTCGCCGCCCGGCAGCGTGACGGCCCAGGAAGGCAGCGTCTGGTCGGGTGTGGTCCCGCCCCCCAGCACCGCGCGCGTGGTGACCGCCCCGGCCTGCACGCCCGCCTGGCCCAGCCGACGGACGAGCCGGCGGGCGCGGCTGCGCAGCGTGGCTTCCTGGACCGCCAGCAGCCTGTAGAGGGGAACCTCCTCGGGGCGCCCGGCGAGGTAGGCGTCGAGCGTTGCCGCGAGGGCGGTCAACGCGCTCTTGTCTGGGCGGAGCGCGCGCCGCAGCGGGTGCCTTCGCAGTGGGGCGATGGCCGCCTGCTGGCCCACCAGCACGCCCGCCTGCGGGCCACCCAGCAGCTTGTCGCCCGAGAACAGCACAACATCGGCGCCCGCGGCCAGGATCTCCTGGACGGTGGCCTCGTGGCGGAGACCGTAGCGGGCGAGGTCGGTGTGACACCCGGAGCCCTGGTCGACCCACACCGGGATGCCACGTGCCCGGCCGACCTCGACCAGCTCCCGCAGGTCGGGTGTCGCCACGAAACCGCCCATGTGAAAGTTTGAGCGATGGACCGCGAGGATGGCGGCCGTGTTCTCGCCGATGGCACGGGTGTAGTCCCCGGGGTGCGTGCGGTTGGTGCAGCCAACCTCCACCAGGCGTGCACCCCCCGCGGCCATGATCTCGGGGAGCCGGAACGAGCCGCCGATCTCGATGAGCTCGCCGCGTGAGACGATCACCTCGCGCCCGGCGGCGCCGGCCGCGAGCAGGAGCACGAGCGCGGCCGCGTTGTTGGTGACCACGGTAGCGGCCTCGGCGCCGAAGTAGCTCACCAGGCGCGCGGTCACCGGAGCGAGCCGTTCACCGCGTCCGCCTGCCTCGAGGTCGTACTCCAGGGCCAGGTAGCCGGTGGGGGCGGCGTCGGCGCGGGGCGCCCGACCCAGGTTGGTGTGCATGAGCACGCCGGTGGCGTTGATCACCCCGGGGTAGGCGAGGGAGGTTCGCCGGCGGAGGACGGCCCGTGCCTCGGCCACCAGCTCGCCGCACGGGGGCGGGGCCTCGCCGCGGACGACCCTTAGCCTCGCCGCGGCCAATGCCTCGCGTACCGCCGCCCGCACCGCCGCCGCGCCGTGGCGCTCGCGCTCGCGCAGCATCTGCTCGTCCGAAAGCAGCCGGTGCACGGCGGGGAGCGCGGCCAACGAGTTGCTCATTATCGAATTCTACCTTTTCGGGCGGCCCGCGCGGCAATCTTGTGTATTCTTGAGTGCGTGAGCAACGGGAGCGTCGTCGGCCAGCTGGAGCGCACGCTCGAGGACCTGGCGCGGAAGTGGGAGCGCTTCTTCGCCCATGATCGCCACGTACCCACTCCCCCCGAAAAAGAGCGTGAGGCGCTGGAACGCCGCCTGCGCGAGGTGTCCCGCGAGGAGAAGCGCGGCGCGGCCGAGCAGTTCCGCCTCGAACAGCTGCTCCACCGCTTCACCACCTACAACCAGCTCTGGCAGCGCCTGTTGCGCGAGCGCGAGGAGGCGCGGAAGGCCACAGGCGCCGTGGCGCGGGCGGCAAACGAAACCGGGGCGGCTCCCGTACCTGATGAGGGCGACGAGTACCGGAAGGTCTTCTCCACGTACGCCGCCGCCCTGAGCAAGACGGGGAAGGAGGTGCCGGTGGACTATGCCCGCTTCCGCGAGACGCTGGAGCAGCAGCGGCGTCAACTGGAGGGCAGGGGGTCGGTGGTGGAAGGGTTCGAGGTCGTCGAGAAAGGTACCCAGGTGCGGGTACGGGCGCGGGTGCGCCGCGGGAGGCAGGAATGAAGCGGGTGCTGTGCGTAGCGATCGTGCTGGTGTGGGCGGCGACGTCCTCGGGGACTCAGTTCCAGCGCTTCCTCTCCCCGGACCGCCCCACCGACCGGGCGATCATGAACTACATGGCTCTCGAGCAGGCCGGCAAGGCCACCTCGATGGACCTGACCAACATGGCCGTGCTGATCCTCGACAAGGGCTTCCCCACGGATGCCGAGAAGGTCCTGAAGGCCGCGCTCAAGCTCGACAAGCACAACTACGAGGCGTCGTACCGGCTGGGGCTGGTGCTCCAGCGCGTGGGACGTGACGGCGAGGCGGTGCGCTACTACAAGCTCTGCCTGGAGGAGCGCCCGGGGTACGCGCAGGCGCGCTTCATGCTGGCCCTGGCGGAGGAGCGTTGCGGCCAGCGCGATGCCGCGATCCGCGACTACGCCAAGGCTTACCGGCACGCGCCGGAGCTCGCGAACGCGGCCAAGAACCCGCTGATCTACGACTCGGACCTGCAGCTCGCGGCCATCATGAAGTACTACCAGGAGCAGAGGACGGGCATGACCCTCAAGGTCACCGTGCCCGATCCCGCCGCGGTGCGCCGCATGGCGGAGCCGCCCCTACCGGCGCCGCCGCAGGCCGTGCAGCCCCAGACCGCCCCACCCCCACCCGCGCCGGCAGCGAGCCCGACGGCCCCCAAGGCGCCGCGGCCGGCACGGGGCGGCCTCGGCATCAACCCCGCCGCGGTCCCGACGCCCAGGCCCTAGCCCGGACTATTCACGAAGGAGCCTACTGCGAGCGCGGATCTGGCCGCCCTGGCGGGCGTACTCGGGGCTCGGAAGGTGCCGCCGTACGGCACGAGGTCGGCTCCCCTCCTCGCCCCTTCCGTTCGCCCACCATGACAGCCACCTGCGCGCTCTCGCTACGGTCCCCCAATGAATAATCCGGGCTAGACGTTGAACCGGAAGGTGATGACGTCACCGTCCTGGACGGGGTAGTCCTTCCCCTCCAGGTGTAGCGTGCCGCGCGAGCGGCAGGCGGCGATGGAACTGGCGTCGAGCAGCTCATCCCACCTCACCACCTCGGCCCGGATGAAGCCGCGCTCGAAGTCCGAGTGGATCGCCCCTGCGGCCTTGAGCGCCGGCGTTCCCGCCGGCACTGACCACGCCCGGCACTCGTCCTCCCCGACCGTGAAGAAGGAAATCAGCCCGAGAAGCGCGTAGGCGGCGCGCAGCAGGCGGTCCAGTGCGCGGTCCGGCAGCCCGAGGTCGGCGAGGAACGCGGCCTGGTCGGCGGGCGCCAGGAGCGAGATCTCCTGCTCCAGCGTCGCGCACACCGCGGTGATCGCGACCTTGGGCTGGTTCTGCCAGGCGCCGAACCCTGCACGTCCAACGGCGCCCGCAAGATCCGCGGCGTCCCCCTCGCCCGCGTTGAGGATCACCAGCATCGGCTTGAGCGAAAGGAAGGTGAACCCCTTCAGGAGGCGCAGTTCGTCGGCGCTCAGGTCCACGCGGCGCAACGGCGTCCCGGCCTCGAGGGCGAGGCGGCAGTGTTCCACGGCCGCGCGCTCGGCCTCCAGCTCCGGCGTCTTGCGTTTGACAAGGTCGCGGGCGAGGCGCTCGAGCCGGTTGGTCGCGACCGCCAGATCGCCGAGAAGGAGCTCGGTCTCCATGAGTTCGAGGTCACGCGCGGGCCCGAGCCCCCCCTCGGGGTGGGGCACCGCGTCGGAAGGGAAGTCCCGCACCACCACCGCCAGGGCGTCCATCGTGCGCAGCTCCGGGATGTTAAGTCCCTGGCCGCCGCCCTTGACGATGCCCGGCACGTCCACGAACCGCACCGTCGCCGGGGTGTGCTTGCGGGGCTTGAACAGCTCCGACAGCCGGTCGAGGCGGCGGTCGGGAACGTGGGCGATCCCCACCTGAGCACCGGGCCTGTGATGGCCGGCGGCCGCCTGCTGCCCGGTCAGGAGCGAGAAGAGTGTGGTCTTCCCCGACAGCTCCAGCCCCAGGATCCCGAACTCCATGCGCGCCTCCGCAGGGATTCTACCGGAGCCGCGGGCATGCCCTGGTAGACTGCGTCCGGGAGCCCGACCATGACCAGGATCTCTTGGATCGCAGCGGCCGCGGTACTTTCTGTTTTGGTGCCCGCGGTAGTGCCCGCACAGGTGGCCGACGGTGGGGTGCTCACCGCGGCGCACGCCGCGTACGAGGCGCGCGGCGAGCCGGCAAGGGCCAAGGGCGCGGTGGAGCTCTTCAAGAGGGCGGCGGCGGAGGATCCGGCCTCGTACGACGCCCGCTGGGAGGGCGCCCGCGCGGCGTACTTCTTCGGCACCTACACCAGAACCGATGCGCCGGACAGCGAGAAGATGGCGATCTTCGACGGCGGCATCACGCTCGCCAAGCAGGCGGTCGCGCTCTCGCCCAAGGGCGTCGAGGGGCACTTCTGGCTGGGGGTGCTGTACGGCGTCTACGGGGAGGCCAAGGGGATCTTCAAGTCGCTGAGTATGGTGCCGCTGATCAAGCAGGAGATGCAGAGCTGCCTCGAGGAGGATCCGGCGGTGGAGGGGTGGGGGCCAGACCGGGTCCTCGGACGGATGTACTACAAGCTCCCGTTCTTCAAGGGGGGAGACAACAAGAAGTCCATTGCGTACCTGGAGAAATCGCTCGCGGAAGCCCCCACCAACGCGCTCACGCGCCTCTACCTTGCGGAGACCTACAGGTCGGAGGGGATGAAGGTGCTCGCCATCCAGCAGCTCAGGGCCATCGTCTCGATGACCCCGGACCCGCGCTGGGCGCCCGAGCACCCCTGGATCAAGGCCCAGGCCGAGAAACTGCTCAAGAAGCTGCAATAGCCTCTGCCCTGCCTGCGGCGGACACGTGCGTGGAAGATTGGGGTCATGCGTCGGGGGCCCGTGCACGCCATTGCCGTGCCGGCACCCATGGGCGACACTGGTGAGGCCGCGAGTGCGGCGGAGGTGCGTATGCGCGCGCGGGCCATTGTGGGTCTCCTGCTTGTTGGCAGCGCGGGGGTTGCAGCGGCCGGGGAGCTCGTGCTGCCGGTCTTCGCCCTGCGCTGGCCGGGGAAAGACGGCAACCGGTGGTCGTCCGAGGTCTACCTCACCAACCCGGGAGGAAAGGCGGTGCGGGTTGGGACGGGGCGCTTCCTGCCGGGGATCGTCCAGGTCGTGCACGCCTGCCTTCCGCCGGTTCCGGCCTGGCGGGAGGTCCCTCCGCACACCACCGTGGTGTGGTCGTTGGAGCAGTTCAGCCTCGATCTAGGCTGCCCGGAGTTCGCCCTGGGAGGTCTCGCCTTCGAAGCGGACGGAGAGGTCCGCATCATCGCCCGCGTGGTGAACGAGCGCGGTGCGGAGGGGTCGGGTCCGATCCTGGCGGGGTACGGCCAGGAGGTCCCGGCGCCGGGGTACGCGGAACGGGCCGGTCCGGGCGCAGTGTGGCAGCTCCCCGGCTTGGTCTGGCACCCCAACGCCTGCGGTCCGCCCCGCTTCGAGAGCTACCTCTACCTCGCAAACCCCGGCGACGTTGCCGCGGAGGTGACCCTCATGCAGTCCCCCGATGGCCGTGAGGGGACCCTGGTGGTGAGCGGTCAGACTGTCCAGACACCGTTTACCTTCACCGTCCCGGCGCAGGGGTGGCGGCAGCTCAGAGTGGAGCTGGGCGGGATCCTCCCCGCGGTGTGCATGCAACCGCAGGTGGTGGACCTCTTCTTCACGACGTCGGCGGGTGTGGCCGCCTGCGCGGCGGTGGTGGACCGGTCCTCGCAGGACCCGTGGACTGTGTTGCCGGTCCGCACCGCCCCCTGACCCCGGGGCGCCTGTCCGGGCGGAGGTCCGTGGAAGACCATGGCACGGTGGCGGTTTCCCGAAGGATTCCCGGAGCCTTCGGTCTCCGGCACGTGCACTGCAGGGGCGGCTGGCGGCACGGGTGCAGGAGAAGGCCATCCCGGCGTCCGTGTCGCTGATCGCCCGGGGCAGACGTGGCCTACGGTGTCCCAGGCGCGCACACGCATACCGGCGTCGCGCTCTGGGATGTCGCACACGGCCAGGTTGTCGAGACCGCCACGGCCTCGGTCGAGACCCGTGTCTCCTACCGTCCCGGGTTTCTCGCCTGGCGGGAACTGCCCGCGGTGCTGGCGGCGTTCGAGAAGCTCGTACGGGCGCCCCAGTTGGTGCTGGTGGACGGTCACGGCCGCGCCCATCCCCGGCGCTGCGGCCTCGCGTGCCTGCTGGGGCTGGCCCTTGACCTGCCCGCCCTGGGTTGCGCCAAGAGCGTGCTCGTGGGGACATTCGGAGAGCTTCCCGGGACCCGGGGGGCGCACGAACCGCTCCGGTATGGCCGCGAGATGATCGGCATGGCGTTGCGAACCCGCGCAGGTGTGCGGCCGGTGGTCGTCTCGGTTGGTCACCGGGTCACGCTTGAGGACGCCTGTTCCTGGGTGTTGCGCGCAAGCCGGTTTCGCATCTCTGAACCGCTGCGCGTTGCGCACACCGCGGCAACGAGCCTGCGCATGGCGCGCCTTTCAGGTGGATGAGGAGGGTCAGGCCTCGACCTACAGCGTCGCTGGCGCGACAGCGAGACCAGACGCCCTACACTACGGCGCTCGCCTTTCGCCTGCGGCCGCCGAAGAACCACAGCCAGGCGGCGAGCTTCTCCTGCAGCACCTCGAAGTAGGTGAACACGACCGGCGTCACGAACAGCGTCAACAGCTGGGAGAACAGCAGACCGCCCACGACCGCCAGCCCCAACGGCCGGCGCGCCTCGGCGCCGGCGCCGAAGCCGAGGGCGATGGGCAGGGTCCCGAAGAGCGCGGCCATCGTCGTCATCATGATCGGGCGGAAGCGCACGACGCACGCCTCGTAAATGGCGTCGGACGGGTTTTTGCCCCCGTTGCGCATCGCCTCGAGCGCGAAGTCGATCATGATGATGCCGTTCTTCTTGACGAGCCCGACCAGCATGATGATGCCGACGAACGCGTAGATGTTCAGCTCGGTCTTGAACAGCATGAGCGTGGCGATCGCGCCGGCCCCCGCAAACGGCAGCGCAGAGAGGATCGTCAGGGGGTGGATGAAGCTCTCGTATAGCACGCCCAGCACCATGTAGATCACAAGGATCGTGATCAGCAGCAGCAGCCCCAGCCCCTTCATCGAGGACTCGAAGGCTTGGGCCGTACCCTGCAGGCTGGTGGAGATCGTGGCTGGCAACGTCGCCTTTGCGGCCCTGTCCACCTCATCCAGGGCTTGGCCGAGCGCCACACCCGGGCGCAGGTTGAACGAAAGCGTGACCGCGGGGAGCTGGCCGAAGTGGTTCACGGAAAGCGGCCCGAGGCCGGGCACGACGCGGGCCAGTGCCTGGATGGGCACGAGCTCGCCCTGCTTGTTGCGCACGTACAGAAGCGGAAGGTCCCCGGGCCCGGACTGGAACTCCGGCAGCAGCTCCATGATGACCTGGTACTCGTTCTGGGGTGCGAAGATCGTGGAGATCTGGCGGGAGCCGTAGGCCGAGTAGAGGGCGTCCTCGATGGCGCCCGCGCTCACTCCGAGGGTCGAGGCCTTGTCGCGGTTGATCTCGATGTTGAGCTCGGGGTTCTTGATCAGCAGGTCGGTGTTGACGTCGACTAGTGCGGTAAGCGTGCGCAGCCTTGCCTCGAGCAGCGGCGCGGTGCGGTAGAGCTCGTCGGTGTCCGGACCCTGCAGGGTGAGCTGGTACTGCGCCTTGGTGAGCTGGCCGCCGATCCGGATCGGGGGCGGGTTCTGCAGGTACACGCGGATGCCCGGAATCTGGGCGAGCTTCGGCCGCAGCTCGTTGACGATGTCGTCGGCAGAGAGGCGGCGCTGATTTCGGGGCTTCAGGCGGACGAAGACGACGCCAGAGTTCGTGCCGCCGATGCCGCCCCGCCCGCCCGCCGAGGACATGAACGCCTCGACGTTGGGGTCGGCTTTGACCACGGTGGCGACGGCCTTCTGGTGCTGGACCATTGCGTCGAAAGAAATGCCCTCGGCCGCCTCCGTGAATCCGAAGATCTGGCTGGTATCCTGGTTGGGGATGAACCCCTTGGGGATCGCGATGAAGAGGACCACCGTCAGGATCGAGATGATGAAGGTCACCACCATGGTGGCCGGTCGGTGGTGGAGCACAAACCTGAGGCCCCCTGAGTATCCCTTGAGCACGCGGGCGAAGAGACGCTCGAAGAAATTGTAAAAGGCGTGATGCTCGACCTCGCGCTCCGGCCGCAGGAAACGGCTCGCTAGCATCGGGGTGAGTGTCAGCGAGATGAAGCCGGAGATCAGCACAGCCACGCCAATGGTCACTGCGAACTCGCGGAACAGGCGTCCGATGATGCCGCCCATGAACAGGACGGGGATGAAGACAGCCGCAAGCGAGAGCGTCATCGAGATGATCGTGAAGCCAATCTCGCTCGAGCCGATCAGGGCGGCATCCAACGGCTTCTTCCCCATCTCCATGTGACGTACGATGTTTTCCAGCATCACGATGGCGTCATCCACCACGAAGCCCACCGAGAGCGTGAGCGCCATCAGAGAGAGGTTGTCCAGGCTGTAACCCAGCAGGTACATGACCGCAAAGGTGCCCACGATGGACATCGGCATGGCGAGGGAGGGGATGGCAGTTGCCGAGAGGTTGCGTAGGAACAGGAAGATGACGAGCACGACGAGGATCAGCGTGATGAGGAGGGTGGTCTTAACGTCGTTGACCGAGTCGTGGATGGACTCCGAGCGGTCGAACAGCACCTCCATATTTACCGATGCTGGGAGTTGGCCGCGAAAAATGGGAAGAAGGTCCCGCACCGCCTGCGCGACCGCAACGGTATTGGTGCCGGGCTGGCGCTGGATCGCAAGGACGACCCCGCGCTGGTCGGTGAACCAGGCCGCAGTCTTGTTGTTCTCGACGTCGTCAATGACCCTGCCGAGCTCCTGGAGACGCACGGGGTTGCCGTTCCTGTACACCACGATGATCGGTCGGTACGCCGCAGCCGTCGTGAGCTGGCCGGTGGCCTGGACGGTGTATGACTCGGTCGGCCCCCAGAGGGTGCCGGTGGGCAGCGCGACGTTGGCGTTCGCGACGGCTTGCTGCACCTCGTCGATGCCGATGCCGCGGGTGGCAAGCTGGCTCGGGTCGAGCTGGATGCGGACGGCGTACTTCTGCGCCCCGAACACCTGCACCTGAGCGACGCCGGCGACCATCGAGATGCGCTGCGAGAGCATCGTTTCGCCGTACTCGTCGAGTGTGTAGAGCGGTAGCGTGGGCGAGGTGAGGGCGAGGTAGAGGATGGGCTGGTCCGCTGGATTCACCTTCTGGTAGGTGGGCGGACTCGGCATGTTGGGGGGCAGCTGGCGGGCGGCGCGGGCGATGGCCGCCTGCACGTCCTGCGCCGCGGCGTCGAGGTCGCGGCTGAGGTTGAACTGGAGCGTGATCTGGGAGTTGCCGAGCGAGTTCTGGGAGTTCATCGAGTCGACGCCCGCAATTGTGGAGAACTGCTTCTCGAGCGGCGTCGCGACCGATGAAGCCATCGTCTCTGGGCTCGCTCCCGGCAGCACCGCGGAGACCTGGATGGTCGGGAAGTCCACGTTGGGCAGGTCCGAGACGGGCAGGAGGCGGTACGCCATGATGCCAAAGATGAGGATTCCGGTCATGACCAGGGTGGTCATGACGGGACGGCGGATGAAGAGCTCGGACACGCTCACGGCGTTCCTCCTTGACGTCCGGCGCGGGCCCATAACCACGGGCGCCCAAGTCGTTCGGCCGGGTTCGGCGGCGAGCTCGCGCGGCGCCAGATTTCAGGCACCGTGTTGCACCTGCCTCCGACCGTCGTTACAAGCCGCACGTCGAATCTCCCATTCCCGCATACGTGGGCGTGACCATGTCTGCGCCGGTAGGGCGCTTTTCGCAGGCGCTATGTGGCCTTGGCCAGCTGCTTTTTACGGCCGCCCAGGAACCACAGCCAGGTGCCGAGCTTGCGCTGCAGGCTGTCCATGTAGGTGTAGAACACCGGCGTCACGAACAGCGTCAGCGACTGCGAGACCACCAGGCCCCCGGCGACCGCTAGGCCTAGGGGTCGTCTCGCCTCGGCGCCCGCGCCCCAGCCCAGCGCGATGGGCAGGGTGCCGAAGAGCGCCGCCATCGTTGTCATCATGATCGGGCGGAAGCGCACCACGCACGCCTCGTAGATGGCGTCCATCGGTGCCTTGCCGGCTTTCTGGGCCTCGATGGCGAAGTCGATCATGATGATCCCGTTCTTTTTCACGAGGCCGACCAGCATGATGATGCCGACGAAGGCGTAGATGTTCAGGTCCGTTCTGAACAGCGCGAGCGTCGCCAGGGCGCCGGCGCCGGCCAGCGGGAGTGCCGAGAGGATCGTGAACGGGTGGATGAAGCTCTCGTACAGGATGGCGAGAACCATGTAGATCACGAGGATGGCGAGCACGAGCAGGAGCCCGAGCCCCTGCATCGAGGACTGGAACGCCTGCGCAGTTCCCTGGAAAGCGTCCGAGATCGAAGAGGGAAGCGTCGCCTTGGCGAGCCTGGTCACCTCTGCGGTTGCCTGCCCGAGCGCGACTCCCGGTTTCAGGTTGAAGGAGAGCGTCACGGAAGGGAGCTGGCCGGAGTGGTTGACGGTGAGCGGGCCGATGCCGGGCGTCAGCCTGACCAGCGAGTCGAGAGGGACCAACTCACCGTTGGCCGATCGGACGTACAGGAGCGAAAGGTCCATCATGTCGGTCTGAAACTCGGGCTTCGCCTCCATGATCACCATGTAGGAGTTCTGCGGCGCGAAGATGGTCGAAATCTGCCGGGTGCCGTACGCAGTGTAGAGCGTGTCCTCGATCTGCTGGGGGGTGACGCCAAGGGTGGCCGCCTTGTCGCGCTGGATGTTGACGTTGATCTGCGGGTTCTTGAGCAGGAGATCGGTGTTCACGTCCTGGAGCAGGGAATTGGCGCGCATCTTGGCCTCGAGCTCCGGCGCGTAGCGGTACAGATCGTCGGTGGAGGGGCTGAAAAGGGTCAACTGGTAGAGGGCGCGGCTCTGGCGCCCGCCGACCTGGATGGCGGGCGGGCTCTGAACATAGGTGCGCACCCCCGGAACCGCCGCCAGCTTGGGGCGCAGCTCCTCGACAATCTGGTCGGCGGTGAGAGCGCGCTCTTTCCGGGGCTTGAGGCGGATGAACAGCGAGCCCGAGTTGGAGGCACCACCACCACGCCCACCGGCCGACGAGCCAAACACCTCGATGTTGGGATCCTTTTTGAGGATATCGGCGATCGCCTGCTGGTGGCGCGCCATCGACTCGAAGGAGATCCCTTCCACCGCCTCGGTCTGGCCGGACAGCATCCCAACATCCTGCGACGGGATGAAGCCCTTCGGGACCCAGGCAAAGAGGAGGCCCATCAGGAGCGTGATCGCGGCAGTGATGGCCATCATCGTGCGGCGGTGGGCCAGCGACCAGGAGAGCCCGGCCTTGTAGTCGTTCAGCAAGCCGTTGAAGCCACGCTCGAAGAAGTTGTAGAGCGCGTGGTGCTCAACCTCGCGGGGCGGGCGAAGGAAGCGGCTCGAGAGCATCGGGGTGAGCGTCAGCGAGATGGCGCCTGAGATCAGCACGGCAGTGCCGATGGTCACGGCGAACTCGCGGAACAACCGCCCCACGATCCCTCCCATGAAGAGCACCGGCAGGAAGACGGCGGCGAGGGAGAGCGTCATGGAGACGATGGTGAAGCCGATCTCCCTTGAGCCGTCGAGAGCGGCCTGGAACGGTTTCTTGCCCATCTCCATGTGACGGAAGATGTTCTCCAGCATGACGATGGCATCGTCCACGACGAAGCCCACCGAAAGCGTGAGCGCCATGAGCGAGAGGTTATCCACGCTGTAGTTCAGCAGGTACATGATGCCGAAGGTGCCGACGATGGACATCGGCATCGCGAGCGAGGGGATCGCCGTTGCCGAGAGGTTGCGGAGGAAGAGGAAGATTACCAGCACGACGAGGGTCAGGGTGACGAGCAGCGTGACCTTCACGTCGTTGACCGAGTCGCGGATCGACTCCGAGCGGTCGAACACGATGTGCATCGACACGCTGGCGGGGAGCAAATGCCTGAAGGTGGGGAGGAGTTCTCTCACTGACTCTGCCACCTTCACGGTGTTGGTGCCCGGCTGCTTCTGAATCGCCAGCATGATCGAGCGCTGGTCGACGAACCAGGCCGCGGTCTTGTTGTTCTCCACGTCGTCGATAACCCTCGCGAGCTCTTCCAGGCGGACAGGCTTGCCGTTGCGGTAGGTGACGACGATGGGGCGATAGGCATCGGCGCTGGTCAACTGGCCGGCGGTCTGGATGGTGTACGACTTCTGCGGCCCCCAGAGGATGCCGGTCGGAAGGTTGACGTTGTTGTTCATCACCGCCTGCATGACGTCGTCGAAGCCGATTCCGCGGGTCGCGAGCTGCCTGGGGTCCACCTGGATGCGCACCGCGTATTTCTGCCCGCCGTAGACGTTCACCTGGGCCACGCCGGAGACCATGGAGATCCGTTGGCCGATGATGGTCTCGCCGTACTCGTCGAGCTCGTACAGTGGCAGGCTCGGGGAGGTCAGGGCGATGAAGAGGATCGGCTGGTCTGCCGGGTTGACCTTCCGGTAGGTGGGGGGGTACGGCATGTCGGGCGGCAGGTGCCGGGTTGTGGCTGCGATGGCGGCCTGGACGTCCTGCGCGGCCGCGTCGATGTCGCGATCCAGGGTGAACTGCAGTGTGACGTTGGTGCTCCCGAGACCGCTGGAGGAGGTCATCGAGTCAACTCCGGCGATGGTCGAGAACTCTTTCTCGAGCGGGGTCGCCACCGACGCGGCCATGGTGTCCGGGTTGGCCCCCGGCAGAGAGGCGGACACCGAGATCGTTGGGAAGTCCACGTTGGGCAGGTCGGAGACCGGCAGCAGCCGGTACGCCATCGCCCCGAAGATCAGAACGGCCCCCATCACGACGGTGGTCATGACCGGACGACGGATGAAGAGCTCGGAGAAGTTCATACTTGCTTCTCCGCCGCACCGAGGCCGCTCTTGATCTCGACCTTCGCCCCGGGCACCAGCCGGAGTTGCCCATCGGTGACGACGGTCTCGCCAGCGGTCAACCCCGTGTGGATCACGGCCTCCGCCTCGTCAATGCGGTCCACCTTGACTGGCCGCAACTCCACGGTGCCGTCGGCCTTGACCACGAACACGTACTGGCCCTGCTGGCCGGTCTGTACCGCCGAGGCGGGCGCGACGATACGGTTGGCCTCCTGGCCCAGCGTGGCGACGATATCCACGAACTGCCCGGGCCACAGGCGCTCGTCCTTGTTGGCGAAGGTCGCCTTGAGGAGGATCGTGCCCGTGGCGGTGTCCACCGCGTTGTCCACGAAGGTCAGCGTGCCCTCTTCGGGTGAGCCGACGTTCTGGGGCAGGCTCGCAGTTACACCGACCCGACTCCCGTTGTTCCTGGTGAGATCGGGCAGGAGCTGGCCCGGAACCGAAAAGGTGGCGTAGATGGGCCGGGTCTGGTTTATCGTCACGAGTTCCTTGGAGTCGTTTGCCGTGACGAGGTTGCCCGGCTTGATCATGAGGTTCCCGGTCCGGCCTTCAACCGGCGACGTGATCGTGCAGTACGCGAGCTGGAGCGTGGCGTTGTCGACGTTGGCCTGGTCGGCTGCCACGCCGGCGCGGAGCGAGGCGGCGGTAGCGATGATCTGATCGTACTGCTCCTTGGTCACGAAATCCTGCTTGACGAGGCCCTCGTACCGCTTGATGTCGGCCTCCGCCTTTTCGAGCAGTGCCCTGTCCTTGGCGAGCTGTGCCTGGGCCAGGCGAAGTGCTGCCTCGTACTGGCGGGGGTCGATGGTGAACAGCGTGGCTCCCTGTGCCACGCTCTGCCCCTCGGCGAACCAGACCTTTTGCAGCTCTCCTCCGATGCGGACCCTGATCGCGACTGTTGCGATGGCCTCGACATGGCCGATGGCTCGGAAGGTAACGGGCATGGTCTTCTGCACGACCTTGCCCACGGTCACCGGCACCGATGGGCGCACGGGCGCCTGCCTGCCGCCGCCCCCGCACGCGCCGAGCAGGGCGGTTGCGGCGAGGGCCGGGAGAACGGCGAGCCGCAGGAGGCGCGGTTTTGTGGAGTTCGTCACGGGCATGGTCTTCATCGGGGCTTCTCTCCTCGGTGGCATGGACGGGTTCATGGCGTGCTGCCTTCCTTGACGACTACGATGGACTGGTCGAGGGGCGCGGCGGTGCCCGTGTCGTGGGCGAGCTGCGCCAGGGCGACGAACCAACCGGAACGGGCCTGGATGTCCTGTGACCGGGCGTTGGCGAGCGCTGCCTGGGCGGTGAGCAGATCGATGATCGTGCCAACCCCCTCCTTGTAGCGTCCGAGCGCCACGCGCTCCGACTGCTCGGCGCTGGCGAGGAGGTCACGGCTGGTCTTGACGAGCTGGGTTGCGGTCTGGAAGTAGTAGTAGCTCGTCCACACTTGCAGGATCACCTGCTGCTCGAGGGTATCGGCTAGGGCCTGCGCGACCCCGGCGTCCTCCTTGGCCTTCTGGATGTTGTAGGTGTTGGCGAAGCCGGTGAAGAGCGGGAACGTCACGAGGAGCCTCGCCGACCAGTAGTCCTGGTGGCCGACGGTCGGGACAGGATCGAAGTACGTGCGGTTGGCGCCGGCCGACAGCGACAGCGTCGGCAGCCCGTCGGAACGCACCGCGCGGACGTGGGCATCCGCCTTCTCAACCAGGGCCCGCGCAGCCACGAGGTCGGGCCGCCGCGCCCGCGCGGTGGCGATCAGCTGTTCGGCGGTGTCGGTGCCGCGATCGAGTGGCACCTCTTCGGCGAGGACCCCGACATCGTAGGGAGTGTTCGCCGGAAGGCCCATCGCGGTGGCCAGAGTGCCACGCAGCGCAAGCACCTGACCCTCCAAGGACTGGAAGGAGAGCTGCGCCTGCGAGAGCGCCGTCCTTGCCTGCAGCACGTCGGCGATGGTGCCCACGCCGGCGTCGTGGCGCCCGGCCGCGGCGTTGAGTGCCGCCTGGGCGCTCCGGACGGTGGCCCGTGCCGCCTCCAACTCCGCCTTGGCGTTGACGTACTGCACGTACGTCGTTTCGACACCAAGGATGACGTTTTGGATCGTTGCGTTGTGGGCCCAGTCGGCGGCGATAAGTGCGAAGCGGGCGTCGTCGGCGTTGGCGGACCGCCCGCCCATGTCGAGGAGGAGGTAATTGGCGGTCACCGAGGCACCGTAGAGGTTTTGTGTGCTAGTGACGCTGGAGTCCTGCGGCTGGTTCGTTCTGGTTCCGCTCGCCGAGAAATCCACGCTCGGGTAGTAGGGCGCGCGCTTGCTGCCGAGTTGGGCCGCGGCGGAGAGCGCGAGAAGGTACGACGTCCGCGTCAGCGGGTTGTTCTGCAGTGCGATGTCCACCACCTGGGCCAACGTGAAGGTCGCGCCCGGCTTCAGCAGCTCCGCGGGGATCGCGAACGCCGGTGTCGCCGCGGACGGCGGCGGAGCGGGCAGGTCGACTGGGAGGTTGGGGCGGGCGGGGACCGGAGGGGTGTCCCAGCCGGCCAGGGCGGCGCCGGCGACGGCGAGTGCCACGGCAAACGCGGCACCGGTCAGGTGCGGGCGGCTGCGGGCAAGGGTGACGTTGGAATCTGGCATGGGCTGATCTCCAGAAAGGCCGGGCGCAGTGGCCCGCCCGGACCTGGACTCTACGGAGCGGGACCGGCCGGGGTTTCTCATTCGGGTGTCTCGGCGCTGGCGCGCACGCCGGCCGCGGAGAAACGGGCGATCTGGTCCACGATCGCCGGGATCGGAGGCAACTCCGCTTCCCAGCCGGCTGCCAGCTCGGCGCGCCGAAGGCGCTGCGCAACCTGGAGGAGCTGGCCGACGATCGAAATGACGCACAGGCGTGCCGGACCGTTTCGCAGCCCCGGCGCGGCGGCCATCATCGCACGTGCGAGCTCGCCGTGCACCGGCTCCACAACCTCGGTGAGGAACAGTTCGCGGGGCAGCTGTGGGTCCAGCATTTCCCGGGAGATCAACTCGAGGAGGTGGTGGCCCCGGCCCTGATCCATGAGGGACGCCAGAAACGCGTCGGCGAACGCCTCGATGAGCTGCTCGAGCGTGGCCGGGCTCCCCGTCCGCGCCATAGTGTCGCGGATGCTGGCCACGCGCTGCTGCCGCATCGCCGCCAAGCGGCGGCGGAAGACCTCCTGGTAGAGATTGAGCTTGCTTCCGAAGTGGTAGTTGACGGCCGCCAGGTTGCACCCCGCGGCTGCGGTGACGTCGCGCACCGAGGTCATCGCGAACCCCCGCCGCGCGAACAGTCTCTCGGCGGCCTCCACGAGGCGCTCGCGGGTCTGGGCGCCGAGCTCAGACTGTGAGATGTGGTGTTGCGCGACGGCAGTCATAGGGGAACCAACATACGCTCCAAGCGACCATATCAAACAAGTGTATGAGACGTCAATCACCCTGTGGAAAAATATGCGGAGGCCGGCAACGGCGGTGGATAACCCAAGGTGTCAAAACGACGTCGGTTAGGGTGGCCGCTCGGCGGCGCCCGAGCCGCAGTTCAGAACTTCTCTAGCCTTATCCCAAACTCCTTCAACACGTTACCCTGAACTGTCAGTGGCAGCGTGTAGAGCCCGTCGCGGGTCAGGAACGGCGTGCCCTCGTAGTACTCGTCGGTGTAGATGATGGTCATCGCTCGCAGCGGGTTCTCCTCGGGGGCGGCCTGCAGCCGCACCGTGCTCCGCAGGCCCATGCGGAGCATCGCCTCCCAGTCCTGCAGCTCCACGGCTCTCGCCGACTTGTCGCGCTTGGTCTCAAAGTTGGGCATGATGCCGGGCCAGAACTGCAGTGAGGGGTCCAGCACCCCCCACCTGGCGAGGGCGGCCATCTCCTTGGCGGCCTGCGCGTAGAGCCCCTCGAACAGCGGCACCCAGTCGCTCAGACGGTGGACATCGTCGCGCGGGTAAACCGGGCAGAACGAGGTGAGGGCGGCGGCGTTCTCCCCGAACGCTGCCACCAGGTCGGCGTCGAACGTCGTGCCCCCCCAGAACACCACGTCCAGGACCAGGGCGGGGCGTCCCAACCCCCTGCGGTGGAAGAGCCCGGCCAGCTCATCGTTGAGGACGCGCCTGACCGCCGCGAAGCCGGGCGCGTCGCGGAGGGCGCGGGCGATGTAGATGCCGATCACCGGCCTCGGCATGCCCGTGTCGTCCACCACCAGCCGACCGTCCTGGGTCTGCAGGAACAGATAGTCGTCCTGGTTCTTCTTGACGACCTCGTCGGCGATCCATGCGAAGTCGTCGAGGAGCTGACGGCGCAGCCGGGGGTCGCGCACGTCCAATTCGTCGGTGCTGAGGCGGTTTTTCCAATAGGAGCGGATGGCGGTGTCGTAGTAGATGAAGAACTTCATCCCTGCGCTCCCCACCAGGGGGAGGATCTTCATGAGGTTCTCCGCCTGGTACGCGGTCGGGAGCGGCGAGCCGTCGGGGCGCCGCTCGCCGGGGAGTCCGGTGAGGACGCCGGCGATCACGTCCACCCCGTTTGGGCGCAGCTTGGAGAAGTAGGCACGGTAGTACTCGGTGTCGTCCGAGCTGAACGGCTCCAAGGGCTGCACCGAGGCGTCCTTGAAGCTGTCGTGGGTGTACCAGGTGTAGAGCGTGTGCACGATGAGGGGGTCCGCAGCCGTGATCGGCGCCACCTTGCGGAGGGTCTTCCCCTGCGACCCCGCCTCCGGCTCGGCGGCGAGCCCTGGGAGGAGGAGTGCGACCCACGCGAGCAGCGCGAGCAGGGCGGCTCGCCCCGCCGCTCCAGCGTCCGTCGCAGGGTGTCGGGTCCTCATGGCTGTCCGACGTGCAACGCCGATGCCACCCGCGAGAGTGCCGGGACAATGGATCTCACGCGGATCCGCAGCGCCAGCACGCTCTTTCATCCGCCACTGTCCTCTCCGGGGGACGCTCCCGGTTGTGTTCAGGCGACCTCCAGCCTTCGCACGAGCAGCGAGGGGGTGGTCACGGCGCCGGCGAGGGAAAAGCTCTCGGAGTCGCCCCCGGTGGCGGCGAGCCCTCGCAGGAGACGGGGGAACGAGCCGCGCAGCTCCACGAGCGCGTGGGGGGAGGTGGGCCGTCCGTTGCGAACCCCCACCGCCGCAGCGCGCAGCGCGAAACGCCCGCTGGCCGGGTCCACGCGCACCGGGCCGGCGGGGACGGCGAGGTAGAAGCCGGTGTCCAAGAGGCGCAGCAGCTCCGGCTGGCTGACCGCGGTCTCAGCGAGGACCACCAGGTTGGCGGGGCCCGGCGCGGGCGGATGACGGTACGATGGGCGCACCGCCCCTCCCGGCTGGAGGCCGGTCCTTTGCGAGAGCTCCCAGGTGGCGAAGCGCTCGCGCAAGCGCCCGCCGGAGGCCAGCACGAGGCGGCGTGCCGGTAGCCCCTCGCCGTCCCAGGGGAGGGGGAGCAGGCCGGTGGGTCCAGGGCGCTCGTCCACCAGGTGCCACGCTGGCGCAACCCGGATACGGGCCCAGGCGTCATCGGCGGGTTCGTGCGCCAGGTGCTGGGCGAGCGCCACCACGAGCGGCGCGGCCACCGCCGGGGACAGCAACACGTCCGCGAGCTGCCGCTCCGGCGCGCCACCAGTGGTCGCGAGGAGCGAGGCCTCGACGGCGCGCCGTGTCAGCTCGTCAGGCCGGAGGTCGGCGAGGGTAGGAGCGGCGAAGTGAAAGTGCCGCCAGGGTCCTTCGGGCGGGGCCACCAGCAGCTCCACGACGGAGCCCCCGGCGTGCGCCCTGGCGTGGAAACCCTCGCCGGTCGCGAGCGCGGCCGTGGAGGTGCCGGTGAGGAGCCGCACCTGGACGAGCACCGCTCGGCCGGGGGCGGCCGCGAACGCCTTCGCCAGCTCCTGGGCGAACGTCTCCTGGGCGGCGGGGTCGGCGGCGGGGTGTTCGAGCGCGCTCCCGGAGCTCCCGAGGAGCGTGCGCGGGGGCAACGGGTCGGGCGCGGGCAGGAGGCCGTCCAGGGCCGCCAGGGCGGCCTGCCGCCCGGCGCGCGCCGCGCCGCCCGCCGCGGCGGCGAAGCCGGCCCGGCCGCCACCGCTGACCCGGCAGGCCACGCCCAGCTCCCGTGTGGTGCGGCGCTCCAGCACCCCGTCCTGGGCCCGGACGAGGTGGGCGCTCTCCCCGAGGCGGGCGAAGACCTCGAAGCGCACGCCGTGGCGGGCGAGCTCCTCGGAAGCGCCCTGCAGCGCCGGCAGGAGGCGGTCCGGGGTGCGACTCACCGGACCTCCACGCCGGCCACCAGCAGCCAGGGCGCGACCGCGCCGGTCGCGACGACCTCGCCCTCCTTGGCGCACCACCCCGGCTCCGCCACCGGGAGCGTCGGACCGGCGGCGGCGAGCATCCCGGCCCGCAGCGCCTCGAGCGTCCCGACCAGGGTGAACGGCGCGAGAGGACGATGACGCTCCCCGCGGCGCAGCGCGTAGGCGTCGCGCACCTGCAGGAGGATCGCGCCGGAGGCGGGCTCGAGCGTGCCGGAGGAGAGCGTCACCACCTCGATCGCCGCCTCGTTTCGCGGTGGGTGGGGCAGGGGGTCAGCGGCGGTGGTCACCAGGTTCGAGACGCGCGGCCGGGGGCGGGTGTGGATGCCTGCACGGCGGGCGTTGCCCGGTTCGACCCCGAGCGCGGGAGCGGTCTCGCGGTCGGCGAGCGCGCCCACCAGCGTCCCCTCGGCAAGCAGCCGGCGCGGTTTCGCGGCACACCCCTCGTCGTCGGCGGAGAAGCCGCCAGGCAGGTCGGTGCGGGTGGGGTCGTCGCTTACCGAGAGCGGAAGGGCGAGGATGCGGTCACCCTGCCTCCCGCGCCAGGGGGAGGCGCCACGCAGCAGCAGGTCGCCCTCGAGGGGGTGCCCGACCAGCTCGTGCATCAGCACGGCCGCGGCAGCGGGGGCGAGGAGAACGCTCGGCTTGCCGGGGCGCGGCTGGACAGGGGGGTGCTCGGGTGACGGGTCCTCCCGGGGTGCGAGCGGCGGCCACACGGTGAGGGCGCGGTGCCCGTCGAGGAACGTGATCTCGGCGAGATCGGGGCGGTGCAGCGGCACCGCGTTGCCCTCGGCCAGCACCGCCGCCCAGCTCCACCGCCAGCGCACGCTGCTCCACCCCGCCGGGAGCTCGGGAAGGGCGTCCTCCAGGTGTGGCGGCTCGGGGAACGCCGGCGCCGAGAACGCCGGCAGCTCGCGCGCCGTGACGCCGAGCAGCTCGGAGAGCGCCGACCGCTCCAGGCCGTCGCCCGAGACGAGCCGGTGGTCACGGCGCACCGCCGCGCCCTCGCGCAGCAGCGCCTCGCGGGCGAGGACCCGGCCCCCGGCGAGCCGCCAGCACACCTCGGCGCGGCGCTCGATGAAGACGTCCACGAGCCCCGCGATGCGGGTGCGCGCGACCGCGGTCGCGAGCTCGGCGAGGCCGGAGGTGGCATCCCTGACCATGATCCGTCGTGATAGCATAATTCGCTTTCCGGCGCGGCCGGACAGGGCGGGGAGTCACGGTGGGCGAGGACGTTCGCAAGCGTCTGCAGGAGCTGGAGTCGGCGAGCCTCGAGGGCGGCGGCAAGGAGCGCATCTCAAAGCAGCACCAGGCGGGCAAGCTGACGGCCCGCGAGCGCCTCGACCTGCTCCTTGACCCCGGCTCGTTCGAAGAGGTGGACCGCCTGGTCATGCACCGCAGCCACGACTTCGGGATGGAGAGGCAGCGCATCCCGGGGGACGGCGTCCTCACCGGGTTCGGCCGCATCGAGGGGCGCTCGGTGGCCGTCTTCGCGCAGGACTTCACGGTGTTCGGGGGCTCGCTCTCCGAGGCGCACGCCGAGAAGGTGTGCAAGATCATGGACCTCGCGCTCAAGTTCGGGATCCCGATCATCGGGCTCAACGACTCGGGCGGGGCGCGCATCCAGGAGGGGGTCGTCTCGCTCGCCGGCTACGCGGACATCTTCCTGCGCAACACGATCGCCTCGGGGGTGGTGCCGCAGATCTCGGCGATCCTGGGGCCGTGCGCAGGCGGCGCCGTTTACTCCCCCGCCATCACCGACTTCGTGTTCATGACAAAGAGCACCAGCTATATGTTCGTCACCGGGCCCGAGGTCATCCGCACGGTCACCCACGAGGACGTGACCATGGAGAAGCTGGGGGGCGCGGGCACGCACAGCCAGCTCTCCGGCGTCGCGCACTTCGCCTGCGAGGACGACATGGACACGTTGGGGGGGGTCCGGCGCCTGCTCGGCTTCCTCCCGTTGAACAACGCCGCCGATCCTCCGGTGCGCGCCACCTCCGACCCGCCCGACCGCGAGGACGAGGCGCTCGACCGCCTGATTCCCGAGGACCCCAACAAGCCGTACGACATCAAGGAGCTCGTCCGCACCCTGGCGGACGAGGGAGAATTCCTGGAGGTCCACGCTCACTTCGCGCGCAACATCGTGGTCGGTTTCGTGCGCCTGGCCGGGCGCCCGGTGGGGGCGGTGGCGAGCCAGCCGGCGCACCTCGCGGGGGTGCTGGACATCAACGCCTCGGTGAAGGGGGCGCGTTTCGTGCGCTTCTGCGACGCCTTCAACGTGCCACTTCTGATCCTCGAGGACGTTCCCGGGTTCCTGCCGGGCGTGGAGCAGGAGCACGGCGGCATCATCCGGCACGGCGCCAAGCTGCTGTTTGCCCTCGCCGAGGCCACCGTCCCCAAGGTCACGGTGATCACCCGCAAGGCGTACGGCGGAGCGTACTGCGTCATGGGCTCCAAGCACATCCGCACCGACTTCAACTTCGCGTTTCCGACGGCCGAGATCGCGGTCATGGGCCCGCAGGGCGCGGTGAACATCCTCTACAAACGGGAGATCGAGAAGGCCGCCGACCCCGAGGCGCGGCGCGCCGAGCTCGTCCGCGACTACGTCGCCAAGTTCGCCAACCCCCTCGTCGCAGCGGAGCGGGGCTACGTGGACGCGGTGATCCAACCAAGAACCACCCGCCGTCGCGTGATCACGGCGCTGCAGCTCGCCGTCAACAAGCGCGACTGGATGCCCCCGAAGAAGCACGGGAACATCCCGCTCTGACCGATGCGCATCCTCATCGCCAACCGGGGGGAGATCGCGGTGCGGCTGGTGCGCGCCTGCCGCGAGCTCGGGCACGAGAGCGTCGGCGTCTACTCCGACGTCGACCGCACGCAGCCCCACGTGCTGGCGGCCGACCTCGCGGTGCGCATCGGCCCTGCGCCGGCGCGCGAGTCGTACCTGAACCAGGACACCATCATCGCGGCCGCGCGCTCCACCGGCGCGGGCGCGGTGCACCCCGGCTACGGCTTTCTCGCCGAGAACGCCGGGTTCGCGAAGCTGGTCGAGGCCTCCGGTCTGATCTGGATCGGCCCGCCGCCCGACGTGATCGAGCTGCTGGGCTCCAAGACCGCGGCCCGCGAGGTGGCGCGCAGCGTCGGGGTGCCGGTGGTGCCGGGCAGCGACGCCCTCCCCGACGCCGCGGCCGCGCGTGCGTTCGCGGCCGAGGTCGGCTACCCGGTCCTGCTCAAGGCGGTGGGTGGCGGTGGCGGCAAGGGGATGCGCATCGCGCGCTCGGACGCCGAGGTGGAGGAGGCGTTCGCCCGCGCTGCCTCCGAGGGGAAGGCGTTCTTCGCCGACGCCCGCGTCTACGCCGAGAAGCTGATCGAGCGCCCGCGCCACATCGAGGTGCAGATCCTCGGGGACCGCCACGGCAACCTGGTGCACGTGGGCGAGCGCGAGTGCTCGCTCCAGCGCCGCCACCAGAAGGTGTTCGAGGAGTGCCCCTCGGTGGCGGTGGACGCCGCGCTGCGCGCGCGCCTGGGCGCCGCCGCGCTGGCGGTGGCTGGCACCGTGGGATACCGCTCCGCCGGCACGGTGGAGTTCCTGCTCGCCCCCTCGGGGGAGTTCTTCTTCCTCGAGGTCAACACTCGGCTGCAGGTTGAGCACCCGATCACCGAGGCGGTGTACGGGGTGGACCTGGCGCAGCTCATGATCCGCGAGGCGCTCGGGGAGGCGCTCCCCCTGCGTCAGGGCGACCTCGCCCCCCGCGGGCACGCCCTCGAGTGCCGGGTGTATGCCGAGGACCCGCTGCGCGGCTTCGCGCCCTCGCCGGGGACGATCCACCACCTTGAGCGCCCCGACGGCCCCGGCGTGCGTGTGGAGAGCGGCGTGCGCGAGGGGTCGGTGGTGCCGCTCGACTACGACCCGATCCTCGCCAAGCTGGTGGTGTGGGCGGAGGACAGGCCCGCCGCCCTGCGCCGGCTGCGGCGCGCCCTCACCGAGTACCGCATCGCAGGGATCGCCACCACGTTGCCGCTCTTCCGCCTCCTCCTGGACGTTCCGGAGTTCACCGCCGGCGAGCTGCACACCGGGTTGCTGGACGAGCTGCTCTCCCGGGGCCCCGTGCAGAGCCTGGAAGCGGCGGGGGACCCGGCGCTCGAGGAGGCCGCCATCGTAGCCGCCGCGTGCCTGGCCGCGGAGGAGGCGGAGCACCTTCCGCGCGACGGGTTCGAGAGCGCCGAGCGCGAGGGACGCGAGTGGCGCCTGGTCGGACGCTCGCAGCTCCACGGAAGGGGCCCGCGATGACGAGGTTCCGCCTTTCCTGTGCCCTGGGTCCTGTGCCCTTCGCCCTACCTGGGGGGTGGGCATGAGGTGGTGGGTGATGCGGGACGGTCGCCAGGCGGAGGTGAGCGTCCGGCGGGTCGGGAACGCCTGGGAGGTCACCGTCGAGGGCAACATCCACCGCGTCGAGATGCTGCCGATCCACGCCGGGATGTCCGCACTGTTCAGGCCGGATGGACGCAATTACGCGGTCGCGAGCCAGCGCCTGGCGCGCAACCACTGGCGGGTGTCGCTGGCGCAGCGCCACTTCGAGGTGCGGCTGCACGACCCGCTCGAGCGCGCGGTGAGCGGCAGCGCCGCGGCCCACGCCGGGCCGCACGAGGTGTGCGCCCCGATCCCCGGACGGGTGGTGAGCGTGGCGGTGGCCGAGGGGGACGCGGTCCGGGCCGGGCAACCCCTGCTCGTGCTTGAGGCGATGAAGATGGAGAACCAGATCTCCGCCGAGGGGCCCGGGAAGGTAGAACGTGTGCTGGTCGTGCCGGGGGAGACCGTGGATGGCGGCCAGGTCCTGGTGGTCGTGCAGTGACCAGTTAATTGAGACTTTGTATCAGAATAGTCCGACCATCGAGCCCGCGTACCCGGTCAGCTCCATGTACCCCTGGCCCGTCGCCGTCCCCGTGACCGCCACCGGCCCCTCCCAGTACACCGTCCCGGTGGATGCGCGCGCGTCCAGTTCCGCGGCGGCCACCTCGGGGCGCACCGCGAGGTCGAGGCCGGCGAGCGGGACGCGCACGCGCACGGTCGCGGGGTAGCGGGCGCCGCTCCTCGAGCTCGACCAGAAGCTCTCCGGCTCCAGCGTGAAATCGGCCGCGGTCAGGTGGCGGGTACGGCCGTCGCGCTCGACCAGAGTGCCTGCCGACTCCGGGGCGGCGCGGCCGTCGGCACTGCGCAGGCGGTAGAGCATGAGCTCGCGGCCGTCGGCCAGGCGTAACCCCAGCCAGTCCCACCCGACCACGCCGGGCCCGAGCTGGCTGCTGCCCCACTCGTGGTCGAGCCACGCCTCCCCGTGCATCGCGAGGCGTCGGGAGCCGAGGGTGAGCGTCCCCTGAACGGCCAGGCGCGTGAAGCTCACATAGGCCGAGGCGTTGCCAGGGCCTCCCTTGAGCGAGACCCCGCCCTCGCCCTGGAGCACCAGCGGCTTTTCGGGGTGCAGCTCCAGCTTCACCCCGGTCCCGACGTCCCGGTCGTCGGCGGAAAGGGAGACGGCGCCGCTCGCCAGACGCCGCATCTCCCAGTCGTCGAGGACGATCTGGAGATCGTCGGCCGAGGCGAAGGCGAGGCCGGCCGCGATGCGCCGCACCCGCTCGGCGAACAGCACCTTCCCGGCGGCGATGTCGGCCACGGCAAGGTGACCGGCGAGGACCTCGCGGGCACGCAGCGCCGAGGCGCCGGCCTGAGGCGGCGAGGGGTCGAGCCCCCTGCGGAAGAACGTGAGCTGGAAGGAGAACCGGTGGCCGGCATCGTCGGTGAGCGTCCCGGTGACGTACCACCACTCAGTCCGGAACTCGGGGTGGGAGCCGTGGTCGCGGGGGAAGCTCAGCGTCAGGGGCGCCGCGACCGTGGCCCACTGGGAGCCGGCCGCGACTGAGGCGGCGAGCAACAGGGCCAGCGCGAGCACCGGCCTACCCCTCCTCACGCAGCGCCTCGCTCGGGTGCATGCGTGCGGCGGCCAGCGCGGGCGCGAGCCCCGCGAGGAGGCACGCCAGGGTCACGAGGAGCCCGGTGGCGGCGAGCGCGGGCCAGGGCGGGAGGAAGCGCAGCGTCCAGCCGAACGACTGGAGGTTGACCACCTTGACCAGCACCAGGCCGATGGCGAGCCCGGTGACGAGACCGCCCGCTGCCCCGGCAAGGCCGAGGAGCGCCGCCTGCACGGCCACTACCACGGCGACCTGGGCGCGCGAGCCGCCCAGCGCGCGCAGCAGCGCGAGGTCCCGCCGGCGCTCGCCGAGCAGGGCGAACAGCACGGTGAGCACGGCCAGCACCGCCACCGCCGCC
Organism: Thermoanaerobaculaceae bacterium; assembly: GCA_041494245.1. Taxonomy (GTDB): domain Bacteria; phylum Acidobacteriota; class Thermoanaerobaculia; order Thermoanaerobaculales; family Thermoanaerobaculaceae; genus RBG-13-68-16. The sequence goes on from JBGQAK010000001.1 coordinate 298,719, forward strand.
GCCACCACCTGGAGCGCGCGCGTGATCGCGAACGTCCTGTCGAAGATCGCCACCACCTCGGCGCGCAGCTCGCGGTTGAGCAGGGCATCCACCAAGAAGCGTCCGCCCAGGGCGACCAGCAGCTTCTCGCGCGCGGCGACGGGGTCGGCGCCAGGCGGCAGGAAGAGCGCCAGCTCCTGCGGGCCGTCGTCGGGGTAGATGTGCAGGAAATCGGCGCGGTCGATCACCACCATCCCCTGCTGGTGGGAGTAGTCGTGGAAGACCGCCTCCACCTTCTTCACCAGCTCCCCCCCCGGCACCCGCAGGCGGATCGTGTCCCCCTCTTTCACGCCGAACCGGTTCGCGAGCGGCTCATTGACCACCGCGGCGTGGCGCTCCAGCGCCGCGGCGAACACGGCGCGGGAGTCGCGCCCGTCGCGGAACGTCACCGCGCCGCGCCTCGCCACGATCGGGAACACCCCGGCGCCGAGCGTGACCGGCTGCCCCTCGAGGAACGCCTGTGCGGTGTGGAACGGGTCCACCACTTGAGCGCCAAAGAGGCGCAGCGCGATGCGCACCACCTCGGGGTCCAGCCGCCCAACCTGCACGCCGGTGGTGGCGGCGAGGGGACGGACCCAGACGTCGGCGTGCATCCCCTGGTTGGCCCACTCCACGACCGTGGCGCGGAAGGAGTGGACCATCGTACCGATGGCGGCGGCGAGTGCGACCGCCACGCCGACCGCGCCTGCCGCCCAGCTCGCGCGCCGGCGCCCCGCGGCCAGCGCCGCGACCGCCAGACGCACCGGAGTGCCCACCGAGGTGCGCAGCAGCGGCCCGGAGCCATGCCGGGCGAGTGCGTCCAGAACCGGGGAGGCGGCCACCAGGAGCGCGCCCAGGATCGCCAGGCTTCCGAGCAGCGCGGCGACCGGAAGGTCGTTCCAGGCGGGGGCGCGCACGAGGGCGGCGGCCAGGGTCAGCAAGGCAAGCACGAGCAGCGCCGCGCGCCGGCGCGACGGGCGCCGCAGGAACACCGGCCGCTCGCTGACCAGCCCCTGCACCGGGGGGGTCTCGACGGCCTCGACTAGCGGGAGGGCGGCGGCGGCCAGGGAGGCCGCCACGCCCAGGAGCAGCCCGAGCGCCGCCAGCCAGAGGGGGAGCTCGATCGCCGTAGCCGGGACCCCGCGCACGACCGCGGCAACGGTCGAGCGTACGCTGCCAAGGGCGGCTCGGGCACCGAGAACGCCGCCCGCGACGCCGAGGGCGCCTCCCAGCGTCCCGATCGCCGCCGCCTCGACGAGCACGGCACCTGCCAGCTGAGCGCGCGACGCGCCGAGCGAGCGGGCGATCGCCAACACGGTGCGCCGTTGCACGACGGAGGTGGCGAGCGTGGTGGCGACCAGCACCGCGCCCACGAACAGCGAGACGCCCGAGAGCGCCACCAGGTTGAACTCGAGCGCCCGCACCATGCTTGAGGTTTCCTCCCCGCGGCGGGCCGGCGCCTCGACCCTGACGGTGTCCGGCAGCAGGCGGCGGGCTTCCGCCGTGAGCCTTTCCTCGGAGACGCCGCGGCGCGGGACCAGCTCGATGCGGTCCAGCCGCCCCGCTCGGCCGAACAACTCCTGGGCGAGCGCCACGTCCACGATGAGCACGCGGTCCCAGGCGGAGGCGAAACGGGGGGGCGTGAAGAGTGCCGCGACCGTGAGGGTCTCGCGCCGCGCCCGCACGGAGATGACCAGCGGGTCCCCGACGCGCACCTTGAGGCGCGCGGCGAGGTTGGCGGGCACGACCACGCCCCGCCCGGTGAGCACCCGGGTGATCGCCTGGGCGGGCGGCGAACCTGCGGTCGAGAGGTGGAGGCTCCGCACCTGGGCGTCCACCAGCAGGTCCACGCCCAGGACGCGCACCGCGTCGCCAAGGGCAGGCACGAGCGCGATCTCCTCGATCACAGGTACGACCGCGGCCTCGGCGGTGAGGGGGCGCAGCCGCCCCAGCAGCTCCTCGGGGACGCCCGCGGGCGCCGTGACCTCGGCCCGGGCGCGGCCGGCCACCTCCGCCACCCCTTCCCGCAGCGACGCCACCGCGGCCTGGCTCGCGGCGATCGTCGCGACCACCGCCGCGATCCCGGCCGCCACGCCGACGACGGTGGTGACGAAGCGCAGGGGGCGCCGCCGCACCGGGCGCAGGACGAGGGTGCGCAGCAACATCTCTACAGCACCGCCTCGATCCCGCCGTCGCGCAGCCGGATCACGCGGTCGGCCACCGTCGCGATGTTCTCGTCGTGGGTGACGAGCAGCAGCGCGCTCCCCTCCTCGCGCCGCAGCTCGTCCATGAGCCGCAGCACCGCCGCCCCGGAGGCCGAGTCGAGGCTGCCGGTGGGCTCGTCGGCGAGCACCACGGCGGGGCGGTGCACCAGGGCGCGTGCCACCGCGGTGCGCTGCTGCTCCCCGCCGGAGAGCTCGGCCGGGAAGTGGGCGCGGCGGGGCGCGAGGCCGACGCGCCGGATGAGCTCGGCGACGCGTGCCGCGTCACGGTGGCCGTCGAGCGCCAGCGGTAGGGCGACGTTCTCCTCCACCGTGAGGTGCGGCATGAGGTGGAACGCCTGGAAGACGATGCCGATGTCGTGCCGCCGCGCTGCGACGAGCGCGGCCTCGCCCGCGGTCGCGAGGTCGGTGCCGCACACGATCACCTCGCCCTCGTCCGGGCGGTCCACCCCGGCCACCAGGTTGAGCGTTGTGGACTTGCCGCACCCCGAAGGCCCCACCAGCGCGACCATCTCGCCGGAGGACAGCGTGAAGGAGATGTCGTGCAGGGCGTGGACGACCTCGTCGCCGCGCCGGTAGCGCTTGTTCACCGCGCGCAGTTCGGTGACGATGCTCATGGTGAGAGTGTATGGCCAACTGGAGTCGCCGTCGCGCTTCCCCGACGGGCCGATGCGCTAGCATCGCTTGGAGGACGGCAAAGGATGATCCCGTTCACGCTGGTGCTCCTTGCCTGGCTGCTGATGGCCGTGGTCATGGCTGTGCTCTGGCTGGTGCAGCGCGCGACCCGCAACGCGGGGGTCGTGGACGTAGGGTGGGCCGGCGGGCTCGGCGCGCTGGTGGTTCTCTATGCGCTCCTCACGCTCGGCGACCCGCTTCGAAGGGTGCTCGTGGGCGTGCTGGCGGGGGCGTGGTCGTTGCGGCTGGCCTCGTACATCCTCACCAACCGGGTGCTCGGCAGGAGCGAGGACGGCCGCTACCAGGCGCTGCGTGCGCGCTGGGGCGAGAGGGCGCAGCCGTACTTCTTCGTGTTCTTCCAGGCGCAGGCCGTGCTCGACGTGCTGTTCTCCCTCCCGTTCCTGGTGGCGATGACCAACCCCCGCCAGGGGATCGGCGCCTGGGGCGTCGCCGGCGTGCTCGTCTGGCTGGTGGCGGTGGCGGGGGAGGCCGTGGCCGACCGCCAGCTCGCGGCGTTCCGCGCGGACCCGGCCAATCGAGGCAGGACTTGCCGGGTTGGGCTGTGGCGCGCCTCCCGCCACCCCAACTACTTCTTCGAGTGGGTGCACTGGTGGTCGTACGTCCTACTCGCGGTGGGCTCGCCATGGTGGGCGCTCACGCTCGTCGGTCCGGCGCTGATGGTGTTCTTCCTCTTCAAGGTGACCGGTATCCCGGCCACCGAGGCGCAGGCGCTCGCCTCCCGCGGCGAGGACTACCGCGACTACCAGCGCACGACGAGCGCGTTCATCCCGTGGTTCCCGAAGAAACAGGGGGCCGGGCACCGGGCTCAGGGCACAGGGGAAGACACGGCCCTCTGAAACGGGGCGCGAGACCGCAGGTTCACCAGGAGGTGGCAAGCGGGCCGATGGCCCCCTCGACGGTGGTCAGCACCTCGCAACGCTCCACCGCGGCGGCCATGGCGTTGTGGTCCGGGAACAGCGGGCGGTCCTCCTCGAGGTGCGCGACCACCTTGCGCACGCCGGCCTTGGCGGCGCGCGTGCCGACACCCGGGGTGAACTCGCGAAAGTCGAGCGCCTGCGCGGCGGCGATCAGCTCGATCGCCAGCACACCGTAGGCGTTCTTCAGGATCTGTTTCGTCTTGAGGGCCGCATTCATGCCCATCGAAACGAAGTCCTCCTGGTCTGCCGCGGCCGGGATCGACTGGATGCACGCCGGGGTGGAGAGGATGCGCTGCTCGACGATTAGCGTGTCGGCGGTGTACTGCGAGAGCATGAGCCCGGAGAACATCCCGGCGCCCTTGGTGAGGAACGCCGGCAGTCCCACCGAGAGGGCGGGGTTGAGGAGGCGGTTGAGGCGACGCTCCGAGAGCACGCTGACCGTGGTGAGGCCGGCGCCCACCATGTCGAGCGGCAGGGACACCGGCGTGCCCTGGAAGTTGGCTCCCGTAAGCACCCGGTTCTCCTCGCACACGAAGATCGGGTTGTCACCGACGCCGTTCAATTCGATCTCGAACTGCGTCCTCGCGTACGCCATGACGTCGCGCACCGCGCCGATGACCTGGGGCGTCGAGCGCATCGAGTAGGCGTCCTGCACCTTGACCTTGAGCTTTCCGGTGACCAGGTCGGAGCCGTCCATCACTTTCCGCAGGTTGGCCGCGCACGTGACCGCGCCCGGGAAGCCGCGCAGCTCGTGGAGCTTCCCCTGGTACGGCTTCATGTTGGCGAGCAGTGCCTCGAGCGTCATGGCGGCGGCGATCTCGGCCTGTGCGATCCAGCGCTCGGCGTCGTGCAGGATCAGGCAGCCGATCCCGGTGATCAGGTTCGACCCGTTGATGGCGGCGAGGCCGTCGCGCGCCTGTAGACCCGGCACCGGGATGCCGGCCTTCTCCATCGCGTTGGCCGTCGGCATGCGCTCGCCGTGGTAGAAGCTCTCCCCCTCGCCCATCAGGGCCAGGGCGATCTGACTCATGGGCGCGAGGTCGCCGCACGCGCCCACGCTGCCCTTCTCGCACACCACCGGCGTCACGCCCGCGTTGAGCATCGCCACGTAGGTGAGGGGAATCTCGGGGCGGCACCCGGAGAACCCGCGCGCGTGGACGTTGATGCGGGAGACCATGGCCGCGCGCACGTGCTCGACCGGCGCAGGCTCGCCGATGCCGGCGGCGTGGTTGTAGATGAGGTAGCGCTGGAACTGCTTCACCTGCTCGTCGGTGAGCACGACCTCGGAGAACTCGCCGATCCCGGTGTTGACGCCGTACATGATCTCGTGGGCGACGATCTTCTTCTCGAGCATGCCGCGGCACTTCGCGATCCGCTCGAGCGACTCGGCGGCCAGGTCCATCTTCTCGCCGTGGCGTGCCACGTTCACGACGTCCTCGATCGTCAGGTGCTGTCCGTCCAGGATCACAGCCATGGGGTCGTCCTTCCCGACGAGCCCGCACGGGGCCGTCCGTTGGCGCCACGAGATCATACCGGCTTTTCACAAGCGCGTCTCGCAAGACTGCGTCTAGGGCTCCGCTCCGGCGGTGGGGAATGGGCGTATGTGCGGCGACAGTTGGCAGGAGGCGGGAGAAGCCATGTCGAATCCCGTCCTGTACGTGCCCATTATCACCACGGTCTTCTCGCTTGTCTTCTCGGTCGTGCTCCTGCAGAGGTACCGGGCCAAGGGCAGGGGCGCCCACCTGCTGTGGTGGGCGTTCGGGGTGTTTATCTACGCCGTCGGTACCTTTACCGAGAGCTTCACGAGCCTGTTCGGCTGGCATGAGGGGATCTTCCGCGCCTGGTACATCTCCGGGGCGCTGCTGGGCGGGGCGCCGCTGGCCCAGGGGACGGTTTACCTCCTGCTGCGGCGGCGGGCCGCGAACTGGCTGACGATGGCGCTCGTGAGCTTTTTCCTGGTGGCGGCCGGCTGCGTGCTGGCCTCGCCGCTCAACCTCGCGCTCGTCGAGCCCCACCGGCTTTCCGGCAAGGTGCTGGCGTGGCCGTGGGTGCGCCTCTTCTCCCCGTTCATCAACACCTACGCGCTGATCTTCCTCGTCGGTGGCGCTGCGCTCTCCGCCTGGTGCTTCAGCAAGCGCGGCGACACCTACCACCGGTTCGTTGGCAACGTGCTGATCGCGGTGGGGGCGCTGCTGCCGGGGATCGGCGGGACGTTCACGCGCTTCGGTTACACCGAGGTACTCTACGTCACCGAACTCCTCGGCCTGACTCTCGTGTACGTCGGTTACCGCTTCAACGTGGGCGGGCCGCTCGCCGCCCCGGAGCGCGCCCAGGCACGGCCTGCGTTGTAGCGGGCGCGCTGGGCGACGGCGGGGTACAATCGCGACGTGGCCCCAGGGGTCCGTTCCGCGTTGTTTGTCCGTGCGGCCGAGAGAGCGGCCACGCTGGTCGCGGGCACGCCGCGCCTGGGCCGGACGCTGGCAGCCGCGGCCGCGGCGCTGAAGACCCGCGGGAGGTCGTTGGGCGGCGTGCGGCGGGACGCGCAGGGGCTGGCCCGCATGGCGCGCGAGGTGGGGGAAGGGCGCTACCGCACGCTCCCGAAGGGCTCGCTGATCGCCATCGTGGCGGCGATGCTGTACTTCCTGGACCCGCTGGACGCCATTCCGGACTTCATCCCGGTCATCGGATTCCTGGATGATGCAGCCGTGCTGCTGTGGGTGGCGAACCGCGTGCGGCACGACCTCGACGCGTTCCTCACGTGGGAGGCAGGCCAGGGCGCCGTCATCGCCGTCGTTCCGGTGGCCACACCGGCGAGCTGAGGCGGCCGCGAAGACCCGGAATCGGGTGATGATCACGTACGGTGAAAAATGGGCGGGCGCCGCAGCGCGCTGCCCCGCGGAACCGGTTCCACGCGAGAGGGGCGACGCGCATCATGGCTTTGCCTCTACTCGTACCGCAACGCCTCGATCGGGTCCAACCTGGCCGCCTTGTACGCCGGGTAGGTGCCGAAGAAGAAGCCCACCAGGCCCGAGACCGTCAGTCCGGCCACGATGGCCGTGGGCGAGATGCTGGTCGGAAACGAGCTCAGCGCACCGAGGACCTTGGAGATGGCGAGGCCGACGCCGACACCCGTGGCGCCACCCACGAGGGAAAGCATGATGGCCTCGGTGACGAACTGCTGCCGGATGTCGGCCTGCCGTGCGCCGAGCGCGCGCCGGACGCCGATCTCGCGCGTGCGCTGGGTGACGTTCATGAGCATGATGTTCATCACGCCCACGCCGCCGATGATCAGCGAGATTCCGGCGATCACCAGCATCGCCGCGCTCACCCCGCCGGTGATCTGCTCGAAGGTGCGGATCGTGCGCTCCGGGGTCCTGACCGCGAAGTTGTTGGGCTGGGAAAAGCGCAGGCCGCGCCGGTCGCGCAGGATCTGGGTGCCCTGCTCGATGGCCAGGTTCACCCACTCCGGCTTCTTGGGGACCGTCGCGATGACGCACCCGTACGTCCTCTGCAGATCGGGCCAGATGCGGTCGAAGATCCCGACGGGTATCACCAGCTGTTGGTCGGCGCCTTGGTCCAGGAAGCCGCCCTTCTTCTCGAACACCCCGATCACCCGGAAAGGCCGTCCGTTGATGGAAATCTCGCGGCCGAGGGGGTCGATGTTGGGGAAGAGCGCTTCCACGATTCCGATGCCGATGACCGCGACCGGGGCCGAGTGGAGGTCCTCCCCTGCTGTGAAGAAGCGCCCGCGCTGGACGAAATGGTGGTTGGCGTCGGGGTAGTAGTGGGAGACGCCACCCACCGTGGCGTTGTTGGTGCGGCTGGCGCGGTACCGCACGTCCACGTTCTGGGATTGCCATCGCTCGGGGGAGACGAAGGCGATGGCCGGCGCGTACCGGCGCATCGCCTCGGCGTCGTCGAGGGTGAGTACCGGGCGCAGGCGTTCCTCCTCCGGCGGCGGGCCGCCCCCGCCGAAACGGTCCTCGAGCTTCTGGAACTGCACGAGAGTGGCGCCGAAGCTCTGGAACTGGGCGATGAAGCTCGCATTGAAGCCCTGAATGAGCGACACCATCACGATCACGGTGGCAACCCCGATGATGATCCCCAGGCAGGTGAGGAACGAGCGCAGCTTCTGCTCGCGGATGGCCCGGAAGGCCGTGAGGATGTTCTCGCGGCGGGCTGCCAGCAGGCGGTTCCAGCGGCCCATTTCTACTCCTCCCTCAGCGCCACGACGGGGTCCAGGCGGGCCGCGCGGACGGCCGGCAGCCACCCTGCCAGTAGGCCCGACACCGTCGCGACAGTCAGGCCGGTAATCACCAGGAACGGCGTGACGCGGGCGGGAAATGGGCTCCATGCCCCGACCGCGAGCGAGGCCAGCCAGCCGAGGAGGACGCCGAGCACACCGCCGACGAAGCTGAGCATGACGGCCTCGACGAGAAACTGCCGGTGCAGGTCACGTCTCCGCGCGCCGAGCGCCTTGCGCACTCCGATTTCGTGGGTCCGCTCGACCACCGAGGCGAACATCGTGTTCGCGATCGCGACGCCACCCACCACCAGAGAGATCGAGGAGATCCAGATGACCAGCGCGAACGCCGAGAACGTGATCGTCTTCCACAGCGTGCTGAGGGCGTCGGCGTCGATGATGCCGAACGGGTCGGGCGCTCCGAACGGTGTCCCGCGACGGGCACGCAGCACGACGCGGACCGCGTCCTCGACGTCCTTCCTGGAGGCCTCATCGGGCGCCTCGACGAAAACGTCGAGGCTCCGCGTCTTCCCGAACGCCCTCTGGAACGACGTGAGCGGAACGAGGACGAAGCGGTCCTGGCTCTGGCCGAACGAGCTGCCCTGGCGCGCCATCGTGCCGACCACACGGAACGGTTTCCCCTCGATCTTGATCATGCGGCCGACCGGGTCCACCTTCGGGAAGAGCTCGTCCTTGATGTCCCAGCCGATCACCGCCACCGATCGGGCGGCCTCGGATTCCCCCTGGGTGTAGTAGCGCCCGTCCTCGAGCTCGAGGCCGATCATCCAGGGTAGCTCCGGGCCGGCCCCCAGAACGAAGATGTCCGGGAGCCGGTGCCCCTCGGAGTAGACCGAGTGGGTCGAGAAGACGCGACCTGTCACACGCAGCGCCTGGGGGACCAGCCGGCGGATCGCCTCCACGTCATCCTCGGAGATGTCCCTCCGCTTGAGCGCGTCGAAGAACTCCGCGCGGCTGCGGATGATGCCGAACTTCGAGAAGATCATCGTGTTGGGGCCGAGGCCGCTGATCACGTCGGCGGCGTACTTGTTGAGGCCGGAGACCACCGAGATCACCGCGATGATGGTGGTGACCGCGATGATGATGCCGAGCAGGTTCAGGAACGAGCGCATCTTGTGCGCCTGGATGGACCTCAGGGCGATGCGGAAGAGATCACCGACGATCATCCGCGCACCTGTCGAAGTTCCGCCCCCCGCCGAGGGCGAGAGTCGCAGTGACGGCGGTTCACACGGGTGCGCACGGCGGTCACCGCTCCTGGCCGGTCCTCTCGGAGTTGTCGACCATGACCGCGGCGCCGGGCTTGAGGTCGCGGAGCGCCTTGAACGGCCCGATGACCACCTCGTCACCGTCCTTGAGGCCGCCTACCACCTCCACGTCCATCTCACCCTTGATCCCGGTGGTGACCGGACGGAACTCCGCCTTCTTGGCCACCACGACGTAGACGCCCTCGATGTCCTTGGGTTTGGATGAACCCGCGTCCGCCTTGGCGGGGGCGGCGGTGGGCGTAGGAACAGGCTTGGTGGGCTCCTTGGTGGCCTTGGCCGGGCCCGGCGTCGGTTTCGCCTCCGGCTGGCGCAGGACGAGCGCACCGACGGGAACCGTGAGCACCTTGTCCCGCGTCGCCGTCGTGATGTCGGCGGTGACGGTGAGGCCCGGCCGGATGCGATCCGGGTGCTTGAGGAGCGTGACCTTGACCTCGTAGTCGGTGCCGGTGGCGGCCCCGCCCAGCGCCGAGGTGCCCCGGATCGGGCTGGAGCCGATCTCCGAGACCCCGCCGGGGAAGGTTTCATCCGGGAAGGCGTCGATGCGCACGATGGCCTTCTGCCCGATGCGGAGCTGCGGCACGTCGGTCTGGTCGACCTCGAGCACGGCGTCCACGGTGGACATGTCGGAGATCGTCATGAGCACGGTGCCCGGGTTGTTCATCGTGCCGGTGACCACCACCTCGCCCTGCTCGATGTTGCGTGCGGTGACGATCCCGTCCATCGGGGCGCGGATCTCGGTCTTGTCGAGGGCGTCCTGGGACGAGGCGACGTCGGCGCGGGCCTGCTCCACCTGGCGCTCGGCGCGCTGCACCGCCGCCACGGCCTGCTCGTACTGGCTCTTCGCCCGGTCGAGGTCGGCCGATGCGATGATCCCGTCGCGGAACTGCGCCTGGGTGTTGTTGAGGTCGCGCTTGGCCTGGGCGGTCGCCTCGCGCACCCGTCGCAGCTCGGCCTCGAGCGCCTGCAGGTTGGAGCTGGACCCGTTGACTGCGGCCGCATAGCGCGCCTGGTCGATCACCAGCAGGAGATCGCCCTTCTTCACGGCATCGCCCTCCTGCACGTTGAGCTTGGTGATCTGGCCCATGATGTTTGCGGAGAGCTCCACCTTGGTCTTGGCCTTGATGGTTCCGTTGGCGGTCACCAGCTGGACCAGGTCCTTGCGGTCCACCTTGCCGGTGCGGACCAGGATGCCCTTGGGTTTGCGGCCCTGCACCACGGCCGCGGCCACGACCACTATGACGAGCACCGCCACCACGCCGATGATGAGTTTCGTGCGCCGTTTCATCCGCGCTCCTCCGTCCAAAGCCTTGCGAGGCCTCCATAGCAGGCCGGCTTTCGGTATCGCTGGATTGTACGCGGGAACGGCAAGGGGGTTGCGAGGCCCGCCTTCCGGGTTACCTTCTCCGGCGTGCCGTCTCAGTCGCAGGAGCGGCGGGTGGCCAGGGTCTCGAGGAAGCGCGTGACGAGGGCGGTCCAGCCGGTCTGGTGGGATGCGCCGCACCCACGCCCCGTCTCGCCGTGGAAGTACTCGTAGAAGAGCACGAGGCCCCGCCAGTGGGGATCCTCGGCAAACCGCCCCTCGTCCCCATGGCAGGGGCGCCATCCGGCGGCATCCGGGAGGAAGAGGCCGGTGAGGCGGCGTGCGATCTCCACCGCGACCTGGCCGAGGTTGAGCATCCTGCCGGAGCCGGTCGGGCACTCAACCAGGAGCGAGTCGCCGTAGAAGTGGTGGTAGCGCTCGAGCGCCTCCACCAGCAGGTAGTTGACCGGAAACCAGACCGGGCCGCGCCAGTTGGAGTTGCCGCCGAACAGGCGGGAGTCGGATTCCCCGGGCACGTACGCCACGGTCGTGCTCGTGCCGGCGAGCGAGAACGAGAACGGCCTCGCGCCGTAGATCTTCGACAACGAACGGATCCCGAAGGGAGACAGGAACTCGTCCTCGGCGAGCAGGTAGCGCAACACCCGCAGCAGCCGGTCCCGGGACGGGATCGCGAGCAGCCGGCGCACGCGGCCCTGCCCCCGGCCGGTCTCCATGCAGGCAATGTGGCGGGCCAGATCGGTGCGGTGCTCCAGGAACCAGCGCATCCGCTTGGAGAATCCCGGCAGGCGGTCGATGACGTCCTGCTCCAGCACCTCGCAGGCGAACAGCGGGACAAGGCCCACCATCGAGCGCAGGCGGATCGGCGCGTGGTGGCCGTCCGTGTGCACCTGGTCGTAGTAGAAGCCGTCCTCCTCGTCCCAGAGCCCGGTGCCCCCGAGCCCGTTCATCGCGTCCACGATCGCCACGAAGTGCTCGAAGAATTTGGACGCCACGTCCTCGTACGCCGGGTCTCCCGCCGCCAGCTCGAGGGCGATGGACAGCATGGTGCCGCAGTAGAACGCCATCCAGGAGGTGCCGTCGGCCTGCTCCAGGATGCCGCCGCCGGGCAGCGGCCGGGAGCGGTCGAACACGCCGATGTTGTCGAGACCGAGGAAGCCGCCGCCGAAGAGGTTCCTCCCCTCCACGTCCTTGCGATTCACCCACCACGTAAAGTTGAGCAGCAGCTTCTGGAAGACCCGCTCCAGGAACAGGCGGTCGCGCCCGCCGCACGGCCCGGTCATTTTGTAGACGCGCCACGCCGCCCAGGCGTGCACCGGGGGGTTCACGTCGTCGAACGACCACTCGTAGGCCGGGACGGCGCCGGAGGGGTGCATGTACCACTCGCGCAGCAGCAGCACGAGTTGCGCCTTGGCAAAGTCGGGGTCGAGCCGCGCGAACGGCAGCATGTGGAACGCGAGGTCCCAGGCCGCGAACCACGGGTACTCCCAGGTATCGGGCATCGAGAGCACGTCGCGGCCGTGGAAGTTGGTCCAGTCGCGGTTGCGCACCTTTGGGCGCCCCTCGGGCGGCGGCGGCTGCGAGGGGTCGCCCCCGAGCCACTCCCGCACCACGAGGTTGTAGAACTGCTTGGACCACAAAAGGCCGGCGTAAGCCTGGCGGGCAACGCGGCGCTCCTCCTCTCCGAGCGCGGCGGGGACGATCGATGCGAAGAACTCGTCGGCCTCCCGGATGCGGGCCTCGAAGACGGCCTCAAACTCGCTGCCGAAAGGGAGCGCCGAACCCTCACCCTCGGGTGTGAGCCGGAGGCAGATCACGGCCTCACCCCCCGGAGGGAGCATCAACCGGTAGTGCGCGGCAGCTTTCGTACCGGTGCGTCCCGGGTTGATTGCCTCCGTCCGTCCGCCGACGACAAGCTCGTGGAAAGCGTCCTTGACGTAGGGGCCGGCGCTGGGTGTGCCGAAGAGCCGCGCCGCGTTGGTTTCGTTGTCGGTGAAGAGCAGGTCGGGACGCTGCCCTCCGGGGCCCCTCCCGAGGGCGAGCCGGAAACACCCCAGGGTGGCATGCCTGGCGACCAGCGCCGGCTCGGCGTCCGCCGTGATGACGGGCTTGGGCGTGTACTCCTCGTTGTCGCGCCCCCAGCTCCAGGTGTTGCGGAACCACAGGGTCGGCAGCAGGTGCAGGGTGGCGGCCTCCGGGCCGCGGTTGGCGGCCGTGATGCGGATCAGGACGTCGTCGGGCGAGGCCTTTGCGTACTCGGCCAGCACGTCGAAGTACCGGCCGCCGTCGAACACCCCGGTGTCGGCAAGCTCGTACTCCGGGTCGTCGAGGGTGCGGCGCCCCGCCTCCTCCGCGAGCTTCGCGTAGGGGTACTCCGACTGCGGGTACTTGTAGAGCGCCTTCAGGTAGGAGTGGGTGGGCGTGGAGTCGAGGAAGAAGTACGACTCCTTGACGTCCTCCCCGTGGTTGCCCTGGGGACCGGTGAGGCCGAAGAGGCGTTCCTTGAGGATGGGGTCCCGTCCGTTCCAGAGCGCGAGGGCGAAGCACAGCCTCCCCTCGCGGTCGCAGATGCCAAGCAAACCGTCCTCCCCCCAGCGATACGCGCGGCTGCGGGCGTGCTCGTGCGGCAGGTAGTTCCAGCTATCTCCGTCCGCCGAGTAATCCTCGCGAACGGTCCCCCACTGCCGCTCCGCGAGGTACGGTCCCCAGCGCTTCCAGTTCTTCTCGCGCCGGGTGTCCTGGGCTAGGCGAGTCCTTTCGGGGTCGAGCTTTGGGGCGCCTGGTTGTACGGCATCCCCATCGCGGCGAGCGGGGGTTTCGGCACTCCCCTCCATGGTCTGGTCGTCTCGTCCCATCAGAAGCCGTCACTCTGGGCTGCCCTCGCATCCGGGTCAACCCCTGCCGGGGTCTCCCGGCACGGCACCGCTCGGAACGGCGTGGCGCGCCCGCCTGCCGTGAGAACGCGTCGGGGGTTGTTCAGTTTCCCGGGCCGCCGCCGAGTGCCCGGCACCGGCCCGGCCGGCACGCCTCCCCGGAGCCCCCTTGCGGAGCCTGGCAGGGCGACCGCTGGGAGGCTCGCCAACCGCTTTCGACACAAAAGTTGCGGGTCCCGCAGGCGATCGTTTTCCGGGTGCGGAGCCCGCTCAGCGCGTGTAGGCGCGGTCCTACACGGGAACGGGCAACGGTCCTACGCGGGGGCGGGTCGCCGCCTGCACGAACCATGGCGCCCGTCCCGCACCCAGTGCGCCTCCGGGCTGATTCCCGTGCCCTCTGGCGGGACGGATATTTGGCTCAGGGCTGGAGACGAGCGCAATGAAAGGGAACACGATCGGATCAGGGGTGGTGACGCGGCTGAGGACACCCTCGTCCGGCACTCCGAGCTTCGGATGGCTTGGAGAAGTGTTGAGGTACACCATGAGAAGGACACTGGCAATCGGATCGATCATCGTGCTGGCGGCGGCCTGTGTGCTGTTTACTGTTCCGTGCCGCGCCGCCGACCAGAACCAGGCTACGAGCGTCATCGTTCAGGGCCGAGACATGGCCATTGCGGCCAAGGCGGTCCTGGGCGTGGGTGGCAGGGTGACGCACGAGCTGGGGGTCATTCGTGCGGTTGGGGCGGACCTGACGTCGGCTCAGCTCAAGCGGCTCAAGCGCCTCAACCCGGGGCTCCGTGTCTACGCGAACGGGCAGGCGAAGACGTCGTCCTACGATAGCGGCCCTGAAGACTCGTACTACCCAGAGCTCGTCGGCGCACGCGACCTCAACCGTTCCGGGACCTACGGCCAGGGTGTGACGATCGCCGTACTCGATACCGGCTGGTGGTCCAGCAACGACGGGATCAGCGAGGACCTCAGAGGGCACAACAGGATCCTGGCCGAGTACGACGCCACAAAGGACAAGATGGGTCCCATTCACGATGGGAACGGCCACGGCACCCACGTCACCAGCGTCATGGCGTGCTCGCTGCGCACCGACGACGGCCAGCCCATCGGTGTCGCCCCTGGCGTCAGCCTTGTCGGGATCCAGGCGTTCGACAAGGAGGGCAGGGGTGCGTACACGGACGTGATCCGTGGCATCAACTGGGTCCTGGACAACAAGGGGCGCTACGGCATCCGGATCCTGAACCTCTCCTTCAGCGCCCCACCCCATTCTCACTACTGGGAGGACCCGCTGAATCAGGCCGTGATGGCGGCCTGGCAGGCCGGGATCGTCGTTGTGGCTTCGGCCGGCAACACCGGTCCCAACCCGATGACTGTTGGTGTGCCCGGGAACGTCCCCTACATCATCACGGTCGGTGCGATGTCGGACAACAACACGCCGGCTGACCCGAGCGACGACTTCCTGACGTCGTTCTCCTCAACGGGACCGACGTACGAGGGGTTCGTCAAGCCGGATCTGGTGGCGCCGGGCGGCCACATGCTCGGGCTCATGAGCGACTCGAGCCTGATCGCGAAGCAGCATCCCGAGTTCGCAACGAAAACGAAGAAGGACCATCTCTACATCATGTCCGGCACCTCGCAGGCGGCGGCGGTTGTAAGTGGCGTTGTGGCCCTGATGCTCGACGTTCAGCCGTGGCTGAACCCGGACGAGGTGAAGTGCCACCTGCTGAGAACGGCACACGCCGCTGTGAAGTCGGATAAAAGCCTGGCGTACAGCGTCTTCCAGCAAGGCGCCGGGATGGTGGACGCCCGTGACGCCGCGGTGAGCTCGGAGAGCGGGTGTGCCAACCAGGGTCTGGATGTGGCGGCGGACGTCGCCGGCACGAACCACTTCGGGGGGTACGCGAACCGGAACGCCAGCGGTGGCTACTACCTTACCAACCTCACGGGCGACGGGTATCTCTGGAGTGGTGGCTATCTCTGGAGCGGTGCGTATCTGTGGAGCGGTGGGTACCTGTGGAGTGGTGGCTACCTGTGGAGCGGTGCGTACCTGTGGAGCGGTGCGTACCTGTGGAGCGGGAGCTACCCGTGGGGTGGCACCTATGCGTGGAGCGCGGGCCTCGTAGAGCCAGTTTCCATCAACATCTGGGTCCCCCACGAGTAGCGGCGAGCGGGATAGGGAAGCGCAGGGGGGCGGGTGTGAACGCAATTCCCGAGGCCATTGCAATCGCCGCGGACAAGGAGGGCACCCTTCAAGCGGCCGCGCCGACGCCTCCCGCGTGGGGCTCGAACGGACGTCGGCTGATGCTCCTGGCTGTCGGGGCCGAGTGCTCCCGTGCCCTGAAGCGTGGAGTCCTCGAGGCCGAGGGGTTCCAGGTCACCATCGCGGCCTCCGCGCAGGACGCCCTCACCCTGGTCGAAACGGCTATCCCCTCGGTGATCCTTGTGAGCGCCGGGTCGGCGGACCATGACGGCACGGAGCTGCTCTGCAGCGTCCGCAGGCTAAGGGCGGCGGCGCGCCGGCTTCCCCTGCTTGCCCTCTGCCACAGAACCGCCCAGGCGACGGCGGTCCTCGAAGCCGGGGCGACCGACATCATCTGCCAACCCGTGGATTGGCAGGTCGTGGCGCGCCGCGTCGCCTTGCTCGCGAGAGTCTTTACCCTGCAGTCCGAGCTCCGCGACACGGAGATGAGGCTGGCCAAGGTCGAGACCCTGGCTCACGAGGTCTGCCGTCAGATGCAGTTCCAGGCCATGACCGACACTCTGACCGAGCTGCCGAACCGCGCGATGTTCAGCCAGCTACTTGCCTCGGCTCTCGCGGCGGCCCGCCAGCGCGGCGCGCACGTTGCGGTCATGTTCTTCGACATGGACCGCTTCAAGGGGATCAACGAGGCGTTGGGGCGCAGGGGGGGGAACGAGGTCCTGAAAGAGGTCGGCGCACGGCTCGCCGAGTGCGTGCGGGACAACGGGGCGATATTCCGCGGAGACGCGGGTTTGGTGACCGCCACCGTCGCCCGGCTGAGCGGGGACGAGTTCACCCTGACGCTTGCCAACGTGCGCGGGGCCGATGCCGTGGCCGGTGTTGCGGAGAGGGCGCTCTCGGCGCTTTCGGAAGCCTTTATTGTTGGCGGCGAAGAGGTCTTCCTGTCGGCAAGCATGGGGATTGCGCTGGCTCCCGGGGACGGCGAAGACGAGGAGACGTTGCTGCAGCACGCGGAAGAGGCGATGTACGAGGTCAAGCACCATGGTGGAGGTGCTTTCCGTTTTTTCAACCAGAACCACATTCGACGCGCGACCGACTCGAAGATTCTGCTTGACCGGATGCTACGCCGCGCGTTCAGGGAGCGTGAGCTCGAAATCCATTACCAACCTGTGGTCGATACCGGGACAGGAAAGGTGAAGGGCGCCGAAGCCCTGTTGCGGTGGAACAGCCCGGAGCTGGGCTGGGTCTCGCCATCGGAGTTCATCCCGATCGCCGAGGAAAACGGTCTGATCGTGGCAATCGGCGAGTGGGTGCTGCGGGAGGCCTGCGGTCAGCTACGCTCGTGGCTCGATCAGGGCCTCCCCGCGATACGAATGTGCGTGAACCTGTCGAAGTGTCAGCTGCAGCGCGAGGACTTTCCGGCCGTGGTTGGCCGGGTGATCGAGGAGACCCACCTGCCCCCCGATTTGGTCGAGCTCGAGCTCTCCGAACGAGGCGCGCTCACGAGCGAACCCGAGGTCCTCGAAAGGCTGAGCGAGTTGGATGCACTGGGCGTCCGCCTCGCGCTGGACGATTTCGGCACAGGGCACGCCGCAATCGCATGCCTCAAAAGCCTGCCGCTCGACGTCTTGAAGATCGACCGCTCCTACGTGGCCAGCATCACCACCGGCAATGAGGACGCGGTCATCACGGCTGCCACCATCGCGATGGCGCACCACCTCCAACTGGAGGTCGTGGCCGAAGGCGTCGAGTCGGAGGAACAGAAGGGTTACCTCCTCAAGCTCGGCTGTGACGGGTTCCAGGGTTTCGTGTTCTCCCCCGCGCTCCCGCCGGACGATTTCCGCCGCCTAGTGGTGAGAGACTTCCCGCTATAATGCAAAGGAAGTTCGGGTGTGCGGTAGTTCGTTCGGTGCGGGCGCGATGAGGAGGCTGAGAAGACGGGTCGGCTGAAAGCTCCGCTCGCGGCGCTGGGCCTGGCAACGCTGGCCGCTGTGTGTCAGGTGCGCCCTGCGTCGGCGAGCGGCCGGCCGATCCGGTTCGACCGGATCACGCCTGACCAGGGACTTTCGCAGAACACCGTGATGTGCATCTTCCAGGACAGCCGGGGCTTCATGTGGTTCGGTACCGAGGACGGGCTGAACCGGTACGACGGTGCCGCGTTCACCGTCTACCGGAACGATCCGTCCGACCTGACGAGCCTCCCTGCCAACTTCGTCTCGGACATTGCCGAGGATGCAGCCGGCAATCTGTGGATCGGCACGCAGGGTGGCGGTCTTGCCCGCTGGGAGCGCAAAACCGATCGCTTTCACGCCTACAGGCACAGGCGCGACGACGATCGGGGCATTTCGAGTGACCAGGTGCAGGCCGTCCTCGTGGATGATAGGGGCATGGTTTGGATCGGAACAAGAGACAGCGGCCTCGACGAGTTCGAGCCGGCCACAGGGTCGTTCCAGCACTACAGGCACGACCCGAATAGCGCCACGACGATCAGCGATGGCGTAATCCAGTCGATCTACCGGGACGCCGCCGGTGCGCTGTGGGTCGGCACGGACGGCGGGCTCAACCGGCTCGATATCAAGCGTGGCCTCTTCACGCGCGTCGTCCACGATCCCTCCGACCGGACGAGCCTGAGCGACAACCGGGTGCGCACGATCGTCGAGGACCATGGAGGTCTGATCTGGGTCGCAACGTTCGGCGGCGGGCTCAACTGCCTCGACCCCAGGAGCATGAAATTCATCCGTTACGCCAACACCCCGAGCGACCCGGGAAGTTTGAGCCACAACCGGGTCCGTGCCGTCCTGGAGGACAACCGTGGCAGGCTTTGGGTTGGCACGAGCAAGGGTCTTGATCTCCTCGACCGCCAGCGCGGGACCTTTTTCAGGTACACGCACGACGCGTCCAACGTCACAAGCCTTGGCGACGACGACGTCATGTCGCTGTTTCAGGACCGTGGGGGGGTCCTATGGGTCGGGACTCGCTTCGGGGGCCTGTCCAAGTGGAACCCGGTCACCTGGTCGTTCGGCCACTACACCCGCGAGCAGAACGACCCGGTGGGGTTGAACAGCAACAGGGTGTCGGCTTTCAGCGAGGACGCGATGGGGAAGCTTTGGGTTGGCACCTTCGGTGGCGGGCTGAACGTCCTCGACCGCAGCCGCGGGACCGTCGCCCACTTCGTGCACGACGCAACGCGGCCCAACAGCCTCAGCGACGACCGGGTGATTTGCCTGTTGCGCGACGGCCACGGCGATATCTGGGTCGGCACCCTTGATGGCGGCCTGAACCGCCTCGACCCCGCGACCGGTCGGTTCAAGGTCTACCGGCACGACCCGGCAAGGTCCCGGAGCATTGGGGCGAACGGCATCATGTCGCTTTTCCAAGACAGCGAGGGCACCCTGTGGGCGGGGACGTTTGGCGGGGGGCTCAACCGCTATGTGCCGGCCACGGATTCTTTCGTGCGCTTTCAGAACGACCCGGCTAGCCCAAACAGCATCGGTAGCAACAGGGTGACGTGCATGGTCGAGGACCAGGCGGGCATGATGTGGGTCGGGACCGAAGGTGGGGGGTTGAACCTATTCGATCGGCGGACAGGAACCTGCGTCCGTCTCACCCACGACCCCGATCAGCCAGCGAGCCTCTCCAACGACTCCGTGATCTCGCTGTACCTCGACCACTCCGGCCACGTGTGGGCGGGGACGACAGGCAGCGGGCTCGACACCCTTGAGGGGTGGGACAGGGACGGCGGGAAACCGAGGTTCGCGCACTTCACGAAGCGCGATGGGCTCCCGAACGACTGGATCTACGCGATCCTTCCCGACGACAGCGGGCACCTGTGGCTTTCCACCAACAACGGCCTGTCCTGCTTCGACCCCAAGACCCGGCGCTTCAAGAACTACAGCGCGAGCCACGGCCTCCAGGCGAACGAGTTCAACTTCGGGGCCGCCTACCGCAGTCCGCGTGGAGAGCTCTTCTTCGGCGGGGTCAACGGCTTCAACGGCTTCTTCGCGGAGCGCCTGGAGAGCAACGCCCACGTCCCGCCGGTCGTGCTCACGTCGTTCCTGAAGCTCAACAAGCCGGTCCGCTCGGATGTGGCGGTGCCTGAGCTCAGGGACATCGAGCTGTCCCACCGCGACTACGTCGTCACGTTCGAGTTCGCGGCGCTCGACTACGCCGCTCCCGAGAGCAACCAGTACGCCTACAAGCTCGAGGGCCTCGCCCCCGACTGGATTGACATCGGGGGCGTCCATCGCGTGACGTACACGAACCTGGCTCCCGGCGCGTACGTCCTGCGGGTCAAGGCGGCAAACAACGACCGCGTGTGGAACAACGAAGGCCTTTCGGTCGCGGTGCGGGTCGTGCCCCCGCCCTGGAAGACCTGGTGGGCCTACAGCCTGTACGTCCTCGCCCTGGGTGGCCTCGTCTTTGCCGTCATCAGGACCGAGCGTGCCAAGCTCAGGCGCAAGGTCGAGCACGCGAAGATGCTGGAGGAGGAGGTCAAGGCGCGAACCCGGGAGATCGCGGAACGCAACGCCCAGCTGGAGGACCTGAACAGGAAGCTCACGGAGGCCAGCGTGACGGACTCGCTGACCGGCCTGCGGAACCGGCGTTTCCTCTTCGAACACGTCGGCAAGGACATCGCACTCGTCCGGCGCATGCGCGAGGCGTTCGTGCGCGACGTGCAGCCGGCCGAGCCTGTCTTCGCCTTCCTGATGGTGGACCTCGACGACTTTAAACCGGTCAACGACAGATTCGGGCACGACGCCGGCGACAAGGTCCTGATCGAAGTCACGCGCCTGTTTCAGGAAACCTGTCGCGAGTCGGACGAGATCATCCGATGGGGCGGGGACGAGTTCCTCGTCGTGGCGCGGGAGAGCGAGCGTGATGGCGCGGAGCAACTGGCCGAGCGGATGCGCAGCGCCCTGGCGGCACACTCCTTTGACCTAGCGAGCGGGCAGGTGGTCCGGACGACGTGCACCATCGGGTTCGCCCACTACCCCTTCATCGGCCAGCAGCCGCACCTGTTCTCCTGGGAGCAGGTGTTGCTCATCGCCGACCGTGCCCTGCGGATCGCGAAGAACACCTCACGCAACGCGTGGCTCGGTTTCGTCGCCACCCCGGAGAGTTCTTCGGCTCCTCTGCTCTTCAGCTTGATCCTGGAGCGCCCCGAACAGCTGGTGGAAGAGGGAAAGCTGGCCGTCGTGACCTCGGTCGCGCCGGACCGGTCGTTGAGCTGGCGTTGAGAGGCGCGAGGGGGTTTGAACAGGAGCGCATGAGAAACGCCCGCCGGCTGCGGGTAGGACGGCTCGCCATTGGCGCCAGCCTCGCGGTTGGCGCGCTCGTTTCGCTCCTCCTGTTTTCTCGCGAGGTTCGCCGGAGCGGCGTGCCTGCGGCCGCGGTTGCGCTCTCGGGTCTTGCCGTCGTGGCTGCGCTCTGGGGTGTCCGGGACAGCCGCCTCCGCAAGCAGCTCGCCCAAACGCTGGCCTCCCTGGAGAGTATCGAGACCGAGCTGAAGGCCGGCGAGCAGAGGTACCGCGCACTGGTGGAAAACCTGCACGACGTGGTCTGCGAGGTCGATCCCGCGGGCACGTTCCTCTACTTGAGCCCGAACTTTCGAGAAGTCATGGGTCATGACCCCCTTGCATGGGTAGGCCGAAACCTGGCCGAGATCATCCACCCGAACGATGTTGACAGGGCAATGACGGCCCTGCGCGACGGCACCGCCCTGATCGGGGGCCGTGTCGCCCTCCGTTTCCGGCATGCGGACGGCCACTGGGGCTGGCTGGAGGCCTATGCGGGGCAGTGCCGCACCGTGAGCCCGAAGGCCCGCACGGTGGTCATATGCCGTGACGTCACCGAGCTCAGGCGGGCGAACGAGGAGCTGCGGCGCTCCGAGCACAACTACCGCGGGCTGTTCGAGCACGCCCTCGATCCGATCGTGGTGTTCAGACCGGAAGACCAGGTGGTGCTTGATGTGAACCGGCGGGCGTGCGAGGTCTACGGCTTCGACCGGTCGGAGTTCTTCGGGATGTCGCTCGAATCCATCTCGACCGACACCCCGCGCGTAAAGGAACACATCACGATGACGCTCGTCAAGGGCGAGGACTACTTCTTCGAGACGGTCCAGAGGCGGCGCGACGGGAGCGAGATCGTCGTCGAGGCGAGCGCCTCCGTCGTGGACTACAACGGCGAGCTGGCGATTCTCAGCATCATCAGGGACGTCACCGAGCGCAGGCGGGCCGAGGAGGCGACGCGCCTGCTGCAGCAGGCGGTGGAGCTGGCACCGATCGGGGTGACGCTGTCCGACTCCGCCGGGCGGATCATGTACGTCAACCCTGCGCAGGCCAAGATGTACGGCCGCCCCACCGAGGACCTGCGCGGAAAGGTGGTTTCCGAGCTCGCCCCGCCGCAACTGCGCGGCGAGGAGGGGCCGCGTAACCTGAGCAACTGGAACGGGCGGACGAGGGAGAGCTTGAACGCCCGCGCGGACGGGACGGTGTTTCCGGTTTCCCTTACGTCCATCGTGGTGCGGGGCGACTCCGGTGAGCCGGTCGGCGTGGTGGCCATGGCGGAGGACATCACGGAACGGCGGCTGGCGGAGGAGGCACTGCGCAAGTCTCGCGAGGAGCTGCGCGCGCTGGCGCGACACCTCCAGCGGGTGCGCGAGGAGGAGCGTGCGCGCATCGCCCGCGACATCCACGACGAGCTGGGGCAGGGGCTGACGTGCCTGCGCATGGACCTGGCGTGGCTCGGCGGCCACCTGCCGCGCCGGGCCGCGACCGACCTGCTCGGCAAGATCAAGTCGATGACGGCCGTGCTGGACGACAACGTCGCAGTCCTGCAGCGGCTCATCAAGGAGCTGAGGCCGCCCCTGCTCGACGACCTCGGGCTCGGCCCGGCGATCGAGTGGCTGACCAAAGACTTCGAGGCGCGGACGGGGATCAAGTTCAAGCTGGATATCCGGGAGGGCGACGTGCAGGTCGGCCACGAGATGGCGACCGCGGTGTTCAGGATCGTCCAGGAAAGCCTCACCAACATCGCGAAGCACTCGGGGGCCACCGCCGGGCGGGTGAGCTTGAAGGTCACCGCCGGCTCGCTGATCCTCGAGGTGAGCGACAATGGAAAGGGAATCGGCGAGATCGAGGCCGGCGGCCAGGTCTCGTTCGGCCTGGTCGGTATCCGCGAACGGGTAGCCGCGCTCGGCGGCAACGTCATGATCAAGGGACGGCGCGGCAGCGGGACGGTCGTGGGAGTGGAGATTCCCGTGGGCCGCGAAGGGTAGGGTGATGATCAGGGCTCTTCTAGCTGACGACCACCGGCTCGTGAGGGAGGGGCTGAAGCAGCTCCTGAGCGAGGCCCCCGGCATCGTCGTTGCGGCCGAGGCCGCCAATAGCCAGGAGGTGATGGAAAAAGTCAGGACCGAGGAGATCGACGTAGTCCTCCTCGACATCTCCATGCCCGGGCGCAGCGGGCTCGAGGTCCTCAAGGAGCTCAAGCGCATCAGGCCGAACCTGCCGGTCCTGATGGTCACCATGTACCCGGAGAAGGAGTACGCGGTGCGCGCGCTGAAGACGGGCGCCGCTGGCTACCTCACCAAGTCGTGCGCGCCCGACGAGCTGATCACCGCGGTGCGCAGGGTCACCTCCGGAGGCCGCTACGTCAGCCCGTCGGTCGCCGAGGTTCTCGCCGTTGAGCTCCAGGAGGGGGTCGAGAAGCCGCGCCACGAGCTGCTC
This sequence comes from Thermoanaerobaculaceae bacterium, assembly GCA_041494245.1. Classification (GTDB taxonomy): domain Bacteria; phylum Acidobacteriota; class Thermoanaerobaculia; order Thermoanaerobaculales; family Thermoanaerobaculaceae; genus RBG-13-68-16. The sequence goes on from JBGQAK010000001.1 coordinate 322,225, forward strand.
TCCAACCGCGAGCTGCAGGTGATGCTGATGATCGCGAGGGGCAAGACCGTGGGGGAGATCGCCGTGGACATGTGCCTGTCCGCGAAAACGGTGAGCACCTACCGGACGCGCATCCTCGACAAGCTCAAGCTCTCCAACAACGCCGAGATCGCCCGCTACGCGATCAAGGAGGGGCTGGTCGAGTAAATTGCCCCTCGCCGGCAGAAAACGGGAAGCCGCGCCGATCGGGGCCGGTTCCCACCCCCGTGAGGCACGAGTGAGCGTACCGGGCACCAGGGTCCGCGCCTGCAATCGGAGGGCCGTGAGGCAGGACGGTGCGTACGTCCTCCACTGGATGGTCGTCTTTCGCCGCGCGGGGTGGAACTTCGCCCTCCAGCGCGCGGTGGAGCACGCACGGGTGCTAAAGAAGCCCCTCGTCGTACTGGAGGCGCTGCGCGCACGCTACCCCTGGGCCTCGGAGCGTCTGCACACCTTCGTGCTCCAGGGGATGGCCGACAACGCCCGCGCCTTCGAGGGGAGGCCCGTCACCTACCTGCCCTACGTGGAGGAAGAGGTGGACGCGGGGAAAGGGCTGCTTGCGGCGCTCGCGGCGCACGCCTGCGTCGTGGTGACCGACGACTTCCCGGGGTTCTTCATCCCGCGCATGCTCGCCGCGGCGGGGCCGCGCCTCCCGGTCCTGTTGGAGACCGTGGACTCCAACGGGCTGCTGCCGCTCGCCGCCACCGCCCGGGTGTTCCTGACCGCGTTCGCCTTCCGCCGGTTCCTCCAGGCGGTCCTGCCCGTGCACCTCGAGGAGCCTCCCGAGGAGGACCCGCTGGCCGGGGTGAGGGTGCCGCGCCTAGCCGCGCTGCCGGCGGAATTCCTCGAGCGCTTCCCCCCCGCCCCGCCCGCACTGCTCGCCGGCGAGCCCCACGCCCTCGCGGCGCTGCCGGTGGACCGCCGCGTCGGGCCGGTTCCGGGAGTGCGGAGGGCAGCACGGCCGCGCGAACGTTGTTGAGACAATTTCGCAATGACCGGCTAGCGCGCTAGCCGGAGGACCGTAACCGTCCCTAAGTGGAGGGTACCAGCGGCCTCTCCCCGCACCTGCACTTCGGGCACCTCGCGGTCCACGAGGTCTTTGCGGCGATCGCTGGGCACGAGGGGTGGACGCCCGACCGCCTCGCCCCGAAGGCGAGCGGAAGGCGGACGGGGTGGTGGGGGATGAGCGCTCAGGCCGAGGCGTTCCTGGACCAACTCGTCACCTGGCGTGAACTGGGCTTCAACCTTGCAGCCAAGCGCGAGGACGCGGAACGGTACGCCTCGCTACCGTCGTGGGCGCTGGCCACGCTGGAGAGGCACGCCGGCGATCCCCGGCCGCAACCTGTACACACCCGAGCAGCTCGAGCACGCGCAGACCCACGACCCGCTGTGGAACGCGGCCCAGGTGCAGCTCGTGCGCGAGGGGCGGATCCACGGCTACCTCCGCATGCTTTAGGGGAAGAAGATCCTGGAGTGGTCGCCTTCGCCGGAGCGGGCGCTCGCGGTCACGCTCGAGCTCAACAACCGGTACGCGCTCGACGGCCGCGACCCCAACTCCACCTCGGGGATCCTCTGGTGCCTCGGCCGCTACGATCGGCCGTGGGGCCCTGAGCGGCCGATCGTAGGCACCGTGCGCACGATGTCCTCGAAGGACACCGCCCGGAAGGTGCACGTCGCCGGCTACGTCGCCAGGTATACCCTCTGAAGGTATCCTGGCCTCGAGGCCGTGGGCCGGGGGGGACGATGAGCACCGATCGCCTGCAGCGGCAGATCAGCTTCATCCTGGAGATCGACGCGCTCAAGAGCGTGCTACGGCAGTCGTACCTGCTGGCCGCTGCCAGGCAGGAGAACGCCGCCGAGCACAGCTGGCACGTCGCAGTCATGGCGGTCGTGCTGGCCGAGCACGCCAACGAGCCGGTGGACCCGTCGCGCGTCGCGAGGATGATGCTCATCCACGACATCGTGGAGGTGGACGCCGGCGACACCTACGTCTACGACGAGTCCGGGGCGGCCGGGAAGGAGGAGCGGGAGCGCACGGCCGCGGACCGGCTTTTCGGGATGCTGCCCGCGGACCAGGCGGGTGAGCTGCACGCGCTCTGGGCGGAGTTCGAGGCGTGCCGCACGGCCGACGCACGCTTCGCCGCAGCGCTCGACCGCCTGATGCCGGTGCTCCACAACGTCCACACCTCGGGCAGGTCGTGGCGCGAGCACGGGATCACGGCCGACCGGGTGATCGCCCGCAACAGCACGATGCGCGAGGGCTCCGAGGCGCTGTGGGCGTACGCACGGTCCCTGATCGAGGACGCGGTCGCAAAGGGGCACCTGGCCGGGCCGAGGGCCGATCCCTGAGGGTCGGCGGCCCCAAGACGCGCCATTGACAGCCGGTCGGAAGGCATGCTCGCATGCGGCAGGGAGGGACCGGTGAGCGTTGGTCGGGGGCCCGCTCACGGCGGGGCGCGCATCATTCTAGGCCGCGGGGCGCGGCACACCGAGGAGTTGCTGCTCGCCGACCTCCTTCCGCTGCTGCCTGGCTCCCCCGCTGACACCGCACTGCTCGCCAGGCCGGTGATCGTGGTGGTCCCCTCCCGCTCCCTGCGCCTGCACCTCGCTGCGCGCCTCGTCGCGGTGCGAGCGCGGGCGGCGGCAGGCGTCGAGATCGTGACGCTGCACGGCGTGGCCTCCCGGATCGTCGCCCGCGGCGAGGGGGCGCGCGGGTCCGGCACACGCCTGCTCCCAGTGCTCGTCAGCCGTTTCGCCAGGCGCGAGCCGGCGCTGCGGGAGCTCGCCGCGGCGCTTGAGGATGGGGAGCTCCCCGTCATCGCGACCGTCCGTGACCTCCTCGATGCCGGCTTCGTGCCGGCGAGCGCGGAGGCGGTCGCGGAGCTGCTGGAAGGGCACCGGGATGCGGCGGAACGGGAGCGCGCCGCGGCGCTGATCAGGATCGCCTGTGCGGTCGCGCTGGTGCTGGAGGCGGGCGAGCTGGACCTTGCCTCGGACCTCCTGCGGCGCGCCACGACGCTGATCAGGACGGATCCCGAGCGCGCCCTGCCCGGCCGTGCCGTGCTGATTCACGGCTTCGCCGACGCCACCGGGCTGGCGACGGACCTGATCGAGGCGCTGCTCGCGCAGCGTGGGGCGTGGATCTACCTCGACCAGCCCCCGGACCCGGTCGATGCTTCGAAGGCCGACCTCGGCGTCGCGTTCAGCGAGCGCTTCCTCCGTCGCTTGCAGGGTGTGGCGACCCCGGAGCCGGCCGGCTCGCCGCCGCCGGCGGGCGGCACGCCGGAGATGTTCCGTGCCCAGGGGGCGCACACCGAGGTGCGGGAGGTCGCGCGGCGGATCCGCGCCTTGCTCGATGTCGGCACGGCGCCCGAGCGGATCGGCGTGGTGGCACGCGACCTCGCCCCGTACGCATTCCCGATCCAGACGCACTTCACTCGCCTCGGGGTTCCGTTCTCGGCGCTGGGTACGGTTGGCTCGCTCGATGCCGCCGCACGGCGCGTGCGCGCGCTTTCCCAGGTGCTGCGGCGCGGAGGCCAGGCCCCGACCGACAGCTGGCTCGCCGCCAGTTCCCTGGGGGGGTACGAACTGCGCCTCGCCCTGCACGCCTGCGGAGCGGCCCGCCTGCGCGACGTGGCCGCGCTCGAACCCGAGTCGGTCCTGGACGGAAACGGGGAGCTCGTGCTTCCGGTGCGGCGCGGTCTCGCCGAGCTCGAGGGCGAGGCCGACGGGAACGGCAACGGCGGCCGCCGGGTGGCTCCCCGCCGCCGGCTCTCGGGCGCCCGCCTGCGCCACGCGATCAAACTCGCGTCGGCGTTCGTGGCGCTCCTCGAGACGTGGCCTGCGCAAACGACACCGGCGGAGCACCTGGGTCGTCTCCGGAGGCTCCTCGAGGAGGGGCTGGGCTGGCGCGGCGGCCGCCCCGGAGCGGACGAGGTCCTGAAGGTGCTCTCGACGCTCGCGGTCGAGCTCCCCGTCGGGCTTGCGCTCTCCCGCGAGGAGTTCTTCATGCTGGTGTGGCGAGGGATCGAAGGGATCGCCATGCCGCCGCTTGGTGGTGCGGGGGGAGGCGTGCAGGTGCTCTCGGTGATCGAGGCGCGGGCGCGGACGTTCGGGCATCTCTTCCTGCTCGGCCTGAACCGTGACTCCTTCCCGCGCCAGGTGCGCGAAGACCCGCTCCTCCCCGACCGGCTCCGCCAGGCGATCGAGAGGGACCTTCTCCCGCAGGTCCCCGTCAAGCGCCTCGGGTTCGACGAGGAGCGCTACCTGTTCGCCCAGCTCCTCTCCTCCTCCGAGAGCGTGACGGTCTCCTGGCAGGTGTGCGACGACGACGGCAAGGCGCGCCCGCCCTCACCGCTCGTCGAGCGGCTGCGGCTGGCGGGCGGGGCGAAGGAACCCCCCCTGGCGGGCGTGGTGCTCGCCCCGCAGCCGGGGGAGCTGAAGACCCCCGGCGAGCACGCGGTGCTCACCGGGTTGCACGGGACGCGCGGCCAGTTCGGCCGTGTGCTCGAGGTTGCGTGCGCGGAGGGCGCCGGCGAGGAGGGGCGTGCGCGTGCGGCGGCCCGCCTCGCGGTGCTTGAGGAGCTCGACCCGGACCGCCGCTCCTCCGAGGGGCGCGCTCGCGCCGCGGCGGTCGGGCCGTACTTCGGGTTCCTGGGAGCGCCGCGGGAGCGCGCCGACCCGAGGCGCGGCGCGCCGGCCGTCACCACCGTGGAGAACGTGGCCGCCTGTCCGTGGCAGGCGTTCCTCCGGCGTGTGCTGCGCCTGGAGCCGCCCCCCGACCCGCTGGCGGCGGCACCTGGGGTGGACGCGCTCCTGCTCGGGCAGGGGGTGCACCGGGCGCTCGAAGCGGTCGTCAGGGTGGGTGGGGGCGAGCTGCCGCGGAGCGTCTCCGGGGCGCTGTCGGCGCGGCCGGTCGCGGTGGCCTGGCCGGCCGCGGCGGATCTGGAGCGCGTTCTACGCGACTCCTGCACCCGCCTGGCGCGCGAGGAGGGCCTCACGCTCCCCGGACTCGACCGGTTGCTAGGGGAGCGGGTGCGGCCGTTTCTCGAGGTGGCTGGGCGGCTCGGCTGGGCCGGCACAGGCAGGAGCGTCGCGGCACTCGGAGTCGAGGCGGAGGGGGCGGTGACGGTTGAGGACGAGGCCGGAACGCCGCGGACGCTGGCGTACCGGGCGGACCTCGTGGAGGAGGCGGGCGGGCGGGTCGTCTTCACCGACTTCAAGACCGGCAAACCGCTCTCGAAGGGAAAGCGGGAGGACACGCGGCAGGGGCACCTCCTCCGAGAGATCGCGAGCGGGCGGGCGCTGCAGGCGGCCGCGTACGCGATGGGCGCGGGTGGACGCCCCGCCGAGGGGCGCTACCTCTTCCTGCGGCCCGACCTCGAGGACGACATCCGGGAGCTCGCGGTCACAAGCGACGATCCGGCGCCGGCGAAGGCTTTTCGGGGTGCGGTGCTGGCGGTCCTCTCCGCATGGGAGGCCGGCAGCCTCTTCCCGCGCCTGGAGCGGGCGGACACGCCGGAGGAGCCCGCGCGCTGTGCGGTTTGCGAGGTACGGGAGGCCTGCGTGCGCGGGGACAGCGGGTCCCGCCGGCGCCTAGCCCGCTGGGCTGCGGTCCCCGAGGAGCAGCCGTGCGAGACCTCTGACGCGGAGGCCGCGCTGCGACTGCTGTGGAACCTCGGGGTGGAAGAGGAGGACGCGGAGTGAAGGGCGGCCGCGCGTACTCAGAGGCGCGGGACGCCGATCACAACGCGCGAGTTGTGTCGCAGACCGTCTTCGACCGGCCGCTGGTGCTGGAGGCCGGCGCGGGGACCGGCAAGACCGCCACGCTGGTGGCTCGCCTTCTCGCGTGGTGCCTCGGCCCAGGGTGGCGGCGGGCCACCGAGGAGCTGCGCGCGCACGAGGCACAGTTCGGGCGGCCGGAGGGTGTGCCCGCGGACCGGATCGCCGCGCGGGTCCTCGACGGCGTGGTCGCGATCACCTTCACGGAGGCGGCGGCGGCCGAGATGGCGACGCGCGTCGCCCAGGCGCTCGCCGAGGTCGAGCGCGGGGAGCTGCCCAGGGGGCTCCTGCCCGAGACACTTGCCGGGGCGGCCGGCGAGGAGCGGGCGCGGGCCTCGGCGCTGCTGGTCGCGCTCGACCACCTCCTGGTGGCGACCATCCACGCGTTCTGCCGCCGCCTGCTCGCGGGCGTGCCGCTGGAGGCGGGGCTGCACCCGAGCTTCGCGGTGGACGCGGAGGGGCTGGTGCTCGCCGAGGTCGTGCAGGAGATCGTGGAGTCGGCGTTCCGCCAGGCGCTCGCGGCCCCGGAAGGGAGCGCGCTCTTCGCCCTCGCGGCCAGGGGCGTTGATTTCCCTCACCTGATCGAGGCGCTCGTGACGCTGGTTGAAAAGGGGGTCCCGCCGCCGGCGCTCGCGGAGGACCCGCTCGGTGGCGAGGCGATGGCCGAGCTGGCCGCCTGCGTCCGCGCGCGTGCCGACGCGGTGCGTAAGCTTCTCGGTAGGCGTTTGGTGGGTTCGCACAGGACCCGGAGCGCGTCGGAGATCGCGGACGGCGTGGGCGCGCTCGCCGGTGACCGCCGCTCGGACACACTGGCCGAGCTGGTCGCCACGGTTGGCGCAGCGCTGCCCGACAACCTCGTTTTGCACCTCGAGAAGTGGGGCAGGGGCGAGTTCAGCGCGAGCGAAACCGGTGCGCTGGGCGAGGCGGCGGCCGAGCTGATCGAGCCGGCGCGCGAGCTCGCCGGGGTGGTGCGGCACCTCGCGGGTCTCGACCCCGAGCTGCTCGATCTGGGGCGGCGCGTGCTCGCGCCGCTGCTCGGCGAGGTCCACCGGACGATGCGCACACGCGGGGCCGAGACGTTCGCCGCCCTCCTGCGGGACGCGTGCGAGGTGCTGGCGCACCACCCCGCGGTCCGCTCGCGCATCCGCGGCGAGATCACGCAACTGATGGTGGACGAGTTCCAGGACACCGACCGGCGGCAGTGCGAGATCCTCCGCCTGCTCGCCCTCGACGGCCCCGCGGATGCGCGCCCCGGCCTCTTCCTGATCGGGGACCCCAAGCAATCGATCTACGGGTGGCGCGACGCGGACCTGGCGGCCTACGACGACTTCCTGGAGCTCGTGCGGCAGGGCGGTGGCGAGGTCATGAGCCTGGCGGTGAACTTCCGTTCGCTCCCAGCGATCCTCGGGGAGGTCGAACGCGTGGTGAGTCCCGTGATGGGACACGAGCCCGGGATGCAGCCAGCGTTCCAGCCGTTGCTGCCGTGCGATGAGCGCACGGCCGAGGCCGACCCGCTCGGCGGGCGGCGGGCGCCCGTGGAGTACTGGGTCTCATGGAAGCGTGACGGGGGCGGCCTCGCGGAGCCGAACACCCAGCAGGCCGCGGACCTGGAGGCGGCGGCGCTGGCTTCGGACATCCGGGAGCTGCACGCGGACGGGGTGCCCTGGCGGGAGTTCGGCGTGCTGCTGAGGAGCACCGGCGACATCGACGTCTACCTCCAGGCGTTCCGCGACGCGGGCGTCCCGTACCTCGTGGAGCGCGACCGCTCATACTACCGGCGCCGCGAGATCATCGAGGCGGCCGCGCTGGTGCGGACGGTGCTCGACCCCGGCGACCACCTGGCCCTGGTCACGGTACTGCGCTCGAGCGTGGTGGGGGCGCCGGATGCGGCGTTCATCCCGCTCTGGACACGTTCGTTCCCCGACCGTGTGAGCGGGCTGGGAGGGTTGGGCGGCGAGGGGCTTGCCGCGTTGCAGCGGCTTGTGCTGGAAGTGGCGGCGTCGCTGCCGAAGGACGTGCCCGGGATCGAGCGCGTTCGGGGGTGGGAGCGCAACCTCGCGGCTTTCCTCGGGCACCTCGCCCGGTTGCGCGTCTCGTTCGAGACCGAGCCCGCGGCGGTGTTCGTGGAGAGGCTACGGACCCTCACGCTCTTCGAGGCGAGCGAGGCCGCGCGCGCCCTCGGCAGGTACCGCGTCGCCAACCTCGACCGCTTCTTTCGCACCTTGCAGGAGACGATGGAGGCCGACGGGGACCCCCACGCAGTGTTGCGCGCGCTGCGGACGGCGGTCGGTGAGGTGCGCGAGGCCGAGGAGGGGCGGCCGCTCGCCGCGGCGGAGGACGCGGTGCGGGTGATGACCATCCACAAGGCCAAGGGCCTGGACTTCACCCACGTCTACCTCATGCAGGCGCAAAAGAGGTCGCGAGCGGGAGCACGGCCCCCCTTCGATGCGGAGGAGAGCGGGGGCCGGTTCGAGTACGTGCTGTTCGGCGCGGCCACGCCGGGGTGGCACGCGGTCGAGGGACGCCGGAGTCGGGTGGCGCGGGCCGAGATGGTGCGCACGTTGTACGTGGCTATGACGCGCGCCAGGGACCGCCTGGTCGTTGCCGGGATCTGGGCATTCGAGGCAGCGCCTCGGCCTGCACGGTCGCGCTCGCACATGGATCTTCTGGCCCGGCGCGAGGCACCGCCGGGGGGCCTCGCCGCGGCCGCTGGGCGGGTGAGTGCTGCGGGCGGCCGCCACGAGGACGGCGGCGGCGCCCGTTGGGTGTTCCCGGCTCTCGGAGCGGCCGGTGCGGAGCCGCGGATGCTGGATGAGCCCCCCGCGCTCGCCTCGCCGGCGGAGGTCGAGCGGCAGGCGGCTCGGCTGGCCGCGCTGGGACGCGATGCCGGGGCGCGGATGGCGAGGGCGTTCTCCACCCCGGCCTCGGAGGAGGCCCACCGGGTTCTCCGGGAGCTCCTGGCGGAGCGGGCCGCCGGCGAGGACGGCACACCGGGTCGGCCGGTCGGCCTCGAGGAAGGGCAAACCATCGGCGCGGCGGCCGGCGTCGCGGTCCACGGTGTCCTTGAGGCGCTCGACCTGGCCGGCGGGCTTGCGAAACAGCTTGCCGCAGCGTCGTCCTCCCTTCGCGCGACGCTCGAGGGGCTCGTGGCGCCGCGCGCGCTCGACGATGCGGTGGAGCGTGCGGGGGCGATCCTCGCAAGGGTGGCGGCCGGTCCGCTGCTTGCCCGGTTGCAGGAGATCGCGCCCCACGTTCTCGCCCGCGAGCTCTCGGTCCTGCTGCCTCCCGGGGTGTCCGACGGTCCGGTGGGGTTCGTCTCGGGTGCGCTCGACCTCGTCTACCGCGACCCGGCGAGCGGGAGGGTGGTAATTGCGGACTACAAGACCGACGACGTGGCGGGCGAGGGCGAGGTCAGGGAGCGCGTCGCCGCCTATGCCCTGCAGGGTGCCGTCTATCGGCAGGCGCTCCAGGAAGCACTCGGTCTTGCCGAGGCGCCCCGGTTCGAGCTGTGGTTCCTGCACACCGGCCGGATCGAAGAGGCCTGAGCGTCCCGGCGGTCCGGGCGGGGGGCCCCCGCAGAGGTCGGTGGCTCAGGCGCGCGTTGCGGCGGTATTTGTGGCAAGATGCGCGCCGCGGGGGGATGACGTGGTACGCGGGGTGAGCGCGATCGAGATCCGCGCGGCCGATGACGAGAAGTTGATCGGGCAGGCGCGCCTCCTCTTCAAGGAGTACGCCTCGTTGCTGGGCGTGGACCTCTCCATGCAGGATTTCGCTCGCGAGCTGGCGGAGCTGCCGGGGGCGTACGTACCGCCGGGCGGTGTGCTGCTGATCGCGTTCCGCGACAGTCGGCCCGCGGGGTGCGTCGCGATGCGGCCGTTCGGCGAGCGGACCTGCGAGATGAAAAGGCTGTACGTCCGCCACCCGTTCCGCGGCAAGGGAGTCGGGAAGCGGCTCGCGGCCGCGGTCATCGACAGGGCCCGCGAGGCCGGCTACCGCAGGATGCGGCTCGACACCCTCCAGTGGATGCAGGAAGCAGTTGCCCTCTATCGCGCGCTTGGCTTCAGGGAGATCGAGCCGTACCGTCCCAATCCGATCGAGGGTGCGGTGTTCATGGAGCTCGACCTGTCCTGAGCGATCCGCGGTCGACGCCGCCGCAGGGCCTGACGCTCTCGGTATTCGATCGTGCCCGGGCTCAGGCCGCGGCGTGTCAACGCGCGGCCCCGCTGCCCTTGGCGGGCTGCCGGTCGAAACGCACGGTCTTGACCCAGGTTTGGCGCTCGCGCTTGACGACGTCGAGCCAGAGGGCGTGCGCCACGACCACGATCCAGAGCTGGCAGTAGGTGAAGTAGGCCAGCACGATCAGGCCGATCTTGGCGAGCGAGTCTTCGCGGTCGTAGGAGAGTGCGAGCAGGATCTCCATGATGAAGAGCAGGAACGCCAGCACCCACACGGCGGTGTAGGGGCCGGGGAGGGGGATCGCGATCACCCTGAACACGCTCGCGAGGAACAGCAGGTCCGAGGCCACGATCGCCACGAAGAAGACGTAGTAGAGCGAGAGCAGGTAGAGGACCTCGACCGCGAGCACCTTGCGCTTGAAGCGCGGGATCTGGCGCATGAACTTGCTGGCCACGTAGTTGTTGCCGCGCACCCAACGGGTGCGCTGCCGGAACCAGACCTTCCACGTCTCCGGCTCCTGCTCGTAGGTGACCGCGTACGGGATCACCTTGATCCGGTACCCCTCCATGTAGACACGGATGGAAAGCTCCGAGTCCTCGGTGATGGCAGACTCATCCCACCGTCCGACCGCGTCGAGGAGGTGCCGCCGGATGACGAAGTTGGTCCCCGGGAGCGTGCTCACGCGGAACAGCTTCCAGCGCCCCGCTTGCACGATGGACTGGAACGAGAGCGTCTCCACGTTGATGAAGCGCGTCAGGAGGTTGCGGTCGCGGTTGTCGGTGCGGAACTTGCCCAGCACCGCCCCGAGGTCGGGGTGGAGGAGGAGCTGAGCCATCAGGTAGCGCAGCGCTGCCGGCTCCGGGGTGTTGTCCGCGTCGTAGACCGCCACGAAAGGCGCCTCGGTCTGCAAAAGGCCGAGGTTAAGCGCGCGGGACTTGCCCTTGCCGCCCTCTCCCTGCGGAACGTCGATGAGGCGGACGCGCCGGTCGCGCTGGGCGAACGAGCGCACGATGGCGCCGGTTTCGTCGGTGGACGCATCGTTGATGACGATCACCTCGTAGCGGTCACCCGGGTAGTCGAACGCCAGCATGGCCTCCAGCGTGCGGGCGATGACCTTGCCCTCGTTGTGCGCCGGGATCAGCACGGCCACCCGGGGGAGGTCGAGTTCGAGGGCGTCCACCTCGTTCTTCTCCTTTGCAGAGCGCAGCACGTGGAAGAAGGCGGCGACGGTGAGGACGAGCTGATAGGCGATCATGAACCAGATCAGGATCACGGCCAGCACGAAGACGATGCTGAGGTCGAGCTGGAGGGCGGTCTCGCTCATGCCGTGCGCCCCCCAAGGCGCGGGCGGAGCCGGACGATGAGGTAGAGCGCCGCCAGCAAACCCACCGAGACCACACCGAAGACGGCGATCAGGGAGGAGGACCAGAGGCTCGTGATGTCCACTCCGTACGAGACCGTGCTTTGGGTGACGATCAGGGCGGTGTGTTCCCCCGGCGGCAGGATCAACGCCTCACAGCCGTTGCCCTTGAGGGCCTCGAACGGTGTCTCGTGGCCGTCGATGAAGAGGGCGAAAGGCTCCCGGGCCAGGGTGACGACGCACCGGTTGGAGGAGCGGTAGGTGAAGGTGACGCTTCGCTGCGAGCTCTTCTGGGAGAGGAGGTCGCCGGTGATCGAGAGGAGGTGGGACTCGGGCACCGAGGCCTGCATGCCGGTAAGCGTGGGTTGCACCTCGGTCACCGTATAGCTCCCCTCGGGCAGGAGGAACCTGCCGCCTCCGATCGTGCGCGCCCTCTGACCGTCGCGTACGACCTCCCGCGCGTCGCTCGCGAGCTGCAGCACGATCGGCGTGGGCGTCTCGATCGCCCACCCGTCGCCCACCCTGGTCACGCGGGTGCGCGCCGCGTACGCAGAGGGCAGGAACGTCAGGTCCTGCTGGTTGATGCTTGATTCCGAGTAGATCGTGACACGCCCGGCCCCGAGCGCCGCCGAGTACACCAGCCACGAGCTCTCGGTACCCGTCTGAATGCGCGTCGGGAACGGCGTGACGTCCTTTTCCCCGCGGAACGAGAGAATATTCAGGTCGAGCGCCAGGTCATTGGCGTCCACGAGGCCCGCGTAGCGCGCGGCGATCGCCCCGTAGCGCCGGGGGTCCTGCGACCACAGGCTTGCGGGGTCCTCGACCTGGAGGACGAAGTCGTGCCTGGTTTGCAGCGCGGCGATCTGCTTCGCGTCCACGCCCAGCCAGCTGCGAAGCTCCGGAACGGTGAGGCTGTCGTAGACCGTCACCATCACTTGGAAGCCGGGCCTTGAGGAGCGGACCTCGTCGGCCAGCGAGAGCATTGCGTCGTGGAGCTGTACGACCTTCGCGACCCGGTACCTCGAGAACGCCGCGAGGGCGGACGGGTCGCGCCGCCAGAAGTGGGGGGAGGCCGGTTCGACGATCTCGGCCGGGTCGAAGCCGGCCTGGGCCCGGAACTCCGCAACCGCGGCGGGGTGCATCGGCGTGTAGAGCAGGGGATCCCTCGTCCCCCGGCCTGACTCGAAGCACAGCTCGCCGATGTTCACGCCGTCCCAGTCGAAGTCGGCCAGGAGCTTCCGGTAGAATGCCCTGGCCGCCGCCAGGCACGCCTTGTCGGTCAGGGCGACCGGGTAGCGCCACGAGGGACGGACGTCCTGGCCCTTGTAGTTCTTCTCCCGCCACTCGGGGTGATCCTGCCAGAACTTCTGGCTCACCTGCGGGGGCTCCAACCACGCGTACACGAGGATGCCGTTGGCGTGGGCGAGGCGGATCAGGCGTGCGTAGTCATAGGTGTACTTGGGGTACTCGTGCCAGCCGCCGACGTGGATGACGCGGATGCCGGCCGCGGCCCAACGGGGGACGAGCTGCTCCTCGCTCACCGTGTGGCGGTAGCCGGGGTCGAAGTACATCTCGAGCTGCTCGCGCCGGACGACGGGGGTCAGTCGGAAGAACGACTCGACGTAGTGGGCCATGAAGGGAAAGCGGGAGAACCCCCCGGTGCTCGCGGGATCGAAGCGGGTCCCGAAGAAGATGAACGCGCCGCGGCCGTAGCGCCTGCCGATCACGACGGCCACCTCGGTCGCGTCGTCCACCGCGAGCACCTCGTCGCTTTCGGCGACCTCGAACTTGTTCATCACCTCGCCCGACATCCAATGCAGCGGCTCCTCGGGGAAGAGGCGGTCCCGCACGCGGTCGATCACCAGCGTCGGCTTGAGGAAGCGCACTCCGAGCGCGGTCGCGAAGTCCGTGCGGAAGTCGGTGATGAGGTTGCCGCCCGCCGCGACGAACGACGTGAGCGAGTCCACCTGGGCCTGCGTGAGCGCCTCGGTGATCGTGTAGGGGACGATCACGAGGTTGTGGCCGGCGGTGTCGATCGCCAGGCTGGGCGTCAGCGCCACCTGCTTCACGGGGACGTTGAGAGCGAGGAACGGCGCCACGAGGCTGGCCTGGTCGTTGGAGGCGCCCCCGGTGGCCTGCGCGTCGTAGAGAAAGAGAACGTCCGCGGGCTGGTGGGGCTCCTCGCCCTTGATGATCCTTCCCAGGACCTTGGCGGCCTGCTGCCGCGTCTTCTCCCAGAACGAGAGCGGGCGTTCTCGGCTCTCGCGCGGCTCCGCCACGTAGATCCACTTGGCGGGCAGCTTGACCTCGCGCTGGACGAGGCCGCGCAGCCGTTCGGGAGAGACCTCGCGGCGGACCACCTGGCCCTGGGCGTCCACGTACGTCTCGCGCAGGTACTGGTCGGCGAGCATGAGTTTCACGGTGGCTGATCCGCTCACGATCGCACGGTCGTCGAGCGTCACGGTGTTCGACGCCTCGCGCAGGTCGAGGAAGGTGTAACCCTGCGCCTGGATCCCGTCCACGAGCCGCGTGAGGTACTTCAACGGGACAAACGGGTGGAAGAACGCTGCGACGATCCCATCGCGCACCGCGAGGTTGACCTTGGCGAAGGCGAGCAGCTGGTCCACCGCCGCCTGCTCCTTCGCAGGGTCGGGGTCGATGGGGATGTAGCCGAGGTTCTCCGGGTAGATGCGCTGGCCGTACATGTCGTTGTTGATGATGTACGGGAAGAACTGGCTGAAGTCGATGTTGTCCAGCACCAACCGCTGCTCCATGGCCGTGGAGAAGTGCTCGGCGATGACCGAGTAGTCGAGCGTCGAGGCGCTGTAGTGGGGCGTCTCCCAGAGCAGCGGGTACACGCCGTTCTTGATGCACTCCACGATCGCGTCCCGTAGCTTGCGCGTCACGTACTCGCGCGAGTCCATGGGAATCACGCGCCCCCGGCTCTCGTCCCAGAACTCGTAGTCGGTGGAGGTCTCGCCCTTGAATTGGTGCGTGGCCCCGTGCAGGACCACGGTGCCGCTGTGCTGCATCATGTAGCGGATGGCGTCCACGTAGTCGGGCTTCTCGGACATCGTGACACGCGTCCCGGTGGTCGGGTTCACGTAAAACGGGATCACGCCCACCAGGAAGGGCACCTTGCGCTCGGCGAGGAGGTCCGCGATCTCCCGCAGGCTTGCCGGATTGGAGAACGGGTTGGTGTCCTCGATGCGGATGAGCGCGGAGCGCGAGCGGGGGTGGTCCTCGCCAAGGATGTCGTGCAGGAGGTCGGCGAAGTAGAGGTAGCGGTCGCCCTCGGTGGCGTAGGAGAACGGCGAGTCGGCGAAGCACCAGAAGTCGCCGCTGCGCACCGCGTAGGGGACCGTGAGGCTCTTCGCGGTGGAGGTGGTGGTGGCCAGCACGGCGCAGCGAGCGCCGTCGACGACCCTGATGATGTTCGCGTTGGGTTCCGTCTTCGTGAAGCGGTACGGTCCGGCCTGGACGAGGTCGAAGCCGGAGACGGTGTCGAAGACCTGCGCGGTGAAGCCGTACCGCACACCGAGGTCGAATGCGCGGCCAAACGCGACCAGGCCGGTGTTGAGCCAGACGAACGTGCGCTGGTCGTCGAGCACGTCGTTGAGGAAGACGCGCGGCGGCTCATACGCCCTGGTGTAGCCGACGAAGAACGTCACGTCGAACGGCGTCATCTGGCCGGCCTTGTAGGTGTCGACACTGGCCAGCGTGACGCGCGTCTGAAAGTGCCCGAGGAGTTGGCGGAGTTGGCGCGCATCGCCCAGGCCGCTGGCCGCCTGCGTGGGGCCGGGCTCGTAGAGGATAAGGACCTTGTGCGGCTCGTGGGTCTGGGCGGGCAGCACCCGCGCAACGGCGATGAGGATGGCGAGAACCAGCAGCGGCCTCCTGCTTGAGGTGGCGGCGCATCTCACGTTCCCCTCCGCGTGGTTCGGTTCCATCCTGCCCTGCAACTATCGCGCCGCTCGCGGGAGTCGGCTCGCCGAGATGGTAGCACGCAGGAACGCCGTAATCCCCTGTGCTACCGTCGCTCCATGTGCACCAGGCCAGGGCTCTTTGCCGCGCAGTGCTGCCTCGCCCTCGCAGCGGCCGGAGGCGCGGCCGCCGCCCGGGCGCAGACCGCATCCGCGCTCGCACCGCCGCGCACCGGTTTCACGGTGCACTGGGACTTCTTCGCGTCGGCACAGGAGGCCGAGCGGCTGGTCGCCTTTGCGCTGGACAACGGCGCCGAGGTGCTCAACGTGGTGCCCCCGCCGCACATCTGGCAGGACCCCGCGAGCCTGGCGATCCTGCGCCGGATCTTCGCATTGACCGCGGCGCGCGGGGCCGGGGTCGTGCTCTCGCGCATCGACGGTAGCTCGCTCGCGGACGCCCGTGGGAGGCGTGCCAACTGGCTGTATTCGAACGTGCTCACGGAGAGGGGACGGGTGCCCTCGGGGCGGCCCACGCCGGCGTTCTTCCTGGCCACGGTCGGGAAGCCGGACTACGAGCGCTGGCTGCGGGAGGAGACCGCGTACTACGCGGAGAACTTCTCCGGCGAGCCAAACCTGATGGCGTTCGGGGTGGGCGTGTTCAACGAGCCGTTCGTGTCGCAGCGCGGCAGCCTGCTGTGCTTCGACGCGACGACCGACTCGTACGAGATCGCCCAGTACACGCCGTACGCCGCGGCGCTCTGGCGGGGCGATCTCGTACGGCGGTTCTCGGGCGACGTGGGCGCGCTCAACCGCCGCTACGGCACCGCCTTCCGTTCCTTCAACGCGGTCCCGATGCCGGCCAACGAGCACGACCGGTCGTTCGGCGACGCCGGGGCTGCCTACCTCGACTTCGTGTCGGTGATCAACGACTGGGTGGTCGCGCGGGTGGAGGAGTGCCGCTCCCTCTGGCACGCGCGCTCGAAGCGCCCGGTGCCGTTCGTGCTGCAGTTCTCCGGCTACGTGCCCGAGAAGTTCGAGAAGGGACGCCCCGCGTTTGCCGCCCTCGACATCTTCGACTGGATGCACCGCGCCGATGCGCTGGGCCTGTCCGTCTACACCGACTGCGGCTACCCGGACCGCGGCCACGCCTCGGTGGCCGCGATGGTGAACTTCACGCGCCTGGGCCTGCTCGAGGGCAAGCCGGTGTTCGTGCTGGAGGGCGGCAACGAGTGCGACGGGGCGATCCTCGACGCGGGTGAGCTGCGCTTCTTCGCGACAGCGGCCCGCGCCCTCTTCCCCGCGACCGTCATCTACGAGTTCCTGAAGACCGGCTACGCGGACGCTTTCGCCACCTCGGACGGCAAGCTCGTGGGGCCGGGCTTCCGGACGCGGCCGGCGGCGCTGGCGGCGGTGAGGGCGGCGCTCCGGGAGGCCAAGGAGACCGGAGCGGCGGGAGAGACCGTATTCGTGCTCGACGAACCACCGGGCGGACGCTACGACCCGGAGGCGCTCGCCGGTCGATGGCGGCTGATGCGGGCCGCCATGCGGCGCGCCCTCACCTTCGTGCCGGAGGCGGACCTCGGGGCCCTGCCGGAGGGGAGCACGCTTGTGGTACCTTCGGCGGCGCGACGCGCCGCGGTAAGGGAACTGCTGGCGCCGCGCGGGGTCGTCGTGCGTGGCGAGGAGGCTCTGCGGGCGCCCGCGAAGACAAATTAGAGTTTGAGTCACCGTATAATGTTCAGGGGGGCGGTATGAACCAGAGCAACCCACGTGTTTTCCGGGCCCTGCCTGCCACCAGGGCCGCCCGGGTGTGGTTCGGCGTGCTGCTGGCGGTGCTCGGCCTACCCCTGGTGTGGCTGCTGTTCACCCTGCTGCAGGCGCCGGAGATCTCGTACCGGATCGACAGCAAGGAGCTCACGATCTCGAGCACGGTGGGCTCCTCGCACCAGGAGAAGGTGATTCGGCTCGCACGCATCCAGGATGCCCACCTCGAGTGGTTGCGCGGCGGCGCCCTCCGGTTCGGCACCCAGAAGCCGGGCTACTGCGTGGGCTTCTTCGCCTACCCCAGGATCGGAGAGGTGTGGGAGGTCGCCGACTGCTCCGAGCTGGCGGTCGTGATCTCCGCGGGCGGCGAGACGACCCCGGTGGCCGTTACGCCCGCCGACCGCGACGCCTTCTTGGCCGCCCTGCGCTCCCAAAGCCCTGGGACGTTCGCGCCGGCCGGCAGGCGCGGCCAGTCGTGGTGGTTGACCCTCGTCTCGGTGCTGCTGGTCCTCGCCGGGGTGGTCCTGGTTCTGGTGACGGTGTTCTTCGTGGCTCCGGCGCGGTTGCGGTACGCGGTCGGGGAGGGCGGCTTGGAGGTGAGGACGCTGGCCTCGCGCCGGCGCTTCCCCCTCGCCGGGGCGCGGGTGCGCAAGCACCGCCCGTTGCAGGGGGCGCGGCTCTCGGGGATGCCGTTGCCCGGCTACCAGGTCGGCTCGTGGCTCTTCGACAGCATGGCCACCACCGTGCTCGCCTCGGTGCGCGAGGAGGGGGTGCTGGTGGAGGGAGAGGGCAGGGTGTTCGTGAGCCCGCAGGACGCGGACGCGTTCATCGCGGCCGCGGTCGAGCGCGGGGCGACCGCCGCCGAGTCGGTCCTGCAGCGGCGCCGGTGATCCCGCGGACGGCCGGCTTCTCCTTTGCTACTTCGTGGCTTCCTTTTGTGGCGCGCGGGCTTTGAGCCTCGTTTCTTGCTACGCGGGTGCGCGGCTGGCTTTGTTTGGTCACTGCGTGACGGCTGTTGTGCCGGTCCGGCGGGTGGCCCACTTTTCTTTCTTGCCACTTCGTGGCTTGTTCTTTGGCCCGTGGGCTGGGAGCGGTCGCTCGGGCTGCGCATCGAGCGCAGCCCTCCGACCCGCCTGCGCGTGCGACCGAGCTGGCACAGACCGGCGTGCGGACCCTCGCTGTTCCTCGCCCTCGCGCTGTGCGCTCGTGCTCGGCCAGCGTCTCCACCCGCCGGTCTGGCCGCTCGGTGCCCGCACGCTCCGCCGGAATGGCTCCTGCCGCCCGCTGGGCGGATTTCGCCCCACCCCCCCGCCGCGCGGGGCGCAACGGGCGGGGAGCTTTCAATCCGCCGGTGCCGTGGGTGGGATATTCCTCCGGAGCCCGCGGGTGGGGGGTCTTCATTCCGCCACGCGGGTGCCAGCGGCCATTGCTCCGGAGGCTGCGGGCACCGAGCGGGCGCCTCGCGGTGGGGTGTCGCTGGCGCTGTTGCATGCGAACAGCGAGGGGCCCCACCGCGGGACGTCCCTGCTCGGTCGCTGCCGAAGGAGTCTCGGCCCGTAGCGCGCGGGGGCGCGCAAGAGCCGAGAGGCGGCGCACCCGCGGGGAAAAGAAAGCCACGCAGTGGTAAGAAACCGAGCGGCGCCTTCAGGGCCGGATTCCCCGATCCTCGGCGGCTCTTGGCCCGTGGCCTGGGGCCTGCTGTCGTGACCCTATTTCTTGGGACGGCGCTCGCCGGCGTGCTTGACGACTTTCTGGGACTCGCGCAGCATGACGACCCCGCGCTGCAGGAGGTTGTGGATGATCGCCTCGTTGTGCAGCTTGGCGCCGGGGAGCTGCGCGAGGATCTGCGCCACCGTGTAGATGCCGTTGATGCGCGAGAGCACGAACCCCTCCTCCGGGGCGCACTTGAGCTGGACGATGTCGGCGGGGGCCATGGCGAGCTCGAGGACGGTCGCAGGGGGAATCTTCACCTCTGCGAGCTCCTGGGCGATGCGCTTCTCGAGCGCGTTGGCCGCCGCGAGCGCCGCGCGGACGGTCGGGTACCTGTCCCGCACCTCGACGAGCGTTCGGTACGCCTCCAGGGTGTCGCCGAGGGCAAGACTGTTCTCTGCCTGGAGGATGCGGTCGCGCCAGGTGGAGCGGGAGAAGCCCGGTATCCGGCGCAGGGGCAGAGCCGCCGGCAGGAGCTCGAAGACGCCGTTCTGCATCCCCTGGAAGATGAAGGCGAGCACAGGGAACTCGGGCACCCGGCAGGCGAGCGCGATCTCCTCGATGCTCCTCACCCCGTCGACCTGCCGAAGAACCGCGAGGCCGGTGGGCGTGAGCTGACTCTCGTCGAGGGGGTGGACGACCCTCGGGATGTGGTCGCTGTCCGGGATGAGCTTGGCGATCAGCCGCCGCTCGTCGGACTGGCGGGCGCCCTCGAGGATAAAGTGATCGACGGCGACGCGGAGTTCCTTGAAGTCCCGGCGGGGCTGGGCGTCGTCGAGGAAGAAGAACTCCCCCTCCTGCCACAGCATGAGGTCGTAGATAGTCTCCTCGGTCTTGACGTGCACCATGTGATCGACCTCTTCGCGGCTCAACTTGCCCGTCTGAACGAGCAATTCGCCGAGCATCACATTGAGCCCGGTCTGTGAATCGAGCAGCTTTTCCAGCTCCTCCTCCAAGAGGATCCTCCAGCCTACGAGGTAGTACCCCAGGTGCTCGCGGGGGTTGTTGGAGGTGACCGTCGAGACCATCCCCCCCTTGAACACGATCTTCTTGGTGAAGCGCTGCCCCTTGAGGACCAGGGTGCCGGTCTTCCGGCTCGTGGAGATCCACTGCATGAGGTCCGGGAACGGCATCGTGCGGAGGTTGCCGCTGATCGCCATCGGTTCACCGGGCGCCCAACTCCTGGACCCCTCTAGCGGTTCTGGCCATCATCCACCATCTCAACACTTTCAACGATACCCCAGTCGTCGCGCTGGTGCCGCCGGGCGGGCGGGTTGCAGCTACTGCGAGCGGTAGTTACTGAACGCGAGCTCGATGCCGAAGTCCTTTGCCTTCAGGGCGGCAATGACTTCCTGCAGCTCGTCGCGTGAGGGGGAAGAGACGCGCAGCTGGTCGCCCTGGATCGCGACCTGGACCTTCTTGAGCCTCTTCTCTTTGACGAACTTCACAATGGCCCGCGCCGCCTCGTCCGGGACGCCCTGCTGGAGCGTGACCTCTAGGCGGACCGTGCCCCCCGCGGCGGGCTGCACGGTGCCGGCTTTGAGGTTCTTCACCGGCACGCCGCGGCGGGTCATCCGTCCCAGCAGCACCTCCCACATCGCCTTCAGCTTGAACTCATCGGGCGCCGCGAGGACCACGAGGTTCTCCAGTCGGCGCAGCTCGATGGCAAACTTGAGGCCCTTGAAGTCGAAGCGCTGGCCCAGCTCCTTGAGGGTCTGGTTGACGGCGTTGTCGACCTCCTGGAGGTCGCATCCGCAGGTGATGTCGAACGACTGGTTGAGCGCCATGACCTGACTCCCTTTCAGTGGCGGGCCTCGGGGGACGCGCGGCTCCCCTTCACAAAAGCCTAACACCCCGCGGCACCCCTACGGGGCCACGCGGTTGCGCCCGCCACGCTTGGCCCGGTAGAGGGCCTTGTCGGCGGCCTTCAGCACGTCCCCGGGCGCATCGAGCACGCCGGCGCGCTCCGCCACTCCGATGCTCACCGTGACCGGGATCCGGACCGGTGGCCGCTCGCGCGGCTCGACCTCCTTCGGCCTCTTGCGGGGGCGGTCCTCGCCTCGCAGCGTGAAGCCCGCCTCCGCGATCCCCGTGCGCAGCTCGTCCAGCGCCGGGCGCACCTCGCTGCGTGGCTTGCCCGGAAAAAGGAGGGCGAACTCCTCGCCGCCGATCCGGAACGCGCGGGCGCCGGCGACCCCGGCGAGCCTCGTCGCCACCATGCGCAGTACCTGGTCGCCCACGTCGTGCCCGTGCGTGTCGTTGATCCCCTTGAAGCGGTCGATGTCGATGATCGCGATGGCGTAGCGGCCGCCGAGCTTGGCGAGCGTTTCGTCGAACGCCCGCCGGCTCGGAAGAGCGGTCATTCCGTCCCGGTAGGCCATCGCGAATGTTGCCTCCACCACGGAAACAGCCAGGATGAGCCCGCCGGTGGCGAGGTAGGTGGTGATGCTCCCCGCGGGTGCGTTCAGGGCGACCAGCGAGGCCACCAGCGCCCACAGGAAGCCCGCCTCCAGGGTCGTACGCCGGCGCACCCACGTCACGCCCACCGCGGCAAGCGCGGCCGCGTAGGCGACCAGCGCCGGGTGTGCCAGGCTTGTCGCAGGTGCCAGGGCATGCGGCAGGAACGGCCATTCCAGGAACCGTTCCAGCCACGGCTGGTAGGAGAGCCACAGGAGGACGGCGAGGGCCGGCTGGGCGGCGATCGCGCACGCCCTCAGGAAGCCGTGCGGTGTGAACATTCCGCGCTCGCGGGCGATCGCGAGCCAGGCGAGATCGAGCGGGAGCGCGAGCGCGGTGGCGTTGAAGGCGAAGCGGGCCGCCTCCCCGGCGGTGCCGGGGGGGAGGTGCAGCAGGACGCGGTCCGCGGCCGCCAGCGTCAGGAGCGCCAGTACGACGCGCCCCCGCCTGAACCGCAGGGCGAGCAGCACCCCGACAACGAGCACCACCCAGGGGAACCCGCGCAGGAACGATGTCAGCTGCTCCGGCTGCGGGGGCGGGTAGTTGAGCGCCACCGCGGCCAGCCCGAGCAGCCCGGCCGGGAGCAGGAGCGAGGAGACCGTCCTCACGAGTTCGGTGCCACCTCCACCACTCCTTCGAGGATAGCCGACCCCCGCCGCGCTCGCCGGGAGCTTGACGGTGGCGGCGCGGACGGCCGAGAATGGCGCGAGCAGCGTGGAGGACACCATGAGAGCGTTGCCACGAAACGGGGGTGTCGGCGCGCTGCTTCTCCTCGCGGTGCTCGGCCTCGCGCGAACCGCGCTTCCGGCGGAGCCCCCGGCCGGCAGCCCGGTGCTGAAGGCGATGGAGCAGGAGATGGCGCGGGCGGTGGAGGGGCTGCGCGCCAAGGCCGACCAGCCTCCCTACTTCCTGATGTACAGCGTGACCGACCTCCAGGACACGAGCATCGCGGCCACGTGCGGCGCCCTGGAGTACAGCTCCAGCGACCGCGCGCGTCTGCTCGACGTCGCCGTTCGGGTCGGGGACTACGCGCTCGACAACACCCACCGGCTGCAGGGCGACCGTTTTTCGTACTACACGTCGTACTCGCCGGCGCGGGCGGTGGCGATCGAGGACGACTTGGACTCGCTCAGGGCCGCTCTGTGGCTGGAGACCGACCGGAAGTACAAGGCCGCCCTGGAGAGCCTGACCCAGGTGAAGGCCAACGTGGCGGTGAAGGTCAAGGAGGAGGACACCTCGGCGGACTTCTCCCGCGACGAGCCGCAGCGTTTCATCGGCCCGCCCGCACAGGTGAGGATCGACGTGAAGGGGTGGGAGAAGCGGCTCAAGGCGGCCTCGGCGGTCTTCAACGCCACCCCCGAGATCTACCGGTCGTCGGTCTCGCTCAGGGCGGAGGCAGTGACGAAGTACCTGGTCACCTCCGAGGGCACGGTCCTCCAGCACTCCTCCGTTCAGCTGCGCGTGGGCATCTACGCGGAGACCAAGGCGGAGGACGGGATGGAGCTGTACCGCTACGAGAGCTTCGAGGCCCGCACCCCCGAGAAGCTGCCGGATGACGCAGCCGTGCGGGCGGCGATCGAGCACATCGTGGCCGACCTCAAGGCGCTGCGGGCGGCCCCGGTGATCGAGCCGTACACCGGACCGGCGATCCTGGACGGTCGCGCGTCGGGCGTGTTCTTCCACGAGGTGTTCGGGCACCGCATCGAGGGGCACCGCCAAAAGGACGAGCAGGAGGGCCAGACCTACACCAAGAAGGTGAACGAGCAGGTGCTGCCGACCTTCATCTCGGTCTACGACGACCCCACCATGGAACGCTTCGGCACCAAGGACCTCCTCGGCAGCTACAGGTACGACGACGAGGGGGTCAAGGCACAGCGGGTCGTCGTCGTGGACAAGGGCATCCTGAAGAGCTTCCTGATGTCGCGCTCGCCGATCGCCTCGTTCTCCAAGTCCAACGGGCACGGGCGGAGCTACCCGGGGTTCCGGGCGGTGGGACGGCAGGGAAACCTCATCGTGGAGGCCTCCGAAACCGTCCCCGAGGGCAAGCTCCGCGAGATGCTGATCGAGGAGTGCAAGAAGCAGGGGAAGCCGTTCGGCCTGATCTTCAAGGACATCTCTGGCGGTTTCACGTTCACCGGCCGGGGCATCCCCCAGGTCTACCAGGTGACCCCACTGGTGGTCTACCGGGTCTACACGGACGGGCGGCCAGACGAGCTGGTGCGCGGGGCCGACCTCATCGGCACCCCGCTCGTGTCGTTCAGCAAGATCCTGGCCGCATCGGACCGTGTCGAGGTTTTCAACGGGTACTGCGGCGCGGAGTCCGGGCCCATCCCGGTGTCCTTATCCGCACCCAGCATCCTGACCGGCCAGATCGAGATCCAGAAGAAGGAGAAATCCGCCGACCGGCCACCGCTGCTTCCGCCGCCGGGAAAGGGGGATCGGCCATGACGCGCTCAACCCGGGTGAGCATCCTCGCAGTTGCCCTCCTCGGTATCGGGCTCGCCGCCCAGGCGCAGGCTCTGGTCAACGACGACGTGCTGCTCCAGGCGATGCGGGAGGAGCTTGGCCGTGCCGCCTCCCAGCTCAGGCTCGAGAACCTCGACAAGCCTTTCTACATCGAGGCCACGGTCAGCGATCAGGAGACCGTGAGCATCGCGGCCAGCTTCGGTGCCCTGGTGCGCGTGGACCGGGAGCGGAGCCGGCCGCTGCGGGTGGAAGTCCGCGTCGGCTCCTACGAGCTCGACAGCAGCGAGTTCGTCGGCAGCAGGTCGTTCTACGCGCAGATGATGGACGTGCCGCGCCGACTGGTGGTGGAGGACGACGCGCTGGCGCTCCGGCACGCTCTCTGGTTGGCGTTCGACGCGGCGTACAAGCAGGCGCTCGAACAGCTGGCGGCCAAAAAGGCCGCGCTGCAGAACAAGGTGATGACGGAACAGATCCCCGATTTCTCGCGCGAGAAACCGATCACCGCGCTCGCGCCGCGCCCGCCTCTCGGTCCGGAGTTCGCGAAGTGGCCGGACGTCGTCCGGCGCCTCTCCGCGATCTTCCGGGAGTTCCCCGCGATCCAGGACTCCAGCGTGCAGCTCGCCGTACGGGTGGGCAGCCGCTACTACGTCACAAGCGAGGGGACCGTGCTGCGCCAGCCCAACTCCCTTGCCACGCTGCTGGTGGGTGCCACCACCCAAGCGCCCGACGGGATGCAACTCAAGGACTTTGCACCGTTTTTCGCCGCGAGCCTCGACCGGCTCCCGCCCGAGGCTGTCCTGGCCGCCGCGGTGCGTTCGGTCGGCGGGCAGCTCACGCGGCTGGCGGCCGCACCGGCGCTCGAGAAGTACGCCGGCCCCGTACTGTTCACCGGCCAGGCGGCCGCCGAGCTGTTCGCCCAGCTTCTGGCTCCGCAGCTCTCCGGCCACCGGCCCCCCCTCGTCGAGGACGAGCGCATGGCGGCCGGAATGCCGAAGAGTGAGCTCGCCGAGCGGATCAATCGCCCGGTGCTGCCGGCGTTCCTCTCGGTGAGCGACGACCCCACACAGGCGAACTTCGCCGGGCAGGCGCTGATGGGAACCTACGCCTTCGACAGCCAGGGCGTGCCTGCGCAGGCGGTGACCGTGATCGATGCGGGCGTGCTCAGAACGCTCCTGATGTCGCGGCGGCCGCGCAAGGAGATCCCGCAGTCCAACGGCCACGCCCGTGCGACCTCCTATGGCGGCGTGGCCGCGCAAATCGGGAACCTGTTCGTGCAGGCCAGGGACGGTAAGGGCTTTCACGAGCTGAAGGCCCAGCTCCTGGAGGAGTGCAAGGCGGCCGGGCTCCAGCACGGCCTGATCGTCGCCAAGCTCGACGATCCCTCGCTGAGCGGAGGAGACCCCTCCGCGAGGGGGCGGCGGCGCCCCGACGCGGTGGCGCCTCCGATCGTGGCCTACCGCGTGAGCGTCGCGGACGGTGCGGAGGAGCTGGTGCGCGGGCTCTCCTTCGGGGAGATCAGCGTGCGCACCCTGAAGGAGATCTCCGCAGCGGGTAGCGAGAGCTTCGTGGACAACCGGATGGCGACCGCCTCCGCGGCCGGGGAGCTCATGGTGGTCTACGGGGGCTTCGGCGGTGCGGGCGGGGACCCGGCCGCGGTGGTAGCTCCCGCGGTGCTGCTGCCCGACCTGGAGTTCTCGCGCCCGGCGGGGCCGCAGCAGAAGCCGGCGATCCTCCCCCACCCGTACTTCGCGAAGTGACGATGGCTCACCTGCCGGCGAGCCATCGTCATCCTGAGTCCCACCCCAGACGGTGCCGGCGGGAATCCCGATTCCTGAGGACTTGCTACAGTATGCGGGTTTCGGGGAGGCGACGACATGGCGCGGAAGCTCGGGTTGATGGCGGTTCTCGTGATCGTGGCGATGGGCGCGGCTCCTGCGGGGGCGCTCGACCTCAAGCTGCCGCCGGGCGCGCAGGACGCGGCGAAGGTCATCGACCGGGGCGCCCTGGAAGGCACCGTTCGCTTCCTCGCGGACGACCTGCTGGAGGGGCGTGCGCCTACGCACCGCGGCGACACGCTGTCGCGCCTGTACGTCGCCAGCGTGATGGAGCTGATCGGCCTGAAACCCGCGGGGCCGGGCGGAGGGTGGGAGCAGCGCTTCGAGATCGTCGGCATCACCACGACTCCCCCCGACACCTGGGCGTTCCGTGCGGGCGCTAAGGATCTCTCCCTTCGGTTCTGGAACGACTTCATTGCGGCGACCGGGGTGCAGGCCCCCGAGGTGACGATCTCCGACGCCGAGCTGGTGTTCGTGGGCTACGGAATCCAGGCCCCCGAGTACAACTGGGACGACTTCAAGGGCGCCGACCTCAAGGGCAAGATCCTGCTGGTAATGAACAACGACCCCGACTGGGACCCCGCCCTGTTCGCCGGTACGCGGCGCCTGTACTACGGGCGGTGGAGCTACAAATACGAGAACGCGGCGCGGGCGGGCGCGGCCGGCGCCATCATCATCCACACCACGCCGTCGGCCGGATACGCCTGGAAGGTCGTGCAGAACTCCTGGACAGGCGAGCAGTTCGAGTTGCCCGACGCCGGCGAGCAGCGCGTCAAGGTGCGGGCGTGGACGACCGAAGAAGCGACCCGGCGCCTGGTGTCGCTCGCCGGCTTCGACCTCGACGCGCTCGTTGCCAAGGCGCGCAGCCGCGACTTCAAGCCGGTGCCGCTCGGGATCCGCACCTCCCTGAAGCTCGCCAGCACGCTCACGCGCGGGGAGACGGGCAACGTGCTGGGCGAGATCCCGGGCAGCGATCCCGCGCTCAAGGACCAGGTCGTGATCTTCTCGGCCCACCACGACCATTTCGGCATCGGCAGGCCCGACGCCAGGGGCGACACGATCTACAACGGCGCGGTGGACAACGCGGCCGGCGTCGCCCAGGTGCTCGCGATCGCCAAGGCGTTCGCGGCGCTCCCGCAGCGGCCGCGCCGGACGATCCTGTTCGCGATCGTGAGCTGCGAGGAGTCGGGTCTGCTGGGTTCGGCGTACTTTGTCGCGCATCCCACGGTGCCGGTCGAGAGGATCACCGCCGACGTCAACTTCGACGCCGGCAACATCTTCGGGAAGACCCGCGATGTGGCCCTCGTGGGCAAGGGTAAATCCACGCTCGACCAGGTGGCCGAGGCGGTGGCGGCGCTGCAGGGGCGGGTGGTCACCGACGAGGCGTTCCCCGAGCGCGGCGCCTACTACCGGTCGGACCATTTCAGCTTTGCGAAGGTCGGCGTGCCCAGCCTTTACTTCAAGGGCGGCCTGGATTACGTGGGCCGCGAGCCGGGGTGGGGCAAGAAAGTCACCGAGGACTGGGGCAACGCCCACTACCACCAGCCCAGCGACGAGTACACCCCGAGCTGGAACTTTGACGGGATGATCGAGGACACCCAACTCGGGTTCCTGGCCGGCCTCGCGGTGGCTCAGTCCGACGCGATGCCGACCTGGCTGCCCGGCGACGAGTTCGCCAAGCTTCGTACGCCTGCACCCGTGGCCGCCCCCAGGTGAGGGAGCGCGCCGGGGCTCGGTGATTCATCGAGAAATGAGCCGGGGGGAGGGTTGTGCCCTCCCCCCGTTTGGTTCATGCGCTTCGCTGTCTAAAAGGCGACCCGGATTCCGAGCTGCGCCTGCCGCGGCTCGCCCAGGCCGCTCTGCACCGTTCCGTCGAAGTTGAAGATCAGGTTGGTCGTCTCCGGGATGCGGAGGTTCTTGCTGTTGAACAGGTTGAACACCTCGAGGATCGGCTCGATCGAGATACCACCGAAGTTGAACGGCCGCGAGACGCTGAAGTCCAGAGAGGAGTACTTGTTGTCCTTGCGGCCGGTGTTGCGCTGTACGACGCTACCGTCGGGCCGGATGCGGTCGGATGGCCCGGCGACGAACGGGCTCTGTGACGGCGTCCCGTCCGGCTTCAGCGAACGAGGCTGGGGCGAGCGGTACGAGTAGCGGACGTTGACGTTGATGTCCCCGGGCGCCTTCCAGAGGAAGATCCCGTTGAAGCGGTCGCGCTGGTCGCGGTCGGAGTAGCCGTACTCGGCCGCGAGGTCCGTGACCTTGGCGTAACGGAGGGTGAACGGGTCGCGCTCGTTGTCGTCGTCGGACTTGTCCACCGAATAGGTGTAGAACACCTGGAACTGGTAGTTGTCGCTCCACTTCTTCATGAGGCCAATGGTCACGCCCCAGTAGTCGCTCTTGGCCGTTGACATCGCAGTCCAGAGCGTGGAGATACCGTTCGTGTTCCCGCCTGCGGCGTCGGGGAGGCCGGTGCTCCAGTTGCCGCCGAGCAGCGCGTCGTTGGTGTTGATGTAGCGGGTCAGATTCCTTGTCCTGGCGTAGTTGTACTTGATCGAAACTCCCATGTCGGGCGTGATCTCACGGTCCATGCCGATCGAGAACGAGGTCGTCTTGGGGTTCCTGAAGTTCTTGTCGAACACGTAGACTTCGGGGTGGTCGGGGGTGCCGGCCTCCGACGTCGGGAGCAGGTTGGGGTAGACCGGCATCGTGACGAACGGAGCCAAGAAGCTGGCCCGGAAAAGGTTCTGGCCCCGGCTGCCGTTGGTCGAGCGGGCCGACGCGAGGTAGAGACCGGGGATGCGCGCGTAGTAGACGCCGCCGCTGGCGCGGATCACGGTCTTGCCGTCGTTGGTTGGATCCCACGTGATGCCGAGCCTCGGCTGCCACATCTTCCTGTCGGACGGAATCTTGCCGTCCGACGGGAACTCCTGCCCATTGACGGTCTTGCCGATGAACGGGGCGTAGAACACCTGGTCGGCCGGCGTGATCGGATCGGGCTCGATCTCGGCCTCCCAGCGCAGGCCGAACTGGATCGTCAGGTTGGCCTGGGGGGTCCATTTGTCCTGGATGAAGGCGGCCGGCTCGAACTGGTTGATCGACTGGGTCCCCGCCTCCTCGGCGGTGACGTCCCCCACGCCCGCCTGCTGCAGGAAGAGCAGGAGCGGACCGGTGATGCCCGTGCCTGGGGGGCAGGTCGCGGTCTGGGACGAGGAGCCGTCGGAGCACTCCACGTAGTAGGGGTTGTGCGCATAGTTCAGGAACCCGTCGGTCGAGCCGAAGATGTAGCGGCCGTTCTGGAAGCCGCGGAAGATCTGCGACGAGTTCACGTGGTTGTACTCGAACCCCAGCTTGATCTCGTGAGCGCCTTTGATGACGGTGACGTTGTCGTTGAACTGCACCCGGGTGTCGTAGTAGTCCACCGGGATGAAGAACGGCATGCCGAAGCGGTAGCTCCTGACGAAGTCGAACGCCGTGTCGGGCAGCGGCCGGCTCTGCCCCGTGATGAGCGGGCCGTTGTAGGGCCGCGGGCGGTTCTCCTTGGCGAACTGGAAGCGGAACTCGTTGAGGAGCGAGTTCGAGAACGTCGAGATGAGGGTCCCGCTGACCGCCTTGGAGTCGTCGTTCTCGATCGCGTTGGCGCTGCGGCCCCAGGAGTCGACGTCGAACGTGCCGTTCTCCTGCTTGGAGTTGGTGTAGGTCGCCCGCAGCGTTGCCAGGTGGTCCGGCGTGATGAGCCAGTCGAGCTTGGCGAGGCCGACCTGGGCGTCGTTGCCGTGTTTGATCGGCGCGTTCTCGTTCGGGCTGCCGAGGCCCGCGAAGTAGTCGACCACGCGCTGCTCGATGCGTGTGGGGTCCGTCTGCTTCGTCGCGCTGGCCCTCTGGACATCGACCGATGCGAAGTAGAACAGCTTGTCCTTCATGAGCGGGCCGCCCAGAGTGGCCCCGAATTGCAGCTGGTTGAAGTCGTACTCCTTGCCCGTGCTCCCGTCGCGGTTGATCGGCGCCGAGGAGAGCCCCTGGAACTTGTAGTGGGTGTGGAAGCTGCCATGGAGGGTGTTGGTGCCGGATTTGGTGACGACGTTGACGAACCCCGAGGACGAGCGGCCGAACTCGGCGTTGGCGCCGTCGGTCACCACCACGACCTCCTTGACCGCGTCGAGGTTGAACGTGAAGGGCGGCCGCTGGCCGCCCCGCTGCTCGCCGAAGAACGGGTTGTTGAAGTCGGCACCGTCGACCGAGACGTTGTTGGCAATCCCCTTCTGGCCGTTGACCGTCACCTCATCGCCGTCGGGCCCCTGGACGATGGACACGCTCGGCGTCAGCTTCGCGAAGTCGAGGAAGTTGCGACCGTTGTTGGGGAGGCTGGCGACCTGTCGCTGGTCGATCTGGGTCGAACCTTCCGCGCGGGTGGTCTCGATCACCGGGTTCGCCGCGGTGACCAGCACCTCCTGGCTGACCGCCGACACCTTGAGGGTCAACGAGAGGTTGATCGTCTGGCCGACCGCCAGGTCGAGGCCTTCCCTCACCAGCTTGGCGAAGCCCGAGAGGGTGACGGTGACCCGGTATGGCCCGAGGGGGAGAAGGACGCCCCGGAAACGGCCATCCGGCCCTGAGACGATGACTTTCTCAAAGTTCGTGTCGGTGTTCTTGAGCGAGACCGTTGCCCCGGGGAGCGCACCCCCCGTTTCGTCCACGACGGTCCCTCCGATGACCCCGGTCGTCGCCTGCGACTGCGCAAGCGCACCGGGCACGAGGCACACGCTGAAACACAGGAGCACAAGACCGACTCGCCAGAGACGCTGCATAGACCTCCTCCTTTCATCCCATCGAGCGTTGCAGAGAAAGACCGAGCTTGCGACGTTGGCCACCGTGGCGTCAGGCTACCCCGTTCACCTAGGTTGTCAAGATCGCTCGGAATCTTGCGACAAGGTAGGTTTCAAGAACTCGCACCCTGCCCCGCATGTCGTATAGTTGCCAGGGGTTCCGGTGGCTGCGGGGCGCCCCCGCGGGGTCCTTAAGGTGAGCCAGCGAGGGAGTGGAAGAACCGAGAAGATCATGCCGGCGACGAGGATAAAGATCTGCTGCATCGCACGCGTGGAAGAGGGCTTGGCGGCGGTCGAGCATGGCGCCTGGGCGGTTGGGCTGGTATCGGAGATGCCGAGCGGGCCGGGGGTCATTTCGGAGGCGCTGATCGC
>JBGQAK010000042.1:0-2797 GCA_041494245.1 Thermoanaerobaculaceae bacterium
ACCGCTGAAAAACGTCAAGCTCGTGTAGCGCGGCACAGGGACGGTCATACCGGTCCCGAAGTAGAGCCGTGGACCTCACCGCACGCTCAACCCGGCCGCGCGCAACTGCAGCGTGCGCCGGTTAGCGTGAACGGGAGCCAGCCACCGCTTGGAGCGGGCAGAATGGCATCCACGCTCCTCCTCGCGGTCCAAGCGGGCATGGATTGCCTTAACCCCAATACTGTTGACTTAAGTCTGCCATGTGTGGTACGCTCGGGAAACCCCTTTCCCAGGAGGCCACACATGGCGCGCACCGTGGCAAGCCTCCCTGCCGGGAGCCGGATCACGGACTACATCAGCCTCGGCGTCATTGCGAAGACCTTCCCCCCGGAGACGGTCCGCGCGGTGCTGGCGGCCACGGGCACCGCCAGCCGGCGGCAGCGGGACCTGCCGGCCCACGTGGTGGTCTACTACGTGATCGCCCTGGCGCTGTACATGCAGTCGTCCTACCGCGAGGTGCTGCGCTGTCTGCTCGAGGGGGTGCAGTGGCTGCTGGGGCCCAGCGCCACGGTGCAGGTCGCCGGAAAGTCGGGCATCTCCAAGGCCCGCACGCGGGTGGGCTGGCAGCCGCTGCAGCAGCTGCACGACCACATCGTGAAACCGATCGCCGTTCCGGAGACCACCGGCGCCTGGTACCGGCGCTGGCAGCTGGTCAGCCTGGACGGCAGCACGCTCGATGTCGCGGACCAGGCGGGGAACGCCAAAGCGTTCGGGCGCCCCGCGGCGAGCCGGGGGGCGAGTGCCTACCCACAGCTCCGATTCGTGGCGCTGGTCGAGAGCGGGACCCACGTGCTGTTCGGCACGCGGTGCGGGCCGTACGCCACGGGCGAGACCACCCTCGCGGCCGAGGTCCTGGCGTGCGTGCGCCCCGGGATGCTGTGTCTCGCCGACCGGCTGTTCTTCGGGTACGCCCTGTGGACCCAGGCCGCCGCCACCGGGGCCGACCTGCTGTGGCGGGTCAAGCAGAACCTCCAGTTGCCGTGCGAGCAGCGGCTGCCCGACGGGTCGTATCTCAGCCGCATCTACCCCAGCGTGCAGGCGCGGCGACACGGCCGCCAGGGCGTGGTCGTGCGGGTCATCGAGTACCAGTTGGCCGGGGTGCCGGGGGCGGAGCCGCGCTACCGGCTGCTGACGACGATCCTGGATCCCGCGGCGGCGCCCGCGGCGGACCTCGCCGCGCTGTACCACGAGCGCTGGGAGATCGAGACGGCCCTGGACGAACTCAAGACGCACCTGCGGGGCGCCCGCATCGTCTTGCGGAGCAAGACGCCGGACCTCGTCAAACAGGAGTTCTACGGCTTGCTGCTGGCCCATTTCGCCGTCCGGGGCCTCATGCACGAGGCCGCGCTCCAAGCGGGGGAGGATCCGGACCGGCTCTCGTTCCTCCACGCGGTCCGCGTCATCCGACGCAAGCTCTCGCGCTTCGCCGCCCTTCCCCCCTGCGGACTGGAACGCGTTGCATGCGGCGGTGCTCCGGGAGATCTTGGATGAACGGGTCGTCTCCAGCCGATCCCGCTGCAACCCGCGCGGGCTGAAGCGGAAGATGAGCAAGTATCCCCTGCGCCCACGGAAGCGCTGTCGGACGACGTGGCTGTCGATTGCCGATCACCTCCAGATAGCTAAGTGAACAGTATTGCGGCTTAGGACCTATCCTAAAACCCCTGCGCGGCGCCAACAAATGATTGCACAGGCGAACTGGAGGAGCGCGGTGTAGTTGACGGCCTTCTTCTCGAAGCGCACCAGGAGCTTCCGGAACCGATTGAGCCAGGAATGGCACGCTTCGACTACCCACCGCCGGGCGCGCTTCCGCGGGTCGCGGCGTTTCGCGGCGGCCTCCTCCCCGCGGTACTTGATGTGCGCCACATAGCCCTCCGCGGCCAGCGTCGCCCGGGCGACGGGGTAGTCATAGCCCTTGTCCGCGCAGAGGTGCTGGGGGTGGCCGGGCGCGGGCCGGGGCCGGGGGACCACGAGAGCCTGGAGGACCTCGGGGAGCCGGAGGTGGTCATTCACGTTCGCCCCGCTGACGACGAGGGAGAGCGGGATGCCAGTCCCGTCCACCAGGAGGTGGCGCTTGGTCCCTTTTTTTCCCCCGGTCGGTCGGATTCGGGCCGGTGGCTTCGCCCCCCAGGGGGGCTTTCGTCATGGTGCCATCCACCGCCTGCCAGCGCCAGGCGATGCCCTCCAGGTCGTCATACTCGGCGAGACCGGCCCGCCACAGCCGCCGGAAGACGCCGCCGCGCTCCCACTGCTGGAAGCGGAGGTGCACGGTGCTGCCACTGCCGTACACGCGCGGGACCGCCTTCCACTGGCAGCCGGTGCGGAGCACGTACAGGATGCCCGCCAGCACGGTCCGGTCGGGCACCCGCGGGCGGCCGCCCACTTTCCGCCGCGCTCGCCCCCGGCCACGCGTCTTGGGGGCGACCTTGGGGAGCAACGGCCCAACCTGCGTCCACAACTCGTCCGACAACTCCCAGGGCAGTGTCTTGGCGCTGGTCGGCATGGGCGCACCTCCTGGGAAAGGTAGGATGAACCCATGCTGGGTCGCTGTCAAGATGTTTTAGGATAAGCCCTTAGCCCCTCCAGGTATTCGCACGCCCCATCTCCCCTTCGTTACCGGAATCCCGAGGAATCCTCTTAACCGCAGATTTCGCAGACTTCGTCGTGAGCTCAGTCGAACGATTACGCAGATTCCCGGACCCCCCACCCACCCCCTCCCCCTCAGAGGGGGGAGGGCTTCGTCGTGAGCTCAGCCGACCCC